>NZ_JAFKRH010000031.1 GCF_019038465.1 Synechococcus sp. CCY 0621 | reverse complement strand
CGTGATGGCCAGCAGCTCTATCCGATCGAGGCCGTGGCCGCCGACGGGGAGCAGAAGCGCAGCATCACCATGGAATTCCGCCGCTCCACGCCGGAAGCCAACGTCAACAGTCGCGAAGCCGCGGTCGCCGAGTGGTTCTAGGCCTCAGGACGGTGGCTGGCCCGGCCCTGCCAGCCGCTCCGCCACGGCCGTGATCAGGGTCCCGGCTGTGAGCTGGGCACCGACCTCCAGGCCATGGGCCCGTTCGTGCTCGTCAATCGGCTCAACAGTCCTGAACTGGGACTCCAGCACGGCCCCGTCCGCATCCGAGGGGTCGTCACCACGGATCTGGCGTTCCACCAGGCGCCGCCGGGCCTGCTCCTGGGAAATGACGCAGGCCAGGATCAGGAATGGGACACCGCGCCGGCGGGCCAAGGCCTCCATCCGCCGCCGCTGATCGCGGCGCAGGAAGGTGGCATCCACCACCACCGACAGCCCAGCCGCGAGGATCCGTTCCACCTGCTCGGGCAGATGCTGGTCGTAGAGCATGGCGCTCACCTCCGGCCGGTAGGGGTCGCCCAGAAGCGCTGGGGCCAGTCCCTGCCCCCAGCGGCCGAAGAGACGTTTGCGCTCCACGTCGGAACGCAACTGGATCCAGCCCTGCCGCTGGCAGAGCTGGCGGGCCCGGTGGCTCTTGCCGCTGCCGGACACCCCGTGGGTGATCACCAGGGCCGGGGTTGGACGGGCGGTGGCACGGCTGGCGCCCTGCAGATACCGCTCCAGGTCCTGCTGCACGAGTGCCGAGGCCTCGGCGTCGAGGCTCTGCTGGCCCAGACGCAGGGCGCAGACCTTGGCCCGTACCAGCGATCGGTACACCCGGTACCAGCGCCAGGTGAGCAGGCCGTCGTAGTCGCCGCAGCGGCCCAGCCAGCGGTTGAGCAGCACGGCCCCGAGGTCCGGCCGGTTGCGGTGCTCCAGATCCATGACCAGGAAGGCCAGGTCGCTGATCACGTCGATCCAGCGCAACTCCGGACTGAATTCCAGGCAGTCGAAGACCCGAAGGCGCTCCCCTTCCAGCAGCATGTTGCCCAGGTGCAGATCGCCGTGGCACTCGCGGATGCGCCCCTGGCTTCTGCGCAGCAGGAAGCTCGGCCGCAGCCGCTCGAACTGGTCGATGGTCCAGTGCCGCAGGGCGGCGACGTCCGGTTCAGACACCAGTCCGCACGCTCCCAGCACCTCCAGGTTGGCCATGGCCGGCGCCTTCACCAGCTCCGGTGCCCCGTAGGCATCCTCCGGGGCAGCCACCGCGGCCGCGGCGTGGAAGTCCGCCAGATCATCCGCCAGCCCTTCGAGCTGGGCATCGCTGAGGCCATGGCGTTCGAGCACCGCGCCCAGCAGGGCGCTCTGGGGAAACTGGCGCATGCGCACGGCCAGCTCCAGGGTGGGTCCGGAGCCGTGAAACGCGGCTCGCTCGGGCGGGCCATGGATGGGGCTGAGCCCGAGGTAGAGGTCCGGAGCCAGGCGCCGGTTGAGCCTGAGCTCCTCCTGGCAGAACCAGCGGCGCCGCTCCGGCGTCGAAAAATCGACGAAGCCCAGATTCACCGGCTTCTTGATTTTGTAGGCGAAGGTTCCAGTGAGCAGGATCCAGGAAATGTGGGTTTCCAGGCACTCGACCCGCTCGACCGGATGGTCATAGGCGGCGGGATCGAGCAGGGCCGCGATCATTGGCTCCACGGCCGCTCCGTTGCTTCTTGCGATTCAATCCAATCATCTGCAGGGTGACGATGGCTTCCACCGGAGTCCACACCAGCACAGGCACCAGCAGCCCAGCCGCCAGGGGAGATGTTGGCCGCACGAGCAGGGTCAGCATCAAGGTCAGCATCCAACCCAGCAGGCAGATGGGAAGGCCCGCTGACAGGTTGCGGAGGCGGCAGATCACACAGTGTTGGCTGCGCAGGAGCACCAGCAGGCCCGCGTAGGCAGCCATCCAGAGCCATTCGCCGGTCTTGAACCAGAAGGAGAGCGCTGAGAAGTAAAAGCTGACGCTGATGACGACCCAGGCGGCGGGGACCCACGGATCGATGCTCATCCAGCCCGGCCGTTTGAGGCTGCGATACCAGGAGAAGTCCTGCTCCGAGGGATTGATGACCAGCGTCACCACCAGAAGGGTGAT
Organism: Synechococcus sp. CCY 0621; assembly: GCF_019038465.1. GTDB lineage: Bacteria > Cyanobacteriota > Cyanobacteriia > PCC-6307 > Cyanobiaceae > Cyanobium. Next base: position 416,135 of record NZ_JAFKRH010000031.1, on the reverse strand, counting down.
CAGGATCAGGAGCCAGGGGGGCACGGGCATCTGCAGACACAGGCATTATTGGCTGCTGCCGGGGAGCCGTCCATGGCGTGGGATGTCGGTTCGTCGCTCAGATGGATCAGACCGCCGGACGCCCCTACGTTTGAAGGGTCCCACGAGCTTGATGGAGGCCCCATGCATACCCACGACCTCGAGAACCACGACAACCTCTACGCCGACGAAGGCACGATGGTGATCGGTGAGACCAGGGCAGACGCCCAGAGCCATGCTTACTGGGCTGTGGGGGCCATCGCCTTGATGGTGGTGGGATTGGGTGTGGCCCTGGTCATTTCCTGAGCACCCAGGAAGCGCTCCCGGAAACAGGGCAGGGGGATGGGTTCACAGAGACGGACCCAGTCCCCGCTTCCCCTGTGCTGCCAGGCGGAAAGCCGCAGCGGATGGACGGCTCCCCAGCGGCAGATCAGCAGGTAACGATGTCCCCAGGCTGTGGGCCAGGCCATGGCGGCCCCCCTGGCCCACGGCCAGTGGTCAGGGTGCAGCGGTTCCAGATCGCGATGGCGGCGCAGCAGGGCTGGCAGCAGTTGGCCAGCGGGGATCCCCTGGCAGTGCTGCAGCCGCCTGGCGAGGGCTGGCGGATCGCCCTGGCTGGGGAGAACCAGGTGCAGTCCCCCCCAACCGGGAAAGCCCAGACAGGAGAGAAGGGCGCCGGAAGTCATGCGTGGACGGGACGTTGACATCCCTTTGGTGCCACCGCCTGTCACGAAGCGGACGCTGGGGCGGTTGCACTGGCAGGATCGGCGTGAAGGAAGCGACTCCCCTGCCGCCATGTTCGAGAACCGCGAACGGCCCGCCTGGGTCAACTGGCTGATCCTGGCGATTTTCCTGTTGTCGTCGTGGCAGCTGGCCGGGTTCTGGTTTCAGCAGCTGCACCACTGAGCAGCCGGGGGCGTCAGGAGGGGCGTCGGGGCCGGGCGGTGAGGCCCCGCACCAGCCGGACACCGCCGCCCACCAGCAGCAGCAGGGCCATCAGGGCCAGCAAAGCCACCACGATCACGCTGCCCAGCTGCAGGATCCCCATGCTGAGCCGGCTCAGCCCGCCGATCAGGTTGGCGATGGCATTGCTGACCAGGAGCAGGGCATCGAGCCGCTCGGGCAATTGCATCAGCCCGACGAGGATCAGCGCCCCCGCCACGATCAGCATCAGTCCCGCCAGCACCTGGCGCCATCGGGAGGATGGACGGCGGCGGCGACTGCGCAGCTGCAGACCCTTTCCCGGCGTTGGTCCCCTCGGTGTCGGCAGATGCAGCGGGTAGGGGGTTTGCGGCATGGCTGGGGGTTCAGAGCTCCAGCGGATAGCCGGCGCCCCGCATCCACCGCTCGAATTCCATCAGCACCAGCTCATTGGGGCAATCGATCAGGGACAGGTCGTTGACCGTGCAGTCACCCTGCCCGCCATGGTGGAGGGTGAGGTGGAACCGGGTACCGCTCAAGCCGCAGACCTCTGGATCGCTGCGCACCACCACATCGAGGGCCGCTCCCAGCCGTGCGACCCGGCGGCGCAGTTCCGACCAGGTCATGCCCATGGCACGGCAGTGGAAAGCAAAGGATGTCGCCCCCAGTGTGACCAGCGCGGGGCCGAAGTCAACAGGACGCGGGCCGGGCGCTCAGGGACGTGGGGCTTCCGGAGCGGCCTGGGGGGCCGGTGGGGTTGGCGCCGGTGGCACGGCGGGCGGCGGCAGCAGCAGCACCAGGGCCGCCGAGACGGCCAGGGCCGCGGCCCCGCCCAGGGGGGCCGTCAGTCGGCGATGCAGGGGGATCCGCTCCAGCAGTTCCCTGGGACCGAGGGGCTCCGGCTCAGGGATCTCAAGGGGCAGCTGCACGCGGGGATCGAGGCGCAACAGGTCGAGCACCCGCACCAGATCAGCCAGTTCTGCATCGTCGAGATGCATGTCCAGCGGGGGGGTGTCGGGTTGGCTGCTGCGCAGCAGCAGCCGGTGGCCGCCCTCGGGGTGGGGGCCGATATCGACGGGTTCGCCCGCAATGCTGAAGTCGCGGCGCACGCCGCTGATCAGGTGCCGGGCGTAGGGCAGCACCACCTGCATCAGTGCCTGCAGGTGCTCACGCCGCCCCTCCAGCAGGGGCCGGCCCACCCACTGCAGACTCCACCCGGTGATGATGCCAAGGGCCGCACCGCTCTGGCCGATGGAGACGTCGGGGAGCCCTTCCACCTGCAGGCGGCAGCTGAGCTGATCGAAGACGAGGCTCTGCTTCATCACGGAACTCTGAACCATGGGGGGTCTCAGGGGGACGGCCTCAAGCGACCGCGTCCATCAGGCTGGCCTTGATGCGCTCGAAGCCTCCCAGGCCGGCGCAGAGGCTGAGGCCCTGGACCAGCTGAAGCCGCTGGGCGGCCCCATCGGTGGGATCGAGCAATTTCTGCACGCCGCTGCGGCGGGGATTCATGCGTTCCTGCACCAGCTCCAGCAGACGCCCCTGGAACAGCGCCCAGCGTTCACTCGCCACCGCCTCCGGCTCGCTGCTGGAGAGCAGGGAGCGCAGCATCGGGTAGAGGCGATCGGCCATGACGCAGAGGATGCGGATCAGTGCATCGGTTTCGTCGACGGGAACCTCGCCACGCCGGCAGGTGCGTCGCAGGGGGTTGTGGCAGCGGCGCTTCCACAGCTCCACCCGGTTGGGGAAGAGACCGCCATAGCCCAGCTGCTCGCTCATCCAGACCATCGCCTCGCCGCCGTTGAGGTCGAGCGCCTCCATGCAGAGCAGCATCAGATCGAGCCGCTCCAGTCCCCGGCGGGGCAGGGGGCGGGAGGGGTGGTCCTGGGTCGCCGCTTCCGAAGTGTCCTTGGCCATGACTGCGATGATGCCAGCGGCGCCGTCCATCCGTCACGTCGCCGGTACCGGTCCCTTCACCAGCACGATGCCCAGCAGCCCTTCATCGATCGATCTGCGCACCTGGGTCCGGGACATTCCCGACTTTCCGAAGCCGGGCATCCTCTTCCGTGACCTCACCCCCCTGATGCGGGATCCCGAGGGCTGGGGCGAGGCCATCCGCCAGCTGGGCCTGCTCTGCGATCGGGTTCAGCCGGACCTGATCGTGGGCATCGAATCCCGCGGCTTCATCGTCGGCACTGCCCTGGCCACCGTCGTCGGTGTCGGCTTTGTGCCGGTGCGTAAGCCCGGCAAGCTGCCCGGCGAGGTGATCGGGGTGGACTACAGCCTCGAGTACGGCACCGACCGGCTGGAGATCCACAGCGATGGCCTCGGCGAGGGTTCGCGGGTGCTGATCGTCGATGATCTGCTGGCCACCGGCGGCACCGCCGCGGCCTGCACCGAGCTGGTGCTGAAGGCCGGTGGGGAGCTGTGCGGCTTTGGCTTTCTGGCCGAACTGGCGGCCCTGGAGGGCCGCAGCCGGCTGCCTCAGGAGCAGCCGATCGAGTCGCTGATCATCTACAGCTGAGGCTCAGCCCTGCTGCTCCTGCCAGGTGAGGACGGTGTCGAACTGTTCGAGGCTGATCAGGCCGAACCGCCAGAGCACCGCCGGCAGCGGTGCCTGCTCCAGCTGGGACTGTTTGATGCCCAGCTGCAGGGCGTTCTCACTCAGGCCGAGCTGATGGCGCAGGAAGCGCACCATGGCTGGAGAGGGCAGGGGCTGGGGAGAGCTGCTGATCACCATCCCCCCATGCTGGGAGCGTCTGGCGCAGGCGGCAAGGCCCCTGGGTCATGGCCCGCAGGGCCAGGGCCCGGCTCCAGCCGAACCGCGACAGGACGTCGAAGGCCAGGCCGCGCAGCGGCAGCAACAGGGGCTGACGGTTGGAGAAGAGCCGTACCAGCAGGTCGGTGGCCAGCAGGGTGAGCAGCAGATCGGGCCAGCGGCGGCGTGCGTAGGCCGCAGCCAGGCGACGCGGGGACAGCGTTCCCCGGGCGGCCTGCTCGGCGAGCTGGTGCAGCACCGCCACATCCCGCCAGCAGAGATTCAACCCCTGGCCGCCCACCGGATGGCAGCGGTGGGCGCTTTCCCCCACCAGCACCGTGCGGCCGCGATGCAGGCGGTGGGCCAGCTGCAGGGCCACCGGAAAACTGCGAGGCGCCGCCAGCAGGGCCTCGGGCTGGAGTTGGTCCGGCAGGGCCCCCGCCAGCCGATCGAGGAAGGCAGGGCCGCTCAGGGCTTCGAGCTGCCGGCAGCGGGCCATGGGCGAACTCCAGACCAGCTGGAAGCGACGCTCGCCAAGGGGAAGCACAGCAAAGGGCCCTTCCGGACGCAGCAGCTCCCAGGCTTCGTCGTCGTGGCCGCCGCCCATCTCCACCTGCACGGTGAGGCAGGCCTGGGTGTAGCGGTGGCTCCACTGGCCGATGCCCAGGGCCCGCCGGGTGGGGGAGTCGGGTCCATCGGCGGCCACCAGAAGATCGGGTTCGCTGGCGGCGACCGGTGCCGCTGTTCCCAGCGCCAGCGCAACGGCGGGGTGCTGGTCCAGGCGCCGCAGCAGCAACGCCATCAGGGGCCGGTGCGAGCCGATCCAGCCCACCGCGCCGGCGTGCTCCAGGTCGGTCGGATCGAAGCTCACCCGTCGCTCCGTGGCCCCGTCCTGGAGCCGCAGGCGGCGGAAGGGAACCAGCTGGCGCCGCAGATCACCCCACAGGCCCAGCCGCTCCAGCAGGTCACGGCTGGAATGGGTGAAGGCGTAGGCCCGCTCCCGGTCCCGCAGAGCCTCGGGGCCTAATGGATCGTGGAGGCTCACATGCCAGCCTGCCTGCGCCAGGGCCAGGGCCGTCAGGGCGCCGGTGGGGCCGGCTCCGTTGATCCGGGCATGGAGCGAAGGGCGCATGGCCACAAAAAAGCCGCAACAGAAAGTCTGCTGCGGCGATGGGGGCGGCCGTGATCAGCCGATGCCGAGCAGACCGCGGGTGAAAGCTTCGCCACCCAGGGCGAATTCGGTGGCGAGCAGGGCGATGAAGCCAAGCATGGCCATGCGGCCGTTGAGCTTTTCGGCGCGCTCGTGGAAGCCCCAGCCGCTCTCGGGGCTCACCACTTCCATGCGGGGCTCGGTGGCGAAGGCGTTGAGGCGGCCGCCGTCTTCGGTGGTGACGGTGGCGCCGCGGATGGAGGAACGATCGAGGGCGGTAGGTGCGGTGGGGGTGGCGGCGGTCATGGGAGGACTCCTTGAGAAGTGTTACGAGAATTGTAACGCATTGTTTCGGATCCGTCCAGCTTCCCTCACCCCAGCCGCCGCAGGCAGAGCTCCTCAAAGGCCGGCCGCAGCAGGTAGGGGTACTCCCCCACCCACTGCTTCAGTTGGGGCAGCCAGCCATCGGAGAGGGCGCCGATGCGGGAAAAGTCCTTGCGCTCGCTCAGTACCAGGCAGCGGATCACCATCCCCGGCCGGATCAGCTCATGCTTCTTCTCCAGTGGGAAACGGATCTGGCCCAGGTAGCCGTCCTCGTCCTCCAGCTCCAGGCACAGCCAGGTGCGCCGGTTCTCCACCAGCTCAAGCCGCCCCTGGCGGTTGGCCTGCTCCCGCCGGTTCTCCACCACCTCCCGCCGGAACAGATCAGCCACCACCCCCTCGAAAATCGCGGCCGCCGGGTACCGCCGCAGCAGCGCGTTGCGGCGGCCCGCTTCCAGGATCGGGCCCCACAGCACATAAAGGAGAAAGACGAAGCCCACCACCAGGAACACCGGACCGGCCTGGCTGCGGAACAGCAGTACCTGGCTGATCAGCAGCGCAATCACCCCGCCGATCACCGAAATCAGCACGCGCTGCAGCAGTTTGCGCGGATCGCCACTGCTGGCGCTGAACTGGGAGCCCGTGGCCACCGCCGGGATCAGGCGGACCAGTTCGCCGGGTTTGAGGGGGATCAGCATCGACTCTTGGGGGGGCAGCTCACAGGAGCCTCTCCAGTCCATAGACCAGGCCCCCCAGGCTGCGCACCTTTCGGACCGTGAGCAGCACCCCGGGCATGTACGCACTGCGGTCGATCGTGTCGTGGCGCAGGGTGTAGGTCTCGCCGGGGGAGCCGAACATCACCTCCTGGTGGGCCACCAGCCCCGGCAGCCGCACCGAATGCAGCCGCAGGCCGCTCTCCCGCAGCCCGCCCCGGCAGCCTGCCAGGCTCTCGTGTTCCTCCACCTGGGGGGGATTGAACGGCTTGCCGAGTTCTTCCATCAGTTCGGCGGTCTTGAGGCAGGTGCCGCTGGGGGCATCGGCCTTGCGGTTGTGGTGCAGCTCGGTGAGCTCGGCGTAGTCGTAGAAGCGGGCCGCCGCTGCCGCCGCCTGCTGCAGCAGCACCATCCCCACGCAGAAGTTGGGCACCACCGCGCCCCCCATCGAGGCCTTGTCGGCAAAGCGGGCCAGGTCAGCGAGCTGGTCGGGACGCAGGCCGGTGGTGCCGATCACCGGATGGACGCCATAGGCGAAGGCGCCGCGGCAGTGCTCGAAGACGACGCTGGGGTGGGTGAAGTCGACCAGCACCGCCCCGCCGCCCGGCCCGGCCTGCCGCACCGACTGGCTCGCCTGGCAGAGGGTGCCTTCGAAATCGGCGCTCAGCGCCACCTCCAGCTCCCCGAGACCCAGGGTCAGCCCCACATCCTCCCCTTCGTGGCCAGGGGTGGTGTCGATGGCTCCCACCAGGGTGCAGTCGGGGGCCGCCAGCACGGCCTTGATCACCTCGGCCCCCATGCGGCCCAGGGCCCCGGCCACCACCACCGGAATCGGCGCCGGCTCTGCTGGGGACGGGGAGGTCGCGGTCATGGGCGGCTAGCACTCCAGGCGAGCCTATGTGGCCCGGCCCGCCGGCAGGGTGCCGGCCTGTAACGCTGCGCTGCAACCGATCGCGTCCCCGGCGGGAGCTCCGTAGGCTGCTTCACATTGCTCAACGCATCCGCCGCATGTTCACGCAGGTCCGTTCCGCCAGCCGCCGGGTCAGCCCTGCCCCCACCGATGGCGTCAACGACCGGGTGGTGATGAAGGCCGTCTACGTGGTGCTCGAACCCCAGTACCAGAACGCCCTCACCACCGCCGCCACCGGTCTCAACGATCAGAACGGTCCCCTGGCGGTGGAGCTGAGCGGGTACCTGATCGAAGAGCTGCGTGACCCGGCCAACTACGCCGATTTCTGCGCCGACGTGGCCGCCGCCGATGTGTTCATCGCCTCGTTGATCTTCATCGAGGACCTGGCCCAGAAGGTGGTGGACGCCGTGGCCCCCCACCGCGACCGCCTCAAGGCGGTGGTGGTGTTCCCGTCGATGCCGGAGGTGATGCGCCTCAACAAGCTGGGCACCTTCTCGATGGCCCAGCTGGGTCAGAGCAAGAGCGCCATCGCCCAGTTCATGCGCAAGCGCAAGGAAGCCAATGGGGCCGGCTTCCAGGACGCCATGCTCAAGCTGCTGAACACTCTGCCGACGGTGCTGAAGTACCTGCCGGTGGAGAAGGCCCAGGACGCCCGTTCCTTCATGCTCAGCTTCCAGTACTGGCTGGGGGGAACGCCGGACAACCTGCGCAACTTCCTGCTGATGCTGGCCGATCGCTACGTGTTCGGCAAAGCGGAGCTGGGGCGTCCCCAGCTCACCGTCGCCGACCCGGTGGTGTTCCCGGACCTGGGCATCTGGCACCCGATGGCGCCGGGGATGTTCGAGGACCTCAAGGAGTACCTCAACTGGAGCGCCAGCCGCGCCGATCTCTGCGAGAAGGCCCGCCGGGGCCCGGTGATCGGCCTGGTGCTGCAGCGCAGCCACATCGTCACCGGCGACGACGCCCACTACGTGGCCATCATTCAGGAGCTGGAGTACCGGGGCGCCACGGTGATTCCCGTGTTCTGCGGCGGCCTCGACTTCTCCCGGCCCGTCTCCTCCTTCTTCTACGACCCCCTCCAGCCGGAGCAGCCCCTGGTGGATGGGGTGGTGAGCCTCACCGGTTTCGCCCTGGTGGGCGGCCCGGCCCGCCAGGACCATCCCAAGGCGATCGAGACCCTCAAGCGGCTCAACCGGCCCTACATGGTGGCCCTTCCCCTGGTGTTCCAGACCACCCAGGAATGGGAGGAGAGCGACCTGGGGCTGCACCCGGTGCAGGTGGCCCTGCAGATCGCCATCCCCGAACTCGACGGCGCCATCGAACCGATCGTGCTGTCGGGGCGCGACGACGCCACCGGCAAGGCCCACACCCTGCAGGACCGCGTGGAGGCCATCGCTGAGCGGGCCATCCGCTGGGCGTCGCTGCGGATCAAGCCCAGGGCCGAGAAGAAGCTGGCGATCACCGTGTTCAGTTTCCCTCCTGACAAGGGCAACGTGGGCACTGCGGCCTACCTCGATGTGTTCGGCTCGATCTTCCGCGTGCTGGAGGAGATGAAGGCCAAGGGCTACACGGTGGACGCCATGCCCCGCACCCCGAAGGAGCTGATGCAGGCGGTGCTCAGCGATCCGGAGGCCCTTGAAGGGGCCCCCGAGCTGGCGATCGCCCACCGCATGAGCGTCGAGGAGTACGAACGGCTCACCCCCTATTCCGAGCGGCTGGAGGAGAACTGGGGCAAGCCCCCGGGCAGCCTGAACAGCGATGGCACCAACCTGCTGATCTACGGCCGCCACTTCGGCAACGTGTTCGTGGGGGTGCAACCCACCTTCGGCTACGAGGGCGATCCGATGCGCCTGCTCTATTCGCGCAGCGCCAGCCCCCACCACGGCTTCGCCGCTTACTACACCTACCTGGAGAAAGTCTGGGGTGCCGATGCGGTGCTCCACTTCGGCACCCATGGCTCGCTGGAGTTCATGCCGGGCAAGCAGATGGGCATGAGCGAAACCTGCTATCCCGATTCGCTCATTGGTGCCCTGCCCAACCTCTATTACTACGCCGCCAATAACCCGTCGGAGGCCACCATCGCCAAGCGGCGCGGCTACGCCTCCACCATCAGCTACCTCACCCCGCCGGCCGAGAACGCCGGCCTCTACAAGGGTCTCAAGGAGCTGGGTGAGCTGGTGGGGTCCTATCAGCAGTTGCGGGAGAGCTCCCGGGGGGTGCAGATCGTCAACGCCATCATCGAAACCGCTCGCCAGTGCAACCTCGACAAGGACGTGGTCCTGCCCGAGGGGGATGCCGACGCGGCGGCCCTCGACCTCGACGGCCGGGATGGCGTGGTGGGGGCCGTGTACCGCCAGCTGATGGAGATCGAGAGCCGGCTGCTGCCCTGCGGTCTGCACACCATCGGCAAGCCGCCCACTGCCGAGGAGGCGATCGCCACCCTGGTGAGCATCGCCGCCCTGGAGCGGGAGGAGGAGGGCCTGCGTTCCCTGCCGGGGCTGCTGGCGGAAAGCCGGGGCCGCACCATCGCCGAGGTGTACCGGGGCAACGATGAAGGTGTGCTGACGGATGTGGAGCTCAACCGGGTGATCACAGAGGCCTGCCGTGCGGCGGTGGGCGCCATGGTCCGGGAGGTCACCGGCGCCGATGGTCGTGTCACCCTGCGGCGCAACTTCGGCTGGTTCTTCGATCTGCTGGAGCGCTTCGGCTACCGCCTGCCGTCCCCCTGGTTGAGCGCCTGCCGCCAAGCCGGGTTCCCCGATGTGGATGTCACCGAGCTGGATCGCCAGTTCGCCTACCTGCGCTTCTGCCTGGAGCAGATCTGTGCCGACATGGAGATGGAGAGCCTGCTGCGGGCCCTCGATGGCGAGTACGTGCTGCCCGGTCCCGGCGGTGATCCGATCCGCAACCCCGGCGTGCTGCCCAGCGGCAAGAACATCCATGCCCTTGACCCCCAGGCCATCCCCACCCGGGCGGCCATCGCCGCCGCCAAGGTGGTGGTCGACCGGCTGATCGAGCGTCAGAAGGCCGAGCAGGGCACCTGGCCGGAAACGATCGCCTGCGTGCTTTGGGGCACTGACAACATCAAGACCTACGGCGAATCCCTCGCCCAGATCCTCTGGTTCATCGGTGTGCGTCCGATGGCCGATTCCCTCGGCCGGGTCAACAAGCTGGAGCTCATCTCCCTGGAGGAGCTGGGCCGGCCCCGCATCGATGTGGTGGTCAACTGCTCGGGCGTGTTCCGTGACCTGTTCATCAACCAGATGGCCTTGATCGACCAGGGCGTGAAGATGGCCGCCGAGGCCGACGAGCCCCTGGCGATGAACTTCGTTCGCAAGCACAGCCAGGAGCAGGCCGCCGAGCAGGGCATCTCCCTGCGGGACGCCGCCACCCGGGTGTTCTCCAATGCCAGCGGCAGCTACTCCTCCAACGTCAATCTGGCGGTGGAGAACAGCACCTGGGAGGAGGAGGGCGAGCTGCAGGAGATGTATCTGTCCCGCAAGACGTTTGCCTTCAACGCTGACAACCCCGGTGAGATGAACCAGAATCGGCAGGTGTTCGAATCGGCGATGAAGACCGCCGATGTGACCTTCCAGAACCTGGATTCGGCCGAGATCTCGCTCACCGATGTGAGCCATTACTTTGACTCCGACCCCACCAAGCTGATCGCCGGCCTGCGCGACGACGGCAAGGCTCCCACCAGCTACATCGCCGACACCACCACGGCCAATGCCCAGGTGCGCTCCCTCAGCGAGACCATCCGCCTCGATTCGCGCACCAAGCTGCTCAACCCTAAGTGGTACGAAGGCATGCTCGATTCCGGCTACGAAGGGGTGCGGGAGGTGGCCAAGCGGCTCAATTTCACCCTGGGCTGGAGCGCCACCAGCGGCGCGGTCGACAACTTTGTGTATGAGGAGGCCAACGAGACCTTCATCAACGATCCGGAGATGCGCAAGCGGCTGATGGACCTCAACCCCCACAGCTTCCGCCGCATCGTCGGCACCCTGCTGGAGGTGAACGGCCGCGGCTACTGGGAAACCTCTGACGAGAACATCGCCCAGCTGCAGGAGATCTACCAGGAGATCGAGGACCGGATCGAGGGGGTGACAAAAGAGGCCTGATTGATCAGGGCCACAGGCCGGGTGCCTTTTCGGAAGGTGCTCCTGGGCCGCTGACGGCGGCGGGCTCCTGGCGGAGCCAGGTGGCGTCTGTTGTTACGGACTCTGATTGAAGCCGCAGTCAATAACAGCAGATCCGCTGCATTGAGAAAGCTCATGCCCATATGCACACAACTCTTAACAATCTCCACAGGGGCCTTGGGCGCTGAAGTTTGCCCCCATGGCGGTGGCTGCAGCCCCCGCTGCCAGGGGATCAGCGGTCTGCTGCAGCGATTTCTGCGTAGGACTGAGTAGTGCCATTGCACGGCTAAAGAACCGTGAGAGCTGACATTCAGGCTCAGCTCATCGCCGTCAAGTCAGAGGCAATGCTGATGGCTTCCTTGCCATCTCAGCCACCTGCAATGGCATGGACGATCAACCCAGCTCCACTCCCTACACCCCTGAGAACCATGTCCAACAAAATCGACGCCGCAGCCAAAGATGCTGAAGGCAAAATCCAGTCCGCCGTCGGCTCCCTCACCGGCGACAAGGGCCAGCAAATCAAAGGAGAAGCCAAGCAGGTCCAGGCCGACGCCATGAAGGCGGAGGCCAAACTGAAAGAGGAAGCCAAGAAGGCTGCCAGGAAGGTTGAAGACGCCATGGAATAGTCAGCCAACTTGCACCCGGGGATCAAATAGCGTTCAGTCTCCAAAGCAAAGGGCCAGGTAGGCCGTAAAGATCCGTAGCCATGACCATGCCGGGGAGTCGTTCACACCCCGGCTTTTTCCTCAAGCGGGCCAAGGGGCCAAGGCAGAGGCCTCTCTGCCCGTTTTGAGAGAGTGGAATGATGTGCACAAAAAAAGGGGGGCCTAAGCCCCCCGAATCACCCCGCAGGGGTGAGTGAATGGATCGGGATCACTTACCGATCTTGGCCACTTCGGCGCGAGCCCGGGCCAGAACGGCACCGGTCAGGGGTACGAAATCGAGCTGCTTGGCGATGCCCTGGCCCTTCGGCGAGAGACCCCAGGTCAGGAACTGACGGATGGTAGAGGCTTTGTCGCCGTTGCCCCGCTGGTAGGCGAGGATCCAGGTGAAGGTGGCGATCGGGAAGGCGTTGGCGCCGGCCGGATTGCAATCCTCACCACCCAGGCGGGAATTCAGCTTGACGCCGTTCAGGGCGGCGGCGCCGGTCACATCGTTGGCCAGAACAAATTTGCCAGCTTTGTTCTGAAGAGCCGCAGGAGTGATCTTGCCCTTCACGAAGGCCTGGTTGAGGTAACCGAGCGAGCCGGGGGTGTTCTGGATCAGGCCTGCCACACCCTCATTGCCCTTGCCACCGACGCCCACGGGCCACTTGACGGCCTTGGCCGCTCCCACTTTGGATTTCCACTCCGGCGAGAAGCAGGAGAGGGAGTTGGTGAAGGCGGCGGTGGTGCCGGAGCCATCCGAGCGGTGAACCACGTTGATCGGCCCCTTGCCGCATTTCAGCTGATCCCAGGTCTTGATCTTGCCGAGGAAGATGTCCGCCACCTGGCGCTGGGTGAGCTTGAGGTTCTTGCAGCTGGGATTGTTGTAGGCGGGGGTGACGGTGCCCCCCATCATCGGAATCTGCAGGGCTCCGCGCTGGGCGGTCACACCCTTGGTGAATTCTCCCTTGGATTCGCTGAGCTCCTCATCGGTCGCTCCAAAATCGACGCTGCCGGCATGGAACTGGCGAACACCGGCGCCGGAGCCGACCGACTGGTAGTTCACCTGCCTCTTGGTTTGCTTGGCGAACTCCACGGACCAGCGCTGGTAGGCCGGAGCGGGAAAGCTGGCGCCGGCTCCACTGATGGAGTTGCTCTGGGCGATCACCGGAACCGCCAGTCCAGCGGTGACAGCACCGGCTGCGGAGAGAATCAGGGCCTTCTTCGCGAAGGTCATCAGAATTGCCAATTGTGGAGCAGGTCATGAATAGCAACCCACTCGGCCCAATCGTGTTATGGGCAGGTTAACGGGTCTTCAAGGATGGCTCTGGCCTGGCGTCCTGATGCGCCAGGACGCCATTCCTGCGCGGAGACCATGGCCTGGTAGCTCTCTTGACCTGCCAGTGGCCCAGCCCGCGCCCCTTTCGCCGTAGACATCCAACCGTGCCTTTGCTGGGCCGGATGGGAGCCCGTAACCGATGTCACATCAGACTGTGTGAAAGCAACGACCTCGCTTTCCGGCCCTGGCTAGGGGTAGGTGTGCGATCCCAGCCAACCCCGTGAAAGAGCTCACCAGCGCCATCAACCAACATCTGGCCGCTGAGTTTCAGGCCGGCCACACCTATCTGGCCATGTCGATCTGGCTGCGGGAGAAGGATCTGGCGGGATTTTCCACCTACATGCACGACAAGAGCCAGGAGGAGCGCGACCATGCGGCCCGCATGATCGCCTACCTGGTGGACAGCGACGAACAGGTGGAATTGCCCACGATCGACGCCCCGGAACGCAGCTGGCCCTCGGTGCAGACCCTGTTCGACCAGGTCTATGACATGGAAAAGGGGGTCACCGCCTCGATCAACCGGCTCTACGCCATGGCCGAAACCGTTGGTGAGCGCAGCGCCACCGCCATGCTCGATTGGTTCGTGGCCGAGCAGCTCCAGGAGGAAGCCGAAGCCCGCTTCGTGCGCAAGCGCCTGCGCCTGGCCGGCGACAACAGCGCCGCCCTGCTGCTGCTGGATCAGCAGTTCCTGGAGGGGACCGCCCTGACCCACGTCAAGGGCGGTCTCAGTGGCACCAGGGGGGCCTGAAGCGCTGGTGCCGTCGTCATCCCTTTCCCCGTCCTGCCACGGCTCCCCGGTGCACGGCTCCCAGGTGCAGGGTGGCCAAAGCCATGGCCCGGGCTTTCAGCTGGCCCTGGTGGGGATGCCCAACACCGGCAAATCGACGCTCTTCAACCGACTCACCGGCGGCCATGCGCAGATCGCCAACTGGCCTGGCCTGACGGTGGAGCTGCAACGGGGTCCCCTGCCGGACGACGGCCACGGCAGCACCTACGAACTGGTGGATCTGCCGGGGATCCACGACCTCAGCGGCAGCAGTGAGGACGAGGCCGTGGTGCAGCGCTTCCTGCGCGACACCCCGCCCGATCTGCTGGTTGTGGTTCTCAATGCCAGCCAGATCAACAGCCAGTTGCGGCTGCTGCTGCAGCTGCGGCAGCTGGGTCTGCCGCTGATGGCGGCGCTCAACATGAGCGATGAGGCCGGGCGATTCGGTATCACGATCGACCATCAGGGGTTGTCCCAGGCCCTTGGCCTGCCGGTGCTGCCGGTGAGCGCCAAGCGGAACGAGGGAATCGCCGAATTGCTCGACGAGCTGCACCAATGGGGAGAAGGGCCGAGAGGTTCCGAGGTGGCCCTGCCAGGCTCTCCGCAGCCGCAGGTTCCGGTGCCGGAGGGGTGGCAGCAGGAGCTGGTGACCCGCTTTGTGACCATGCCGGAAGGGTTGCTCCATCACCGCACCCGGCTGATGGATCGGCTGCTGCTCCATCCACTGCTGGGGCTGGGGATCTTCCTGGTGATGGTCCTGGTGGTGTTCCAGCTGCTCTACGCCGTGACCACACCCCTGCAGGACCTGCTGGGAAGCGCTCTCGACTGGATCCAGATGCGCTGGTTGGTGCCGGGTCTGCAGAGCCTGGGCTGTCCTGACGGGCTGCAGCGCTTCCTGGTGGATGGCCTCTGGCTGGGCGTTGGCACGGTGGCCACGTTCCTGCCGCTGATCTTCGTCTTTTATGTGCTGATCGCCAGCATCGAAGACTCGGGCTATCTGCCGAGGGCTGCCTTTCTGATGGATGGGTTCATGCACTGGCTGGGGCTGGATGGCCGGGCCTTCGTGTTGCAGGTGATGGGCTTCGGCTGCAACGTGCCCTCCATCCTGGGTACCCGGGTGATCCGGGATCGGGGCATGCGCCTGCTGGCCATGCTGTGCATTCCCTTTGCCCTCTGCCAGGCCAGGCTGACGGTGTTCATCTTCATGGCCGGGGTGTTCTTCCCCAGGCCCTGGTGGGCGCCCGGACTGGTGTTGTTCAGCTTCTACCTGCTGAGTTTTGTGGCCGCCGTGATCACGGGCCTGGTGTTCAAGCGGACCTACCCCAGTGATGGGGCCTTCGTGCTGGAACTTCCGCCCTATCGGGCCCCCAGCCTGACCACGATCCTGCGCCGTGGCTGGTCGTCGATGCTGAATTTCATGGTCACCACGCGGGTGTTCATCCTCGTGGGTGCAGCGGCCATCTGGCTGCTCACCAACCTGCCCCCAGGGGCAACGGAGGCTTCCGGCACGTCGCTGGCGGCGGGGATCGGCCGGTTCTTCCAGCCGTTGCTGGGGCCGATCGGCATGAACCCCGAGCTCACCGTGTCCCTTTTCTTCGGCTTCATTGCCAAGGAAATCCTGCTGGGGGCGATGGCGGTGATCTATGGCACCACCGCTTCCGGCCTCGGTGCTGCGATCCAGACCGCGATCACGCCGCTGCAGTCGCTCAGCTTCATGACCTTCGTGCTTATCTACACCCCCTGCCTGGGAACCGTGGCGGTCCAGCTCCAGGAGTCCAAGAGCCGCTCGTTCGCTTTGTTGTCTCTGGGCTGGTCGCTGTCGCTCGCCTGGGTAATGGCCTTTGTCGTGTATCAGGGGGGTGGCTGGATCCTGTCCCTGCGCTGATCGGCAACGCCTGCCGCTCAGCCAGGGGGGATCAAGGTCACCTCCATCTCGGCGGCCTGTTCGCCGCGAAGCATGAATTCCATCAGGCCACTGGCAAGGTGCAGCAGGCCGCCAGGTTTCCCCCGCCGCAGCACCTCAATCTCCACCCCCGGACTGATCCCCATTGCCAACAGGCGCCGTTGTAATTCCGGATGCAGGGGCAAACAATTGACCCAGACACGTGCCCCCTCCGGAACCTGACTGAGAGGCATCAAACCCCTGTTCTCCAATCCATCAACCTAGGACAGATTCACGCGAGCTCCGATCGGAGAACTCCCTGCCTGCAGGTCCGCCACCCCGATCCCACACCCCGGGCAGGGCCGCATCGGATAGGTGTTGAAGGGAAAGCGGGGGGGCTGGAAGGGTTCGATGCCCTGGCGACGATCAAAACGCACCATCCCGATGGTGCCGTTGGTGGCCACCACCAGTGCTGTGCGCCCCAGCCGGCGCTGGCTGCGGGCCCAGCTGCCGGTGTTGTAGTAGGTGATGTGGCAGGGCCCACCAGCTTCTTTGCTCGGTCCCGGCAGACCCAGGGGCGTGGCTTCGGGGATGTGGGTGTGGCCGTTGATCAACCCGTCGAGGGGCTGCGGGCCCCGCCCTTCCCGCTGCAGGTGTTGGACAATCCCGCGCTTGATCAGCCGGTCGTGCCCCGTGCGGCTTTTGAGGGCGCTCTCAAGCACGAAGGCCAGGGAGAAGCCGCCGGAGGAATTGAGCCCCCGGCTGATCGGGATCGGCCATTCCCGGTGGCTGGCCAGCAGATCGACGGCGTTCTGCAGGATTCCCTCCGCGTTCCAGCTGGCCGGCAGAGGCCCGTTGGCCGGCCGTGTGAACAGGGACAGGAGGCCATTGATGCCGGCGCTGTAATGCTCCTGCAGCCGGGCCAGGCCCTCGGCCGCACCGGTGTGGAAGCGGATCAGCCGGTCGTACTCATCGCCGTGGCGCACCAGCAGCCTCTGGCCGGTGGGCGTGCAGTACACGTCCTGACGGCGGATGGCGAAGCCGGGCCTCTCCAGGCCGGCGTGGCGGCGCAGGTAGGCGTCGTGGTTGCCAGGGATGTAGGTGATCGTCACCCCGTCCCGGTGCAGGCCCTGGAACCGTTCCAGCACCCGCCGGTGTGAGGCCCGAAGCAGCTGGGCCTTGAGCAGGGTCTCGTTGGTGAGGGGATCGGATCGTCCTCCCGGGCCAGGAGGGAATCAATCAGGTCGGTGAGAAAGTCGGCATCGACGTTGGCGTTGAAGCGAATCGCCTGCAGATCGATGATGTCGCCGACAAGAAACAGTTGCCTGGGCCGGATGCACTCCAGGAACGCGGCCAGGTGGCCGGCTTCGCACTGATTGGAGCCCAGATGCAGGTCCGAGATGAACAGGGCTTCGCAGCTGAGCACAACCTTCAAGCAGGTGGATCGGCACCCATCGACTGGGCGCGCTCAGGCCTGTAGCTCCGCCATGGTGACACGATCCAGGCGTGGATCACGGCGGGGTCAGCATCAGAAAGGCAGGCCCAATCCTGTCCTCTGTGCATCGTTCTGCTGCAGGCCGTCCCCTCAGGCGCGTCCGTGCTCTGCCGCACCATCCCTGGTACGCGGCAACACCACCCCATGGTCAGCCGGCCTGTTGCCAGAGCCGCAGCAGCTCTTCCCGTTCCTGGGGCGCGGGGGGCGGCAGGCGCTTCACGCCACTGGCGGCCGGGCTGCCGCCGCCGCCGTCGGCGCCGCGGAACCCCAGGCGCCTGAGCACGGCCTGGCCCTCCCGGGAGAGCAGGAACGCCACGAATCGCTCGCCGTCCTGGTTGCCGCCGGCCGACTCCCCCCGCAGCACGGCCGCCGCCAGCACCGTCTCGATGGTGGGATCAGGAACCAGAAGCACATAGCCCCCCGGCCGCTGGCGGCCGGCCTCCTGCTGCCGGGTCAGGGCCGAGGCCTCGTACACCAGCGCCAGGTCACCCTCGTTGGGGCCGCCGCTGATGAATTCCTGCAGAAGGATGTCGGTGGAGCGGGCCGGCCGGTAGACGGCGCGGCGAAGGGCAGCAGCACAGCCGGAGCTGTTCTGACCCTGGCACCAGAGAGCCAGGGTCAGTTGGCCGGAGTTGGAGCGCATCGGATCGGCGCTGCGCAGATCGACGCTGCCCCAGCTCGCCGGAGCTCCCAGGGCCCCCCACTGGCCCGCCGCCGTGGCGCGCCTCAGCTGGGCCCAGGAGAAGCGGCCGTCCGGGAACAGGCGCTTGGCCCGCTCCGGCCAGGCCACCGCCACCAACAGGGTGCGGGCCACTGGGACGGGGGGTTGCAGGAACGGGGTGGGCATCCCCTGGGCCTGGAGATCGCCGGCCAGCTGGTTGAGCAGGTCCCGGTTGGCGGGGATCAGCACCCGCGGACGCTCCGGCCCCTCCTCCCGGGCACGGTTGACCATGTCCTGGGAGCCCTGCACCTTCCAGGTCAGGTCGATGCCGCCGTGGCGGCGCTCGAACAGGGGTTCGACATCCACCATGGCGCCGGCCAGCTCCGATCCCACCGCCACCAGCAACGGCCGCCGCAGCCCGGGTAGGGGCGCCGTGGCCAGGGCCAGGGAGGCGCCGGCGATCAACAGGGACAGCAGGCGCCTGCGGCTCAGGGTCGCTTCCAAGGGGGGCGGTCCGGGTGCCAGGCAGTCTGATGGCGGCGGCGGCAGCCGCCATCGGCACGCTGAAGCCACCGGCCCTTGCCAGCAGAATGACGGCACCTTTCCGTCCCGCTCCATGGCACGGGCCCTGCGGTTGGCCGCCCTCACCACCGCACTCCTCGGCCTGCCGATTGGCGGCTGCAACCTTGGGGCCCCGCCGCCCCTGGAGCTGGAGATGCTGGTCGGCAGCGCCCTGAAGGGCTTCTGTCACGAGGCCGCCAAGGCCATCGCCCAGTCACCGCCACGGCTGGCTGATCGCACCCCGGTGCTGCTGCGCTGCCGGGCTGCCGGCAGTGGCGATGTGGTCAGTGAGATGGAGACCCATGCCCGAGGGGTGCTCCAAGGCGGCCAGGCGGCCGAGGATCCCCGCATCCCCACCCTGGTGTCGGTGGACGGCGAGATCTATCTCGATCTGCTGCGGCACCGCCTGCAGCGCCTGGCGCCCACCCGTGATCTGATCCCGCCGCCGGCCGATGCGCCGGCCCTGGCCTCCAGTCCGATGGTGTTCATGACCACCCCGTCGCTGGCGAAGGGCCTCGACCGAGCCGATCCCTTCACCGCCCTGTCCCGCAGCAGCGACCACCGCCAGCTGGATCCGGCCGGCCCCTCCCAGCCGATCCGCTATGTCCACACCGCCCCGACCCGCTCCAATTCGGGCCTGCAGACCCTGGTGGCGATGGTGGCCGAGGTGGCCGCCAAGCGACCCGAAGCTCTCACCCTGGCGGATGTGCAGTCCCACGGCGCCAAGGTGGCAGCGATCGAGCGCCATGTGACCCGCTACGGCAGCTCCACCGACGAACTCGCCCGAGCGATGCAGCGCAACGGCCCCTTCTGGGCCTCGGTGGGTTCGGTCTATGAGTCGTCGGTGGTGGCGGTCAACGCCTCCCGCCAGGCCGATCAGGAACCCCTCAAAGCGGTGTACCCCAGGGCCACCTACGCCAGCACGATGCGGGCGATCCTGCCGGAGGCCCCCTGGGTGTCACCACAGGAGAAGCAGGCGGCCCTGCTGCTCATCGAGCGCCTCCAGAGCGAGGACCTGCAGCGCCTGGCGGCCGATCAGGGGCTGCGGCCGGCCAACCCGGCGGTGCCGCCCAGCCGCGTCACGGCGGCCTACGGCGCCGACCCCCGGGCCGTCTACGACTCCCTGCGGGCGCCGAAACCGGAGGTGGTGGAGGCGATCATCGCCCTGTGGCGCAACCAGGCCAAGAAGCCCTCCCGGGTGGCCCTGGTGGTGGACAGTTCCGGTTCGATGAAGGGGGAGAAGCTGCCGGCGGCCCAGCGCAGCCTGCAGGCCTACCTGGCCCAGATCGGTCCGCGGGACAGCGTGGGCCTGTTCGATTTCGACAACCGGCTGCGGCCGCCGGTGGTGGTGACCGGGGCTGGTGTGGGAGGGGGTTCCGGAGCTGCAGCCGGCGGGGTAGCGGGCGCCCTTTTCATTGCCTCGCTGGAGGCGGAGGGCGGCACCGTCCTTTACGACGCCATCCAGCAGGGCCGCGACTGGCTGCGGTCCACCCGGCGCCCGGGCGAGATCCTGGCGGTGGTGGTGCTCACCGATGGCCAGGACAACGGTTCGCGTCTGTCCCTGGAGGGTCTGGGCCGCGAATTGCAACGCAGTGGCTTCGCCAGTGATGAGCGCATCGGCGTGTTCACGATGGGCTACGGCAACCAGGGGGATTTCGATCCCGCTGTGCTGAGGCGCATCGCCGAGAGCAACGGCGGCGATTTCACCACCGGCACGGCGGACAGCATCCGGCGCCGCATGGAAGATCTGCAGATGGCCTTCTGATGGCGGCATCGGGCTGGACCAACCCCCTCGACCATCCCCTGGCAATGGCTGCCGGCGGCGTCTGCCTGCTGCTGCTGGTGCGTGGCGCCGGGGTGGCCCTTCCCCTGGCGATCCTGCCGGCCGTTGGCCTCAGCGTGGCCGGCGCGGCACTGCTGGCCCGTGGTGGGGCGGCCGGCCGCCGCAGCCGCAGCCAGCGCCTGCACGCCCAGCGGCTCGATGCGGGCCTGGAGGAGGCCCTGGACCGGGCCAGCGGCCTGGCGGTGGCGGCGATGGCGCTGCGGGAGGAGGCCGTGGCCCGCTTCACGGACCCGGGCCATCTGGAGGCCCTGGGCAGTGTCCAGCTCTGCTGTGAGCGGCTGCAGCAATTGCCGGAGCGGCTGCAGGAACGGCGGCCCCTGCTGGAGTCGGGCGGGGGACGGCGCCTCGATCCCGACGATCTGGCCCGCCGCCTGGCGCGGGAGGAGAAATCCCTGCAGCGCGAGGCGGAGGGTCCCCTGCGTCAGGAGCGGCGGCGGCTGGTGGACCAGCTGCGCCGCAACCTGCATGCGGCGCGCCAGGGGATGGATGAACGGGAGGCCCGACTGCTGGCCCTGGCCACCCGGCTGGAGGCCATTGACGGCGGCCTGCAGCAGTTGCGCCGTCAGGTCGATCACCAGTGGCCCAGCACCGAAGCCAGCGATGCGGCCATGGCGACGGCGATCGAGCCGCTCGATGAGGCGATCGATCAGATCGAGCGCTCCCTCGACGCCGGCACTGCCTGAGGGCCCAGCAGGGGTCCGCCCCCCAGACGCCGGATCGCCACCACCCCGGGGCGGGGGGCCCGGCCGGGGACGCCGGAGGGCCAGTTGGAGCCCAGCGGCACCCAGCGCAGCTGCTCGAACGGGCGCCCGGAGCGATCCACCAGCCGGTGGGCCTGGGCCTCACGGGCCTCCGCAGAAGGGCGGGTGCCGTTGTCCTCGCCGGGGTGCTGCACCGCCAGGAACAGGGTGGCTTCGCCGCCGTCGAAGCAGGGGCCGGTGAGCTCGCACTCCATCGGTCCGGTGGCGAAGCAGAAGGCCTCGCCGGCGTGGGGGCCACGGGTGAGCAGCACCCAGCAGCTGTTGTTGCCGAACAGATCGAGATCCGCCGATTTCGTCGAGCGGTCGGTCACCATCCAGATGGTTCCCTGCCGGTCGATGGCGAGGTTGTCGGGATTGGCGAAGCCCATCCCCCCCTGCCACGGGGCCCCGCCGGTGGCCACCAGCCGCCAGCGGAAGGATCCGCCCCGGGCCGGACCGTCGTCGGCCAGGCGCATGATCCAGCCGTAGGGCCAGGAGGACTGGCCTTTGGGCCCACGGAAGATGGCCGGGTCGGCCCGGCCGTCATCGCTGCCGCCCCCGGCGGTGAAGGCGATCAGCAGGTCGCCGCTGAGCGGATCGATCACCGTGTCCTCGGGCCGGGCCGCGGGGGTGGCCCCGATGGCACAGGCGGCCAGGTGGGCATCGATCAGGATCGCCCCCATCCGCTCCTCCCCCTCGCCGGGGTAGAGGTCCGCCAGGGTGGCGAACCGGCGCCGGTAGGCGGCCACAGCCGCGTCGTTGGCGAAGGTTTCGGCCCCGGGCCTGCTCCGGTCGCTATGGGGCAACAGGATCGCCTGCTCCACGCCGTGGCGGGCGAAATGGCCGGGGGTGAGTGGTGCTACCGGGCTGGTGGGCTCCAGGGGCAGCCAGCGGCCCCGAGCCTCGCCGCCGTCCGGGCCGGCTGGATCGAAACGGGCCACCTCGAGCCGGCCGGCGCTGAACAGCTCTGAGTTGGCCGGGTCGGCCGGATCGCGGATCGGCGCGTCGCTGACGAAGCGGTAGAGGTGGCCGCCATGGCGGTCGCAGCCGGAATAGACCACCAGGGGTTGGCCGGCGACGGCCTTCACCGCCACCGCCTCGTGGCGGAAGCGGCCCAGCCAGCTGTGCTTCACGGCGGGGCGTTCGGGCCGGCGCGGGTCGAGCTCCACCATCCAGCCGTACTTGTTGCCCGCCAGGCCGAAGGGGTTGCCGAGGCCGTCGAGGCGCTGGCCGTCGTAGGCGAAGGGACGGGCGGCGGGGGAGACGGAGGAGCCGTCGGCGTGCACCGCCTCGGGCACCTGGCTCTGCATGTTCTCCTCGGCGCTCAGCACGGTGCCCCAGGGGGTCTCGCCGCCGGCGCAGTTGGCGAAGCTGCCGATGATCGCGTCCCCCAGCCCGTCGTCGTAGCCGAGCCGCTGGCGGCGCCGGAACACGGCCGCCGCCGGCCCGGAGGTGCGGAGGCGCTGGGCGGGGTCGCGCCAGCCGCTCAGGCCGGTGATGCGCCGATCGAAGCGGCCGGGTACGCGCCGCCAGGGGCCGCCCGGCTGCCGCTCCAGCTCGATCACGCCCACACCCAGGTCGGCCATGGCCGCTTCCGCCAGCTGGCGGATGGTCTCCAGCAGCGGGTCGTCCGCCGCCAGGCTGGCGGCATCCACCCGGCCGCCCCGGGCAGCCAGGGCTTCGATCACGGCGTCGAACGGCAGCTCCCCGCCCACCGCTTCGGCGTAGCCCTGCCGCCAGGCCCGGGCGCTGATGTACTCGAAGTTCACCGTCAGCAGGGCCCGATCCGGGGCCAGGGCCAGGAAGGAGAGGTGGTCGTTGTTGAAGCCGAAGCGACCTTCGGCCAGCGGATCCCCCCAGACCGCCAGCAGATCGGCCCGGAAGCCGTCCGGCAGGACCAGCCGGTCCTCCAGTGCGATGCGGGCATAACGGCGCCGCTGCTCCGCCGCGTCGAGCCCGTCGCTGGGCACCGGCAGGGGGGTGGGCACGGTCGGGAAGGAGCTCTCACCCTGTCTGGGACCTGCTGACCGCCCCGCCGCCGCCGAACCCGCTGCCGCCGAGGGCAGGGCTGCTTGGGCGAAGGAGCAGGCGCCGATGCCGAGCAGGGAGAGCAGATCGCGGCGGTTCATCGGGTCGGGGGGCAGGGATTGCTGCGGTGCGGGGCCAGCAGGGCCAGGTGGTTGTCCTGAAGGGCGCTGAAGTTGTCGTCCGAGGCCACCAGCAGGCTGGGGCGGCCATCGGCCTGGACAGGCCCCGGGGTCAGGGCCTCCCAGTTGTCGGCCGGCAGGCCGGCCGCGATCAGATCCCACTGGTGGATCGGCTCCAGCACCGCCGCGGGATCGGCCCCTTCCCTAGGCAGCGGGTAGTGGGCCAGGAGCACCTGCCAGCGGGCGGGGGCCTGGAAGCGCCGCAGCAGGGCCAGCAGGCCAGGCGCGGGGCCGGCGGCGTCGACCACCAGCAGATCGGTCAGTCCCCAGCCCTCGCCGGCGGGGATGGCCAGCCGGGCCAGGGGATGGGCCTTCGGCCCGGCGGGCTCCAGCGACCAGCCCAGCAGCCGCACATGCCCCGGTGGATCCTGCAGCAGGGGCCTTTCCGCGGCCATCAGCAGCACATCCGTCTGCCTCGGGCGGCGCAGCAGGGCCAGGGACTCGGGCCCCTGGTTGGCCTCGAGGCCGCGCCCCGGGGCCGGCTGCCAGTCGGCGGGCAGGGGGTAGGAGCGCTGCAGCAGGCCGCTGCTCTGATCGAAGGTCAGCAGCTGGGCCGCCCGGGCGGCGCTGCGGCGCCCCTCGCTGGCCACCCAGAGCCGCTCGCCGATCACCACCAGCCCTTCGGCGTCGATCTCCGCCGGCAGCGGGGCCTGGGGCGATCCCTGCAGCTCCAGCCGGAACACCGGCCGCAGCGGCACCCGCCCGAGCTGCCGCACGCCGCTCCAGGCGTCCACGCGGCCCCGGGGGGCATCGCTGAGCAGCAGCAGGACATCGCTCTCACTCCGGTAGCTGGCGGCGGAGTAGCCGCCCAGGGGCGATCCGTCCGCCCCGCGGCGCGGGAGGCGGGCGCCCGCCACCAGCTCCCAGCCCGCCTCGGCCGGGCAGGGCAGCAGGGGCGGCGGCGGGGGGAGGGGCGAGGAGGCGGCGATCAGGGGCACGACCATGGGGGGAATTCTCCCGTCGCAGGGGGGCGGCGGCGGCATCCGGCGACACGCGGGTTCGGTACGGGTAGGGTCAAGGCAGCCCCGGGGGATGTGTGATGCGATCCCCATCGGGTGTCCAGCCGCCGGCCGGCGGTCTCGCGGAAGAGTCGGGCCGGCGCCTGGCGGTGCTGATCGACGCCGACAACGCCCGGGCGGCGGTGATCGAGGCGGTGCTGGAGGAGGTGGCCCGCTTCGGTGAGGCGATCGTGCGGCGCATCTACGGCGATTTCACCTCCAGCCAGAGCGCCTCCTGGAAGGCGCTGCTGAACAAGTTCTCGATCAAGCCGATGCAGCAGTTCGCCTACACCGTGGGCAAGAACGCCACCGACAGCACGATGATCATCGATGCGATGGATCTGCTCTACACCCGGCGTTTCGATGGCTTCTGCCTGGTAACCAGCGACAGCGATTTCACCGGCCTGGCGGTGCGTCTGCGGGAGGAGGGTCTGCTGGTGTATGGCTTCGGCGAGGAGAAGACTCCCGCGGCGTTCCGCAACGCCTGCCACAAGTTCCTGTTCACCGAGGTGCTGCGCACCGCCTCCCGCCAGGGGGACGCCGGCGCCGAGGTCGGGGAGGCCCGCCGTGCACGGGACGCCGAGCCTCCCGCCAGCGCCCATCCGGTCATCCCGGCCGACTTCCTGATGGAGGCGCTGGATCGCTCGGTGGACGAATCGGGCTGGACCCAGCTGGGTACCTTCGGCAGCTACCTGCAGAAGATCCAGCCCGACTTCGACACCCGGCTCTACGGTTTCCGCAAGCTCTCCGATCTGGTGCGCGGCTGTCCGTCCCTGTTCGTGATGGAGGAGCGGGAGGCCCCGAGCGGTAACCGGACCATCGTCTACGTGCGGGCCCAGGAGGACGACTGAGGTCGGCAGACTGGTTCCTGTCCGCTGCGGCCCCACCCCTGCCATGACCCTGCAGCGCCTGGGGGCCTTCAGTGACGGCGACCGGGGCGGCAACCCGGCAGGTGTCGTCATCGCTGATCCGTTGCCGTCGGACAGCGCGATGCAGCGGATCGCCGCAGAGGTGGGCTACTCGGAAACGGTCTTCGCCGCCCCGCAGGGGGACGGCTGGCGGGTGCGCTACTTCTCCCCGACCGTCGAAGTGCCCTTCTGCGGCCACGCCACCGTCGCCCTCGGGGCCGCCCTGGCCGAGCGCTGCGGCGATGGGGTGTTCTCGCTGACGCTGAACCAGGCCGCGATCACGGTGGAGGGCCGGCGGCAGGGGGAGCGCTGGAGCGCCGCCCTGCAGTCGCCCCCAACCCGCAGTGCTCCGGTGACGCCGGAGCTGCTGGCGGCCGCCCTGGCGCTGTTCGGCTACGACCCCAGCGACCTGGATCCGGCCCTGCCCCCCGCCGTCGTCCACGGCGGTGCCGACCATCTGCTGCTGGCCCTGCGCCGCCGCGAGGACTTGGCCGCCATGCGCTATGCCATGGAGGACGGGGCCCGGCTGATGGCGGCGGCGGGCCTGCTGACCCTGCTCCTCGTCTGGGCCGAAGGTCCCCGGCTGTTCCACAGCCGCAACGCCTTCGCTGTCGGCGGTGTCTACGAGGATCCGGCCACCGGCGCCGCCACAGCGGCCCTGGCCGGCTATCTGCAGAGCCTCGACTGGCCCCACGGCGGCAGCATCGAGGTGCTGCAGGGGGAGGACATGGGCTGCCGCTCCCTGCTGCGCGCCGGGATTACGGCGGAGCCGGGGGGCTCGATCCGGGTGGCGGGGCAGGTGCGCCGGCTGGAGGCCTGAGTTCAGGAGGCCTTCTCCAGGCGCTTCACGATCCAGCCCATCAGCACCAGCGAACCCAGCAGCGTCACCAGCAGGGCGATCGTCATGGAAGCAGGTGCAGTTTCGTCGCATTATGGCCACAGGCTCCCCCGCCCCTGGCCCGACCTGTGACCCGGAACCCCGAGCTGGTCTTCGTCTACGGCACCCTCAAGCGCGGCCACGGCAACCACCACTGGCTGGCTGAGGCGCCATTCCTCGGGGAGGCCGTTCTGCCGGATGTCGTGCTGCACGACCTGGGCCCTTTCCCGATGGCCGTGCCCGGGCAGGGGCTGGTGCGGGGTGAGGTGTATGGCGTGGATGCCGCCGGCCTGGCCAGGCTCGATCGGCTGGAGGGCCACCCCCGCCTCTATGACCGCCGGCCCCTGCCCTTGGCCGATGGCCGCCGCGCCTGGGTCTACCTGGGCCGGCCCCACCAGGTGCGCCACGTGTCCGCCATCGCCGACGGTTGCTGGCGGGGTCCCGCGCCAGGTGCGGCCGTGCGCCGCAGCCAGCTGGGCCTGGCCGTGGTGCTGGCCCTGGTCGGGGCCGCGCTGCTGGCGGCCGCTCTCACCCCCTCCGCCCTGGCCCTCGACACCCTCGCCACCTGCAACGCCTGGCGCGGCAGCCACGGCAGCGCTCGCGCGCTGCTGGGCAACCGCCTCGGCGCCGCCCACTACCTCACCAAGACGCAGCGGCTGCAGGAGAGCCCTGCCGATGCGCCCGTGGCGCTCTACAGCGACAGCGACCTGCAGCGGGTCTGCGGGCGTTAGCCCGCCGCCACCAGCCAGCGGCCACCGGCCCCAAGCCCCAGTGCCAGCCAGCCCAGGGCCAGCCAGCCCCAGCGCAGGGGCTGCAGCAGTCGCCGCAGCAGCACCACCGAGCCCGCCACCCCCACCGCCAGCACCAGCGTCTGGCAGAAGGCGATCACGTGGCCGTCGGCGCTCCATCCGGGCAAGCGGGCGGCCAGCTGGGGCCACCAGGGGCTGGCGCTGACCGGCAGCACCAGCCCCGCTTCCGCCATGCCCAGCGGCAGATGGTCCACCAGCATCAGGGCCCACAGCAGCGGCAACAGGGCGTAGAGGGAGAGCCGCAAGCGGGAGGCGGCCTTCTCCGGACGGCGGCCCCATCCCCGCTGGTGCCGTACCAGCAGAAACACTCCGGCGGGCAGGGCCAGGGCCAGGGCCGCGAAGGCCAGCCGTGGCAGCAGGGGCCCCTCCTGCAGGTTCGCCGGAGCCAGGGCCACGCCACCCAGCAGCTTCTGCCAGTGGTGCAGGCACACCCCACCGGCCAGCACCAGGATCAGGCCCGCCTCCCCGGCGGGTGGGGCCATGTCCCGCTGCAGATCCGCGGCGGGAGGCCGCAGCCGCAGCTGCACCGAGCGATGGGGGCAGGCCTGGGCGCAGGTGAGGCAGAGCACGCAGTTGCGGTTGTCCTCCAGGTGGGCCGGATGGGTGCCCAGGGGACAGCCGGCCGTGGCCAGGCCTTCGCCTTCGGCCGGCCCCCCTTTGAAGCAGGCGTAGGAGGTGCAGCTGCCGCTGCAGATCCCCGCCTGGGCCCGCAACTCACTGACCGCCAGCTTGGCGAACAGGGCATTCATGCCTCCCACCGGGCAGAGATGGCGGCACCAGAAGCGCTTCTCGAAGCGCAGCGAGCCGATCACGGCACCAAGGGTGATCAGCAGCAGCAGGCAGCTGCTCAGCCAGGCCGTGTTTTCCAGGTTCCACACCGCCTCCCAGAGCAGGATCGCGGCGAAGCCGGCCGCCAGGATCGGCGCCGCCCAGGCATCGCTGTCGCCCCGGGGCCAGCGGGCGGGCTGCCAGCCCAGGACCCCGGCGATCCGCTGGCTGATCTCCCCCCAGACCATGAACGGGCAGAACGAGCACCACAGCCGGCCCACGACCGGGTACGTCAGCAGGATCAGCGGCCACCACCAGGCCCAGAACATGTTGAGGGCCCCGTTGTGCTGCCGGTCCTGGGGACCGAACCAGAGCCAGAGGTTGACCAGCACGAAGACCCAGCTCACCACGCCAAACAACAGGCCGTTCCAGAGCAGCGGTGACCGCATCACGTCCCGCAGCTGGGGTTTCCAGCGCCAGAGGTCGAAGCGGGCGCGCTGGGAACGGCGACCGGTCCAGAAGACCTCGTCGGGCAGGACGGCGGGCCGGTCGTCGGCGCACTGGCGCAGGGCCCGCTCGATCACCAGGGTGAGTTCGCGGATGTTGCCGGGGAAGTCGTAGGTCTGGAGCCGCTTGATCAGCCCCTCACTCACGGCGGGGGGCGTGGCCCAGCCCAGGCTGCGCGCCTTCTGGCGCACCCCGTAGCGCAACCATTCGCCCAGGTCCTGGCGACGCACCCGCAGGGGCGGCACCCGGATGTGGCGGCAGCAGGCATCGAAATCGGGCGCCGTGGTTTCGGCGGTGAGGAACACCCGCCCCGGGAACTGGTGTTCATGGCCGTCGTCGGGCGAGACCCAGCGACCGCTGCGGGCCAGCTCCAGCAGGGCCGGCCGCAGCTGGGGATCGGCTTTGTCGATCTGATCGAGCAACAGGCCGCCGGCGCCGAGGCAGTCGATCAGGGTGAGGCCATCGGCCCCGGCCGCGAACAGTTCCGCCCCGTCGGGCCGCAGCAGGGCGCCGTTGACCTGCACCAGCAGCTGATTGCGGGCCACGGATCCGAAGTGGATCAGGGCCGCGATGTTGTCCTTCTCCAGCCCCGGCTCACCGCTGATCAGCACGGGGCCGCCAGAGCCATCGGCGGCGGCCTCGCGGATCGCTTCCCGCAGCTTCTGGGCGTAGCGGCTGCTGCCGACGACCCCCCGCCGGACCCGGCCCAGCAGGTAAGGCGCCAGCCGCAGAAGACAGGCCCTGGCGCTCTCAGCCGCATCCGGCGGGGTGGACGTCATCGGGGTGTGCCGTGCTCCAGAGAGTCTGGGCGGAGAGAATGGCCCCGCTCCGTTTCTCCCTTCGATCACGCCATGTCCGTCATCCTCCACGGCGCCCCGCAGTCGAAAGCGTGAATGCTCCTGCCGCCGCTGCTTTCCCCTGGCGGGGCCACCGCCTGGAGCTGCTGGCGGAGAAGGCCGCCTGGGATCCGCAGCAGCGGCTGCTGCTGCTGGCAGATCTGCACCTGGGCAAGGCGGAATCCTTTCAGTGCCAGGGCATCCCGCTGCCCAGCGACGGTGATGCCGCCACCCTCAATGCCCTGCTGGCGGTGGCCCACCGGCTCCAGCCCCGCCAGGTGGTGGTGCTCGGCGACCTGATCCATAACCGCCTTGGCCTCACCGAGGAGCTGCGCCAGAAGCTGGCGGCCCTGCCCTCCCTGCTGGGCTGTCCCCTGCGGCTGATCGGCGGCAATCACGAACGGGGCAGCTGGCTGGAAGGCCTGGTCCAGGAGCCCTCCTTGACCATGGGCCCCCTGTGGCTGAGCCATGCCCCGGAGCCCACGGCCGGCCGGCTGAATGTCTGCGGCCACCGCCATCCGGTGGCCCTGGTGGGCCGTGGCGCCGACCGGTTGCGGTTGCCATGCTTCGCCTACGACCCTGCGCTGGAGCAGCTGGTGCTGCCGGCGTTCGGCGCCTTGACGGGGGGCCAGCCCTGCCCCCGGGGTGAGGCGCTCTGGCTCGTGGCGGACGGTGCCGTCATCGCCTGGAACCCTTCTCCCCAGCTCCGGAGAGCCCAGAGGGGGGCCGCCTGATCGGGGACGTTCAGCTTTCGGTGGCCAGGGCCCGCACCACGTCGCCGCGGGTGAGCACCCCCACCAGCGCCTCCTTGTCGTCGAGCACGAACAGGCGTTGGGTGCCACGGTCGTGCAGCTGGCGGGCGGCCTGGGGCAGGCTGGTGGATGAGGGGCAGCTGTGGGGCTTGGAGCCCATCACGTCCCCCACCGTGCTGCCCAGCACCTGGTGCACCTGCTTGTCCCAGTCGAGCGGGTTGCGCAGGTAGATGACGGCATCAAGCAGCATCACGTAGGGCCCGGCATCGAAGCCGCTCTCGCGCACCATCAGGTCCTGCTCGCTGAGTTCCCCCACCAGGGCTCCGAGCTCATCGAGCACCGGCAGGCCACTGATGTGGTGGTCGCTCATCAGCTGCACGGCCTCCTGCAGGGGCGTGGTGGTGGCGACACTCAGCACGGGGCTGGTCATCACTTCGGCCACGCTGCGCTCGACGACCATGCGGATCTCCTCGGTGATGGCATTCTGCTGCTGAACGGGACCCCTCCCCTGCGACGCCTCGCTGACCTGCTGACGCTTGCCCGGGCCGTGCTGGGGTTGCCGCTGCTGCTGGCCTTGGCCGGCGGCCAGCCCGCCCTGGCCTGGGGGCTGCTGCTGCTGGGCGGCCTGAGCGATTGGGCCGACGGCGCCCTGGCCCGCCGGGCCGGCGGTGGCTCGGTGTGGGGGGCCAGGCTTGATCCCCTTACCGACAAGATCCTGATCAGCGCCCCCCTGCTGTGGCTGGCCCACACCGGAGGCCTGCCCCTGTGGGCGGTATGGCTGCTGCTGGCCAGGGAGCTGCTGATCTCCGGCTGGCGGGCCGGCCAGGGCAGCGGCGGCCCCGCCTCCCTGGGGGGCAAGGCCAAGACGATCCTGCAGTTCCTTTCCCTGCTGCTGCTGCTCTGGCCGCCGTCCTGGGGCCTGGGTCAGGGCGCGCCGCTGGTGCGCCTGCTGCATGGCGCTGGCTGGTGGTTGTTCTGGCCGTCGCTGCTGCTGGCGCTCAGCTCGGCACTGGGGTACCTGCGGGCCGATGCGCGCCGCTGAGACGGGCGCATGTCGTCAGCGATGACAGCGAAGAGCACAAGACCCTGGGGTTAGGTGACGACCTGCAGGCCTTGTTTCTGTTCGTACACCGTGGAGACCTGAAGGCGCTGGTTGACCATCGTGTTGACCTGAATCCAGGGCTTTTCGAGGTTGACACGAACAAACTCGACGTGGCGGGCCGTCAGGTTGGCATCGGCGAGGAGCTCGCCAATCAAGCGGTTTCGCTCGACTCTGAATCCAAAGGCGACACGAAAAGAGTGGGGATTGTGAAGTCGCAGGTCCTTGAATCCCCACACCACCGTGGCGTCGGCACCCAACGGCGTGAAGCGTTGGTCCTCTTCATAGATATCCAGGCTGTGGGAATGGCGTTCCAGCACGGTCAACCCACCCAGCAGGGCCAGGTGGTAGACCATCGAGGACAGCTGGCAAAGCCCACCACCGCTGAGGGCAACGAGCTTGCCCTTGACAATGTTTCGCCCCGGAAGAAATCCATTGGCTGCATTGGGACGGCTGATGTGGTGCCAGAAGGACCAGCTCCTGTTGGCACCAATCAGCGAGCCATCAAGCAACGCGGCACCCCGGTTGATGTTGGCGATCTTGTTTTCAAAGAAGTCGCTCGGCAGGATCGGCTGGGTGAGACCAACGGCGGAGCGCCTCTCCAGGGGGCCCGTTGCTTGGTCGAACGTGATCCCGTTCAGGCGATCCTTCCAAAGGCGCCAGCCATGGCGGATCTCCTGACGCATCGCCAAGGGTAAAAGACGTCTCATGACCCCATATCGTCTTCACTGGCTGGCGTGAATCCCGCAGCGATCGGCGGGGTGGTCTGGCTGGGCACGACCACGGACCACACTGGCCACACCCATGCGACTGGCCCTCCCCTGCGTGGGTGAACAAAATCTGGCAGTCCTGAGGGCCCACAGGCGAATTGGATCAGAACTGTGTGGGGAACCGTCCAGTTCCGCAACACATCGTCAATTCCTCAGCCCAGCAGGGCCTCGTCGCCGCTGAAGTCGGGCGTGGTGGGCATCCGCAGGGCGTAGTCGTTGGTGTAGCTGTCGGCGAGGGTGGCCTCCAGGTCGAAGGCCGGCTCCCAGGCCAGCTCCCGTCGCACCCGGTGCGTGTCGGTGAGGAAATGGGCCAGGCGCAGCGGGAACGCCTTGCGGGCCTTCTTGTCGAGGCCGGCGGGATCGAAGCTGCGGATCTCCACTGCCTCCGGATCGGTGCCGCAGGCGCGAGCAGCGGCGGCCACCAGCCCCCGGAAGCTGATGCCCTGGGAGCCGGTGCAGTTGTAGATGCGGTTGGCGGCGGCCTCCACCTCGATGCAGCGGGCCATGGCAGCGGCCAGGTCGGCCACGTGGCCCAGCTGGGTGATGGTGCTGCCGTCACCGGGGAGGGGCACCGGCCGGCCGTGCACGATGCGATCGAAGAACCAGCTCTCCACAGGGTTGTAGTTGCCTGGCCCCACGATGTAGGTGGGCCGGAAGCTGGTGAAGGGGATGCCCTCCTGGCGCAGCCAGGCTTCGGTGTCGAGCTTGCCGGCGTGACGGCTCTGGGGATCGGTGGGGGAGTCCTCGTCGAGGGGCCAGAGCTCGCTGTCGGCGTACACACCGGCCGAACTCACGTACACGAGCCGGTGGGAAGGGGGGCCGGTGCGCTCGATCACCTGGCGGGTGTCCTCCTGGGTGCGGCCGGAGCTGTCGACGATCACATCGAAGGGACGGTCCTGCAGGGCCGCCAGGCCTTCGGCGCTGCTGCGGTCGCCCTGCAGATGTTCGATCCCCTCCGGCACGGGCTGGCGCCCGCGGGTGAACAGCGTGAGCTCATGGCCCGCGTCCAGCAGGCGGTTGACCAGGGGTCGACCCACGAAGCGGGTGCCGCCCATCACCAGGATCCTCATCGCCATGCCGCGTCGGTGAGCGCCATTCAAGCGGCCGGCCGGGATCAGGGGCCGCAGGGCAGGGGGTGGCCCAGGCGTTCGAAGGGCAGGGGCAGCAGTTCCAGCACCACCGTTCCCGGTGGCCCCGTGCTGCTGCCCTCGGTCCCCGGCAGCGGTACGGGCCGGTAGGTGCGGCCATCGAAGCGCAGTTCCTTGAGGCCGTCGGGGGCGCCATGGAGGCTGGCGGGCAAAGTGAGATCCAGCCAGCCCCGGTGGCGGTTGCTGATCACCGTCAGGGGCGACTGGAACAGGCCGTTCTCCGCCACCAGCTCCAGGCTGCCGTCGACGTCACGGAACACCAGCAGGCTGCAGCCGCCGCTGGCACAGGCGAAGGAGCCCACCACCACCGCCACGGTCTCCAGTCGGCCGTCGCCGTCCAGATCGATGCGGTTGTGCAGGTAGCGCAGGGGCCCCACGTCGGCGCAGACGGGGCGCAGGGCCGTGGCGCGGGCCTGTTCCCATTCGGTCTGATCCGAATCGCCGGCCGCCGCCGGGCTGGCCGCCACTGGCCCGGCGAACAGGCGAGCCCGCAGCGCCGCCTCCAGGCGGGCATCGGCACGGTTGATCGGTGGAATCACCGAACCGGGTGGCGCCAGGGGGGGAGGCCTGTCGCGGGGATCGGGACCATCAGGACCCAGCAGGGAGCGGGGCGGTGGCAACGGCGCCGCCACCGGCGGGGGGGGCAGGGGCTGGGCCAGGGCAGGGCTGCAGCAGCCGATCAGCAGCAGAACAACAAGCGGCCGCAGCGGCGACATCGGCGAGAGACGGAGGCCTGGCGAGTGCCGTCGCCTGCGGATGGAGGCAAGTTACGTCCTTCCGAGCCAGGACGCTGCCGCTGCCCCTCTCAGTCGCCGGTCGTTTCGACCTCCGGATCGAGGGCGGCCGTGCTGAGCTGCTCCAGGTGGGCCTCGATGCGATCGGCCAACGCCAGGCAGCGGTCCATTTCCTCCCAGAGCAGCTCTCGCCGCCGGGACGTGACCGCATAGGAGCGGTGATGGAGATCTCTGCCCTGGTAGCGGAGCGCATCCCGGAGGCGGCGCCAGTCATCCGCTGCGAGCGCGGGAGGGGAGAGCGTCATCGGGTCAGGGCCCTTGGGCAGCGTCATGGCACAGGATGGATCCCAGAGCGGCCCTGTCCCCTGGTCATGCAAGTCATTCCCGCCATCGATCTGCTCGATGGGCATTGCGTGCGTCTGCATCAGGGCGACTACGACCGTGTCACCCGCTTTAACGACGACCCTGTGGCCCAGGCCCTGGAATGGCAGCGCCAGGGGGCCACGCGGCTGCACCTGGTGGATCTCGACGGGGCCAGGAGCGGAACTCCCTGCAACGACGGCGCCGTGCAGGCCATCGCCGCGGCCCTCTCGATTCCGGTGCAGCTGGGGGGAGGCGTGCGCTCGGTGGAACGGGCCGAGCAGCTGCTGGGCTGGGGTGTGGACCGGGTGATCCTCGGCACGGTCGCCGTGGAGAACCCGGAGCTGGTGCGCGACCTGGCCGGCCGCCATCCCGGCCGGATCGTGGTGGGAATCGATGCCAAGGAGGGCATGGTGGCCACCCGCGGCTGGATCGAGCAGAGCACGGTGGAAGCCACCGTGCTGGCCGCCAGCCTGGAGGGCACGGGCGTGGCGGCGATCATCAGCACCGACATCGCCACCGACGGCACCCTGGAGGGACCCAACCTGACGGCCCTGAGGGCCATGGCCCATGCCTCCTCCCTGCCGGTGATCGCTTCTGGCGGTGTGGGGTGTCTGACCGATCTGCTGAGCCTGCTGAGCCTGGAATCCCACGGTGTGACGGGGGTGATCGTGGGACGGGCGCTGTACGACGGCCGGGTGGATCTGGCGGAAGCCCTGCAGGCCATCGGGGAGCAGCGGCTGCAGGATCCCTTGCAGCTGCCGATCGCCTGAACCCCGCCGCCGCCGGGAGGGTGGCCCGTGCCGGTGTTGGTGCAACTGCCCTATAACAGAACCATCGTTTATGGCGGCAGCGGTTGCATCCCACCACGACCACCCCCTCCACCACGGGCGGCGCCAGCCGCGGCGAAGGCGGTGGTCGTCAGACGCTGACCCCAGCTCTTAGCCATGTGGAAGAGGTGTATCAGCGCTGCCGAGATCTGGGCATGCGGCTGAGTCGCCAGCGGCGCATGGTGCTCGATCTGTTGTGGGCCGAGAAAAGCCATCTTTCCGCCCGGGACATCTTCGAGAAGCTCAACGACCAGGGGCGCCACATCGGCCACACCTCCGTTTATCAGAATCTTGAGGCCTTGCAATCGGCCGGTGTGATCGAATGCCTCGAGCGGGCCAATGGCCGGCTTTATGGCTACCGCGCCGACCCCCACAGCCATCTCACCTGCACCCAATCAGGCGAGATTCTTGATCTCGATGTGCTGCTTCCCGCAAACCTCCTGCAGCAGATCGAAGCGCAGACCGGGTTCGCGATCGAGTCGTACACCCTGCATCTCTCCGGCCATCCCCGGCCAGCACTGGAGAAAAGCGGCCGGCTTGGTTAAGGTCGGCCCATTCTTCCCCTGACAACGTGCCTCGACGTCCGGCACAGCCCCTCCCCCAGCTGCTGCTGTTCGCCGAACCCCTGCAGCGTGCGGGCCTGACCAGCTGGCTTGAGGCCCCCGCCACCGGCGGCGAGGCCAGCGGTTGGAGCGGTTGTCGGGTGGTGGACGCTGACGCGTTGCAGGGCTCACCCCAGCTGATCATCTGGTGCCTCGGCGTCCTCCCGGAACCCCAGGCGCTCGATGCCGAGAGCCGCCGTCTGCTGGAACGCTGGCATCCGGCGCCGCTGTTGCTGCTGCTGCCGGATCACCATCCCTACGCCAGCGATGTTCTGCTGCAACTGCCGGCCCAGGGCCTGATCGAGCAGGCCGACGCCGACAGCCTGCGGGAGGCCGTCACGACCGTGCTGGCCGGTGGCCGGGTGCTGGCCATCGGTGCCGTCCACCAGGCCTCTGCGGCCACCTCCACCGTGCCCATGGGCCTGGGCCAGTGGTTGCTGATGAGCGGGCTGCAGCAGATCGATGCCGAACTGCGCCTTTGTCTGCGGCTGCTCGACCCACCGCCGGTCCAGCTGCTGCCTTTGCTGCTGCTGGAGGGCCGGGTGCGGGAGCTGCGCCAGGCCCGGCGTCTGCTGCTGTGGCTCTGGGGTCCGCTCAGCCTGGCCTGGGGCGAGCCGATCGGCCCTGAACCGGTCGCCCCCGTCGCTACAGACAGCCAGTCCGCCGCCATGGGCCAAGGGGGGGTGG
This sequence comes from Synechococcus sp. CCY 0621, assembly GCF_019038465.1. GTDB lineage: Bacteria > Cyanobacteriota > Cyanobacteriia > PCC-6307 > Cyanobiaceae > Cyanobium. Next base: position 380,382 of record NZ_JAFKRH010000031.1, on the reverse strand, counting down.
CGATCACCCTGCGGCAGCGCACCGCCGAGGGCCTCTGGGAGGCCCTGCGGGAACGGCTGAAGCAGGCCGCCGCCGCCGGACCCAGCAACAACAGCGGCCAGCTTCTGGCCCTCGATGGTCTGCACGCCTCCCGCCGCAGCGATCTGCTGCTGGGGCTGCTGGAGCAGTTCGACCGGCTGCGCAGTCGGTTGCTGCAGGACGACCCCCACGGTGAACAGCTGCAGCGGCTCTGGAAGGAGCTCCAGCCGGAACTGCGTCAGCAGGCCCTGCGCCACATGGCGGGCTCCTACGTGCAGCTGCCCATGGACGGCAAGCTCCGCCCGGTGGCGGAGACCCTCCTGCACCGCAGCGCCTTTGCCGACGACGACCAGGAACTGCCCGATCCGGTGGCCATGCTCACGCCGCTGCTGCAGGCCCGTCCGCTGCTGGTGGACGGCCAGCTGCTGGCTCCGGATGAGCCCCAGGCCGTCCTCTATCTGGAGCTGCTGCTCAGCAACTGGCTGGTGCGCAGCGCCGAACTGATCAGCGCCGAGGTGCTGGCGGCCTGCGCCGAATGGCCCGAACTGCGCCGCTACCTTCTGCGTCCCGAGCTGCTGGCCACCCGCAACCTGGAGCGACTGCGCAACCAGCTCAATGCCCAGCAGCGCTGGACCAGCTGGTTCGACCGTCCGATCCACCTTTATGAGAGTCGGCGTCCCCTGTTTCGCCTCGGGGCCGGAGCCATCGACTGTGTGGATCTCACCGAGCCCCGCGACGCCGAACTGCGCCAGCTCGGCTGGGTGCAGCAGGCGGTCACTCTGGCCCTGGAGGCCCGCGATGCCCTGGCCCCCCAGCTGCAGAGCCTGCTGAAGCGCCTGGGGGATCTGCTTGTGGTGCTGCTGACCCAGGTGCTGGGCAAGGCCATCGGCCTGGTGGGTCGCGGCATCGTCCAGGGGATGGGGCGGGGCCTCAACCGCGGCTGAGGTGGCCGCTGTGCAGGGCACAATGAGCCGAGACGCCCGCCACCCCTTGCCCCGTTCGCTGTCCCGGCCCCTCGCCGGCCTCTGGGCCCTGCTGCTGACCGTGGTGCTGGGGCTGCTCTGGGCCCCGGGCGAGGCGGCAGCCAGCCTCGAGAACGACCGCTACGACGGCAACATCTTCGCCCTCTACGCCGGCAACGGCTCCCTGGTTCCGCCCCGCAGCAGCCTGGCCCAGTCCCTGGCGGAACATCGGGTGGCGGTGATCGTCTACTACCTCGACGACAGCAGCGTCAGCAAACAGTTCTCGCCGGTGGTGTCGGAGCTGCAGCGGGTCTGGGGCAATGCCGTCGACCTGATCCCCCTGGTCACCGATCCGCTCCAGAACCGGCCCGATGGCGGCGTGGCTGATCCGGCCCATTACTGGGACGGCCTGATCCCCCAGGTGGTGGTGATCAACAGCGATGGCCGGGTGGTCTTCGATCGCCACGGTCAGGTGAGCGTCGATGCCATCAACGCCGCCGTGAGCGAGGCCACCGGCATCCCTATGGCGCCTGGCTCCGGCAACAGCGCCACCTTGAGCTTCAACGAACTGAACAGCGAAGTGGTGGCGTCCCGCTGATGCCGGCCACCCGCACCGAAACGGACAGCCTTGGACCGGTGGAGGTGCCGGCCGAGCACTACTGGGGCGCCCAGACCCAGCGTTCCCTGCGCAACTTCCCCTTCGGCGCGCCGATGCCGATCGCGCTGGTGCACGCCTTCGGCCAGCTCAAGGCCGCCTGCGCCGAGGTGAACGCCGCCCGGGGCGTGCTTCCAGGCCACCTGGCGGCCCTGATCGTGGCGGCAGCTGATGAGGTGAGCGGGGGCAGGCTCGATGCTGAGTTCCCGCTGCGTGTCTGGCAGACCGGATCGGGCACCCAGACCAACATGAACGTCAACGAAGTGATCGCCAACCGGGCCATCGCCGCCGCCGGTGGCGTGCTGGGCAGCAAGGTGCCGGTCCACCCGAACGACCACGTCAACCTGAGCCAGTCGAGCAACGACACCTTTCCCACTGCGATGCACATCGCGGTGGCGATCGCGCTGCAGCAGCGCCTGATCCCCAGCCTGGAGGCCCTGATCGCCGCCCTGCGGGTCAAGGCTGGGGCCTACGCCGGCCTGATCAAGATCGGGCGCACCCACCTGCAGGATGCGGTGCCCCTCAGCCTGGGACAGGAATTCGGTGGCTATGCCTCCCAGCTGGAGCTGGGGCTGGCCAGCCTGCGCGCCACCCTGCCCCAGGTATTGCAACTGGCCATCGGTGGCACGGCGGTGGGTACCGGGCTGAATGCCCCGGCCGGCTTCGGTGAAGCAGTGGCGGCCCGGCTGGCGGAACGGCTGGATCTGCCGTTCACCAGTGCCCCCGATAAGTTCCAGGCCCTGGCCGGCCAGGAGGGGCTGGCGGCGGCCCATGGGGCCCTGACGGTGCTGGCGGGCAGCCTGATGAAGATCGCCAACGACATCCGCTGGCTGGCCAGCGGGCCCCGCTGTGGCCTGGGGGAACTGGTGCTGCCGGAGAACGAACCGGGCTCCAGCATCATGCCCGGCAAGGTGAATCCCACCCAGTGCGAGAGCCTGACGATGGTGGCCGTGCAGGTGATGGGCAACAACACCGCCGTCCAGATGGCCGCCAGTCAGGGGAACTTTGAGCTGAATGTGTTCAAGCCCTTGATCGCCCACAACCTGCTGGAGAGCATCGACCTGCTGGCGGGGAGTTGCGGCACGTTCCGGGAACTCTGCATCGAAGGGCTGCGGGCGGATGTGGCGCACATCGAAGCCCAGCGCGACCGCAGCCTGATGCTGGTGACGGCCCTGACGCCGGCGATCGGCTACGACCGGGCCTGCGCCATCGCCCGCCATGCCCATCAGCACCGGCTCAGCCTGCGCGAGGCGGCCCTGGTGCTGGGGGAGATCAGCGGCGAGGAGTTCGATCGCTGGGTCAGGCCCGAGCAGATGGTATGAAACGCCCCCTCCACGACGTAGGTGTCCGCTGAAAGGCATGCGAGGGGCTTGATGGACTGCCTTTCGTTAGCTTTCATGGAAATGGCTCTTCTTGATCTGCCTTTATTGGGTCCTTCCCTTCCTTGTCGACACATCGATGATTCATCGCACTAAAGCTTGGCAGTTTGCATCATGTGCAACTGCCCTAAGCCAGGTATTCTTCCTCGGTTCTCTTGGAGACTCCACTGTTCAAAATGCCTCTCTATGAAGCCTTGAGAATTCTCCAATCATCCATTCGCCGGCACGGGAGCTCTCAGGCAAGAGGCTTCTCAATGATTGAATTGATGATAGTGGTATCCATCGTCGGAATCATCTCGGCTGTGGCTTTGCCTCAGTATTTACGGGCAAGATCGGTCAGCCAGGCGTCAGCAAACATCAATGAAGTCATGGCCCTCGCCAAGTTGTGTGCCGTTGGGATGCGCAGCCGTGTCGCCATGACTATGGAGGATCCATACACCGGTAGTCAGCTTTCCTGCGATGGCACCCGTACGACAAGAATCTTCAGTCGCTCCTGGACGGGTGATGCTTCAGGCGTGCTATGTCAGGGAGTGACTGCGACAAGCTTAAACTCTCTTGCGCGAGTAACTGTCACTTCGGCGGGATCGGTTGTGTGTCTTTTTCTGTAAGCTTCATCATCTAGCTGTTTGGTGAATCCTTCTTTCGCAATTAGGGAGCACGCTTTTTGTCTCTAAGGCTTCCTTGTGGTTCACTGTATTCCGCTGAGGATCTTGATTGCCATCACGGGAACCTTCGACGCCATTGTGTTGCCGTCATGAAGAATGACTCATGCCAAGCACAAGCGTCCTTCCGCGTAGCCAACCCCCCCCCATTCTTGGGGCCAACAAGTCGATGATTGCCGTGACCATGAAGCAGCCTCCCCGGAGCCGCCCTTCGCTGCCACGGGCTGGCCGTCGTCAGATCAACGGCCGAACCTGCTCGGAAACTGCGGCCGCCGCTAATGGCCCGATGCCCACCGACTTCTTCTGACTCGTTGCCGTTCCCGCCCTTCTTATGGTTCCGGCCCGGCAGTGTTCCAACTGGCTTGGGCTCAGAGCAGATTGGCCGCCAGTTCCGCCAGTTCGGAGCGTTCCCCCCGCATCAGGGTGATGTGGCCCGAAAGCAGTTGCCCCTTGAAGCGTTCCACCAGCCAGGTGAGTCCATTGCTTTCGGCATCCACGTAGGGATTGTCGATCTGGTAGGGGTCGCCGGTGAGCACGATCTTGGTGCCTTCACCTACCCGGGTGACGATCGTCTTGACCTCATGGGGGGTGAGGTTCTGGGCCTCATCCACCACCATGAACTGGCGGGGGATCGAGCGGCCGCGGATGTAGCTGATCGCCTCCACTTCCAGCAGGCCCATGCCCTTGAGGTCGCTCCAGTTGCTGCGCGGCGCCCGGTGGCTGCCCCGGGCGGGCTGGGGATCCTCGCCACCGAGCAGGAAGTCGAGATTGTCGACGATCGGTTGCATCCAGGGGGCCATCTTCTCCTCGAGATCCCCGGGCAGGAAGCCCATCTCCTTGCCCAGGGAAATCACCGGACGCGTCACCAGCAGGCGCTCGTAGAGGTGCTCATCGGCCACCTGGTGGAGGCCCGCGGCCAGGGCGAGCAGGGTCTTGCCGGTGCCGGCCTTGCCCACCAGTGTCACCAGGGCCACCGCCGGATCGAGCAGCAGATCGAGGGCGAAGGCCTGCTCCCGGTTGCGGGGCTGAATGCGCCCCATCTTGGCCTTGGCTGACTTCTGCAGCGGTTGCAGGGTTCCGGTGCGGCCGTTGTAGCGGGCCAGCAGGGTGTGGGCCGGCTGAGCCATGTCGACGAGGGTCACCCCCTCGTTGGCCTGCAGGGGCGAAACGGGGATCGGTTGGGAGGGGATATCGTCCGCCGAGAGGCCCTCGCCGGCCTTCACCTGGTCCATCAGCTCGGCGCCCAGCCAGCGTTCGCTGAAGCCGGGGTACAGGTCGGCCATGTCCACCTTGTCGGTGGTGTAGTCCTGGGCGATCAGGCCCACCGCATCGGCCTTGATGCGCAGGTTGGTGTCCTTGGTGACGAGCACCACCGGCGCCTGCCCGCCCACCACCTCCTGCAGCCGCTGCTCCAGCGCCACCGCCAGGATGTTGTTGTCGCCATTGCCCGCCTTCAGCTCGGGGGGCAGCTGGCGCAGGGTCTCACTGCGGCAGAACACCACCTTCAAGGTGCCGCCGCTGTTGCCATTGATCGGCACGCCCTCGGCCAGGTTGCCCTTCTCGCGCAACTGGTCGAGCAGGCGAGACACCTGACGGGCGTTGCGGCCCTTTTCGGAGGGGTCGCGCTTGAAGCGGTCGATCTCCTCGACCACCTCGATCGGCACCACCACCTGGTTGTCTTCGAAGCGGTTCAGGGCCTGGGGGTCATGCAGCAGCACATTGGTGTCGAGCACGAAGGTCTTGCGCATGCCAGGGCCCTGCCGGTTGCATGGGGCTGAAGCTAGGTCCACGGGTGCATCTACGCTCCGGCCGGACATTCCCTGACGTATCGGCTTGCCGTTCCCCGTTTCCTTCCTGCTGGTTCTGCTGCTGCTCCTCGGCCTGGGGCTGGTGGTGCTCGAACTGCGTCATCGCCTGCGGCCCGCCTCCCCCCTGCAGTTGCTGCCTGGTGCCTTCCAGGTGCGGCGCCGGGCCCAGGGACTGGAGATCACCGGCGAGATCCGCATCCGCAACCCCCACCCCCGCATGGAGGTGATGGTGCCGGAGATCACGCTGGTGCCCACCGTGCTGGGTCGCAGTGATGCGAGTCAGGTGCGCCATGAGCTGCACATCACACCGCTGCACCCGGACGAGGAAGCCCGCCCCGACGGTTACTGGGCCGCCTACATCGTCAAGGGGCGCAAGACCACCGCCGCCCACATCCGTCTGAACCTCACCGGTCCCGCCGGCGTGGATCTCGAAAGCGTGCTCGACACCCTCTGGATGGATATCCACTGGGTGAACTACGGACCTTTCGGACGGCTGCAGCGTCGCCAGGGGATCCTGATGCCCCTGCAGAAGCCGCAACCGGGTGATCCGGCCGCTCCCGGCTGGCGCGAGGGGGAGGGCTGCCGCGTGCTGCCGGTACGCACCCATCTGCTCGGGGTGCTCGACGATTCCCTGGAAGTGCTGCGGCACTACACCGACGGCCTGCTGCAGCCCGGCGATGTGCTCACCATCGGCGAGACCCCCCTGGCGGTGATCCAGGGGCGCTACCACCACCCCTCGACGGTGGAGCCCTCCTTCCTGGCCCGCCTGCTGTGTCGGGTGTTCCACCCCACCAGCTCCCTGGCCACCGCCTGCGGCCTGCAGAGCCTGATCGACGTGTCGGGCCCGGCACGGGTGCTGGGGGCCTGGCTGGTGGGCACCACCTTGAAGCTGGTGGGCAGCAAGGGCTGGTTTTATCGGCTGGCCGGGGAGCAGGCTCGCCTGATCGACGACATCACCGGTACCACGCCTCCCTATGACCAGACGATCGTTCTTGGCCCTGAGGCTCCGGCGGCCTGGTGCGAGCAGATGGCGGCGGCCCTCGGGGTGGCCGTGGCGGTGGTGGACGTGAACGACCTGGGGCGGGTGAAGGTGCTGGCCGCCAGCAACGGCACCGACGAGGCCTTGCTGATGCGGGCCCTGCGACCCAACCCCGCCGGCAATGCCAACGAGCGCACCCCCCTCGTGCTGGTGCGTCCCGCGTAGAATGGCAATGTTGATGGCGTGTCAATCGCCGTCCACGCCTTGACGCGTTCCCGCACCTCTCCCCATTCTTCCGTCGTCTGCCGTGCCAGTGCCTGCCGTGCCAGTGCCTGCCCAGGGCAGACCTTCCCCCAGTTGGACGGTGGAGGCACTGCAGGGCTGGCACCTGCCCCTGCTGGATGATCCTGCCTTTCTGCCGCTGCAGCCATTGCTGCAGCGCTCCCTTTTGCTGGCCCTGCCGGAGCAGCTGCTGACGGCGGTGACCAGCCGCCGCCCACTGGCCGCCCAGGTGCTGGTGGCCCTGCAGCGCCAGGGCCTGAGCCGCCAACAGGCCCTCGGGCTGATCGTTTCCCGCCGTCTCAATCGCAGCGGCACCTGCTGGCAGGTGCAGCACCTTCGCCTGGCCCTGGCCGCCACCGAAGTCACCGCTCCAGACGCATCGTCACCCAGCCGGGCAGCCCTGGCCGGGGATCTGCTGCGCCAGGCCATCGGCCGGGTGAAGGGGGCCGCCAGCTGGATCGCCACCGCCTCCAGTCTCGACACCTCCCGGCTGGCCACCCTGCGGGAGCAGGGTTTCCAGCCCCAACGCACCGATCGCCTCTGGCGCTGGCAACCAGCGGCGGATCGCGCTGTCCCGCCCCTGCCGGTTGAGCTGCAGTTGCGCCAGCTCAACCGCCGCACGGCCCCTTTGCTGTGGCACCTGGAGCAGGCCACCTGCCCGGCCCACCTGCGCCAGCTCCAGGATCGCCGCATCGAAGACCTGCTCGACCAGAGCCGCAGCCATGGCTGGATGCTGGTGGATGCGGTGCGCAACGAGGCCGTGGCGGGCGTGCGTTGGCTCGACGAGCACCCCGGTGGCGGCCAGGCGGTGGAGCTGAGCATCCATCCCGGCTGGGCCCACCTGCTCGAAACGGCGGCGGAAGGCCTGCTGCACCGCCTCGCCAAGGGGGGCACCAGCCTGTGGCTGCGCTGTGAGGTGAGCGACGCTGAGCGCCAGGGCTGGTTGCAGGCCCTGGGGGCCGAAGCCCACGGCGAGGAGGTGCTGATGGCCCGCAGTGTCTGGCGGCGTCAGGAGGGCCAGCCGGCCAAGCGGGCGGCGCGGCGCCTTGAAGCGGTGCTCGAGCAGCTGCAGCCCCGGCGGCGGCCCATGCCCACCCCCAGCGGTCCCCTCGGCAGCCTGCCCACGGCGTCCCTGCTGCCCCGCTGAATGGCCCCTCCCCGGCCGCGATCGGTGCTGGCCATCGATGTGGGGCGCCGCCGCATCGGCCTGGCCGGTTGCGATCCGCTGGGGGTCACCGTCACACCATTGCCGGCGCTGGCGCGTGGGGAGTTCCAGGCCGACCTTGAGCGGCTGGTGATCCTTTTGCGACAGCGGCGGGTGGAGGCGCTGGTGGTGGGACTGCCCCTCGATGCCGGCCAGCGGCCCACACTCCAGGGGATCCACTGCCGACGTTACGGACTGCGGCTGGCCCGGGCCCTGGCGGCCCTCGGCCAGCCCCTGCCCCTGGCCTGGGTGGATGAGCACGCCAGCAGCTGGGCGGCGGGCGAGCGTTTTGCTCTGCACGGCGACCGCAGCGGCCGTCTCGACAGCGCCGCGGCCGTGTTGTTGCTGGAGCAATGGCAGCGGGAAGGCCCCGAACCGCTGGACCTGACGGCGTTGAGCCACGATCCGGTCGCCCCGGCGGCCATCGCCGTGGGCACTCGGGCCGGTGCTGATTCATTCTGAGTACACCCGCTTCCCCTTGATGGCCTCCGACCCCCCTGCGATGACGGGCTCCGGTGACGTGCCCACCGTGCAGGTGCGGGACGGCAGCGGCCGCCAGCTGCTGTGTTTCCTGGAGCAGCTGATCCCCCTCGATGGCCACGACTACGCCCTGCTGACACCGGTGGACACCCCGGTCTGCCTGTTTCGCCTCAGCGACGACGACGATCCCGAGCTGGTCGAGACCCTCAATGCCACCGAGCCGATCCTTTCGGTGGCGGATGTGGTGCTGCAGGAACACGACCTGACCCTGGTGCGTTCGGCTGTCACCCTCACCGTCAGCGGCGAGCTGGAGGAGCCCGATCCCGATGAACTCGAGGATGAGGAAGGCGACGACGACAGCGAAACCTACGAATTGCTGGTGAGCTTCATGGCCGGCGATGAGGAGTACGGCCTGTACATCCCCCTGGATCCTTTCTTCGTGGTGGCCCGCATGGAGGGGGCCGACGCGGTGATGGTGGAGGGAGAGGAGTTCGAGCGGGTCCAGCCCCGCATCGAAGCCGAACTCGACGAGCGGGAGAGCGACGACTGATGCTGCGCGATCTGCTCACGCCTGACTGGCTGCCGGGGACGTCCCTGGCCCACCTGCCGCTGCAGGAGTTGGTCGAGCGTGGCATTCGCGCCCTCGTCCTCGACGTGGACCGCACCCTGCTGCCCCGCCGCCAGGCCACCATGCCTGTCCAGGCTGAGCTGTGGCTGCGCCACGCCCGCGAGCGGATGCCCCTGCATCTGCTCAGCAACAATCCCTCCCGCCGCCGCATCGGGGCGGTGGCCGACACCATGGGACTTCCCTACACCACCTCGGCGGGCAAGCCGCGCCGGGCCGCCCTGCGCAAGGTGCTGCTGGATCTCGATCTGCCCCCCGCCCAGGTGGCCCTGGTGGGGGATCGGCTGTTCACCGATGTGCTGGTGGGCAACCGCATGGGCCTGTTCACCGTGCTGGTCAAGCCGATCGATCCTGACGGCGAGCCTTGCCGCCAGGATCGGCTGCAGAACCTGGAGCTGCGCATGGCCCGCTGGGTGGGCTCGGTTCCGGGCTGATGGCGACCTCCGGCACACCCGCCGCCGGCGGATTGCGGCGCGTGATCAAGGTGGGTACCAGCCTGCTGAGGGGCAGCCCCGAGCGGCCCACGGCGGCGGTGATCGCCGACCTGGCGGCCAGCTTCAGCCGGCAGCAGCGCCAGGGGGATCGCCTGGCGCTGGTGACCAGTGGGGCGGTGGGGCTGGGCTGCGAGGCCCTGCGCTTCAGCAAGCGCCCCACCGAAGTGGTGGCCCTTCAGGCCGCCGCCGCCGTGGGCCAGGGCCGGCTGATGGCCCTCTACCAGGACGCCTTCGCCGTGCGGGGGCTGGCAGTGGCCCAGGTGCTGCTCACCCGCAGCGATCTGGCCTCCCGGCGCCGCTATCAGAACGCCTGCCGCACCCTGGAGCAGCTGCTGGAGTGGGGCGTGCTGCCGGTGGTGAACGAGAACGACACCCTGGCCACCGATGAACTGCGTTTCGGCGACAACGACACCCTCTCGGCCCTGGTGGCGGTGGCGATCGGCGCCGATGAACTGGTGCTGCTCACGGATGTGGATCGGCTCTATTCCGGCAACCCCCGCACCGATGCCGACGCCAGCCCGATCGAAGAGGTGCGGGACCTGGCCGAACTGGAGCGCCTCAGCCACGTGGCCGAAGGGGGCGGCCAGTGGGGCACCGGCGGCATGACCACCAAGCTGGCGGCGGCCCGCATTGCCACCTCCAGCGGCATCCGGGTGCGGCTGGCCGATGGCCGCGATCCGGCGGTGCTCGACGCCCTGTTCGCCGGCGAGAAGGTGGGCACGGTGTTCCAGCCGAGCACCACGCCCCTGGCCGATCGCAAGAGCTGGCTCGCCCATGCCCTGCTGGTGAAGGGCAGCGTGCGGGTGGATGCGGGCGCCGAGCGGGCCCTGCTGCAGCAGGGGGCCTCCCTGCTGGCGGTGGGCATCCGGGCGGTGGAGGGTCACTTCTCCCGGCGCGATGCGGTGCGGGTGCTGGCCAGCGATGGTCGCGAACTGGGGCGGGGCCTGAGCACCCTCAGCAGCGAGGAGCTGCGCCGCATCATGGGCCTCAGCAGCGAGGAGGTGCGCCGCCAGCTGGGGCCGGTGGGCGATGCGGTGGTGCACCGTGATCAGCTGGTGCTCACCTGCCTGCCGGCCTGAGGCTTCCCGCAACAAAGCCCCCGGCGTAGCCAGGGGGCCGGGGACAAAGCGCGTTGCGAAGCGCCTTGAGGGAGGTTGGAGATCAGGCCTTGAGGAACGCCTTCACGGCCTCTCGCCTGGGCTGGGGCTCGATAGCCCCTTCGGTGCGGCCCACGAGGGTGGCGCAGGCCGAGGCAAAGCGAAGCAGGTCTTCGATCGGACCAGGTCCGGCGACGCCAGCACCGCCCGGTGCCGGAGCTTCGAGCAGCTCAGGCCGGCGGCAGAGGCCATCCAGCAGGGCTGCCGTGAAGGCTTGACGGACGCCCAGAGGATGGCTGGGAACATGCTCCTCGGCGGGCGACAGGGTGCCTTGGCGACCGCCCAGGCACCAGCGCACGGTTCCCTTGCACCCCGTCACCAGAACGGCCGGGCGCTTGGCCAGCGCGCCATGAATGGTTGCGGGATCGGCGCTGCTGAAGAAGGCCTTGGCCTCCCCGGCGGACGCCAGGATCAGGGTGGCCTTCTCGCCGAGGGGCCGGAAACGGCGCAGCACTTCGGCCGATGGGGCCGCATCCGGAGCAAGGCCCCAGAAACCGGGGCACCAATCGATGTCCAGGGCGATGCCAAGTCCCTGGGCCGTGGCCCGCTTGAGCAGCAGATCCAGTGCCATGGCGCTCGGGCCGCTGACGAGGGCATTGGTGCTGATGAGCAGCCAGCGGGCTTCCCGGAGCAGGGGCTTCACCGATTCAGCCAGTGTGGCGGGAACCACAGCGCTGTCGGCGAAGCCCTGGCCCCTGTCGCCCAGGAAGTCGTCGAGGCAAAGCTCCCCACCTGGCTTCCATTGCAGCCGGGCTACCCGTGTTGGACGTTTCGGATCCGTCTGCAGCGCCGGCGTGCTCACCTGTCGTCGTTCGAACAGCTCCAGCAGTTGCCGGCCGAGCGGATCGTCGCCGATCCGGCCCAGGAAGCTGGCCGGGGTACCCAGGCGGGTGACCCCGCAGGCCACGCTGGCCGCGGAGCCTCCCGGACGATCCAGTGTGTTCGCTTTGTTCTCGGTATCGGGCCTGTTGATGCGATGGATCAGGGCTTCGCCGAAGCAGAGCACACGGGGTTGGTCGTGGGATTCCAGGCTCAGGGGATGGATGGTGATGGGTTTGGTGGTTGTGATGTTGGACATAGGCAAGACGTGGAGTGGGTGGGCGAAATTCGGAGATCGGATGGCAAGTTGGAGAGAACGAGCGACATCCGCAATCAGCTCTGGCTCTTGACGTAGGCGTGGAAGCGATCGGACACGGACTGCAACGCCTCGTCGGTCTGCTCAAGCACGTTGGACCATGCGTCCTGGGTGCTGTGTTGCAGCTCCTGCAACTGTGAGCTGGCCGCATCGCGGGCGGCCCTGAGCTCCTCGAGCTTGCTCTCGGATTCGTCGCGAATGCTTTCTGTCAGCTGTTTGGCCTGGTGTTGCAGCTGATCGATCTTGTCCGACAGTTCCTTCATCTGGGACTGCCGCTTGTCGAGAATGGCCTGGCGCAGGCGTTCGTCGACGTTGGCCATCTCCTGGGAAGAGTGGTTGATGGTGGGTTGTTGGGTGGTCATGGATGGATTCTCTTGCGATATGACAACCGGAACGACCGACACCCCTTTCGCAATGGCCTTAAGGGCCGTTGGCCTGCTCACGACGACAGGCGAAATGCTCAAGCGAAACGAAAGACGAATTCGTAAAGGAAGGGGCAGAGCACGTGATCAAGGCAAGGAAGAGCTGTTTCCTGAGCCTGGAAGTCCTGAGGACGACCATCGTGCAAGCTGGATTGTTCCAGTCAATTAATCCTATCACGATGGAGCGGATTACTAGCAGTGTGTTGGGTCATCTTTTCGAAGATCCAATAGGTTCGATGGCTCAGATCACAAGCTCTCAAATGGATTCGAAGGATCTTGCGACGACTGGTCAGAAGATCTGATCAATGCCCCTGTTCTGGCTTGGTTCCGCATGCCGACATCGCTGAGGTCCATTGCAGCAACAAACATTTCGCGTCCAGAGCCTGACCCATGCCTGGGTTTCAGTGCGGGGTCTGCGAATGCGTGAACGCCTCAACCACGATCGTGGCGGCTGCGGCGATCACCCCCTCCTGCGCCTGGGCGGCCGGATCGGCCTGGGTATGGAAGATCGCCAGCACGATCGGCGCACGGTCCGGCGGCCAGACCACGGCCACGTCGTTGGCGGTGCCGTACACGCCGCAACTGCCCGTCTTGTCGCCCACACGCCAGCCCGTCGGCACCCCGGCCCGCACCCTCCGGTCGCCGGTGGTGTTGCCGATCAGCCAGTCCTGCAGTCGACGGCGCTGGGGCGAGCCCAGGGCGGTGCCGAGCACCAGGGCCTGGAGGCTGCTGCCCATGCCGGCGGGGGTGTCGGTGTCGCGGGGATCGCCGGGGATGGCGGAGTTGAGGTCGGTTTCCCAGCGATCGAGCCGGAAGGTCCGGTTGCCGATGGAGCGGGCGAAGGCGGTCAGGCCCGCGGGGCCGCCCAGGCGTGCCATCAGCTGGTTGGCGGCGGTGTTGTCGCTGTATTGGACGGTGGCGGCGGCCATCTCCGCCACTGTCAGGCCGTCCTCGAGGTGCTGCTCGGCGATCGGCGAGTAGGTCACCAGATCCTGGCGGCCGAAGCGGATCCGCTGCTCCAGGAAGCCGGGCTCCCGCTGGCTCCTGTGGAGTACGGCCGCCGCCAGGATCGCCTTGAAGGTGCTGCAGACGGGAAAGCGTTCGTCGGCCCGATGCCCGATGCGGGTGCCGCTGGCGGTGTCGATGGCGAACACCCCCAGCCGGCCGCCCGAGCGGGCTTCCAGGGCCGCCAGGCCGGTTTCCGCCGTGGCGGGCGCCGCCGCTACCAGGGCTGCGGCCAGGGCCAGGGTGTTGAGGGGTTCCATCGGGTTCATCATCCCTGCGGCGGACCCAGGACGGACTCCAGCTTCTCCAGCAGCTCGGCGGCCTCCCGCTCGCCGGAGAGGCCGTCCACCACGATCGGGGGCCGGCGCTCGCTCCAGAGGATCACCCGGGGGGGCGGACCCGGCAGCAGCAGCGCCCCGGTGATCAGCCGCAGCGGCAGGCTGCGGCTGGGCTGGCCAGGGCGGCGGAGGCTGAGCTGGTCGTCCGTCAGGCAGAGCTCCTGCGGGCTCCACTGCCGGTAGCTGCCGATGCCTGCCGCGCCAAGGGCGGCGACCACCAGCAGGGTCTGGATCACGGTCCACTCCGGCAGGGCCAGTGACAGCAGGCCCGGCAGGGAGAGATCCAGCACCAGGGTGGTGGATTCGCTCAGGCCCAGGCGCGGCCCGAACATCCAGACCAGAAAGCCGCCGTACTTCACCATCACGGTGTTGAGCACGGCGACGAACAGCAGGTAGCTGCCCTGCTGGGCAAAGGAGCGCCACCACTGCGCCGCGCCCACGCCGCGGCGGCTGCGGACCAGGCGTGTGGCGGAAGACCCCGTTTCCAGCCTCCAGACATCGTCCGGCTGCGGCCCGCCCGGCCGGGCTGCGGCGAGCTGCCGGGCGTTGAGGGCGCCGGCCAGGTGCAGGGGAACCCCCAGGTCGGCGGCCAGGGCGTGGGCCTGCTGCCAGGCGCCGGACAAGCTTGTGGCGCGGGCCAGCAGGTGCTCCGCGGCGGGATCGGCCATGGCCAGACACAGATCCCAGCCGAGGGGCCGCTCCCCCAGCGGCGGCAGCTCCAGGTTGGCCCGGCGGATCCGTACGGCCGTGATGGCGGCCCGGTCCAACTCCAGCCGCTCGCTTCCCCCGGCCGTGTCCGCGAACAGGCGGATCCGCTGGCCCCAGCTCTGCAGCAGCACCCGTCGCTGCACCGGCGCGGCGTAGCCGAAGCTGGCCATCAGCCACTCCATCGGCAGCAGGAACAGCAGCAGGGCGATCACATAGGCCACGGCCCCCTGGAGGCTGGCCAGCAGGCAGAGGCCGGAGAACAGCAGGAAGGCCAGCAGGCTGACGAGCGGGTTGGCGGGGGCCTCGTCCTCGATCAGCTCCCGCCAGATCATGCGCTCGAGGGCCAGGGCCAACCCCTGCACGACGCGGCGGAGCAGCACCAGCGGGGTGAGCAGCAGGCCCAGTCCGTTGCGCCGGGCGCCGCGAACCGTGGCGTGGAACGCGATCAATCCGCCAGCAGGGGCAGGCCGGCCGGTGGGACCGTGAGCAGCAGGAGGCGCTCACCGGCCACCTGCTGCTTGAAGCGCCGCCACTGGGGGGAGGCGATCACCTCCTGACTGACCGCCTGGGCGAGGCGCTGGCTGGCCAGGACATCACTGGGGTAGTGCAGGGCGCAGTAGGCGCGCACGTATCCCCCCTGAAGACCCACCGGCAGCAGCCGCTCCCGGCGCTCCGGCAGCAGGTCGGCCAGCAGCAGGGATGCGGTGCCAAACCAGGTGGCGTGGCCGCTGGGGAATGACCAGGAGCCCTCCAGGGGCAGGCAGGGCTTCAGATCCGGGTGGCTCAGGAAGGGGCGGGGACGGGCCACCCCATCCTTGATCTGATCCTTCAGCCCATCGGCCCGCTCCAGAAAGGCCGGCAGGCCCGCGTAGAGGAGGGGGGCGGTCCGCGCCAGGTCGGCGCCCACGGCGGCATCGAAGACGCTGAGATGGCGGTTCAGGAAGCGCCAGCTGTGCACGATTCCCGCCGGCGTGCGGGTGCGCTGGTTCCAGCGCAGGATCGCCAGATCATCGAGTGCCAGGCGGCTGCCGGGGGCTGGTGGCTGGCCGATCACGGCGCGGTAGGCGGCCGGCTGGAGCACCAGGCCCGCCGCCGGGTCCGCCGGCTGGGCGGACGCCGGCCCCCCCAGCGCCAGCGAACCCGGCAGCAGGGCGGTCTGCAGCAGCAGGAGGCTGGACAGCCAATGTCCCGGGCGCAGGGTGTTCATGGCTCCGGTGCCGTCGCTGGGGTGGCCGCACCGTAAGGGCGCTCCGGACGTCAGAACCGCTCGTCGCCGATGGCGGGCAGCACCAGCTCGCGAACAAAGGAGGCCGGGGACAGCTGCAGCAGGGCCGAGACGATCCGGATCACGTCGTGGAGCGGAATCTGCCGGCCCTCACCGCGCCCGGCGGCCGCCTCGGACGGCACCTCCAGGCCGTCGTCGGTGTTCAGGTAGCCCAGCTGCAGACAGGTCACCGCCAGCCGCTGGTCCCGGAAGCTCTCCCGCAGGGCATCGGCGATGCCGGTGAAGGCGAACTTTGAGGCGCCGAAGGTCACCTCCGGCTGCCCGCTCTGGCGCAGGCCGGAGGTGGAGCCCGTGAGGATCAGCTGGGGCCTGGGGGAGTCGAGCAGCCGCGGAATCAGCCGCCGGAGCAGCATCAGGGCACCGGTGATGTTGATGGCCACCATGGTGGCGATGCTGTCGTCGGGATCTTCCAGGAAGCTGTAGGCCTCGCTGAAGGCGTTCGCTTCCCAGACGCCGAGGTTGTAGATCAGCACATCCAGCTGGGCGGGGGCCTGCTGCTCGATCCACCGCACCGCCGGCAACGGCTCCGCCAGATCCGCCTCGATCCAGGCGAGCTCGACGTCCGCCGGCAGCCTCAGGCCATCGGGCCGTCGCCGCGAGACGCCGATCACCGTGTCGCCGGCACTGCCCAGACCCTCGACAAAGGCACGGCCAAGCCCGCGGCTGGCCCCGACCACCATCAGTTTCATGGACCCGTTCCAGCAGGGTTTGTCGATGTCCAGACCATGCTGGATCCCGTACCGGAAGCTGGGAACCCCCCGTACGCCCATGACGCGGTCCGCTCGTTCCTTGGTGGCCCTGTTCCGTTGGGGAACCGCCCTCGCCATGCTCCTGCTGGCCGATGGACAGCCGTCGGCGGCCGTCGATCACCAAGGCCAGTCACCACGGCCACGGCAGCAGGACTGGATCGCCCAGCCGTTGGGCGAGCGCTACACCCAGATCCCGGAGCAGGTGTGGGACTGGATCGACCAGGCCAACACCCTGGAGGCCAAGGGGCTCTATGGGCAGGCGGCGGCGCTGTGGGAAAAGATTCTGGCCTGGCGCGAAAAGGTGCAAGGTCCCGATCACCTCGACATGGCCGCCAGCCTCGACATCCTCTCGCGGCTGCACAGCAACCAGGGCGCCTACGCCAAAGCCCAGCCCCTCCTAATCCGCTCCTTGGCGATCAGGAACAAGGTGCTGGGACCTGATCACCCGTTGACCGCCCTGAGCCTCCACAATCTTGCTCAGCTGTATTCCAACCAAGGCGCCTACGCCAAGGCCGAGCCTCTCTATCTACGCGCCCTGGTGATCGCCGAAAAGGTGCTCGGGCCTAACCATGATGGTATCGGCCTTGGCCTGAACAGCCTTGGGGCTCTGTATGAGAGGCAGGGCGCCTACGCCAAGGCTGAGCCCCTCTATCTCCGCGCCCTGGCGATCAGTGAGAAGGCATTGGGCCCCGATCACCGCCAAACGGCCGTCAGTCTCAACTACCTTGCGAAGCTGTACATCGCCCAGGGTGCCTATCCCAAAGCTGAGCCCCTGTTTCGGCGCAGCCTGGCGATCAGCGAGAAGGAAATGGGAGCCAATCATCCCGATACCGCGGCCAGCCTTAACAATCTTGCTTTCTTGTATGAAATCCAGGGCGCCTTTTCTAGGGCCGAACCCCTCTACCTCCGCGCCCTGGCGATCAATGAGATGACGGTGGGACCCGAGCATCATTCAACCGCCACCAGCCTGAGTAACCTCGCCGCGCTGTACCGGAGCCAGGGCGCCTACGCCAAGGCGGAACCCCTGCTACGTCGCGCCCTGGCGATCAAAGAGAAGGCGCTCGGCTCCGACCACGCCGATACAGCCACCAGCCTCAATAACCTCGCCATGATCTACGACGATCCGGGCACCTACGCCAAGGCCGAGCCCCTGCTGCGTCGTGCCCTTGCCATCCATGAGAAGGCTCTGGGGCCCGATCACCCCACCACGGCCACCAACCTCAGCAACCTCGCGGTGCTGTACGACAATCAGGGCTTCTCCAACAAAGCCGAGCCGCTCCACCTTCGCGCTCTGGCGATCCGGGAGAAGGTGCTGGGTCCTGATCATCCCGATACCGCCGGTAGCCTCAATAATCTTGCGGATCTTTATCGTCTTCAGGGCGCCGATGCCAAGGCTGAGCCCCTGTTTCTCCGCTCCCTGGCGATCTACGAGAACGTGCTGGGGCGTGATCACCCCACGACGGCCACCAGCCTCAGCAACCTCGCCAAGTTGCACTTGAGCCAGGGGGCCGACGCCAAGGCGGAGCCGCTGTTGCGCCGTGGAATCGGCAGCCAGTCCCTGTTTCTGCAACGGGAGGCTCCCCTGCTGCCCCAGGCGCGGCGACTGCAACAGATCAAGGCCCTCGGCAGTGTCTGGGAAATCCCCTTTTCCCTTGTGGCCAGAGCTCCGGCCGGCGCCCCACTGGCCCTGTTCACGCGCTTGAACCGCCATGGCCTGCTGCAGGACATTGAACGGCGCCAGGCCCAGCTTGGCCGCGGCTCCCCTGGCCAGCAGAAGCTTGTGAGCCAGATAACGGCCATGACAGGCCGGCTGGCCGATGTGAACCTCAGCGAGCCGCAGCGGCAGAGCCTGCAGCAGGAGCGTGATCGGCTGGAGCAGGAGCTCTACCGCCAGCTACCGGCCCTGACCCCGCGACTGGTGGACACCGCCCAGGTGGCCGCTGCCCTGCCGCCTGATGGGGTGTTGATCGAATTCCAGCGCTTTCGCCCCTACGACGCCCGTCAACCGGAGGCCAGGAGCTGGGGAGAAGCGCGCTATCTGGCGATGCTGCTGTTCCCCGATGGGGCGACCCGTGCGGTGGACCTCGGCCCGGCGGCGGCCACCGATCCCCTGATCCAGCAGGCCCTGGCCGAAAGCCTGGCCCGCAACCGCCCCGCTGGACCGTTCTGGGCCCGGGTGAGCCAGAAGGTGCTGGGGCCCCTGCTGCCGCAGCTGGTGGGGCGGCGGCGTTGGTTTGTTTCACCCGATGGTGAGCTGAGCCGCATCCCGTTCACGGCGCTGCCTGCTCCCGCTGACAGCTTGAGCGGAGTTGAAGCCGATTCATCGGCCACCCTGGGCCAGCGCGTGCAGCTGCGGATCCTCACCAGCGGCCGTGATCTGCTCAGCCTGCCCAGCCCCGGACCAGGCGGCCAGCGTTCCCTTGTACTCGCCGATCCTGATTTCGGTGGCCCAGGCAAGTGGCAGCCCTTGCCCGCCACGGCCTCTGAGGGGAGCTGGATTGCCGAACGGCTCGGGGCGGCGCTCTATCAGGGATCCGCCGCCACCACCGGCGTGTTGCAGCAGGCGCGCGGCCCCAGGGTGTTGCACATCGCCAGCCACGGGTTCTTCACCACGGGCAGCGGCGACCCGCTGCTGAACAGCGGCATCGTGCTGGCGGGCGCCAACCGCAACCGCACGGCCGACGATGACGGCTATCTCACCGCCAAGGAGGCGGCCCAGCTGCAGCTTGATGGCACCGAGCTGGTGGTGCTCTCCGCCTGCGACACCGCCTCCGGCAGCCTGCAGACGGGCGAAGGGGTCTATGGCCTGCAGCGGGCCCTCACCGTGGCCGGCGCCCGCTCCACCCTGCTGTCCCTGTGGAAAGTGGATGATGACGCCACGGCGGCGTTCATGCAGCGGTACGTCGCCCTGCTCAAGAAGGGGATCGGTCGAATGGACGCGCTAGCGACGGTGCAGCAGGAGTTCCGCAGCAATCCGCCAGAGCCGGACTGGGCCGACCACAAGTTCTGGGCCGCCTGGCAGCTCACGGGCGACGGGGGGGCGGTTCCTGGATTGTGAGCCAAGCTCTGCACACCAGGCAAACTGATGCAACGGTTGGCAGCGGTTGTTTTCACCCATGCGAAACCAACGGGGGTCTGCGGCACTGGGCGCTCTGCTGATCACAGCACCGCAGCTCGTGTCGGTGGCCCCTGGAGCCGCTGCCGCTGAACTGGACAGCACGGTGGCGTCCATCGCCAGCCAGCTCCGCCAGAGCTGGAAAGCGGATCCAGCCACCGCGAAGCTGCCCTGGCCGGCCATCGACGTGCTTCCCGCCGGCCAGACGCCTCTACCGATCTGCCCTGGGGCCACCGCGACGGCCATCGTGGCAACGGGAGCGCAGACTCCGGCCCTGTATTGCGCCGCCAGCGGCAAAGTACTGCTGGATCGCACCAGGCTGGCGAAGGAGGCCAGCCGCCATGGGGAGTGGGGGGTGGTCTATTGGGTCGGGGTCGGCCTGGGCAAGGCCATCCTTGGCAACCGGGCCGCGTCGGTTCTGCCACCTGCCGCCGCCAACCTTCAGGCCAACTGCCTGGCGGGGGTGTTGATCGGTGGCACCAACTTGCAACCCAAGCCCCAGGATCCCCCCATGCCAGATCAGCTCATTGCCCCGGCCAACGGGGCCTACGGCACCGCCGCGGCCGAGCAGATGGGGACCCGCAGCCAGCGCTCCTATGCCTTGCTCACCGGCCTCGGGGTGACGGATCTGGGCAGCTGCTCCGACGGATCAATGGCCCAGCTCGCCAAGGACCAGGTGCCCGATCCAGCGCTGCTGAGCGAGCTGGCCAAGGGAAGGGATCGGGCTGCGTTCAACACGATGGCGGTGATGAATCGGCGCTGCAGGAGGCTGCCCAACTCGCCCTGCCCAAGGCGAGTGCCCAGTTTCACTGGCCAGAAGTAAGCCAACACCCCAGCCCGTGAGCAGCGAATCCCCGATCAAGTCACCGAGAGACAGTGAGAAGCTGCCCAAGAAAGGGATGCCCGGCGCCGGTGCCGGAGCGGGCCCGTTCCGTATCCCTGCCTGGATGCGCTCGCCATCGCTGCACGAATGGGTCAGGACCCTGGGCATCATCATCGCCGCTTCCTGGGGGATCTACACCTTTGTCTGGAAGGAGATCTATGTGCCGTCCCAGGCGCCAGCCAGCATCAGTCTTCAGATCAGCCTGACGCCGATCGCCGCTGATGGGCAGGGCGATCGACCGCAACCATCACTGCAACGGGAGCTGAAGGTCAGTGCCACCAATGCCAGCAATCGCAGGCTCTATCTGCTCAACAGTTTCTGGGAGTTGTTCCCGATTCGCCGCCAGGTGCTGAATCGATCCACCTTTACTGATCGGGCCAAAGGACCTTTTGATGTCATTCAGGTGGAGCGGGGCGCCGAGCTGCAGCCCTACCCAACCGAAGCAGCTGGGAAGTTGTTCGTGGACGACCACATCAATCCCGGTGAAACGATTCATCGGTCCCTGATCGTTTCCCTGCCCTCTGGGTCCTATGCCGCCCAAGTCGACGTTTTGGTTCCCGTCCTGACGCGGCAGCCACCCAAGGGGAACGGTCTGTTGGGTGGCAGAAGTTTGGAATGGGGCTACGACAAGAATGATGTCGTCATTCCATTGCTTTGCATGGAAGGCAACCCAAGCGACTGTCTTCGTCTGGATGATTCTGAGAAGCAGCACGTTCAGATGGATCGAAAGCTCAAGGCGTTTGATCCGAACTACTTTTTGAATGAGCAGAGTGTGCAGGTGGGGCTGCCAGGCGGGTTGTAGGCCAGGTCCAGGTGAGCACGCCCGTTTCGGCTGCTCTAGGGCAGGCGACGGGCGCCACCCATTGGTCCACGCTTGCCATCGGGCCCCAGAAGCCAGAAACGAATGGCATCGCCGCTCACCTCAAACTCCTCGAGGATCTTCCGTCCAAGGGTGGCTGGATCCGATGGGAAGAGGATCCGCCAGGTCCGGCGGGAGCCCTCGCAGGTTCCCTCCCAGGCGCCGGCGGCGGTGGCACCGGCCTCGGACAGGATCCACACCAGGTGATGGCGACCGTCGGCCAGCTTCGTCACCACCGCCCTGCCGGGCTTGCTGGGGGCCACGTAGTCCCACGTGCCCAGCGCCGCCTCACAGGGTGGTGTTGCCGGGGCAGCCCAGGAGGGCGTTGAGCCCAGCGTCAGAACCATTGCCGCAGTGAGAAGTCGGCGTCGCATGGGCGGCTCCGGAGATGACTGGCGTCCAGGGCGACTGTAGGGGCGGTCGTCCGTGCAGCCGCCCGCCGCGGACAGCCTCATCCCGGCCCCTCGGGCTAGAAGGGTGCAAAGGAGGAGCACAAGGGGTGGATCTCGAGCGCCTTCAGAAGCTGTTCACGGCCCCGCTGCTGCCGCTGGGTCGCCAGAGCTTCTCCCTTCTCTGGGTCGTGGAGGTGCTGCTGCTGCTGCTGGCCGTGAGCCTGGCGGCGCGGTGGCTGAAGCGGTTGCTGGCCGGACGGGTGCTGCGCTGGTTCTCCCTGCCGGAGGGGCGGCGCGAGGCGGTGGCCACCCTCTTCTCCATGGGGCTGGCGGCCCTGGGCTATGTGGTGGTGGCCCAGGGGATGGGGCTCGACATCGGCGCCCTCGCCGTGATCTTCGGGGCCCTCGGGGTGGGCATCGGCTTCGGCCTGCAGGAGCTCACCCGCAACCTCACCAGTGGCCTCACCCTGCTGATGGAGGGGAAGCTGAAGGTGGGCGATCAGATCGAGTTCGGCGACACCAGCGGCTTCATCCGTGAGATCTCGATCCGCTCCACCGTGATCCGCACCTTCCAGGGCGCCGAGATCGTGGTGCCCAATTCTGCCATCACCAATGCGCCGGTGAAGAACCTCAGCTACCTGAGCTCCGATGGCCGGGTGGATGTGGAGGTGACGGTGGCCCACGGCAGCGACCCCCTGGCCGTGACCGAGGTGCTGCTGGATGCCGCCCTGGCCGAACCGACGGTGCTGGCCGATCCGCCGCCGAAGGTGCTGCTGCACGGGCTCCAGGGCCAGGGGATGGCGTTCGAGCTCTGGGCCTGGACCTCGGCGATCCACGCCAGCCTCAGCCTGCGCAGCTCGCTGAATTACGCGATCGAGCAGGGGCTGCGCGAGCGCCGCATCGAACTGGCCGGCTCCCGCCAGCAGATCCAGCTGCTCTCCTCCAGGCGCGCCGGGCAAGAGGAGCGAGCCGGCCCGGACTGGCGCCCCCTGCGGACCTCCCTGCCAGACCATCCCTGCTACAGCAGCATGGACGATCGGCGTCTGCGGGAACTGGTGGGCAGCGGCGCCCGCCGTCTGGTGCCCGCCGGCACGGTGCTGGTGCGCCAGGGGGAGGAGGGCCGCTCCTTCCATCTGGTGCTGAGCGGCGCAGTGGATGCGATCCACGAAACCGACCGGGTGAGCCGCAAGCTGTTCACCTTCACCGCCGGGGAGTTCTTCGGCGAACTGCCGCTGCTGCTGCAGGTGCCTTACCCCACCACCATGGTGGCGACCGAGGACACGACGCTGTTCGTCGTTCCCAGCGGCAGCTTCCGCGCCCTGCTGGCCTCACGGCCCGAATTCGCCGACACCGTCGCCCGGGAGGTGGCGCGCCGCAGCGACGTGCTGCGTAGCTACGAGGACTGCCTGCGCCAGCGCGGCCTGCTCGAGGACGCCGACATGGGCCACCCCCTGCAGTGGTTCCGCGAGCGGCTGCGGCGGGTACTGGCCGGACGCCCCGCGGCGGCGTCGGTGGAAACGGAGGCCGGCTGAGCGCTCAGGCCGAACGGTACTGGAAGATCACGGGCAACGCCTTGAGCCCACGCAGCTCCAGGTTGTCCTGATACGCCAAAGGCTCACCGGTGAGGCGCAGTCCTGAGCAGCGCCGCAGCAGCGCCGTGAAGGCGACCTGGGCCTCCATCCGTGCCAGGGCCGCCCCGAGGCAGACATGGGGTCCA
Source organism: Synechococcus sp. CCY 0621 (assembly GCF_019038465.1). Lineage (GTDB taxonomy): Bacteria > Cyanobacteriota > Cyanobacteriia > PCC-6307 > Cyanobiaceae > Cyanobium. The sequence goes on along the minus strand of NZ_JAFKRH010000031.1, from coordinate 357,069 downwards.
TGGCCGAACGCCAGGTGCACGTCGGGCCTGCGGCGCACGTCGAGCCGGTCGGGGTCGGGGAAGCGGTCCGGGTCGCGATTGGCGGCCGCGAACATCAGGTACACCAGCTGGCCCTTGCGGATCGAGCGGCCGCCGATCGTCAGATCCTCCCCCGCCTCGCGGTACATGAACTGGACGGTGCCGTCGTAGCGGAGAAACTCCTCGATCGCGCTGGGAATCAGGGACGGGTCATCCAGCAGCAGCTGCAGCTGATCGGGGTGGCGCAGCAGGGCCAGCAGGCCGTTGCCGATCAGGTGGGTGGTGGTCTCGTGGCCGGCCGCCAGGAGCAGATTGGCGTTGGCGATCAGCTCCGTCTCGCTGAGCCGATCGCCGTCAATGTCGGCGTGCACCAGCAGGCTCAGCAGATCGTCGCCGGGCAAGGTCCGGCGCTTTTCGAATTCGGCGCGGAAGAACGCGGTCAGCTCGTGGGTGCTCTGCAGGGCCCGCTGGTACTGCTCGGGGGTCACGGCGGAGGGATCGGTGCCGAAGATCGCCGAAAAGTCGTCCGACCAGCGCTTCAGTTGATCCAGCTCTCCAGTTTCCAGGCCGAGCAGACGGGCGATGACCCGGGCCGGCAGCGGGAAGGCGAAGTCGGCGATCACATCGAAGCGGCCCTGCTCCGGCAGCCGATCCAGCAGTTCGCCAACCATGGCTTCAACGGCCGACCGCTGGGCCTCCACGGCCCGTGGCGTGAACACCTTGGCCACCAGGGCGCGCAGCCGGTGGTGGCGCTCCGGATTGGTGATGTTCATCTGGGCCCCGATGACCTCGAAGAGGGGCTGCAGTTCGGGGCGTCCGGCCCGCTCGCCCATGCCGCCGGCGCGATCGGAGCGCAGCCGGGGGTCGTGCGTCGCCGCCACCACGTCGTCGTAGCGCGTCAGCACCCAGGCCCCGAATGGTTCATGCCAGTGGACCGGGTCGGTCCGGCGCAACTCGGCGTAGGTCGGGTAGGGATCGACCAGCATCGCCGGGCTGAACAGGTCTGTCGTCATGGTTGATGACACTCACGGATGACGGTATCGAGATCTTCCCCGATGTTGCTCGGTCAGCCTGGAATCACGCCGAGCTGCTGAAGCATCCCGTAGGTATCCACGATGATCCAGTCTTCCTCAATCTTGCCGTTCGCGATGCGGTAGATCGCCTGACCGGACACGCAGACGCGATTGTTTGTTGGTGGAATTCCGTTGAATTCCCCTTGGTGGGTGCCTTCGGCCGACCAGCGCAGGGAGACTCGGTCTGCTTCTCCGAGCAGATCGTGGACCTGCATGTGCAGGTCGGGAAACGCTGCGACGAGCGCTCCGATGTAGGCCTTGGCGGCCTCTGGCCCGTTCGCAAGATGGGGAGCCGATGGATCGTGCATGGTGAAGGTGGCCGAGCAAAGCTCATCAATCACTGCGAAATTGCGCGCGTTCCATCCTTCCGCGATGAGTCGGCGGATGATGTTTTTGTTCTCCTCTGACATGTGGCTTTACTCCTTTATGGAACCGCTAACGTGGCCTAACGTTCGAGGTAACCGGGCGCTGGTGGCCTGCCATTGGCACTCCGGTTGACCGAGGGGTTAGGCGTCGGCGACAAGAGCTTACTCCGCAGTGAAGGTCTGAACATGTTTCATGACACGGGCTGCAAGCGCGAAGAGATCGTGTCCAGAGATTTGATGGCTCTCGGAAAGAGCGAACACTTCTTCAGCATGATCAATCCGTCGCGAGCCCGGGTCCGGATATCGACCGGCCCAGGTTGTGAAATGCGTTAGCGCCTTGAGCGTAGCTCGCTCTTTGTCAGTAACCTGCGGCAGGAACTCGGCAAGTTCAACCAAGTCGTGGTGAAAATAGTCTTTCTCCCGCGCGATGAACTCTTCGGCGCCATGCCTCAATATGTGCATTGCTTTGAGGCATGTTTCGAGGCTATAGCCAACAAGCATGAGCGCGACTGCGGAGTACTGGCAATCGCACATTCCACGGATAGACAGAGGCATCGATTCCCACGTCGGCTCGAACTGAACAAGTACCTTTGCCGCTTCGCTAAGTGCATTTGCTTGACTGAGCCAAAGAATCGGTGACTTAAGGTCTTCCCTCGTTGGCTCTTCGCTTGGCCGTTCGATCATGCCAGCGAACAGTAACGCCGTCTGCCACTTATGCCAGGCAAGGCCACTGTATCCAATGGGGTCAGCGGTGAATGCCGCACGGTCTGGTCCGATCATGGTTCTCCAATGACGGAATGGCTGAGTAGTGGATTCCGACGCCTAACACCCCACTCAGCCGCGGGCAGAAATGTCAAGTTCAAGAACTTTATTCGGATCAAGCAGTAGCGCTTCCCATCTGCTGTAGTGGGATGTTGGACTGTTCGACCTATCTGGGTGCTCTAATCCATCCAGCCGAGATCGCCTCTTGTTCGGTGCAGAACCACTGCTCTCCCTTCTCAGGGCTGATCTTTGTGATCTCATAATCCTCCATGCCAACTACATGGTAAATTCTCCTGCCGGATTCAATGGATACATTCCCTTTCACAAGACATCCAGGCTTTGTTATTGATTCCACTATTCCTGGATTATATCCTGAGCAGAACCGGAGACCAAGAGCAATAAGACCGGCGACGAACGCTAAACTTCCAATCCTTTGCAAGAATGAGATCATCCTGATGTTGGTCGTATTGTATGAACGTTGGGATGAGGGCCGAAGTCGAGGCACATTCTCGGCTCCTGGTAACTGTACCAGCTCTAGAGGTGGTCATCAGCCGTAGTCTGGCCCGATGCTTAGGGCGACTTCCGCATTCCTGTATCTCCTGTATAGATAAAGCCTCAACTGCCTTTTAACTCGGCTTCAGTTCCTGTACTGGCACAGCCTTCGCCTTGATTTGACTTAACATGCTCTCCAATCATTCAAGGAAGGTCCTTGACCGTATTTGAATCATTGGATGACATATCACCGCAATCGACTAGGTCGAGATTCTTTGGAAATGTTCCCAAAACTCGTGTCTAAGGCATGAAGCAGCCCAACGCTCGCCATCACCTGGCCGCAGACAGATCGAGGGATACACACAGACCATTCGGAGGCGGCCCAGGTGGATGGTGGTGTTGAACAGGCCAACAAGCAGTAAGCTTCTTTGAAGTACGCCGAGCATGAAAACTGGAAACTATTACGACGTGCTTAGACGCTTGTAGGCGGCTATAGTTGCTGAGGGACAATTGCTTCACACTTGACCGAGTATGTTTGATTCGGGTTATCAAGCTCTCTGCAGTTAATCTGCAAGCGAATCGACCTGCCTCGATTAGACTTTGGCGACCCTGAGATGCGAAACATAAAGTTTGAGCCGATAATGCCGAACTTCACTGGAGATTCATAGGGAGGCATAATCTGGTTTACTTTAAGAATCTTCCCTCGATCTATGGCTCTCATGAGCTGTACAGGTCCATCAGAGCCAGGCTCAAGCTCGGCAATCTCTAGAGACTCGGGGAATGTCGCAACAACCTCAATCACCTCGATCTCGAAGGGCGCGCGATTAGTGACTTGCCATACTCCGTGAAACCAGCCTTCATCTAAGATTACCTCACTAGAGCTTACATACCCTCTAGGGCGAATGCGAGCGTCATCAATCGCCCATCGTTCTTGCTGCGTACGAAGTTGGCGCCAAGAAAGATAAGCGGCAGTGACTGCAGCTAGTAGAGATAGCAGCGTTAACCATTCCATCAAAGAGCTGCCAAATCCGCCAAGTCACCTCTACAGCTTAGGCCTGCCCAACGCCAAGATCACCTGAATGAAAGAATCTCAGGTAGAAATCAAAGCCCCCTAGGAGGCGTGTCAGGTGTATCTTGATGTTATACGGCACTTGATTTCTCGCCTGAATCGACCATGGAACAAATTCCGCATGTGTAAGACAAACTTCTTATCGCGGACGGTGCTTAGTGCCCAATCCTGCGGTAATGAACACTGCTGTTGCCTCGTGCTCCACGTCAGCCGTGTGCCAGGTGCCAGGAGCATTGACTGCGTACTGGCCAGGACCCAAAGTTACGGCCGAACGGGCACCATCAGGATCCTCTTGGTAGAGGATCATTGATCCGGACGTGCATAGAACGACTTCGCTTCCATGCGGGTGCATTTCCCACATTTCCCACGACACGTTGAATTTGTGCATGCTTACGAGACGCCCCTCAGCGCCATCCTCGGCATGCCGGTTGACGTATTCCTCGTACCAATCCATTGCACCGGTGAATAATGGTTCAACCTCGGCAGTTGCGCCAAGACCCAGATGCACTGGATGAGCAATAATGTCGCGTGCACCCATGGAAATTGCCCTTAGTCACCATGGAGTGGAAGTATATCAGAAGAAATCACAGACAAACTTGTTCTTAGACGGTTTCCGTGAACCCCTCCTGTCGCCCAGCCCATTCCGTGAACCACAAGCCAACAACCTGCAGCGATAGATGAAAACCCCACGGGCAAGCCTGTTCAATCCTTTTGCAGCAGGATGGTAGCCGTGGTTCACGGACCCGTGAACACATCAGGTCTCCAGCAACATCTTCGACAGATTCGGCAGGCCCGCTCCCTGGTGGTAGCGGTCCCGTTGCAGGTCGGTGCAGTGCTCCAGCAGGATCCGCTTCACCCGGTCGGGATAGCCGATTAATTCGGTGCGCACCGAGAGGAACGCGGCCAGCAGGCCGGAGATGTGCGGCGCCGCCATGCTGGTGCCGGAAAGGGCCACGTAGAGCTCATCGAGGCTCTTGCCTTTGTCCCGGCTGTGGGAGCGTTTGGGGTCGCTGCTGCTGCGGCAGGAGAGGATCTTTTCTCCCGGACCCACCACGTCGGGCTTGAGGCGGCCATCGGCGGTGGGACCACGCGAGGAAAAGTAGGAGGTGCCGTAGCGGTGCGGCAGGGTCGGGTGCACCGAGCCCACGGCGATCGCCTCATCCAGGTTGGCCGGATCGCCGATCGACAGATCAAACGAGCGCGTGGCGCTGAAGCCATCCACCACGATGTCGCCGCTGCCCTCGTTGCCCGCCGCCAGCACCACCAGCACCCCCTGGCGCACCAGCCGCAGCAGGGAGGCGCACAGGGGTGAATCGCCGCAGCCGAAGCTGGCCGGATCGAACGGCCCTCCCAGGCTCAGGTTCACCCCCTGGATCGCCAGGCGCCGTCCCTCCTGGTTCTGCTTCCAGATGTGGTCGATCGCCTTGATGATCCAGGCGTCGTAGCCGCCGCCGTTGTCGGCCAGCACTTTGTAGCTCACGATCCGGGCCCGGGGGGCCATCGCCAGCAGGTCGGGGCCGCCCTCGCCGCCCACCGAGAGCAGACCGCCGGCGATGATCCCCGCCACATGGGTGCCGTGGCCGTTGGCATCGTTGCCGCTGCCCTTCTGCACCGGCCCCCGCTCTGTGCAGTCCCACTCGGCGGCGATCGTGCCGTCCGGAGCGAAGCTCGGGTTGTGGAAGTGGGGATGGCGGCTGTCGATGCCGGTGTCGAGCACGGCCCAGGTGATGCCCTGGCCGCAGGCGTTGTAGCCCAGCTGGGCGGTGCGGGCCTGCACCGTGTGGATCGAATCGTGCATCAGCGCCTTCTTGCGGCTGTTGCTGAACATCCGGTACACCGCCGGCGAGGTGTTGCCGTACTGCCGGCCCATCGCCCCCGCCAGCGTCTCCACCTCGGCTCGGGTCAGGTTCACCGCCACGTAGCGATCCAGCTGGTCCTCCAGAAACACCGTCTCGGCGGTGATCGGACCCTGCAGCACATGCGCCCGGATCCACTCCAGCACCGCCTCCCGTGCCTTCTGGAGCGAATCGCCCCCCTCCGGGCCTGCCGTGGAGCGATCCGCCAGCTCGATCAGCACCGGCACCCGGGCCGTGGCCTCCACATCCAGGGCATCGGCGAGGCTGCGGGCCACCGTCATCGGACTCACGGGCTGGAAGCGGGAGCGGTCCAGTGCCGCCATCACCGTCTCCTGGGTCGACTGGCGCGACAGATAGCGGCTGGCGGAATGGGCCTTGCTGGGCGGCCACACCACCCCCATCACCCGTTCATCGATGATCTTCGGCTTGCCGGCGGCGCTGTACTCGTCGGCCAGGCTCTGGTCGAGGCAGACGATGTCGCCGTCCTGGGCGATGTTCACCCAGCGCTTCACACCGGCTGGGATCGGCAGCTTTTTGCCGTGCCATGTCTGCAGCACGTCGGTCACCTGGGGCAGTCCCAGCGGTGAGCCGATCGTGACGTACAGATCCACCTCCAGGGCGGCGCCCAGCTCCATCAGCGCCTGGTAGGTGACCATGCTCCCCTGGCTGTGGCCGACCACCACGAAGGGGCCGCCGCCGGTGCTGATCCGGTCCTTCACCGTCTGCACCATCCGCTGGCGCTTCGTCTTGTTGAACAGGAAATCGTTCACATCCGCCAGGAACGCCTGGGTGAACATCGCCGTCACCGGGCTCCACAGCCCCTTGGCCTCCACCGAGAGCGTCGCCGGGCCGCCCATCGGAGCCCCCCGATGGGCCGCCGTCTGGGCGGCCGCCTCCAGCTGCGCCGTCAGGGCGTCCACGAACGCCTGCGATTCCGCCGGCGCGTCGCTCTCCTGGATCGAGGCGGCCAGAAGCCCCTGCGCCTCCGGCTGCAGCGTCGCCCGGTCCTCGCCGATCGCCCGGGTGGAGAAGCCCGCCGTCTCCGGGTACCGCTCCCGGTCGACCCAGTAAGCCATGCGGGTGCGCTCCCCCTGGTCGGCGCCGAACAGGGCCCGGTCCCACTCCGAGCGCAGCACCCCCTCGGGGGGCATGTTGGAGATCCCGTGGCAGTAGATCACCGTGCGGGCCTGCCCCCGCGCGGCCGGGGTGCTGGCGCTGCCGGTGGCGGCGGCTTTCTTCGGGGCGGTCATGGTGTCGCGGAGAAGAAGGGAACCGACCCCCGCCCTAGCCAGCCCGGCCGCCCACGGGTCACGGCCTGCCGCCGCTGTCATCGTTCTTGAGGCCGCACCCGCCCATGACCCTGCTGCTGTCCGTTCTGTCCGTGGTGCTGCTGCTCGATGTGGTGGTGCTGGTGGTGCTGCTGCCCTCGCTGCTGATCCGCCTGCTGCTGGTGCCCCTGTGTCCGGAGGTGGTGTGGTGCGGCCCGGGCCGCGGGAAGCGGCTCGCCCTCACGATCGATGACGGCCCCAGCCCCGGATCGGAGTCCCTGCTGGCCCTGTTGCGGGAGCTCGAGGTGCCGGCCACCTTCTTCCTGATCGGCTCCCACCTGGAGCGCGACCACCGTTTCCCCCGCCGCGCCCTGCAGCGGGGCCATGATCTCGGCAACCACCTCTGGCGCGACGAGTCCTCCGTTTCCCTGCCGCCGCCGCTCTTCCAGCAGCAGCTCGCCGACGCCGAGCGGGCCATCGCCCGGGCCGCTGCCCCCGCCAGCCTGCGCTGGCGCTGGTTCCGGCCCGGCCGGGGCTGGTTTCATCGGCCCATGCTCGACGCCCTGGCGGCCCGCTCCTACCGCCTGGTGCTGGGCTCGATCTTTCCCTGGGACACCCTGCGGCCGCCCTTCTGGTTCGTGCGCCTGTTCGTGCGCCTCAATGCCCACCCCGGCGGCATCCTGGTGCTGCACGACACCCCGGCCCTCAGTGGCCGCACCCTGGACACCCTGCGCCGCATCGTCCCCGACCTGCGCCGCCGCGGCTACCGCTTCGTGCCCCTCCAGGAGCTGCTCGACCCGGCCGCCTGATCCGTCGTCCGCTGGTGGGCGTGGGGCCTACGATCCGGGCCGTCCGCCCCCTGGGGAATGCGCTTCAGCAGCCTGCTCACCCGGATCGGCGCCGTGCAGGACGGCAGCCCGCGGCACCTGGCAGGGGATCCGGAGATCACGGGCGCCGAAGCGCTCGATCGCGCCGGCCCCGGCCAGCTGGCCTTCCTTGAACCCGGCAATGCCCTGGCCGCCGCCCTTTCGGCCAGCGGTGCCGCCGCCCTGCTGCTGCCCCCTGATGCGGAGCTGCAGCAGCTGGCCAGCGAGCGGGGCCTGGCCTGGGTGGCCCTTGCCAATCCCCGGCTCGGCTTCGCCGAGGCCCTCGCCGCCCTGCATCCGCCCACCCCGAAGCCCCCGGGGATCCACCCCAGCGCCGTGGTCGAGTCGAGCGCGGCTGTGGCGGCCGATGTCCATGTGGGCGCCCATGTCGTGATCGGCGCCGGTTGCGTCGTGGCCCGCGGCTGTGTGCTCCATCCCGGGGTCGTCCTTTATGAGGACGTTCAGCTGGGCGAGGGTTGCGAGATCCATGCCCAGGCGGTGCTCCACCCCGGCAGCCGCCTCGGGAAGGGGTGCGTTGTCCAGTCCCAGGCGGTGATCGGCGCCGAGGGTTTCGGCTTCGTGCCCACCGCTTCGGGGTGGGTGAAGATGCCCCAGACCGGCCGGGTGGTGCTCGAGGACGGCGTCGAGGTGGGCTGCGGCTCCACCATCGATCGCCCCGCCGTCGGTGAGACCCGCATCGGCGCCGGCACCAAGATCGACAACCTGGTGCACGTCGGCCATGGCGTGGTCACAGGGAAAGGCTGTGCCCTGGCCGCCCAGGTGGGCATCGCCGGCGGCGCCGTGCTCGGCAACGGCGTGATCCTCGCCGGCCAGGTGGGCGTGGCCAACCGGGCCGTGATCGGCGACCGGGCCATCGCCTCCTCCAAGTCCGGCATCCACGGCGAGATCGCCGCCGGCGAGGTGGTCAGCGGCTACCCCGCCATCCCCAACCGGCTCTGGCTGCGCTGCTCCGCCGTCTTCAACAAGCTGCCCGACATGGCCCGCACCCTGCGGCAGCTGCAGAAGTAGCCTCGCCTGCTGAGCGGCCCCCCCTCGCGATGACCAGCTACAGGATCACCCTGCTCGCGGGGGACGGCATCGGTCCGGAGATCACCGCGGTGGCCCGCACCCTGCTCGAGGCGGTGAGCGGCCGCCATGGCTTCAGCCTCGCGTTTGAGCCACAGCCCGTCGGCGGTGCCGCCATCGACGCGACCGGTGAGCCCCTGCCCGCCACCACCCTGGAGGCCTGCCGGGCCGCCGATGCGGTGCTGCTCGCCGCCATCGGTGCCCCCCGCTTCGATGCCCTGCCCCGGGAGCAGCGCCCCGAGAGCGGCCTGCTGGCCCTGCGCTCCGGCCTTGGCCTGTTCGCCAACCTGCGGCCCGTGAAGATCATCCCGGCCCTGGCCGGTGCCAGCAGCCTGCGGCCCGAGGTGATCGAAGGGGTGGATCTGCTGGTGGTGCGCGAACTCATCGGCGGCATCTACTTCGGCACCCCCAAGGGGCGCATCGCGGTGGATGGCGGCGTGCGGGCTTTCAACACCATGGTTTACAGCGACCATGAGGTCGACCGGATCGCCCGGGTGGGCTTCCGTCTGGCGGCAGGCCGCCGCGGCCGGCTCTGCTCGGTCGACAAGGCCAACGTGCTCGATGTCAGCCAGCTGTGGCGCGACCGGGTGGAGGCGATCCACGCCGAGTTCCCCGCGGTTGAGCTCAGCCACATGTACGTCGACAACGCCGCCATGCAGCTGGTGCGCGAACCGCGCCAGTTCGACGTGCTGCTGACCAGCAACCTTTTCGGCGACATCCTTTCGGACGAGGCCGCCATGCTCACCGGCTCGATCGGCATGCTGCCCTCGGCTTCCCTCGGTTCTGACGGCCCAGGCCTGTTCGAGCCGGTGCACGGCTCCGCCCCCGACATCGCCGGCCAGGACCTGGCCAACCCGATCGCCATGGTGCTGTCGGCCGCCATGCTGCTGCGGGTGGGCCTGCAGCAGGAGGCCGCCGCCGCCGACCTCGAGACCGCCGTCGACCGGGTGCTGGCTGCCGGCTACCGCACCGGCGACCTGCTGATGGGTGAGGGCTGCACCCGGGTGGGTTGCCAGGCGATGGGCGAGCAGCTGCTGGCGGCCCTGCCCGCCTGAAGTCCCCGTCAGGTAACGGCGGCGGGGGGTGCGGACCGGCGACCTGCCAAACTCACACCCTCTGAACCCCCCTGCGTCGATGTCGAAGCGTCACCCGGTCGTGGCAGTCACCGGTTCCTCGGGAGCGGGAACCAGCACCGTCAAACGGGCCTTCGAGCACATCTTCTCCCGCGAGGGCATCATCCCGGCGGTGGTGGAAGGCGACAGCTTCCACCGCTTCGAGCGCGGCCCGATGAAGCAGGCGATGGCCGAGGCCCAGGCCCGCGGCGAGAACTTCTCCCACTTCGGCCCCGAGGCCAACATCTTCGACAAGCTCGAAGAGCTGTTCCGCACCTACAGCGAAACCGGCAGCGGCGACCGCCGCTACTACCTCCACTCGGTGGAGGAGGCGGCTGAGCACAACGCCCGCCTGGGCACCAACCTGGAGCCCGGCCAGTTCACCCCCTGGGAGCCCATCCCCTCCGACACCCAGCTCCTTTTCTATGAAGGCCTGCACGGCGGCGTGGTGGGCGACGGCTATGACGTGGCCTCGATGGTGGATCTGCTGATCGGTGTGGTGCCGATCGCCAACCTGGAATGGATCCAGAAGATCTCCCGCGACAACGCCGAGCGCGGCTACTCGGCCGAAGCGATCGTCGACACGATCCTGCGCCGCATGCCCGACTACATCAACCACATCTGCCCCCAGTTCAGCCTCACCGACATCAACTTCCAGCGGGTGCCCACGGTGGACACCTCCAACCCGTTCATCTGCCGCAACATCCCCACCCCGGACGAGAGCTTCGTCATCATTCACTTCCGCAAGGGCGCTCGCGAGAAGTGGGGTATCGACTTCTCCTACCTGCTGCGCATGATCAACGGCTCCTTCATGTCGAGCCCCACAAGCATCGTGGTGAACGGCGGCAAGATGGGATTCGCGATGGAGATCATCCTCACTCCGATCATCCACAAGATGATCGAGGAGCAGAAGAAACTCAGCTGAAGATCAGTCTCTTGATCTTCCTTTCGGCCCTAAGATCGCCCGAAAGGAACCGGTGAATCCCATCACCGCCCAGCCCCCCACCATCACCCCGTCCGGATCCGGCAGTCCCTCCTTCCAGATCCGCGGCGGGGAGTCCTCGGCAACCCCGTACCAGAGCTCCCTGCGCCTCGATCGCATCAACAGCGCCGAGCTGCTGCGCCACGGGCGCCGCGTCTATTTCCGTTTCCTGGAGTCCTGCCCCACCGCTCCTGAGCCGCTGGGGGTGGTGCTTCTCGGCGCCGGCCCCCAGGGACGGGTGGTGTTCGAAGCGCCGATCCTCCTGCCGGACGAACAATTCGTGCCACTCGACCTGCTGCGGCCCAGGCCAACACGGCCTCGTGCTGGTCGGGGGGGACCCAATCGTCCACTGCCATGAGCACCGACCTCATCTTCACCCTGGTTATCCCTCCGGCCCTGCTGGCCCCCTTCGTGGCCCTGGCCGGCGCCTGCATCGGCAGCTTCCTGAACGTGGTGGTGTGGCGGTTGCCGCGGGAGGAGTCGCTTGTCTTCCCCGGCAGCCATTGCCCCCGCTGTGGCGCCTCCCTGGCCTGGTTCGAGAACCTGCCCCTGCTCAGCTGGCTGCTGCTGCGTGGCCGCTGCCGCCACTGCCACGCCGCCATTGCCATCCGCTACCCCCTCGTGGAGCTGCTCACCGCTGGTCTCTGGGTGGCGATGCTTTTCGCCCGTCCTGCTGCCATGGGCCCCGATCCCAGCCCCTGGCTGCTGCTGGTGGCGGGTTGGCTGCTGGCCAGCTGGCTGCTGCCCCTGGCCCTGATCGACCTCGACAGCCTCTGGCTGCCGGAACCCCTCTGCCGCTGGGGGGTGCTGCTCGGCCTGGCGGTCACCGCCGCCGTCGGCTTCCAGCAGGGGGCCGACGTGGGCCGCACCCTGCTGTTCTCCCATCTTCTGGCCGTGGCCGCTGGCCTGCTGGGCTTCGAGGCCCTCAGCGCCCTGGCCGAGAAGGCCATGGGCCGGCCGGCCCTGGGGTTGGGGGACGCCAAGCTGGCCGCCCTGATGGGGGCCTGGCTCGGACCGCTGGGTCTGGGCCTGGCCGTCAGCCTGTCCGTTCTCGGTGGCGCCCTGATCGGCGGGCTGGCCCGGCTCACCGGTCGGCTCGGCCGCCAGCAGCCCTTTCCCTTCGGCCCCTTTCTCGCCGCCGGTGCCCTGGCCGTCTGGATCGGTGGTCACGCCCCCTGGCTGCGGCTGTGGGGCCTGGGTCTTTAATGACTGGTCAGCCGTCACCCTTGCTTCCGTCGCCCCATGTCCCTGTTCGACTGGTTCGCCGATCGCCGCAAGAACGCCCCGGCCGTGCGGGCCAGCAAGGGGCCTGAAGCCGACGAGGGGGATGGCCTCTGGAGCAAGTGCGCCGAATGCGGCTTGGTGGTCTACCGCAAGGATCTGATCGCCAATGCCAGCGTCTGCAAGGGTTGCGGCCACCATCACCGCATCGACAGCAGTGAGCGCATCCGTCTGATCGCTGACGAGGGCAGCTTCGAGCCGATCGATGCCGATCTGGCTCCCACCGATCCCCTCGCCTTCAAGGACCGCCGCAGCTATGCCGACCGGCTGCGGGACACCCAGCGGGCCACGGGCCTGCGTGATGCGGTGGTCACCGGCCTCTGCCGCCTGGAGGGCATGCCACTGGCCCTGGGGGTGATGGACTTCCGTTTCATGGGCGGTTCGATGGGCTCGGTGGTGGGCGAGAAGCTCACCCGGCTGGTGGAACTGGCCACCGCCCGCCGCTACCCGTTGCTGATCGTCTGCGCCTCCGGTGGCGCCCGCATGCAGGAGGGAATGCTCAGCCTGATGCAGATGGCCAAGGTGTCCGGTGCCCTGCAGCGCCACCGCAGCGCCGAACTGCTCTACCTGCCCCTGCTCACCCATCCCACCACCGGTGGGGTCACGGCCAGCTTCGCCATGCTCGGCGATCTGATTCTGGCGGAGCCCAAGGCGATGATCGCCTTCGCCGGCAGGCGCGTGATCGAGCAGACCCTGGGTGAGAAGCTGCCCGATGGCTTCCAGACCGCCGAGTACCTCCAGGATCACGGCTTCGTGGACACGATCGTCTCCCGGCCCGAGCTGCGCGGCACCCTGGCCACCCTGTTGCGCCTGCATGGCAGCGTGCGCACACCCCTGTCGGTCGCACCATGAGAAGCGTTGTGGGCCGGCTGCTGGCGGCCCTGCTGGTGCTCGGCCTCTGGCTGGCTGCGCCCGCTGCCGTCTGGGCCGGTCCGGTCGACTGGCAGGAGGTGGAGGCCAGCCCTGAGGGCCGGCAGTGGTGGGATTCCGGCAGCCTCCGCTTCGATCGCGAGGGCCGCCTCTCGGTGCTCAGCCGCTTCCAGCCCGCCGCCGCCGCCGATGCGGCCGAAGATGCCAGCCCCCCCGTCGGCCAGCTGTATGTGATGCAGCTCGATTGCGACGAGGAGCTCTACCGCGACACGGCCGTCAACGGCCTGCCCCGCTGGGGCGCCACCTGGCAAACCGCCGCCGGTGACAACCTCACGATCCGGGTGCTGCACGCCGCCTGCGCGGCCGCCCGCCTGTCCCAGGAGAGCGATGCGACGGCCTGATCCACCCCTGCGGGTTGCCGTCGCCGGCCTCGGCTTCGGCGAGAAGGTGATCCTGCCGGCCCTGCGCGACTGCCCGATCACCGAACCGGTGGCCCTCTGGCATCCCCGCCCCGAGCGGGCCGCCGCCGCCGGCCAGGCGGCCGAGCTGCCCGCCTTCGACGACTTCGCGGCCCTGCTGGCCGATCCGGCCGTGGAGGCGGTGGTGATCGCCACCCCCCCCGAGCCCCGCTTCGCCCTGGCCAGGGCGGCCCTCGAGGCCGGCAAGCACCTGCTGCTGGAAAAGCCGGTGGCGCTGAACGTCGAGCAGGTGGAGGAGCTGCAGCGTCTTGCCATCGAACGGGGCCTGGTGGTGGCGGTCGACTTCGAATACCGGGCCGTGCCCCATGTCCAGCAGCTGGCGGCCCTGGTCGGCCAGGGGGTGCTGGGAGATCCCTGGCTGGTGACGTTCGACTGGCTGATGAGCAGCCGCGCCGATCCCCGCCGGCCCCACACCTGGTACTCCCAGGCGGCGGCCGGCGGCGGCGTGCTCGGTGCCCTCGGCACCCACGCCTTCGACACCCTGCACTGGCTGGTCGGCCCCAGCCGCGGCCTCAGCGCCCGGCTGAGCACCGCCATCGGCGAGCGCCCCATCCCCGGCTCCGGCGCCATGGGATTGGTGGATGCCGAGGACAGCGCCCTGATCCAGCTCGATCTCGAAGACGTCCGGGGCCGGGCCGTTCCCGCCCAGCTGACCCTCTCCTCGGTGGCCAGGGCGGGACGGGGCTTCTGGATCGAGCTCTATGGCAGCGAGGCCACGCTGGTGCTGGGCTCCAGCAACCAGGCCGACTATGTGCACGGCATGCAGCTTTGGATGGCCCGTCCGGGCGAAGCCCTGCGCCCCGTCCCGGCCGATCCGGCCCTGGCCTATGGCCGCACCTGGGAGGACGGCCGCATCGCCCCGGTGCGGCGGTTGCTGGGCTGGTGGTCGCAGGCGGTTCGGGAGCGCCGGCCAATGGTGCCGGGGCTCGCTGAGGCCGTGACCAGCCAGCGCTGCTGCGACTGGGCCCGCCTGGGAACAGAAGGCCCGTAGGGCATCCCCTAGACTCCCCGTCAGACCCGGCGGGACGACCCCGCCAGCCGTCCTCCGACCACGGTTCTCCCCAACCGTACCCACCCAAAAACCGCGAGATTTCCCATGGCGCTCGTACCGCTTCGTCTGCTGCTCGATCACGCCGCAGAAAACGGCTACGGCATTCCTGCCTTCAACGTCAACAACCTGGAGCAGGTGCAGTCGATCATGGAGGCTGCCTACGAAACCGACAGCCCGGTGATCCTGCAGGCCTCCCGGGGCGCCCGTCAGTACGCCGGCGAAAGCTTCCTGCGCCACCTGATCCTGGCCGCGGTGGAAACCTATCCCGACATCCCGGTGGTGATGCACCAGGACCACGGCAACAGCCCCGCCACCTGCTACGGCGCCGCCGCCAACGGATTCACCTCGGTGATGATGGACGGCTCCCTCGAGGCCGACGCCAAGACCCCCGCCAGCTACGACTACAACGTGGCCGTCACCAAGGAAGTGGTGGACGTGGCCCACGCCATCGGCGTGAGTGTGGAAGGCGAACTGGGTTGTCTGGGTTCCCTGGAAACCGGCAAGGGTGAAGCCGAGGATGGCCATGGTTTCGAGGGCTCCCTCGACCATTCCCAGCTCCTCACCGACCCCGCCGAGGCGGCCGACTTCGTCGCCAAGACCAAGGTGGATGCCCTGGCCATCGCCATCGGCACCAGCCACGGCGCTTACAAGTTCACCCGTAAGCCCACCGGCGAAGTGCTGGCCATCTCCCGGATCGCCGAGATCCACAAGGCCATCCCCAACACCCACCTGGTGATGCACGGCTCCAGCTCCGTTCCCCAGGAATGGCTGGACATGATCAACAAGTACGGCGGTGCCATCCCCGAAACCTACGGGGTTCCCGTTGAGGAGATCCAGGAAGGCATCCGCAATGGCGTGCGCAAGGTGAACATCGACACCGACAACCGCCTCGCCTTCACCGCTGCTGTGCGGGAAGCCGCCGCCAAGGATCCCGCCAACTTCGATCCCCGCCACTTCAACAAGCCTGCCCGGGCCTACATGAAGAAGGTCTGCCTCGACCGTTATCAGCAGTTCTGGTGCGCCGGCAACGCCAGCAAGATCAAGCAGCGCGACATCAACTACTACGCCGCCCTCTACGCCAAAGGCGCCCTGGACCCCAAGACCGCCGTGGCCGCCTGATCGGCGTCTGCGTCCAACGATCTCCAACGATCCTTCCGGGCCCCTCAGGGGCCCTTTTTCATGGCGCTCAGGGCAGGGGCAGGGGCACCGGCGCTCCAGCCGGCAGGGGCAGGGGCTTGCTGGCGTCACCGGCCTCCTTGCCGGTGGGTGCCTCGTCCACCAGTCGGTCGAGGGCCCGGCGCAGGCTTCGCTCCATCACGAAGCGCCGGCCGTCGGTGACCACCACCCGCACCAGGGTGGGCAGATCGTTGCTCTTTGACTGCAGGTAGATCGGCTCCACGTAGAGCAGACCCTCGCCCACTGGCAACACCAGCAAATTGCCGCGGAACAACCGCGAGCCGAGCCGGTTCCAGAGACCGAACTGGAAACTGATCGTCGGGTCCTGATCAATCAGGGCGGTGATCTGCTGGGGGCCGAGCAGCAGCCGCTGCTGGGGGAAGCGCACCAGCATCAGCTCCCCGTAGTGGGGTGGATCGTTGCGGGCCGCCAGCCAGCCCACCAGGTTGGAGCGCCGCAGGGGGGTGAAGGGCAGCAGCAGCACGAACTCGGAGCGCTGCTGCCCGGGCAGTTGCATCGTGAGGTGGTACGGCGACACCGGCACGCTGCTTTCGCCGTAGATCTCGGTGGGCACCGCCCAGACGTCGTCGCCGTTGTAGAAGGTGCGCACGTCGGTGACGTGGTACCGCAGCAGCCGCTCCGCCTGGATGTCGAACTGGCTTTTCGGCACCCGGATGTGGGCGAGCAGGGCCTTCGGCATGGCCGAGAGCGGCCGGAACAGTTCGGGAAAGGCGCGGATCCAGGTGCGCAGCACCGGATCCCTGGCGTCATTCACGTAGAACCAGATCCGGCCGTCGTGGGCATCCACCACCGCCTTCACCGGGTTGCGGAAATAGCGCAGTCCCTGGGGATTGGGATCGCTGTAGGGATAGGAGCGGCTGGTGGTGAAGCCATCCAGCAGCCAGTACTGGTATTGCTCCGGCCGGTAGCCTGCACTGCCGGCCACCCGCGCCGTGACCAGGTAGGGCTGGCTTTCAAAACGCAGGAACGGCGCCAGGGCCGTCAGGCGTTGGTTCACCTGCCGCCGCAGCAGCAGCAGCGACCGGTCGGTGAAGGAGCCGGTGAACAGCAGCCGCGGCTCCCGAAGGTAGATCGCCGCGCCCAGCCTGTTGAGGGGATGGGCAAGGGAGATGCCCCGGGTGCCGGTGTAATGGGTGTAGACGTTCAGTTCGCCCTCCGGATAGGAGAACTCCTTCACCTTGGTGGGGGCGATGGCGTAGGGGGAGGGCCCGGAGGCGAAGTACAGGCTCGGGCTGCCCACCGGCAGGGCCGCCCGGGCCTCCTGGTCGGTGATGCCCAGCTTGGGGATCCCCTGCACCCGGCCGCTGCTGCCAAGGTCCTTGACGAAGAACAGGGGCAGGCCGTCGGCGCCGAAGGCGTTCACCGGCGAGACGGTGAAGCCGTGACCGTTGGTGAACACCAGATGGCGGTTCAGCCAGGTGCGCGAGCCGGGGGGGAGGGCGCTGCTGTCCAGCTCCCGGGCCGAGATCAGCACCTGCTGGGAGCCGTTGCGGGCCGCCTTGCCCTGCAGCGGATAGCGATCCACCGCCGCCGAAGGGAAGGTGTAGTAGAGCCGCAACTGCTGCAGCTGACGGTTGGCGGCCAGCAGGGGCTGGCTGTCCCAGAGGCGGATGTTGTCGAGGGTGCCGGGGGCGCTGGCCAGATCCGCCTTCGTCAGAGCCTGGTTGGGTTCGAGCCGCAGCGTTCGCACATTCTCGAGGCCGAAGGCGCGGCGGGTGGCCCGGATGCTGCGCTCCAGGTACGGGGCCTCCACCGCCAGCTCCCGCGGCTGCACCCAGAAGCGCTGGGCCAGGGGCGTGATCACCCATTCGCTGATCGGCACCAGCAGGGCCGTGCCGGCCAGGGGCAGCAGGGCGCCGCGGCGCACCCAGCCCCGGGGCAGGGGCACCAGCAGGGCACAGGCCGTGAGCAGGAGCAGCACCGCGAACAGCAGCCGCAGGGGCAGGCGCACGTGCAGATCCACGTAGCCCGCCCCTGAGGCCACGCCGCTGCCCTGCACCATCAGATCGAAGGGGGCCAGGGCATTGCTGAGGGCCATCACCACGGCCAGGGCGGCCACCTGGGGCTGCAGCACCCGTTGCTGGGCCTTGCTGAGCCCGTCGAAGCGCAGATCCGACAGGATGCGGCTCTTGCCGATCGTGAGCAGCAGGCAGGCCGCCAGCCCCACCACCCCCTGGGCCAGCAGCACGCTCAGCAGCAGCCGCAGGGCTGGCAGCCGCAGCACGGTGAAGGAGAGATCGAAACCGGTGATCGGATCCCCCTCGCCGAAGGGCGTGGCCAGCAGGGCCGGCAGCCACAGGCTCCAGCCCCGCGCCACCGCCGTGGCCGAGCCCGCGAGGGAGGCCGCCAGGGTGATCCGCAGGGTGGTGAGGGGCCAGAGCAGCAGCGGCAGCAGCAGGCCCCCCGCCAGGCCGGCCACCAGCAGGGGCGGCAGATCGCGCAGCACGGAGAAGCCTGTGATCACATCGCCATTGAAGGGGTTGGCGATCAGTCCCCGGGCCTGCACCAGCAGGTAGCTCAGGCCACCGGCCAGCAGCAGCACCAGGCCGATCAGCACCACCACCAGGGCGCCGTTCCCCAGCCGCAGCAGGGGCTCCCCCGGCCGGGGCGCCTCGGCACCCTGCTGCCGCAGGCGCCAGCAGCGCTGCAGTTGGGCCAGCTGCAGCGCTGAACCGAGGCCGAAGACCAACGTGAAGGCCGAGATCTGCAGCATCCAGCGCCGCAGCAGGATTCCCTGGAAGTCGAACTGGGCGAACCAGAGCCATTCGATGCCCAGCCGGGCCGCGGCCCACAGGGCCAGCAGCAGCCCGAAGGCAATGGCGAGGCCGGCGGCAAGGCGTGGCCCCACGCGGGCCGGCTGGGGGGAGGAATCGGGCACAAGCGGAGCGTAGGCAGAACCCTGCTGGCGACAAGGTGCCGCCTCCAGGCCATCGCCTTCCGCCGCGGTAACGGCCGGATCCGGACGGCCAACTTCATACCCGATCTCGGATGTCGGCTTTAGAGGCAGGCGCTGGCCGCCGCTGTTAGCGTTGTTCCCAGTGACCGGGACCGACTTGACCGCCACCCTTTCCCGCTCCACCTTCACGGGCCTGCGCTGCAAGGAATGCGGTCATCCCTATGAAGCTGGGGCGCGCCACGTCTGCGAAGACGTCTGCTTCGGCCCGCTTGAGGTGGTCTACGACTACGACGCCATCCGCAGCCGGGTCAGCCGTGCCACCATCGAGGCCGGTCCCACCTCCATCTGGCGTTACCGCGAATTTCTGCCCGTCGAAGGTGACCCCATCGACGTCGGCACCGGCTTCACCCCCCTGCTCAAGGCCGACCGTCTGGCCAGGCGTCTCGGCCTGTCCTCGCTCTACATCAAGAACGACGGCGTCAACATGCCGACGCTGTCCTTCAAGGACCGCGTCGTCTCGGTGGCCCTCACCCGCGCCCGGGAGCTGGGCTTCACCACCGTCAGCTGTGCCTCCACCGGCAACCTGGCCAACTCCACCGCGGCCATCGCCGCCCACGCCGGCCTGGAGTGCTGCGTCTTCATCCCCAGTGATCTCGAACTCGGCAAGGTGCTGGGCACCCTCGTCTACAACCCCACCCTGATGGCGGTGAAGGGCAACTACGACCAGGTCAACCGGCTCTGCTCCGAGGTGGCCAACACCTATGGCTGGGGCTTCGTCAACATCAACTTGCGCCCCTATTACTCCGAAGGCTCCAAGACCCTCGGCTACGAGGTGATCGAGCAGCTGGGCTGGCAGCTTCCCGACCACATCGTCGCCCCCCTGGCCTCCGGCTCCCTGTTCACCAAGATCCGCAAGGGCTTCGACGAGTTCATCAAGGTGGGCCTGGTCGAGGAGAAGCCCGTGCGCTTCAGCGGTGCCCAGGCCGAAGGCTGCTCGCCCATCGCCCAGGCGTTTGCCGCCGGCCGCGATTTCATCACCCCGGTGAAGCCGAACACCATCGCCAAGTCGATCGCCATCGGCAACCCCGCCGACGGCCCCTACGCCATCGACATCGCCAACCGTACCGGCGGCACCATCGCGGCGGTCACCGATGAGGAGATCATCGATGGCATCAAGCTGCTGGCCGAGATGGAGGGGGTGTTCACCGAGACCGCCGGTGGCACCACGATCGCCGTGCTCAAGAAGCTGGTGGAACAGGGCAAGATCGACCCCTCGGAAACCACCGTCGCCTACATCACCGGAAACGGCCTCAAGACCACCGAAGCGATCGCCTCCTGCATCGGTGCGCCGTACACCATCGAGCCGCAGCTTGCCAGCTTCAATGCTGCCTGGGCCCAGTCCCAGGCCTCCCATGGGAGCAAGGCCGCGCCGGCCTGAAGTCGCCCGTTTCCCATCCATTCCTGCCCCACCGACGCATTCCATGGCCATCCAGGTTCTGATTCCCACCCCGCTGCAGAAGTTCACCAACGACGAGGCCAGCGTCAACCTCGAGGCCGCCAGCATCGACGGCCTGCTCCAGGCCCTCGAAGGTCGCTACCCCGGCATCCAGGCCCGCCTGTGTGATGAGAACGGCAAGCTGCGCCGCTTCCTCAACCTCTACGTGAACAGCGAGGACATCCGCTTCCTGGACAACCAGGCAACGGTTCTCAGCGATGGCGACGAGGTGAGCATCGTTCCGGCGGTTGCCGGCGGCTGAGTCCGGAGTCGGGCCCCAGCAAGGGGAAGGGGCTCGCCGATGGGCTTCGGATGTCCATAAGCTTTTGTACCCATCCGCTTCCTCCTCATGGAACCGATCCAGGCCTCCAGCCCCACGGTTTCTGCCGGAAGCAGCGGTCCCCCCCACGACTGGCTGTCGGCCGGCCTCTATTACGACTACCGCCAGGCTGCCAATCCGGTGCGGCCGGGGCTGACCGAGCCGATTCGCTACCACCAGTGGGGCGCCGAGCTCCATGGCCAGGGGCCGACGGCGGTGTTGCCCCTCGATCTGAGCGGTGCCCTTGGTTGCGAAGGTCCCGCCACCAGCCCTGGCCTGGCGGCCCACTTCCTGCGCCTGTTGGCCGGAGAGGGGCTCAAGGCGGCGGCCGCCGCCACCAGCTCGTTGTTTTACGTGCTGCGTGGCGCCGGCACGCTGGAGCGTCCGGCGGATGCCCTCGGCGCCCCGCTCAGCCTCAGCTGGGCCCGGGGCGATCTGTTCGTGCTGCCCGCCGGCGCCGATCCGCTTTTGCACGCCACCGAAGAGAGCGTTCTGTACTGGGTGCATGACGCCCCCCTGCTGCGCTACCTGGGGGTGCTGCCCGCCGCCCCCCGCTTCACGGCCGTCCACTACCCGGCCGCCCGCCAGGAGGAGGCCCTGCAGCAGCTGCTGGCCGACCCCAGCGCCGCCCGGTCCAACCGGCTGAGCATCCTGCTGGCCCACGCCGATCTGCCCGCCACCCGCACCGTGAGCCACACCCTCTGGGCCATGCTCGGGGTGGTGCCCGATGGTGCCGTCCAGCCGCCCCACCGGCACCAGTCGGTGGCCCTCGATCTGATCATCGACTGCGACCCCGGCTGCTACAGCCTGGTGGGCACCGAGCTCCGCGCCGACGGCACCATCCTCAATCCCACCCGTATCGACTGGGAGCCCGGGGGCGCCTTTATCACGCCGCCCGGCCACTGGCATTCCCATGGCAATGAAAGTGGCCGCATGGCACGGCTGCTGCCGATTCAGGACGCCGGCCTACACACCCACCTGCGCAGCCTCGACATCCGCTTTGCCTCCGGCCTGGGCGGCGAGGGCTGAACCGCCAGACGTTTCATAGGCCTCCACCAGGGCGCGGAAGCTGTCGCCGTCGATGGTTTCCAGCTCGATCAGCCGGTTGACCAGCTCATCGATCAGTTCACGGCGGGGCGTGAGCACCGCGATGGCCCTCTCCAGGGCCTCGCAGGCGAGCTGACGCACCTGCTCGTCGATGCGGTTGCCGGTGCGCACCGAGGTGTGGGGGCTGGAGCGGATCCAGTCGCGGCCGAGGAACACCTCCTCCCCCTCTTCCTCAAGGGCGAAGCTGCCGAGGCTGGAAAAGCCGTAGCGCATCACCATGTCGCGGCAGATGCGCCGCACCAGTTGCAGGTCGCTGCTGGCCCCCTGGGTCACCTCGCTGGGGCCGAACACCACCAGTTCGGCGGCCCGGCCGCCGAGGGCCACAACAAGACGGGCCCGCAGGTAGGCCTTGCTGATCAGCCCGGAATCGAGGATGTCCTCATCGGGCATGGTGCGGGCGAAACCGCCGACGCCGCCGGCCCTGGGCAGCAGGGTCACCTTGTCGAGCTTGTCGGCGTGGGGCACCAGGGTGGTGAGCAGGGCGTGGCCGATCTCGTGGTAGGCGATCAGACGCTTCTTGGCGCTGTCCTGCAGCGGGGCGGCGGTCAGCCCCATGGTGATGCGTTCGAGCGCGTCGCCGATGGCCTGGTCATCCACCTGACTCTTCTGGCGCCGGGCCGTGAGGATGGCCGCCTCGTTGAGCAGGTTGGCCAGGTCGGCACCGGAGAAACCGGGGGTGCGGCGGGCCCAGTCGGCCATCGACACCTCCTCGGCCAGGGGCCTGGTGCGGGCGTGGACCGAGAGGATCTCCTCGCGCCCGGAGCGGTCCGGGAGATCGACGCTGATGCGGCGATCGAAGCGACCGGGACGCAGCAGGGCCGTGTCCAGCACGTCGAGGCGGTTGGTGGCGGCCAGCAGGATCACCCCCGAGTTGTCCTCGAAGCCGTCCATCTCCGTCAGCAACTGGTTGAGGGTCTGCTCCCGTTCGTCGTTGCCGCCGCCGATCCCCGCCCCCCGCTGGCGTCCCACGGCATCGATCTCGTCGATGAAAATGATGCAAGGGGCCTTGGCCTTGGCCTGGCGGAACAGATCCCGCACCCGGCTGGCACCCACGCCCACGAACATCTCCACGAATTCGGTGGCGGCCATCGAGAAGAAGGGCACGCCGGCTTCCCCGGCGATGGCCCTGGCCAGCAGCGTCTTGCCGGTGCCTGGGGGACCGACCAGCAGCACCCCCTTGGGGATGCGGGCGCCGATGGAGGTGAACCGTTCCGGGGTCTTGAGGAAGGTCACCACCTCCTGCAGCTCCTCTTTGGCCTCGGCGATGCCGGCCACGTCCTCGAAGCGCACCGTGATCGCCCCTTCTTCCTGCAGACGGGGCTGGCTGCGGCCGAATCCCATCGCCTTGTTGGCCACCTGGGCGGAGCGCCGCACCAGCAGAACCAGGCCGGCGATCAGCAGAGCCACCAGCAGGCCGTTGGTGACCAGCCCGGCCATGGCGTCGTCGCGCCGTTCATCCCGCACCGCCAGGGGCACCCTGGCCTGTTCGGCGGTGCGCAACAGCTGCTGGTTGTCGCTGAAAACCGCCACCTGGCGGCTGCGGCCGTCGGCGAACGTGGCCGTCACCACCCGTTGGGTGGGAGAGAGTTCCAGGCTCTTCACCTTTCCGGCTTCGATGTCCCGCAGCAGCTGGCTGTAGGAGGGCGCAGCGGCCGTCTGGCCCCCGAAACTGAAGCCCGGTTGCACCGGTGGGGCTGGTTTGGCCGGCTCCGGAGGAGAACTGCTGCTCACAGGCCTGGCATCCTTATCAGAAATGGACTGTAGCCATTTGACGAAAGGCGAGTCGGCGGCGCAGGATCATCGTTTGGCAACGAGATAGCCGGATGGCCGTACCCAAGAAGAAAACCTCCAAAGGCAAGCGCAACCAGCGCCACGCCCACTGGAAGGCCAAGGCCGGTGTGGCGGCCCAGAAGGCCATGTCGCTGGGCAAGGCCGTCCTGAGCGGTCGCGCCCAGGGCTTCGTCTACCCGATCGCCGAAGACGCCGAAGCCAGCGAAGAGAGCTGAGTCCCCAGGGGGCGGCAACGCCTCCTGCCATCGAGGATCACACCGCCTTCCAGTTCCAGAGCTTGCTGCTGCTTGAGCAGCGGGTCCTGGTAGAGCGCCGGTGGAACCGAGCGGACCGTGGCCCGCACCAAGCCATCGAGCTTGTCGGCCGTGAGCCAGCCGCCACCTCTTCGCCGTTGTCTGGCTTCGGCCTGAAAGCGCCAGCGGCGCGGCAGGCTCCAGCACTGTGGACGCAGCAGCCAGAGCCCATCACAGGCGTCCCAGAGGTCCCCGTAGCCCGCCAGATGGTGGTCCCAGATGGGCAGCCACCGCCGTTCGTCGGCCGTCAGCTCCTCGAGACCAGCCCCGCTCTGCAGGCATGCCTCCAGGGCCTCTGGACCAAGAGCTCGGCATCCCATCAGCCAGCCCTCGATGACCAGGGCGTCCGCGGGCTGTTCCCGCCAGCCGGAACGTTCCCCTTCGCCTCCGGCCAGGGTCTTGTCGAAGCGGGGCAGCCGCAGCGGACCCCCGGCACGCCAGGCCGCCAGCGCCGCCAGCAGCAGCGGCAGGTCGTGGCTGCCAGGCGGCACCCGGCTGACGCCGAAGGGATTGCCCGCCAGCACCTGGCGCCGTTGCTCGGCGGGCAGGTACAGGTCGTCGATCGAGGCCACCACCAGCCGCAGGCCGCCCAGGTCGGCGAGGCGCTCCAGGGCGCGGCCCAGGCTGGTCTTGCCGGCACCCACCGGCCCATTCAGGGCCAGGACCGGTCGCCGCTGGTCGGTTCCGCAGCCCAGACCGTCCTCGAGACGCCGCAGCAGCGGCACGGCCAGGTGCCGCAGCAGGCTGGGGTGCACCGGGCCGAGGTCGCCGGCCCGCTCCAACCGCCGTTCCCAGGCGGCCGCCGGCTCAGGTCCCAACCTTGAAGGCCTCCAGCACGATCGAGTACGTGACGCCGATGCGCAGGTTGTCGACGATCACCCAGCCCAGGGGGGGCTCGCCCCGCACCAGGCGGCTTCGCAACCGCACCAGTGCTTCCATCACCAGCAGCAGGCCGAGCACCACGGCCGGCCTCCCCCCCGGAGAGGCGAACAGCAGGAAGCTGGTGAGGTTTTGACCGGAGAAGAATCCCACTAGCAGGGCCAGGGCGGCCAGGCTGCCGGTCCGCCAGCTGCGCCGCACCTGGCCGGCGACCCTTGTCCCCAGGTGGCTGATCAAGCCCTGGAAACGGGTGCGCTGTACGGGGAGGCGGGTCATGGCTGATCGAGCAGGCGCTGCAGCCACGACAGCGTCACCTGATGGCCGGGGCAAGCCGGGCCCTGGTGCACCACCACCGCCCCCTCGCTTTCCTCCAGGCTCTCGACCACGGCCCGGGCGGCCCTGAAGGCGCTGGCCGGTTGCTCCCGGGTCGCCACACTCAGGCAGACCAGGCAGGGCAGGCCGGCGCCGCTGGCGGCTGCCAGGCCGGCCGGGGAATCCTCCAGGACCAGCACCCCCTGATCACCGGCCTCCAGGCGTTCCAGCGCGAGCCGGTAGGCCTCCGGGTCAGGCTTCTTGCGTTCCACGTCCTCGCCGCAGATCCAGAACTCGAAGGCTCCGGCCACCCCGGGCGGCGCGCCTTCGAGCAGGGAGGTCACGGCACGGCGGCCACTGGTGGTGACGATCGCCTGCCGCAGGCCCGCCGCCGCGGCCGCCATCACCAGGCGGGCCACCCCCGGCCTGAGGGCCAGACCGCCCTGGCGCACCAGATCGGTGTACAGGGCCTGCTTGTGGCGTTGCAGCTCCGCCACCCGCTCTGGCTCGGGGGCGCGGCCTTCTGCCTGCTCCAGAAAATGGGTGATCCGTTCGTGGCCGCCACTCACCGTCAGCAGCCGGGCGTAGGTGGGCTGGTCCCATCGCCAGGGGAGACCGGCGGCCGCGAAGCTGCGGTTGAACGCCACCCTGTGGCCCTCGAACTCCGTTTCGGCCAGGGTGCCATCCACGTCCCAGAGCAGGGCCGTCAGGGCCGGGGCCATCGGATGCCACACGTGTTGCCTTCGGAAGGCTAAGGGGTGCGTCGTGCTGCCCCGCCTCCCACAATGCGAAGGCCCCGCCCGTCGTTCGTTGCTGCCTGCCGTCGACGAGCGCCGCTGGTTGCTGCCCACTCCGCTGGACGGCGATGACCCGGCGGCGACCGGCTGGGAGGCCGGCGGCGAGCTGCCCGAGGAACTGCTGGCGATCCTGCGGCGTCGCGGCCTGCTGACGACGGCGGCAGTGCGTGAGCTGCTCGACCCCGAGGTTGCCCCCGAGCCAGAGGCCCATTTTCCCAGTCTGGAGCTGGCGGTCGAGCGGCTGGTGCGGTGCTGCCAGACGGCCGAGTCGGTGGCCATCTGCGGCGACTACGACGCCGACGGCATGACCAGCACCGCCCTGCTGGTGGGGGTGCTGGGGCGCCTCGGCGCCCGGCCCCGCGCCGCCATCCCGAGCCGCATGGAGGAGGGTTACGGCCTCAACGCGGCGATGGTGGAGCGGCTGGCGGCCGAGGGGGTAAGGCTGCTGATCACCGTGGATAACGGGGTGGCCGCCACCGAGGCCCTCGAGCGCGCCGCCGCCCTGGAGGTGGAGGTGATCCTCACCGACCACCACACCCTGCCGCCCCAACTGCCGCCGCACCTGGCCCTGCTGCACCCGGCCGTCACTCCGGAAGGCTCCCCCTACCGCGGCCTGGCGGGCGTCGGGCTGGCCCACGTGCTGGCCACCGCCCTCTGCCGGAGGCTGAAGAACCGCCAGGGGCTGGAGATCGCCCTGAACCTGTTCTGCATCGGCACCATTGCCGACATGGCGCCCCTGCAGGGGGTGAACCGCCGCTGGCTGTTGGATGGCCTGCCCCATCTCGGCTGCAGCCCCCTGCCTGGTCTGCAGGCCCTGCGCCAACTGGCGGGCCTGGAGAAGCACCGGGTCGATGCGGAGGCGGTGGGCTTCCAGCTGGCCCCCCGCATCAATGCCGTGGGCCGGCTGGGCGATCCCCAGCTGGTGGTCGACCTGCTGACCACGGAGGATCCGGAGCGGGCCCTGGAGCTGGCTCGCTCCTGTGAAGCCCTCAACCGTCAGCGCCGGGAACTCTGCGGTGCGATCGAGGCGGAGGCCCTGGCCCTGCTGGAGGCCGATGGTCCCCGTCGGCCCGCCTTCCTGCTGCTGGCTCAGGGCCACTGGCACCACGGCGTCATCGGCATCGTCGCCTCCCGTCTGGTGGAACGTTTCGGCCGTCCGGTGGCCCTGCTGGCGGGGGAGGGGGGCGGTCGCCTGCGGGCTTCGGTGCGGGCACCCAAGGGCTTTGCTGTGGATGCGGCCCTGACGGCCTGCGCCGAGCTGCTGGAGCGCTACGGCGGCCATCCGGCCGCCGGGGGCTTCACCGTGCGGGCCGAGAACGTCGCCGCCCTGCAGGAACGCCTCGATGCCCTGGCCGCCATCTGGCTGGAGGCGGCGGGGGATGGGCGCGCCGTCGAACCCGAGGCCCTGCTGCGGCTGGAGCGCATCGATCGGGAGTTCTGGCACCACCTGCAACGGCTGGCCCCCTTCGGCATCGGCCACCCCACGCCCCTGTTCTGGACCAGTCGTTGCCAGGTGGTGGAGCAGAAGGTGTTGCGTGGTGGCCACCTCCAGCTGCAGCTGGCCCAGGGGGAGGCGCGGTTGCGGGCGATCGCCTGGCGCTGGCAGGGAGCCTGCCAGTGGGCCGGCCCGGTGGATGTGGCCTTCCGGCTGCGCCGCGATGACTGGCAGGGGGTGGAACGGTTCCAGCTGGAACTGGAGGCGATCCGTTGCAGTGGCGGTGACGGGGTGGTGCTGCAGCGGCGGGATCGCACCTACTGGTGCCGGCGCCAGGGGGACAGCCTGGTGATTCGCAACGCTGCCGGCGAAGAGCTGCGCTCGCCCATTCATCCCGACTCCGGCACACTCGTGGCCTCGGAGGAGTCCCCCCACCCCTACGTGCAGGCCCTGCTGCGGGAGGCGGCCATGGCCCTGGGGATGGCCGCAGGATGAGCCGCCATCGCTTCGGTCTGCTGCGTTCCCTCATCCAGCTGGCGCTGCTGGGGGCCTTGGTGGGGCTGGCCTGCTGGCCCCTCAACCGCATCGACCTGCTCCAGGACCGTTTGCTCTCGGCCCTGCCGGCGTTCAGCGGCGTTCCCTGGAGCGGCCCGGGCTGGCTGCTGGCCCTGGCGCCGATCCCCCTGGTGCCCCTGCTGCTCTGGTTCCAGCGGGGCCCCTGGCGCCGTGGCGCCGGCTCGGGCATCCCCCAGGTGATGCTCTGCCTGGAGGATCCCCATCGCGGCGCCCAGTTGCTCAGCGCCGCCCCCACCGCGGAACGGCTGGGGCTCTGGACCGTGGCCAGCCTGGCCCTGCTCCCCCTGGGCCGCGAGGGCCCGGTGGTGGAGGTGGGAGCCTCGGTGGGCCAGGCCCTGCTGCGACGCTGGCCGGGCCTGCTGCACCGGACCAGCCGGGGTCATCTGCTGGCCGGTGCGGCCGGTGCCGGTCTGGCCGGCGGTTTCAACACACCCCTGATGGGGGTGATCTTCGTGGTGGAGGAGCTCACCGGCAGCTTCCAGCAGCGATTGGTGTGGCCGGCCCTGGTGTTGGCGAGCACGGCGGCGCTGGTGAGCAACCTGGGCGGTCAGCCGATGTTCGCCCTGGGGATCAACGCCAGCCCCGTGACGGAACTCGAGCAGTTGCTGTGGGCGATTCCGATCGGCCTCGGCGGCGGCCTGCTCGGTGGTGGCTTCGCCTGGCTGCTGGTGCGGGCCACGGCCCTGATCACCCCCATCGCCCGCCGCTGGCCCCTGCGTCTCGGCCTGGCCGCAGGGCTGGTGCTGGCCCTGCTGGCTCTGCTCACCGGCGGCGCCAGCGGCGGTGATGGCGAAGCCCTGATGCGCCTGGTCCTCGACCAGGACGCTGACACGACGCTCGACTGGCCCTGGGTGGCCCTGCTGGCCTCCCGGCTGCTCGGACCGGTGCTGGCCCTGTCGGCGGGAATTCCCGGCGGCCTGATCGACCCGGCCTTTGCCCTGGGGGGCGTGTTCGGAGCGGGGGTGGTGCGGGCCCTGGCCGGCGATCCACACCTGGGCCTGGCCCTGGGCATGGCGGGCGGACTGGCGGGGGCCACCCAGCTGCCGGTGATGACGGTGGCCTTCGCCATTCGCCTGGCGGGCGATCAGCAGCTCCTTCCAGGCCTGGTGGCCGCAGCCGCCATCGCCACCTACACCGGCCAGGCGATTCAGGGCCGGCCGGTGTATCACGCCTTGGCCGACCTGCTGATGCCCGTGGGCTCAGAGGGCGCCGCGGCGGTAGTAGAGGATGAAGATCACGGCCGGACCGGCCAGGGTGATCAGGGCCAGGGCGCCGAAGTTGGAGATGAGATGGAAGTCGATACCCATGGGGCGACAGCTGGCGAAGGGGACGATCGGCATGGAGTGTAGGTCGCCTGCGCGCCGCTTCCAAACTCTGACCTCGCAGCCGTGATCGGTTGTGATGGCTGGCGCCGGCCGTGGGGTGTGAGTGAATGGGACAACCTGTGGCGCTCCGTTGCCCCGATCCGAGCACTGGCACTGCATCAGCGGCTGCGGCTCCTGCTGCCGTCTCGATCCGGCCCTCAGGGGCGACGCGATTGAGGCCCTCGACCCCGAGCAGCAACAGCTCTACCTCTCGATGGTGGGAGAGGACGGTTGGTGCCGCCACTTCGACACCGGCTCCCGTCGCTGCCGCATCTATGCGGAGCGACCCGACTTCTGCCGGGTGGATCAGCTGGTCGCCCTGTTCGGCCAGCCCGGCGACGATCCCGAGGCCCTGGCCATCGCCTCCTGCAAGGAGCAGATCCGTGCCGAGCTGGGCGGCCGCCACGCTGTGATGCACCGTTTTCTGCGGACGATCCGTCAGTCGTCATGAGCAGCACCCCCGACGCCCCCGATCAGCCCACGCCTGCGCCGGAGCCGACCGACACCCCGGCTCCCTCCAGCTGGATCACGGTGTTCCTGAGCACCGCCACCACCGTGTTCCTGGCGGAACTGGGCGACAAGACGCAGTTGGCCGCCCTGCTGCTGTCGGCCCAGTCGGGCCGACCCTTCACGGTGTTCGTGGGGGCTTCCCTGGCCCTGATCTGCTCCAGCCTGGTGGGGGTGCTGCTGGGCCGTTGGCTTTCCACCGTCATGCCCGCCCACCAGCTCGAGCGGGCGGCGGGGGTGCTGATGGTGGCCCTGGGTCTGTGGCTCGGGCGCCAGGCGGTGCTGCACCTGGCGCCCCTGCATCTGCTCACCTCCTGAGATCCCCATGCCGTTCGCCCTGCTGGCCTCCACCTTCGCCACCGTCTTTCTGGCCGAGCTCGGCGACAAGACGCAACTGGCCATCGTCAGCATCAGCGGCACCTCCAACCGGCCCGGTGCCGTCTTCGCCGGCAGTGCCACGGCCTTGGTGCTGGCCAGTCTGGTGGGGGCGGCGGCGGGTGGTTCCCTCTCCAGCGTCATCCCCACCGATGGCCTGCAGCTGGCCGCCGCCGCCGGCTTCCTGATCATCGGCAGCCGCCTGATCCTCCGCTCCGGCGCCGGGAGCAGCGAGGACGCCGACACCCCTGCTCCTTAGAGTCGCGACATGACCCGTGATGGCGAGCGCCCCCTCGGGCCATCCAGCCAGCAGCGGGGCCGCCGAACCCCCGTCGCGCTCAGGACCTCCCTGGCCATCGCGCTGCTCCGGCAACGCCCTCCCCTGCGTACCCCCATCCGATGAAGTTCACGGTCGCCGACCTGCTCGACCATCTCTCCACGACCGATGCGGTGGCCCTCGCCAAGCTGGAGAAGTCGCTGGGCCTCACCACCAAGTCCTGCAAGCAGCAGCTGCGCATCGGCCTGGAGGCCCTGCAGCGTCTGGGGCTGGTGGAGGAGGACGCCGAAGGTCTGCGCTCACGCGAGACCCCCGAGTTGATCCCGGCCCGCCTGCGTTGCTCCAGCAAGGGATTCTGTTTCGCCCTGCGGGAAGACGGCGGTGAAGACATCTACATCCGTGACCACCAGCTCAATCACGCCTGGAACGGTGACCGGGTGCTGGTCAGGATCACCCGTGAGGGGGGCCGGCGCCGCTCTCCGGAAGGGGGGGTCCAGTGCATCCTTGAGCGCCACACCCCCAGCCTGCTGGCCCAGGTGGAACGCCAGGACGGGCAGCTGGTCGCCGTTCCCCTCGACGACAGGCTGCTGACGGCCGTGTCCCTGACCGAGGACGATGCGGTCCACCTCGACCCGCCCGAGGAGGCGGTGGTGGAGGTGAAGATCGACCGTTTCCCGGTGGCCCAGTTCGGTCCGGCCGGCCATGTCGCCCGCAGCCTGCCGGTGCATGGCGGTGAGGCCGCCGACACCGAACTGCTGCTGGCCAAGCACCGCCTGCAGGAACGGCCGGCCTGTCCCCGCACGACCCTGAAGCAGCCCGTGGCCAAGGGGCGTGCCGATCTGACCGCCTTGCCGACCCTGCTGCTGGAGGCCTGGGAGGGTGCTGAGGCGCCCGGTCTTCCGGCGGTGTCCCTGGAGGAGCGGGAAGGGGGCTGGCGGCTTTGGGTGCACAGCCCCGCCATCGCCGAGCGGATCGGCATGGGCAACAGCCTCGACACCTGGTTGCGGGACCAGGGTGAGGCGATCTGTGTGGGACGCCGCTGGCTTCCCCTGCTGCCCCCGGCCCTGGCCAAGGCCAGCGGTTTCCGTCCCGGTGAAAGCCAGGCGGCCGTCTCGGTGGCCCTGGACCTGGACGGGGAGGGGAACCTGGAACATTTCCGCTTCAGCCTGAGCCAGGTCAGCCCCGCTGCCCGGGTCGACCGGGCCGCCATGCACGCCCTGGCCGAGCGCAAGCCCAAGGCCCGCACCACCCCCGCGCCCCTCAAGGCCCTCAAGGACCACCTGCCCCTGCTGGAGCAACTGGTCCAGGTGAGTGGCCTGCTGCGCCAGCGGCGGCTGGCGGCGGGTTCGATTGATCTCGATCTGCCGATGCCCGCAATCGACAGCCTGGGCGACCTGCAGGTGCCCGCGCCGGATGCGGCCCAGCAGGGCTGGCTGGTGGAACTGCCCGCCGAGGATCCTGTGGCGATCCTGAGGGAAGCCGTCCTGGTCGCCCACCGGGCCCTGGGTCGCCACCTGCTGGCCCTGGAACTGCCCGCCCTTTTTGCCCTCAACCCGGCCGCGGAAGCCACCGAGATCAACGACGTCGCCAAGGCGGCCCTGGCCCTGGACATCCCCATGGAGCTCAGCGCCGATGGCAATGCCAGCGCCGCCGAACTGGCCGCCGTCTTCGCCGCCACCGACCGGGGCCGTCCGTTGCAGCAGCAGCTGCGTGATGCCCTGAGGCCGGTGCAGCTGGCGCCCGAAGCCGGCCCCCACGCCGTGGCCGGCGAGGCGATCGCCCTGGCGCCCTGGTGCTGCCCTGGCCTGCACTACGCCGACCTCTGGAACCAGCAGCTGCTCGTGACCCTGCTGGTGGATGGCAAGGACCGGCCCAGCGTGCGCCACAAGATCAGCACCGACCTGGCCAGTGACACCTGCCATGGCAGCACCGACTGGCCCCTGCTCACCCCTGGCCAGCTGGCCCCCTACCAGCAGGGCCTGGAGCATGGCCTGGCCCAGCGCCTCAACGGTCGCAGCCGCTTCCTGCAGGAACTGCAGTCCGATGCCCTGGCCCTGGCCCAGGCCCGCCACACCGAGCCCCTGGTGGGCCAGACCCTGCCTGGGGTGATCAGCGGCGTGCAGAGCTACGGCTTCTTCGTCGAGGTTCCCCCGTCCCAGGTCGAGGGTCTGGTGCACGTCAGCTCCCTCAAGGACGACTGGTACGAATACCGCTCCCGCCAGAACCGCCTGGTGGGCCGTAAGTTCCGTCGCACCTACATGGTGGGGGACGGGGTGGACGTGGAGATCCAGAAGGTCGACGCCCTGCGCCATCAGATCGACCTGGCCGTGCTCCAGCCCGAGACCTTCGAGCAGGACGGTGACAACGGCCCCACGGACAGCGAGCAGGTCCTGCCCGAGAGCGAGGCCTGAGCCGCCCATGGCGCCTGCCTCGCTCCCCGTGGTGCTGGCGGTGTCCGGCGCCTCCGCCCAGCCCCTGGCCGAACGGGCCCTGCAGCTGCTGCTTGAGGACGGCCAGTCGGTCGAAATGGTGACCAGCCGCGGCGCGATCGGTGTCTGGCAGGCGGAGATGGGCCTGCGGGTGCCGTCGGAGCCCGACGCCCAGGAGCGGTTCTGGCGTGAGCGCACCGGCTGCACGACCGGCCGGCTCCACTGCCATCGCTGGAACGACCAGGCCGCCGCCATCGCCAGCGGCAGCTACCTCACCCGTGGCATGGTCATCCTGCCGGCCAGCATGGGAACGGTGGGGCGGATCGCCTCCGGGGTGGCCCTGGATCTGATCGAACGGGCGGCCGATGTCCACCTCAAGGAGGCCCGGCCCCTGGTGATTGCGCCGCGGGAACTGCCATGGAACCTGGTGCACCTGCGCAACCTCACCCGTCTGGCCGAGGCCGGTGCCCGCATTGCCCCGCCGGTGCCCGCCTGGTATCACCAACCCACCACGATCAGTGAGATGGTGGATTTCCTGGTGATCCGCGTCTTCGACACCCTCGGCCTCCAACTGGGCTCCCTGCAGCGCTGGCAGGGGCCCGTGGCCCGCTCTGCTGCGGACGAAGCCTCCATCCCCTGACGCTCCGGACCGTGTTGCACCGCCTGTTGCTGTTGCCCCTGCTGTCGCCGTTGCTGGCGACCCTGCTGGTGGCGGCCCTCAACCCCAGGCCCACCCTGCCCCTGCGGTTGCTCATCTGGCAGACCCCCGCGTTGCCGATCGGCCTGTGGATGGCCATCGCCGCCGGGGGTGGTGCGGCCCTGAGCGCCAGCGCCACGGCCCTGGCCCTGCGCCAGGGGGAGCGGCCGTCCCTGCGCCGCACCGTGCACCGCCGTCAGGAGCGTGAGCCCTGGAGCGCGCCCTGGGGTGGCAGCAGCGAAGCGCGATCCACGCCCAGACCCCCCAGCACCAGCGACTTCCCGGCCGCCGCAGCACCCGCCGGCCCCAGCCGTGCACCCGGCGAACCTGCACCCACGGTTTCGGTGCCCTACCGCGTGCTGCACCGCCCCGAGGGCGGCGCCCCCAGGCCCTTTCGTCCCGAGCCGGCCGCGGTGTCGCGCCCTGCTGCCGTGGCCACCGTTGATGACGGCTGGGGCGATGGCGATGGCGAGGAGTGGTGAGTCCCGTCTCCGCGCACACCTGAGGCTGGAGCACGCTGCCTAAAGTCCCCACACCAACGCGCCCAGGGATCGCTCCGGTGACCGAGACCCCCAGCAACACGCCAGCCCCTGTCGCCACCACGCCGGAGGCGAAGACAGCTGCCCCGAAGGCGAAGCCCCCCGCCCCTGAGGACAAGCCCTTCGAGGCGTTCGTGCCGGAGCTGCTGCTGCCGGCCCTGATCAAGGAGATCGAGGCCTACGGAGGGCCGTCCCCCGAACTGGAGTTTGAGCAGGGCGCCATGCCCGTGGTGGGGGCGGACTGCTGGATGGTCCGCGGCAAGCTTCCAGGCGAGCGACGTTTCTGGCTCTGCTTCACCCAGCCGGACATCAGCTCTGCCAAGACCATCGCCCTGACGGAAGGGGGGGGCAGCCCCAGCCTGCTGGAGTCGTTCCTGATCGATGAGAAGAAGATGACGCTCCAGCTGCTGGTGTCACGGGTTGTGCAGCGCCTCAACGGCCAGAAGTGGCTCGGCCCCAACTGAGCGACCGAACCCTTCTCTGGCTTCACATCCACGGCTTCGCATGCACGGCTTCACATCCGGACCGATCGCGGGGATCGATGCCTACGATGGCGGCCGAGCTCTCTGAACGTCCAGCGCGATGGTGCCTCCCGCCACCCAAGCCCCCACCGCCCCCCGGGTGGGCACCCCGGATGCCCCGGCCATCAAGGACCCGGTGAAGGACACGATCCTCACCCCGCGCTTCTACACAACGGATTTCGACGCCATGGCGGCGATGGATCTGCGGCCCAACGAAGTGGAGCTGGAGGCCATCTGCGAGGAGTTCCGCAAGGACTACAACCGCCACCACTTCGTCCGCGACGGCCAGTTCGATGGCGCCGCCGACAAACTCGATCCAGAAACCCGCCGGGTGTTCGTCGAGTTCCTTGAGCAGAGCTGCACCTCTGAGTTCTCCGGTTTCCTGCTCTACAAGGAACTCAGCCGCCGCATCAAGGAGCGCAACCCCCTGCTGGCCGAATGCTTCGCCCACATGGCCCGCGATGAGGCCCGCCACGCCGGCTTCCTCAACAAGGCCATGGCCGATTTCGGCCTGCAGCTCGACCTGGGCTTCCTGACGGCCAGCAAGGCCTACACCCACTTCCAGCCCAAGTTCATCTTCTACGCCACCTATCTCTCCGAGAAGATCGGCTACTGGCGCTACATCGCCATCTACCGCCATCTCGAGCAGCATCCCGAAAGCAAGATCTTCCCGATCTTCAACTTTTTCGAGAACTGGTGCCAGGACGAGAACCGTCACGGCGATTTCTTCGATGCCCTGATGAAGGCCCAACCGGATACGGTGCGTGGCTTCACGGCCCGCCTGTGGTGCCGCTTCTTCCTGCTGGCCGTCTTTGCCACCATGTATGTGCGTGACGTGGCCCGTAAAGAGTTCTACGAGGCCCTCGGGCTCGATGCCCGCACCTACGACAAGTACGTGATCGCCAAGACCAACGAAACCTCCGCCCGGGTGTTCCCCGTGGTGCTCAACGTCGAGCACCCTGAGTTCTACGAGCGGCTGGAGAAGCTGGTGCAGAACAACGCGGCCCTTGATCGGGCAGAGCGTTCCGGCGGTCCGGCGCCGGTGCGTGCCCTGCGCAAGCTGCCCCACTGGGTCGGCAACGGTGTCCAGATGGCACGCCTGTTCCTGATGGCACCGATTCGCAGCGAGCGCTTCCAGCCCGCCGTGCGCTGAGGCGACCCGCCAGAATCGGTCCAGTTCTTCTTTCGCCGCTTGGTCGTCTCCCCTCCCACCGGCGCCCTTGCCGCCACCGAGCGCTCTGCCTCTCCGGCGGCCCTCGGTGATCCGACCTGGAGGTCCGTTCTGGAACCTCTCCTGGCCGGTGGCCGCTCGGCGGGTGCCGACCTTGTCGAGGTGTTCCTGGAGCGTTCCGACCACCTCGGCCTGCTCGCCGAGCAGGACAGCATCACCAGCGTCAGTCCTGCCTTCGGTGCCGGCGCGGGCCTGCGGGTGTTCCTGGGGGATCGCGACGGGTTCGTGTCCACCAACGACTTGAGCCCCGCCGGCCTGCGGGCCGCCCTGGAGCAGGCCCTCGGCATGCTGGGCCTGGTGCTGCCAGTGCAGGCCGGTGGCCGTTTCGATGGCCTGCCTGAGCTGCGGGATTTCGCCGCCGCCAAAGAGGGTTGGCTGCACGCCTGCCCGTCCCTGGCCGAAGCCACGGGCCGGCTGCTGGAGGGCACCGACCGGTTGCAGGCCCATGGCCAGCACCTGCAGGTGCGCCGCGGCAGCTACGCCCGCGACTGGCAGGAGGTCCTCGTGGCCG
Source organism: Synechococcus sp. CCY 0621 (assembly GCF_019038465.1). Classification (GTDB taxonomy): domain Bacteria; phylum Cyanobacteriota; class Cyanobacteriia; order PCC-6307; family Cyanobiaceae; genus Cyanobium. The sequence goes on along the minus strand of NZ_JAFKRH010000031.1, from coordinate 320,891 downwards.
CCAGTGACGGCACCTACGCCCGCGATGTGCGCCTGCACCAGTCGGTGGGTCTCAATGTGCTGGCGGCCGACGGCGACCACCGGGCCAGCCTGGGGAGGCGCTATGGAACGTCCGACAGCCCTGACGACCTGCGCCACTGGGATGCGGAAGCCGCCGCCGTCGATGTCTGCAGCAGTGCCGGCACCATGCTGTACGCCGATTACGTCGAGGCCGGCCAGTTCCCCGTTGTGCTGGCCAACCGCTTCGGTGGTGTGATCTTCCACGAGGCCTGCGGCCACCTGCTGGAGACCACCCAGGTGGAGCGGGCCACCACCCCCTTCGCCGAGATGGTCGGCCAGCCCATTGCCCACCCCTCCCTCACCGCGATCGACGAGGGCCTCACCGCCGGTGCCTTTGGCTCCCTGTCCATGGACGACGAGGGCATGGAGCCCCAGCGCACGGTGCTGATCGAGAACGGCATCCTGCAGCGCTTCCTCAGCGACCGGGCAGGGGAGCGCCGCACCGGCCATCCCCGCACCGGCAGCGGTCGGCGCCAGAGCCACGCCTTCGCCGCCGCCAGCCGCATGCGCAACACCTTCATCGCCGCTGGCCCCCACACGCCTGAGGAGTTGATCGCCTCCGTCGACAAGGGGCTGTACTGCAAGTCGATGGGGGGCGGCAGTGTCGGCCCCACGGGCCAGTTCAACTTCGCCGTCGAGGAGGGCTACCTGATTGAGAACGGATCTCTCACCCGGCCGGTGAAGGGGGCCACCCTGATCGGTGATGCCAAGGAGGTGATGCCCAGAATTTCGATGTGTGCCAACGATCTGGAACTGGCTGCCGGCTTCTGCGGCTCGGTCAGCGGCAGCATCTTTGTCACGGTGGGCCAGCCCCACATCAAGGTCGACACCATCACCGTGGGAGGACGCTGAGCATGGCGAACACCGAATCGCTCACCGCCAGCCTCGACGCCGAGGTGCTGCGCCAACGGCTCGCCAGCCTGGCCCACGCCGAGGGCGTCAGGCGCTGGGACCTGGGCGCCTCCTGCAGCACCGACACCTCCGTGCAGGTCGACCGGGGCGAGGCCAAACAGATGAAGGGCGCCCAGCGCAGTGCCATCACCCTGCGGGTCTGGAACGACGACGGGCTGGTGGGCATCACCAGCACCTCCGACCTCTCCGATGCCGGCCTGGCCAGGGCCTTGGCCGGCGCCCGCGACGCCAGTGCCTACGGCAACGTCGATGAGATCCCTGATTTCTCCCCCCTGGCCACGGCCCCGTTGCCGGAGCTGGAGCAGCCCCTCAGCACCCCACTGAGCATCCTCACCCTGCTCGACACCCTGCGGGACGCAGAGCGCGACCTGCTCGGCCGCCATCCGGCCATCGGCACGGTCCCTTACAACGGCCTGGCCCAGCGCAGCAGCGACCGGCTCTACATCAACAGCGACGGTGCCTGCCGCCAGCAGCGGCTCAGCACCGCTTCCCTCTACCTCTACGCCCGGGCCGAAGAGGCGGGCCGCAAGCCCCGCAGCAGCGGTGCGGTGCGGTTGGCCTACGGCGCCGCCGACCTTGACGTGGCCGGCTGCGTGCAGGAGGCAGCGGAGCGCACCATCGCCCACCTTGATTACGCCCCGATCACCACCGGTCGCTACACCTGCGTGTTCAGTCCAGAGGCGTTTCTCGATCTGATCGGCGCCTTCAGCAGCCTGTTCAATGCCCGTGCGGTGCTTGATGGTGTCAGCCTCAGCCGGCGCGAGTCCCTCGGCGAGCAGCTGGCCGTCCCTTTCCTGTCCCTGCACGACAACGGCCTGCACCCGGCCAACGTGGGTGCGGCCGCCTTCGACGGGGAAGGCACCCCCACCCGTCGCCTGTCACTGCTGGAGGGGGGTGTGCTGCGCCATTTCCTCCACTCGGAGGCCACGGCGCGGGCCTTCGGGGTGTCCCCCACCGGCCATGCGGGCCTGGGGGCCAAGGTCTCGGTGGGCCCGGACTGGTTCGAGATCGGCCCCACCCCCGGCAGCAGTGGCGGCGCCCCCGGCCTGGATCGCTTCGCGGCCGGTGCCAGTGGCGATCAGCGCGGCCTGGTGGTGATCGATTCCCTCTCGGCCCTCCATGCCGGCGTCAAGGCCAGCCAGGGCTCCTTCTCCCTCCCCTTCGACGGCTGGCTGGTGCAGGACGGCGTCCCGCGCTCCATCGAGGCGGCCACCGTGGCCGGTGACATCCGCACCCTGCTCAAGGCCATCCTCGGCTTCGAGGGTCCCGCCAAGGTGACACCCGATGGCCTTTGCCCCCACGTCTGGGTGGAGGGTCTCTCGATCACCGGCGACGCTTGAGGATCCTGTTCTGGGGCACCCCGGCCTACGCCGTGGCCAGCCTCGATGCGCTTCAGCAGGCCGGCCATGAGCTGGTGGGCGTGGTCAGCCAGCCCGACCGCCGCCGCGGGCGGGGCAAGTCCCTGATGGCCTCGGCCGTCAAGCAGCGGGCCCTGGAGCTGGGTCTGCCGGTGTTCACTCCCGAGCGCATCCGCCGCGATCTGGCCTGCCAGCAGGAGCTGGCGGCCCTGGGGGCCGACGTCTCGGTGGTGGTGGCCTTCGGCCAGATCCTGCCGCCGTCCGTGCTGGCCCAGCCCCCCTTGGGCTGCTGGAACGGCCATGGCTCCCTGCTGCCCCGCTGGCGGGGCGCCGCGCCGATCCAGTGGGCCCTGCTGGAGGGGGACGCCGAAACGGGCGTCGGCATCATGGCGATGGAAGAGGGCCTCGACACCGGCCCGGTGCTGCTGGAGCGGCGTCTGCCCATCCCCCTGCTGCAGAACGCCGGCCAGCTGGGGGAGCGGCTGGCCCAGCTCACCGCCGAGCTGCTCCTTGAGGCCCTGCCGCGCATCGAGGCGGCGGGCCCCGGAGCGGAGGCGGAACGCCTGGCCCGTCTCGGGGTGCGGCCCCAGGCTGGCGACACCAGCCATGCCCGCCAGCTCACCAAGGAGGACACCCTGGTGGACTGGGACGCCTCCGCCCTGGCCATTCACCGCCGGGTGATGGGGCTCCATCCCCAGGCGTCCTGCCCCTGGGGGGGCGAACGGCTGAAGTTGCTCGCCACCGAACCCCTGGTCAGCCGCCTCGCCGACCAGCTCACGCCAGTGGGCGCGTCCCTGGCGGCCCGCTGGGGTGGGGAGGCCACGCCAGCGGCGGCCCCAGGCACCGTGCTCGAGCTGGTGGAGGGGGAGGGGCTGGTGCTGGCCAGCGGCGGCTGCCCGGTGCTGCTGCGCCAGGCCCAGTTGCCGGGACGCCGGGCCAGTGAGGGTCAGGCCCTGATCCAGCAACTGGGGCTGGTTCCGGGTCAGGGCATCGGTGCAAATACTCCCTGAAGCCCCGTTTCGGCAACAACTGTTGACGTTTTGTTCCCTTCAGTGCGTCTCAGTGTTGGACAGAGACTGGAGGCGTTAGACCAAATCCAGTGATCGGATGCGGATGCCATGGCCAGCGACCTTTCCTTCGTCAACAGCACCGGCTCGGGGTGCCAGATCTTCCGGGACCGGCTGGGGTGCTACGTGGTGAGCCACGCGCTCAGGCCTGGCCAGCACGCTGTCCGCCCGACCCTGGCCGGCGCCTACGCGGCCTGCCAGGGATGGGAGCCCCGCTTCCAGGCGGAAACGGACGGTGGGGGTGGATGAGACGGCTGTGGTAGTCCCAGCGGCCCGTAGGGCAGCTTCAGCCTGCGGTGCCGCTGCTGGAGGCGAGCTCTTCGGGCTGGCGACGGTGCAGTTCGTGCAGCCCTTCCAGCTGGTTGTGGACGGCCACCAACTGGTCACGGATGTGGCGGCTGTTGTCGATGCGTTCCAGGGCGAGGAGCATGCCTTCAATCTGGGCCTTGCAGTCGATCAGCACGCGGCACTGGGTGGATCCGGGTTCGTAGGGCATGTCGGAAAGAGACTGATCCTCAGTTCAACGTAGGGCGGCCGCGAGGGTTGTCACAACCATTGCCATTCCCCGGGCCGCTCAGCGGGAGCCAGTGCGGCGCCGACCCCGCTCGTGGCCCTGGCCCTGGCGGGGCCCCGGGCTCCGGCGGCCCCGGCCGCCGCTGAGATCCAGCGGCGGGGCGGACAGCACGGTGGGTTCGAAGCCCGACACCTCCTGGCGGGGCAGGGGGGAGCCGACCAGGCGCTCGATCGCCCGCAGCAGCTCATGCTCTTCGGCCGCCACCAGGGAGATCGCATGGCCGTTCTGACCTGCCCGGCCGGTGCGGCCGATGCGGTGCACATAGTCCTCAGCCACGTTGGGCAGGTCGAGGTTGACCACGTGGGGCAGCTGGTGGATGTCGATGCCGCGGGCGGCGATGTCGGTGGCCACCAGCACCCGCACCTCGCCGCTCTTGAACTCCGCCAGCGCCCGGGTGCGGGCCCCCTGGCTCTTGTTGCCGTGGATCGCCGCCGCCCCCAGTCCCTCCTTCTCAAGCCGCTCCGCCAGCCGGTTGGCGCCGTGCTTCGTACGGGAGAAGACCAGCACCTGGCGCCAGTCGTTGGTGCGGATCAGATGGCTGAGCAGATCCCCCTTGCGGTCCATGTCGCAGGGATGGATCACCTGGTCGACCAGGGGGGTGGCCTGGTTCTCCGGGCTGGCCTGCAACTGCACCGGTTGGTGCAGCAGGCCGGTCGCCAGGCGGCGGATCTCGCTGGAGAAGGTGGCGGAGAACAGCAGGTTCTGGCGCTTCGCCGGCATCAGGGACAGGATCCGGCGGATGTCGCGGATGAAGCCCATGTCGAGCATGCGGTCGGCCTCGTCCAGCACCAGGATCTCCACGCGGTCGAGCCGCAGGGCGTTCTGCTGGTGCAGGTCCATGAGGCGGCCGGGGGTGGCCACCAGCACGTCGGCGCCCTTGCGCAGCCGCTGCATCTGGGGGTTGGCACTCACCCCGCCGAAAACGACATCGGAGCGCAGATCCAGGTAGCGGCCGTAGGCGGTGACGCTTTCGGCCACCTGGGCCGCCAGCTCCCGGGTGGGAGTCAGCACCAGGGCGCGCACCACACCGGCACGGGCGTGGGGGCCGTGGCGCAGCCGCTCCAGCATCGGCAGGGTGAAACCGGCCGTCTTGCCGGTGCCCGTCTGGGCGGCGGCCATCACGTCGTGGCCGGCCAGCACCGCCGGGATGCACTGCAGCTGGATCGGGGATGGGCTGCTGTAGCCCTTGGCGGCCACGGCCTTGAGGATCGGCTCGGATAACCCCAGGACGGCAAAATCCGTTGCCAGGCCAGCCACTGGCGGATTCAGGCCGGTGGCGGTGTGGCTCGGTGTGAGCGGTTCAGGGGCGGGGGCGGAACCGTTGCCGCTGGGTCGGCTGCGGATGACCTTGGCCTGGGGCCTGGAGGAAGGGGCGGTGATCGGGCGCGAAGACAGAGTTGGGCCCCAGCCTAGGACCGGCTGGTGGGGTGGATCGCTTCAGCGGGGGCTGCGGTGGCTGCAGCGCTCGCAGGGGCCTTCGGGCAGCACGGCGCAGCGCAGCAGGGGGCTGCGGGCGTTGAAGCGGCAGTGGGGGTCGCCGATCACCCAGCGCCCGTCCCACCAGAGCGCATCGGCCGGTTGCTGCTGGGACTTCACCTGCAGCGCCACGGCCGTCAGTTCGTAGCGGCCCTGCCGCAGCCGGTAACGGTGCCGTCGCTGCAGCACCAGAAAGCTGCGATCGCCAGTGGTCAGCCAGCGGCCGGGATGGGGGACATCGCTGAGGTTCTCGATCTCGATGCAGGTGATCAGCTGGTCCGAGTCGATCTGGCGCAGTTCGATCCGCATCGTTCCGGCCGCCCTCAGGCGTCGCCGCTGCCCTGCCCGGGCAGGGGGGAGGGGGGCGTGCGCAGGGAAAAGCCCCAGGCGAACAAGGCGCCCACCACCAGCAGCAGGGCCCATTCCGGCACCTCCACCGCCGGCAGCAGCAGGCGCAGCAGCAGCCGCAGGCCCACCAGACCCACCGCCAGATAGCCGGCGGTTTCCAGATGGGGGTAGATCTCCAGCCAGCGCAGGAACAGTTCGGCCGTCAGCCGCAGGGCAATGATGCCGATCACCCCGCCGGCCATCACCAGGGGAAGCCGGTCGGTGACCGCCACCGCCGCAGAGACACTGTCGAGTGAGAAGGCCAGATCGGTGAGGGCCAGGGTCGCCACGATCGACGCCAGGGAGGCGCCGTGATGGGGATGGCCGGACTCGTGGGAGCTCGGGACCTGGGCGGAAAGGCTTGTCTTCACACCTTCGGCAACGTCGTCCTTGTCCTCGTCCTGGCCGAGCAAGTGGCGCCCGCAGAGCCAGAGCAGATAGGCAGAGGCCAGCAGTTGCAGCGGCCAGAAATTGAGCACGAAGCTGGCCAGGGCGATCAGGCCCAGTCGGAAGACCAGGGCCAGCACCAGGCCAAGGTTCAGGGCCTGGCGTTGCCGCGCCGGGTCATGCAGCCGCCGGGAGATGGCGGCCAGGGCGATGGCGTTGTCGGCGGAGAGCACCGCCTCAAGCCCCACCAGCAGCGGCAGCAGCAGCAGCACCTCGCCCCACTGGTCCGCCTGCTGCAGCAGGGGTGTGAGGCTCTCCACCGATTCCACTTCCATTCCTGGCGTTCGCTCGGCCCTGGCGCCTGCAAAGGGACACTCTAGAAAGACTGCCGGCCCCGCCTGACCCCTCCCATGCAACTTCAGGTCCGACTGCTGCACTGCGACGGCGGGCGCCGCGTTGTGCTGGTCTCGGCCCGCGAAGGGGAGCGCTTCCTGGGCAGTGCCCTGGGGGAGGCGGGCGATGCTGAGGAAGCGGAGGACCGGGCCAGGACGCGCCTGCTGGCCAGCCTCCAGAGCACGGGCACCCCGCACCCGCCGCGGCAGGCTGTGGCCCCGGCCACGGCTTCAGCCCCAAAGCCGCTGTCACCGCCTGCAGCTGAAGCCCCGAAGCCAACACCAGCCCCGACGCCCACTCCGGAGCCGCCGCCATCGCCTGAATCGCCGCCCACGCCGGTGAGCCAGGAGGAGGACCCCCAGGATTGGAGCGCCGAACTGACCCACCTGGATCTGCAGATGCGGAGGCTGGGATGGGACAGGGATCGGGAAGCCATTTATCTGCAGCGTTCCTTTGGCCACCCCAGCCGCGACCGCATCACCGTCTATGCCGACCTGATCGCCTACCTGCAGGCGATCGAGGCCCTTGAGCCCGGCTGCGATCCCGCCACGGTGGCCGTACCTTTGCGCCGGGCCGACCTGCTCGATCAGTGCAACCTCTTGCTGCAGCAGCTGGGCTGGGACGGCGCCATGGGTCGCCGTTTTCTCGAGAAGCATCTGGGTGTGAGCAGCCGGCAGCAGCTCAAGGACACCGACCTGCTGCGTTTCAACATGCTTCTGGAGGAGGAAACCCTGCTGGGCAATGCCGATGGGCCAGCGGACTCTGGCCCTGCCGACTGACAACCAGCCGCAGGCTTCAGGTGAGTTCCCCGACCTGCTTTTGCTCCCCGTCCACGCTGAGCTGGTGGAAATACGCCATGTCGGCAGGGAGAGCCCGTAAGGCCGTCACCGTGACCGTCGGTGGTGAGGGGACCGGGGCGTCGGCTTGCCGCCTCCTCAGCGCCCGGGCTTCCAGTGCTTCCTCCTTCTGTAACTGCTGCTGCCTCTGCCTGACCTCGAGGCGCTGTTGACGCCGCCGAACCATCCTGACTCTGGTGAGATCCCAGTGCATCTGGGCCTCCCGTAGCAGCGAGAGATCGCAGGCCCGACGCTGGCTACCAGCCGCGAAGGCCAGGGCGTAGACCGCGGCGAGAAGGCACACCCGCAGCGTGCGCTGAATGATCGCCCAGACACTGGGATTCCAGGGCGAGCGAATGACATCCGATGAGCTCCTGATGGACTCTTCCAGTCGCTTGGAGAGCATTGATTTGAGCGCTGTCAGGGATTGGCGCTGCTCGGTCAACTGGAGCCCGGGTCCCTGCAGGGTCGCAAGTCTCTGCTGCAGGTCTTCAATCGAGGTGGCGCCATCAATGGCGCGCTGGAACTCCTGGGCGCGTTCGGCCGCCACCTGCATGGCGCTGTTCTGGCTGCGGGCCACCAGCCCATGGCCCTGAACGGCGGAAGCGATTTGCAGGGGGAACAGCAGCAGGAAGCCGATGACGGCCCCGACCGCCCACCGGGCAATGGCATCGCGGCGGGCCTGGATCTGGATGTCGTCAGGCGCCAGATAGGCCACCAGATGCACCAGACCCAGGCCCAACAGCGCGAGGGGGGCACTGTCGAGCAGGGCGCTGATCAGGGTGACAAGCCAGGCCGGTTGCAGGATCGCCGGCGGCAGAATCGTGTTCAGCAGCGTCACCCCGTAGGTGACGAAAAGGGCCAGGGCGATCAGGGACAGAAAATCGGTGGTGTTGACGCGGCGCAGGCCGTGTCCCGGGTCATGCAGGTTCATCAGAGGGTGCCAGACCCAGCGGGATCCAATCGCCAACATTGTGCCCATGCTGAGGGCATGTCTGCAGAAACTCGTTGGCCTGCGGCTGCAACTTCTCTGACCTTTGGCCTCTGCGGTCCATCAGTCACTGGCGCAGGTGTCCCTGACAACATGGCAGGAAGTGTTAGATTGTGAGTGAGCAATCCATTCTTTAAGAATGCAGAGCGCTGCCTGAAAAAAGAGGAAGTTTTCATTCCTCTTCAGGTCAAATCCTCTGAACCAAGTGAACGTTTTCAGTGAGCGCACGATCACGCCCCATCGACATTGAGGCCGTAGGCAGTCCCTTTGTTGGTGCCGATAGCCACGTGTGGTTTGGCCACTCTCGTCACCCTGGCAGGGCTGCCCTGTCCGGCCTGGCCAGCGGTCTGGGAATCTGCACCGTCCTGGTGCTGGAGCCATTCCTGCCGGCCCGGGCCAACGTTGCCCAGGCCAATGGTCTCAACCTTGGCTGCGCCGCTGGCTTCGGCCTGGTGAACATCACATCAAGCACCGTGCAGTCCACCCTGGGCACCAGCAATAATTCGCCGAACCAACTCAATGGGGGAAGCACGGTATCGGTGCCGGCGAGCTGCAGCGTCGCCCCAGCGGCGCCTGCCCAGCCATCCAACGGCTCAGCGCTGGTGGGCGGCAATGCCCGGCTCAATGCGGGATCAATCCAGGCCAATCAGATCTTCCGATCCCAGTCTGCCACCGTCACCAACGGCCCCGGCACCACGGTGATCAGCAATGCCTGGACCGTTCAGGCTGAAGCGGATGCCCTAGCCGTGGCCACCTACATCGACGGCATCAACGCGTCCAATTGCACCGTGGCGCTCAGCTCCTGCCAGTTCAACGATGCCGTCAACCTCTCAGGCAGCTTGACGCTCACCGGTGCGCTGTCCGGCACCGGAGGTATCAACTACTACAACGTCCAGACCGTTGGCAATAATGTTGATCTGAACTTTGTGGGATCCGGGCGCGACTACTTTGTTTTCAACATGCCCACCAGTCTGAGCACCAACCAAGACTGGACGCTGCAGGGGGATGTGGATCCGGCCAAGATCATCTTCAACTTTGCTCGCCCTGGCTCCAATCTGAGTCTGAGTGGCTCGGATGTCTTCGGCACTTTCCTGTTAACGGGCGGCGGGACGGCCACGCTGAATCGCTCTGGCAATCGCAATCCTTCCAGCATCACGGGGTCCCTGATCGTCATCAACAACGGATCTGCCCTGAGCTTTGGTTCGGACAACGGCAATAATCGCGTCAATGCCGTCATCAACGGCAGGCCCTTCAACCCCACCGCCCTGCGCAACGTTCCCGTGCCGGGGCCCCTGCCCTTGCTGGGTGGTGCCATCGCGTTCGGCTGGAGCCGCAGGCTGCGGCAACGCCTCAATCAGGCCCAGAAGGCTCCTGGTCACTGAGCCCATTTCAACTGGCGACAATGGCCTGAAGAGCTCCGCTCTCGGCCACTGGCCCCGTGCGACGCTCAAGTCCTTGGTCTGACTCGGGAGACGCTCAGGTGACCATCAGGATCGGCATCAATGGGTTCGGACGCATCGGACGCCTGGTTTTCCGCATCGCCTGTGGGCGCGAAGACATTGAAGTGGTGGGCATCAACGACCTGATCGATGTCGACTACATCGCCTACATGCTTCGCTACGACTCCACCCACGGCCGCTTTGCCGGCGAGGTGGCCGTTGATGACGGCGCCCTCTTGGTCGACGGCCGACGCATCCGCATCACCGCCGAGCGCGACCCCGCCGCCCTGCGCTGGGGCGATGTGGGGGCCGACGTGGTGCTCGAATCCACCGGTCTGTTCCTCACCGACGAGCGCGCCCGGGCCCACATCAGCGCCGGCGCCGGCAAGGTGGTGCTGTCGGCCCCGTCCAAGGACGACACACCGATGTTCGTGATGGGGGTGAACCACACCGCCTATGCAGGCCAGGACATCGTTTCCAATGCCTCCTGCACCACCAACTGCCTGGCGCCGATGGCCAAGGTGCTCAACGACAACTTCGGCATCCGCGATGGCCTGATGACCACCGTGCACGCCACCACCGCCACCCAGAAGACGGTGGATGGCCCGTCGGTCAAGGACTGGCGCGGCGGCCGCGGTGCCGGCCAGAACATCATTCCTTCCTCCACCGGGGCCGCCAAAGCCGTGGGCAAGGTGATCCCCGCCCTCAGCGGCAAGCTCACCGGCATGGCCTTCCGGGTCCCAACCCCCAATGTGTCGGTGGTGGATCTGACGGTGAACCTGGAGCGGGGCGCCAGTTACGAAACCATCAAGGCCGCCATGCGGGCCGCCTCGGAAGGGCCGATGGCCGGCATCCTCGGCTACACGGAAGACGCGGTGGTCTCCACCGATTTCCTCGGCGAAACCTGCACCTCCATCTTCGATGCCTCCGCCGGCATCGCCCTCACCGACACGTTCGTGAAGGTGGTCTCCTGGTACGACAACGAGTGGGGTTACTCCAGTAAGTGCCTCGACCTCATCGCCCACATCTCCGCCTGAGGCCCCGGGCCGGGCCTGGCCTTCAACCCGCCGATCGGGTCCGGCAATGGGTGCGGATCAAGGTGGTGCCGATCTCCAGTTGCCGCTGGTTGGCGTAGGCCTCCCGCTCCAGGGCCTTTTCCCAGTCGGAGGCCCCGGAGTAGAGGGGATCGTCGAGATGCAGCCGCAGCTCCGGCGGGACCTCCTGACCCAGGCCAAGGGTTCTGGGGACAGCGCGCAGGCCGCCGGCCGCGCAGCTCTGGGCCACGTGGATCGCCTCGTGGTTGAGCACCTGGGCGAAGTCCACCGTTCCCTTGGCCACCACCGCGGGCTTGATCCGCAGGGTACGGGCGGCGTGATCCCATTCCCCTGCGGCCCCCGTCTTCCTTGGCTCCACCAGTTCCACCTGCACCCCCACCTGGTCCAGAACGTTGAGCAGTTCGGCGATGGCCCGGTGTTTCTCGCCGTGGTCCGGTGGGGAGTCGATCAGGGCCTCCAGTTCAGGTACCGAGAGTTCAGGTTCACCGGCCCGCCGGCGGTAGAGAAAGCGAGTGCCGCCCCCTGCCAGGGGCTCGGCGGTGGGAATCCACTGCCGGTCGGCCTCCTGAAGGTTCGCCAGCAGCCCGCCCTCCAGCAGGGCCATCGGCCGCAGGCGTGGATCGGGGGCCGGCTCGAAACGCTCCAACAGGCGGGTGGTGACATCCGGGGCCTGCTCGGGCAGGCTCCCCGCCTGCTCCAGCAAGCCGGGGAAGGCGGCCCCCCCCAGCACCAGCGCCGCCACCCCGAGGGCCAGGGTCCAGGCGCGGCCGTGGCGGGGCTTCGGCTCCAGCAGGTCGCCGCAGCGTCCGCAGCGGGGGATCCCCGTGAAGGGATACTCCAGCCTCAGGGGTCGACTGCGGCAGGTGGGACAGCGGAAGCGGGCCATCGCGGGGCGAACCGTCACCCCAGCATGAACGCAAACGGGTTGCCAAGATCAGCATCGGTTTGATCCCGCCTTTCGATGCCCCTCCACGCCCTCGTGCGCCAGCTGCAGGCCGCCACCCTCACCGCTGAGGTGAGGGCGCGCTGCGAGCGGCCCGAGCGGCTGCGGCTGAGTGGGGCGGGGCGGGCGGCCAGGGCCCTGGTGGCCAGCGCTCTGGCGGGCAGCAGCGAGGCCCCCCTCCTGGTGATCGTGCCCACCCTGGAGGAGGCGGGACGCTGGGCCTCCCTGCTGGAGCTGATGGGCTGGCCGCTGTGCCAGCTCTATCCCACCAGCGAGGGTTCCCCCTATGAGCCCTTCGATCCCACCAGCGAGATCACCTGGGGCCAGCTGCAGGTGCTCGCCGAACTGGTGGGCGACGGGGATGGCGCCCCAACCGCCAGCGGCGGCCGCTTCGCCGTGGTGGCCACCGAGCGCGCCCTCCAGCCCCACCTGCCGCCGCCGCCTTTGCTGGCGGCCCGTTGCCTCACCCTGCGCCGCGGCGACCGGCTGGATCTGGAGCAGCTGGCCCACACCCTGGCGGGCCTCGGCTACGAGAAGGTGCCGACGATCGAGCAGGAGGGCACCTGGAGCCGCCGCGGCGACATCGTCGATGTCTTCCCGGTCAGCGCCGAGCTGCCGGTGCGGCTGGAGCTCTTCGGTGAAGACCTCGAGAAGCTGCGGGAGTTCGACCCCGCCACCCAGCGCTCCCTCGATGTGATCGAGCGGGTGCGCCTCACCCCCACCAGCTACGCCCCCCTGATCGCCGAGGCCCTGCGGGAGCAGATGCCCGAGGGCCTGGAGCGGCTGCTGGAGCCCGCTGCCCTCGACCAGTTGCTGGAGGGCGGCACGCCGGAGGGGATGCGGCGGCTGATGGGCCTGGCCTGGGACAGGCCGGCGACCCTGCTCGACTACCTGCCCGCCGGCACGTTGGTGGCGATCGATGAGCGGCGCCAGTGCCTGGCCCACGGCCAGCAGTGGTACGACCATGCCGCCGAGCACCACGGCGAGGTGGTGAAAGCCACAGTCAGCGGCGACGGCGGTGGCGACGGCACCCCCCTGCCCCTGCCCGCCCGCCTGCACCGGCCGATTGCGGCGGCCCTGGCGGCGGTGGAAGCCTTCCCGGGCTTCGATCTGGCGGAGCTGCACGAGAGCGACCGCCACCCGAACGACCTCGACCTTTCCAGCCGGCCGCTGCCGGCCCATCCCAACCAGTTCGGCCGCCTGGCGGAGCAGATCAAGGGGCACCTGCGCGACAAGGCCCGGCTCTGGATCGTTTCGGCCCAGCCGTCACGGGCCGTGGCCCTGCTGGAGGAGCACGACTGCGTCACCCGCTTCGTGCCCAACGCCCGTGACTTCCCGGCCATCGAGCGGCTGGTGGAGCAGGCCACCCCGGTGGCCCTCAAGCTGCGCGGCACCGCCGAACTGGAGGGGTTCCAGCTGCCGGCCTGGAAGCTGGTGCTGTACACCGACCGGGAGATCTTCGGCCAGCACAGCCTGGCGGCCGGGGGCTACGTGCGCCGGCGCCGCAAGGCCGCCAGCCGCACGGTGGATCCCAACAAGATGCTGCCCGGCGATTTCGTGGTGCACCGCAACCACGGCATCGGCCGGTTCCTGAAACTGGAGAAGCTGGCCATCGGCGGCGAGGCCCGCGACTACCTGGTGGTGCAGTACGCCGACGGGCTGCTGCGGGTGGCCGCCGACCAGCTGGGCAGTCTCGGCCGCTACCGGGCCAGCAGCGACAGCCCGCCGGAACTCAACCGCATGGGCGGCACGGCCTGGACCAAGGCCAAGGAGCGGGCCCGCAAGGCGGTGGCCAAGGTGGCGATGGACCTGGTCAAGCTCTATGCCGAGCGCCACCAGGCACCGGGCTTCGCCTTCCCCCCCGATGGTCCCTGGCAGAGCGAACTGGAGGATTCCTTCCCCTACGACCCCACCCCCGACCAGCTCAAGGCAATCGTGGACGTCAAGCGCGACATGGAGCGGGACCAGCCGATGGACCGGCTGGTGTGCGGCGATGTGGGCTTCGGCAAGACGGAGGTGGCGATCCGGGCCATCTTCAAGGCGGTCACCGCAGGCAAGCAGTGCGCCCTGCTGGCCCCCACCACCGTGCTGGCCCAGCAGCACTGGCGCACCCTCAGCGAGCGCTTTGCCCCCTACCCGCTCAAGGTGGCCCTGCTCAACCGTTTCCGCACCGCTGGAGAGCGCAAGACGATCCTCGAGAGCCTGGCCAGCGGCGCCACCGACGTGGTGGTGGGCACCCACCAGCTGCTGGGCAAGGGCACGGGCTTCCGCCAGCTCGGTCTGCTGGTGGTGGACGAGGAGCAGCGCTTCGGTGTGAACCAGAAGGAGAAGATCAAGGCGCTGCGAAAGGACGTGGACGTGCTGACGCTTTCCGCTACCCCGATCCCGCGCACGCTGTACATGAGCCTGTCGGGGGTGCGGGAGATGAGCCTGATCACCACGCCGCCACCGCTGCGACGCCCGATCAAGACCCACCTGGCCAGCCTCGATGAGGAGGCGGTGCGCAGCGCCATCCGCCAGGAGCTCGACCGCGGCGGCCAGGTGTTCTACGTGGTGCCGCGGGTGGAGGGCATCGAGGAGGTGGCGGGTCAGCTGCGGGCGATGCTGCCGGGGCTGCGGCTGCAGGTGGCCCACGGCCAGATGCCGGAGGGGGAGCTGGAGAGTGCCATGGTGGCCTTCAACGCCGGCGAGGCCGACGTGATGCTCTGCACCACGATCATCGAGAGCGGCCTGGATATCCCCCGGGTGAACACGATCCTGGTGGAGGACGCCCACAAGTTCGGCCTGGCCCAGCTGTACCAGCTGCGGGGCCGGGTGGGCCGCAGCGGCATCCAGGCCCACGCCTGGTTGTTCTATCCGGGCGATGCCTCACTCAGTGATGCCGCCCGCCAGCGGCTGCGGGCGATCCAGGAATTCGCCCAGCTGGGTTCCGGCTACCAGCTGGCCATGCGCGACATGGAGATCCGCGGCGTGGGCAACCTGCTGGGCGTGGAGCAGAGCGGCCAGATGGAGGCGATCGGCTTCGACCTCTACATGGAGATGCTGCAGGACTGCCTGGCCGAGATCCAGGGCCAGGACATCCCGGCGGTGGACGAGACCCAGATCGACCTGCCGGTGACGGCCTTCATCCCGGCCGATTGGATCACCGAGGCCGATGAGAAGATGGCCGCCTACCGGGCCGCCGCGGAATGTGGCGGCAAGGCGGCCCTGGTGGAGCTGGCCGCTGGCTGGACCGATCGATATGGCCCGATTCCGGCCCCGGTGCAGAGCCTGCTGCAGCTGATGGAACTGAAGCTGCTGGCGCGCCGCTGCGGCTTCTCGCGCATCAAGCCGGAGAAGCCCAACATCGCCCTGGAAACGCCGATGGAGGAACCCGCCTTCCGCCGCCTGCGCCAGGCCCTGCCCCAGCACCTGCACGGCCGGCTGGTGTATCAGGGCGGCGCCGGCAGCACCGCCAAAGTGCTCGCCCGGGGCCTGGGGGCCCTCGCCCCCGCCCAGCAGCTGGAGCAGCTGATGGAATGGCTCGCCGCCATGGCCGGCCAGATCCCCGAGGCCGACGGGCTCACCCCGGAGCAGCGGGCCGAGGAGCAGAGCGCGAAGAACGCTGCGGTGCTGGTGGTGTGAGGGGCAACGCTGAGGCTTGGGACCTAGCCCGCTTCTTGCTAGCAGAGGGGCTGCTCCGCTCCACCGATGATCGATCTCGCCAGCTACCGGCCCAAGGGCGATAAGCGGAACACCACCTTCTTCGAGGAGTTCCTGCCCCGCGTCTATGCCCGCCGGGCCAGCTCGGGGCTGGAGCAGGTGGTGGGGCCGATGGCGGCCCTGGTGATCCAGGTGGACCACGGCAACGGCCTGCCCTACCTGGCGGAGCTGGCGCTCACCGGCCCCTACCGCTACCAGGAGTGCTGGATCAACGCCACCCACCGCATTTATCTGCTCAAGGGGGGCGAGGCCTTCCCGCGCCTGATCGTGCTGGAGCCGCTGTTTGACGATTTCGAGGATGAGGTGACGCGCTGGAACGCGATGTATCCCCTCTCGATCGACAAGCCCAACGCCCGCTACATCGGCGAGATCTTCCAGGTGTCCTGCTGCCACGACCTGCGCGCCATCCTCGAACCCCAGAACATCCGCTTCGCCTATCCGGGCGAGACAGTCAATCCCTTCTACGCCTCCAAGCATCTCTGCTTCACGTTTCTTTCTGACTACACCTACAACCGGGTTGGGTATGTGGACCGGCCCCTCGATGGCCTGGCAGCCCTGGATCTGGGCGATCAGGTGCTGCTCGATGACGACGCTCTGGCGCCCCTGACAGACGCCGCCCGCCGCCACCGGGAGCACGGTCTGGAGGGCAAGATCCTGGGCATCGATCACCTGGCCACCAGGGTGCTGGCCGGTGAGCGGGAGGATGCCATCCTCGAGTACCTGACGATGGTGCCCTACTACTACTGGGGCTCCTATGACATCGCCGAGATGAACTCCTCCACCAACGTCACCCGCCACCCCTCGGTGGGCGATGACAAGCTCTCCCCCGCCCGGGTCTTCACCGCCAACAACACCCCCTCCTATCTCAATTCCCTGTCCAACCTGCCCATGCCCACCGAGGATTACGTTCGCAATTTCGGGCGGCGCATGCATCACATCGCCTACGAGGTGGTCGATGGCGAGAGCAACGGGGAAAAGAACGTTGACGTGGTGGTGCGCACCCTGCGTGAGCTGGGCATCCCCTTCCTCGCCGACATGGTGGGGGAATGCGGCGACCAGCCCAACCTGCGTCAGATTTTCTCGCGCAGCTCCCCCTACTCCCTACTGATCACCGAGTACGTGGAGCGTTGCCTGGGCTACGACGGTTTCTTCACCCGCGAGAACGTGGCTGCGCTCACCGAGGCCGCGGGCCATGCGGAGCGCTACGAGCACGGCCACGTCTTCGACTGAACCGCCCACGGGAATGAGAAGGAACGTTAAGATGGCGACATCTTTCGTTACGTGGCCCCATGGGTGAGCTGATCGAGGTCGTGGGTCCCACCCAGAACCCCCTGCTGCTGCCGGCCTTCCTGGGGGTCCTCGGCCTCGGTTTCTTCGCCCTGTTCCAGTCCGATGCCGGCAACAACGACGACGACGACTCTTCCCCCGGCGGCGGGCTGATGCAGCCCGTCGCCTGAAAGCTGGAGTTCAGGCCCCGCCGCCGCTGGCCTGCGACCGTTTCCAGGCCGCCGGCATCAGCACCAGAAACAGCAACCACCAGGCGCCGATCACCACGGCGACCCCGGTGGTGATCCACCAGAGGTGCAGCACCATCCAGCTCACCCCGATCATGATCAGCCCCGTGAGCAGGATGCTCCAGGGCTGACACCACCAAGGCTTGAGGTCCCAGACCGAGCCGGGCGTGGTGCCCGGCCCGTGTGGATCAGGGTTTGGCAAGGGCCGCCGGCAGGTTGGCACTGCCGGGCTGGAAAGCCTTCTGCAGCACGGCGCTGGCCTGCAGCTGCTTGCGCAGGGTGGATTCGGCCGCCCGGTACTGGCTGTCGCGGTTGGTGCCGATGTCTTCCAGTTTGAGGCGCTGCACCTCCAGCTCGGTCATTTTCACCGGCACGTCCGGATTGATGCCGTGCTTGTGGATGTCCCGGTTGCGGGGTGTGAGGTATTTGGCGATGGTCACCGTCATGCCGGATCCATCGGAGAGGCCGCGCACCGACTGCACCAGCCCCTTGCCGAAGGTCTTCTGACCAACCAGCACGGCGCGGTTGTTGTCCTGCAGGGCGCCGGAGAGGATCTCGCTGGCGCTCGCCGAACCCTCGTTGACGAGTACCACCATCGGCTTGGTGGTCAGGGCCTGGCCAGTGGCCCGTTTGACGTCCTGGATGCCGTCGCGGGTCTTGGTGGAAACGATGATGCCTTCGTTGATCCACTGGCGGGCGATCTCGACGCTCGCCACCAGCAGCCCGCCGGGGTTGCTGCGCAGGTCGAGCACGTAGCCCTGCACCCCCTGGGCCTCCAGGTCCCGCACGGCCGCCCGCATGTCCTTGGTGGCGGTGGCGCTGAACTGCTTCAGGCGGATGTAGCCGATCTTGGTGCCGTCGGGGGCGGTGTTGACCTGGTGGTTGACGGCGTGGATCTCGATCAGCTCCCGGGTGAGGGGGGTGTCGAGGTTCTGGCCCTTGCGGCGCAGCACCAGATTCACGGTGGTGCCGGCCTTGCCGCGGATCAGCTTCACCGCGTCCTCGGTGCTCATCCCCTTGGTGCTCTTGCCGTCGATCGAGACGATCACGTCCTTGGGCTGCACACCGGCCCGCGAGGCCGGTGAGCCCTCGATCGGCGAGATCACCACCAGTTCCTTGGTTTCCTTATCGACGCTCAACTGGATGCCCACCCCGGAGAGCTCGCCGGAGGTGTCGATCTGCATCTCCTTGAATTCCCGCGGATCCAGGAAGCGGGTGTAGGGATCGTCGAGGGTGCCGAGCATGCCGCGGATGCCCTCGTAGGCATCCTTGGGTGTGCTGTAGCTCTTGGACAGGACGCTGCGGCGCAGCTTGCGCCACTGTTCAGGTGTGTACTTGCCTGTGGTGTCCAGGTAGTCGCGGAACACGATCTGCCAGGCCTGGTCCATCACCTCCTTGGGGCTGTCGCTGATCGACACGGTTCCCGTGGGGGCCAGCACCATTTCCCGGGCCATCACCGCGGTGGCGGCGCAGGCACCGAGACCAACCAGCACCACGACGGTGGCGCGAGCTCTTCCCATGCTGGGGATCCTCAAGGAGGCTGAAAGGTCTTTCCAACGTAGCGCCGCTGCCGGGGATGGGCCCCCTGTTCAGGGGTCGACCCAGCGACCGTCCTCCTTGATCAGGGCGATCAGCGCCTCCACCCCTTCGGCTTCCGGCACCCGGCGGATTTCCTCCCGCCCGCGGTAAAGGGAGATGGTGCCGGGTGTTTTGCCCACGTAGCCATAGTCGGCATCGGCCATCTCGCCGGGCCCATTGACGATGCAGCCCATCACGGCGATGTCGAGCCCTGTCAGGTGGGCGGTGGCGTTGCGCACGGTGTGCAGCACGTCCTCCAGGTTGAACAGGGTGCGGCCGCAGCTGGGGCAGGCCACGTACTCCACCATCGTCTTGCGCAGACCCATGGCCTGCAGGATCGAATAGCAGACAGGGATCTCCTTCTCCGGTGCCTCGGTGAGCGACACCCGGATCGTGTCCCCGAGGCCCTCGGCCAGCAGGGTGGCGATGCCCGCGGTGCTCTTGATGCGGCCGTAGTCGCCGTCGCCCGCCTCGGTGACCCCCAGATGCAGGGGGTAGTGGAAGCCCTCGGCGTCCATGCGGAACGCCATCATCCGGTAGGCCGCCAGCATCACCGGGGCCCGGGAAGCCTTCATCGACACGACGATGTTGTGGAAGTCGAGCCGGTCGCAGATGCGGATGAATTCCATGGCGCTCTCCACCATCCCCAGGGGTGTGTCGCCATAGGTGAACAGCATCCGCTCAGCCAGGGAGCCGTGGTTGACGCCGATGCGCAGGGCCTTGTCCTGCTCCTTGAGCAGGCTCACCAGCGGTTCGAGGGTGGTCTGGATGCGCTCGCCGATGGCCGCCACCTCTTCGGCCGTGAACTCCGTGCGGTTGGGATCGGGCTTGTCGAACACGTACAGGCCGGGGTTGATCCTCACCTTGTCGACGTGCTGGGCCACCTCCAGGGCAATCTTCATGCCGTTGTGGTGCACGTCCGCTACCAGGGGCACGGGCTGGTAGCTGTCCTCCAGCCGCTGGCGGATCTCCTTCACCGCCTTGGCGTGGGCCAGGCTCGGCACGGTGAGGCGCACGATCTCGCAGCCCGCCTCGTGCAAGCGGCGGATGCCGGCGGTGGCCCCCTCCACATCCAGGGTGTCCTCATTGATCATCGACTGCACCACCACGGGGTGCTCGCTGCCCACCCAGATCGCGCCGACCCGGACGCTGCGGGTGCGGCGGCGGCGGATCACCGTCTCGAAGCGGGGATCACTGGCCCAGTCGGCCGGAAGGGGGGAAGTCCCCGGAGCGGTGGTGGTCAGTGTGGCCAGGCTGCCGGTCATCTCGCGTGGGCCGGTGATGGCCAAAGCCTGTCACAAAGTGGGTGGCGGCGGCTGGTCCTGCTCCAGCCGCCGCTGCACCTCCTTGAGGTCCTGCCAGGTGAGCCATTTGGGAGAGCCCTGCTCCCGCGAGGGATTGCGCAACAGATAGGAGGGGTGGAACACCGGCATCACCCAGCGGCCCTGCCAGGGGTGCCACTGGCCGCGGAGGCGGGAGATGCCTCCCTTGATGCCGAGCACCCCTTCCAGGGCCGTGGCACCGGTGAGCAACACCACGGCGGGATCCACAGCGGCGATCTGAACGGCCAGCCAGGGGGCGCAGGCTGCCATCTCCTGGGCCGTCGGTTTGCGGTTGTCGGGGGGGCGGCACTTCACCACGTTGCAGACGTAGGCGTCCCGCTCGCTGTCCAGTCCCACACTGGCCAGCATCTGGTCGAGCAACTGGCCGGCCCGCCCCACGAACGGTCGGCCGCTGGCGTCCTCCTGGGCACCGGGCCCTTCGCCGATCACCATCAGCCGTGCCGCCGGATCGCCCCGGCTGATCACCACCTGCTGGCGGCCCGCGGCCAGCCCGCAGCGGCTGCAGTCCTGGCAGCTCCGCTGCAGCCCTTCGAGGCTGGGCGTCGCCCCTGCCGCGAGGGTGTCACCCAGGAGGGACGGTTGCAGGGGAGACGGTTGCAGGGGAGCGGGGGCCATCGCGCCATTCTTGGCCATGGCCGCGGGGCGTAGGGCAAGATGGCCGGATTGCCGAATCGCGCCCTCCAGACGCCGCACACTGCCATGCCGGCCCCGTTGTCGCTCTCCGCCCGGGCGCAGGCGTTGCAGCCATCGCTCACCCTCGCCATCACCGCCAAGGCCCGTGAGTTGCGCACAGGCGGCAAGGACATCTGCAGCCTCAGCGCCGGTGAGCCCGATTTCGACACCCCCGCCTTCATCCGCCAGGCGGCGGCCGAGGCGCTCGAGACCGGCCACACGCGCTATGGACCGGTGGCCGGCGAACCCCAGCTGCGCCAGGCCATCGCCGCCAAACTGAGCCAGGAGAACGCTGTTCCCACCCAGGCCGATCAGGTGCTGGTGACCAACGGCGGCAAGCAGGCCCTCTACAACCTGTTCCAGGTTCTGCTCAATCCCGGCGACGAGGTGCTGCTGCCAGCGCCTTACTGGCTGAGCTACCCGGAAATGGCCCAGCTGGCCGGCGCCAGCGTCCGCTGCCTCATCACTGACGCCAGCGGCGGCTTCCGCTTCAGCCCCGAGCAACTGGAGGCGGCGATCACACCCTTCAGCCGGCTGCTGGTGCTCAACAGCCCCTCCAATCCCACCGGCATGGTGCTCAGCCGCGCCGAACTGGAGGCGATCGCCGCCGTGCTGCGCCGCCATCCCGGCCTGGCGGTGGTGTGTGACGAGATCTACGAGATGCTGCTCTCGCCGGGCCATAGGCACCACAGCCTGGCGGCAGTGGCCCCCGATCTGGCCGAGCGGATCTTCATCGTCAACGGCTTCGCCAAGGGCTGGGCCATGACCGGCTGGCGGATCGGCTGGCTGGCGGGGGCCCGCCACGTGGTGGCCGCCGCCAGCGCCCTGCAGAGCCAGAGCACCAGCAACGTCTGCACCTTTGCCCAGTACGGCGCCCTGGCGGCGATCAGCGGCTCGCGGGATTGCGTCCGGGAGATGGCGGCCGAGTTCAGCCGACGGCGTGCCCGGCTCAGTGATGGCCTGATGGCGATCCAGGGTCTGAAGCTGCTGCCCCCTGAGGGGGCCTTCTATGCCTTCCCGGACGTGAGCGCCTGGGGCCTCGACTCGATGACCCTCTGCGGCCGGTTGCTGGAGGAGGTGGGCCTGGCGGTGGTGCCCGGTGCCGCCTTTGGCGACGACCGCTGCATCCGCCTGTCCTGTGCCGCCTCCCCTGCCACGATCGATGATGGTCTGGAGCGGCTGCGGCGCTTCGGCGCGAGCCTCTGAGCCCCCCGCCGGTGCTGGACCCTCTCCCACGGACGGCCGCCCCGATGCCGGTGCCGAAGAAGCTGGTGGTGCTCGGCGACAGCGGGGTCTACGGCTGGGGCGATCCGGAGCAGGGTGGCTGGTGCGAGCGCCTGCGCCGCCATTGGATGGATCTGCCCCAGGGGCCCGTGCTCTACGGCCTCGGGGTGCGTGGCGATGGCCTGGAGCGGCTGGCCGCCCGCGCCGAGGCGGAGGTGGGCCACCGGGGCGAGCTGCGCCGCCAGCGCCCCCAGGGGATCCTGCTGTCGATCGGCCTCAACGACACCGCCCGGGTGGGACGGCCCGACGGCCGTTTCCAGCTGGCGCCGGAGGCCTTCCTGTTCGGCCTGCAGCAGTTGCTGCCCAGGCTGCAGGCCATCGCTCCGGTGTTCGTGCTCGGCCTCACGCCGGTGGACGAAGCCGTGATGCCCTTCGCCGGGATGCTCTGGTACGACCTGGCCAGCGTGCGGCTCTACGAGGGCCTGCTGGAGGAAGCCTGCATGGAGGCGGATGTGCCGTTCCTGCCCCTGCTTGATGGCCTGCTGGCCGACCCTCTCTGGCTGCATGGGTTGTGCAGCGATGGCCTGCACCTCAATAGCGACGGCCACGGCCAGCTTTACCGGCGCCTGCGCGCCTGGGGCGCCCTGTTGCAATGGGCCGAGCTGGCCCCCCACAGCAGCGTGACGGCGGCGCACTGACCCCTGCTTCAGGCTCGCTGCGACCGGCACGCTGCACCCCACGGCGCTGCACCCAGTCGGCCCCGACGGCATCACCCGATCGGAGGAAGCGAACTCCCCCCCTCCGGTGAACCTCCGCAGGCGGATGGCCGCGACTCTGAAGAAACGGACCCTGCTGGATGCATCACCATGGATCGCCCTCCGCCACCCCCTCCTCCGGCCCCTGTGCTGCTGGCGAGCCGCCGGGCGCCGCAGCCGGACCTCTGCGCGGGCTGCCGCGACATCCCCGAGGCGATCGTGGATCGCCGCAGCCGCAACCGCCGCCGGCTCAAGGCCTTCGCGGAGGCCACCGATCCGCTCAGCCGGCTGCGCTGGCGCAACTTGGTGGTGGAAGACAACCTGCCGCTGGTGTTCAGCATTGCCGGACGCCAGGGCGTCGACACCGGCCTGGCCTTCGAGGATCTGGCCCAGGTGGGCAGCCTCGGCCTGATCCGGGCGGTCGAGGCCTTCGATCCCGATCGCAACGTCAGCCTCAGCAGCTTCGCCGTCCCATACATCCAGGGGGCGATCCGGAGGGAGCGGCGGGATCGCCAGCCCATGGTGCGCCCGCCCCGCCCCCTGTGGGATCTGCACCAGCAGGTGCTCAGCCTTCAGGAAACCCGCCGTCGCAAGGGGCTGGAGCCCTTGCCCACCGCCGCCCTTGCTGATCGGCTGGCGTGTGATCCGGCCCGGCTCGAGGAGGCCCTGCAGGTGCGCAGCGCCGGCAGGGTCCGCAGCCTGGATGCCCCTTTCCGCCAGGACGGCGGCGACAGCGACGCGGCCGGCTGCCTGCTGGATCTGCTGGCGTCCCCCGCCGCCATCGGCGGGGACGAGGAGCTGGCGATCGCGAACGAGGCCCAACGCGCCGAGCGCCAGTGGTTGCGCCAGCAGCTGGCGGATCTCGATCCCCGGGAGCGGCAGCTGCTCGTGGGCCGGATCGATGTGGGCTGCACCTGGGTGGAGCTGGGCCGGCAGCTCGGCATGCCCGCCCGCCAGGCCCAGCGCCGCTGCGATGCTGTTCTCGATCGCCTGCGGCGCGCCGCCCTCGCCTGGCGCCAGCAGGCCCTCAGCCCGACCCAGGGGCCGGAAGCCACTGCACCAGGCCCATGGCCAGCAGGGCCGCCAGCAGCGTCTGCAGCCCGTTGACCACCTCGTTGCTGAGCCAGTCCCAGCGCTGCTGAAGGCTGGCACCGACGACGCTTTCGGCCAGGGTGGCCACCAGCCCCACGCCGCTCACCAGCAGCGCCGTGGGCCAGCCCCCGATCAGCCCCAACGCCAGCATCCCCACGGTCATCAGGCCGCTGCCCACCAGGCTGGCGGCGGTGCCCTCGAGGCTGATGGCCCCCTCGGTGCCGGGCGGCACCGGACGCAGGCTGGTGATCAGTACCGTGTGGCGGCCCCAGCGTTTACCGATCTCGCTGCCGAAGGTGTCAGCGAGCTTGGCGGAGAAGCTGGCGGCAAAACCAGCCAGCAGCAGGGGTACCGCGGCCGCCGGCGCCCGGCAGGCCAGCAGGGCCAGCACAGTTCCCACCAGGGCTGAGCCCCAGACGTTCTCCGGCCCTCGCCGGCCATCGCGGGCCTCCGCCAGCCCCAGCTCCCGCTTACGGCGGAAGCCCAGCTTGGTCACCAGGCTGCCCAGGGCCAGGTAGGCCACCACCGCCAGCCAACCGCGCCAGCCCAGGCTTCCCAACAGCAGGGTGCCGAGCACCCCGGCATGGACCCAGCCGGCCCGCGTCAGCAGGGGCAGCCGCTGGGCGAGCGCGATCAACAGGCCATTGATCGCCAGGGCCGCCAGCCAGTGCGAGGGGTCCTGGGGCGGTAGCAACTCCATGACAACGGCCCGACTGTGTTGCACAGATCTAAGCGAGCCGCTCGCTGATGCCGGCTTCGGCGGATAATCGCTGCATCCAGTGGTGCTCCGAATGGTCTTCAAACGACCCAAGTTCTTCCTTGATCTGGGTGGCGGCGAAGGCAACGACCCCCCGGCGCTGGTGGCCCCTCCCAAGGCGGCGCCCAAGCCCGAAGCGAAGCTGGCCCCCCAGGCGGCTGAGGCCCAGCCCACCGCGCCAGCTGAGGCAGAAGCCTCCCTTCCCCCCGTCTCCGGCCTCACCACCGCCGAGGCGATCGCCGCCGAACTGGCCGCCGCCGAGGCGCTCCGCCCCGCCCCGTCGCTGGCCACCTTCGCCCCCGACTGCGTCACCGCGGGGGGGGCCACCCCGATGAAGCGCCGCACGCCCGGGGCCAATCTGGGCGTCTTCAAGGAGATGGCGGCCGGCATGATGCGCTCCTGAGCGCCCGCCAGTCGGCCAGCAGGGCCAGGCCAGCCACCGCAGCCGTGGCCGTGCGCAGGATCGATCTCCCCAGGCTGACGGGGTGCCAGCCGGCCGCTTCGGCCTGCTCCTCTTCTTCCGGGCTCCACCCCCCCTCAGGCCCGATCGCCAGCCGGATCCCGGCGGGGAGGGCGCTGTCGCTGGCCCCCTCGGCCAGGTGCCGCAACCTCTGGCTGCACAGCGGCAGAGCGTCCCGGCGGGTGGTGGCCAGCAGGGCGATGCCGGAGGCCGGCCGCGCCAGCCAGGCCCCGGCCTCGCAGGGGGAGTTCAGCTGGGGATGCCACAGGCGTTCGCACTGCTCCGTGGCCTCCCGCACGATCCCCCGCCAGCGCTCCAGCGGACAGCGCTCACCGGGGGCGCCTCGTTCGGCCAGCAGGGGCTGGAGCCGGTCGGCGCCCAGTTCCGTGGCCATGCGCCAGACCAGATCCGCCTCCCGTCTGGGGATGGCCATGGCCAGCTCCAGCAGCGGCATGATCGGCGCCTGCCGATGCAGGGGCGCCTCCGGCGGCTGCTCCAGCCGCAGCCGCCGTTCCGGTTCGAGCACCGCCGTCCACAGCTGGCCGACACCATCCACCAGCGCCAGCCGGTCGCCGGGCCGAAAGCGCAGCACCCGCTCCAGGTAGTGGCCTTCCTGGGGCTCCAGAGCCAGCCAGGCCGGCTCCTGGCCCCCGGCCGTCAGGGCGGCGATCCGCTCCGGAGCGATCAGCAGTCGGCGCAACTCCCGTCCCATCAGTCCCCGAAGAACGGGCTCTCGGGCTCCTCCTCGATCGGCCAGTCCTCGTTCAGGCCGCCGATCACCAGCTCGGTGATTTCCAGCACGTCATTGTCGAGCTGGCGCAGGGCGTTGATGAGCACATCAAGGGCCAGGGCATCGCTGGTGCCCAGGTCGACCCAGCAGCGCGCCCAGTCGTCCTGGTATTCCATCGGCCCCATGTTGTGCATCAGGGCCGGCAGGCAGCGCTCCGCCGCCTCGGTGTCATAGGCGAGCCAGCCGAGATCCACGCCCCCTTCATGGGTCTGCAGGTTTTCGGCGTTGAAGGCGCCCAGCTTGCCCAGAAAGAACCAGCTGTCGAGGGCCGTTTCCACGTAGCCGCGCTCGGCGCCACCCGGCTGGTCCGCGAAGTGCAGCCAGATCCAGCAGTTGAACGGATCCACTTCGCGAAATCGGACATCCATGGGGAAAAGGGGCGAACGGCGCGCATGTCCCCCCATCCAACACGCTCCACCGCCGCAGCGCCGGACGGCATGCTGGTGCCATGCTCGATGTCCTCGGTCTGCGGTACCACCCCGCCACGGCGCCGTCGCCGGTGCTGGCCGACGTCTCCCTGCAGTTGACGGTGGGAACTCCGGCCCTGGTGGCCGGCCGCAGCGGCAGTGGCAAGACCACCCTGCTGGAGGTGATCTGCGGTCTGGCCGAAGCCGATGCCGGTCGCTTCCTCTGGCAGGGCGAAGAACTCAGCAGTCGTCAGCGTCGCTGGCTGTGCGGCCTGGTGTTCCAGTTCCCGGAACGCCATTTCCTCGGCCTGACGGTGGGTCAGGAACTGAAGCTTGGCCAGCGCCGTCTCACCGCCGAGAAGGCCGAGGCCGTCCTGGAGCAGGTGGGGCTCGGCAGCCTTTCCCTGCAGCAGGCGCCGGAGCGCCTCAGCGGTGGCCAGCAGCGCCGCCTGGCCCTGGCGGTTCAGTTGGTGCGCGATGCCCGGGTGCTGCTGCTGGATGAGCCCACCGCCGGCCTGGACTGGACGGTGCGGGAGGAGGTGCTGCAGCTGATCGCCGACCTCGCCAAGGAACGGGCCCTGCTCGTGGTCACCCACGAACCGGAACTGTTCCGGGGGGTGGTCGAGCGGGGTTGGCGTCTGGAGCAGGGAAGCCTCAGGCCCCTGGAGGCGCTCCATTCCGGCTCCTTACGATGACCACCGGATTGCAGGGGAAAGGCTTGATGGGGGATCGCATGCTGAGGGCCACCGGTGCCGGCGGCGGTATCCGGATGGTGGCGGTCACCACCACCTCGGCCATCCGCCAGGCCAGCCACCGCCATGGCCTCTCCTTCCTCACCACAGCCCTGCTGGGGCGGGCGATGACCGCGGGCCTGCTGCTGGCCAGCTCGATGAAGGTGGCCCATGGCCGGGTCAACCTGCGCATTCAGTCCGATGGCCCCCTGCGGGGCCTGATGGTGGATGCAGGGCGGGATGGCACCGTGCGCGGCTACGTGGGCCGGCCTGAGCTGGAGCTGGACCTGCTGACGGATGCGGCCGGCGGCCACCAGTTCGACTTCCGCCGGGCCACCGGCACCGGTTACCTGCACGTGGTGCGGGACCGGGGCCAGGGGGAACCCTTCAGCAGCACCGTCGAGCTGGTGAGCGGCGGCATCGGTGAGGACGTGGCCTCCTACCTGCTCCACTCCGAGCAGACCCCCTCGGCCCTGTTCGTGGGCGAGACGATCGACAGCAGCGGCGTGCGCTGTGCCGGGGGTGTGCTGGTGCAGGTGCTGCCGAAGGCGGCGCGGGAACCGGCCCTGGTGGCCCTGCTGGAGGAGCGCTGCCGCGAGATCACCGGCTTCAGCGAGCGGCTTGCCGACAATGCCCACCAGCTCCATGCCCTGTTCGAGGACATCTTCCCGGACCTCGATCCCCAGCCCCTCGGGGCGGACTCGATCGAGCAGTCCGTCCAGTTCCACTGCCCCTGCAGCCGCCACCGCAGCGTCAGCGCTCTCAAGCTCCTGGGGCGCGACGAACTCACCGACATGCTCCATGAGGATGGCCAGGCGGAGCTGACCTGCCACTTCTGCAATGCGGTGTATCGGGTGGAGGCCCCTGAGTTGCAGGAGCTGATCAACGAGCTGGCCCCTTTGGTCTGAGCACTGCTGCGGACTGAGCCGCTCAGGGCGGATTCAGGCGATCAGCAGGGCACCGAGCAGCAGCAGCAGGATGGCAGGGATGCTCTGCAGTTGCAGGGTGGTCGCCGGTAGGGACTGGCTGATGGCGGCTCCGAGACCGCCCGCCAGCAGGCCGCCCAGCACCAGACCCAGGCAGAGCAGGGCAAAGGACCAGCCCACCGCAGCCAGGAACCGCCCGTTGCGTCGCTGCAGGTTGAGCAGGGTGACCCCTGTGGCCAGGGCCGTCAACAGTTCGGGGGCGGCTCCGGGCATCAGCACGAGCAGCAGCAGCAGCACGCCATCGGCTGCCAAGGGGAACCACAGTTCCCGGCCCGTGGCCAGTTGCAGCTGGGGCAGGGAGAAACTCGGTCGGGGGATCCGGGAGGGGGGCAGCTGGGGCAGGCTGGGCAGGGCGGAGAGGGCCGGCCGGCTCGGGGGCGGTGAGGCCTGCTCCCGCTGGGAGGCGGAACGGGCGGCGCTGCTGACCCGGCCCTGCTGGCGTTCCTTCAACCGGTCCATCAGCACCGCGTCGTAGGCGGCTTCGATGCGGGAGCGGACCAGGGGATCGTCGCCGGCCTCGTCGAGCCGTGCCAGCTTGGCCTCCTGGACGGTGTCGAAGGAGGCATCGGGAGCGACGCCGAGCCGCTCGTACGGATCGGAAGCGTCAGGGGCCGGCTTGGCCTGGTCGGATCCTTGGTTCATACCACCGAGCGTATCGAGCCGAGGCTAGAAAAGCGGTTCACTGCGGTGATATCCCGCTTCCTGTTGCAGTCGGCGCGTGCAGGCTTCAGCCTCTTCGATCGCCAGGGAACGGCGCCGCTTCAGCAAGGGCATCTGGGGCGGCAGGTGGCTGCCTTCCCGCATCTCCACGGCCCCTTGGGAGGGCTGGAAACTGACGTAATCGCTGCCCCCGTCGCTGCGGGGACGCACCAGCCAGAGCGGGGGTGGCGTCACGGATCGAGGCATCGCTGTGACCGTGCGTGGCGGCGTGACGAATTGTTGCTTCATTCTGCCCCCTCCGATCGTCTGGCGCGAGGGAGGGTTTCCTCCCGTGGCGGCCGGCGGCGGCCCCGGGTCAGAGGGCGATCGGCTCCACGCCACTCACCACCGGTGCCACCCCATGCAGCTCCAGGGCGGGATGGTCCTCCTGCAGCTGGTGCAGGTTCCAGTCGTTGCGGAACAGCAGCACGGGTCGGTCCCAGGCGTCCCGGACCGTCTTGCAGTTGAACAGGCGGCCGACGCTCTCCAGGGCCGGCCAGCCGCCGCTCACCCAGCGGGCGACATTGAACTCCAGAGGTTCCAGTCGGCTGGTGACGCCGTACTCGTTCTCCAGCCGGTACTGCACCACCTCGAGCTGCAACTGGCCCACCGCCGCCAGGATCGGATCCCGCTTGCTGGGGTCGGTGTCATAGAGCACCTGGACGGCGCCCTCCTCGCGCAGCTCATTCACCCCCTTGCGAAAACTCTTGAACGCCGAGGGATTGGGATTGCGCAGCCAGGCGAAGATCTCCGGGCTGAAGCAGGGAATGCCCTCGTACTCCACCCGGGGGCCGGTGTAGAGGGTGTCGCCGATGGCGAACATGCCGGGGTTGTTGAGGCCGATCACATCGCCGGGGTAGGCGTCTTCCACCACCTCCCGGTCCTGGCCGAACAGCTTCTGGGGGCGTGACAGGCGGATGGTGCGCCCGCTGCGGGCGTGGCGAACGTTCATGTCCTTCTCGAAGCGGCCGCTGCAGACCCTCACGAAGGCCACCCGGTCCCGGTGGCGGGGGTCCATGTTGGCCTGCAGCTTGAACACGAAGCCGCTGAACTCCGGCCGCAGCGGATCCACCGGTCCCTGGTCGCTCTCCCGGGCCACTGGGGGCTGGGCCAGCTCCAGGAAGGCATCGAGGAAGGGCCGGACACCGAAATTGGTCATGGCCGAGCCGAAGAACACCGGGCTCAGTTCGCCGGCGTGCACCCGCGCCAGATCCAGTTCCGCCCCGGCGCCCTCCACCAGCTCCAGTTCTTCCACGGCCAGATCCAGCAGCTCCGCCTCCACCCGCTCGCTGCGGCCTGGATCGCCAGGGACCAGGCGCCGCTCCAGGCTCTGCCGCCCCCGTTCGGCCCGCTCGAACAGCAGCAGATCCTGGGAGCGCCGGTCGATCACGCCGCGGAAGCGGTCGCCGCTGCCGATCGGCCAGTTCACCGGCCAGCAGGCCAGCCCGAGCTCCTGCTCGATTTCATCGACCAGCTCCAGCGGGTCCCGGCCCGGCCGGTCCATCTTGTTGATGAAGGTGAAGATCGGGATCCGCCGCATCCGGCAGACTTCGAACAGCTTGCGGGTCTGCGGTTCGAGGCCCTTGGCCGCGTCCACCAGCATCACGGCGTTGTCGGCGGCAGCCAGGGTCCGGTAGGTGTCTTCGGAGAAGTCCTGGTGGCCGGGGGTGTCGAGCAGGTTGATCGTGCTGCCGGCGTAGTCGAACTGGAGCACGGTGGAGGTGATCGAGATGCCCCGCTGCTTCTCCAGCTCCATCCAGTCGGAGGTCACCTTGCGCTGCTCTCCCTTGGCCTTCACCGCCCCGGCCTGCTGGATGGCCCCCCCGTAGAGCAGCAGCTTCTCGGTGAGGGTGGTCTTGCCCGCATCGGGGTGGGAAATGATGGCGAAATTGCGTCGCCGGCTCACCGCTGCCGCCAGTGCCGCGGCGTCGTAATCAGGAGCTGGGGCAGGGGAGGAGCTGGTGACCATCAGGCCAGCCTGCCAGGCAGGCTGGGTCCCTGGATCTCCAGATAGCGGTCGTCCAGCTCCCGGACCTGCAGCCCTTCGAGTCCGACGTTCTCAAGTTGGGCCAGCACCTCGGCGCGGGTGAACGCCGCCCGCAGCGAATGGCCGTAGTCCCGCCGCAGCACTTCCGGCGCCGAGCCGGCATGGCGGTGCACCAGGTCCTCCAGCTCGCGATCGCTGGCGGGCCGCCGCAGATCCCTCACATACAGGTGGGTGCTCGGTCCTGAGAGCTGCCGCACGCTCCGCCAGAACACGCCCGGGTCATGCAGATGGTGCAGCAGGCTGTTGCTGACCACAGCACTGAAGGGTCCCGCCAGCTGCCGGCCTGGCAGGCGCTGCTGGCGGAAGCGCAGGTGTCGCCAGGCGGTGGGATCGGCGCGCCGCCGCCGCTCGGCGATGGCCAGCATCGCAGCGGAGCCATCGAGGCCCAGCACGCTGGCCTTGGGCCAGCGCTCGGCCAGCAGGAACGTGATGTTGCCGGGCCCGCAGCCCAGATCCACGAAGCTGAGCCTCTCCCCGTCCCCCGTCCCCAGGGAGCCGAGAAGGTCGTCGATCCGGCCCAGCACCGCCCGGTCGCCGCTGGAGAAGTCAGCCGCGGCGTAGGCCTCCGCCTGCTGGACGTCCTCCATCAGCTCCGGCTCGCAGATCCGCTCCATGGCGCCAACCTCCCTATCCGCCTGATCGCTGTTCTACCCAGCTGCGGCCCCACCAGCGGTCAGAGGCACCGTGGCTGGTGCCATGGTGCCGTTGCAGACCCCACGGGTGGCGTTATGGTTTCCAGCACGCACTGGCCATACCCACCGTGACCCTGTCCGCCGCCCGTCCAGCCACCCCCGCCACGGCGGCGACGTCATCGGCAAGCGACGACACCCTCACGCCGGTGGTCGATTTCCCGCTCACCGCCCCGGCGGCCTATCCGGTCTTCTATCGCACCTACAGCCGCAAGACCCCAAGCGGCGGCAGGGAGAGCTGGCATGAGGTGGCTGAGCGCAACCTCGAGGGCCTGCGGGTGCTGGGTTCCCTGGCTCCCGAGGAGGTGGAGCTGATCCGGCGCATGCAGCGCCACCAGATGGCGCTCCCCTCCGGACGCTGGCTCTGGATCGGCGGCACCGAGTGGATCGAGCAAGCCGAGAACTTTTCCGGTGCCTACAACTGCACCTCCACCAACCTGGTGGACTGGGAAGCCTTCGCCCTGATGATGGACCTGGCGATGATGGGCTGTGGCACCGGCGCCATCATCGAGCCCCATCTGATCAGCCGACTGCCGAAGGTCCGCAACACCCTCGTCATCGATGGGGTCTCCGACATCGGCGTGACGCCGATCGGCTCCCGCCAGCAGCAGACCACCCACACGATCGAAGGTCAGCAGGTCAGCGTCCGAGTGGGTGACACCCGTGCCGGCTGGGTGGAGAGCTACCGGCTGCTGCTCAACCTCTGCAGCGATGAGCGTTTCGACGGCCCCGTCCACGTGACGGTGGATCTCTCCGATGTGCGGCCCGTGGGCGAAACCCTCAAGGGCTTCGGCGGCATGGCCAATCCCGTCAAGTTGAGGGACCTCTATGGCCGCGTCGCCCAGATCCTCAACAAGGCCCGGGGCCGCCAGCTCACCTCGGTGGAGTGCTGCCTGCTGATCGATGAGGCGGCGGTGACGATCGTGGCCGGCAACATCCGCCGCAGCGCCGGCATGCGCCAGTTCTGCGCCGATGACGATTCCGCTCTCGGTGCCAAGGAGAACCTTTGGCAGCAGGACGACCAGGGCAACTGGCGCATTGATCCCGAGCGCGATGCCCTGCGCATGGCCAACCACACCCGGGTGTTTCACGTTCGCCCCAGCCGCGAGGTGGTGCTGGAAGCGGTCAACAAGCAGTTCCAGTCGGGGGAGGGCGCCATCCAGTTCGCCCCCGAGGCGATCGCCCGCTCCAATGCCGACCTGCTCACCACCCCCCAGCTGCGCACCGAGTTCATCGGCATCTACTGCGACCAGGGCAAGGAGGAGGCCGGCCGCTGGCTGCAGCTGCATCATCCGCAGATCAGCGACGCAGAGCTCGAGCACCGGCTCAGCCGCTACGGACTCAACCCCTGCGGTGAGATCCTCGGCGCCGATTTCCACTGCAACCTGGCCGAGATCCACCTCAACCGGATCGACCCGGCCGACCACCAGGCCCAGGCCGACGCCTTCAAGGCCGGTGGTCTGGCGGTGGCCTGCCTGCTGAACCACCGCTTCGAGGTTGAGCGCTACCGCCAGAGCCGGGCCTGGGATCCGATCGTGGGTGTCAGCTTCACCGGCCTGTTCGATTTCTTCGTCCATGCCTTCGGCACCCCCTGGTTGCAGTGGTGGGAAGCCGGCCGGCCCGACTCCGAGGAGGGTCGTGCCTTCCGGGCCGAGGAAGCGGCCTACCTGTCGCGCTGGAAGCAGTGTGTCCATGACGCGGTTTGGGACTACTGCGATCGGCACGGCATGCGCCGTCCCAACCGCTGCACCACCGTCCAACCGGCGGGCACCAAGAGCCTGCTCACCGGCGCCAGCCCCGGCTGGCATCCCCCCAAGGCCCAGCGCTTCATCCGCCGCATCACCTTCCGCAAGAACGATCCGGTGGCCCTGGCCTGCATGGACTATGGCTACGCGATCGTTCCCTCCCAGTCGGACAAGGACGAGCAGGGCCGCCTGCTGAATGACCCCTTCGACCCGCGCTGCACCGAGTGGTTGGTGGAGATCCCCACCGAGGTGAGCTGGGCCAACCTGCCTGGCGCTGATCAGGTGGAGATCAACAACTTCTCGGCCCTGGCCCAGTTCGATTTCTACATGCAGGTGCAACGTCATTTCACCACCCACAACACCTCGGCCACGGTGGAGTTCCGCGAGCATGAAATCGAGGCTTTGGCCGCCGCGATTCACCAGGCCATTGAGCAGGGTGAGGGATACATTTCCGCCGCCCTGCTGGCCCGCTTCGATGCCAATGCCACCTTCCCCAGATTGCCGTTCGAGCCGATCGACCAAGCCACCTATCACCGCATGGTCCTTGAGGTGGAGCAGCGCCGCCAGTGTGGGGATTTCTTCCTGGCCCTCCAGAAGTATGACGGGGGTGAGCTGATTGAGGCCGGCCCCGCTGGCTGCGATTCCGACAAGTGCCTGCTGCCGCTGGCCAAACCCGACAGCTGAGCGTCAGACCAAGGGGTTGAATGCAACCGGCCGCAATGAAAACAATCCTAAAGCACGCTCGAGAGCAGAATTGGCACTTGACTGCTTAGGGGTTTTTAGCGAATTGGTGGTTGACGTAGCCGTTCAAACCAGTGTGCTGATTTCACGATGGCTGAGAGGATAGTTCGGAT
Source organism: Synechococcus sp. CCY 0621 (assembly GCF_019038465.1). Taxonomy (GTDB): domain Bacteria; phylum Cyanobacteriota; class Cyanobacteriia; order PCC-6307; family Cyanobiaceae; genus Cyanobium. The sequence goes on along the minus strand of NZ_JAFKRH010000031.1, from coordinate 286,969 downwards.
CAATCACCACCAAGCGGTCACGTCCTGAGTTCTTTGCCATGAGCAGGGCCTTGTCAGCACGACGAAAAGTGGCGTCATAGTTCTCATCGGGCTTGTGTTCTGTCAGACCCAAACTTGCCGTGATGTTCAGTTCCATGTCATCGATGGACACTCGCATCTCGCGAATGTTGGCCAACATCCGTTTAGCGACGAGTTCTGCTGTTGAAAGATCGGCATCAATCAGAAGAGCCATGAATTCTTCTCCTCCCCATCGAGCGATGATGTCATAGTGACGAAGGCTGTTGGAGAGGGCTTTGACGAAATCAACCAACATCAGATCCCCAGTGGCATGGCCATACTCGTCATTGACCAGCTTAAAGTGATCCACATCCAGAATGATCATCGAATAGGTGGAGCCATGCCTGGCGGCCCGCTGATCTTCCTCAAGACAGCGCTCTGCCATGAAGCGTCGGTTGGAAATCCCCGTCAGTGCATCATGGGTGGAGGCCTCAAAAAGCGAGAGGTTCAATTCTTTCAAGGAGGCTTGATAAAGATCGGAAATACGAACAACCCGCTTGATCTGCCGTAGCTGCTTCTCGTACCGATTTGTCAGACTACGGTTGCTTTCCAGTACATGCGACTGGTAAAGATCGGAAATATCAGCTACCCTTTCGAGGCGATCCACTTGCTCTTCAATCCGGTTCCATAGGCGAGCTAACAGATGACGTACAGGATCGTCCTCATAGCGATCATCAGCAAGAATTGCCATGACCTCCTTCTCCAATTGATCATCGGATTTTGGATAGGAGGGTTCCAGCATGTCAGGCGTTGATAGAGAGAATCAAGAAAGGAAAAGTATAGTCTTCCTTGAATTCGGAACCCAGTTCGGCTGAACGAGGGTTTCTATCATCAAACATCCATTGCACCAAAACTTCCTTGCCATTCTCAAAGGCTGTCTGGAGTGAATCAAAGATATCGATCATGAACCTAATACTGCTGGTATTGAGATAATTGAGGTGCAACTCAAGCGTCAGGGCGTGCTCGGCGCTGGACAGATAGGAGTCAATCCACTGAATCAACTGGTCGTACAGCTCAAACGAATTCTCTGGGTAGGACTCGCCGCTCATGACCACGACGCCCGCTTTCCAATCGGCCCTGATCGACGGGCTTGATTGGGAGCCTGGCACAGAGAGATTGAGTTCTTCGCTGCTGCTCATGGGATCAGATGATGGCCCGAAGGCTGAAGAAGGCTCGACCGGGCTCCAAGGGATCAAGGGAGGCCTCCATGGGTTGGCTCGAGCGCCTGGCGATTTCAATGAGTCCAAGGCCGGCGCCCTGTCCGGGAGTCTGGGTGTGGGGCTGACGCAACTGCTGTTTGTAAAGCAGCTTCAGCTGGGCCTTGTCGCAGGCCGCGAGTTCGTGGATCCGTTCCAGTAGAGCCTGACCATCCCCCATCTCCACGAGGTTACCTGCACACACGGCGTAATGGCCAGCCTCGGCGGCCGCAATGACGACCGTGGCTGAGGAGTCGGAGTCGCTGAAGCCGTGGCTGGTTGCATAGTTCCTGATATTCTGACTCATCTCGATGTAGACACTGAAGACATCCATCACCTCCAGTTCGGGAGCATGGTTGGATTCAATATGTTCCTTGAGGGCTGATCCGATCTCGCCGATCAGGTTCGTGGAGATCGGTCCATTGAAACAGATGAGAATTTGCTGGTTGCTGAAGTACTCCCTCAGCGACATCAGGCTGGTGGTGCTGATGGTCATCGCTGCAGCTCCATTGCAAACACTGGATTGGTCGTGACCGGTGCTGACAAGGACATGCTTTTGCTTGGCTGGAACATCAGGCGGCTCCCTAAGCGAAACGGAAGGAAAGGATCGTGATGTCATCCCTCTGGGGGTGACGGCCTCGGAACTTTTCAAGGGAATCGGCGAGAGCTTGACGCTGCAACTCGAGCGGCTGGCGGGCCAACTGGATCAGCCATTCCTTGAACTGGTGTGTACCGAGGGAAAAGCCATTGTCACCTCCAGATTGGTCGAGCAGGCCGTCGGTGGTCAAGTAGTAGGTGCAGTCCGGCAGTAACGGGATATCGTGATCCGTGTAGGACCCGACACGCTGATCGCAGATAGCCCGATGGTCTCCCCTAAGCATGTGCATGGTTTGCCCATCGCTCCAGTAGAGACTGATCTTGGCACCTGAAAATCTAAGTGTCCTGGCTTCAAAGTCAAGGCGTACCAGTCCAATGTCCATGCTGGTCGCGATCGACTTGCTCATTCTGGCGCCATGCAACAGGTTGCGCATGGCGCCGTCCGTACAACCCAAAATCGCGGCTGGGGACGAGATGCCCACTTCCATGATGGAGCGATCAATCCCCGCCCTGGCCAGCATCGTCATCATGGCTCCTGAGACCCCGTGCCCGGCGCAGTCGGCCACGCCTGCGAGACAGTGGCCACCTTCCGAGTGGAAGATGTAGTAATCGCCACCAACGGTGTCCCGAGGCAGCCAGAGAATGAAGTAATCGTCGCCAAAGGTTTCCTGAAGCTGCCGATCCGGAAGGATCGAACGTTGCAGTAGTCCCGCATAGTTGATTGAGGCCTCAATCTGGCGATTAGCTTCCAGCAATTGCTGATTGCTGGCTTCTCCAGCGATCAGTGCCTGCCGCATCTTGATCAGGACCATGTTGAAGGTCTGAGCCAACTTTGATATCTCATCGTTGCTCCGGATCGTGAGCAGACTTGTCCTGTCACCGCTCTCAATCTCACTGGCTTCGCGGACAAGCCGAGCGATCGGAAGAATAATCCGTCTGGCGATGATCTGGTAGGAAATGATCGCCAGAATGACCAGCAACAGCGTCAGAATCAGCGAGACATAAATCTCCGCCGATTGCGCGCCAGGCACCAACAGCAGCTGGATGGCCGCGATGACCAGGTACAGCAGCACGAGCCCATTGACAATTGCAATGAGAGTGAAAACCTGCTGAATGGACGCGACCGTTTTTATGGATGGCAAACGCTGTCTGCGCCGCTTGATTTTGGTGTTGCCGGTGGGTTCGAAATCCCCGGCATCAGGACCCATGACAGGAGTGTTCATCGCCTGTGGGTTCTTTGGGGCCATGGAGGCTTGCAGGGAGTCGGGCAAACAGGAGAATGCTGCTGCGGACATTCTGGGCCGAAAGGTCCTGTTGCGCGGTCAACAACACGACGGTGCAGGCAGTCGGAACCCCTGATTGCTGCCGAGCTCATGCTGATGCTGGGCAAGGCCATGGCCCAACTGGTCAACAGTCGGTCACAATGAGTCACCGTATTGCACCGCTTCATGCCTGCCCGTCTGCGCATCGCCATCGGCCTGCTGGCGATGCTGCCAGTCGCAGCGGCCGCCGACCGGTTCCATTGGGGGGACGGGGTCGTCTTCGTCACCTCGATCCTGTCGATCATCCCCCTGGCGATCCTGCTGAGCACCGCCACCGAGGAGTTGTCCCTCACCCTTGGACCTTCGATCGGGGCCCTGCTCAATGCCCTGTTCGGCAACGCCACCGAGCTGATCATTGCTCTGGCGGCCCTGCGGGCCGGCCTGGTCGACATCGTCAAGGCCAGCATCACCGGCACGGTCATGGCCAATCTGCTGCTGGCCCTGGGTCTGTCCATGCTGGTCGGGGGCATTGGGCGCAGCGAGCAGCGTTTCCAGCCGGTGGTGGCCCGGGTCAATGGCTCGGCCATGACCCTGGCGGTCCTGGCGATTCTGATCCCGAGCCTGCGGGGGATGGTGGGCGGCGAGGCCGGGGGGCTGGATGCGGGTGCCGCCGAGTCCTTTTCCCTCTTCGTGGCCTGGGTGCTGCTGGCCGTCTACGCCCTCACGCTGCTGTTTTCCCTGAAAACCCATCGCACCCTCTACGCCGTGGCCGAGGCTGACCTGGTCGTGGCTGGAGAGGACCCCGGCGATGGCGGCGAGGCTGCTCATCGGCCGCCCCTGCTCCCCTGGGTCGCCGTGCTGCTGGCGGCCACCGTGGGCCTGGCCTATGCCTCCGAACTGTTCGTGGGCGTCGTCGAGACCGTCACCGAATCCCTCGGACTCTCGGCCCTGTTCACCGGTGTGGTGCTGCTGCCCCTGCTGGGCGGTGCCGCCGAGTACCTCACCGCCGTGAGCATGGCCCGCAAGGACAAGATGGACCTGGCGGTGTCGGTGGCCCTGGGCTCCACCCTCCTGGTGGGGCTGCTGGTGGTGCCGGTGCTGCTGCTGGTGGCCCCCCTGCTCGGCCATCCCCTCGACCTCAGCTTCAACGTCTATGAGGTGGTGGCGGTGGCCACCGCCGTTCTGGTGAGCAATCTGGTCAGCCTCGACGGACGTTCCGACTGGCTTGAGGGGGTGCTGCTGCTGGCGGCCTACGCCATCCTCGCGGCTGGTTTCTTCTTCCAGAGCAGCCCCCTGCCATGAGCACCAAACCGGACGATCGCTCCCTGGCCGCCGCCGCTGCTCCGCCCCTGGCCCTGCGGGCGGGTGGCCCCTGGACGCGCCTGCGCCATGGGGCCGGCCTGCAGTTGCTGCTCACCCTTCTGGTTCTGCTGGCGGCCCTGCTGCTGGGGCTGGCCTGGCTGGCCGTGCCGGCGTCCCTGCTGACGGTGGTGCTGGCCCTGCGCCAACTGCTGCCTCCGCTCTGGCAGCTCCTGGCCCGCCACCTCGAAGACCCCCCCACCGTTCGGCTGGTGGCCACCGTGGCCCTGGTGCTGGCCCTGCTGTCGATTCCCCTGGCCCTCGGCTGGTTCGACTCGCTGCTGGCGATCTACCGCAACGGCGACTGGGAAGCGATCGGGGCCTTCGGCGAGGGGGTGATCGGGGCCGTCGGCTCGATCCTGGTGGCTCTGGTGGCCCTGATGATCGCCTGGCGTCAGGTGATGGTGGATCAGCGGCTCACCACCCAGCAGAACCGCATCACCCAGGCCCAGACGATCGACAGCTTCATCCACGGCATCTCGGAGCTGATCAGCGACGAGGAGGGCCTGCTGGAGGACTGGCCCCTGGAGCGAATGCTGGCGGAGGGGCGCCTGGCCGCCGTGCTGAGCAGCATCGATGGCGATGGCAAGGCCAGGATCCTGCGCTTCCTCTCCCACGCCAGGTTGCTCACCCCCCTGCGCCGCGACCAGCGGCTGGGGCGCGCCATCCTCGATGGCGAGGGCAGCTATGAGGAAGACCGGCCGAAGGGGGTTCCCGTGATCCGCCTGCAGAGCATGCTGCGGGGAGCCGATCTTGCCGGCACCGACCTGCGTGCCATCGACTTCAACGGTGCCGATCTTTCCGGCGCCGATCTCTCCGGCGCCGACCTGGCCGAAGCCAACCTGGCCGCGGTGAACCTGGGTGGCGCCAATCTCCAGGGGGCCTGTCTTCAGGCCACAAGGTTCTTCTACGGGGATGCTCTGTTAGCCACCCCGCATCAGGCCCACATGGAGACCGATCACACCGCCGGCATCGGCACCGGAGCCCAGGTGGAGAATATCAATCTCAGCGGTGTTCGGCAGCTGGATCCGGACAACCGCGCCTACCTGGCGGCCTGGTCCGGGGCCCGTTCCCGTCTCACCCTGCCTGGGGGCTGCAAGGGGCTGCCCAACCGGCTGTAGGGTCGGGCCGTCCATCCTGGAGGGGTGGTCGAGTGGTTGATGGCTCCGGTCTTGAAAACCGGCGAATCGCAAGATTCCGTGGGTTCGAATCCCACCCCCTCCGTCTTTATCACGAGCCCCGTCTTTCTTCCCAGCCCCGGCGCTTGGTCCCTTGGCTCACGGCCCCTCGGCCCGTTCCGCCTGTTGCCGCAGCTTCTGGAGCCGCTCCAGCAGCGATTCGTTGCTCATCCGGTTGTTGAGACGCTCCGCCAGCAGCGGGAAGGCCATCGGGCCCGGCCTCGGCAGGCGCCGCTGCAGCCATTCACTTGCCCGCAACCGCTGCAGGGTGCTGAGCAGGCGTCCGAGGTCGAGCTGCTCCTGCAGCACTTCGCTGCGGGCCTGGGCCAGCAGCAGGTTGCCCGGCTCATGGCGCTCGAACACATCGAAGAGCAAAGCGGCACTGATCTGCAGCTGGCCGCCGGAGCGGGCCTGGCCGGGATAGCCGTTCACCACCAGCCCGCTCACCTGGGCGATGGAGCGGAAGCGGCGGCGGCAGAGCTCTGACAGGTTGATCGCCCGCTCCAGATCCTCCAGCAGCCCTTCAGGATCCAGCAGGGTGTCCCCGTGCAGCTCCAGCAGCACCTCGAAGGGGTAGTCCCGGGCCGCCAGCAGTTCGAAGCCGTAGTCGTTCACCGACACCGTGAAGGTGCCGGGATGGTGGCGGGCCAGCCGCCACGACCAGAGGAAGCCCAGGCCCTCATGCACGAAGCGTCCTTCGAAGGGGTAGGCGTAGAGATGGCTGCCCTCCCGGGTGTGGCACACCTCCACCAGAAACTGCTGGCTGCGGGGCAGGGCGGAGAGCAGCACCTGCCGCTCCAGCAGCGGCCGCAGGGCCCGCAGCTCGCCTGTGTCCAGGGTGAATCCCTTCTCCCCGTCGAGGGCGCGGGCGCAGCGATCCACCTCCTGGCGCAGATGGGCGCTGAGCAGGTCGGAGAGGGCCATCTGGCCGCCGCCCCAGGCCGGCACCATGGCGCTGCGGCGCGTCGTGGCCTTGACCATCGCGGTCATCTCCCGCAGCCGCACGAACTCCAGCTGGCGGCCGGCGAAGAAGAAGACATCCCCGGGTTTGAGCCGGCCGATGAACACTTCCTCCACATGCCCCAGCACGGCCCCACGCACGAAGCGCACGGTCACGGCCCGATCGGCGCTGATCGTGCCGATGTTGAGCCGGTGCAGGCGGGCCACCGCCGTCTCCCGCACCACGAAGCTCTGCTCGCCGTTTCCTGCGGGCTCGGCCGGCTCCCGCTCCAGCTTGCGGTAGCGCGGATAGGCCCCGAGGCAATCGCCCCCGTCCTCGAGAAAGCGCAGGCACCACTCCCAGCGGCTGCGCTCCAGCTGGCGATAGCTCCAGCTGCGGCGCACGGCCTCAAAGGTGGCTTCGGGCTCGAAGCCCGGGCCGCAGGCCAGGGTCACCAGGTGCTGCAGCAGCACATCGAGCGGCTCCTGCGGCGGGCGGCGGTGTTCCACCAGCCCCTCCCCCAGCCCGCGGCGCATCGCGGAGACCTCCAGCAGTTCCAGGGCGTTGGTGGGCATGAACAGCACCTGGGCCGTGCCGCCGGGGGCATGGGCCGAACGGCCCGCCCGCTGCAGCAGCCGGGCCAGGTTCTTGGCACTGCCGATCTGCACCACCCGCTCCACCGGCTGGAAGTCGACCCCCAGATCGAGGGAGCTGGTGCAGACCACCCAGCGGATCGCGGCGGCCTTCACCCCCGCCTCGATGGCTTCACGGGCGGCCCGGTCGATGGCGCTGTGGTGCAGGGCCAGGGACCCTTCCATCTCCGGGCAGGCGAAGCGCAGGCACTGGTGCCAGCGCTCGGCCTGGTTGCGGGTGTTGGTGAACAGCAGGGTGGAGACATCCGGCTCCATGGCCGCCACCAGCTCCTCGTACATGCGCAGGCCCAGGTGACCCGCCCAGGGGAAGCCGTCGATCGTGTCGGGCAGCAGGCTGCGGATCTGGGTATCCCGCCGTATCCGTGCCGTGATGATCCGGGGCTCGACGCCGACACCCACCGCGGCGCGGGCCGCCTCCTCCAGGTTGCCGATGGTGGCGCTGATCGCCCAGGTGCGCAGGGCCGGTCGCCGACTCCGCAGCCAGCTCAGGCACAGCTCGCTCTGGGAGCCCCGCTTGCTGCCCATCAGCTCGTGCCATTCGTCGATCACCACTGCCTCGAGGTCGGCGAACAGCGCCTCGGCCCGGGGGCCGGCCAGCAGCAGCGAGAGAGACTCGGGGGTGGTGATCAGGATCTGCGGCGGCGCCTTCAGCTGCTTGCCGCGTTCGTGGCTGCTGGTGTCCCCGTTGCGCAGTCCCACCCGCAACGGCCAGCCCATGGTCTCGATCGGTTCCCGGATCGCCAGCAGCAGGTCGCGGCTCAGGGCCCGCAGGGGCGTCAGCACCACCAGACGCAGCCCGCCATCCGGTTCGGCGCCCCCCCTCTCGGTCAGCATCGCCGCGATCGGCCCCATGACGGCGGCGTAGGTCTTGCCGGAGCCGGTGGGCACCTGGATCAGGCCGCTGTCCCCCTCCAGGTAGGCCCGCCAGCACTGGCGCTGGAACGGCATCGGCCGCCAGCCGCGGCGAGAAAACCAGTCCTCGATGGGCCGCAGCGCTGCCGCGAAGGAACGGGTCAAGGGGGGCGGCGGATCAGGTGGAGAGCACGGCCACCACCACGGCGGCAATGGCCAGGATCACCGCCCCCAGCACCACCCCAGCGGCAATGTTGCCGCGGCGGATCTCGGCCCGGTAATCGATCGGGGAGAGGCGATCGAAGAGCAGCAGCCCGAGGTAGATGAGGATGATGCCCAGAAAGGTCCAGCCGACCATCAGCAGCATCTGGAGTAGTGGTTTGACCATCCCCTCGTTGCAACGCCGCCACCACCGTAGGGATGCACAGGAGGCGAGCTCCTGATGGCGCCAGTGTCCCTGGGCGGGCGGCGCGATCCGGCCCTGCTGCTCTGGCCCATGGCCAGCCTGGTGCTGCCGCTGCTGCCCCTGCTGGTGCTGCTGCTGTCGGCCCTGGAGGGGCCTCGGAGGCTGGTGATGGTGGTGCCGGAGGGTCAGCGGGTGCTGAGCGCCCCTTTTGAGCTGCAGGACGGCTGGCTGGGCAGCCCCCGTCTGGCGCTGACGGCCGAGATTCCCCCCAACAGCTCGATCGAGCTGGACGTGGCCCTCCTCGATGCAACCGGACGCACCGTGCTGGACCTCACCAAGGACGGCTGGCGTGCCAGTGGCACCTGGGCGGAGGGTGGGGAGAGCGGCACCTGGCAGGAAGACGATGCGGGCCTGGCTCTGGCGATGCGGCCAGGGCAGAGCGGCCGCTTCCAGCTGGCCGTGCAGGTTCAGGATCTGCTTGATGAAGCGGGCCGTCCGCTGCCCAATCCGGTTGTCGTGCGCGGCAGCGTCCGCAACCACAGTGTTGAGGCCCCGCTGCTGTTGTTCACCGCCGTGCTGGCGCTGGCGGTGGTTCAGGTGCTGCAGCTGGCCTGTTACGGCGTCAGCCGGGGCCGCTGGGTCCAGCGCAGCCAGGACGCCAGTGCCGCGATCCGCTGTGGGGCAGGTGGCCCGGGGTTGCTGCGGCTGGGCGTGGTGGCGCGCTGGGAGCTGCCCCACGACAATCCACCGCTGGGGCAGCCCCCTGGCCCGGCGGCCCTGGAGCTGCGGGTGAGCGACGCCCAAGGGCGCCCCACCCTGCAGCATCGCGAGATGGTGGCGGTGGCCCACCGTTCCGACGATGGCGACCACTGGTTGTCCGTCCGCCACACCCTGCACCTGCGGCTTCCGGAGCGCGGCAGCTACCGCTTTCGGGTGAAATTGCCAGAGAAATTCCTGGCGGATGGCGACAGCTGGGAGATCGAATGGCTGCAGCTCAGCGTCGAGGATGGTCGGATGACCGCCTGGCCGGTGCCCGTTCTGCCCCTGGCTGGGGCGGTGGAGGGCCGCTGAGATGGCCGATGAACGCGGGCTGATTCTGTTGCTGGCCGTGGCGGTGGTCGCCGTCGGCACCGTCACGGCCGTGACCCGCCCCGGCCTCTGGCGCCTCGGCCAGGACGGCACCCCCGCCGCCGGCAGCGGTGTGCGCTATGGCGGCAGCTACCGGGCCGGACGCTGGGTGGCCGCCCCGACCCGCCGCCAGGACTGGTCCGGCTTCCAGGGGCGCGGACCAGGCGCGGCCAAGTGACACCGCGTCGCCTTGCGGCCCTCACATCCCTGCAGGTGCGGGTGCTGCTGGCGGCGGCGGCCATCTCCTCCACTGTCAGCCTGGTGCTGGAACTGATGCTGGCCACCCAGGCCAGCTACCTGCTGGGCGACCACGCCCTGGCCACCGGCGTGGTGATCGGCACGTTCCTGGCCGCCATGGGGCTGGGCGCCTGGCTGAGCCAGTTCCTGGCCGTTGGCCCCGAGCCCGGCTTCGCCCTGCTGCAGTGGTTTCTGGCCGTGGAACTGGCCCTGGCTCCCCTGTGCCTGCTGGCGCCCCTGGCCCTGTTCGCCCTCTTCCGGGTCGGCGGGCCGGTGTGGCTGGGCCTGGTGGTCTGCACCGTGCTGGTGGGGGTGCTCGGTGGCATGGAGGTGCCGCTGCTGACCCGGCTGTTGGAGTGCGGCCAGCAGCTGCGGGTGGCCCTGGCCCGGGTGCTGGCCCTCGATTACCTGGGGGCTCTGGTGGGGGCCCTGCTGTTCCCCCTGGTGCTGCTCCCCTGGCTGGGCCTGCTGCCCACCGCCGGCTTGCTGGCCCTGGTTCCCCTGGCCAGTTGCGTGGCCATCGCTGTCGTGTTCCCGGTGGGGCGCCGCTGGCGCCGCTCGATCGCCGTGGCTTTCCCCGTGATCGCCCTGGCCGGCTGGGGGTTGGTTCCGCTTGGGGATCGGATCGAGGATGGCCTCTACGACGATCCGGTGGTGAGCCGTCTGCAGAGCCGCCACCAGCGCATCGTGCTGACCCGCCGCCGCGACGACCTGCGCCTGTTCCTCGATGGCCAGCTGCAGTTCTCGAGCCTTGATGAGTACCGCTACCACGAGGCCCTGGTGCATCCGGCGATGGCGTTGCAGGGCCGGCCGCAGCGGGTGCTGTTGCTGGGGGCGGGCGATGGCCTGGCCCTGCGGGAGGTGCTGCGCTGGCCCGGCGTGCGGCAGGTGGATGTGGTGGAACTCGATCCAGCCATGGTGCGCCTGGCGAGGGAGCAACCCTTCCTGCGGCGCCTCAACGGCGCCAGCCTGGAGGACCGGCGGGTGCGGCTCCTGATCGGCGACGCCTTCGAGCGGGTGCGGCAGCTGCGGGGCACCTACGACGTGATCATCGCCGACTTCCCCGACCCGGCCACGCCGCCGCTGGCGCGTCTGTACAGCGTCACCTTCTACGGGCGCCTGCTGCGGCGCCTGGCCCCCGACGGCCTGCTGGTCACCCAGGCCTCGACGCCCTTCTTCAGCCCCAAGGTGCTGGCCTCGATCCAGGCCACCCTGACGGAGCTGAACCTCACCACTCGGCCCTACGGCGTGGATGTGCCCAGCTTCGGCCCCTGGGGATTCGTGCTGGCCCACCGGGGCCAGCTGCGGCCGCCCCAGGCGGTGCTTCCCTTCCAGGGCCGCTGGATCGACCAGGGGCAGCTCGACCGGCTCTTCCCCCTGAGCCGGGATCTGGCCCTGCCGCCGGGGGAGCGGGTGTTGCCCAACCGCCTGCACCGGCCGGTGCTGGCCGACTACCAGCGCCAAGGGCGCTGGCGGGAGAACTGATCGGTGCCCGCATCCATAAGCTGAGCCAGCTGGCCGTGATGGTCCGGCCACTGCGTACCGATGGCTGTCTGGTTCCTCCTGCCCCTGCTGCTGCTGGCCGCCGTTGCCCTGCTGCTGCTGCGCCGCTCGCGTCTGCGTCGCCAGGCGCCCAAGCTGCTGGGACGCACCCTGTTCAACCTGACCACCGGCGACATCGTCCAGTACGACGGCCGCGACTGGGTGGTGGAGGACCGGCTCCTCTACGACGACGGCGGCTTCCAGTGGCTGGAGTATCTGCTGCGCGACGGCAGCGATGGTCGCTGGCTCAGCGTCTGTGAGGACGACTGGCTGGAGGTGAGCTGGCTGGAGGACGCTCCGGCCTCGGAGCTGGAGGGTCTGAGCGCCGATTTTCCCGATCACCTGCGCTGTCGCGGCCAGCTGTATCACCTCAAGGAAACGGGCCGGGCCTCGGTGAGCGCCGCCGCCCGGGTGATGAACCGCCGCCTGCAGGGCTGCCGCTTCGGTGATTACGAGGGGGAGGAGGGCCGCGTCCTGTCGCTGGAGCGCTGGGAGGAGGGGGACGATCCCGGCCCGCCGGAGCTCAGCCTGGGCCGGCGCATCGACCCGGCCGCCCCGGTGCTGCTTCCCGGTGATGGCCGCACGGTTTACCGCTGAACCGCTGATCGCTAACGGGCTGACGTCACCAGCAGGGCCAGGGCGCTGGAGAGGCTGTCGGCCGATTCGGGGGTGCGGTCGCGACGCCAGCGCAGGATGCGTGGGAAACGCACAGCCAGGCCGCTGCGGTGGCGGCTGGAGCGTTGCAGCCCCTCGAATCCCAGGGTGAAGACCTGCAGCGGATCGACGGCCCGCACCGGACCGAAGCGCTCGGTGGTGTGGCGGCGGATCCAGCGGTCCAGCTCGGTGATCTCGCTGTTGTCGAGCCCCGAATAGGCCTTGGCGAAGGTGACCAGGCGGCCGTCGCCGTCCCAGAGACCGAAGGTGTAATCGGTGTGGAGATTGGCGCGGCGGCCGCTGCCGGCCTGGGCGTAAAGCAGCACGACATCGAGTTCCATCGGCTCCAGCTTGTGTTTCCACCACAGTCCGCGGCGCCGGCCGACGCCATAGGCCGAATCGAGGGCCTTGAGCATCAGCCCCTCGGCGCCCACCGATCGAGCCTGCTGGCGCAGGGCTTCAAGATCGTCCCAGCACCCCAGCGGCAGCAGAGGGGAGAGGCGCAGGAGCCCGGCGGCGGGGGTGGAGGCCGTCTCCGGCAGCCGCCGCACCAGGTCCTCCAGGGCGGCGCGGCGCTGGCTCAAGGGGTCGGGGCGCAGGTCCTGTCCCCCCTTTTCCAGCAGGTCATAGGCGACGAAGGCCGCCGGGCATTCCCGCAGCAGGGCGGCGCCGGGTTTCTGGCGCCCCAGCCGCCGTTGCAGGGGGCCGAATCCGGCGGGCTGGGTGGCCTGTGCCGGCCAGACAGTCAGCTCCCCATCCAGCACCGTGCCTGGCTCCAGAAGCTCGGCGACGGGCTCCAGCTCAGGGAAGCTGGCATTGATCAGCTCCTCACCGCGGCTCCAGAGAAAGGTCTGGCCGCTGCGCCGGATCAGCTGGGCCCGGATCCCGTCCCACTTCCACTCCACCTGCCAGCCGGCGGGGTCGCTGGCGGCCAGGCGTTCCGCCTCCAGGGGGGAGGCCAGGCAGAAGGGATAGGGACGGCTGATCGGGGCAGTTGCATCGGCCTCCAGGGGCGCCAGCAGGGCCTCCATCGCCGCGGCGGAGGGCTCGAAACCGCCCATCAGCCGGTGGGCCAGCTCCGCCTCCTCCAGCCCTGACACCTGGGCCAGCGCCCGGGTGACCAGGCCGGCGGCCACCCCCACCCGAAAGCCGCCGGTGAGCAGCTTGTTGAACAGGAAACACTGGCCGTCGGGCAGGGCCGCCCAGGTCGCCAGCACGGCTTCCGCCTGCGCCTCGGCCTCCAGAACGGCCAGAGCTGGCAGCCGATGTTCCATCCATTCGGCCAGGGGCAGCTCCAGGGGCGGGGCCGGCGGCAGGCTCAGCTGGGGGAGCAACAGGGCGATGGTCTCGGCCGAGTCCCCCACCTGGGCATGGCAGGACTCAAACAACCACTCGGGCAGCCCGGAACGCTCCAGGCAGATCTGCCGCAATCTTCGGCCGGTGATCAGCCGCCGCTTCCGCTTGCCCAGCAACAGGGCCAGGGCCCAGGCGCCATCGGCCGGCCCAACCGCCTCAAGATGGTTTGCCAGCGCGTCCACCCGGGATCGGGTGCCGGCGGCGCGCTCCAGTTGCTGGATGAGGTCGGCGAAGGCCTGCATGGGCTCAGGGCACCGATGCCGCTGCCGCACCTTCCATCTCACCCTCTTCGCTCTCCAGGCCTTCAAACGCCCGCCCCAGCGGTTCCGCCGCCAGGCCTCGCTCCTCCCGCAGAAAACGGGCCAGCCCGTCGCTGTTGCCGTGGGTCACGTACACCTGGCCGGCACCGGTGTCCCGCACGGTGCGCAGCAGGCCGTCCCAGTCGGCGTGATCGCTGAGGGCGAAACCCCGCTCGAACCCACGCCGCCGCCTGGCCCCCCGCACCGCCATCCAGCCGCTGACGAAGGCGGTCTGGGGAGCCTTGAACCGCTTCATCCAGGGGGAGCGATGGGCCGATGGCGGAGCGATCACCAGGCGCCCCGCCAGCGATTCGCCGCGGGGGAGCTCACTCAGCGGCCGTGTCGGGGGCAGCACCACCCCAGCGCTCCGGTAAGGCGCCATCAGGGCCTGCACCGCCCCGTGCAGCAGCACCTCCTCCTCCACCCCCAGGGCGGCCAGTTCCGCCAGCAGCCGCTGGGCTTTGCCGAAGGCATAGGCGAACAGCAGCGAGGGTTGCTGGGGGGCCTCGCGCCACCAGGCCAGGATCTCGGCCGCCACTTGCCGGCCGGGGCGCCAGCGGTAGATCGGCAGCCCGAACGTGGCCTCGGTGATCAGCACGTCGGCGGCCACCGGTTCGAACGGGGCGCAGCTGGGGTCTTCATCCCGCTTGTAATCGCCACTGATCAGCCAGCTCTCTCCGCCGGCGCTGATCCGGATCTGGGCCGAGCCCAGGACGTGCCCGGCTGAATGGAACGACACCATGGCCCCGCCGAGGCGCCGCACCTCTCCGTAGTCCACCCCGGTCAGGGTGATGCCGGCCCCCAGACGCTGCCGCAGCACGCCCTCGCCCGCCCGCACCGCCCAGTATTCGCTGCAGCCCGGCCGGGCGTGGTCGGCGTGGCCGTGGGTGATCAGGGCGCGGCTGACCGGCCGCCAGGGGTCGATCCAGGCTTCAGCGGCCGGACAGTAGAGCCCCTCGGGTGTGAGTTGGATCAGGCCGTCGGCCGGCAGGACCATGGTGCGCGCAGGCCCGGATGGCTCCGATGGCGGTGGGTGCCGGCATCCTGGCGAACCTGCCCCGTTGACGGCGAGGGCGCAGCCCCCTAGCCATGGGTCAGTGATGTTCTGCGGCCCCATGGCACTCGACACCCATCGCGAGGACCTGGAGGCCACCGCCCTGGCCCTGGCGAGGCCGGGCACCGGTCTGCTGGCGGCCGATGAATCCACCGGCACGATTGGCAAACGCTTCGAAGCGATCGGTCTGGCCAACAGCGAGGACAACCGCCGCGCTTACCGCACCCTGCTGGCCACCGCCCCCGGCCTCGGCGAGACGATCAGCGGCGTGATCCTCTACGAGGAAACCCTGTTTCAGCAGGCCGCCGACCTGCCGGGCCAGCCGGGTGGATCGATCCTCGAGCTGTTCCAGGCCCAGGGGCTGGTGGCGGGGATCAAACTGGATCTGGGCGTCGAGCCCCTGGCGGGCGGCCTGCCCGGCGAGACCTGGTGCACCGGGTTGCGAGGGCTGCGGGAACGGGCAGCCCGGGCCTACGCCCGTGGCGCCCGCTTTGCCAAATGGCGCGCGGTGCTGCGCATCAGCGCCGATGGCTGCCCCTCGGAGCTGTGCGTGCGCGAGAACGCCTGGGGCCTGGCCCGCTACGCCCGCACGGCCCAGGAGGAGGGGCTGGTGCCGATCGTGGAGCCGGAGATCCTGATGGACGGTGACCACGACATCCTCACCACCGCGGCGGTGCAGGAGTGGGTGCTGCGCAGCGTCTACGAGGCCCTGGGCCAGAACGGGGTGTTCCTGGAGGGCACCCTGCTCAAGCCTTCGATGACCCTGCCCGGCGCCGACAGCTCCGAGCGCCCCAATCCCGAGCAGGTGGCCGCCTTCACCGTACGCACCCTGCGGCGCAGTGTTCCCCCCGCCGTGCCGGCGATCCTGTTCCTCTCAGGCGGCCTGGGCGAGGAGGAGGCCAGCGTGTTCCTTTCGGCGATTCACCATGCGGCCCCCGACGCTCCCTGGCACCTGGGTTTCTCCTACGGCCGCGCGCTGCAGCACTCGTGCCTGAGCCACTGGCAGGGGAGTGACACGGCGGCGGGTCAGGCGGCTCTGCTGGCCCGGGCCCGGGCCAACGGCGCGGCGGCTCGCGGGACCTACGTGGCCGGCTCCGAACCCTCCGATGACGCCGCCTCCCTGTTCGTGGCCAATTACAGCTATTGAGCCAGGGGCCGTGCCTCAGGCACTCATCGCCAGCATGCGCTCGATCGGCACCAGGGCCCGCTGGCGGATCTGCTCATCAAGTTCGAGGGCCGGCGCCATGGTGTGCAGGCACTGCCACAGCTTCTCCAGCGTGTTCAGGCGCATGTAGGGACAGGCGTTGCAGCTGCAGCCGTCCGCTCCCGGGACTTCATAGAGGGTCTTACCGGGGGAGCGGCGGCGCATCTGATGCAGGATGCCCGGCTCGGTGAGCACGATGAAGGAGGGGGCGGCACTGGTTTCGGTGCGCTGCAGGAGCTTGCTGGTGGAGCCGATGAAGTCGGCCAGATCCAGCAGATGCTGCTGACACTCCGGATGGGCGATCACCTCGGCTTCGGGGTGTTCGAGGCGGAGCTGCAGCAGGGCCTGCTCGCTGAAGGTCTCGTGGACGATGCAGCTTCCCGGCCAGAGGGTCAGCTCCCGGCCGCTCTCGCGGGCGACCCAGCGGCCCAGGTTCTGGTCGGGGGCGAACAGGATCGGCCGGTCGGCCGGCAGCTGCCGCACCAGGTGCACGGCGTTGCTGCTGGTGCAGATCAGGTCGCTCTGGGCCTTCACCGCCGCCGAACAATTGATGTAGCTCACCACGATGTGGTCCGGGTGGCGGCGGCGGAAGTCGGCAAAGGCCTCGGCCGGACAGGCATCGGCCAGGCTGCAACCGGCCTCAAGGTCGGGCAGCAGCACGGTCTTGCCCGGGTTGAGGATCTTGGCGGTCTCGGCCATGAAGTGAACGCCGCAGAAGACGATCACATCGGCTTCGGTGCTGGCCGCCCTGCGGGAGAGCTCAAGGGAATCACCGATGAAATCGGCGCAGTCCTGGATGGCGTCGTCCTGGTAGTAGTGGGCCAGGATGATGGCGTTGCGGTCCTTTTTCAACGCCTCGATGGCGGCAGCCAGTTCGTGGCGAGGAGGAAACGGCCTGGTTCCTGCGGCGGTCGCAGCAGCAACATCGCCCTGTTGGGGGTCATGGTGGAGCGGTGCCTGGGTCAGCGTCTGCGTGAAGACCAACCGATGCCCCTTCTCATGCACGATGATCCCACTCTAGGAAGCGGTTGGTATTGGCTGAGCTGAACATCGCCATCGCCGGGGATCTGCACGATCAGTGGGACCGCAGCGACCACGAGGTGCTGGATCGGATCCGTCCGGATGCCCTGCTGCTGGTGGGAGATTTCAGCGACGGCAAAAGTCGCATCCCCGAACGGCTCGCCACCCTCGAGCTGCCGGTGGCCTGCGTGCTCGGCAACCACGATGCGGGCAAGGACGGCAGCGGTCGCACCCTGCGGCACCAGATGGAGCTTCTGGGTGATCTCCATTGCGGCTGGGGCCTCAGGGAGCTGCGTCCCCCGGGCCTGGCCGTGGTGGGGGCCCGTCCCGGGACCGCCGGTGGCGGCTACCACCTCTCGAAGGCTGTCAGAGCCGTCTATGGGCCGGTGGGCCTGCAGGAGTCCGCCGAACGCATCACCCGGGCGGCCCTATCGGCCGATCCCCAGCTGCCGCTGGTGCTGCTGGCCCATTCCGGCCCCAGTGGCCTGGGCAGCCAGGTGGACGACCTCTGCGCCCGCGACTGGAAGGCCCCCGCCTGCGACTGGGGCGATCAGGATCTGGCCCTGGCGGTGGACCAGATTCGCCGCCGCCGACCCCTGCCGCTGGTGATCTTCGGCCACATGCACCACGCCCTGTGCCACCACCAGGGGGAGAGGCTCAGCTTCCGCCGCGACGCCCAGGGCACAGCTTTCCTCAACACCGCCTCCGTGCCCCGTCACGGGGTGGATCAGCAGGGGCGGGCCCTGCGCCACTTCAGTTGGGTCGTGTTTGACGACAACGGTGACCTGCGCCATATCAGTCACCGCTGGTATGGCATCGATGGCGCCCTCCACTACGAGCAGACCCTGTGGACGGCCTCCCTGCCAGCGGCAGGCGTGCTGAGTCCTTGCTGATTCACGCCTGCATCAGCAGCCATGGCTTCGGCCACGGTTCCCGCACGGCGTCGGTGCTCTGTGAACTGGCTGCCCTGAAGCCCGACTGGCGTCTGGTGCTCTCCACCGCACTGCCCGAAGCGTTCCTGCAGCTTTCCATGGGCGAGGTTCCCTTCGAGCACCGCCTCTGTCGCTGGGACGTGGGGGTGATCCAGGCGGATGCCCTGGGGGCTGACGCCGCCGCCACCCTGGCGGCGCTCCATGACCTGGAGCTGGATCTGCCCGACCTGGTCGAGCGCGAGGCCCGTTGGCTGGAGGCCCAGCACCAGCCAATCCTGGTGCTCGGGGATGTGCCCCCGGCGGCGGCCCTGCTGGCGAAACGCCTGCAGGTGCCCCTGGTGTGGCTGGCCAGCTTCGGCTGGGACACGATCCACGCCCCCATGGGCCCCCCCTTCCAGCCCTTCGTCGAACACCATCGGCAGCTCTACGCCCAGGGGGATCTGCTGCTCCGTTGCCCCCTCTCCCTGCCGATGGATTGGGGTCTGCCGGAGGTGATGTTGGGCCTGACGAGCTCCAGGCCCCGGCTTGATTTGGAGTGGCTTGCCCGCGAGCTGCACCTGCCGCCTGATCGGCAGCGGGTGGTGCTGGTGAGCTTCGGGGGCCTCGGCATGGCCATCGACCCGGCCCTGCTGGCCCGCTGGCCTGAGCACGTGTTCATCGGGCCGGAGCCGCTGCTGGCCACGGTGCCCAACGGCCGTTGTCTGCCGGCGGGGATACGGCCCCTCGACCTGATGCCCCTGGCGGGACGGCTGATCACCAAACCCGGCTACAGCAGCTTCTGTGAGGCCTTCAGCCAGGGGGTGGGCATCCACCTGGTGCACCGGAGCGGATTCGCCGAAGCGCCCGTGCTGGAGGAGGACCTGCGCAACCACGGCTGGCACCGGCTGCTGAGCCAGGAGGCCTTCCGCCTGGGCGATTGGCAGCTGGATCAGCCCCTGCAGCCCCCCCGGCACGGCCCCCTGCCGCTCGATGGGGCTTCGACCGCCGCCCGGGCGATCGTTTCGCTGCTGGATGGACGATCAGCACTGCCTATGGGGTCTGGCTTCAGGATTTGATCATCTGTTCATCGACGTCGAAGAACTTCAGTGCCTGGCTGTAACTCGAATGCAAAGCGTCATTCTTGATACCAGTGGACAGTTGTTTGACCGTCACGTACATCAAATCGTTTCGGCACATTCATCGGCAAATTACCGCCAAGTCCTGGTGCATGGAATCACTATTCCTCGCCACGGGATCGCTGGTTCTTCCTGATGCCGTTCCCCAGAAGACCTGGTCACATCAAGCACATTCCGTCGGATTAATTCCGTTCTCCATCTAACGGATTTTTCCCCCACTTGTCCTTTACGACCGTTTCTCTTGCCGAACCTTCAGCGCCGTCACCTTGTCCTCGCCTTTGCTGGCCTGAGCCTTGCTGGCCCAGCCACTGCCGCTGAGGCCTCTCTCGCCTGGCAGCTGGGCCCTGAGGCCCGTGTGGCCCCCGCCAGGGTCGCGATGATGACGCCACTGCCGGCCGCGCCCCGGGTCTTCGCCATCACCCCGGAACGCCGGGCCCTGCTCAACACCATCCGCTACGCCGAAGGGACCTGGGCCAACGGCCAGGAGGTTGGTTACCGCATCCTCTTCGGCGGCAGCCTGTTCGATTCCCTCGACCGTCATCCCAACCGGGTGATGCGCACCGCCCGTTACGCCAGTGCGGCGGCAGGTGCCTACCAGTTCATGCCCTTCACCTGGGACATGGTCACCCGCGCCATGGGCATCCCTGACTTCGGCCCCGAGTCCCAGGACCAGGCCGCCCTGTTTCTGGTGCAGCGCCGCGGCGCCCTGCACCTGGCCGACCGGGGTGAGCTGAGCCCCGACCTGGCGGCCCGTCTGGCCCCTGAGTGGGCCTCCTTCCCAACCCTGGCCGGTCGCAGCTTCTATGGGCAACCCGTCAAGCGCCTCAACGACCTGCGCCGCTTCTACGAGCAGAACCTGGCCCAGCTGCGTAACGAAGCGGCCGCTGTCTGGGAAGACGTCGCCATTCGTCAGCTGCCTCCGGCCTGTAACGATTCCAGCCTCTCCTGCCAGCTGGAGCGGGTGGGAGGCCCTTCCACCGCACCCTGAGCAGGATTCCCGAACCGGTTCGGGGCGTTCAGCCTTCGCCCTTGCCCTGCAGGCGTACGCCGCCCAGGGTTTTCTGGGCGATCAGGTAGGCCACCACTGAAGCTCCAAGGAACCCCAGCACGTTGCGCAGCAATGGCAGCACGTCGTTGGTGCGGGTGATGATCGGCCCCATGCCCAGGGCCACGAACAGGATCACCCAGAGGGGAGAGAGCAGCAACACCCAGGTCCATTCGACCCGGCGCCCCTCCTGACGCGGGAAGGCGGCGAACCCCACGATCAGGCCCCCGAGGATCGACGTGCAGAGCGTGAGAATCCACTGTTCCTGGGGTAAGCCCGGCACCACCTGGCAACCACCGATGGCCAGGCACCCCTTGACGGCATGGATGGCCGACAGGATCGAGCCGTCCTCGCCGTGGTCACGGACGTAGAACTGGTTGCCGTAACGGGTCTGGAGTTCCACCCAGAAGGTGCGAGGCATCAGGGCGAACAGGGCTTCGCCCACGTTGAAGTTCAGCAAGTTGCCGCCCCTGGGATCGGCAACCAGCAGCAGGCTGCGCTCGTCCAGGTCCCAGAAGCCCTTGACCGCCAGGCCTGGGGTGCGCTCGTACTGGGTCAGCACCCTGAGCTTCCAGCCGCTGGAGGCTTCGAAGCTCTCCAGTTCGGCCTCCAGTTCGCCACGTTCACCGTCCGTGAGGGCCTTGGCCAGGTCGATCACCGGGGTTGGGTGATCGGGCAACAGCTGGGGGTTGTCAGCGGCGTAGGCCGCAGCTCCCAGA
Source organism: Synechococcus sp. CCY 0621 (assembly GCF_019038465.1). Classification (GTDB taxonomy): domain Bacteria; phylum Cyanobacteriota; class Cyanobacteriia; order PCC-6307; family Cyanobiaceae; genus Cyanobium. The sequence goes on along the minus strand of NZ_JAFKRH010000031.1, from coordinate 266,164 downwards.
CCCGGCAGCAGCCAGGTCACCAGCACCAGGGTGAGGGTGGCCAGGCCTGCCGCCAGCCGCGGTCCGAGTCCACCGCGCCAGCTGCGTCCCCGGTGATCCCGTGGCGTTCCCGCCGCTGCCGGTGTGCCTGTCGCCATCGCTCGTGCTCCCATCGTTCAGCATTCTCACTGAGTCACCCTGACGCCGCGTGCAGACCCCCCTTCGAAGCCCCACGCCGGTACCCGAATGGCTCGGCCAGCGGCTGCGGGCGGCGGGCGGTTCGGTGCCGTTCCACGCCTACATGGACTGGGTCCTGCATGATCCGGAGGTCGGCGCCTATGGCAGCGGCCGCCTGACCATCGGCCCCCGAGGGGACTTCGCCACCGCCCCCTCGCTCGGGGCTGACTTCGCCCAGCTGCTCGCCCCCCAGGTGGCCCAGTGGTTGGCCCTGTTGCCGGCGGAGGCCCCCTTGGCCCTGGTGGAGACCGGACCGGGTGAGGGACACCTGGCCCAGCAATTGGCCGAGGCGCTCCACGCCGGCTGGCCCGAACTGGCCGGGCGCACCGAACTGGTGCTGGTGGAGCCGAATGCCGGCATGGCCCAGCGGCAGCGCCAGCGGCTCCGTGCCTGTCCGCTGGCGGTGCGCTGGATCGATTTCGATGCCTTGGCAAGCGCTCCCCTGCGGGGTGTGGTGCTGGCCCATGAAGTGCTTGACGCCCTCGCCATCGAGCGGATCGAGCGCCAGGACGATCACTGGTGCCGCCAGCGGGTCGTTCTGCGGGGGGACAGCCTGAGCCTGGAGGCCGCCGAGCCCCTGGAAGGGCCTGTGCTTGAGCAGTTGGAATCCCTCGGCCTTCTCCCCCTCGATGGAAGCCGCCCTCAGGGCTGGAGCACGGAGCTCCATCCCGGGCTGGAGCCCTGGCTGGCCGCCTGCGGCAAAGCGCTGAGCGAGGGATGGTTGCTGGTGATCGATTATGCCCACGAAGCACGCCGCTATTACGCTCCCCACCGCTCCAGCGGCACGTTGATGGCCTACCGGCGCCAGCAGGCCAGTGACAACCCGTTGCTGGAGCCTGGTCTGTGGGACCTGACGGCCCATCTCTGCCTCGAAAGCCTGGAGACGGCGGCCCTGGCCGCAGGCTGGCGGCCCCTCGGCGGCTGCCGCCAGGGGGAGGCCCTGCTGGCGCTGGGCTTGGCCAGCCGTCTGCATGCGCTTCAGCACGAGCCGGGGTCTCGGCTGGCGGAGCTGTTGCAACGGCGGGAGTGTCTGTTGCGGCTGGTGGATCCCGCCGGGCTCGGTGACTTCCGCTGGTTGGCCTTCCGCTGGGGGTCACCGGTGTCGGGTCAGGCTCCGAGGCCTGAGCCAGCACCCCTGTTTCTGCGCCAGCCGAGCGTCTGATCGGCGGCCTTGCCGTTCAATCCCCCTATCAAGGGCCAAGTAACTGCGTCAGTGCCATGCAGGCGGCTCAGAACCACTCCGACTGGGCGTCCGCCTTGGGGTTCACTTTGGCGTGGGGGGTGGTGCGACGGAACTCCATGGTGATGCTGCGCTTCTGCTCCCCGTCGGCGGCCAGGGCCTCGATCGGATAGAGCTGCTGGCCATCCCGGAAGGGCACCTGGAGCCGGAAGGTGCCATCAGACGACAGGGGAATCTCCTCCCCGCCGATGGTCAGTCGGGCCGAGGGATCAGTGGCGCCGTACACAATCAGTTCGGCATCGGCGACCAGCCAGAAGGAGCGCTGGCGAGCGGCCACACCGCCGATGCCGGAGCCGCTGCGGCCGGAGGCCCAGGGGCCCGCACCGGAAGCCGAGAAGTCGCCGCCGCCATACAGACCGGAAGCGGAATCGATCTCATGAAACGCCTCCGACCCCCTTCCGAGGGGGCGCCAAGGGCTGGTGGCGCTCTGGTAAAGCCGCTCGTGCAGGTCGTTGATGATCTCCCCGGTCGGCGCAGGAGCGGGCGTGCCGTCAACCGCCGGAGGCATGGAGAAGGCCACGAAGGGGTCGGGCACGCTGATGGCCGGGCTGTCCAGAACGGGGACGTGGGCCGTGGCGGAAAACGCCATGGAAATCCAGCCGCCGCTGCCTCCCTTACGGAAGCCGAGCTCCACCCTGTAGTCGCGACCGGACAGGGGCACTGGCAGGTACCACTCGGTGGCCTGGCTTTCGACCACCACTTCCTGGAGGGTGTGGGGATGGGTGGAACCGCCGTCGAGTCCGGTCACGTCGGCGACACGCAGGCAAAGCTGGGTGGCGCCATCGGCCTGGGCCCGGCTCCTGTCGGCCGGGTTGATCGACCAGCGCACCTGGGACCACTGGGGATCACGGGGCAGAAAGGCCACCCAGGAAGCCTCTCCGCCGCCCCCGCTCGGGGCCGCCACGGCAGGGCTGGCGGGGAGTGGGGACACTGCCTCAGGGGAAGGATCCGGAGCGGGTGATGACTCCGGCCCGGCCGACTCGTCCCGGCCGCCGAGCCCGATGGTCCTGGCCAGGGCGCCGAGTCGTCGCAGGGGCTGGCTCAGAAAGGTGGTGAACCGGCTGGGACGACTGCTCATGGGCCGTGAGGAATAAAAACCTTCCGGTGATGGTCTCCGATCCAGGGGGCCCGCGCCTTCCCTGTCAGCGAACAACCACGTTCGAAGCGGCGACCGCCAGGGCGGCTCTGATCGTGGCGGGATCGACGTCGTCGCGGATCGCGACCGATCCCACACCGGTGGGCAGCACGAAGCGCACCTTCCCCTGACGCACCTTCTTGTCCGCCTGCAGGGAGGTCAGCACCGCTTCCGGATCGAGGGCCGGCCAGCCCATCGGCAGCCCAGCGGCCGCCACCAGCCGGCGCTGCCTGTCCTGATCCGCCTGGCCCCACAGACCCATCGCCACGGCGATGTCACCGGCGGCGACCATGCCCAGGCCCACCGCTTCCCCGTGCAGCCAGGTGCCGTAGCCACTGAGGTTTTCCACCGCATGGCCGAGGGTGTGGCCGTAGTTGAGGATCGCCCGCAGGCCCCCTTCCCGTTCGTCGGCGGCCACCACCCGGGCCTTGGCGGCGGCGGAGCGCTCGAGCAGGCGTTGCAGCAGCTCGGGCCCGATGGCTTCGCGGCTGGCCAGGCCGCCCTGGGGATCCCGCTCGGCTGCCTGCTCCAGGTCGTTGAAGAGCTGCTCATCGCCGATGACGGCGTACTTGATCACCTCGGCCATGCCGGCGCGGAACTCCCGCTCCGGCAAGGTGACCAGCACCTGCGGGTCGATCAGCACCAGCTTCGGTTGGTGGAAGGCGCCGATCAGGTTCTTCCCCCCCGGGTGGTTCACCCCCGTCTTGCCGCCGATGGCGGCATCCACCATCGCCAGCAGGGTGGTGGGCACCTGCACCACAGCGATGCCCCGCAGCCAGGTGGCGGCGGCAAATCCGGCCATGTCGCCCACCACACCGCCCCCCAGGGCGACGATCAGGGAGCTCCGTTCCAGGCGGTGGGCGAAGGCGGCGTCGTGGATCGCCGCCACCGTGGCGGGGGTCTTGCGTTCTTCGCCGGCCTCCAGCACCAGGGTCCGCACCACGAACCCGCTGGACTCAAGGCCCGTCAGCGCTTCAGCACCATGGAACCCCTGCACCTCCGGGTTGGTCACCACCAGCACCCGGGTGCCGCTCTGGAAGCCGCGCTCGACCAGGAAGGAACCCAGGCGGCCGAGCAGGCCCTCACCGATCAGGATCGGATAGGGATCGGCGCTCAGGGACACCGTGATGGTGCGGTGGTCCTGCGGCACGGACGGGGTTTCAAGGGTGGGCTGAGGCTAGGCCGGTGCGGTCTGGCTCCCGACCACGGCCAGCACCGCCTCGCCATAACTGGCGAGCTTGGCTGTGCCGATGCCGGTGATGCCGGCCAGGTCCTCGAGGACGGTGGGCCGGCGTTCGGCGATGGCGATCAGGGTGCGGTCATGGAAGACCACATAGGGCGGCAGACCCTGCTGGCGGGCCTGCTCCAGCCGCCAGGCCTTCAAGGCCGCCAGCAGTCCCGGATCGGCGTTGTCCGCAGGGGCAGGCGGCCCGCCCCCTGCCCCTGCCCCGACCGCCGCACCGCGACGCTGCTTCGCCGCCGGCGGCAGTCGGATCTCCAGGCGGGTCTCGCCGCGCAGCAGGGGCCGCACCAGCGCGTCGTCACCGAACTGCAGGCCCCCATGGCCATCGGCGGCGGCCACCAGGTAGCCCCTGGCGGAGAGCTGGCGGAACAGGCTGCGCCACTGGCCCCGATCCAGTTCCTTGCCGATCCCATGCACCCCCAGCTGGTCATGGCCGAGGCTGCGGATCCGGGCTGTCTCGCCCCCCAGCAGCACGTCCACCAGGTGGGCGGCGCCGAAACGTCCTCCGGTGCGATAAACGGCGGAGAGGGCCTTGCGGGCCGGCTCGGTCACGTCCGCTCCCTGGTTCGGCTCCAGGCAGACGTCACAGTTGCCACAGTCGCTGCTGTCCGCTTCGCCCAGGTAGCTCAGCAGGATGCGGCGGCGGCAGCTGGAGGCTTCGGCAAAGCCGATCAGGGCGTCGAGGCGGCCGTGCTCGATCCGCTTCTGGGCCGGATCGGCGTCGGAGTCGTCGATGAAGCGACGCAGCGGCGGCACGTCACTGGAGCCGTGCAGCATCCAGGCGACGGCAGACAGGCCATCCCGGCCCGCCCGGCCCGTCTCCTGGTAATAGGCCTCCAGGCTCTTGGGCAGGTCCACATGGGCCACGAAGCGCACGTCCGGCTTGTCGATGCCCATGCCGAAGGCGATGGTGGCCACCACGACCACGCCGCTGCCAAGGCGGAAGCGCTCCAGGGCGGCGCTGCGGGTCTCCGCGGCGAGTCCGGCGTGGTACGGCAGGGCGTCGTGGCCAGCGGCCTTCAGGGCGGTGGCGAACTCCTCGACCCGCTTGCGGGAGCGGGCATAGACAATGCCGGAATGGCCCCGCTGGGTGTCGAGGAACGCAAGCAGCTGGCGCCGGGGTTCGCTTTTGTCCCTCAGCACGTAGCGGATGTTGGGCCGATCGAAGCTGGCCAGGAACACCGCGGCCTGCTCCAGGCCCAGGCGCGCCACGATCTCGGCCCGGGTGCGGGGATCGGCGGTGGCCGTCAGGGCGATGCGGGGAATGGCGGAGAAGCGCTCGGCGAGCACCGCCAGCTGCAGATACTCGGGCCGGAAATCGTGGCCCCACTGGGAGACGCAGTGGGCCTCATCGATGGCGAACAGGGCCAGGGGCAGATCGGCGAGCCGCTCGATCAGATCACCGTTCAGCAACCGCTCCGGCGACACGTAGAGCAGATCAAGCTGGCCGCCCTGGAGCTGCCGCCAGGTGGCCGCTACCGCATCGGCGCTTTCGGCTGAATGCAGGGCGGCCGCCCGCACGCCCGCCTGTCGCAGCGCGCCCACCTGGTCCTGCATCAAGGCGATCAGCGGCGATACCACCACCGCCGTCCCCGGCCGGCAGAGCGCCGGGATCTGATAGCAGAGCGACTTGCCGCCACCGGTGGGCATCAGCACCAGGGCCGAGCCCCCTGCGCAGACATGCGCAACGATGGATTCCTGGGGGCCGCGGAAGGCGTCGTAGCCGAAGACGTCCCGCAGCACCTGTTTCGGGTTCGCCGTCATCGTGATGGCGGATCGAACGGCATCGGTGGCTTCCAGCCTGGCTGCCGATTGTGCAACGCCCCACGTCCGGCAGGATGCACCGATGGCCACACCCACCCCATCTGCGCCGGCACCCGGCCGCTCTGCCTGGGCGTTTCTGGCCCCCGCCCTGCTGCTGCTGGCGGTGTCGGTGCTGATTCCAGCGGCCATGGCCCTGGTGATCAGCTTCACCCGCACGGGGCTGGATGTGAGCGAGCCGCTCACCTTCGTGGGCCTGGCCAACTTCCGCCGGCTGCTGGCCGATCCGATGCTGCTGCGGGTGACCGGCACCACCTTTCTCTATCTGGTGGGGGTGGTGCCACCGATCGTCCTCGGGGCCCTCGGCCTGGCGGTGCTGGTCAACCGCCAGCTGCCGGGCATCCACTGGTTCCGCGGCGCCTTCTATACCCCGGTGCTGGTGTCCCTGGTGGTGGCGGCGATCGCCTTCCGCTGGCTCTATGCGGAAAACGGTCTGGTCAATGGCTGGCTCGGCGCCCTGCTGGGCGATCGCTTCATGCCGATCGGTTTTCTCACCTCCACGGGCCTGGCCCTGCCTTCCGTGATGTTGGTCACCCTGTGGAAGGGCCTCGGCTACTACATGGTCATCTTCGTGGCCGGCCTGCAGGGCATCTCCGCCGATCTCTACGAGGCGGCGGCCCTGGATGGCAGCGAGGGCTGGCGCCGCCACCTGGACATCACCCTGCCCCTGCTCAGGCCCTACATCACCCTGGTGGCGGTGATTTCAGCCATCGGGGCCACCAAGGTGTTCGAGGAGGTGTACCTGATGACCCAGGGGGGGCCGGCCGACAGCACCCGCACGATCGTCTACTACGTCTACGACCAGGCTTTTTCGGAGCTGGAGATCAGCTACGCCTGCACCGTGGGGCTTGCTCTGTTCCTGATCGTGCTGCTGCTCAGCCTGCTCCGCTACGCCTTCGCCGCCGAGAACCCCCTGCAGTGAGGATCCTCCCGGCTCTGAGGTTGGGCGTTGACGCCCTAGTGGCAGGCTGGACCACGGTTCGAATGACCTTGCAGGGTGCAGACCATCCCTGACACCGATCCCCAGACAGAACCCGCTGCGATCGATGCCATCGGCATCGTGGGGGGCGGCCAGCTGGCCTGGATGCTGGCCCATGCCGCCCGGGACCTTGGCGTCGCCCTGCATGTGCAGACCCCCGGCGCCGACGATCCGGCCACCCGCGAGGCGGCCAGTGTGGTCCTGGCCCCCGTCGATGACGTGGCCGCCACCCGGGAGCTGGCCAGCCGTTGCCACGCCATCAGCTTCGAAAACGAGTGGATTCCCCTGGAGGCCCTACGGGCGCTTGAGGGGCCTGGCCTCCAGTTCCTGCCAGGCCTTGACGCCCTCCAGCCCCTGGTGAACAAGGCGGGCCAGCGGCGCCTTCTGGCCGAGCTGCACCTGCCGTCCCCCCGTTGGTTCCCCCTGGCCGATGTGTTCCAGCCCTCCTCCACCCCAGCGGATGGGGGGCAGGCCTTGATGCCGCCGACACTGCCCCGTTCCCTCCCCTCGCCAGCCGCTCCCCGCCTGCCCCAGGGTTTTGACTTCCCGATGATGGCCAAGGCCAGCCGCGGGGGCTACGACGGCCGGGGCACGGTGCCCGTGGCCGACCTGGCCGCACTGGAGGCGCTGCTCGCCAGGGTCGTCCCCGACGACTGGATCCTCGAGGAGCTGGTGCGCTTCGAGCAGGAGCTGGCGCTGGTGGCCTGTCGCGACCAGCACGGCACGGTGGCTTGCTATCCCTTGGTGCAGACGCACCAGCACCGCCGTGTCTGCGACTGGGTGCTCTTCCCTGCGCCGGTGGATCACCGGGTCGAGGTGTTCGCCCGCAACGTGGCCGCTTCCCTGCTCACCGCCCTCGACTACGTGGGCGTGCTGTCGATCGAGTTCTTCTACGGGCCCTCGGGCCTGCAGGTCAACGAGCTGGCCCCCCGCACCCACAACTCCGGCCACCTGACGATCGAGGCCTGCCGCACCAGCCAGTTCTCCCAGCAGGTGCGCATCGTCGCCGGGCTGCCGATGGGCAGCACCGACGCCGTGGTGCCCGGTGCCCTGATGGTCAACCTGCTGGCGCCGGAGGGAGGCGATGCCGACCAGCTGGAACGGCGCCGCGCCCTTGAGGCGCTTCCCGGCGCCCACCTGCACTGGTACGGCAAGCAAGGCGGCGGGGCCGGCCGCAAGCTGGGCCACCTCACCCTGCTGCTCGAGGGCCGCAACGACACCGAGCGTGAGCTGGAGAAACAGCGCCGGCTGGCGGAGGTGCGGGCCATCTGGCCGCTGCCGGACCAACCCACTTAGGATGGGTTCGGACTGCTGTGTTGGTGACTGCCTTTCACAGTTTTCTGATCTGACTCCCTTTCGACGCGGGGAGTCTTCAGCGACGGCAACGTATACCGGCTTCACGGCCGGAAACGAAGCCCCGCCCCTGACTCCCCACCTGGTTCATCCAGGTCGAACACTGGGGCAAGACGGCACGGCGGTCCACCCCTTTCTGCTTTGATCAACGGGTTTTGATCAGAGCGTCTCGATCAGATCCTCTGCTGAGTAACGCACCTTCGCGAGGGCTGCATAGCGGTCCTCGGGATCGCGGTAGCCCGCCGCACAGACAACACAACTTCGGTAGGGGCTGGTTTCCAGCTTGAGAATCCTGTCGTAATCGGCCGGGGAAAAGCCTTCGATCGGGCAGGTGTCCACGGACAGCAGCGCCGCCGCCGTCAGAAAGGTGCCGAGGGCGATGTACACCTGGTTGCTCGCCCAGCGATCGATCACCGCGCTGCGGGGGCCATGGATCAGATCCTTGGCCATCATCGCCCGATACGGGGCCAGCTGCTCGGGGTCCAGCCCCCTGGCGTCGGCCGTGGCCTGGATCAGCCGATCCAGATCGGCCTCCTCGATCGTCCGGCGGACCAGAAAGACCACCAGGTGGGAGCAGTCCGTGATCTGGGTCTGGTCCCAGGAGTGGGGTTTCAGGGTCGCGCGCAGGGTTGGGTCCTCGATCACCAGAAACTTCCAGGGCTGCAGCCCGTAGCTGGAAGGGCTCTGCACCAGGGTGTCTTCAAGGGCCGACCAGGTGGCTGATGGAATCCTGGCTCCGGCCTGGAAACTCTTGGTGGCGTAGCGCCAGCGCAGGGCTCCGGCGAGGTCCTCAGGGGTGAAGGCCATGGGAACGTGGCTGGGGATCCGCATCATGGCGGGCTCACCAGGCAGGCATGCTGGTGCAACGTCCATCCGCCGCCGTGATCAGCGAGCTTCCGAACTTCCAGTCGTCGTTCGAGCGCCTCCTGGCCCGCGCCCCGGGCCCCATCTTCCCCCGTGCCAGGGCTCTTTATCTGCAGAAGTACCCCCTGGAAGAGGAGAGCCAGGGTGACTTCCGCACCTTTCTGCTGGAGGAGGACATCCAGGAGAGTCCCGCCGGTGCTGTGAGGATCCGGGCCCTGGCCCTGGCCGTTGTGGCCTGGGGCCAACCCAGCTTCGATACGGACGCTGCGGCCGCCTACCTGGAGCGTCGCTGGGGGCTGCGGCCCCACGATCTGCAGGAGGTGGAAGGGGCAAGCTGGTTCCGCCAGAGCGGGGCCTATGGCCGCTTCCGCACCCCGGCTGTCTACGAGCGGGTCGCCCCCACCAGCCTGCTCAGTTCGTCAGCCGATCCAAGGCCTCCTGCAGCTGATCCCGGTTCAGGCGCGTGACCACAAAGACCTCCTGAGCCGTGCTGCCCCTGCGGGCCAGCAGCTTGTGTCCTCCGGTGATCGGGCTCGAGACCCGCAGCCGCAAGCCGATACTGCGGCCCTTCACCCGTGAGATCACCGCCGGAGTGATCGTGTCGATGTCCGGCAGGGTGGCCAGACGCCGCAGCAGCGGGATCAGACCCTCCACGTAGGTGCTGTGGGTGATCACCAGCCGAGCCATCGCCGTTCCTCAGCCCTGGCCCAGCGGTGCCATGGTCAGCCCTTCGGCGCTGAGCAGCTGGTGGTACAGCTCCCCCTGCTCCAGCGGACCACTCCAGACCACCGCCGAACCTTCCCCATCGATCCGGTGGGCCAGGCTCCAGGCCTGATCGGGCTGCATGCCGGGCAGGTGTCGCACCAGGGCTTCCACCACATGCTGAAACGTGTTGACGTCATCGTCGAGGACGATGACGTTCACCTGGGGGTAGCGCTGCTGGAGGCGCTGCCCTGCCTGGGCGGGACTTCTCGTTGGAGCGACGACCATGGGCCTTCAGCGGCTGCCGGTCACCAGCGTAGGTAACATGCGCTCACCCCTGATTCGGGCTCGATGTTGATCACCCTTGGTTGGTCCGCCCTGGCGGCCATCTTCACCTTCTCGATCGCCATGGTGGTGTGGGGCCGCAACGGTGACAACAGCATCGGTTTCTGATCTGGCCTTCCCCACCACCACCCTGCTGGCGGGTCTGGCCTCCGCTCTGCTCCTCTTCGTGAGCATCGGCGTCATTTACCTGTCCACGGTCGAATGGCGTGACCGGCGCCGCCGTCGCTCCACCGAGGGCCGCCCCCGCTCCTGAGCCCTTTCACTGAGCCTGGTGTCGCTGGCTTTTCGCTCCGTGGCTCAAGCAGAGCAGGGCATCACCCACCTAGGCCGAACCCTGTCGGCGTTTGCATGAGTCGTCCGTTCGATCGTCTGCGACGTTCTCTGGCGGCGCCGGCCCTGCCCCGGCTGCCGCTGCCACGGCTGCCGCTGCCCCCGCTGCCGCTGCCCCCACTGCCAGCCACCACGGCCACGCTGCTGTTGCTGTTGCTGCTGCCGAGCCTGACCCTGTGGCGCTGGCCCAGGCCCAGGGCCCAGGGTCTGGAGCAGCTGATGGCGGCCAGCAGCCTGCTGCAGAGTTTTGCCGCCAGTCCGGAGCGGCCCGTCCCAGCCCTCTGGCGCGAGCGCTTCGGGGACACGCCGGCCAACCGGCTGTGGCGGGAGCAACGCCGCACCTGGTGGCAGTTCTGGGGGCCCCATGCCGACGGCGGGGCTTACCTGGCCGTCCAGGACAATGCCGGTGCCGGCTCCCAGCGCCCCCTGCCCGCCCATGGCCTGCGGGTGGGGAACCTGCTTGTGGTAGCACCGGATGCCCTCTCGCGGCGCCTGCTCCAGGATCAGTTGCGGCCCGATCAGCGGGCCGGGCGAGGCCTTTACAGCGCCTGTCTGCCCCGGCTGGAGAGCGGTCAGGGGGTGTTCTGGAACGCCTCCGGCCTCGGGGCGCTGGTGGGCCCCCTGGCCCCACTGCTGGAGGCGTACCAGGAGGGTTGCCTGTCCCTGTCGCTGGAGTCCTCCGAGCTGCACTGGCGGGGTGAAGCCACCGACCGTGCCGCGGCGGCAGGTCGGGCCGAATCCGTCCGGGCCCCCGACGGCGCGGCCTCCACCCTGCCGCCCCTGCCACCCGACCTGCTGCTGGAACTTCAGGGATCCTCCCTGGAACAGTTGTTTCGTGGGTTGCTGTCCCGTCAGCTGATCCGGGATCCCCTGGCGGCGCGCTACGGCATCGACACCAAGGGCCTGGCGTTGCTGCGGCGATCCCCGTTCCGTCTGCGGCTCCAGCCCCAGGCCAGCGGCCCCTTCCAGGCGTCGCTTGAGCTCCAGGTGGCAGTTGGCACCGACCGTCAGGCCTGGCGACAGCTGTTGCTCGGTCTGGCCCGTTCCCTGCAGGCCCAGGCCCTGGAGGAGGTGCCCGTTACTGGATCAGCGTCCCAGGACCGGACGGCCACCTGGCGGCGGGAGGATGGCGTGGTGCTCGGTGGCTGGCGCTGGATCGGGGACAACGGGCCCAGGCCCCAGCTGCTGCTATTTCTCGGACCGGTTCCGTCCCGCTGGCAGACCATGGCCACCACCGGAGAACAGGCACCCGGCTCCGGTTCGCTGTGGTTGCGGGTCCGCCCCCAGGGCCTGGATCAGCTGGGCCTGCTGCCCGAACCGCTGCCGGAACTGGTGCGTCGCGCCGACCAGTTGGCGATGGAGGCTGCCCCGGGCCCAGGTGGGGTCAGCTGGCTGAGGGGACGCCTTCGGGTGATCCCGTGATCTCCTGCCGTTCGCGCCGGCGGCGCTCGGCGGCCACGGTTTCCTCCATCAGCTCGACGGCCATGGACATCTTCTCGAGGTTGCTGGCGTAGAGCGAGAGGTCCTTGTCGAGCCGGTCGCGCAACAGGCCGATCGAGGCACCGATGTCGTGGGCGAGCTGGCGCAGGGCCTGGGGCTCCATGGCGTCGTCGGCGAGGGCCTGCTCCAGCAAAGTGAGCAACCCCACGGCCATCAGGCGTGAGTAGTGGAAATCCGACCGGCGGATGCTGGCCAGGGCTGTGGCTACCGGTGCTGGTGCCCCTTCCCCCTGGGCTTCGATCCACTGGCGCACCTCCTGCTGGCTGTGGCGCCCCATGGCCGCAAGGGCCTCATCGCACTGGCGGCGCAGATCGGGGCCGTCGTAGCCGGAGGAAGCGCACAGGGCCTCAAACAGGGGTCCCTTCTGGTCCTCGGGCCGATAACCGCGGGCGAAGCCGTCGAACACCTGAACAAGCCCAACGGCGAACAGGGGGTCACTCTGGAAGCCCTTCTGGCGGCTCAGCAGGTGGAGCTCCACCAGCAATTCGTCAACCATGCGCCGGTAGAGGGGACCGATGACATGGGGGAAGGCGCCATGGAAGGCACGCTTGCTGTCAGCGACGGTGAGAGCAGCGCTCACGCGGTTGGATTCTTCGTTGCTGCGACCATAGCGCTGCAGGCACTCGACCCGTTCCGCGGCTGGGTAGGATCGTTTCAATCGTCTGTCTGGAGCCCATGATCCCGATCGTCATCGAGGAGTCGGGTCGCGGTGAAAGAGCCTTCGACATCTATTCCCGCCTGCTGCGGGAGAGGATCATTTTCCTCGGGGAACCGGTGACGGCCGAATCCGCCAACCGCGTGGTGGCGCAGCTGCTGTTTCTGGAGGCGGAGGATCCCGAAAAGGATATCTTCCTGTATGTCAATTCTCCGGGTGGTTCGGTCTACGACGGCCTTGGGATCTTCGACACCATGCAGCACATCAAACCCGATGTTCAGACCGTCTGCGTGGGCCTCGCCGCCAGCATGGGAGCCTTCCTGCTCTGCGCCGGAGCCAAAGGCAAGCGCAGCAGTTTGACCCACTCGCGGATCATGATCCACCAGCCCCTCGGTGGGGCCCGCGGCCAGGCCAGCGACATCCGCATCCAGGCGGACGAGATCCTCTACCTCAAGGACAAGCTCAACCGGGAGCTGGCCAGCCGCACCGGCCGTGACCTCGAGCAGATCCAGATCGACACCGACCGGGATTTCTTCATGTCCCCGGCCGAAGCGATGGCCTACGGCTTGATCGATAAGGTGATCGAAAAGCGTCCCATCCGTCCGGTCTGACGCTGATAAATGATCAATGTTGTTGACCGCGTTGATCTCAACAACGCAATCAACCACAAAAAAGGCCTGCAGATGCAGGCCTTTTCCATGAGTGGGTGGCGATAACTCCTCGCCTCAGGGGGCCTCGGCGGCATCCGCAACAGCCACTTCCTGATGGTTGGCCGACGCCAGGTCCGCCGCTGTGAGCAGGGGGGAGAAACGGTCCTTGTCGGGAATGGTGGCGAACTCCGAGACGATCAGGCGGAACTCATCGCCATCGAGACTTTCCTTCTCGATCAGCAGCTCCACCAGCCGGTCCATGCAGGCGCGATGCTCGGCCACCAACTTGACGGTGTCGGTGTAGCAGCTCTGAACAATGTGACGCACGGCCCCATCAATCTTGTGGGCGATGGCATCAGACACATCGCTGCGGGTCATCAGGTCGCGGCCCAGGAACACCTCCTGGTTGCCGGCCTCCAGCGACATCGGGCCCAGTTCACTCATGCCGAAGCGGGTGACCATCTGCCGGGCCATCGAGGCCACCTGCTGGATGTCACCGCCGGCGCCGGTGGTGACCTCGGAATGGCCGAACACCACATCCTCGGCGGCACGGCCGCCGAGGGCCCCCATGATGCGGGCCCGCAGCTGGGCCCGGCTCACCAGCATCTGCTCTTCGTCGGGGGCGAACCAGGTGAGTCCCTGGGCCTGGCCTCTGGGAATCAGGGTGACCTTCTGGACGGGGTCGTGCTGCTTCACCAGGGTGCCCACCAGGGCGTGGCCCACCTCGTGATAGGCGATCAGGCGCTTGCTGCGGCCATCGGTGAGGGGCTTGCCCTCCATGCCGGCGATGATCCGATCGACGGCGTCGTCGATTTCCGCCAGGCCCGTGGCTTCCTTGCGGCGCCGGGCCGTGAGGATCGCCGCCTCATTGAGCAGGTTGGCCAGGTCGGCGCCGGTGAAGCCCGGCGTGCGGCGGGCAATCATCTCCAGGGAGACATCCTCGGCCAGCTTCTTGTTACGGCTGTGCACCTTCAGGATCGACAGGCGACCCTTGATGTCGGGGGCATCCACCTGCACCTGGCGATCGAAACGGCCGGGCCGCATCAGGGCTGAGTCGAGAACGTCGGGGCGGTTGGTGGCCGCGATGATGATGATGCCGCTGTTGCCTTCAAAGCCATCCATCTCGGTGAGCAGCTGGTTGAGGGTCTGCTCCCGCTCGTCGTTGCCGCCACCGATTCCGGCACCGCGTTGCCGACCGACAGCATCGATCTCATCGATGAAGATCAGGCAGGGGCTGTTCTCCTTGGCCCGCTTGAACAGGTCGCGCACCCGGCTGGCGCCGACACCGACAAACATCTCGACGAATTCCGAACCCGATAGGGAGAAAAAGGGCACCCCGGCCTCGCCGGCGATGGCCTTGGCCAGCAGGGTCTTGCCGGTGCCCGGGGGGCCCACCAGCAGCACGCCGCGGGGGATCTTGGCCCCAACGGAGGTGAAGCGTTCCGGGGTCTTGAGGAAGGTGACCACTTCCTGCAGGTCCTGCTTGGCTTCCTCGACGCCGGCCACGTCATCGAACTTGACACCGGTTTCGGCTTCCATGGCGAAACGAGCCTTGGACTTACCGAACTGCATCGCCTGACCAGGCCCACCGGGCATGCCCGAGGAACGCCTGGCCAGGAAGATCAACGAACCGATCAGCAGAAGTGGGAACAGCAGGTTGCCCAGCAGGCCCAGGGCCGGTGGCGTCGACTTCGGGGGATGGACATCGAAGCTGATGCCCTGGTCCTTGAGCTTGTTGATCAGCTCAGGGGCGACGCCGGGAAGATCCACCCGCAGCCGTTGCACCCGGTTGTCGAGGTCGGGATCGACCGCTTCGATCACAGCGGTGCGGCCCCCGTCGTAGATGTCGACTGCGGTGACCCTGCCCGCTTCGACGTAATCGAGGAAGCGGCCGTAGCTCATGCGGGCCACGGCGGCATTGCGGGGCGCAGTGGTGTCACCGGTGGGCCCGGGCGCCAGCCGTCCCCCTGAACTCAGCAACTGCCAGCCCAGGAACAGGGCCACGGCGATCGGCAACAGCCACAGGGTAAGGACACGCCAGCGCTGATTCATGGTTGTGAAGCTTTTGCACAACCTTAAGAGCGGCCGGCCCTGCAGCGGGAGCCTTTCGGCGTCAAGCTTGACGTCCTCGGCGGTCGGTTCCGCTCGGCTCAGCCCGCCTGCAGCCAGGGGTTGGTCTCAATGCCACCCACGGCAGGGTCGTGGACAGCCACGGCAGAGTCGGGAATCGGAGCCGATTCCATGACCAGTTCGCGGGCCTCGATCGATTCGAGCAGTTCGGGGCCGCCCAGACCATGGGTCCAGATCTCGACTTCGCTCCTGGATGGACATTGAAAGGTCAGGAGTTCAAAAGGAAAGACGACCCGTTCCAGGAAGAACTGTTCCGGCCCGATGCAGCGCAGGATGATCATGCGGTCGGATCCATTCCGGTAGCCGCAATCCACCTGTTCCGTCCTGGCCAACTGTTCCAACACCTGCATCCGGCGGCTTCAATACCATCAAGACATTCCGGCTGTGGGGATTTGGTGACGAAGGCGACGGATTGCCACTCTAAAGATTTTCTTCTGTTCTCTCTGGCCCTCTGGGTGGCTGGTGCCGCCGGCCTCGCTGCGATGACGCAGGGATGACGCTGCAGATCAGAGGCTTCGCAGGGCCGCAATCGGATCCAGCCGTGCCGCGCGCCGTGCCGGCACCACGCCGAAGAACAGACCGATCGAGCCGGACAGACCCACCGTGAGCAGGACCGTGCTCGCTTCGATCGTGGCCGGCAGTGGGGTGAGGGCCCCGACCAGGGCCACCGTGCCCAGCCCCAGGGCACTGCCGATGACGCCACCGAGGCTGGCGAGCACCAGGGACTCCACCAGGAACTGCAGCAGCACGTCACTGCTGCGGGCGCCGAGGGCCTTGCGCAGGCCGATCTCCTCGGTGCGTTCGCTCACCGACACCAGCATGATGTTCATGATTCCGATTCCCCCCACCAGCAGGGACACCGCACCGATGGCCCCCAGCATCAGGGTGAGGCCGCCGGTGATCGTGCCGACGATGGTGAGGGCATCCTTCTGGGAGCGCACCGCGAAGTCGTCCTCCCGCAACAGCCGGTGCCGCTGGCGCAGCAAGTTGGTGATCTGGAAGGCTGCAGCTCCGGTGCTGGCTTCGTCGCGGGCTTCCACGCTGATGAACGTGAGGCTGATGCCGAAGGTGGGATCACGCCCACTCAGCTGGCTCACCATGGTGGTGAGCGGGATGTAGGCGTTCTCGTCCTGGTTGGATCCGAACACGGCGCCCTTCGGTGCCAGTACGCCGATCACTTCGAACGACTTGTCGCGGATGCGCAGCTGGCGCCCCAGGGCTTCGCCGGTGGGCATCAGCTTTTCCTGCAGGTCAGGGCCGATCACCACCACGTTGCGGGCCCCCTGCACGTCACGCTGGTCGATGAAGCGGCCCCTGGCCACCTCAAAGCTGCGCACCGGCAGGAACTCGGGCGTCACGCCCGACACCGATACCGAGGAGCTGAAACCACCGGCCTGGGCCACCTCATTGAGGGTGATCTGGGGGGCGACCCGGCGCACACTTGGCACCTGCTCGGCGATGGCCTTGGCGTCCTCCAGCACCAGGGTGCGGGGCATCTCGATCCCCTGGCGCCGCGTGTCATTGTTGCCGGGCACCACAAACAGCACGTTGGCGCCCAGGGTGCTGAGCTGGCTCTCGGCCAGGTTCTGGGCGCCCCGGCCGACGCCCACCAGGGTGATCACCGAGGCGTTGCCGATGACGATGCCCAGCATGGTGAGCAGGCTGCGCAGGCGATTCGAACGCAGCGTCAGCAACGCCATGGCCACCGTTTCGCTCAGGGGCAGCTTGGAGGCCATGGCGGAGCAGCCGGAGGGGCTTCGGTTCTAGAGGAACGACGGCACCGCGGAGGGGTGGGTGCTCTGGGCACCCCGGTGCACCACCCCATCCTGAACGTCCAGGGTGACCACCTCCCCCATGCGCAGTTCGAGGGTGGCATTGGCCACGCCCACGATCACGGGCACGCCCAGCCGCTCGCCGATCACGGCCGCATGGCTCTGGCGACCCTCCTCCTCGGCGATCACCCCCCGGGCCTTGCGAATCGCCTCCAGATAGGCGGCGCTCGTTTCGCGCACCACCAGGATCTCACCGGGCTCAAGACGGGCCGCCTCCTCAGGAGTGCTGGCCAGGCGCACCTTGCCGCTGATCGTGCCGCTGCCGATGCCGACTCCGCGGCCCATCACGGCCGAGACGATGCCCACCTTGACCAGATCGGTGGAGCCGCTCACCCCCTCCAGGGTGCCGGCGGTCTGAACCACCAGATCGCCGGCGCTCAGCAGACCCAGCTCCTTGGCAGCGGCCATGGCCACGCTGAAGGTGCGGCTGCTGCTCGGCTCATCGTGGATCAGCAGCGGGTTGACCCCCCACACCAGCTGCAGCTGGCGGGCCACGGTGACGTCGGAGGTGATCGCCAGGATGGGCGTGCTGGGGCGAAACTTGCTGACGCTGCGGGCCGTGGAGCCGGTCTTGGTGAGGGGCAGGATCGCGGCGGCGTTGAGCTGGCGGGCGATGCTGCTGACCGCCTGACAGATGGCGTTGGGGATGGTGGTGGCCATGTGGCTGTCCAGCACCCGCTGGGGGTAGTCGCGCTCGATACGGCGGGCGATCTGATCCATGGTGGCCACGGCCTCCACGGGATAGTCGCCCACGGCGGTCTCGTTGGAGAGCATCACCGCATCGGTGCCGTCGAGGATGGCGTTGGCCACATCGCTCACCTCGGCCCGGGTGGGCCGCGGGCAGGAGGCCATCGAATCCAGCATCTGGGTGGCCGTGATGATCGGAATGCCGAGGCTGTTGGCCTTGCGGATCAGCTCCTTCTGCAGCAGCGGCACCTCCTCGGCGGGCATCTCCACCCCGAGGTCCCCGCGGGCCACCATCACCCCGTCGCAGAGGGGCAGGATGGCGTCGATGGCATCGATGGCCTCGAACTTCTCGATCTTGGCCACCACCGGGGTGTTGTGGCCCTGGCTGCGGATCAGCTCGCGGATCTCCAGCATGTCGGAGGGGTTGCGCACGAAGCTGAGGGCCACCCAGTCGACCCCCTGCTGCAGCCCGAAGCTGAGGTCGCGGCGGTCCTTGGGGGTCAGGGCCCGGATCGACAGCTGCACGTCGGGGAAGTTGACCCCCTTGTTGTTGGAGAGCACGCCACCCACGGTGACCCTGCACTTCAGGGTCTGTTCGGGGCCGTCGACCTCCACCACCACCATCTCCACCCGGCCGTCATCGAGCAGGATCCGGCTGCCGTTGGTCACCTCATCCGCCAGGCGCTCGTAGGTCACCGTGGCGATCGTGTTGTCGCAGTTGACGGCGCGGGAGGTGAGCGCGAAGGGGTCCCCCTTGGCCAGGGTGATCGGACCGGCCTGGAAGCGTCCCAGACGGATCTTGGGGCCCTGGAGATCCTGAAGGATGCCGATGTGCACGCCCAGTTCGTGGGCCACCTGGCGGATGGTGGCGATCCGATCGGCGTGGTCGCTGTGATCGCCGTGGGAGAAGTTGAGACGGAAGGTGGTGGCCCCGGCGGCGATCAGCTGCCGCAGCACCTCGGGCGACTCGGTGGCCGGACCGATCGTGGCCACGATCTTTGTGCGACGCATGAGATCGTGAGGGGCCATTGGACGACCTTGTACAAGGGCGGAAACTACCATCCGGACTTGCCCGGAGCGAGCTTGAAATGGACTTTCAGGACTACCAGCGACGCTCCCGTGAGACGGCGCGCTACCCGGATGTGGGCGCCAACATTCTTTACCCCACGCTGGGATTGTGCGGCGAGGCCGGCGAAGTGGCCGACAAGGTCAAGAAGGTGCTGCGGGATCGGGGCGGCGACTTCGGCCCCGAGGTCCGCGACGACCTGCGGCTGGAGCTGGGCGACGTGCTCTGGTACGTGGCCCAGCTGGCCACGGAACTGGGGCTGGATCTCGACGAGGTGGCCGGCGCCAACCTGGCCAAGCTGGCCAGCCGCGCGGACCGTAACGTGATCGGAGGCAGCGGCGATCGGCGGTGAAGCAGCGAGGATTCGCCCGGACCACCCTGGCCCGACGGCTGGCAGGTCTGCTCCTGGGACTGCTGATGCTGCTGGGCGCCCCCGCCCTGGCGGCCGCCACCGATCTGAAGGTGTCAGAGGTGGTGGTAGAGCCCTGTCCCGCCGACGACCTGGGCACTCAGCCGGAGCTGGCCCGCCCCAGTGGGGCCAGCTGCTGGGCCCTGCGGGGTGTGGTGGTGAACCCCGGAGCCAAGCCCGTGATGGACACCGATGTGTTCGGCCTGATCCTCGATGCCAGCGGTGAACCGGTGCTGCCGAACCGCACCCGGGTGGGTTCGATCGGCGACGTGCCGCCCGGCAGCTCGAGCTTTGCCCTGCGCCTGGCCGTGCCTGCTGGCACGCCCGGCCCCCTCGGCACCCGCAGCGTCAAGGCGAGGGGCTTCAGCGCGCCGGTGCGCACCCGGGCCGGGGCGGACGATGAACTCCTGCCGCTGGAAGAGGCCCTGGGCGCCTCCGAAGACCCGTCCGCTCAGTAGGGGAGGCCGCCCGAGAGGGTGGCGATCGAGGCCCCCAACAGGCTCTGGGCCAGCTGCAGGGCGATGAAGGCCACCAGCGCCGACAGGTCGATGCCGCCAAGCGGTGGAATCAGGCCGCGGAAGGCGTTCAGGTAGGGGTCGGTGATGGCGCTGACGCTGGAGAGCACGGGGTTGCTCCAGTCGAGGTTGGGGAACCAGCTCAGCAGCACCCGGACCAGCAGCACCAGGAGGTAGATGCTGAGGGTCTGGGCCAGCACCTGGAGCAGAAAGACGAAGATGTTCATGGAAAGGGTCGAGGGGTGGGCTGCAACCGCCAGCCAACTCTATGGATCCAGTTCATCCTCGGGCGTCGGCGGGCTCGCGTCTGTCTCGGCGGCCGCCAGGCGCGACCCCAGGGCCGCCAGGTCGTCGGCCTTCAGGGAGAAGGTGCGATGGAACTTCTCACTCAGGCTGAGCCAGTAGGAGCGGCCGTCGCTCTGGCGTCGGCGCTCGATGAAGTCCTGGGCCAGCAGTTCCTTGATGTGCTCGTAGGCCCCGGAGCCGCGCAGCTCCACCAGCTCCGACTGCAGCAGACGCTTTTTGAGGGCGATGGTGGCCAGGGTGCGCAGGGCGGCGATGGAGAGATCCACCGGCAGCAGGTTCTGCACCAGATCCCCCAGGCCCGCCCGCAGCTGCAGCGCGTAGCGCTGTCCCTCCTGATGAATCTCCAGGGCCGTGTCCCGGTGGGCGTAGTCGGCCATCAGGGTGATCAGGGCCAGCTCGGCCGCGTCCCGCTCGATGCCGGCGATGGTGGCCAGTTCCCCCAGCTCCAGCGGCCGCCCCTTGAGATAAAGGATGGCCTCCAGCCGGGCTGGCAGGGACAGGCCGCAGAAGGGTTCGGGATCAGCCATGGGGAAGGGCGGCAGGGCGTGGCAGAAGGCTGTAGCCCACTTCCCCCAGGAACAGCCGGTAGGCCGGGTTGTGGGTCTCCTCCCAGTGCTGGTACGGGAGATCGGCGAGGAAGGCCTGCCAGTCCTCCAGCTCCGAGGGCGGCACCTGCACCCCCACCACGATGCGCCCGACGTCGGCGCCGTGGTTGCGGTAGTGAAAGATGCTGATGTTCCAGTTGGGGTGCAGGGCGTTCACGAACGCCATCAGGGCCCCGGGCCGTTCCGGGAACACGAAGCGGTAGAGCCGCTCTTCTCCCTGGTTCAGGGCCGCCCCGGCGCTGGCCGGCAGCCGTCCCCCCACCATGTGGCAGAGGTGCAGCTTGGCCAGCTCGTCGCCGCTCAGGTCGAGGCAAGGAAACCCGTGGGCCTCCAGGGCCTCCATCAGCTGGCGGGTGTCCTGGTGGCCGCTGATCTGGACCCCCACGAAGATGTGGGCCAGCTGGGGGTCGGCCAGGCGGTAGCTGAACTCGGTGAGGCTGCGCTGGCCGAGGACAGCGCAGAAGCGCGCCAGGCTGCCGGGTTGCTCCGGGATCTCCACCGCCAGCAGGGCTTCGCGCTCCTCGCCCAGCTCGGCCCGTTCCGCCACGAAGGCCAGACGGTCGAAGTTCATGTTGGCGCCGCAGGCCACCGCCACCAGGGTCCGGTCCCGCAGCTGACGCTGGGCCACGTCCTTCTTCATGCCAGCCACCGAGAGGGCGCCCGCCGGCTCCAGGATCGAGCGGGTGTCCTCGAAGACGTCCTTGATGGCGGCGCAGATCTCATCGGTGTCCACTGTGACCATGCGATCGACGCAGCGCTGGGCCAGGGCAAAGGTGTGCTCACCCACCTGTCGCACGGCCACGCCGTCGGCGAACAGGCCCACCTGGTCGAGCCGGACCCGCCGCCCCGCTGCCAACGAACGGGTCATGGCATCGGCATCGCTCGGCTCGACGCCCACCACCTCCACCTGGGGCCAGAGGCTCTTGACGTAGGCGCCGATGCCGGCGATCAGCCCGCCACCGCCCACCGCCACGTAGATGGCATCGGGGGGATCGGAGCACTGGCGCAGGATCTCCAGACCGATCGTGCCCTGGCCGGCGATCACATCCGGGTCATCGAAGGGATGGATGAAGGTGAGTCCGCGCAGCCGCTGCAGGCGGTGGGCTTCCTCGCAGGCCTCGTCGTAGGTGTCGCCATGCAGCACGACTTCGGCGCCGCGGGCCGCCACCGAACGCACCTTCATCTCCGGAGTGGTGACGGGCATCACGATCACCGCGGTGCAGCCCAGCCGCTGGGCCGCCAGGGCCACCCCCTGGGCGTGGTTGCCGGCACTGGCGGCGATCACCCCCCGGTCGAGCTCGGCCCGCTCCAGGCCGACCATCTTGTTGTAGGCGCCGCGCAGCTTGAAGCTGAACACGGGCTGGAGATCCTCCCTTTTCAGCAGCACCTGGTTGAGAAGCCGGCGGGAGAGGTTGGGGGCGGGATCGAGGGGGGATTCGATCGCCACGTCGTACACCCGGGCCCGCAGGATCCGCTGCAGGTAAGCGGTTGCCTCGGGAAAGGCGTCGTCGTGGGCGGCCAAAGTCATGGCCCCAGTGTCGCAACCCGACCCTGGAACGGTGGCGTTCGCCGCCGTGGGTTGGAGCGAACCCCGTAGATTGGCCACCTGGAAGCAAGGAAGGGCATGCATCTGAGCGAGCTGAGCCATCCGAATCAGCTGCACGGCCTGAGCACGGCAGAACTCGAGGCCATGGCCCGCCAGATCCGCGAGAAGCACCTGGAGGTGGTGGCCACCAGTGGTGGGCACCTGGGTCCGGGGCTCGGGGTCGTCGAACTCACCCTCGCCCTGTACCAGACCCTCGACCTCGACCACGACCGGGTGGTGTGGGACGTGGGCCACCAGGCCTATCCCCACAAGCTGGTCACGGGCCGCTACAAGGATTTCCATACCCTGCGCCAGAAGGGCGGCGTGGCGGGCTATCTGAAGCGCAGCGAGAGCCGCTTCGACCACTTCGGTGCCGGCCACGCCTCCACCAGCATCTCGGCCGCCCTGGGCATGGCCCTGGCCCGTGACAGCCGCGGTGAAGATTTCAAATGTGTCGCCGTGATCGGCGATGGTGCCCTCACCGGCGGCATGGCCCTGGAGGCCATCAACCATGCGGGCCACCTGCCGCACACCAAGCTGCTGGTGGTGCTGAACGACAACGACATGTCGATCTCAGCGCCGGTTGGGGCCCTCTCCACCCACCTCAACCGCATGCGGCTCAGCAAGCCGGTGCAGTTTCTCTCCGGCAGCGCCGAGGAGGCGGTGAAGCACCTCCCCTTCCTGCACGGGGAACTGCCCACCGAGCTCAAGACACTCAAAGAGAGCATGAAACGGCTCGCGGTTCCCAAGGTGGGGGCCGTGTTCGAAGAGCTGGGCTTCACCTACGTCGGACCGATCGACGGCCACGACATCCCCGAGATGGTGCGCACCTTCCAGGCGGCGCACCGCTGCGATGGTCCGGTGCTGGTGCATGTGGCCACCACCAAAGGCAAGGGCTACCCCTACGCCGAAGCCGATCAGGTGGGGTACCACGCCCAGTCCGCCTTCGATCTGGCCACCGGTAAGGCCTACCCGTCCAGCAAGCCCAAACCGCCCAGCTGGAGCAAGGTCTTCGGCCAGACCCTCATCAAGATCTGCGAACAGGATCCCAGGGTGGTCGGCATCACCGCCGCCATGGCCACCGGCACCGGGCTGGATCTGCTGGAGAAAGCGCTCCCCGGGCAGTATTTCGATGTGGGCATCGCCGAGCAGCACGCCGTCACGATGGCGGCGGGCATGGCCTGCGAAGGTCTGCGGCCGGTGGTGGCGATCTACAGCACCTTCCTGCAGCGGGCCTACGACCAGCTCATCCATGACGTCGGCATCCAGAAGCTGCCTGTCACCTTCGTTCTCGATCGGGCCGGCATCGTCGGCGCTGATGGTCCCACCCACCAGGGCCAGTACGACATCAGCTATCTGCGGGCCGTCCCCAACTTCACGGTGATGGCTCCGAAGGACGAGGCCGAACTGCAACGCATGCTGGTCACCTCGATCGCCCATGACGGCCCCTGCGCCATCCGCATCCCCCGGGGCGAAGGCGAAGGGGTGCCGCTGATGGACGAGGGCTGGCAGCCCCTGGAGATCGGCCGCGGTGAGCTGCTCACCGACGGCGACGATGTGTTGATCGTGGCTTACGGCGCCATGGTGGCCCCTGCCATGGCCACCGCCGGTCTGCTCCAGGAGAAGGGCCTCCGGGCCGCCGTCGTGAACGCCCGTTTCCTGCGGCCCCTTGACGAGGCCCTGATCCTGCCCCTGGCGCGGCGCATCGGCCGGGTCGTGACGATGGAGGAAGGCGCCCTGCCCGGTGGCTTCGGGGCGGCGGTGGTGGAATCCCTCAACGACCACGACCTGCCCGTGCCGGTGCTGCGCATCGGCATCCCTGACGTCCTGGTGGACCACGCCAGCCCTGACCAGAGCAAGGAAAGCCTGGGCCTGACCCCTGCCCAGATGGCCGATCGCATCTACGAGCGTTTCGGCCCTGTGTTCCGCGCCACCGTCCCCACCGCCCTTGCCGTCTGAGTCCTCCCTCCACTGCCAGGTGCTGGTGGTGGGGGCCGGTCCGGCCGGCGGAGATCTGGCCCGGCGTCTTGCCTTTCAGGGCGTCGATGTCATCCTGGTCGACCGCCTCACCGACCTGAACCGCTCCGCCTTCAGCAGCGCCGCCCTGCCGATCGCGTCCATGCAGGTCTTCGGCCTGCCGGCGGAGGTGGTGGGCAGCCGCTGGCGGCAGTGGCAGCTGATCGGTCCTGGCAGCGCCACCCGCTCCTGGGCCTCCCCCCAGCCCCTCGGAGTGGTGCTCGATTTCGGCGCTCTACGCCGCTGGCAGGCCGACCAGTGCCTGCGCTGGGGCGGTCGGGTTGCTCTGGGACTCCAGGCCTGCTGCAGCCACCAGGAGGGCGAGCGGATGGTGACCCTGCTGCGCCGCGCCGATGGCACCCTGCTGCGCGTCAGCAGCGACTGGACCGTGGATGCCAGCGGCCAGGCCCGGGCCCTGCTGGGGGATCCGCCACCGGCCCAGCGCCCGCGGGATGGGCTGGTGCGGGCCGCCGGCCTGGAATGGCTGTTGCAGGTTTCCCTTACCTGCTGGGAACGCTGGGCTGATCGGCTCAGTTTCTGCCTCGGCAGCGACTGGGTGCCACAGGGCTATGGCTGGATCTTTCCGATGCAGCCGGGCGTGCTGAAGCTCGGGGTGTGCCGGCTGGTGGATCCCCAGCGCCAGCAGCCTCCCCTGGGGCGGCTGATCACGGAGCTGGGCCGGCGGCTGTTGCCTGGCGAGGTCTTCAAGGTCCTGGACCGCCATGGCGGTCTGGTGCGCAGCACCATCCGCCGCCGCGAACCCCATCAACGGGGCCGGTTGGTGGGCCTGGGCGATGCGGTCAGCACCGCCAACCTGCTGGGCGGTGAAGGCATCCGTCACGCCCTCACCAGCAGCGCCGTGTTGGCTCCCTTGCTGCAAGAGGCCCTGGCGGCCTCAGGTGCTTCAACCTCGGCACAGCAGGCGCTGCAGGACTATGCGCCCCAACTGAGGCGAGCCCTGGGCTGGCGCTGGTCACTCAGCGGCCGGCTGGCGCGACGCACCTGGCTGGGCCTGCACGAAGCGAAGGCCGATGGCCGTCTCGACCAGGTGCTGCGGGGGCTGGACGGTTGCAGGGCGGAGGATCTCTCGGCCCTGCTGTTCGGCTATCGCTTCGAGCGCTACGGCCTCAGGGCCATGCCGTACCTGCTCGGCTGGCGCTGAAGTCCAGCCGGCGCCGGAACCTCAGAGGACGCCGCGGGAGGCCAGACCCAAGATCGCGCCCATGCCGAGGATGTGTCCCAGGCTGGTGGTGCCGAGCATGGCGCCGTGGCTGAAACCGCCGAAGAAGGAATTGTTGGGAAGCTGCAGACCCACGTTCTGCTGCTGGATGGTGGCCTTGCCGATGGCGATGGCGATGACGTTGCACACGATCATGACCAGGGCCACCTTGGGAGACCAGCTGATCGACGCGGGAGCCATGGCCAGGAGGGGAGCGATCATGATGCACTTGCTGACGCCCCATCTTCCGGGTCAGCGGGAGCTGCGCCCCGCCCCCTTAAGACTTGTTCACCTGCGAGTGGTGGCTCCTGCCGGGGACGAAATCCCAGCAGCACCACCAGGTTGCTGAGGGTCAGGAAGGCTTCGGCGCCACCGTGGAGGGGATCCACGTCCGCCAGCTGACGGCCGAAGGCCTGCTGGGCCACCACGGCAGCGACGATCGTGACCGCCACGAACAGCAGCGTCAGCTGGAAGCCGCGTAAGGCCAGGCGCGGAAACGCCCGCACCTTCTGCGCCCACCACAGAAAGGCCAGGTAGGGCAGGAGCGAGAGCACGAAGAACGGTGCCGGATCCACACCGCCGAGGCGCTCAAACCAGTCGGCCAGGGGCAGGCTCACGGGCGGCCTTCCTCTGAAGCCAGCCGCTGCAGACGCAGCAGGTTCCAGGCGGCCAGGGCCAGGGCCCCGTTACCCAGGGCGGTGAGACCGGCCTGCAACACCACCAACCCCTTGAGGGCCTCGCTGTTGTCGAACAGATGCCATGTGCAGGCCGCCATGGCACTCACGAGGGCCGGCACCATGGCCAGGGCCAGCCAGCGCCAGCCCCCTTCCCGCCGCAGGCGACCGTAGGCCTGCACGGCCAGGATCGCCAGCCCCCACTCGAGCACCGACGTGATGTGGATCCACCAGGTGGGCAGCGACAGCGCGTGCATGGGCAAGGCCTGGTGTGATCCGTAATGTACGGAGCCGGAATCACCGCTGTGTCGGATGCGTGCTCTGATCTGCGGCTACTACGGGGAGCACAACCTTGGCGATGACGCCCTGCTGCAGGTGTTGCTGGGCCAGTTGCCGGCCGGTTGCGTTCCGCTGGTCACGGCCCACGACCAGGATCTGGTGCGCGACCGTTTCGGGGTGGAGACCACCGACCGCCGCCGGCTGGCTGGGGTGATCGCGGCTCTCGGCCGGTGTCAGGCCCTGGTGCTCGGCGGCGGCAGCCTGCTGCAGGACACCACCAGCTTTCAGAGCCTCCTTTACTACGGCGCCCTGATGCTCGCGGCCCGGCTCCGGGGCCAACCCGTGATCCTGTGGGGCCAGGGACTGGGTCCCCTGCGCCGCCGCCGCAGCCGTGCCCTGGTGCGGCGCTTGCTGCCCCTGGCGACGGCGATCAGCTGGCGGGACGCCGCGTCTGCCGCCCAGGCAAGGGCCTGGGGGGTGGAGGCGTCCGTCGGCAGTGATCCGGTCTGGGCACTGCCGGCCCAGCCCTGGAGTGGCCGCGGTGGCCCGATCGTGCTCTGCTTCCGGCCGGTGCAGCAGCTGAGCGGTGCAGCCTGGATCCCCTACCTGCAGGCCCTCGAGCGGCTGGCGGTGGCGGCCGATCGGGAGGTGCTCTGGCTGCCCTTCCATCAGGATCAGGACCGGGGTCTGCTGGCGCGTCTGATCCAGCAGGATCTGCTGGGCGCGGCTCTCGCCAGCCGCAGCCGGGAACTGGCGGTGCAGACGCCCGAAGACGCCATGGACGCCTTCCGTCAGGCGGGCCTGGTGCTGGCCATGCGCCTGCATGGCTTGATCCTGGCCGCCCTGGCCGGCAGCCCCTGCGCCGCCCTCAGCTACGACCCCAAAGTGGCCGCTGCGGCGGCGGGGATCGGTTGTCCCTGCCAGGAGCTCGAAGCCCCCACCGATGGCCATCTCCAGGCCACCTGGGCCGCCGTGCTCGACACGCCGCCTCAGGCCGCTGGCATCGCGGCCCTGCAACGCAGCAGCCAGGTGCACCGGGAGGTGCTGGCGGCCCTGCAGGCCTGAGTCCCGCCCGGCTGGGGCGATTCAGTCGGACCGCAGCAGCTCAGCCTGGTCGATGCGCCGCCCCTGGCTGTCCCAGGCGTCGATGCGCAACCGGTCGCCGGTGGCGCTCAGTTCGGCGAAGCCGTAGGTGCTCAGGGCCCGGGCGGTGTTGGCGTTGGGCAGCACGGCCCGCAGCTGGGCGCCGCCGTTGCCCACCGTGAGGTAGGTGGTGCCATCGATCGGGCGGGTGCGCTCGTAGTGGTGGTCGTGGCCATTGATGTAGAGCTGCACGCCGTAGCGGCGGAACAGGGGCGCGAGCCTGGCGATGGCGGCCGGATCATCGCCATAAAAGCCGGCCGAGCGCATCGGGTGGTGCCCCACCACCACCTTCCAGGGGGCCGTGCTGACGGCCAGGGCCTGCTGCAGCCAGGGTCGCTGATGTTGCCAGGGGGCGTTGACGTTGGTGTCCAGCAGAAAGAACTGCACCGGGCCGCGCCGCAGGGTGTACCAGCGGCCCTTCATGCCGAAGGGCTTGTAGGCGATCTGCTGGTCGCCGTTGGCGGTGCGGATGTCGTGGTTGCCGAGCACCGCGTGGAAGGGCACTCCGGCCTGCAGCAGGGCGCTGTATGGCCGCCGGAAGGTGGTCTCCACCAGCGCCAGGTCGCCGGAGGGGTAGATGTTGTCGCCTGCCAGGAGCACCAGATCCACCGGCGTGCGCCGATGGACGTCGCCCATGCGCTGGCCCACGGCCCGCTGGTGGGCATTACCGCTGCCGCTGTCGCCGGTGGCCAGGACGTGCAGGCGTTCCGCGGAGGGGTTGCCATGGCCCGGCGCGGCCAGCAGCGGCAGCCCGATGGCGGCGGCTGCGAACAGGCCCAGAAGCTGTCGGCGCTGGATCACTGGCCCGTTCCCCCCTGAAGCCGGGACAGCTCCGCCAGCACCTCATGGCTGTGGCCGGAGGGCCTGACCGCCACCCAGTTGGCCCGCAGCACGCCGTCCGGGTCGATCAGGAAGGTGTGGCGTGCTGAGAAGGGGGCCTGCCAGGAGCCGTAGCGACGACTGACGCCACCGCCGGGATCGGAGAGCAGCGGATAGGCCAGGCCTTCGCTGCCACAGAACGAAAGATGGGCCTCGGCGTCATCGGCACTGACTCCCACCACTTCAGCATTCCTCGCGCGGAAGCTGGCCAGGTCGCGCTGGAAGCCGCGGGCCTCAAGCGTGCAGCCGCTGGTGAAATCCTTGGGGTAGAAATAAAGGACCAGCCAGCGACCGCGAAAATCAGCCGTGGACAGGTGGGTCGTTCGCACGGCCCCGTCAGTGCCAGGAGCCACACCGTCCAGATCAACGGCCGGAGCTGGCTTGCCGATGTCCGGCAAGGTGCCACCCATGGCAGTGGCTTGCTGCGGACGGATCAGCAGGCCGATGGCCGCAAGAAACGTTCCGCCTAAAAACGCGCGTCGCTCCACGAGCTTGCCTGCATCGAGACTGGACCCTAGCGATGCTGGCTGTGCAGCCCGGCGACTCAGATCTTGGCCAGATTGACACCCAGTTCCTTGGCGTAGGCACCAAGGCCCTTTTTCTGGATGGTTTTCAGGGCCTTGGTGGACACCCGCAGCTTGATGAAACGCTTGCCCTCGGCCCACCACAGCCGCCGTTCCTGCAGGTTCACCTGCTGCAGCTTCTTGGTGCGCACGTGGGAATGGCTGACGGCCATGCCGTTGTTGGCGCGCTTGCCGGTGAGCTGACAGACCCGGGACATGACGTTGTGACGACGGTGGACGATGCAGGCCTGAGCCAGCTAGAGAGCTTAACAAATGGTGCCCAACCACACCTGCGGGCCGATCAGGCAGCGAGCCTGGCGCCGCTTTCGGTATCGAACCAGAGCTCATGCTGCCGCTGCCAGCCCAGGCGCGGTTCTTGGGGCATCGGCGCCTCCGGCGCGGTGAGCACCCGCAGGGTGCCCCACTGGCTGTCGAACCAGAGGAGTTGCTGGTGGCCCCACCACTCCCGGCGTAACAGCCTGGCCGCGAGGGCCCCGTCGTCGCCCAGGCGCAGGTGCTCGGGCCGCAGGCCGAGCTGACGCCCGGGTTCGATCGTCAGCAGGTTGATCGCCGGCCTCCCCAGGAAGGCGGCGACGAATCGGTTGGCGGGGTTGGTGTAGAGCTCCCTGGGGCTGCCCACCTGCTGCAGCCGACCGGCGTCGAGCAGGGCGATGCGGTCGGCCATGCCCACGGCCTCCTGCTGGTCGTGGGTGACGTAGATCACCGGCTGCTCGCGGCCGCACAGCAGCCGGCGCAGTTCCGGCCGCAGGTCCTCCCGCAGCTGGGCATCGAGGTTGCTCATCGGCTCATCGAGCAGCACGATCCGTGGTTGGCGCAGCAACGCCCGGGCCAGGGCCACCCGCTGGCGCTGGCCGCCGGAGAGCTGGGCGGGCCGCCGCTGGCGCAGTTCGCCCAGCTGGAGCAGTTCAAGGGTGGCATCGATGCGCCGCTGGCGCTCCCGGCGGGCCATGCCGCGCACCTTCAGGCCCAGGTCGAGGTTGCCCTCGACACTCAGGTGGGGGTAGAGGGCATAGCTCTGGAACACCATCGCCACCTGCCGTTCACCCGGGCTTCGGCCGCTGAGATCCACCCCGTCCAGCAGCACCTGTCCGCCGCTGGCCGGATCCAGCCCCGCCACCAGGCGCAGGGTGGTGGATTTGCCGCAGCCACTGGGTCCGAGCAGGGCGACGCATTCGCCGGGGGCGACCTGCAGGTCGAGGCGATCCAGCAGGCACCGACCGCCCACCTCCCGGCCCAGCTGCCGCAGTTCCAGACCGGCGCCGGAGCGGGAGCTCATCCCTTCACCGCCCCGCGGGTGAGTCCCGAGACGATCGACCTCTGGGCCAGCAGCACCAGCAGCAGCAGGGGCAGGCTGCCCAGAACGGTGGCAGCGGCGAAGGCTCCGTAGGGGATGGTGAACACCGAGCCCCCCCCGATCCGGGCAATGGCGATCGGCAGGGTGAGCAGATCACTGCGGCTGATCCAGGTGAGGGCAATGGCGTACTCGTTCCAGCTGGCCAGGAACACCAGGACGGCGGTACTGGCCAGGGCCGGCCCCAGCAGGGGCAGCAGCACGAAGCGGAGCCGTTGCCCCAGCCCCAGCCCCTCGAGTCGCGCCGCATCCTCCAGTTCCCCGGGAAGGTCGGCGAAGGCGGCCCGCAGCAGCAGAACCGCCAGGGGCAGCGACAGGGCTGTGTACGGCAGGCTGAGGGTGAGCAGGTTGTTGGCCAGGCCGAAGCTGCGGGCGATCTCCAGCAGCGCCAGAAACAGCAGCACGGTGGGGAACATGGCCGCCGCCACCAGAGCCAGGCCCACCCCCCAGCGCAAGGGGCCGCGTTCTTTGTGCAAGCCGTAGGCGCAGGGCACCGCCAGCAGCAGGGTGAGCAGGGTGGTGGCCAGCCCCACCAGGGTGCTGTTGGCCAGGTACCGCCAGAAAGGGGGGTCTCCGGAGAGCACCAGCTGGTAGTTGGCCAGCGTCCAGGGGTTGCCTTCGAGCAGCGGCGCCACCAGGGCCTCCGGGCGCAGCAGGGAGGTGCGCAGCTGCCAGAGCAGGGGACCCAGGCTCCAGAGCAGAACGAGCAGCCTCATGCCGCCCGCTCCGTGGTGCGCTCCAGGCCGTGGCGCCGCAGCAGCAGCCAGCCGCCACCCAGGGACACCAGCAACAGCAGGAAGGTGGCGAGCATGACGGTGCTGGCGTAGCCGAAGTCGAGGAACCGCATCGCATTGAGATAGGCGTAGAGGGCCAGGCTCTCGGTGCTGCCGGCCGGCCCGCCGCCCGTGAGCACCTGGATCAGGTCAAACACGCCCAGGGCCTGGGCGAGCCGGAACAACAGCGCCAGGGTGAGGTAGGGCACCAGCAGGGGCAGGGTGAGGCGGCGCAGGATCTGGAAGCGGCTGGCCCCCTCCAGGCGCAGGGCTTCCTCCAGATCCGCCGGAATGGTCTGCAGTCCTGCCAGCAGCAGCAGGGCCACGAACGGCATGGTCTTCCAGACATCCGCCAGCACCACGAAGAACCAGGTGGTGGCCGGGGTGGAGAGGAAGCCGTAGCTGCTGCCGCCCAGGGAGTGGATGGCGGCGTTGAGCGGACCGTGGGGATCGTTGAGGATCCAGCGCCAGCCCAGGGCCATCACCGTGGTGGGCAGGGCCCAGGGCAGCAGGGTCAGGGCCCGCAGAGCTCCCCGACCCCGCAGGGGGCGGTGCAGCAGCAGGGCGAGGGCGAGGCCCCCCAGCAGTTCCAGGATCACCGAGCAGAGGGCGAAGCGCAGGGTCTGGCCCGCATCCGTCCAGAACCGGGCGTCATCGAGCAGCCGCCCCCAGTTGGCGCCACCATTCGGAACGGGCACGAGGCCGGTGAGCACCGAGCTGGCCTGCAGGCTCAGCCAGCCGTAGCGCAGCATGGGGTAGAGGAACACCGCCGCCAGCAGCAGCAAGGCCGGCAGCATCAACAGCAGGGTGACCGTGCGGGATTTCATGGGTTTGCCGATCCATTCCCCGGGGGACCGGCCAGGGAGCGCAGCACCTGCAGGCTCTGGCGCTGGGCGGTGGCCATGGTCTGGTCGGGCCCCGCCTGGCCGGTGAGCATGCCGTTCACCTGACGGGCCAGCAGGTCGCTGAGCTGTGCATAGGCCGGCGTGGGCGGCCGCAGCTGGGGATGCTGCAGGGCCTGGCGCTGCACCGCCAGCAGCGGAGCGCGGCGCTGCAGGTCCGGGTCGTCATAGAGCCGGCTCCAGGTGGGGGCGTAGCCCTGCTCAAGGGCCAGCTGGCGCTGCACCTCCGGGCTGGTGAGCCAGCGGATCACGGCCACCGCCTCCTCAGGATGGGGGCTGCCCTTGATCAGGGACAGCCCCCAGGTGCCCAGGGTGCCCCCTCCCTGCTCCCCCGGGGCGCCCACCATCGCGGTGACGCCCACCTTGCCTTTCACCGGCCCCTCGCCCTTCTCGATCTCCCGCCAGGCGTAGGGCCAGTTGCGCAGAAAGGCGGCCTCACCGGCGGCAAAGGACTGCAGGGCATCGTTCTCGGCGTAATTGGCCACTGCCCTGGGGCTCACCCCATCGCGCAGCAGGCCATCCAGCCAGGCGGCGGCCGCCACGGCCTGGGGAGTGTCCAGCTCCGTGCGTGCTGTGGCGTCATCCCACCAGCGGGCGCCGAAGCCCTGCAGCATCTCCACCATCACGCAGCTCAGCCCCTCGTACTGGCGCCCCTGCCAGAGGTAGCCCCAGCGCACCCTGCCGCGGCGCTGCAGGTCGCGGGAGATGGCAACCAACTCCGCCGTGTCCCGGGGCGGGCGTGGCATCAGATCGGTGCGCCAGTAAAGCAGGCCAGTGTCGCCGGTGAGGGGCATGCGCCAGAGGTGCTCGCCCAGGCCATTGCCCAGGCGGGCGCCGGGCTCCATGGCCGCCAGCAGCTCCGGGCCGAACCAGCGCTCCAACGGCACGAACCAGCCGGCGGCCACGTACTTCGGCAGCCAGCTGACATCCACCAGCAGCAGATCGAACGGGGCCTCCCCCAGCAGCAGGCTGCTGATGGCCAGATCGGAGATGGTCTCGGTGTCCAGGGGGCCGCGAATCACCTCCACCGCCACCCCGGAGCCGCTGCTGTTGAAGCGCGCCACCGGGCCCGCCACCGCATCGGCCAGGGGGGCGGGCATCAGCACCCGGATCGGCACCGGCTCTGCCGCGACCGCCTGCACCGCCCTCTGGCCGCTGGCGGAGAACAGCACCAGCAGAAGGACCGCCAGCAGACCCACAACGGCGGGCTGCCGCCGCAGGCTGGAGAAAGGGGGGCGGGCCGCCATGGGCCAACGTTACGCGGCCCGTTCAGAGGCCCCGCTGCATCAGCTGGCCCATCAGGTCGGAGCTGCGTTGCTGGAAGCCGGCCAGTTGGTTCGGCTCCAGCCCCCCCACGGCCAGGCGGGCCACCTCATAGATATGGCGGCTGAGATCCTCCGCCAGCTGGCGGCTGGGGGAGGTGGTGTCGGCCCCGGTGATGACGGCGCCGGCCGAGAGCTTGAGCAGACCCTCCACCAGGGGATGGCGGCGGTTGACCAGCAGCACGTGGTGGTCGGGCAGACCCGGCAGCCGCTGCTCCATCAGGGCTCCCATGTCGTTGAGCCGGCGCATCTGCTCCGGCAGCAGGATCAGGGCAGCCGGTGAGCCCTCCCCCTTCAGTGACTGCACCTGGATGGTGATCCTGTTGTCAGCGAGGGCGGCCTTGAACAGGTCGCGCAGCTTCTCACCACTGTCCTTGCCCTCGGCATCGGCCAGCTCGCTCTCGGGCTCGTGCAGGCTGGCGTCGAGCTCGGCGTCGACCCGCTGGAAGCGCAGGTCGCCGTGGCGGGCCTCCAGCCAGGGGATGAACTGGGAATCGATCAGGGTGTCGGCCAGCAGCACCTCAGCGCCTTGTCCCTTCCACAGGGCCAGGGCGCCGGCCTGGCCGGCCTCATCGGTGCAGTAGAGGATCCGATCGGCGTTGTCGCCGGCCAGGCGGCCCCGGTAACCGGCCAGGGTGGTGTAGGTGCGGCCATCGGTGGCGACCGGGTCGAGGCCGGTGGCCTGCTCGCCGTTTTCTGACGGTTCGGCCGCTGCCGCGGTCGTGCCGTAGAGGATCAGATCCGCCACCTGCTCAGCGAATTTCTCGTCCTCCATGGCGCCGATCTTGATGAAGGGGGCCAGCGAATCCCAGATCTCCGCGTAGCGGGCCGGTTCGTCGCGGTACAGCTCCTTGAGCCGGTCGCCCACCTTCTTGGCCACGAAGCCGCCGATGGAGCGCACCCGCCGATCGGTCTGCAGGGCGCTGCGGCTGACATTCAGCGGGATGTCGGGGGAATCGATCACGCCCCGCAGGGGCAACAGATAACGGGGCACCACCTCCTTGATGGAATCACTGACGAACACCTGGTTGCAGTAGAGGCGGATCTCGCCCTTCTCCCAGTCGGCCCTCCCGGTGATCCTGGGGAAATAGAGAATCCCCTGCAGGTTGTAGGGATAGTCGGTGTTGAGGTGCACCCAGAGCAGGGGATCGCCCTGGAAGGGGTACAGATAGCGGTAAAGGTTGATGTAATCGTCGTCGCTGAGGTCGCGGGGGCTCTTGCGCCAGGGAGCTTCCCGCTTGTTGACCGTTTCGCCATCGAGCTGTACCGCCACCGGCAGGAAGTCGCAGTAGGTGGTGATCAGGGTGCGAATCCTGGAGGGCTCGATGTACTCCAGCTCCTCCTCCATCAGGTGCAGGATCACATCGGTGCCGGGTTCGGAGCGCTCGGTAGCCTCGAGACTGAAGTTGGGCGAGCCGTCGCAGCTCCAGCGCACCGCCTCGGCATCCTGCCTGGCGCTCAGGCTGACCAGCTCCACCCGTGACGCCACCATGAAGCTGGAATAGAAACCGAGGCCGAAGTGGCCGATGATGGCGTCGCTCTCGCTCTTGTACTTCTCGAGGAAGTCCTCAGCGCTGGAGAAGGCCACCTGGTTGATGTAGCGCTTCACCTCATCGGCGGTCATGCCGATGCCGTTGTCACTGATGGTGAGTGTTTTGGCTTCCCGGTCGATGCGGATGGCGATGGTCCCTTCAGTGCCTTCGCTGCAATCGCCGGCCATGGCGGCCATGCGGCGCTTGCTGATCGCATCCACCCCGTTGCTCACCAGCTCCCGCAGGAACACCTCATGGCCGGAGTAAACGGCCTTCTTGATGATCGGGAAGATGTTCTCGGTGTGGATCTGAATCTGGCCCTGTTCCAGCACCGTCATGACGAATGAGAAGAATCGCCCTGAACCTAAGTGGGGCGTGCGTGGTGGCTCAAGCCCAGCGAGGGTGGGGTCCCCGAACCCGCGGGCCTCAGACGCCGGGCTTCTGCAGGTCGGGCCGCTCCTCGGGCAGGATCGCCCCCGCCACCGGACACACCTGCAGGCAGATGCCGCAGTCGATGCAGGTGTCGAAATCGATCCAGTAGAAGGCGGTTCCCTTGCTGTTCGCCCCCGCTCCGGGGTGGATGCAGGCCACCGGACAGGCATCGACACAGTCGGCCACGCCCTCGCAGACGTTGGTGACGATCGAGTGGGCCATCGATGGGGAGACGCAGCGGCCGGATCCTAGGCAGCCAGCCACTTGGCACCGCGGCAGCCCCGTTCCGCCGCCAGCTGGTCCGCCGCCGCCTGGTCGGCGCAGGGCTGGGTGCAGAGCTCGGCGGCCTCGCCGCCGCCGTGCAGTTCCGCCATGCGGCGCAGGGCCGCCCCGAGCCCGGCGGCGGTGGCGCTGGCCACCAGCCAGGGACCCGGGGCCTGGCCATCAGCCGCCGCAGGAGCAGCCTCCGATTCGAGCAAGTCGCGGATGGCCTCCACGTCGAAACCGAAGCCGGTGCCGGCCGCCTCTGAGCTGCCGGAGCAGAAGCGACCCACCAGGGCGTCGTAGCGACCGCCGCTGGCGATGGCCACCGGAGCATCGGCCCCCTGGCAGACGAGCTTGAACACCAGGCCGTCGTAAAGATCGAAGTGGGGCTGGAAGGTCGGGTCGAGCTGCACCCGTACACCAAGGGCGGCGGCCGGGGTCGTGACACTGGCCAGGGTGGCGGCGAGGGACTCCAGCAGTGGCACCGGGCCGAGCCATTGCTCCAGTTGATAGAGCACCCGCACCGGCTCGCCCCGCAACCCGATCAGGGCCATCAGCCGCTGGCGCTGGCTGTCCGGCAGGGAGAGGGCGGCGAGGGCCAGGGGGTCGAAATCGGTGAGGGCATGGCGCGCCAGCGAGCGCTGCTCTTCCGGCACCTGGCTCAACAGGGCGCTGAGCAGTCCGTGGTGCCCCACCAGCAGGGTGGGCTGGTGCCGGGGCGGCAGCCCCAGGCTGGCCACGGCAGCCAGCAGCAGGTGCAGCAGCTCGGCGTCGGCGGCGGGGGAGGGCTCCCCCAGCAGCTCCACGCCACTCTGCAACTGCTCGCTGATGCGCTGGCCGCCGCCATCACCGGTGAAGCTGCGGAAGGTGGTGCCACTGGCCCAGAGCCGCAGGGGCCGCGGCCGGCCCAGCATCCGGGTGCTGGCGGCGCGGGCGATCGGAGCGGTGAGTTCCGGCCGCAGCCCCAGGGGCTCATCGGCCACCAGCCGCACCAGTTCCCGTTCGGCGATGGCGCCACCGGCCTCCAGGGTGTCGAGCCGCTCGATGGTGGGGGGCGCCACCTCCTGGTAGCCCCAGAGGCGGTACACGTTGGCCAGCAGGTCGCACAGGCGCCGGTTGCTGTCCACCTGACCCGGGTTCAGGTCCCGCGCGCCGGCGGCAGGTTGGAGGGCCATGGAGGACGGGGGTCGGGCGGGGGTGGGGGGTCGGATCCTATGGAGTGGTGGCGTCCAGTTCGGGGGCCCCGAAGCTGGCACCACTGAGCGGCCGGCAATGGGCCAGCCCTTCGATCAGGGGCTGGCGCAAAGCGGGGGTGCAGGCGATCACCCGGCCGTCGCCCAGGTCGAGGCGGCCACCGTCGTAGGCGCAGACCTGTCCGCCGGCCTCCTCCACCAGCACCACGCCAGCCACCAGGTCCCAGGGGGACAGACCCCGTTCCCAGTAACCATCGACCCGGCCGGCGGCGACGAAGGCCAGATCCACGGCGGCAGCCCCGGCCCGTCGCACCCCATGGCTGCGGTGGGTGAACCAGGCGAACTCGGCGTAGTTGTTGTCGAGGCGGTGCACCCTGTCGTAGGAGAAACCGGTGACGAGCAGGGCATCCGCCAGGGCACCGCAGTCGCTCACCTTCAGCCGGCGTTCGTTGCACCAGGCGCCCCGGCCCGGGGCGGCCCAGTAATGCTCTTCGAGCACCGGCACCTCCAGGGCACCGAGCAACGGCAGCCCCTGCCAGCTGAGCCCCACGGAGGTGCCGAAGAACGGATAGCCGTGGGCGTAGTTGGTGGTGCCATCGAGGGGGTCGACGCACCACAGCAGGTCGCCCTGGCCAGCGAGTTGGCCACTTTCCTCGGCCAGCACGGCCACGGTGGGGCTGCCGGCCGCCAGGACCGCCAGCACGGCTGCTTCGGCCGCCAGGTCGGCTTCGGTGACCAGGTTGCCCGCCATGCCCTTCTCCTTCACCTGCTCCAGCCGGCCGAAGTGGCGCCGAAGCTCGCGGCCCCCGGCCTCGGCGGCTTCGCGGGCCACCAGCAGCAACCGCTCCAGTTCGGCGGCATCCAGGCCTGAGCCCACCAGGGCCCGTTGACAGAGGGAGGTCATTCGTCGTCCAGGGGCAGACCGGGACGCACCAGTCCGCGGCCGAAGAAGCGGCCGAACTGGCGGTCGTAGACCTCATCCTCATCCTGGGTCTCCACCTCCAGCGGACCGGTGGCCCGGGCGACGCAGAGCAAGCCGTAGCCCTGCTGGCGCAGCTCCTTGGAGAGGCCGAGGGCCTCACGCTGATCGATGCTTCCCTGCAGCACCCGCACGGCGCAGGCGGTGCAACAGCCGTTGCGGCAGCTGAAGGGCAGCGGCTCGCCCTGGGCTTCGAAGCTGCGCAGGATGTACTCCCCCTCCGGCACATCGAGGCGGATGACGCGGTTGGTCTGTCGCCAGTGGACCGTGATCGGGTAACTGCGGGGCATGGGGACGTGGGCGGAGGGGAAGGTGCCGGTGGGGCGGGGAGGCGAGGTGCTGCCCCTGCTACATTGCCATCTGCCCCATTTCGCCCCTGGAGAGGTGGCCGAGTGGTCGAAGGCGCAGCACTGGAAATGCTGTATAGGGGCAACTCTATCGAGGGTTCGAATCCCTCCCTCTCCGTTATCTGAGTCGGCCCACCGGGCCGGCTTTTTTTTCGTTCGCCGCTACGCCGAAAGCCCCTTCAGCTCAGGGTCTGAAAGGGTTCCACTGGCAGCTTTGCTGATGACGACCCCAGGGCCAGGGATCAGCCGAAGCGTCCGCTGACGTAGTCGAGCGTTGACTGCTGACTGGGGGAATTGAAGATGTTTTCAGTTTCGTTGAACTCCACCAGATAGCCCACCTTGCCCGTGCCCCCTTCGACGGCCTCGGCGTTGAAGAACGCGGTCATGTCGGCCACGCGCACGGCCTGCTGCATGTTGTGAGTCACGATCATGATCGTGTAGCTGCGCTTGAGTTCGTGCATGGTCTCCTCAATCTTGAGTGTCGAGATCGGATCGAGCGCCGAGCAGGGCTCGTCCATCAGGATCACCTCCGGTTCGGTGGCGATGGCCCGGGCGATGCAGAGCCGTTGCTGCTGGCCGCCGGAGAGGGAGAAGCCGCTCTCCTTGAGCTTGTCCTTGCACTCGTCCCACACGGCCGCCTTACGCAGGGAGCGCTCCACCAGCTCGTCCATGTCGCCCTTGTAGCCGTTGATCCGGGCACCGAAGGCGATGTTCTCGTAGATCGATTTCGGGAAGGGGTTGGGCTTCTGAAACACCATGCCGATGCGGCGCCTCACCTCCACCGGATCGACCCGTTTGTCGTAGAGGTCGTGCTGATCGAAGATCACCCGGCCCTTGAGGGTGCAGCCCGGGATCAGATCGTTCATGCGGTTGAGGGCCCGAAGCACCGTGCTCTTGCCACAGCCCGAGGGGCCGATGAAGGCGGTCACCTTGCCCTTGGGCAGATCCATGTAGACGTTCTTGACCGCTTCGAAGCTGCCGTAGGAGATCGTCACGTCCTGCAGGGACATGCAGACGTCGCTGGCCACGGTGGAGGGGGAGGAAGCAGTCATGTCAGGGAGGAGGTGAATCGAAGCCGGAGGGAATGGACTGGGAACAGGTTCAGGACCGGGAGGCGTTGCTGATCCAGCGGGCCAGCAGGTTGGCTCCGAGAATCATGATCACGAGCACGAAGGAGGCGGCCCAGGCCAGCTCGTTCTGCGCTTCATAGGGCATGATCGCGAAGTTGAAGATCAGCACCGACATGGTGGCGATCGGATTGAACAGTCCTTCCGGCCAGAAGGGGGAGAACAGGGCCGTGAAGATCAGTGGGGCCGTTTCGCCGGCGGCCCTGGCGATCCCCAGCACCACGCCCGTGGCGATCGGTGTGAACGCCGCGGGCAGGGTGATCTGGGTGATGGTGACGAACCGGGAAGCCCCGACGCCGTAGGCCCCCATGCGCATCTCCTGGGGCACCAGCAGCAAGCCCTCATAGGTGGTCTTGATGACGGTGGGAAGCATCAGCACCGAGAGGGCGATGCCGCCGGCCATGGCGCTGAAACTCTGGTCGAAGAAGATCCGCGTGGTGACGATCAGGGAATAGATGAAGACCCCGCAGATGATCGAGGGCACCCCAGCAAGCACATCGTTGCCGAAGCGCACGAACTTCGAAAACCAGCCGTCCTGGGCGTATTCCGAAAGGTAGACACCACCTCCCACCCCCACCGGGATCGCGATCAGGGAGGCGATCAGGGTCACGACGATGGTGCCAAGGATCGCGTTACCGATACCGCCGCCTTCAAGGCCGGGAGCAGGGGGCAGTTCGGTGAGCAGCCGCAGGCTGAGCAGCCGGCCCCCCTGGATGAGCACGTAGATCAGCACCAGAAACAGGGGCACCACCGCCAGGGCCGCGAAAAAGGCGGCAATGGCGTTGGCGATCTGGTTGAAGCGGTTGCGCTTCAGGGCCGGGTCGTAGTGAAGGGTGAGCCGCTGCGTGAATTGACTGGTCGTTGGTGGTGTCAAGTAGGACATGGCCAGGGATCGGCGTGGGCGGTGAGCGGAGGGGGGAATGTGATCGGCTTCAGTAGC
Source organism: Synechococcus sp. CCY 0621 (assembly GCF_019038465.1). GTDB lineage: Bacteria > Cyanobacteriota > Cyanobacteriia > PCC-6307 > Cyanobiaceae > Cyanobium. The sequence goes on along the minus strand of NZ_JAFKRH010000031.1, from coordinate 226,040 downwards.
GCAGGCTGAGACGCCGCACGGTCCATTGGGCCAGCACGTTGACGACGAATGTGAGGATCATCAGCACGACGGCGGCATACATCAGCGCTGACACCTGGATGCCATCGGCTTCACCGAACTGGTTGGCGAGCATCGAGGAGATGGTGTTGCCCGGGGCCAGCAGGGACACGCTGAAGTTGAGCGAGTTGCCGATGATCATGGTGACGGCCATGGTTTCGCCCATCGCCCGGCCCAGGGAGAGCATCACGCCCCCCATGATCGATGACACCGCCGCCGGCAGGATCACGTTGAAGATGGCGCCCCAGCGGGTGGTGCCCACGCCATAGGCCCCCTGGCGCAACTCGATCGGCACCTGGTTGAGGGCATCCCGGGAGATGGCGGTGATGATCGGCAGCACCATCACCACCAGGATCAGGATCGCTGGAGCCGTGCCCGGTCCCTGGGGTTCGGTGGCGAAGAAGGGAGTCCAGCCCAGGGTGGTGTGAAGCAGCGACAGGAAGGGGCGGATCGCCGGCTCCATCACGAAGATCGCCCAGAGGCCCAGCACAACCGAAGGAATGGCGGCCAGCAGTTCCACCAGCAGGCCGATGAGGTCCCGCAGGCGCCGGGGCAGCAGATCCTCGGTGATGAAGATGGCGGTCCCCAACCCGATGGGCACGGCAATCAGCAGCGACAGGATCGCGGTGACGAGGGTGCCGTAGATGGCGATCAGGGCGCCGTACTCCTCGTTGACCGGATCCCAGGCGGAGGTGGTCAGAAACTTGAGGCCGAAGGTGGCCATGGCCTCCCTGGCGCCGCTGAACACGGTCAGGAAGATCGCCAGCAGCACGATCCCCACCGAAGCTGCCAAGACCAGTGTCAGCTGGCGGAAACCGATGTCGACCAGTTTTTCCTGGGGGGGCCGTCGCCTCAGGGTGAACGCATCGATGGGTGGGGCGCTCCTCATGCAGGGATGGTGCCAGTCGGCATGGACGTTCCACCTGATCTGAGCATGAGTTTCAGCCCCCGCGTTTAAGCTGGGTTTAACGGCCGTCAGGCTCCGGTAGCGTTGGGCCGCCATCAAGACTTCCATGGGGCGCATTGTCGGCATCGATCTGGGCACCACCAACTCGGTGGTGGCCGTGCTCGAAGGCGGCAGGCCCCAGGTCATTGCCAATGCCGAGGGGGGCCGCACCACCCCTTCGGTGGTGGGATTCAGCCGGGATCAGGAGCTGCTGGTGGGGCAGCTGGCCCGGCGCCAACTGGTGCTCAACCCCCGCAACACCTTCGCCAACCTGAAGCGCTTCGTCGGCCGCAGCTGGGACGAGCTCGACGAGGGCAGCCTGGGCGTGCCCTACAGCGTGCGCGCCAACGACCAGGGCAACGTGCGCGTCATCTCCCCAGCCACCGAACGGGAGTACGCCCCGGAGGAATTGGTGGCCTCCATCCTGCGCAAGCTGGTCGACGACGCAACGACTTATCTCGGCGAGGAGGTCGAGGCGGCCGTGATCACGGTGCCGGCCTATTTCAACGACGCCCAGCGCCAGGCCACGCGCGATGCCGGCCGGCTGGCGGGGATCGCCGTGGAGCGGATCCTCAACGAGCCCACCGCGGCCGCTCTGGCCTACGGCTTCGATCGCAGCACGGTCAAGCGTGTGCTGGTGTTCGACCTCGGCGGCGGCACCTTCGACGTTTCGGTGCTGCGCATCGCCAATGGCGTCTTTGACGTGATGGCCACCAGCGGCGACACCCAGCTGGGGGGCAACGACTGGGACCGCCGCATCGTCGACTGGGTGGCCGAAGCCTTCCTGCAGCAGAACGGCCTCGACCTGCGCCGCGACCGCCAGGCCCTGCAGCGACTGACCGAGGCCGCCGAGAAGGCCAAGGAGGAGCTCTCCGGTGTCCAGAGCACCCCCCTGTCACTGCCCTTCATCGCCACGGGGCCCGACGGCCCCCTGCACATCGAAACGACCCTGGAACGGGGCACCTTCGAAGGCCTCTGCCCCGATCTGCTCGACCGGCTGCTGCGCCCCGTCCAGCGCGCTTTGCGCGATTCGGGCCTGACGGCCGATGCCATCGATGACCTGGTGCTGGTGGGGGGCTCCACCCGCATGCCGATGGTGCAGGAGATGGTGCGCACCCTGATTCCCCGCGAGCCCTGCCAGTCGGTCAATCCCGACGAAGTGGTCGCCATCGGGGCGGCCGTGCAGGCCGGCATCCTCACCGGCGAGCTGCGCGACCTGATGCTCAACGACGTCACCCCGCTCTCCCTCGGCCTGGAGACGATCGGTGGGGTGATGAAGGTGCTGATCCCGCGCAACACCTCGATTCCGGTGCGCAAGTCGGATCTGTTCAGCACCTCGGAGGCCAACCAGTCGTCGGTGGAGATCCATGTGCTGCAGGGCGAGCGCCAGATGGCCGCCGACAACAAGTCCCTCGGTCGCTTCCGGCTCTCCGGCATTCCACCGGCCCCACGCGGAGTTCCCCAGGTGCAGGTGTCCTTCGACATCGATGCCAACGGTCTGTTGCAGGTGTCCGCCACCGACCGCACAACCGGACGCCAGCAGAGCGTCTCGATCCAGGGGGGATCGAACCTCAGCGAAGAGGAGATCAACCGGTTGCTGGAGGAGGCGGAGCGCAAGTCGGTGGAGGATCGCCGCAAGCGGGCCGTCATCGACCGCCGCAACCGTGCCCAGACCCTGGTGGCCCAGGCCGAACGGCGCCTGAGGGATGCTGCCCTGGAGCTGGGCCCCGCCGGGGCCGAACGCCAGCAGCGCGCCGTGGAGCTGGCCCTGCGCGATGTGCAGGACGTGCTGGCCCAGGACGACCCTGCCGACCTCGACCTGACCGTGAGCCAGCTTCAGGAGGCGCTGTTCGGGCTCAACCGGCGCCTGCTGGGGGAACGGCGCTCGGAGAGCGGCCCGCTCAAGGGCCTCAAGAACACCCTGGGCTCCCTCAAGGACGAACTCTTCTCCGACGACGACTGGGACGACTGGGGCGGATCGGGCCGCTCCGATCCCTGGTCCAGCCCGCCGAGGCTGCCCCAGCGGGATCCCTACCCGCTCGGACGCTTCGCCGAGCGGGAGGGTGGCTACGACGACGACCTTCCGTCCCGCCGCTGGGAGAATGGCCGCTCCTGGGATCGGCAGGAGTCCGTCGATCGCGATCTGGGCGCCGATCGTCACCGGCCGCGTCGCGGCGGTCGGGCCGATCAGGATGATCCCTGGGCCGACGGCTGAGCGTCGTGAGCCCATCCACCCGCTCCGATTCGGCGGCGACGGCCGCCCGCGACCACTGGGAGGTGCTCGGTCTGGCTGCAGGTGCCGACGCGGCGAGCATCAAACGGGCCTTCCGCCAGCAGGCCCGCCTCTGGCATCCCGACCTCAATGGCAACGATCCGGTGGCCGAAGCCCGCTTCAAGCGGGTCAACGAGGCCTATGCGGTGCTCTCCGATCCGATCCGGCGCCGCGCCTGGGAGGCCGGTGAGGGGCAGGAGAGCGCCGGCCTCGACAACGATCCCTTTGCCAGTGGCTTTCCCCAGTTCGAGGACTACCTGGCGCAGCTCTTCGGTCAGGAGCCCCGCGGCTCGCGGCGCTGGGAGGATGAGCCCGAGCCGGACGATCCGCCTGAGGCGCGCAGCGTCACCACCGCACCGGCATCGCCGCCACCGGTGATGGCCGCCACGGACGAGGAAACCCTGGTGAGCCTCACCCCGGAGCAGGCGCTCAGCGGCCAGCGGCTGGAACTGGAGTTGCGGGACGGCACCGTGGTGGAGGTCTGGACGCCCCCCCTGGCGGGGGATGGCTGGCGCCTACGGCTGGCCGGCGTGGCGGCCGGCGGCGCCGATCACTTCCTGCAGCTGCGGGTGCGAACCGAAGAGGGACTGCGCATCGATGGCCTGCGGGTGCTCTACCAGCTCGATCTCCACCCGGCCGACGCGGCCCTGGGCTGCCAGGCGGTGGTGCCCACCCTCGAGGGTCCCGTGCGGCTGCGGGTGCCCCCCGGTTCCTCCAGCGGCCGGCAGCTGCGCCTGAGGCAGCGGGGCCAGAGCCAGGGGGATCAGCGGGGCGACCAGCTGGTGGAGGTGAGGATCGTTGTTCCTGCCAAGCCCACGGAAGCGGAGGAGGCCCTGTTCCGGCGCCTGCGGGAGCTCGACCTGGAGCAGAACAGCGCCAACGAGGCCTGATCGTTACACCGGCAGCCAACGGATGAGACACTGGCCTGCGCCCCATCCATGACGATGTGACTGCCAGCGGTTCCCCCCACAAGCCGGTGCATGTCCTGCTGTTCGATCCGGGCAGTGACCAGGAGGGCATCCATTCCCTCGAACTCGGGGGCCGCACGGTGGTTCTGCTGTTCGAGGACCCTGACGATGCCGAGCGCTATGCCGGCCTTCTGGAAGCTCAGGATTTTCCGGTGCCCTGCGTTGAGGCCCTGGATCGGGAGGAACTCGAGAACTTCTGTGCCGAAGCTGGTTACGAAGCCCGCTTCGTTCCGGCCGGTTTCCTGCCCAACAGTGAAGAGGAGCGGCTGTTGATCGCGCCGCCCGAACGCAACATGGACGTCACCACCTGGAAAGAAGAGCAGGCAGCGGCGCAACAATCCGGCGCTGAGGATTCCGGCGGCCCCGGCAGTGATCCGGAGCTGGAGGCCTTCCGTCGCCGCCTTGAAGGGTTGCTGTGAGCGCGTTCGGCGGCGACAGGGGCCACCTGCTCACCGAGCGGCCCAACCCGGCCAGCGAAGACCTCGACAGGCTGCCGACGGCGTCCCTGGTGGCCTTGTTCTGTGCCAACGATCTGTTGCCCCAGCAGGCGGTGGCGGCCGCCGCGCCTGCCCTGACGGCGGCCATCGATGCGATCGCCTCTCGGCTCGCCAACGGCGGCCGCCTGTTTTATCTGGGGGCCGGCACCTCCGGCCGGCTCGGGGTGCTGGATGCGGCGGAGTGTCCGCCAACGTTCTGTAGCCCCCCTGAGCTGGTGCAGGGGGTGCTGGCGGGTGGTGCGGCGGCCCTGCTGCGTAGCTCCGAAGGCCTGGAGGACCTGCCGGACGCCGGTCGTGATGACCTCAGCCAGCGGGGCTTCGGCCCGGCGGATGCCCTGGTGGGCATCGCCGCTGGCGGAACCACCCCCTATGTTCTGGGAGGGCTCGCCCATGGCCGCGCCATCGGGGCCCTCACCGTGGCCATGGCCTGTGTGCCCTCCGATCAGGTGCCGATGCCCTGCGACATCGACATCCGGCTGTTGACCGGCCCCGAGCTGCTGACCGGCTCCACCCGGCTCAAGGCAGGCACGGCCACCAAGATGGCGCTCAACATCTTGTCCACCGGCGTGATGGTGCGCCTGGGCAAGGTCTTCGGCAACCGCATGGTGGATGTGGCGGTCACCAACAGCAAGCTGGAGGACCGTGCCCTGCGCATCCTGCGGGACCTGGCCGGGGTTCCCAGGGACGCGGGCCTGCGCTTGCTCCAGCAGACCGGGGGATCGGTGCGGCTGGCGTTGCTGATGGCGGCTTCAGGGCTGGAGGTCGAGGCGGCGCGGGCGGCCCTGGACCGCCACGGCCCCGGCCTGCGTCAGTGCCTCGATGGCCTCGGGGTCAGCCTGGTGCCGTCGTCGTCGCCTCCGGTGCCGTGAACGGTCCCCAGTAGGGGGCGGTGAACAGCTCGGTGCGGCGGCGGGTGGCCGGGGGCACCTGGGCGGCCGGTGTCATCAGCGCATCCTTCAGCGCCTGGTGGGCAGGGCTGGGGGGCCGCAGGGCCTGCACCCGCTCGGCGGCCAGGCGCACGATCTGCTGGGCCAGGGCCGCATTGGCGCGCAGATTGTCGATCACCAGCTCGACGGTCACCGCGTCGTGCATCGCGTGCCAGCAGTCGTAGTCAGTGACCATCGCCAGGGTGGCGTAGGCCATCTCCGCCTCCCGGGCCAGCCGTGCTTCGGTGTGGTTGGTCATGCCGATCACCGTGCAGCCCCAGGAGCGGTAGAGCTCGGACTCGGCCCGGGTGGAGAAGGCTGGCCCCTCCATGCAGAGGTAGGTGCCGCCGCGGTGCAGCTGGCGACCCTCCGGCATCAGGCTGTCGCCCACGTCGCCGAGCACCCGGGAGAGCACCGCGCAGTAGGGATCGGCGTTGCCCACGTGGGCCACCAGCCCCTCACCGAAAAAGGTGAGCGGCCGCTGCATGGTGCGATCAATGAACTGATCGGGCACCAGCATGTCCAGGGGACGCACGTTCTCCTGGAGCGAGCCCACGGCCGATACCGACAGGATCCAGCGCACGCCGAGGGATCGCAGGGCCCAGAGGTTGGCCCGGTAGGGCACCTCACTGGGGGTGAAGCTGTGGTGCCGGCCGTGCCGGGCCAGGAACACCACTTCCAGGTCGCCGATGCGCCCGATCCGCAGGCTGTCGGAGGGAGCACCGTAGGGGGTCTCGACGGTCAGTTCGCGGACGTCCTCCAGCCCCTCCATGGCATAGAGGCCGCTGCCGCCGAGCACCCCCAGGCGGGCGCGGGCAAGGTCGGCACTCGCCAGACCGCCGGTCTGGGGGGAGGGGGAAGTGGGCTCAAGGGTGGCCATGGAAGCGGGGTGCCCTGGACGGATACAGTCGAAGTTTGCCTCCTCGACCGTGACCAAGGCCCTGATGGACACCGACGCCGGGCTGATCACCATTGATCTGTTCGACACCGAGGCCCCCGGCACCGTCGCGAATTTCGTCAAGCTCTCCAAGGACGGCTTCTACGACGGCCTCGCCTTTCACCGGGTGATCCAAGGCTTCATGGCCCAGGGGGGCTGTCCCAACAGCCGTGAAGGCGCCCGCGGCACGGCCGGCACCGGCGGCCCCGGCTACACGATCCCCTGCGAGATCAATGCCCAGAAGCACAAGGCCGGCAGCCTGTCGATGGCCCATGCAGGCCGCAACACCGGTGGCAGTCAGTTCTTTCTGTGCCACGGCCCCCAGCCCCACCTGGATGGTCAGCACACCGTGTTCGGCCACACCGACAACATGGATGTGGTTCTGGCACTCAAGAACGGCAGCAGGATCCGCACGGTGACGATCGAGGAGTAAGGGGCTTTCGGCCGGGTCGCTGCTGGTCGGCGGCCCCCCTGATGGAGAAGTCTTGCCGGGATAACCCCGCGTCTGTTACATACGCGCAGGCAATCTGTGGGCTGTATGGACGATTACCGTTTCTGATCGATGCGATGATGCAGCAAAGGCTCCGATCGAACGGCCTGGCCGCCGGCAGAGCGTTCAACGGAGTCTGATCCAGCCGGAGCGGGACCGAGAGGCAGCAGCCTCCGCACCCCATGGCCGCAGGAGTGGCCGCCATCATCCATCTGATGGACAGCGAAGCCGGAGCCATGGAAGACCATGGACAGCGTAGGGGCTGATCCGTAGCAACCGAGACAGACCAACGGGTCTGGGCCGCTTTCCTGTGGCCGGAGACCCCAGCAGTCCATGCCCTTCCGCATGGCTTCGATGAGGCTTTCAGCCGTTCATTCTCTGCACGTTTTTCATCAATGAATGGAAGACAGGATCAAAGAAATCTGCGGCGTCTGACAATCGCGTGGTTCATGAACACGACTTTATGAAAAGACACGTCTCAAAATGTTCCTGTCGATCTGCTGCAGATGTGCTGAATTGGAGCAAATAAGCACATTTCTCCAGTGGATCGACTTGTGGCAATGGTGATAGGAGTGGAGGGCGGCCCGGCTGACAACTTCTGCCTTGCCCTTCTGGGATTACAGGACTAAAAGTACCTTCATCCTTCGCAATCATGACCGCCACCAACACCACCCGCACCGTCGGGATTGAGAAGTCCAAGATCGAGGTCGGCACCAGCACGGTCCTGACGGCTTCGGCAACGTCCACCACCCCCGCCATCGACAACGTCGTCTCCGGTGACGCCAGTGCCACGGCGAGGACCACGGCCCAGGCCGCGATCCTGAACAGCAAGATCAGGATCGGCACCGCCGGCACCCTCAATGCCACCGAAAACGGATCGGTGGGCGCCGCCGCCACCACCACCACCGGCGATGCCACCGCCAGCGCCAGCAACGACGGACCCACCGGCGGGATCATCAACAGCAGACACCGTCCCAATCAGATCCTGATCGGTACCGATGCGGTGGTGACGGCGACGGCCACCAACGACGCGGCCGCCGCGGCCACCGCTGTGGATGGCGCCACCACCGCCACGGCCAACACCGGCAAGGTCTTCGGCATCAAGAACGTCGGCCTCAACGCCGGCAACGGGACCAGCCTGGATGCCAGCGCCACCGCCACCAACACCGCGGCGGCCCAGTCGGTGGGGCTGCCCCCCGGGACAGGCAATGCCACCGCCACCGCCGGTGATTACTCCGCCAAGGTGGTGGGCATCTATGCCAGTGGCGGGAAGCTCGGCTCCACCACTCCCCCTCCCCCGTCGGATGGGGAGGCACCCGCCCCCGAGGCGGCCGTCTCGTCCCAGAACGGCGATTACGGCGGCCTTTCTGGTCCCATGAAGATCGCCTTCGGCAACAGCGGAGTCGCCACGGCGTTCGGTGACGGTGTGTTCAACGCCACCGCCAACAGCGTCACCGGGGCGGCCAATGCCGAGAGCCTGGCCAAGCTGGTGGCCGGCATCGCCATCGGCGAGACCAAGACCACCAACGGCTCTGGAGGCGAAGACGTCCAGGCCGAGTCGCTGATGAAGTCGACGGGCGGGCTCGCCATCAGCTTCGGCGAGAACGGCGTGGTGGCGGCCCAGGGCACCTCGGATGCCAATGCCGTGGCCGCCACGACCACCGGCCCCGCCAACGCGACCGTCGGCATCAAGACCATCGGCGGCATCGTCGATGTCAACAACCTTCCCGGTGCCGGTCCTTCCGAAGCCCCCAGCACCCTCACCATCGGCAAGAACGGTGATGTCCAGGCGGCCGGTGTCGGCACCAGCATCGCCACGGCCACGTCGGTGACGGCCCCCGAGATGCAGGACGTCACGGCGACCACCAACCACTCCAACGTGGTGGGCATCGCCATCGACAAGCTGGCCATCGGGGAAAACGCGACCCGTCTGTTCGCCCAGGCCTTCAGCCAGCAGGCGGCCACGGCCCAGAGCACCACCTCCGGCGGTGATCCGGCGGCCAGTGCGGCCAATGGCGACTTCGTCGCCGGTGTTCATGACACCAAGGTGACGGTGGGCAAGGATGCCACCGATCCCGTGGCCGACGCCGGCCTCCTGGCCAGCGCCACGGCCACTGGCGTCACCACCACCTCCGGCAGCAACGCTTCGGCCGGCGTCGACTCCAAGGTGGTGGGCTTCAACAAGGGCAGCCTCTCCATCGGGGAGAGCATCGTCGGAAGTGGTGTCTTCAATGCCACCGCGTCCTCCGGCCTCACCGCGGCCGCGTCTGCGGTCACCGGAGATTCCACCGCCCAGGCAGGGGGGGACGGCACCGCCAAGGTGATCGGTCTTAACCGGGCTCCGGTCTCGATCGGAAAGGCCGGCAGCGTGGCGGCGGCGGCCACCGGCAGCGTGGCGGCCACGGCGAGCTCGGTCACGGGGGATGCCACCTCCGATGCCGCCATGAAGGGTTATGGCATCAGGGACAGCGAGATCACGGTCGGCACCAACGGCAACGTGAGCGGCAGCGCCGGCCTCACCGGCACGGCCTCGGCCAGCACCACCACCGGTGATGCCGACGCCGAAACCTCCCTGACCGCCAAGGGCATCAACAACGATGTGAGGATCTCCATCGGTCAGGCCGGCAACGTGACCGGCACGGCCTCGGCCGCCGACCAGGGCACCACGGCCGCCGCCGTCACCGGCGACGCCACCGGCGAATCCGAACTCAAGGCGATCGGCATCCATCTGGGCAGCGGCACCCCGATCTCGATCGGGACCACCGGCAACATCACCGGCACCGCTTCCGCCACGGCTCCCAACGTGTTGGCCACCACGACCACCGGGGACGCCTCCACCGATGTGGAATCCACCGCCATCGGTATCAAGGGCAGCCGCGGCAGCTCGATCGGACCCGGCCTCTCCGGCAACATCACCGGCACGGGCACCGGCAGCGCCGTCGGCGCCGCCAACACGATCACCGGGCTGGCCACCGGCATGACCGATGCCCTCGTGGTGGGCATCAAGAAGGTCAATCTCTCCGCCGACAACGTGACGGCCCAGGGCACCGGCACCTACCGGACCGACGCCACCAACGTCAACGGGGATGCGGACGCCACTGCCTACGTGACGGTGGCGGGCCTGCTGGGGCGCGGGAACACCGCAAGCCTCAGCGGTGATCTGACGGCCACTGCGGTGCTCAGCAACATCGTGATGGCTTCCACCACCACCGGTGCAGCCACCGCCACCGCCAACAGCAACGCGGTGGGCCTGAGCGGTTACCACGTCAACATCGCTCAGAGCGGCAACATCACCGCCTCGGCCGTGAGCGACACGATCGCCATGGCGTCCACCGTGACGGTCTGACCCCTCGCCTGAGAGGTCTCTCCCGGGGGCCGGATCCCCTGATCCGGCCTCCTCTCCGCCTCCTTCTCGGTCCCTGCGCCTGTCGCTCCCCATGGCGTTCCAACCCATCACCACCGCCCTGTCGCGGGCCCTGGCCCTGCGCCTCGATCCCGGCACCACCTTCCTCGGGGGTGGCCTCCAGCTCACCATTTCCCCCAGCGCCCAGGCCAGCAACCGGGTGGTGCAGCCAACCTCCCAGCCCATCGGCGCGATCGCCTCCGCCCTGGGCCTGGGCCTCGGCTCCAGTCGGTTCTTCACCGCCCCCGACGATGCGGCCTTCTTCAACAGTCCCGGCCTTTCGGTGGTCACCGGAGGTGGATCGCTCACCGGCGCTGCCGACGCCTCGGCCAGCACCACGGGCCGCAATCAGAACAGCGCCGAGGCTACGGCGGTCAACGTCGGCCTCGCCAACATCAATCTCGTCTCCCGCGGTGGCGGCGTCCTGCGGATCGGCAACCCTGCCGATCCCCTGCGGGCGGCGGCGGCGGCGGCCACCCGCTCGCTGCTGGCGCCCCAGGCCAACCCACCGCTGGCCGCCCAGTTGAGCGCCCTCGCCACGGTGCGGGGACTGGAGGGAACTCCCGGCGCCGACCCCCTTGCGAACGGCTCCCTCCCCACCTTCTACGGCCAGCCCGTAGCCTCGGTGCTCGCCAGCGCCGATCTCGACCTGGACCCGGGTCCCGTCGCCACGAGTGCCCGGGCCGTGGCCGATGCCCGGGGCATTGAGGGGTATCGGGTCATGGCCCTGTCTCCGGGCCCGGGATCCCCCGCCCTGGTCGGTGGTTTGGCCGCCGCCACCCTGGGCCTGGCCGGCGCACCACCGACCGCTGCCCTGCCGGCCGACCTTTCGGCCACGGCCATCGGCATCGACCATGCCGCCCTGCGGGGCCCCGGCAGCGGTGCCGTGCTGTTCACGGGATCCGGTCTGGCCCTGCTGGAGGCTGCCCCGGCCGCCATCCCTGCGGCACCGGAGGCGGTGACGCTGGGCAGCTTGCGCGGCATCGGCATCCTGGGCAGCGACATCCAGAGCAACGGCGGCGATGCCACCGTGGTGGCCATGGGCGGCTTCGCCGCGCCGCCGGCCGTAGGCCTGCTTCCCTCGATGGATGCGGCGGGCATCGACCGTTCCACGGTGCTCACCGGCTCCGGCAACGATGTGGTGATCGGCCGGATCCTCACTGAGCAGGATTCCGGGGTGGATGCCAATGGGGATGGCACGCTCTCACCCACCACCTTCCTCGATGCCTCCGCTCTGATCGGAGGACCGGGGGGCTTCGACGGCATTCGCAACAGCCTCATCCACACCGGTTCCGGCAGCGATGGGGTGTCTGGCTCCGCCAGTGGCAGCCGGATCGACACCGGCAGCGACAATGACGCCATCCTTCTGCAGAGGGCCCGCAGCTCCTTTCTTGATGGGGGCTTCGGCAATGACAGCGTCCAGGTGAGTCAGCTGGCCTTGGGCAACCGGCTCAACGGCGGTTTCGGCAACGACAAAGTGGATGTGGCCGCAGGCGACGGCAACCTGCTGGACGGCGGTTTCGGCCAGGACCTGGTGGTGGGCGGCAACGGCCAGAACACCTTTCTGCAGTCCAATGCCGGGGCGGCCCTGGATGCTGCCAGCCGCAGCGCCGCTCCCGGGGCGTCCTTCGCGGAGCGGCTCGCCGATCCCGCCTTCTGGGCGGGACTGGGGACCCAGCAGAAACAGGGCCTCTGGCAGAGCGGTGAGCTGCTCCAGGGCAGCCAGGTGCTCCGTGCCGACACGATGAACAATTTTGATGCCAGCCGCGGCGACATCCTGGAGCTGAGCAGTTCCCTGGGCTCCCTCACCCAGAATCTCTGGGAGACCCAGGGCGCACTGTTCGGTGTGCAGGGCGCCCAGCTGGTGGTGCGCGACGGTCCGGCGAACAGCCAGCTGGGGGTGGTGGTGGGAACCCTGGCGGACATCCGCTCGCTCGGCATCGGCTCCCCCTCGCTGGCCTATGCCACCGACACCCGCCAGCTGATGTTCGATGCCGACGGCGACTGGTCGAAGGGAAGCCAGAGCCTCGGCACCGTGAACATGGCCGATCCGGGCGCCCTCACCAAGGCCAACATCCACTTCGGCAGCGGCAGCTGAGGGGGGGGGTGCCCCTCCCGGTTCCGATCGTTCCCCGCGGCTTTGCCCCATGCTTCCTCATTCCCGCCTCCACCTCGACCTCCGCAGCTCCTTCGAGGCCATGGCTCGGCAGCCGCTGCTCGAGCTGCTCGAGCAGCACGGCCTGCTCCAGACGCTGGCCCGGGACCTGGCCCTGAAGAGCCTGCGCGAGGAGGCACGCTTCACGGAGGAGGAACGGCAGGCGGTGCTGGCACGGGTCTGTGCAGGGTTGCCCTGCACCCCGCCCTCCAGCCTGGAGGGCGACTGGATCGCCACCCTGCCCGAGAACCTGCGGGACACGGTGCGGCAGCGGTGGAATCACCTCCGCCACCAGAAGGCCTTGGCAGATCGCTACGGCGACCGGGTGGAGGCCCACTTCCTCGAACGCCGTGCAGACCTGGAGCAGGTGGTGTTCCGCCTCCTGCGCCTGCCCCAGCAGGGACTGGCCGAGGAGCTCTATCTCCGGCTGGTCGATGACGGCGCTGGCTTCGGCGACCTGGCCAGCCGCTATTCCCTCGGGGACGAGAGCGTCACCCGCGGGATCGTCGGCCCGATCGAACGCTCCCAGCTTCACCCCACCCTGCGTGGGGTCCTGGGCACCCTGGCGGTGGGGGACATCCATCCCCCCTTCCTGCTGGACCAGGCGGTGCTGCTGGTGCGGCTCGAACATCGCCGACCCGCCAGCCTGACCGAGGACCTGCGCCACCGGCTGCTCGAGGAACTGCTGCAGCCGGACCTGCAGTCCTGCATCGAAGCGGCCCTGGCGGAGCTGCGCCGCTCCCTCGCGGCGGAGCAGGGCCCGCTGGCTCCGGTGCCGGCTCCGGCCCTGGCCGTGGCGGGAGGCTGAGCCATGGCCACCACCACCCGCATCGAGGAATTGCTGCGCTGCTTCCCTTTTCTGGCCGACCAACCGGAGGAGGGGCTGGAGCGCCTCGCCGCCCAGGCCCAGCTGCAGCGTTTTCAGCAGGGTCAGCCCATCTGCCGGGTCGACCAGCCGCCGACCCGGCTCTATTTCCTGCTGGAGGGGACGGCCCGGGCCGTGGTCTTCTCCAGCCGACTGTCCCGGGGTGTGGCCACGCTGCAGCGGCTGCAGCCGGGCACTGTGATGGGCTGGACCCTGGTCAGCTGCGGACGCTGCTGGGAGACCCTGATCGCCTCCACCGATCTGGTGGTGGTGGCCCTTCCCCATGAGGCCCTGCAGCGGGAGATGGCGCGCCACCCGGCCCTGGCCCAGCGCGTCCGGAGCAGCGTCAGTGCGTCGGAGCTGTTCGGGGTCCTCGACGCCCACCTGCAGGACTATCCCCGGGCCCTCTCCCAGGAGGTGGTGGAAGCGGCGACCCAGCTGGCGGACGACAGCGTCGCCCTGACCTGGACGGCCGCAGACCCAGCCCTCCCCCCTCTGCAGGGAGAACGGCTGTGGCTGGTGGCGGGGGGGGCGCTGCCCCTCGGCCAGTCGTTCACCAGCGAGGAGCCCATCGAGGCCGGGGCCCCCCTTCGGCTGCTGGGCCTCGACCGTCAGCGACTGGCCGCCATCCTGGAGCCACCGGCCTCCGAGGAGACCGGCGGGGCCGGCAACGGCTGGCACGCCAGGCTGCTCGCCCGCTGGGAGCAGCAGCGCCGGACCCTGGAGCCCGCCGCGATCACCGCGGCGGAGCCCATCGACGTCAGCGTGGCGATCGAGGCGGCCGACGCTGACCGGCTGGGGCCCGACGCCTTCCCATGGGTGAGGGGCATCGGGCCGCTGGAGTCGCCGATCGCCGCCTTCCTGATGCTGAGCCAGCATCTCAACCTGCCCTTCCGCCGCGACATGACGCGCCGCGTGTTCGGCGATCAGGTGCAGCGGCACGGCGAATCGTCCCTGCCACTGGCCGGTGCCGTGGCCGAATCGATGGGCCTGCAGACCCAGATGCTGTCGATCCAGGCGGAGGCCCTGCCCCGGCTGACACCCCCCCTCATGATCCGCTGGGGTGATGGTCTGGCGGTGGTCTACCGCTGCAGTGCCAAGTCGCTGGTGCTGGGGATTCCGGCCGTCGGCAACCAGGAGCTCTCGCTGGCCGACTTCCGCGAGCAGTGGGGGGAGTCGGGGGATGTGCTGACGCTGCGGGTGAACGATCTGACGCCGCAGCGCCGCTTCGGCTTCCGCTGGTTCCTGCCGGCCCTGCGCCAGCACCGCGCGGTGCTGATGGAGGTGCTGCTGGCCAGCTTCTTTGTGCAGCTCTTCGGTCTGGTCAATCCGCTACTCATCCAGCAGGTGATCGACAAGGTGATCATCAACAACAGCCCCAGTGCCCTCGGGGTCCTGGGAGTGCTGCTGGTGGTCTTCGCCCTGTTCGAGGGTCTGCTCCTGTGCCTGCGTACCTTCCTGTTCGTGGACACCACGAACCGCATCGACCTGAGCCTGGGAACCCAGATCATCGATCATCTGCTTCGTCTCCCCCTGAGCTACTTCGACCGGCGGCCGGTGGGGGAAGTGAGCAGCCGCATCGCTGAACTGGAGAAGGTGCGCGGCTTCCTCACCGGTACCGCCCTGACCACCATCCTCGATGCCATCTTCTCCGTTCTGTACATCGGGGTGATGCTGATCTACAGCTGGCAGCTGACCCTCCTGACCCTGGCGGTGGTGCCCTTCCTGGTGCTGCTGGTGCTGGTGGTGTCCCCGATCGTGCGTCTCCAGCTTCAGAACCGGGCCGTGGCCAATGCCCGCACCCAGAGCCACCTGGTGGAGGTGCTCAGCAGCATGATGACGGTGAAGGCGCAGAACATCGAACTGCGCAGTCGCTGGAAGTGGCAGGACCTGTACACCGATTACGTAGCGGATGGATTCGACAACACGCTGGTGGGAACCACGGCCAGCTCGATCAGCGGATTTCTCAACAAACTCTCCGGTCTGATCGTCATCTGGGCCGGTGCCGGCATGGTGCTGTCCGGATCCCTGAGCCTGGGGGAACTGATCGCCTTCCGCATCATCGCGGGCTATGTCACCGGCCCCCTGCTGCGCATGACCTCCATCTGGCAGTCCGTGCAGGAGACGGCCCTGTCACTGGAGCGCCTCAGCGATGTGATCGACCATCCCCAGGAGGCTCCCGCCGACAATGCCACCCGGCTGATCATGCCCCCGATCCAGGGGGAGATCAGCTTCCGGTCCATCTCCTTCCGTTACAAGTCCTCCTCTCCCCTGCTGCTCAAGGGCCTGAACCTGGAGATCCCCCGGGGCACCTTTGTGGCCATCGTGGGCACCAGCGGATCGGGCAAGAGCACCCTCACCAAGCTGCTGGCGAGGCTGTATGCCCCGGAGGAGGGGGTGGTGCTGGTCGACGGCATCGACATCGCCAAGGTGGAACTCCATTCCCTGCGCCGGCAGCTCGGCATCGTTCCCCAGGACACGGTGCTGTTCGACGGTTCGGTGGAGGAGAACATCACCCTCACCAACCCGGAGGCCAGCACCGAGGAGGTGATCGAGGCCGCCCGCATCGCCGCCGCCCACGACTTCATCATGGAGTTGCCGGCCGGCTATGCCACCGAAGTCGGCGAACGGGGCAGCAGCCTCTCCGGCGGCCAGCGCCAACGCATCGCCATTGCCCGCACGATCCTGCAGCGTCCCCGGCTGCTGATCATGGATGAGGCCACCTCAGCCCTCGACTACCAGACCGAACGGGTGGTGAGTGAAAACCTGATGCAGGCCCTGCAGGGCTGCACGGTGCTGTTCATCACCCACCGGCTCTCCTCGATCGTGAAGGCCGACATAATCGTCTGCATGGGTCAGGGTGCCGTGCTCGAGGTGGGCACCCATGACGAGATGATGGCGGCCCGCGGGCCCTACTACGCGCTCTTCCGCCAGCAGGGGCGCTCCTCCTCGGGCAGTTCCCCCGTTCCCGCCCCGCCGCCCCTGGCGGTGGCCACGGGGGGGCGAGCCCATCCGGTCATCCCCCCAGGAGCGATCGAACCATGAGTCCCTCCAGCAACGGCAAGGGCACGGGCCTCACCAATGGCAACGGCCATGCCAATGGCCATGGCAACGGCAACGGCAACGGTCACGGCCCCAGTCACGCCACGGTCCAGGTTCACGGCGGCCAGGCCACTCGCACGGCCACCCTCGCCCCCCCCGAGGCGGCCACCCTGCCCCTGGTGCGCCTCTCCCGCAGTCGTCGCCGCACCCATCTGCCCCGCTCCACCCGCGGCTGGAGCCGCGCCATCGTCTGGAGCCTGATCGGACTTACCGGGTTCGGTGTGATCTACGGCTCCGTGGCCCGGATCGATTCCTCGATCAGCACCACGGGCAAGCTGCGTCCCATCGGTGGCACCCTCGCGGTGCTTCCCCCGTTCACCGCACCGGTCCTGACGGTCCGGGTCCGGGACGGACAGACGGTGAAGACCGGCGACGTGCTGGTGGAATTCGACAGCCGGCAGGCCCGCCGCGAGCGCCGCGACCTGCTGGCCCAGGCCGATCTCTGGCGCAGGCAGGTGAACCAGGCCGCCCGGCAGCTGAACCTCCCTCCCCTGCCGGGGAGCAGCCGGGAGGAGCGGCAGGTGCTGGCCCTGGAGCGCAGGGACATCCAGCTGCGGCATCGGGTGGCCCTGCAGCGGCTGCGACGCAGCCAGGCCGGTGAGCGGGAACAGGCCGACGTGCTGGAGGCTCTTCGGGCCCGCTACGCCCTGAATGCCAACATCCGCGCCCGCATGGCCCAGCTGGCCCGGGAGGGCGCGATCTCCCACCTGGAGCTGGAGCGTCAGGATGAGCGCCAGATGGATCTGCTGAGCACCATCCGCCGCACCGAGCAGCAGCTGGCCGCCGCCGGCAGCGGGGTGGTCGAGAGCTTGACCAACCAGGAACAGGTGGGCACCGAAAACACCCGTCGACTATGGGATCGCTACGACGAGGCCCGCCAGCGTCTGCTGGAGACCACCACCCGGCTGGGCCAGGTGGAGGAGCGTCTCCGCCTCGGAAGGGTGTTGGCGCCCCGTCCGGGGAGGGTGTTCGACCTCCAGGCCAGGGCCGGAGAACTTCCGACCCCCGGCCGGCCCCTGCTGAAGCTGGTGGGGCAGGAGGGGCTGGAGGCCGAACTGGCGATCTCCAACCGGGACATCGCCTTCCTGCGGCCGGGGATGCCGGTGGACGTGCGAGTGACCTCGCTCCCTTTCACCGATTACGGTTCCCTTCACGGCACCGTGGTGAGGGTGGGGGCGGATGCACTGCCCCCTGACCAGCGCACGGGGCAGGAGTCCTTCCCCGCGATCGTGCGCCTCGACCGCACCAGCCTGGGTCGGAGGGACCAGTCCTATCCCCTCCAGGCCGGCATGGCGGTGACGGGAATGGTGCAGCTGGGCACGAGGCCAGTGCTGGCCCTGCTCAACGATCGGGTGGGAGGCTTCCTGGACGCCACCCGTACCATCCGCTGACCGCTAAGCCACCGCCATCGTGCCACCATCGGCGGGGAGGCCGGTTGAGCGCAGGGCCGGCAGTTCGGCGAGGGCCGTCACGCTCCTGTCGGAGCCCAGCAGCACCAGCCGGCTGCCCAGCTCTCCGGTGGCGATCGCCAGCTGGTCGATCAAGGTGCTGCGGGCGTCCATGCCGGCGACCAGCTGATCGAGGGGAGCGATCGGCAGCAGCCGGGCCTGGCCGATCCCGTCGAGCCCCGCGGGCGTCAGGTCGATCACTTCCCCCACCGACCCAGGCAGGACGCCACCCAGTCGCCAGGACACCAGGTCGGTGAGACCGATGCCATCGGCTGCCGGGTCCGGGCTGCGTTCCAGGTCGGCCAGCACAGGGAGGACGCGGTCGCTACCGGCCGCCATGGTACGGATGGCCTCCATGCCTGCCAGGACGAAGTGATCGCGACCCTGGCCGCCACCCACCACCAGGGCGGCGGCCGGTGCTGTCCCGGCCGGAGAAAGGGCGGAAAGATCCAGCTCGAACGTGTCGTCTCCGTCCCCGCCCTCGAGCTGCACGGTGTCGGCGGCGGCGACCAGCCGGTCGTCTCCCGCCCCGCCCCAGGCCGCCTCGAAGCCGCTGATACCCCCCAGGATGCCGCTGGCCTCACCCTGGCGGAGATCGACGCTCACCGGCTCCTGCCAAGCGCCGTAATCGAGCTCATCGAAACCGGTCCCCGCCTCCAGCACCCCATCGAGCGCTCCGCGGGCCCCCACCGACACCACCGCATCCCCGTCGCCGAGAGCGAGGTTCTCCATTCCTTGGAAGCTGAGCGATCCGATGGTTCCATCTCCGGTGCCATCCACACGGACCTGCAGGGGGTCGCTTCCCTGATCCTCCGGACGAGGTTCCTCGGTGGTGCCGGTGCCGGAAACATTCCTGAGCGTGTCGACCCCCGCGCCCCCGTCGACGGACCCGGACAGGGCCTCCGCGGGAAGCAGGATCAGGTCATCCCCCGCCGCCGTGTCGAGCGTCAATGCCGCCCGTTCCCCGGGTGCCAGGGTTACGGTCAATTCGTCATCGCCGTCCGCCAGGCGAATGTCATTGCTGGAATCCGGCGCCAGCTCCACGGTGGACGCCGCTACGTCGCCGTTGATCAGCATCCCGTTGGAGCCGCCTCCCAAGGCGATGCGGGAATCGATCACGGCACCCTCCACGCTCAGCTGGTCATCACCATCCCCAAGGAACACGTCCGAATTCACCAGGGCGATCCGCTGGAGTTCGCCGTCCCGTCCGTCCGGGCCCTCGAGCCGGACGTTGATGCTGACCAGATCATCGCCGCCTCCCGCATCCAGCAGGCTGTCGACCAGTCCAAGGGCGCGGGCCCGCAGCTGCAGGGAGCCATCGTCCTCTCCGGCCTGGGGGGAGGGGATGTCAAGGATCAGGCCAGGGCCCGAGCCTTCCAGGTCCTGGAATCCGCTGGAGATGGTGACCCTGTCGTCCCCGTCCCCCAGGAGGATGGAGCTGTTCTGCATCGCCTGGGCGAGCAGGTCGATCCCCAGCTGACGGTTCTCCGGGGCCGTCGGGGCCCTGAGCTGGAATCGGGCCAGGCTGCTGAGCTCGAGGGTACCGCCACCGCCGGTGTCCTGGAGCTGGCTGTCCAGCATGCCGATGAGCGACTCCAGGATCTGTCCCCGGGCGGTTCCGCCGGCCAGCAGGGCGAGGTCGATGACGTCGGAGACCTTCAGGCGGATGTCGTTGGTCTCGGGCCCGAACAGCAGCCGCGTCTGATTCAGACCGGTGTTCCGGCTCTCCATCGTCAGATCGGCGTCATTGAGCACCGAAAGGCTGAGCTGGCTGAGCTGCTGGTCGGAGCTCACCTCCACCAGGGGGGTGGCGACGTTGCGCAGGTCGATCACCGCGTCGTTGATCGACCCGAGTTCGTTCCGGAAGCTGGTGCTGGCCACGCCCTCCACCGAGCGGCTGACGATGCCTTCCTGACTGCGCAGCACAACCCTGAGCGAGGGGATTTCGGGCTCAGCGGCCATGGCCATGACCGTGGTCGTGGCAACGCCATCGGCAGCGGCGGTCTCCCCGCCCGGGCCCCTCCCGGTCGCGGATGGCGATGCGGTGGGGCGGGGGGCATCGCTCTGGGCCGCAGAGCCGGCCAGGGGCAGGGCGGAGGAGCCGGCAGCCAGGGAGCGGGCCGCGGTGGGCGCCAGGTCCTGGGAGAGGCTGGCGGGGGCGCCGGCCGTCGGCCCCTCGCCCCCCGACGGCGGCCTCCAGCGCCCCGGGCCGCTCACCGCCGCCGGGAGTTCCCCGGCGGCGATCCCGTCGGCCCCGACGGTCTCGGCGGGAGGCGCCGGGGCACCCAGCGCCCCGCGGGAGTCATCCGCTCCCCCTCGGGGGGCAGAGTCCGCGCCGCCCCCGTTGCCGGGATCCCCGCCACCGGCGAACCCATCGGGGGAGGGCTGGTCCCCCTGCACGGGGCCCGCCGCCTCGGCCACGTCCTGCATCAGGTAGAGAACGGCCAGCCACAGGGCCGTTCCGCTTAGCACGCTCTCCAGGGACAGTCGGCCGGAATCGTTCCGGAGACTCAACGCTTTGCCGAAACGGCGGACGGACTGAACCATCACCTTGCCTTTCGCTGAGCTTCCCTTCCACCCCTAGCCGCTTTTCTGGCCTGGATCGATGGAGTGGTGCAAAGACGCTGTGATCATGGCTACCGCCTTCACCCTTCGCAATCGCCCGGCGCTCCCGCCTCAGCTCCAGACGATGAAAGCTCCGGGGGTGAGGTTGAGCAGCGGGCAGGTCATGTTAGGGGCCGCCGCCGGAGCCAGGTCGTTCAGCTGGCGGCGCTCCGGCTCCAGGTCGATGCTCGGGTGGCCCTTTCGGCGGGCGTCGGGGGCCAGCAGGAGACTCACCCCGGAGGTGCCCTGCCAGCGGGCCATCTCCATCAGCGGACCGGCCAGGTCGGCGGCGGTGAGCTGACGGTTCTGGTAGGCGGCGAGCAACAGGGCCAGGCCGGGACGGTTCAGCAGGGCCAGCAGACGAGGATCCTCCTCCCGTTCCAGCAGCAGGCCCTTGAGGCGAGCCCATTCCCGCAGGCTCTCAAGACGACTCGCCCCCAGAAGGGGATTCTCGGGGCCGTGCCAGCCCAGCACGGCCGTGAGTCCATGCGACTCCACATCCATCAGGTGCCCCAGTTTGGTGCGCTTCACGCGCAGGTAGGCGGCGTTGTGGATGCCGGGGTCCATCACCAGGGGGACCCGGTCGACCACCTGCAGGCCGTAGCCGCCCAGTCCGGCGATCTTGCGGGGGTTGTTGGTGATCAGCCGCAGGCGCCGCACACCGAGGTCGCTGAGGATCTGGGCCCCGACGCCGTAATTGCGCAGATCGGCGGCGAAACCCAGCCGCTCGTTGGCTTCCACCGTGTCCAGACCGCCGTCCTGGAGGCTGTAGGCCTTGAGCTTGTTGATCAGGCCGATGCCGCGCCCTTCCTGGCGCAGGTAGACCACCACCCCCTCCCCGGCCGACTCGATCATGCGCAGGGCCGCCTCCAGCTGGGGGCGGCAGTCGCAGCGGAGCGAGCCGAAGGCATCGCCGGTGAGGCACTCGGAGTGGACGCGCACGAGCACCGGGCCGCTGCCCCGTTCGGGGTAGCCCTTGACGATCGCCACGTGCTCGCTGCCGTCGAGTTCGTTGCGGTAGCCGATCGCCCGGAACTGGCCGAAGCTGCTGGGCAGGGTGGCCTCCGCCTGGCGGGCCACGAACCGCTCGGTGTCGAGGCGGTAGCGGATCAGATCGGCGATGCTGATCAGCCGCAGGCCGTGGTGGCGGGCGTAGTCGGCCAGCTGGGCCAGGCGGGCCATGGAGCCGTCGGCGTTCTGGATCTCGCAGATCACACCGGCGGGGTAGAGCCCGGCCAGGCGGGCCAGGTCGACGGCTGCCTCGGTGTGGCCGGCCCGTTGCAGCACGCCGCCCTGGCGGGCCCGCAGGGGGAAGATATGGCCGGGACGGCGCAGGTCGGCGGGGCGCGAGTCCGGATGGATCGCCACCTGGATCGTCCGGGCCCGGTCGTCGGCCGAGATGCCCGTGCTCACCCCTCGCTCCGGGCCCGCATCGACGCTGACTGTGAAGGCGGTCTGGTTGCTGTCGGTGTTGCGATCCACCATCAGGGGCAGATCCAGGGCATCGAGCCGTTCGCCTTCCATGGCCAGGCAGATCAGTCCCCTGGCATCGGTGGCCATGAAGTTGATCTGCTGCGGTGTGGCGAACTGGGCCGCACAGATCAGATCACCTTCATTTTCGCGGTTCTCGTCATCGACCACCACGATCGATTCACCGTTGCGAATCGCCGCCAGGGCATCGGCGATGGCATCGAAGTGAATGCCCGTGGACTGACGTGGGCCGGACAGGACGGTCAAGGGACGGAAAGAAAAGGAAGACCTGCGCCCCCATGGGCGACGGACGTGGCGATGGACGTGGCCGATCCCTGAAAGGATCGAACCTTATTTATAGGGTGCCGGTACGATCCAGCGTTCTTCGGCGTTCCGCATGGCTGGACAGCGCGTTGCGGTGATCGGTGCCAGCGGCTACGGGGGACTGCAGACCCTCAGGCTGCTGCAGGGCCACCCCCATCTCTCGGTGAGTTTTCTGGGCGGTGAGCGCAGCACGGGCAAGCGCTGGAGTGAGCTGGTGCCCTTCCTTCCCCTGGAGGACGACCTGGTGGTGCGCTCACCGGATCCGGAGGCCATTGCTGCCGCCGCCGATCTGGCCGTCCTGAGCCTGCCGAACGGCCTGGCGGCCGGCCTGGTTCCCGATCTGCTGCAGCGCGGCGTCAGGGTGGTGGATCTGTCGGCCGACTACCGCTACCGCTCCCTGGCCCAGTGGGAGGAGGTGTACGCCGCCGAAGCTCGCCAGGTGTCCCGCCAGGACAGCGAGCTCTGCCAGGAGGCGGTGTATGGCCTGGTGGAAGTGGCTGAGGCGCGCATCCGGGAGGCCCGCCTGGTGGCGGCCCCCGGTTGCTTTCCCACGGCCAGCCTGCTGGCCCTGCTGCCGTTCCTTGAGCAGGGACTGATCGAGACGGGCGGCATCGTCATCGATGCCAAGACGGGCACCTCCGGTGGCGGCCGGGCCGCCAAGGAGAACCTGCTGCTGGCTGAAGCCGCCGAAGCGGTCGCCCCCTATGGGGTGGTGGGCCATCGCCACACCAGTGAGATCGAACAACTGGCGGCCCAGGCGGCGGGCCAGCCGATCCAGCTGCAGTTCACGCCCCACCTGATGCCGATGGTGCGCGGCCTGCTGGCCACGGTCTACGGCCGGCTGCGGGACCCCGGACTCACGGCCGAGGACTGCACGACCCTGCTGAAGGCGTCCTACCGCCACAGCCCCATGGTGCAGGTGCTGCCGGTGGGGACCTACCCCTCCACCAAATGGGTGCGCAACACCAACCGCTGTCTGCTCTCGGTGCAGGTCGACCCGCGGACCGGCCAACTGATCATCATGAGCGCCATCGACAACCTCGTGAAGGGGCAGGCCGGCCAGGGGGTGCAGTGCCTCAACCTGCTCAGTGGCCTGGAGGCGGGCACCGGACTGCCGCTGCTGCCCTTCTACCCCTGAGCCAACCTCTGGGCGGCCAGGGTGACGGCCAGGGGCAGGATCCGGTGCTCCTGCTTCTGGATGCGGGCGTGGAGCCGCTGCCGGTCGTCCTCAGCCAGCACCGGCACCGCCGCCTGCACCAGGATCGTGCCCGCATCCACGTCGGCACTCACCAGGTGGGCCGTGCAGCCCGCCAGGGTGACCCTGGCGGCCAGGGCCTCACCCACCCCATCGGCGCCGCGGAAGCTGGGCAACAGGGAGGGGTGGATGTTCACCAGCCGATCCGGGAAGGCTTCGATCAGCACCGGGGTGACGATCCGCATCCAGCCCGCCATCACCACCAGATCGACCCGGTGCGCCCGGAACAGGGCGATCAGGGCCTCGTCCAGGGCCTGCCGGGACGGCTGCAGGCGGTGGTCGATCACCTGGCAGGGAATGCCGAGCCGTTCGGCCCGGCGTTGGGCGCCGCAGCCCTCCCGGTTCACCGCCAGAACGACCACGTCCCCCTGCAGGCGCCCCTCCAGGCAGGCCTCCACCAGGGCCTCGAAGTTGCTTCCTTCGCCGGAGGCCATCACCGCCAGTCGCAGTGGTGCCTTCGCGGCCGGAAGTGGCTGTGGCAATGGCCACTGGAGAGTCCCGCTGGGATCGCTATGGTCAGCGGAATCGGGCATTGCGTCCATGTCCCATCTCTCCATCCTGCCCACCGTGCTGCGGGATGCCGATGTCCTGGCGGACACCCTCTCCTCCCTCAACCTCCCCTGGCGCCGCGGCGGTGAACTCGTCGGCTTCGGTGGCGAACGGCAGGCGGTGACGCTGCAGCTGCAGCTCCAGGATGGCCAGGGACTGGGATGGACCCGGCAGTCGGATGGATCGCTGGCCGTGGTGGGCGATCTCCAGCGCCTCAGCCGCAACACCGCCCTGCAGCGGCTGCTGGGCCGGATCACCCGGGCCTATGCCGCCAGAGCGGCCCTCCAGGACGCCAGCCTGGCCCTCCCCACGGCGTCGATCGAGCTCCGTGTCTGACGACCCACCCCTTCGAGATCCGGTCGCCGGACCCACCGTCCAGCTTGATCTGCGTGAACCCCACCGTCACCTGGTCAGGGTCACGCTGCATGTCACGCCCCGTTGCCTGCAGCCGGAACTGCGCCTGCCGGCCTGGACGCCGGGCTCCTACCTGATCCGCGACTACGTCCGCCATCTGGAGGCCCTGCAGGTGCACCAGGGGGGGATCCCCGTGGCCAGCGCGCGAGCGGCGGAGGCCTGCTGGCGCCTGGAGCTCACCAGCCTGGCGCCACTGGTGATTCGCTACCGCCTCCAGGCCACGGAGCTGAGCGTGCGCACCTGCCACCTCAGTGCCGACCACGGCTTTCTGGCCCTGGCCGGGGTGGTGCTGCAGGTGAGCGGCGAACGCTGGCACCCCCATCGACTCGAACTGGCGTTGCCCGAGGGATGGCAGGCCTTCGTTCCCCTGCCCAACGCTGCTGACAACGCCTGGATCGCCGCCGACTTCGACCAGCTGATCGACAGTCCGGTCGAGGCCGGCCCCCATCCGTGCCACCGGTTCAACGTCGCCGGCGTGCCGCACCGATGGGTCACCTGGGGTACCGACCTGCCCGCCGACGATCCCCTCTGGCTCGCCGACGTGGAACGGGTCGCCGTGGCCTGCTGCCGCCTGATGGGGGAGCCGGCGCCTGCGAGCGACAACTATCTGTTCGTGCTGCATCTTCTGGCCGAGGCCTATGGCGGCCTTGAGCACGACCACAGCTGCGTGCTGCAGTTCGGCCGCCGGGCCCTGGCGGCCCCAGCGGGTCGCCGCAAGCTGCTGCAACTGGTGGCCCACGAGTACCTGCACCAGTGGAATGTGCGCCGCCTCAGGCCCGCCGAACTGACGCCGATCGACTACGACCGGGTCACGATCGTGCCCGGTCTTTGGTTCGCCGAAGGTGTCACCTCCTACCTCGACCTGCTGCTGCCCCTGGCGGCCGGCATCGGCACGGAAGCCGAACTGCTTGAAGATCTGGGGGCCGACCTCAGCCGCTACCTGCTCACCCCCGGTCGTCGGGTGCAGGGGTTGCGGCAGAGCGCCGAAGAAGCCTGGGTGAAGCTGTACCGGCAGGATGCCTCCTCGGCCGACAGCCAGATCAGCTACTACCTCAAGGGGGCCGTGGTGGCCCTGATGCTCGACCTGCATCTGCGGCGACAGGGTTCCTGCCTGGCCGTGGTGTTGCGGGACCTCTGGCGCAGCCATGGGGCCTGGGGCCGGGGCTACCGGAACGACGACCTGGTGAAAGCCTTCGCCGAGCAGGCCGCCGACCTGGCCGAGCTCCTGCCCCATTGGTTGGAGAGCACGGACGACCCCGATCTGGCCGGTTACCTGGCAGACGTGGGCCTGGCCCTGGTACCGAAGCCGGCGAGCGAGTCCTTCTGCGGCTGGCTGCTGGAGGACGCCGCGGACAGGCCGATGCACCTGAAGCGGGTGCACAGGGACGGCCCGGCCGAACGGGCCTGCCTGCAGAGCGGCGATGAGCTGCTGGCCCTCGATGGTGTGCGGCTGCGGCGGCCGGACGACCTGAGCCTGGCCATCGACCACGTCAAGACGCCGTCAGAGCGGGAGCTGCTCTATTGCCGTGACGGTCTGGTGCGCACCACAAGGCTGCGGCCCGAACCCCCTGCCGTGGCCAGCTGGCAGCTGGTGGTCGACCCGCTGCTGGCCAACGAGCACACGGACCTGAACCGGCGGCGCTGGCTGTCATTGCAGCCATGAGTGCGTCCCTGCGACCCCTGGTGCTGGCGGTGGCAGGCGCTGGCGTGCTGAGCATCGGCGGACTCACCTGGCTGGGTCGCGACCTGTTCGGCGCCCCTGGCAACGCCGGGGGGCGCTCCTCCCTGCTCGACCTGCTGGAGGAGGTGCGCCAGTCCCCGGGCGCCGGCGGCCAGCCGCAGCAAACCCCACCGGTCAAGGCCTTGCCACCGCCCCATGCGGCCTGGCGTGCCCCGCTGGGGGGCGCCTGCCAGGCCGATCCCCAGCTGCGCGGCCGCCTGCTCGCGCTGGCGGAACGCCTCCGCTACGAGACCATCCGACTGCGGATCGACCCGAGTAACTACGGCGAGCGCTTTCGTCAGGATGTCTTCGGCCAGCCGCTGGATCCCACCCCCCAGGTCGTCGTGCTGCACGAGACCGTGTACGGCATCAACTCGGCGATCAACACGTTCATGACGCCCCATCCCCGCGACGAGGACCAGGTGAGCTACCACACCCTCATCGGTCTGGACGGACGGGTGGTGGAGGTGCTCGACCCCTCCAAGCGGGCCTTCGGGTCCGGCAATTCCGCCTTCAACGGCCGCTGGGTGGTCACCAATCCGGAAGTGGGGGGGTCGATCAACAACTTCTCCCTGCACCTGAGCCTGGAGACCCCCATCGACGGGGAGGACCAGGAGGCGGCCCACAGCGGCTATACCGCCGCCCAGTACGACGCCCTGGCGATCGTTCTGGGCCGCTGGATGCGTCGCTTCAGCATTCCGGCCAACAACATCACCACCCACCGCCATGTGGATCTGGGTGGGGAGCGCATGGATCCGCGCAGTTTCGACTGGCGCGAGCTGCAGGTGCGCCTGGCTTCGATCGGTGTTCTGTGCTGATGGGGCCGGCTCAGATCAGCGGGCTGGTGATCGGCTTGCGGCTGCCGTAGAGGAGGGCGTGCAGTTCGGGGTCCTGCATGTAGCGGAGCACCCGGGCGGGGTAATCGAGCTTGCCGTTGTGCAGGTAGGCCAGCGTGGCCATCGCCTTGGCATCGGCGGGCGAGGTGCTGGCCATCAACAGGGCCCGGTCGGCCAGACCCAGGGCCTGCTTGAGGCGAACGAACTTGCCCACCAGCAGCCGCACGTTGCGATCGGGATCGAGCAGCTCCATGCGCGCTTCTTCGATCTGCTCCTGGGTGGCATTGGCCGGCAACAGGCCCTGCTTCACCAGTTCACCGAGGCTGAGCTGGGCAGGTCCATGGGTGCTGAACAGGCCGCTGCGGGCCGCCAGGGGATGGTCCTCGCCGGGCTTGGCGTGCTGCAGTTCATCGAACAGAACGGCGGTCACCAGCATCGGGTTGATCTGGTGCCGGCGGCTTTCGCTGAGGATCACCGGCCTGAGCTCCTCGAGGCGCCCGAGGGTGTGGGTCCGCAGTGGTTGGAGCTGGTCGATGCCTTCGGTGAAGAGCTGCGCCAGCCGGGGCTGGGGCCCGTGGACACCGAAACGGCGATTGAGTTCCCGCAGTTCCTCGGGGCTGAAATCGATCGGGTCGGGCCGCAGACCTTCACTGGTGGAGGGGCTGATCAGGGGGAAGGCGTCAACGCCACGCTTGCCATCGGTGAGCAGCACGGGTCGGGGACCCTGAAGCTGGGGTTCACGCAGCAGGGGCACCAGACACAGGGCGACAGCCCCCAGCAAAGAGGCGCCCTGCAGGACAGGACGAAGCCGCCACTGCGAGCGGACGGAGCTAGTTCCTGCGGGGCGCGACAGCAAGCAAAACAGTGCTCTGTAGACCAATTGTAACGAAGACTTCCAGAATGGCCGCCTGTCTGGGGCGCTCTCACCGCTGGACCCTGTGGCGGATGACCCGCATCCGCCGATCCGCTTGCCGAACGTGGAGGCTGATGGATACGGTTCGGGGGCCCGTCACGGCGTCCCAGGAGCCATGTCCCCGCTGCCGCCGTTGAACGGCCACGATTCCGTTGCCCTCTGGGAGCGTTTCCGCCAGTTGATCTGGCACGATCCCGACCTCTGCCTCTGGCTCGACGTCAGCCGCATGGCCCTGGAGGAGGGGGATCTGCAGGCCTTTCAGGCCCCCTTTGCCCGCGCCTTCGCCGCCATGGAGGCCCTGGAGGCCGGTGCGATCGCCAACGCCGACGAGGGGCGCCAGGTGGGTCATTACTGGTTGCGGGCCCCGGAGCTGGCTCCCGATCCAGCGGTGGCGGCTGCCATCGGCGCCGAGGTGGATCGCCTCGAAGCCTTCGGAAGAGACGTGCTGGCGGGCGCGATCACGGCGCCCGGCGGCGGGCCCTTCACCGATGTCCTCTGGATCGGCATCGGCGGCTCGGGGCTCGGTCCCCTGCTGATGCTCAGGGCTCTGCAGCGGCACGGCAGGGGTCTGCCGTTCCACTTCTTCGACAACGTCGATCCCGACGGCATGGCCCACACCCTGGCCGGCCTTGGCGAGCGGCTCAGCACCACCCTGGTGATTGTGGTGAGCAAATCGGGGGGCACCCCCGAACCCCACCTCGGCATGGTGCAGGCACGGGCCCGGGTGGTCGCGGCCGGCGGCGACTGGAGCGCCCAGGCCGTCGCCATCACCATGGCGGGCAGCCACCTGGATCAGGAGGCCAAGGCCGCCGGCTGGCTGCGGCGTTTCGACATGTTCGATTGGGTGGGGGGCCGTACCAGCATCACCAGCGCCGTCGGCCTGCTGCCCGCTGCGCTGATCGGTGCCGACCTGCGCGGCTTCCTGGAGGGGGCCGCTGCGATGGATCGCCTCACGCGCGTGCCCGATCTGCGCGCCAACCCGGCGGCCCTGCTGGCGGCCTCCTGGCATGTGGCCGGTGGCGGCCGCGGTCGCCGCGACATGGTGGTCCTCCCCTACCGCGACCGGCTGGAGGTGTTCAGCCGCTACCTGCAGCAGCTGGTGATGGAGTCCCTGGGCAAGCGCCTCGACCGGGACGGTCAGGTGGTGCACCAGGGCCTCGCCGTTTACGGCAACAAGGGTTCCACCGATCAGCACGCCTACGTGCAACAGCTGCGCGACGGACTCGACAACTTCTTCGTGACCTTCATCGAAGTGCTGGAGGACCCGGCAGAGATCCCCACGATCGATGGCGAGTGCCCTGCCGATTTCCTGGAAGGCTTCCTGCAGGGCACCCGAACGGCCCTCGCCGAGCAGGATCGCCAGAGCATCACCATCACCCTGCGCCGCTTCGATGCCCGGGGTCTCGGGGCGCTCATCGGCCTGTTCGAGCGGGCGGTGGGGCTCTACGGAGAACTGGTCAATGTCAACGCCTACCACCAGCCAGGCGTGGAAGCCGGCAAGATGGCGGCCGCCGGGATCCTGTCCGTGCAGAGCCAGGTGGAAGGGCTGCTGGCCGACGGCCAGCCCCGCAGCCTGGCCGCGATTCAGTCTGAACTGGAGCTGGAGGCGGTGGAGCCGGTGTTCTGGCTGCTGCGCCATCTCTGCGCCAATGATCGCGGCTATGGCGCCGTTGGCGACTGGGGCCGGCCGGACAGCCTGACCTTCCACCGCACCTGATAAGTTTCGGATCTTTCCCATGGTTCGATCCCGTGCCGCGGTCGCCTGGGCCGCAGGTCAGCCGCTGGAGATCACCGAGATCGATGTGGAGGGGCCCCGGGCCGGCGAGGTGCTGCTGCGGGTGGTGGCGACGGGGGTGTGCCACACCGATGCCTTCACCCTTTCCGGGGCCGATCCCGAGGGGATCTTCCCAGCGGTGCTCGGCCACGAGGGCGGCGCCGTGGTGGAGGAGGTGGGTCCTGGGGTGACCTCCCTGGCGGTGGGAGACCACGTGATTCCGCTCTATACGCCCGAGTGCCGCTCCTGCCGCTTCTGCCTCTCCGGCAAGACCAACCTCTGCCAGGCGATCCGCGCCACCCAGGGCCGGGGCCTGATGCCGGATGGCAGCAGCCGCTTCTCCAGGAACGGCGAACGGATCTTCCACTACATGGGCACCTCCACCTTCTCCGAGTACACCGTGGTACCTGAGATCGCGGTGGCCAAGATCGCCCCGGAGGCGCCCCTGGAGAAGGTGTGCCTGCTGGGCTGTGGTGTCACCACTGGCATCGGCGCGGTGCTCAACACCGCCAAGGTGGAACCGGGCAGCAGCGTGGCCGTCTTCGGCCTCGGCGGCATCGGCCTGGCGGTGATCATCGGGGCGGTGATGGCCGGGGCGGAGCGGATCATCGGCATCGACACCAACCCCGACAAGTTCGCCATCGCCGGCCAGCTCGGCGCCACCGAGTGCCTCGACCCGAAGGCCTTCGACGCCCCCATCCAGGAGGTGGTGATTGACCGCACCGACGGCGGGGTCGACTACTCGTTCGAATGCATCGGCAACGTCCAGGTGATGCGCGCCGCCCTGGAGTGCTGCCACAAGGGCTGGGGCGAATCCACGATCATCGGCGTGGCCGGGGCGGGCCAGGAGATCGCCACTCGGCCGTTCCAGCTGGTGACGGGCCGGGTGTGGCGGGGCTCGGCCTTCGGCGGGGTGCGGGGCCGCAGCGAACTCCCCGGCTACGTCGAGCGGTTCCAGCAGGGGGAGATCCCCCTCGACACCTTCATCACCCACACGATGGGACTGGAAGACATCAACCGGGCCTTCGACCTGATGCACGCCGGCCAGAGCATCCGCTCCGTGATCCACTTCTGACCCCCCTGCGACCCCCGAGGTCGGCGTCACCATGCTCGAGCTGCTCAGCGAGAACCGCAGCTTCGGCGGTCTGCACCGCCGTTACCGGCACCCATCCACCCAGCTCAACGGGACGGCCACCCTGGCGGTGTACCTGCCCCCCCAGGCCCTCGCCGGGGAGCCGGTGCCGGCCCTCTACTGGCTGTCCGGCCTCACCTGCACCGACGAGAACGTGATGCAGAAGGGCGGGGCCCACCGCCTCGCCGCCAGCCTCGGGCTGGCCCTGGTGGCGCCGGACACGAGCCCCAGGGGCCCCGAAGTGCCCACGGATCCGCAGGGCGGCTGGGACCTGGGCCATGGGGCGGGGTTCTACGTGGATGCCACCGCTTCCCCCTGGGACCGGCACTACCGCATGCACAGCTACGTGGTGGAGGAGCTGCCTGCGCTGCTGGAGGCCCAGTTGCCGCTGAGCCAGGCGCGCAGCATCAGTGGCCATTCGATGGGGGGCCACGGTGCCCTGGTCGCAGCCCTGCGGCACCCGGGCCGCTACCGCTCGGTGTCCGCCTTCGCGCCCATCTGCCACCCCTCGGCCTGTCCGTGGGGCCAGAAGGCCTTCGCGGCCTACCTGGGGGCGGATCCACGTGCCTGGGCTGCCTGGGACGCCACGCTCCTGCTCGCCTCAGCGGCGCAGCGGCTGCCCCTGCTGGTGGATCAGGGCAGCGCCGACCCGTTCCTTGACAGCCAGCTGCGCCCCACCGACCTAGTGGCGGCGGCCGCAGCGGCTGGTCACCCCCTGCAGCTCCGCTACCAGGAGGGCTACGACCACAGTTACTTCTTCATCGCCAGCTTCATCGACGACCACCTGCGCCACCACGCGGCCGCCCTCAGGGCACCAGGTTGACGAGCTTGCCGGGCACCACGATCACCCGCCGGGGTGGCTGACCCTCCAGCCAGCGCTGGGCCACCTCGCTCTCCAGGGCCAGGCGTTCCAGGGTGGCCGCATCGGCGTCGGCGGGCACCTCGAGGCTGCCGCGCATCTTGCCCTTCACCTGGATCACCAGGGGGATCGTGTCGCGAACCAGCGCGGTCGGGTCCACGGCGGGCCAGCGCTGGCGATGGACACTCGCCGCCGCCTCCACGCTCGCCCCATCCCCGTGGCCGTTGAGCTTCTGCCACAGCTCCTCGGCCAGGTGGGGCGCGAAGGGGGCCAGCAGGATCAGCAGGGTGGCGAGCGCCTCGCGGCCCACCGCCGGGCCGGACCCTTCCAGATGGGCGGCCAGGGCGTTGCTGAGCTTCATCAGCTCCGAGACGGCGGTGTTCAGCTGGAGCTCCCCCTCCAGGTCTTCACTGATGGCGGCGATGGCCGTGTGGACCGCCCGCCTCAGCTGCCGCTCTGCGTCGCTGAAGGAGGTGGGATCGAGCTCCTGCGTCGATGGCGCCCCAGAGCCAGTCAGGCGCAGGCCCCGGCCGTGGGCCCCGTCCACCAGGCGCCAGAGGCGCTGCAGGAAGCGGTACTGGCCTTCCACGTCGGCGTCGTCCCACTCCAGATCCTTCTCGGGCGGCGCCTTGAACAGGATGAACATGCGGGCCGTGTCGGCGCCGTAGCGGTCGATGACCACCGCCGGATCGACGCCGTTGTGCTTCGACTTGGACATCTTTT
Organism: Synechococcus sp. CCY 0621; assembly: GCF_019038465.1. GTDB lineage: Bacteria > Cyanobacteriota > Cyanobacteriia > PCC-6307 > Cyanobiaceae > Cyanobium. The sequence goes on along the minus strand of NZ_JAFKRH010000031.1, from coordinate 193,401 downwards.
CGTAGAACACCTCCAGCACCTCGCCGTTGATCGGGTCGCGGGGGTCGCTGGGGTCGGCCACCTGGGCCGGCGCCACGTACTGGCCGGTGTGGGCGTTGCGGTAGGTGATGCCCTGCACCATGCCCTGGGTGAGCAGGCGGGCGAAGGGTTCGGAAAAGCCCAGCAGGCCCCGGTCCCGCAGCACCTTGGTGAAGAAGCGGGAATAGAGCAGGTGCAGGATGGCGTGCTCGATGCCGCCCACGTACTGATCCACGGGCAACCAGCGGTCGACGGCCTCGCGGCCGAACGGTCTCTGGTCGTTGTGGGGGTCGCTGTAGCGCAGGTAGTACCAGGACGAGCACATGAAGGTGTCCATGGTGTCCGTCTCCCGCTGGGCGGGGGCGCCGCAACAGGGGCAGGCCACGTTCACCCACGACGCCAACTTGGCCAGGGGGGTGCCCCCCTTGCCACTCAGGGGGATGTTCCGGGGCAGTTCCACCGGCAGCTGGTCGTCGGGGACCGGCACCACACCGCAGCTGTCGCAGTGGATCACGGGGATGGGGCAGCCCCAGTAGCGCTGGCGGGAGATCAGCCAGTCGCGCAATCGGTATTGCACCCGTCCCTGGCCCCAGCCCTGGGCTTCGGCGCTGGCAACGATGCTGGTTTTGGCCTCGGCGGTGGTCAGGCCGTCGAAGGGACCGGAGCCGATCAGCACGCCGGCTTCGGTCCAGGCCTGGCCCTCGTAGGCGTGCGGGTCGGAACCCTCGGGGATCACCACCCGTAGCACCGGCAGTTCGTACTGGCGGGCAAAGCTGAAGTCGCGATGGTCGTGGGCCGGCACCCCCATCACGGCACCGGTGCCGTAGTCGGCCAGCACGTAGTCGGCGATCCAGACGGGAATCCTCTCGCCGCTGGCGGGGTTGTGCACCCAGGCGCCGATGGGTACGCCGCGCTTGGGCCGGTCCTCGGCTGTTCGCTCCTGCTCACTCTGGCGGCCGACCAGATCGCAGAAGGCGGCCACCGAAAGGCGGCAGTCGTCCGTGGTGAGCTCCGCCACCAGGGGATGCTCCGGCGCCAGCACCACATAGGTGGCCCCGTAGATCGTGTCGGGCCGGGTGGTGAACACGGTGATGGTCTCCCCTGATTCGGCCGTGAAGGTCAGCTCGGCCCCGAGGGAGCGGCCGATCCAGTTGGCCTGCATCGTGCGCACCCGCTCCGGCCAGCCCTCCAGGGAGGGGAGATCGTCGAGCAGGGCATCGGCATAGGCGGTGATCTTGAGGAACCACTGGCGCAGCCGGCGCTTCTCCACCTGGGCGCCGGAGCGCCAGGAGCGCCCCTCGGCATCCACCTGTTCGTTGGCGAGCACCGTCTGGTCAATCGGGTCCCAGTTGACCGTCGCCTCCTTGCGGTAGGCCAGGCCGGCATCCAGGAACTGCAGGAACAGCCACTGGGTCCAGCGGTAGTAATCGGCGTGGCAGGTGGCCACTTCCCGGTCCCAGTCGATCGACAGGCCCAGGCGCTTGAGCTGCTCGCGCATCTGGGCGATGTTGCGGTCGGTCCAGTCGCCGGGGTCGACTCCCCGCTCTATGGCGGCGTTCTCCGCCGGCAGACCGAAGGCGTCCCAGCCCATGGGGTGAAGCACCTGCCGGCCCCGCAAGCGGGCCGCCCGGGCGATGACGTCGGTGATCACGTAATTCCGCACATGGCCCATGTGCAGGCTCCCCGAGGGATAGGGGAACATCGACAGGGCGTAGTAGGCGTCGCTGCTGTCACCGCTGAGGTCAGGCGTGGCGTGGAGTCCCAGTTGCTCCCACTGCCGTTGCCAGCGCTGCTCAATCGTCTCGGGACGGTAGCGGGAGGGGTCTGTCACGGGGCCTATGGGGTGGATGTGATCGTGTCACAACCCATGGGTGGCTCAGCTGAGGGCGCGCAGCGAGGCGATCGCCGCCAGGCTGATCAACAGCAGAGGGGTGCCTGGTTCAGTGCTCATGGCCAGAAAATGGCTGTCCTGCCAGCGGATCACACCGTCACACTCCTGTCCGGAGAGCAGCACGACGTTCACGGGTGTGCGGATGCGGATCAGCTCCTGAACATGGCGCACACTCGGCAGTGTGGTGTCGAGCCTGGGCCCCCGTCGTTCAAAGAAACTCTGCATAGGATCGAGCCCAACCTCAAGGATTTACGGAACGGTGCTCAAGGTGCTCCAATTCAGCAAATACCAGGGTCTTGGGAATGACTTCTTGCTGCTGGACGGCCGCAGCTTAGGGGATTCTGAGGACACCTTCGGATTGACGCCCGAGCGGGTGCAGCGGCTCTGCGACCGTCGTTTCGGGGTCGGTGGCGATGGCGTGATCCTGGCCCTGCCGCCCCGGGAGGGAGGCGAGCTGCGCATGCGCATCTTCAATGCCGATGGCACCGAGCCCGAGATGTGCGGCAACGGCATCCGTTGTCTGGCCCGGTTCCTGGCCGACAGCGACGGTGACGTCGCCCCCCGTCGCTGGGAGGTCGAGACCCTGGCCGGTCGCATCGTGCCGGCCCTGGCCGAAGACGGGCGCATCCGCGTCGACATGGGCGCACCCTTTCTGACGCCGGAGACCATTCCCACCGCCCTTGACGTCGGGGTGGAGGGGCTGCCGGTGGGTGTGCTGGAGGTGCTGGGCCAGCCCCTGGCCGTGGCGGCCGCCGGCATGGGCAATCCCCATGCCGTGGTCCCGGTCGACGACGTGGCAGCCATCGATCTGGACACCCTGGGTGCCGCCCTGGAGGTGCACGAGGCCTTTCCAGCCCGCACCAATGTCCATTTCGTTGAGGTGATCGCTCCCGACCACCTGGTGATGCGGGTGTGGGAGCGGGGGGCCGGGCCCACCCTGGCCTGTGGCACCGGCGCCTGCGCCACCCTGGTGGCCTGCCACCTGCTGGGTCTGGCCGACCGCCAGGCCCGGCTCGATCTGCCCGGCGGACCCCTGGAGATCGACTGGGATGAGGCCAGCGGGCACGTGTTCATGACCGGTCCTGCCGAGGCGGTGTTCGACGGGGTGGTGGCCCCCTCCCTGTTCGGAATGGCAGACGCCCCACCGGCCCTTGTCGAGACGGCTCCGGCGGCGGCCAGCATTGATTGCGCCACGGCGTGCGTCAACGGTTGCCTCCGCCCCGAGGCCTGTGCCAGTGCCGACGCCCGGGCCCGGGTCACGGCCCTGCTGGAGGGTCGCTCCCTTGATGATCTGGTGGCCCTGGCCGGAGAGTCCCTGGAATCCCGCACCCTGGGACGCCTCTCCCGCGATGCCTCCCCTACCCCCTGAAGCCCCTGGGGTCTACCTCGATGCCTGCGCCACCAGCCCCCCGGCGCCTGAGGTGCTCGAGGCCATGGCCCAGGCCCATCGGCAGGCCTGGGCCAATCCCTCCAGCCTGCATGGCTTCGGGCTGGCGGCAGCGGACCGGCTGGAGCGCGACCGCCTGGCGATCGCGGAGCAGCTGGGCTGCGACCGGGACGAACTGGTGCTTCTGTCGGGAGGGAGCGAAGCCATCCACACGGCCCTGATTGGCTGCGCCGGCTGCCTGGAGCCCGGGCGGGTGCTGCTCTCGGCCGTGGAGCATCCCGCCAGCTACGCGGCCGCCGCCGCCATGGAGAGGCGGGGTTGGCAGCGGCAGCTGCTGCCGGTGGATGGCCGTGGTCTGGTCGACCTGGAGGCCCTCCAGGAGCTGCTGGTGCCGCCGACCCGCCTGGTGTCGATCCTCTGGGGACAGAGCGAGGTGGGCACGCTCCAACCGATCACCAGCATCGGTCAGCTCTGCCGCCAGGCCGGCGTGCTGCTGCATGTGGACGCGGTGCAGGTGGTGGGCCACCAACCCGTTGACTTCCGCCAGCTGCCGGTCGACCTGCTCAGCTGCGCGGCCCACAAGCTGCAGGGTCCCCGCGGCGTCGGCGCCCTGCTGGTGCGTCACGGGCTCGAACTGGAGCCCCTGATCGGCGGCGCGCAGGAGGGGGGGCGTCGTGGCGGCACCGAGCCCGTGGCCCTGGTGGCCGGATTCGCGGCGGCCCTGGAGCTGGCCCGGCAGCGCCTTGCGGCCCATGGCGGTGAGGACCCGATCGGGTCCCTGCGGGACCGGCTGCTGGAGAGGCTGCTGGCCCTCGAGGGGGTGCGCCTCAGCGGGCCGGCACCGGCAGATCCCTGTGGACGCTTGCCCCATCACATCAGCCTGCTGGTGTCTGGACCGGATGGCCGACCGCTGCCTGGACGCCGGCTGGTGCGCGAACTGGCCCGGCGGGGTTACGCCGTCAGCAGTGGGTCGGCCTGCACCAGTCGCGGGGCTCCGGGCGCCAGTGCCGTGCTGCTTGCCATGGGCTACAGCCCCGAGGAGGCCGCCAGCGGCCTGCGCATCAGCCTGGGACCCTGGCTCAGCCCGGCCGATCTGGCCGGCCTGCCGACGGCCCTGGAGGAGGCGCTCCGCAGCGTCGCCGCAGCGCCTGGGTAGGGTCCGCTCGGACCTGCCAAACGCCAATGCTGCCCGCCGATCTGCGCACCGCCGAAGCCGAAGCCCTTGAGGCCCTGCAGGCGGCCCTGGCGTCCGGATCCGGCGGGCGCTGGACCGTGGAGTTCCGCTTCGAAGGGCTGCGGCTGCTGCCGGTGGTGCTGCGCCTGCTGGAGGGGCTGCTGGCCGAACGGTCCGAGCTGCGACTGCTGTTCCCGGATGCCGGTGCCACGGCCCTGGCCCGCCGTGATGCTCCGGCCCTGGCGGATCGCATCGGCAGCTTCTCCGACCAGCGCCGGCTGCAGCAGGAGGGCCCCTCCGAGGGGGTGCTGCTGCTGGTGGGGGCCAGCCAGGCGGAATACGAGCTGGTGGAAGCGGTGTGTGGCGGCCACACCGGCACCGTGGTGCTGCTCAATCCCTCGCTGGAGGACGCCGCCATCGGCATCGGCAGCGTCGCGCGCCAGCGCCGCAAGGGCTTTCTGGCCGGCTGGCGGGCCGCCTACGCCCTGCTGCCCCAGGCCGAAAGCGCCCTGCGCTGCGCCTACCCGGGCGAGTGGGAGCTCTACCGGCTCGACCCTGACGGCTACCGGCTGGCTGGTCGCTTCGAGCAGAAACCCGATGCCGAGCAACAGGACCTGGCCCTCAGTGGTCGCGAGCAGGCGGGCCTGGGGAGCAACCTGCGGGCCCTCGGCCAGATGATCGAAGACCTGCAGAACTGACTGGGCGGCCCGACTGGTGCATCCCGGAAAGGCTGCGTACACTTCGCGCTGGCTTTCAGGTGCCCATGCCCAGCGATTCGCCTCGACCCCGTTCCTGGAGCCTCGTCGACCTCGGCGCTGCCGCTGCGGCGCTGTTGGCGATCGGGGGCGTGATCTGGAGTCCCCGCCTCAGCGGTGCGGTGGCCCAGGCCACCGGCGCCCTCGAGCCCGTCACCGTGATGGTGGACGTGCGTGGTGCCCCCGCGGCGGCCCCGCTGGAGCTGCTGCAACAGGCCCGCGCCGAGGGCAAGGTGGCGATCGTGATCCGCAACCAGCCCCACGGCAGCGTGGCTGTGAAGCAGATCCTTCCGTTCGATCGGATCATCTCCACCCTCACCCCCGACGGGAAAGTGGTGAGCGCCCCCGATCCCAACCAGAAGACCTTCAGCACCTTTGATGGGCGTTTCGTTCTCGAAGGCCAGGGGCGCCGCACCGCCGGGGGGGTTGTCTTCGGCAACCAGACGATCAAGATCGGTGCTCCGGTGGAACTGGAGGGAACCAACTACCGGTTCAACGGCACCGTCACCGACCTGAAACTCGGAGCTTCCTGAGATGACCTCGCCCCTCCGCCTTCTGCCCGGGTTGCATCGCCCCCGCGGCCCGCTGCGGGCGGTGGCGGTGCTGCTGGTGGCCGCGAGCACCAGCCCAGTGGGCACGGCGGCCTGGGCCCAGAACGCACCGGCACTGCCCTCCCCCCGGGCCCTGCGCTCCCTGCCGATGGCCGCCCTGCCGGTGGCGCCGCCACCGGTGGGCATGCCGCGTCTGGCCGGGGAGGTCAGCTGCCCGCTGCTCCAACGCCAGGTCGCCCAGGTCCTGGGGGGTGAACAGTCCCGTTGGAGCGTCAGCGTTGCCGATGGCACTGGCCGGCTGCTGGCCGATGTCAACGGCCGGCAGCCGAGGGTGCCGGCCTCCAACCAGAAGCTGATCAGCACCGCCTTCGCCCTCGACCGACTCGGCCCCGACTACCGGCTCACCACCCAGCTGTGGCGCCTGCAGGATGGCACCCTGCGCATGGTCGGCCAGGGCGATCCCGACCTGGCCCTCCCCCAGCTGCAACGCTTTGCCCAGCTGGCCATGGCGGCCGGAACCCCCGTGCGGCTGGAACTGGCGGAGGAAGCGCCCCAGAACTGGTGGCCCAGTGGCTGGCACATGGGAGACCGCGCCTATGCCTACGGCGCACCGATCACCCGGCTGGCCATCACCAGCAACGCCATCGACGATGCGGTGAGCAATCCCGCCTCCCGCCTGCAGACCCTGCTGCGCCGCTCGATGGCCCAGAACGGCGGTCCGCAGGTGCAGCTGGCCCTGGTGTCAGCCCGCCAGCCCCTGCCCAGCGATGCCGTGCTGATGCATGAGGAGCCCTCCACCTCCATGCACGGCCTGCTCAGCCTGGCTAACACCGAAAGCCACAACTTCACCGCCGAAGTGTTGCTGCGTCAGGCCGCCGGCACCTGGGACCTGGCCGAAGCCAGTCGTCGCACGTTTCTCTGGCTGAACGACCAGGGCTTGCCGATGGAGGGGGTCAGGATCGCCGACGGCAGCGGCCTGGACCGGGCCAACCGGCTCACCAGCCGTTTCCTCGTGGCCCTGCTGCTGCGCATGGATCACCATCCCTATTCCAGGGATTACCTCAGTTCCATGGCCATCGCCGGTCGGCGGGGCACGCTGCGCAACCTCTACAAGGGCACCAGCCTGGATGGTCAGTTCTTCGCCAAGACCGGCACCCTCACGGGTGTGCGCTCGATCAGCGGCGTCCTCCAGACCACGGATGGCCCCCGCTACGTCAGTGCGGTGTCCGCCGGGGCGGGAGCGCCGAACACCACCATCGGCCGCGTTCTGCGCCAGGTTCAGACGGTGGGGGCCTGCCAACCGGCGTTCTGAGCCCCCTGTTTCCCGGGCCTGAACCTGCGCTCAGCTAGCTGGCCAGGCCCCGGCTGGCGGCACGCTTGAGGCGGCCGGCGGCACGGCGGGCCCGGTCGACGGTCGCGTTTTCCAGCGGGATCGGAGCTTCGGAGGGGCGGCTGGCAATGGCCGTCTCCTGGCCCTGCAGCCGCACCAGTTCGCGCCGACCCCCCAGGACCACCTGGCTGAGTTCCTTGAGGCGCACCTCCAATTCCCCCAGCACCTGCTCGGCGTAGCGGTTGGCCCCCTCCTGGATGGCGGAGGACTCCTGGCGACTGCGGGCAATCAGGGCATCACACTGCTGCTGGGTCTGCTGGCGGAACTGGAGCGCGTCCGCATGGAGGCGCTCCGCTTCGGCCTGGCTTTCACGCTGCAGGCGCAGCCCTTCCTGACGGATGCCTTCGAGATCCTGCAGGGCCTGGGCCCGGCCGCGTTCGTGCTGCTCCAGCAGTTGCCGATTGCGTTCGGCTGCCTCCTGCTCCAGCTGCTGGCGGCGCTGCTGGGCTTCCTGCTCCAGCTGCTGGCGGCGGCCGGCGAACTGCTGCTCGAACTGGGCCATCCGCGCCTGGTGCTCCTGTTCGGTCTGGGCCACCTGCTGGCGGGCCTGCAGCACCATCTGCTCACACTGCTGGCGGGCCAGTTCCCGCTGTTCCGTCACCTGCCGCTCGGCCTCCTGGCGGATGGCGGCGGCGTTGATCAGCTGCTCCCGCTCGCGGCGGGCCTGGGTGACGATCTCCTCCGCCTGCAGCCTGGCCTTCTCGATGAAGCCCTCGCGCTGCCGGATCAGGTCCTCGGCCTGGGAGATCTGCCCCGGCAGGGCCTCCCGCAGCGAATCCATCATCTCGATGGCGTCCTGCTCGTTGACCAGCCGTCCGCCGCTGAAGGGGATCCTGCTGCCTTCGAGGACGATGTCCTCCAGCTGGTCCAGCTGGTCGAGGACGGTGAGGCGGACTTCAGCCATCTGGGGTTTCCGGCGCTGCCTGTCGATTAAAGAGCCTCTCCAGGTCGATCGCCACTCCCGGCGGGACCATGTGGCCGACGTCCCCACCGAAGCGGGCCACCTCCTTCACCACCGAGCTGCTCAGAAAGCTGTGGTGCGCTGAGGTGGCCATGAACAGGGTTTCGACGCGGGGGGCCAGGGTCCGGTTGGTGTGTGCGATCTGCAACTCGAATTCGAAGTCGCTCATGGCCCGCAGACCCCGCAGGATCACCTGGGCGCCGCAGGTCTGGGCGTAGCTCACGGTGAGCCCATCGAAATGGCCCACCTCGATGCCCGCCATCCCTTCGGTGGCGGTGCGGATCTGCTGCAGCCGGCGCTCAAGGGGAAAACTGGGCTGCTTGGAGGGGTTCATCAGCACCGCCACCACGACACCGTCAAAGAGGTGCGCCGCCCGCTCGATCAGGTCGAGGTGGCCGAGGGTGAGGGGGTCGAAACTGCCGGGATAGAGGGCTCGCATGCGCCCAGCCTATGGAGACGGACCCGGTCGGGTTCCTAGAGTCGCTGGATCCCTGCCGCCCACCCCCATGACCGACGTTGTTCTGGACGCGGCTGCCAAGAAGACGCTCCTGCGCAAGATTCCCCACGGCGTGTTCATCTGCGGCGTGGCCGAAGGCGAGGAGGTGAACGGCTTCACGGCCAGCTGGGTCACCCAGGGCTCCTTCGAACCGCCCCTGGTGGTGATGGCGGTGCGCTCCGACTCCACCAGCAACGGCATGATCCAGCGCAGCGGGCGCTTCTGCCTCAACGTGCTGGCCGCCGATCAGAAGGACCTGGCCGCCGTGTTCTTCAAGCCCCAGAAGGGGGTGGGCGGACGCTTCGACGCCGCGCCCTTCAGCCTGGGCCCCCTGGGCCTGCCGGTGCTGGACGACGCCCTCGGCGCCGTGGAGTGCACCCTGGTGGGCCAGGTGGCCCATGGTGATCACACCGTTTTCGTCGGGGAAGTGAAGACGGCCACCCTGCACCGCGATGCCCCCGCCCTGGAACTGTCCGCCACGGGCTGGCAGTACGGCGGTTGAGGCGCCGCCATGGCTGAACCGGCCGGTGACGTCATCGGGCCGCTGCTGCTGCAGCGTGAACGGCTGTCGGCACGGTTGCGGGAGTTGCCGGCGGAGCCGGGCTGTTACCTGATGCGGGATGCGAGCGATCGCATCCTCTACATCGGCAAGTCGAAGAGCCTGCGGGCGCGGGTGCGCAGCTACTTCCGCAGCTCCCACGACATCAGCCCCCGCATCGCCCTGATGGTGCGCCAGGTCTGTGAGATCGAGTTCATCGTCACCGACAGCGAGGCGGAGGCGCTGGCGCTGGAATCGAATCTGATCAAGAATCACCAGCCCCACTTCAATGTCCTGCTGAAGGACGACAAGAAGTACCCCTACCTCTGCATCACCTGGAGCGAGGCCTACCCGCGCATCTTCATCACCCGCCGCCGCCGCCTGCGCAGCCCCCTGGATCGCTTCTACGGCCCCTATGTGGATGTGGGCCTGCTGCGCCGCACCCTGGCCGTGGTCAAGCGGGTGTTCCCGTTGCGCCAGCGTCCCCAGCCCCTCTACCGCGACCGCACCTGCCTCAACTTCGACATCGGCCGCTGTCCGGGGGTCTGCCAGGAAAAGATCGGCTCCGACGACTACCACCACATCCTGCGCAAGGTGGCGATGGTGTTCCAGGGCCGCAATGACGAGCTGCTTGATCTGCTGCGGCAGCAGATGGATCGCTATGCCGAGCGGCTCGATTTCGAGGCCGCCGCCCGGGTCCGCGACCAGCTGCAGGGCCTCGACCTGCTCACCGCCGACCAGAAGATGAGCCTGGGGGACAGCTCGGTCAGCCGGGATGTGATCGCCCTGGCGGCGGATGATCGCGTGGCGGCGGTGCAGATCTTCCAGATGCGCGCCGGCAAGCTGGTGGGGCGGCTGGGCTACACCGCCGACGCGGCCATCGCCACACCGGCCGAGGTGCTGCAGCGGGTGGTTGAGGAGCACTACAGCCAGGTGGAGCCGGTGGAGATTCCGCCGGAACTGGTGCTGCAGCACGCCCTGCCAGCCCAGGAGCTGATCGGCGACTGGCTGGCGGAGCGGCGGGGGCGCAAGGTGCGGCTGGCCGTGCCCCAGCGGCGCCAGAAGGCCGATCTGATCGAGCTGGTGGAACGCAACGCCGGCTTCGAACTGGCCCGGGCCCAGCGGGGGGCGGAGCAACAGCTGCTGGCCACCGAGGACCTGGCCCAGCTGCTGGAGCTGGCGGTGCCGCCCCGGCGGATCGAGGGCTACGACATCAGCCACATCCAGGGCAGTGATGCCGTGGCCTCCCAGGTGGTGTTCATCGACGGCCTGCCGGCCAAGCAGCACTACCGCAAGTACCGGATCCGCAGCAGCAGCATCCGCGCCGGCCATTCCGACGACTTCATGGCTATGGCGGAGATCATGCGGCGGCGCTTCCGCCGCTGGTCGCAGGCCAAGGCGGAGGGGGCCGATCTGGCCGCCCTGCGCCGTGCCGGTGCCTCGGCCCTGCACACCGACGGCCTCAGCGACTGGCCGGATGTGGTGATGATCGATGGCGGCAAGGGCCAGCTGTCGGCGGTGATGGAGGCGCTGCGGGAGCTGGATCTGCACGAGGACCTGACCGTCTGTTCCCTGGCCAAACAGCGGGAGGAAGTGTTCCTGCCCGGCGCCAGCCAGCCCCTCGATACCGAGCCCGACCAGCTGGGGGTGGTGCTGCTGCGGCGGCTGCGGGACGAGGCCCACCGCTTCGCCGTGAGCTACCACCGCCAGCAGCGGGGCGAGCGGATGAAGCGCTCCCGCCTCAGCGACATCGCCGGGCTCGGACCCAAGCGGGTCAAGGATCTGCTGGCCCATTTCCGCTCCATCGACGCCATCCAGCTGGCCAGCCCCGAGCAGATCGCCGTCGTCTCGGGGATCGGACCGGCCATGGCGCGGCAGGTGTGGGAGCACTTCCATCCCCCCATGGAGGAGCCCGAAGCCTCCGGCGACGGCGAGAGCGCCCCCCTGGAGCTGGCCGGATGAGAGCCGCTGGGAGGTGGGGTGCCGCGGGGCTGCTCTCCAGGCGGCTGTGGTGCGGACTTCTGGGCCTGTTGCTGCTGCTCCCCTCTGCATGGGGGGCGGCGCTGGCCGCACCGGGTCTGTGCGTCGGGCCGGTCTGCGGCGACGAGATCAGCCGCAGTGCCCAGTACCACTGGCAGCTCAGGCTCCGGGTGAGCGACCAGGAGAACCACCGGGAGCGGATCCTGGTGGACTGCCGCAATGGGGGCATCAGCCCACAGCTGGGGCCCGTGGATCGGGCCTATGCCGCCGCCGTGGCCCGCCGCTACTGCCGACTAACTTGGCGGTCCGATGCACCACCTGGTGCCCCCAGGTCTTGAGATGACGCTGCCGCTGCCCTTGGCCGTGAGCTTTCCCCCCGAGGCGTACCTCTGGTTCAAGACGCTCCACATCGTCGGGGTGGTGGTGTGGTTCGCCGGGCTGTTCTACCTGGTGCGGTTGTTCATCTACCACAAGGAGGCCGCCGAGCTGGATCCCCCCCTGCGGCAGGCCTTCGAGGCCCAGTACGCCGTGATGGAGCGGCGCCTGGCCAACATCATCACCACCCCGGGCATGGTGGTGGCCGTGGCCATGGCGGTGGGCCTGCTGCTGGTGGAGCCGATCTGGCTGAAACAGGCCTGGATGCACGCCAAACTGGCCGCCGTCGCCGGTTTGCTTATCTACCACTGGTTCTGTTACCGGCTGATGGGGCAGCTGCAGCGCGGCGCGTGCAACTGGACGGGCCGCCAGCTGCGGGCCCTCAACGAACTGCCCACCCTGCTGCTGGTGCTGGTAGTGATGCTGGTGGTGTTCAAGAACCAGTTCCCCACCGGTGCCGCCACCTGGTTCCTGGTGGCCCTGGTGGTGACCATGGCGGCCTCGATTCAGTTCTATGCCCGCTGGCGGCGCTTGCGCAGCGAACGGCTGGCCCAACAGGAGAGCGGTGGTGCTGCGGCCTGAAGCCCTCGCCCATCCGCTCACGCCGGTGCTGCGCCAGGTGCGGGCCGACAGCTGCCCGGAGCGGTTCAACTTCCACTGCCACACCATCTGCAGCGACGGCAGCTTCCACCCCGACCACCTGGCCGACGAGGCCCTGGCCATCGGTCTGGAACACCTGGCCGTGACCGATCACCACGCCCTGACGGCCCATGGGGCGATCGCTTCGGCCTTCGAGCAACACAGTCGGCGGGGCGAACCGGTCCCCGTCCTCTGGCGCGGGGTGGAGATCAGCTGCCTGCTGGAGGGTTGCCTGGTCCACGTCCTGGGGCTGGGCTTCGCCGCGGAGCACCCCTCCCTGCACCCCTACCTGCAGGGCACATCCGTTGTAGGGCCGGCCCTGCGGGCCGAGGCGGTGGTGGCGGCGATCCAGGCCGCCGGGGGCCTGGCGCTGCTCGCCCACCCCGCCCGCTACCGCCTGCCCCACCAGCGCCTGATCGCGGCGGCGGCGGATCTGGGCTTCGACGGGGCCGAAGTCTGGTACGACTACGCCATGCAGAGCCGCTGGCAGCCGACGCCGCTGGTGTGCGAGGCGATCGCGGCGGATCTGGAGCGGCGCGGCCTTCTGATGAGTTGTGGTACGGATACCCATGGGCTGGTGCTCCACGGCCGCTAGGGTTTGCTGACACGTTTCTCCTTGCGTCGATGGGCCTGTTCGATCGTCTGTTCGGTTCCCGTGCCGCCTCGGTGACCAAGCCTGAAGCTGCGGCCAAGGCCAAACCCAAGGCCGAGACCTTTTTCCTCGATCCCGAGGCTTCCACCAGCCTTGGCGATGTCAAGTTCATGAAGCGGTCGAACACGATCCGCCACACCTTCCCCGGCAACGCTGATAGCCCCGGCGACAAGGAGATGGTGGCCGAAGTGGCGTCGATGGAGGCCCGGGTGGAGAAGATGACCCCTGGCCTGGCCGGCATCCAGCCCACCGAAAAGGGTTCCGTCAACCTCACCGGTGGCATCCCCAAGCCCGTCAAGAAGACCTTCGCCCAGCAGATGAGCGCCGCCGAGCTCGGCCAGCGCATGAAGGGGGCCGCCGTCACCCCCACCAACGTCCCCGGCGGTGCGGCGGCGGCGAAGCAGCAGAAGGAGGCGGAGGCCCAGAGCCAGCCGAAGATCAGCCAGCAGCCCGCCAAGCCCGGCAACACCGATCCCTTTCGCTCCATGGTTCGGGACCTCGACCTCTGATCCCCTGAAGAACGCGAGGGTCTGGTTCAGCGTTGCTCCACCAGGCCCTCGCTCTCCAGCACCAGCGCCCTCAGCCCCTCCAGCCGCTGGGGATCGGCCCCTTCCCACAGGCCCCGGTGGTGGGCCTCCAGCAACCGCTCGGCCATGTCCCGAAGGGCCCAGGGGTTGGAGCGGCCCAGAAACTCCCGCACGGTCGCGTCCTCCAGCCAGGCCGCGCTGATGGCGCCGTAGCCCCAGTCCGGCACCCGCCCGGTGCTGGCGTCGTAGGCGAACAGGTAGTCGAGGCTGGCGGCCATCTCGAAACCGCCCTTGTAACCGTGCTCCTGCATGGCCTCGATCCAGCGGGGATTGAGCAGGCGGGAGCGCAGCACCTTGTCGAATTCCCGCTCGAGGCGGTGCAGTCGGGGGCGCTGGCTGCGGGAATGGTCGCCGAACCAGAGGGCAGGGGCCTGGCCCTGGAGCCGCTCGGCGGCGGCACTGAGGCCCCCCTGGAACTGGTAGTAGTCGTCGGAATCCAGCAGGTCGTGTTCCCGGTTGTCCTGGTTGTGCAGCACCACCTGCACCTGGGCCAGACGCCGTTCGAGCCCGCTGCGGTCGGCCGTGGCGGCGATGGCACCGCCGCTGGCCCCATCGGAGGGATCGCCGTCGTAGCGCCAGGCGCTCCAGTTGAGGAAGGCCTCGCCCAGGTCACTGCGCTCCTCCCAGTGGCCGCTGTCGATGAGGCCCTGAAGCCCGGCCCCGTAGGCCCCAGGCGCCGAGCCGTAGATGCGTCCGCCGTGGCCCTCGAGCCTGGCTGAGGCCGCCAGGGGGTTGTCTCCGGGATCTTCCGGCAGGGCCGCCACCAGGCGGGTGGCGCGGTTGAACCAGCCCACCAGCTGGGGGAAGGCGTCGCGGAACAGGCCGGAGATGCGCAGGGTGACATCCACCCGAGGACGGCCGAGCAGGCGCAGGGGAATCACCTCCACATCCACCAACCGCCGCGTCGGGCCATCCCAGACGGGCCGCACCCCCATCAGGGCCAGGGCCTGGCCGATGTCCTCGCCGCCGTTGCGCATGGTGGCGGTCCCCCACACCGACAGGGCCAGGGTGCGCAGGTCGTCGCCCTCCGCCTGCAGGTGGAGCTGCAGCAGCAGCTCGGCGCTGCGACGTCCCAGGTCCCAGGCGGCCTCCGTCGGCAGGCCGCGCAGGTCGACGCTGTAAAAGTTGCGGCCGGTGGGCAGCAGGTCCGGCCGGCCGCGGGTGGGCGCCCCGGAAGGCCCGGCGGCGATGCGGCCGCCGGCCAGGCCGGTGAGCAGGGCCTGGCGCTCGGCCTCGCCGCAGGCCAGCAGGGGCGGCAGCAGCTTCTGGCGCAGGTGCTGGAGGGCCCGCTCGGTGGCGGCCCCCAGGGGCAGTGGAGGCCCCGGGACGGCGTCAGTCAGCTCGTGGCGCACCAAGGCCAGGGCGAGGCCCTCCAGCAGGGCCACCCCGTCGCCGACATGCCGCAGCCGGGGGCCGCTCTCCACGAGGGCAGTGAGCCGGCAGCGATCGGCGGCGGTGAGGGGGGCCTCCTCCGGATCGGACCAGGGGTCGAGATCCAGCCCCAGGTCATGGGCCAGGGCCTGGGTGAGCCCCGGCACCCCCGCCTGGGGCGCCCGGGCCAGGCACAGCAGCAGTTCGGCCAGTTTCGCTGGGGCCGGCAAGGTGCCGAAGGTGTGCAGGCCGAGGCGGATCTGGGCTTCCTTGAGTTCGCACAGGTAGCCATCGGCCGCCTCCAGGCGCGCTTCGAGGTCCGCCTGGGCCATGGCGGGCAGTTGCAGCTGCTCCAGCAGGGTGCCCAGGCGCTCCCGCAGCAACGGCGCCCGGGCACTGCCCAGCTGCCGAGCCTCCCAGTACTCATCCAGCAGGGCCTCCAGGGCCTGAAGGTCGCCGTGCAGCCCGGCCCGGCCCAGGGGCGGGGTCAGGTGGTCGAGGATCACCGCCTGGGCCCGGCGTTTGGCCTGGCTGCCCTCCCCCGGGTCGTTGACGATGAACGGGTAGAGGTGCGGCAGGGGCCCCAGGGCCCATTCGGGGAAGCAGTCCTGCGACAGTCCAAGCCCCTTGCCCGGCAGCCATTCGAGGTTGCCGTGTTTGCCCACGTGCACCACCACCTGGGCGCCGAAGCTCTGGCGCAGCCACAGGTACTGGGCCAGGTAGGCGTGGGTGGGGGGCAGGTCGGGGCTGTGGTAGCTGAGGCTCGGATCGCGGTCGTAGCCGCGCTCGGGCTGGATCAGCAGCAGCACCCGGCCGAAACGCAGCCCTCGCACCGGGAAAGCCGGGCACCCAGTCACCCGTTCGAGGCCCGCGTCGGTATCGGGCGGCCCCCAGACCGCCTCCAGCCGCTGGCGGCCCTCCACCGGGAGGGTGGCGTACCAGGCCAGGTAGGTGGCCAGGGGCAGGTGGGCCAGGGGAGGACGATGGCCGCTCTCCGGGTCGTTGCTGCGGCCCTCCAGCAGCCGGTGGATGAGGGCATCGCCATCGGCCGGCAGGTCGTCGGCCGCCCCCAGGTCGTAGCCGGCGCCAGTCAGCCAGCTGAGCATCAGGGCAGCGCTGGCGGGGGTGTCCAGGCCCACGCCATTGGCCAGGCGACTGTTGCGGTTGGGGTAGTTGGCCAGCACCAGGGCGACACGGCGCTCGGGGGCTGGTGTCAACCGCAGACCGGTCCAGGCGGTGGTGAGCTGGGCGATCCAGTCGAGCCGCTCACGGTCCGGTTCGTAGCGGTGCAGGGCGGTGGCCAGGGTATCGCTGGTGGAGCTGCGTTCCTTGAAGGCACCCACCCGGGTGGTGAGGCGCCCATCCAGTTCCGGCAGGGCCACCTGCAGGCTGAGGTCGAGCGGGGCCAGGCCGATGCTGCTCTGCTGCCAGGCCTCCCGGCTGCGGCCGCTGCACAGCACCTGCAGCACCGGCACCCCCAGCCGTTCCCACAGGGGGGCTCCGAGGCCCGCCTCCTCAAACGACACCGAAGCAAAGCCCGTGCCGCAGAGCACCGCCTGCACCTGCTCCCGCCCCAGCAGGTCTGCCACACCCCGCTGCACGGCCCCGTCCCGCAGGCTGCTGACCCACAGGGACCGGGGCGCCAGCCCCCGGCCACGCAGGGCCGCCAGGAGCGCCTCCATCAGCGCCAGATCTCCCGCCTGCCAGAGGGCCCGGTAGAGGATCACCCCCACCCGCGAGCCGGGCTCGTCGCGCCAGTCGTGGGGCAGGGGGTCAGCGGCGGGCATCGGGCACGGCGGCTCGGGGCGCTCGCCCACCAGCAGGGCCGCCAGGGTCTGGAGCAGCAGGCGCAGATTGGCCGCGCCGCCCTCCCGCAGGCAGGCCGCGCAGGCCAGGGCCAGGGGGCCATCAAGGCTGCCGAGGCCAGCCAGGGCCTGCTCCTCCTCGGCGGTGCCGGCCAGCACCAGCAGCTGGCGGCCCTCGCCGCCCTCCAGCCAGTGGCGCAGGCACTCCAGGCCGTAGCTCCAATGACCGCGGCCGCCCAGCAGCCGCACCACCACCAGGCGGGTGCTGGCCAGGGTGGTGGCCACGTAGTGGTCGATCACCGCCGGGTGTTGCAGCGCCGCCAGGTTGAGCGCTCTCAGCTCCGCCGGCAGCAGCTCCGGCTCGCTCGCGAGCAGCTGGGACACCGCCAGCAGATCCGTGTCGGCGCTGCTGAGCAGAACCACAGGGGCGGGTGGCTGCTCCACGAAGAGGGCCCCGTCGTCCTCCGTCCTGTCCCCGGGTATGGACGCGAGTCGATGCATGCCCCCATCCTGCCGAACGCGGTGAGAAGATCGCATCGTCGCCACCGCCTTCCATGCACCAGTTCCTGCCCTATGCCTGGTTCGGCGGACAGTGCGTCCCCTTTGCTGAAGCCACCCTGTCGGTGGCCACCCACGCACTGCATTACGGCACCGGCGCCTTCGGTGGCATGCGGGCCCTGCCCAATCCCGCCGACAACAACGAGATCCTGCTGTTCCGCGCCGATCGCCACGCCCGCCGCCTCAGCCAGAGCGCCCGGCTGTTGCTGACCGAGCTGGCCGAGGAGACGATCCACAGCGCCATCACGGCCTTTCTGCAGGCCAACCGACCCACCTGCCCGATCTACCTGCGGCCTTTCGTTTACACGAGCGACCTCGGCATCGCCCCGCGGCTGCACAACATCCAGACCGACTTCCTCATCTACGGCATCGAGATGGGCGACTATCTCTCTCCCGAGGGTGTCAGCTGCCGGATCAGCAGCTGGTGCCGCCAGGAAGATCGCTCCCTGCCCCTGAGGGGCAAGATCAGTGGCGCCTACATCACCAGCTCACTGGCCAAGACCGAAGCGGTCAAGAGCGGCTTCGACGAGGCCCTGCTGCTCAACAGCCGCGGCAAGGTGAGCGAGGCCAGCGGCATGAACCTGTTCATCGTGCGGGACGGCGTGCTGATCACCCCCGGCGTCGATCAGGACATCCTCGAGGGCATCACCCGCGCCAGCATCATGGAACTGGCACGATCGATGGACATCCCCGTCCTGGAGCGGGCGGTCGACAAGACCGAACTGATGATCGCCGACGAGGTGTTCCTCAGCGGAACGGCCGCCCGCGTCACCCCGGTGCGGCGGATCGAATCCACCGACCTCTCCAGCCACCGCCCCGTCATGGAGCGCCTCCGCGACCGCCTCACGGCGATCACGGAGGGCCGCGATCCCTCCTATGACCACTGGGTCACCCGCATCCGCCTCGACGCCTGATGGTCGTCACCGCCGCCATCCACCACCCCACCGACCGCATCGGCTTCCTCGACTGGTTGCACGGTCCGGAACGTCCCGTGCTTGTCTTCGACGGCGCCACCGGCACCTCGCTGCAGGAGATGGACCTGACGGCTGAGGATTTTGGTGGTGCGGCCCTGGAGGGCTGCAACGAGAACCTCGTCTTCACCCGGCCCGATGCGGTCCAGGCGGTCCACCGCCTGTTCCTGGAGGCGGGCTGCGACGTGATCGAAACCGACACCTTCGGGGCCGCCTCGATCGTGCTGGCCGAGTACGGACTGGAGGAGCAGGCCTTCGCCATCAACCGCCGGGCCGCCGAGCTGGCCCGCGAGATGGCCGCCGCCTTCAGTACCCCGGCCAAGCCCCGTTTCGTGGCGGGATCGATGGGTCCCACCACCAAGCTGCCCACCCTGGGTCACATCGACTTCGACACGATGAAGGCCTCGTTCCGGGAGCAGGCCGCCGGCCTGATCGCCGGAGACGTCGACCTGTTCATCGTCGAGACCTGCCAGGACGTGCTGCAGATCAAGGCGGCCCTGCAGGGGATCGAGGAGGCCTTCGCCGCTGCCGGTGAACGGCGCCCCCTGATGGTCTCCGTAACCATGGAAACCACCGGCACCATGCTGGTTGGCTCCGACATCGCCGCCGTGGTGGCGATCCTGGAGCCCTTCCCGATCGACGTGCTCGGCCTCAACTGCGCCACGGGGCCCGAGCAGATGAAGGAGCACATCCGCTACCTGAGCCAGCACAGTCCCTTCGTGGTGAGCTGCATTCCCAACGCGGGACTGCCGGAGAACATCGGCGGTGTGGCCCACTACCGGCTCACCCCCACCGAGATGCGCATGCAGATGATGCATTTCGTCGAGGATCTCGGCGTGCAGGTGATCGGTGGCTGCTGCGGTACCACCCCGGCCCACATCGGTGCCCTGGCGGAGCTAGCCGCCGGTCTGCACCCGGCCCAGCGACAGGTGCGACGGCCCCAGCAACGTCTGGAGAGGCCGCCGCTCCACTACGAGCCGGCAGTGGCTTCGATCTATGGCGTCACCCCCTACTTCCAGGACAACTCCTTTCTGATCATCGGCGAGCGGCTCAATGCCAGCGGGTCGAAGAAGGTGCGGGAGCTGCTCAATGACGAGGACTGGGATGGCCTGGTGGCGGTGGCCCGGGGCCAGGTGAAGGAGAACGCCCATGTCCTCGATGTGAACGTCGACTACGTGGGCCGGGATGGGGTCAAGGACATGCATGATCTGGTGAGCCGACTGGTCACCAACGTCAACCTGCCATTGATGCTCGATTCCACCGAGTGGCAGAAGATGGAGGCTGGCCTCAAGGTGGCTGGTGGCAAGTGCATTCTCAACTCCACCAACTACGAAGACGGCGATGAGCGCTTCTTCAAGGTGCTCGAACTGGCCCGTGACTACGGCGCCGGCGTGGTGGTGGGCACGATCGACGAGGAGGGCATGGCCCGCACCGCCGAGCGCAAATTCGCCATCGCCCAGCGGGCCTACCGCGATGCGCTTGAGTTCGGCCTGCCAGCCCACGAAATCTTTTACGACCCCCTGGCTCTGCCGATCTCCACGGGTATCGAGGAGGACCGGGCCAACGCGGCGGCCACGATCGAGGCGATCCGACGCATCCGCAGCGAACTTCCCGGCGTGCACGTGGTGCTGGGGGTCAGCAACGTCAGCTTCGGGCTGTCTCCAGCCGCCCGCATCGTGCTCAACTCGGTGTTCCTGCACGACTGCTGCCAGGCCGGGATGGACGCCGCCATCGTCAGTCCGGCCAAGATCCTGCCGATGGCGAAGATCAGCGAGGAACACCAGCAGATCTGTCGCGATCTGATCCACGACCGGCGCCGTTTTGAGGACGGGATCTGCATCCATGACCCCCTCACCCTGCTGACCACCGAGTTCGAGGGGGTGAGCGCCAAGGAGGCCAGGGCTTCTGGCCCTTCGCTGGCCGATCTGCCACTCGAGGAGCGGCTCAAGCAGCACATCATCGATGGCGAGCGCATCGGTCTGGAGGCCGCCCTCCAGCAGGCCCTGGTGGAGCATCCACCGCTGAAGATCATCAATACCTTCCTGCTGGATGGCATGAAGGTGGTGGGTGAACTGTTCGGCTCCGGGCAGATGCAGTTGCCCTTCGTGCTGCAGAGCGCCGAAACGATGAAGTCGGCCGTGGCCTTTCTGGAGCCGCACATGGAGCGCAAGGAGGGCGAATCAAGCAGCAAGGGCAAGTTCCTGATCGCCACCGTCAAGGGCGACGTGCACGACATCGGCAAGAACCTGGTGGACATCATCCTCACCAACAATGGCTATGAGGTGATCAACCTGGGCATCAAGCAGAGCGTCGATGCGATTGTCGAAGCGCAGCGTCTGCACGGGGCCGACTGCATCGCCATGAGCGGCCTGCTGGTGAAATCCACCGCCTTCATGAAGGACAACCTGGAAACTTTCAATGCGGTCGGAATCTCCGTGCCCGTGATCCTCGGCGGTGCGGCCCTGACCCCCCGGTTCGTCCACGGTGACTGCCGCCAGGCCTACCGGGGCCAGGTGATCTACGGCCGTGACGCCTTCGCCGACCTGCGCTTCATGGACGCCCTGATGGACGCCAAGACCGGCGGCCGCTGGGACGACCACGAAGGTTTCCTCGACGGCGCCCCCGAGGGGCTGGGTCTCGGCGACCCCGCCGCCCCGGCGGCAGCCGCAGAGGAGCCCCCCCAGGAGGCCGCCACGGTGAGCCCCATCGCCGTTCAGGCAGAAGCCCCTCCGGCCGCGAGCGAGGAGCGTTCCGCCGCCGTGCCGGCCGAAACGGCCATCGCCCCGCCGTTCTGGGGCACCCAGGTGCTCACTGAGGCGGCCATCGACCTTGACGAGGTCTTCGCCTACCTCGATCGCAACGCCCTGTTCGCCGGCCAATGGCAGCTGCGCAAGACCCAGCAGCAGAGCCGACAGGAGTACGACGCGATGCTGGCCGAGAAGGCGGAGCCGGTGCTGCAGGAGTGGCTCGGTCGCTGCCGCGCCGAAGGCCTGCTGACCCCACGGGTGGCCTACGGCTACTTCCCCTGCGCCCGCGTCGGCAATTGCCTGGTGGTGTTCGACCCCGAGGGGATGGCGGCCGGGGCGACACCGGCGACCGGCGGGCAGGAACTGGGGCGCTTTGTGCTGCCGCGCCAGCGCAGCGGCAACCGCTACTGCATTGCCGATTTCTATCGCGACGGCGTCACGGCCGCTGACGGCTCCTTGCGGCCCTCGGATGTGCTGCCGATGCAGGCCGTCACCATGGGGGAAGGCGCCACCAGCTTTGCCCAGCAGCTGTTCCGGGCCGATCGCTACACCGACTACCTCTACTTCCATGGGTTGGCGGTTCAGATGGCCGAAGCGCTGGCGGAATGGACCCACGCCCGCATCCGTCGGGAGATGGGATTCGCCGCCGACGAGCCCAAGGCCCTGCGGGACGTGCTCGCCCAGCGCTACCGGGGCAGCCGCTACTCCTTCGGTTACCCCGCCTGCCCGAACGTGGCCGATTCCCGCCAGCAGCTCGCCTGGCTGCACACCGATCGCATCGGCCTGACGATGGATGAGAGCGACCAGCTGGAGCCGGAGCAGAGCACCACGGCCCTGGTGGCTCTGCACAGCCAGGCCCGGTACTTCAGCGCCTGAGGCTCACCTGGCCATGGCAGGCTTTGGGGATCCTTTGCCTCCCTTGCCATGGCCATCGCAGGACCTGGCGGTGTCGATGACGCCATTGCGGCCGGTGTCGACCTTGACGGCACGCCGATACCGGCAGCGATGCTCGCCCTCTACGGCGAAGTGATGGAGCTGGAGGGCCGCCGGGCCCGCAGCGGGGTGCAGAAGTCGATGCGCAACCGCATCGTGCGCACCGGCGCCAAGCACCTGGATCGCCTGACCCTCGACCAACGCCTGCGGGAGGCCGGCTGGGAGGGGCTCAAGGACAAGGAAATCGCCTTCTTCTACGGCTGAGCCCTGGGGGGCCTTCGGGCGCCTTCAGCTGCACAGCTCTTCGAGACTGTCGATCACCTCCTGCTGGAACGTGTCGAGGGCATCGGAATCGCTCAGATCGATGCCCTCACCGGCCGCGTTCTGGGTGAGTTCCTGGAAGTGGAAGGCACCTTCGCCATGGGCCAGAAACTCCATGGCGGAGGGCTCACCGCTTTCCTTGTAGGCGTCGCAGAGGGCCAGGAAGGCCGCATCCTCGGTGAAATCCCAGCTCATGAAGGGGGTCGTGCTGAAAGACCTTTAACGCCTCCCCCCCGGAATTCGTCAACCTCCTGGCCGCTTTTTGTGCCAGTCCTCCGTCAGACTCTGCCCGTACCGCCACCTCCCGGGTCTTGGCCGCTTCCTCCCTGCAGCCCCCATCCGAACCCCGCAACGTCCTGGGTGAACCGTTGCAGGAGTGCGGTTGTGCTCCCCTCACCGGCTGGTTCAGGGACGGCTACTGCCACGACGATCCCGCTGATTTCGGCCGCCACACGGTCTGCTGCGTGGTGAACGACGCTTTCCTCAATTACAGCCGCGCCCAGGGCAACGATCTCTCGACGCCGGTGCCGGCCCATTCCTTTCCCGGCCTCCGGGCTGGAGATCACTGGTGTGTCTGTGCGGCTCGCTGGCTGGAGGCCTATGAGGACGGCATGGCCCCGCCGGTGCGGCTGGAGTGTTCCGCCCTCGCCACCCTGCAGGTGATTCCCCTGGAGGTGCTGCGCGGCCATGCCGCCTAGCTGGCCTCACCAGGGCACCGCCTGTCCATCCCAGGCCAGGAAGGCGCCGCTGCCGGCGGCCGTCTGGCCCTCCAGCACGTCGAGCAGGTGGGAGGCGGAGCGTTCCGGGGTGAACAGGGCAGAGGGGGCCTGGGAGCCGCTGAAGGGGGCCGAGAGAGGGGTTGCCACCGTGCCTGGGTGGAGCAGGGTCACGCAGGCCTGGGGCAGGCGGCGCTGCCACTCGATCGCCAGGGTGCGCAACAGCTGGTTCTGGGCCGCCTTGGCCGCCCGGTAGGCGTACCAGCCCCCGAGGCGGTTGTCGCCGATGCTTCCCACCCGGGCCGAGAGGCTGGCGAAGTGCACGGGACCATCCTTGGCCAGGGCCGGCTCGATCGCCTGGGCGAGCAGCAGGGGCCCGAAGGCGTTGACGGCGAAGCTGCGTTCCAGGGCGTGACGACGCACCTGGGAAAGGCGCTTCTCCGGCTGCAACGTGCCGTCGTGCAACAGCCCGGCCGTGTTGATCACGACCCGCAACGGGGTCAGGTCGCGGGCGGCCATGGCCGAGAAGCGCTCCAGGCTGCCGTCGTCGTTCAGGTCGAGCGCCAGGTCGGCGCCGCGGCGCCCGGCGGTGCGGACCCGCAGCGATGGCGCCCGCCGGGCCAGTTCGGCCGCCAGGGCCAGGCCCAGGCCCCCAGGACCAACGACCAGGGCCTGACCTTCCCAGGCCTGCCAGTAGGGGGTAGGGGCAGTCGCCATGGCGGGCTCGGGGATGGCGCATGATGGCAAGGCCATCAAGGGAACCGACCCTCGCGTAGGTCCATGAGTCTGCGCATCACGGTGCTGGGCCGGGGTGCCTGGGGCGGCACGTTGCTGCGGCTCTGGGAGCGCCAGGGCCACCGTCTCAACAGCTGGTCGCGGCGTGATGGCGGAGATCCGGCAACGGTTCTCAACGACTGCGACCTCGTGGTCGTGGCCGTGTCGATGGTGGGTGTGGCCCCCCTGGCCAGGCAGCTGCAGGACCACTGGCCGGCGGATCTCCCCCTGCTGAGTTGCAGCAAGGGCATCGATCTCGACACCCTCTGCACCGCCAGCCAGCTGTGGCGCCGCCATCTCCCCGATGTGCCGCTGGCGGTGCTGAGCGGCCCGAACCTGGCCGATGAACTGGAGCGGGGGTTGCCGGCGGCCAGCGTGCTGAGCAGCCAGGATCACCACCTGGCCCGCCGCCTGCAGGAGCAGCTGCGGGCTCCCCATTTCCGCCTGTACACCAACGCCGATCCCATCGGCACCGAGGCCGCCGGGGCCCTCAAGAACGTCATCGCCCTGGCGGCTGGCATCAGCGATGGGCTGGGCCTGGGCGCCAATGCCAAGGCCTCCCTGCTCTGCCGTGGCCTGGCGGAGATCGCCGTGGTGCTGCAGGCCCTTGGGGGCCAGCCCAGCACCCTCTACGGGCTAGCGGGGCTGGGGGATCTGCTGGCCACGGCCAACAGCAGCCTGAGCCGCAACTACCGTTTCGGCTGCCTGCTGGCCGAGGGCTGTGACGAGGCCAGCGCCCTGGCCCGGATCGGCGCCACCGTGGAGGGAACCCGCACCGCCCGGGCCACCCTGGCCCTGGCTGAGCGCGAGGGTTGGCAGCTGCCGATCTGCGGCCAGGTGGTGCGGCTGCTGGCCGGTCGGGTGGCGGCACGCCAGGCGGTGCAGGAGCTGATGCAACGGGATCTGAAGGCGGAAGCGGCCCCCTGAACGCGGCCCTGGCCACGCCTTGGGCATGGGTGCAATGCCGCGACCGTCCTGCGTCGGGCGGCTGAAGGGCCGTGTTGTCCGGCATGATCCGGCTACGCCCTTGTGGAACCTTGCCGTGCGCCGGCACTTCACGGCCGCCATCGCCGTACTCCGTGCCAGTGGCCGGCGGCTGCTTCAGGGTTGCCGGCGCCACCCCATCCTGCTCACGGCTCCCCTTGCCGTCGTGGCGGTGGGCGCTGGCTTTGCCGCCCAGGACCTCCTGCCTGGCACCCGGTCCCGTTCGCAGCCGGATCTGCTGGAAGCCCTCATCGCCCAGCCCCAGGAGGTCTCGCAATCGGCCGCCAGCACGGCGGCGTCCCCAGACAAGGATCTCCTGGCCGCGACCTCGCTCCAGGCCCAGCGCACCAGCCTGAGCGATCCCGACCCGTCCCTGGTGGAACCGGAGGCGGGGCCGGAGGTGCCTCTCGAGATCCGTGTCGCCCTGCTGGGGGCCTCGGCCTCCCCCCAGCTCGGGGCCAGTGGCTACTGGCGACTTGTCGATCGCGATGGACGCACCGTGCAGGATGGCGGCCCCGACACCTCCCCCGACCTGGGTGCGGCCATGGCGGGTCGGGCCGAGGTGTGGATGGAGACCGGTTCGGGCCACAGCCTGCTGGTGGATGGCCGGCCCTATGAGGGCCGGCTGAGAGTGCTGCGTGGTTCCGGGGGCCTGCAGCTGGTCAACCACCTCTCCCTGGAGCGCTACATCAGCTCGGTGGTGGGGGCCGAGATGCCCAGCAGCTGGCACCTGGAGGCCCTCAAGGCCCAGGCGGTGGCGGCCCGCTCCTATGCCATGGCCCACATGGCCCGCCCGGCCAGCGCCCACTGGCATCTGGGCGACACCACCCGCTGGCAGGCCTACCGGGGCCTGGGCAGCGTCAACCCCCGCACCCGTCAGGCCACCGCCAGCACCTCCGGGGTGATCCTGAGCTACCAGGGGGGCATCGTTGAGAGTCTGTACGCGGCCACGACACGCATCACCCAGGAGGCCCATGGGCACCTGGGCGCCAGCATGAGCCAGCACGGTGCCCAGGATCTGGCCGAGCAGGGCCTGCGCTACAACGAGATTCTCGGGCGCTACTACCAGGGCGCCTCCCTGGCCCGTCTGCAGGCCGGTGCGAGCTGAACGCCATTGGCAACGGGCCAGGCAGGTGTCGGAGCGGGCCCGCCTGGAGGGTGCCCTGGTCCCCCTGGAGACGCGTCTGCTGGCGATTCCCGGCGTGGAGCCCTTTGTCGTTCGCCAGCTTCTCTCCTCGACCCCCCGTCACCTGCGCCAGGGGGGGCCGCGGCCCAACCCCTTTCTGCCCTGGGACAGTCCCCTGGAAGTGGACCTGCTGGAGCCTGCCCACGTGCTCCTGCTCAACAAGTACCCGGTCCAGGAGGCCCACCTGCTGGTGATCACCCGCGACTGGCGGCCCCAGGGCGGCTGGATCGCGTCCTCCGACTGGCAGGCCGTCCGCCAGGTGAGCCAGGACACCGGCGGGCTTTGGTTCTTCAACAGCGGCGCCCGTTCCGGAGCCAGCCAGCCCCATCGGCACCTGCAACTGCTGCCGCGCCGGCAGGGTGAGCCCAGCTGTCCCCTGGCCCCGCTGTTTCTGGCCCAGCTGGCGGGGACCGAAGCGTCCTGGAGCTGGGACTACCGCCTCAGCCGGCGCACCGATCCCCACGGCGGATCCGACCTGGCGGCGCTGTACCACGCCCACGCCGGCGCGCTCGGCCTCGGAGATCCACGACGCGACAGCGAGCCCCTGCACCCCTACAACCTGCTGTTCGACGACCAGTGGTTCCTGAGCGTGCGCCGGGTGCGGGAGCACGGCGCTGGTTTCAGCGTCAACGCCCTGGGTTTCGCGGGGTTTCTGCTCAGCACCGAGGATTCCGACAGGGAATGGCTGGCGAGCCACGGTCCCTGGTCGCTGCTGGCCCACGTGGCCGCCCCCCGTCCCTGAGCCAGCGCATCAGGACGTGATCCATCGGCAGCGGAAAGCTTCCGTGGTTTCACGGTTGCGTCATTCGGCACACCTGCCCCTCTCTGGAAAGGAGATCACTGCGGCCTTGCCTCGGCCAAGCGTGATTCCAGCTCCACGATCCAGCCCAGGCCCAGCCGTTCAGACCATGACCCCAGCCAACAGCCACAGGACCCAGCCCAACTCCGCCGGTCGCAACCGCCGCGTCGAGCAGTACAGGGCCGTGGTCCGACCCCTCGCCCTGCATTACTGCCGCTGCAGCCGGGAATCCTTCGACGATCTGCTTCAGGTGGGCCTGATGGGGTTGATCCGGGCCGCCGAGCTCTACCGCGAGGACCGCCACACCCCATTCGAGGCCTTTGCCAGGCCCCACATTCGGGGGGCGATCCTGCACTACCTGCGTGATGCCGCCCCCCTGGTGCGTCTGCCCAGGCGGCAGGCGGAACTGCAGGAACGCTTCAACCGCCTGCAGCACCACCCCCTGCTCCAGGCGGATCCAGGGCAGGGAATCAGGGTCCTGAGCCAGACCCTGGGGGTCACCCCGTCGGAATGGCACCGGTTGGAGGTGCAGCGCCTGCTGGCGAGGCCCGCCAACCTGGACGATCCATCGCTGGCCGAGTCGGTGGCGACCCACGCCGCTGTTGAGCCCTTCCCGCTGGAGTCATCGGGCCCCACGGTGGCCACGATGCTGGCCCTGCTGGAGCCCCGCCAGCGACTGGTGGTGCGTCAGGTGGTGCTGGCGGGCTGGAGCTATCGGCGCCTGGGCCGCCAGATGGACATCAGCCCGATGACGGTGAAACGGCTGCTGCACAAGGGACTTGAACAGCTTCGCCAGCAGCTGGAGGGGGGTGGCCTCAGCCCTGGTGGTCGGCCTGATCGCGGTGCATCTGCTGTTCCAGGGTGCTGATGGCAGCGTTCAACGCGGCCAGCTGGCGCTCGATGCCATCCCGCCAGAAGCTCATCATCCGCAGCTTGCGTTCCTGATACCGCCGCAGGGCACCCGTTCCGGACTCCGACCCGGAGCAGTACCCGAAGGGAGGAATCATGACAAAATCTGCAGAGTGGGACCGTTCTAGCGAGCCCGCCGTTCCATCCGGGGCTCACCAGGTGCACGCACCCCCCAGTGACTGGGCCGGTCGCTTCCCGCCTTACCCTCCCCTGGCCACCCACACCATCAAGCCTGTCGCGATTTGAGATCGGTCCTTCCCATTGGTCCCATCAGTGTCTGGTTGACGCTCGGTCTGGGTGTGGCCATCGTGCAGCCCGCCCACGCCTACGTGGCCCTGATGGCCGGCCAGAAGGCCCGTCCACTGAACGGCACCTTCAACAGCGTGCCGGTGCTGCATTCCAACCAGCCCGAGGAGGTCGAGGGGCCGGGCATCCTGATCAGCACGTCACCTGGGTACGCCTACGCCAGCGAGACGGGTCAGGCCCTCCGCAATGCCGAGTACACCTTCAACGGTGAGTTCGGCATGCATCTCCACCACAAGTATTTCCCGCCCAATCGCCGCTCCATCTCCCGCTCCGACCGACGGGCCGAGCTCACCCTGGCGGCCATTCTGATCAATCCGGGCGTACGGCCTGTGCACATCCGCTTTTCCAAGGGGGCGGTGCGCAACAGCTTCGAAGCTCCCTACCTCGCCAACAACCTGATGGGGGTGAAACCCCTGGGGCCAAGGCCATGGAACACCGGCCCCGGTGATGCCACCGCGGTCCAGATGCTGCGCGGCAGGCTCGACAGCCGGCTGGCCGACGAGATCACCATTCCGGCCCGCAGTCGGATGGTCCTGTTCCAGACCGACCTGCCGGCGCTGGGTATCGCCAATGCCCTGCTGCGGGGCCGCAGTGATGGGCCGTTCCAGATCGCCGTGGTGGCCGCCAAGACCCCTGACTCCGATCGTGATGTGCTCGCGGTGCTGGACGAAGGCCGGCTGGCCCCTGGCCGCGTCTACCTGAGCCGCATCAACGACATCCACAACCGGCGCATCTTCTCCCGGGTCGGTGGTGTGGCCCTCGGTGATGCGTACCAGGCCAGCATCAGCCACGACCTGGACACGAATGGGCCCTTGCATGTGCCCTTCACCAGCACGGATCGGCACAATTTCGGTACGCGTGACGTGCAGGTCAACGCCCTGGCCAGCCGCATGCTCGATTCCTCTCTCGACAACGTCGGCACCTACGGCGTGCGGTTCGATGTCGACATGAACCTCAAGGGGAATGGGCCCTACGAACTGGTGATGAGCCATCCCACCCTGATCGGCGGACAGCCCTTCACGGCTTTTCGCGGTTCGATCCAGATCCAGACCCCCGCCGGCCTTCGGGAGGTGCACGTGGGCCTTCGCTCGGGCCAGAGCCTGTCCCTGGGCCAGATCGATCTGGTCCCTGGTGTCATCAATCCCGTGCGGGTCAGTCTGGTCTACCCAGCCGATGCCACACCGGGCCACCTCCTGAGTGTGGTGAGTGCCAGTCAGCTGGCCCTCGTCCAGGAGCGGGAGCGGCAGCTGGATCTGGCCCGGGCCGGTGCCACCAGCCGGCCGGCCGCACCGCCCGTCGCCCCTCCCGCCCTGACCATCGCCCCCCAACCGGGGCCGATCACACCAACGCCGATGGGGGGCACCGGCCCCTTGGTGCCACCACCCCAGATCCTGCGGCCGGCACCCACTCCGGGTTGGCTCAACCCGCCGCCGCCGCCGCCCGCCTCCTCCAACCGCGGCGGCCTGGCCCCCTCCCCCCTGATGTCCCCCATGCGCAGCCGATCGGGATCCGCCGGTACGGGGGGCACCCTGGTGGATCGCTACCGCGATGCCGTGGAGGCCCAGCAGCAGTTTCTGCGGGACCAACGGGGACCCTGATCCGAAGCCCCATGCCAGCGAACCCAGCGCCGATGGATGGCTGCCGTGGCTGAACAGTCGAACGAAGCCAGGCAGCGGATCAGTCTTGACCTCAACCGCGATCTGGTGGCGCACCTGGATGGTCTGCGCCGGGAGTGGGGCCTGCGCAGTCGCGGCGATGTGCTGGAACGGCTGCTCGACGATCTGTTCGGCACCGACGAGGAGGAGGACGGTGATGGGCTCCTGCCTCAGTCCGGCCAGATCCTGCTGCACCGGGAAGACAACCAGGACTTCGATGAGCAGGGGGCGCTGGTGCTGGTCGGGCGCGGGGCCATGGACACCCTCCAGGCGGAATTCGAATGGGAGGCTCCAACGGAGCATCCCCCCCGGCCGGCGCCAGGGGGCGGGGGCATCGATCTGCCCGGCTTCGTGCGTCGACGCTCCGATGTGCTCAAGCGCAGCCTGCGGCCGCCTTCAACGGCGCGTTCCGCCGCGTTGCCCCTCAGCCCCTTGCCACCACTTGGCGGCGAGTTGGTGCAACAGGCCCTGGAGGAAGCCGGAAACCATTGGCGCACCCTCTACGGCTCACCGGCCAACGAGGCCGTGCTGGAGGCGGCGATGGTGTGGCTTGCCCAGGACATCTGGCCCCAGTCGGATCAGAGCGATGGCCGCACCTTCACCTGGTCGGCCGCCTGCCAGGTGATGCAGCCCTTCGCGCCTGGCTGGAGTGACGGGCCACCAACCTTCGAGCGGGTCATGGTCACCGCCGGCGTGCTGGAAGACCCCTTCAGCGGACAGACCCTCACCCTGCGAATCCCGACCTTGATCCGTCGCTTCGTGCACCGGTTCCGCCGCCGACGCCGCGGCACCTCCTTCCAGACCCTGGAGCACACCATGACCCTGCACGGTGCGCTGCGGCTGCTGCAGCTGCCCACGGATCCCGGCCAGCGCCTCACCCTGGCCCAGATCCGGGAGGCTTACCGGGACATGGCCCAGAGCCACCATCCCGACGCCGGAGGATCGCTCGAGGCGATGCGGCGGCTCAATGAGGCTTACCAGCTGCTGAAGGAGTTGTACCGCCAGGGAGCGTCCGCGGATCGCTGAGGTCTGAGACCGCGCCCATGACCTGCCCAAGCCTCCCTATCGACTGTCCTGCCTAAGACCCATCCCTAGTCCTGAGGTGAGTCCACGACAAGAGCACAAAGACTGCATTGTGCATCCCTGCGCGTCATGTTGTCTCACGTGACCCACCTGAGGCTCTGGTCAGGTCTGACAACGAGACATAGCTGGTTCGTCTGATACAGCGATTTTTCCTCGTTTTGAGTTGTTGAAGGTGATGTCCGATCCACGAACGCCTGGTTCGCCAAACGTGTCGGCGACAGGGGACTGTCCATTCCGCCCAAGTCCTGTCCATCCATTGGACATGACCTGACATCGCAGTATCCATAGGACCTCCAGAGGCTTGCGTATCTGTCTTTGACACAGATACGCAAGCAGAATTGGAGTTGCGCAGCCGTCCCAGGCGAACAGGGGTGGACCCGCCTCCGCCACCGGCCCTGGATAGCATCAGATGTCTTGGATGGGATCTGCAGTAAGACCAGGATCTAGACCTGAGTGAGACACATGGGCCTCCTTGGTCAACCTTGCCAATGGGTCCGATTCTCCCTGGACCTGCGGATGGCAGTGGGTGGTCGCATCGGCTTCGAGACCTCCAACTGCATCGGGAGGTTGCCGCCCGATGCCAACCAAGGGGGGGGACTCAATGTATCGCAGCATGCTCGCCTTGGTCTCTATACAAGACACCATTCGAGACGCAGCCAAGACAGACGAGATGAAGCTGGGAGGGACTCCATCACCGCCCTGGCCTGGGGTCTCGCTGCGATTTCTGCAGACACGAAAAATCCCCCATCAAAATATGACGGAGGAGATTGAGGGGCTCAGTATTCTCACCTGAGTCACAATCATAGTCTTGCACTGTGTCTCAGTCGAGACTTCTGGGCATCAGGTGGAGGTCTGCAGCCCCTGGATCAGGTAGTCGAAGTAGGGGCCGGCCAGGGTGGCTTCCTCGCCGCTCAGTAACACCAGGGATGCCTCCTTGAGGGTGCGCATCGCTTCCACCATGCCGGGCAGGGGCACGCCCAGGCTGTTGTACATCTCACGGGCGCCCACCACGCCGATCTGCTGGATCAGCTCGGTGCTGCCGGCCAGAATTCCATAGGTCACCAGCCGCAGGTACCAGCTGTAGTCCCGCAGGCACTGGGCCCGCTGCTTCTGGCCGAAGGCGTTGCCGCCGGGGGCCACGTAGTCCGGCTTGCGCAGGAAGAGTTGCTTGGAGGCCTCGGCGATGATCTTCTTCTCGTTGTCGGTCAGCACCCTGACGACACTCAGCCGGCGGGCTCCCCCACTGAGGAACTCCACCATCGCGCGCAGCTCGCCGCCCGTTGGATAGCGGAGCTGATCATCGGCCTGGAGGATCAGATCGCGAACGACGCTCATAGCAGCGACCACAGTCCGGCGAATCCTATCGAGACCGGAGCCCCAGCCCGGGCTTCGGGCGCAAGGTGTAACGCCCCTTTGCACGACCCCCGATAGGGTCGCAGCAGTGGTGCGGATCGCACATGGCCTCGGTGGGCGAAAAGCTGCAGATGGAGATCACCGATCTCGGCCACGACGGCCAGGGGGTGGGACGGCACGACGGCCAGGTGGTGTTCGTCAGCGGCGCTCTGCCCGGGGACACGGTGGAGGTGCGGCTGCAAGTGGTGGCCCGCCGCCACCTGGTGGGCCAGCTGCTGCGCGTGCTCACGCCCTCCCCGGACCGCCGGCGTCCCCCCTGCATCCTGGCCGATAACTGCGGTGGCTGCAGCCTGCAGCCCCTCAAAGACGACGCGGAAGCCCAGTGGAAGCAGCGAAGCCTGGAGCAGACCCTGCATCGCATCGGCGGCCTGAGTGCGCCGGTGCGGTCCCTGCTGGCGGCCGAGCCCACCCTGGGCTACCGCAACCGCGCCTTGATTCCCCTGGAGCGCAGCGGCGACGGCAGCCTGCGGGCCGGCTACTACCGGCGCGGCTCGCATCGGATCGTCAACATGGCCCGCTGTCCGGTGCTCGACCCCCGCATCGACGCCATGATCGCGCCGCTCAAGGCCGATCTGGAAGCCAGTGACTGGCCGATCGATCGCCATGGCGGTGACCCCGAGGCCGCGGACGGCCCTGGCCTGCGCCATCTGGGCCTGCGGGTGGGGGCCGCCACCGGCGAGCTGCTGCTCACCCTGATCAGCAGCCATGACGACCTGCCCGGCCTCGAGGCCCTGGCCGACGCCTGGCGGCAGCGATGGCCGGAACTGGTGGGCGTTTGCCTCAACCTCCAACCCCGGCCGACGAATCGGCTGATGGGGGACGAGACGCGGGTGATCCGCGGCCGGGACTGGCTGAACGAAACCTTCTCCGGCCTGCGCTTCCGCATCGCTGCTGACACCTTCTTCCAGGTCAACACGCACCAGGCCGAGCGGCTGGTGCCCCATCTGATGGAAGCCCTCGGGCCCGGCCCGGGCGATGCGTCCCTGCTGGATGCCTACTGCGGCATCGGCACCTACAGCCTGCCCCTGGCCGCCGCCGGCTGGCATGTCACCGGCCTGGAGCTGCATCCCCGCGCCGTGGCGATGGCCCGGCTCAACGCCGCCGCCAATGAACTGGAGAGTCGGGCGCAGTTTGAGCAGGCCGACGTGCCCCTGGTGCTGGAGGAGCGGCTGCAGGGCATGCGGGCCCTGGTGCTGGATCCACCCCGCAAGGGCCTCAGCCCGGCCGCCACGGCGGCGATCCTGGCGGCCCCCCCCAGACGCATCGCCTACGTGAGCTGTGACCCGGCCGCCCTGGCCCGCGACCTGGCCCAGCTGTGTGCTTCCGGTGTCTACCGGCTGAACTGGGTGCAGCCCATCGACTTCTTCCCCAACACCAGCCATGTGGAGGCCCTGGCGGCCCTGGAACGCCGCTAGCGGCGCTGCTCGGCACCGAACTGGCGCTCGAGGGCTTCACGCACCCGGCCATGGGCCGCCTCCACCTCCTCGTCGGTGAGGGTTCGGGCGCTGTCGCGGTAGCGCAGCCGGAAGGCCTGGCTGCAGCGGCCGGCCTCCAACTGGGAGCCCTCGTAGCGATCAACCAGTTCGGCCTGCTCCAGCAACGGCTTGCCCGCCTTGCGGATCGCCGCCAGCAGGGAGGCGGCGCTGGTGTCAGTGGGAACGACAAGGGCCAGGTCGCGCTCGGAGGCCGGCACCGTGGCGAAGGGGCGGAAGGCCGGCTGCCAGCGGTTGCGGCGGGTGCCGGCGCTGAGCAACGGCTCCAGCTCCAGCTGGAAGACGAAGGTGGCGGCAGGCAGGTCGAGGGCGTCGGCTTCAGCCGGGTGGAGCTGGCCGAACCAACCCGCGGGCTTGCCTTCCACCACCAGCTGGGCGGCGCGGCCCGGGTGCAGCAGAGGCGCGTCGGTCAGGGGACGATCCTCCAGGGGCAGCCGCAGGGGTTCAAGGCCGGCCTGGAGCACGCCGCGGGCCTGGAAGTAGTCGGGGGGCGTGGGCTTGCCGGAGCTGCGCCAGCGTTCGCCTCGCCGTTCCCCGGCGATCACGCCCACCAGCAGGGTGCGCTCAGCAAGGCGTTCCTCGCCGCTGGCTGCCCCACCCGGGAACACGCGGCCGATTTCGAAGCCCCAGAACCCTGGCAGGGAGGCCTGCAGGTTGCGGCGGGCGGCCTGGAGCAACTCCTGGTGCAGGTTGTCGCGCAGGTGGCC
Source organism: Synechococcus sp. CCY 0621 (assembly GCF_019038465.1). Classification (GTDB taxonomy): domain Bacteria; phylum Cyanobacteriota; class Cyanobacteriia; order PCC-6307; family Cyanobiaceae; genus Cyanobium. Next base: position 159,276 of record NZ_JAFKRH010000031.1, on the reverse strand, counting down.
GTAGTCGGCCAGGAGCGGATTGGCCAGCGGAACCCGCCCCGGTGCCGCCGCCACCAGCGACAAAGACACAATCTCCTGCAGGCCGGCGGCGCAGAGGGCGCGGCGCAGGCGCCGCTCCAGCTGCTGGGCCGGTTCGAGGCCCCCGGGAATCAGGGGATCGGGCAGGTGGGCGGCGAAGTGGTCGTAACCCACCAGCCGGGCCACCTCCTCGATCAGGTCCACCTCGCGCTTGAGGTCCATGGCCCGCTCCGGCGGCACCCGCACCTGCCAGCCGTCCTCGTCCTCCTCCAGCACGCAGCCGAGGGCCTCCAGAGTGGCGCTGATGCGCCCGTCGTCGAGATCCTGCTCCTCACCATCCGGCAGCAGGACCGGACCGAGCAGGTTGTGGAGGGCGTCGCGGCGCAGCCCCAGCGGCAGCTGCGCTGCCTCTTCTTTTTGATGCAGCCAGCGGCCTTCCAGCTGGGCTCCGGTCAGCTCCTGAAGCAGGGCCACGGCCCGGTCGGCGGCGGCCAGGGTGATCTCCGGCGGCACTCCCTTCTCGAAGCGGCTGCAGGCCTCGGTGCGCAGGCCGACGCTGCGGGCGGAGCGGCGCACGGCCTGGGGGGCGAACACCGCCGCCTCCAGCCAGATGGCGGTGGTCGTATCGGTGACGGCCTCACCCAGGCCCCCCATCACCCCGGCCAGGGCGATGGGGTGGCCCGCACAGGTGACCACCAGGGCCTCCTCGCTCAAGGTGCGCTCCTGGCCATCGAGGGCCACGAAGGCCTCACCACAGCGTCCCTGGCGCAGGCCGATGCTGGCCGGCTCGGGCGTGCCGCCCGTGAGCGCCCCCAGGCGATCCCGGTCGAAGGCGTGCAGGGGCTGTCCCGTTTCCAGCATCACCAGGTTGGTGATGTCCACCACGTTGTTGATGGGGCGCACACCGGCCCGCTCCAGCCGCTGGCGCAGCCAGTCCGGGGACGGGCCCACCCGCAGGCCCCTGAGGGCGGTGAGGCTGAACAGCCCTCCCGCCTCGATGGCCTGGCGGTCGGCCGCCGCGGCGGCCAGGGGCTCGGCCGCCACCACGGGCGCCGCCGCCGGGAAGGTGGTGCTGCCGCCGCTGAGGGCCGCCACCTCGCGGGCGATCCCCCGCATCGACAGGCCATCGGGCCGGTTGGCGGTGATGGCCAGCTCGAGCACTTGGTCATCCAGGCCCAGCAGCGGACCCACGGGAGTCCCCAGCGGGGGGACGGCCGCCAACAGCTTGTCGAGCTCGGCGATGCCGTCGCTGCCGTCGTCGAGGCCCAGCTCCCGCAGGGAGCAGATCATGCCGCTGCTGGCCACCCCCCGCAGTTCGGCCGGTTTGATGGTCAGCCCCACCGCCGGCAGGGTGCTGCCGACCAGGGCCACGGGAACGTGCAGGCCCTGGCGCACATTCGGGGCGCCGCAGACGATCTGAAGCGGTTCACCATCCCCCACATCCACTTTGCAGACGCTGAGCTTGTCGGCATTGGGGTGGGGATCGCGCTGCACCACATGGCCCACCACCACACCGGCCGCCCGGGCCGCCAGATCTTCGATGCCTTCCACTTCGAAGCCGGCGATCGAGAGGCGCTCCGCCAGGTACGCAGGCTCGAGGCAGGCCGGTTCAACGCTGACCAGCTCCCGGAGCCATTGGAGCGAAACCAGCATCGGACCGTTGCACAGCAGCCATCCAGCTTAGGAAGCGATCAGAGCCTGTCCCACCGGGAGGTATGGTGCTGAATCGTCTCCCTGCAACGCATACGCGGCGCAACGTCCTTCCATGGCCAAGAACAAGGGCGTCCGGCTGGTGATCACCCTCGAGTGCACCGAATGCCGGTCCAACCCCGCCAAGCGGTCCCCTGGCGTGTCCCGTTACACCACCCAGAAGAACCGCCGCAACACCACCGAACGGATTGAACTGAAGAAGTTCTGCCCGCACTGCAACGCCTCCACCGTCCACAAGGAGATCAAGTGAATCTGCTTTCCTCGCGGAAGCCTTTCTCCTGACCATCCTCCGGACCCTGCAGCGGCAGTTCCCCCTCTTCGTTCCCCCATTCCGTTTCCATGTCCAGTTCCTTCTTCAAGAAGCGCCTCTCGCCGATCAAGCCCGGTGATCCGATCGACTACAAGGACGTCGATCTGCTCAAGAAGTTCATCACCGAACGCGGCAAGATCCTGCCCCGCCGGCTCACCGGCCTGACGGCCAAGCAGCAGCGCGATCTGACCAACGCCGTCAAGCGGGCGCGCATCGTGGCCCTGCTGCCCTTCGTGAATCCCGAAGGCTGAGTTGCCCCCCGCCTCGCGTCGGTTCACGGCGGGCGACCTCGTCGGCCTGCACGACGAGAGCCGTTGTCTGTTGGCCGTTGTGGCGGCCGAGAAAGGCACGCGCCTGGATCTCAAGGTCGGTTTCGAGGCGAAAGCCGTCCAGCGCGGGGTGCGTCAGCTCGACCTGCTGGCTGCCCTGCCTGGTGATCAAGCGCCTCCGTCCCGTCTGTCCCAGCCACCCTGGAGCCTGAGCCAGGAGTCGTTGCAGCAGGCCGCCCCCAGCCACAGGGAGCTGGCTGCCGCCTGGCTGTTGCTGGTGGCGGATCCGGTACCGCTCGCTCTCGAGGACTTCGTCGATCTGATCGGCGACGGAAGCGACCCCATCCAGCGGGCCGCCTGCTGGCTCTGGCTGCAAAGCCCCCAGACCTTGTTTCGCTGGCGCCAGCAGCAGGTGGAGGCCCGTCCCTTGGTGGATGTCCGGCGGCTGCGTCGGGACGCCCGCCGCCAGCACCTGGCCGAGCAGCGCCGGCGCCAGTGGCAGGACGCCCTGCGCCAGCGCCAGCCGATCGACCCGCAGCAGCTCGAGCCTGAGCAGCGCCAACAGTTGGCCCTGCTACGGGAGTGGGCCGGTGGGGACACCAGCCGCCCCCTTCCCGACGACCTGCACCGCGCCCTGCAGGCGGCCCACTGCCCGATGGAGGCCTCGCCGATCCGGCATCTGTTGGTGGATCTGGGCCAGTGGGAGCGCCACCACCTGCCCTCGCTGGAGAACACCACCTGGGCCGCCGGCTTCTCCGCGGAGCTGGAGTCTGAGGCCCGCCGGCTGGTGGACCTGGCCGCCAGCGAGCTTCCCGGTGACGAACGCCGCCGCGACCTCACCGGCCTGCACACCGTCACCATCGATGACGAGGACACCCGCGACATCGATGACGGCCTCTCCCTGGAGCACGGGGCCGACGGCACACCGCGGCTGTGGATCCACATCGCCGACCCCGGCCGGCTGGTGGCGCCGGACAGCCCCCTCGACACCGAAGCCCGGCGCCGGGCCAGCAGCCTCTACCTGGCCCGGGGGCCGCTGCCGATGTTCCCCGAGGTGCTCAGCACTGGCCCGTTAAGCCTGCGCATGGGCCAGCGCAGTGCGGCCCTGAGTCTTTGGGTGGAGCTGACGGGCGACGGAACGGTGGCTGGCTACGGGCTCGAGCCCAGCTGGGTGCAACCCGCTTATCGGCTCAGTTATGCCGATGCCGATGAGCTGATCGAGCTGGCCCCGCCCCAGGAGCGCTACCTCGAGGAGATCCACGCCCTGATGGAGCGGCGGCGACGCTGGCGGCTGGCCCGGGGGGCGCTCAACCTGGATCAGCCCGAGGGCCGGATCCGCTGCGACGACCAGGGGCCCCAACTGGAGATCACCGAACCCTCGCCGTCACGGACGATGGTGGCCGAGGCCATGATCCTGGCCGGTGCAGTGATCGCCAGCCACGGGCAGGAGCAGGGCCTGGCCTTGCCGTACCGCAGCCAGCTGGCGGCGGAGCTGCCGCCTGAGGCGGAGCTGCAGGGCCTGCCGGCCGGGCCCGTGCGCCATGCGGCCATCAAGCGCTGCCTCAGCCGGGGCCTGCTCGGCACCAGTCCGGCCCCCCACTTCTCCCTGGGCCTGCCCTGCTACGTGCAGGCCACCTCACCGATCCGCCGCTACAACGATCTGCTGGTGCAGCGCCAGCTGCTGGCCCACCAGCAGGGGCAGCCGGTGCTGGAGGAGGCGGAGCTGGGGGTGCTGCTGAGCGAGCTGGAGGGGGCCATCCGCCAGGGCCTGCAGATCGCCCGGGAGGACCAGCGTCACTGGCAGCAGGTGTGGTTCGAGGCCCAGGAGCAGCACCAGTGGCCGGGGCTGTTTCTGCGCTGGCTGCGGCCCCAGGACCGGCTCGGCCTGGTGCACCTGCCGGATCTGGCCATGGATCTGGCCGCCGAATGCCATGGCGATCCCGGACCCGGCGACGCCCTGCTGGTGCGTCTGCAGCAGGTGGATTCCCTGCGGGACCTGCTGCGCTTCACGGCCGCGGGCTAGGCGGGTTACTCAGCCAGTTGCCTGAAGTAGTCCTCGTCCACACCCCGGCGCGGCGGGGCTGCGGCACCGGAGCCCCGCGGCAGCACGCCCGCCAGGAACGCGAAGCCGACGGCATAGGCCAGCGCTGAGATGGCGATGCGGAGGGTTTCCTTCAGCAGCTGATCGGGCTTGATCGCCGCCTGCGCCTCGACCTGCTGCATCAGCTGCCGGGAGGCCTGCTCGGCCCGGGCCAGCAGCATGTTGCGCAGTTCGCTCATGGGGGTGCCCAGTTCGGCGGGCGAAAGGCCGGCGTTAGGGCCGAAGAGCTTCTGCACGCCGGCCTGCAGCTCCTGGTGGCTGGTGGCGGAACGGATGGTCTGGCGCAGATCATCGAGCCTCTGGGTCGACTGGCTGATCTGCTGCTGCCGGCTGCCCGTGATGGTGCTGTACGCCCTCCAGCCGGCATAGCCCTGCAGGGGGATCAACAGCAGGAAGCCGATCGCGGCGGCCAGGGCCCAGCGACGGCAGGCGTTGCGGCGCGCCCGCAGGCGCTGGTTGTCGGCGTCGACCCACACCGCCAGCGGAAGCAGCAGGGCACCGATCAGGGCCAGGGAGGCGCTGTTGACCAGAACGGCGATGGCCTGAAGCTGCCACTGGGGATCCAGGAGCCTGGGCGGCAGGGCGGTGGTGAGCACGGCGGCCAGGAACACCACCAGCAGAACGATCGAGAGGGGTGCCAGCAGCCGGGCGAGGGTCGGGTTGGGGCTGATCGCTGGGGTGGGGCTGCTGGTCACGGAACTGCAGAGGGAGCAGGTGGGATGGCGCCAGTCTGAAGTCCATGCCCAGGCGCCATACAATGTCCCTACACACAGGCAGGCGGATGGGAAGGGACCAGGTGCTGCAGCTGCGAGCGACGGCTGAACAGAGGCAATTGATCGATCAAGCCGCTGCCGCCGAAGGCACCAGCCGCACCGAATTCATGCTGCGCTGCTGCCAGGAGCGCGCCCGCGAGGTGCTGCTCGATCGCACCCTCTTTTCGCTCACACCACAGCAGAGCGAGGCCCTGCTTAACGACCTGCAGGACCCTGCCCTGGCCGAGCGGGATCAGGCCAGTCTCGACCGCCTCCTCGCGGCACCCCGGCCCTGGCATGCGGCCCCCTGAGCCACTGGGGGACCAGCACCAGCTGGATGGCTTCGATTGCGGGGAAGAAAGCCTGAACCGTTGGCTGAGGCAGCGAGCTCGGCACAACGAACGGCAAGGGGTCTCACGCACGCTGGTGGTGTGCCCTGAGCCAAGCGATGAGGTGATCGCCTACGTCTGCCTCTCTGCTGGCGCGGTCGTGCTCGCCGAGGTGCCTGGTGGTTTGCGGCGCAACGCGCCGGACCCTTTGCCCGTGGTGGTTCTGGGGCGGCTGGCCGTCGACCGGCGCCATCAGGGTCGGGGTCTCGGCCATGCATTGGTTGCCGAAGCCATCAGCCGCAGCCTCCAGGCCCGCCAACTGATCGGGGCCAGAGCCCTGCTAGTGCACGCGATGGATGAACAGGCGGCGGCGTTCTACCGCTCCATGGGGTTCCGCCCCTCACCGATCAGCGCCCTGACGCTGCTGCTGCAACTGGGCGAAAAGGTGGAGGCCTGAGTTGATTGTGGATGTTGGAAACCTTGGGCCGCAGCACCAGGCAGCTCCTCGATGGCTGCTGCACCGCCAGCAGGGGAGGGACCTGCCGCGGATCATGCCGTGGATCGGCTGGACCCTCGGCGATGGTGCTGAACCGGCTCACGGGGCGCTGCTGGCCACGCTGCGCTACATCCACGCCAACCCGAAGGCGGCCGGGGTGCGCAAGGGCTTCCATGACCCTTACAGCAACTACGGGCACTACGAGGGGCTGGCGGGGGATGGGTTGAGCGAATGGCACCCGGCCTTCCTGCAGCTGGCGCCGACGCTGGAGGGATGTGCCAGACGCTATGCGCACTACTGCCGGCACTACCGGCCACGGGCCAAGCCGGCCCGCAAATCTGGCTGGGGTAGCAGGCTGCCGTGGGGTGGCGGTGGGCCGGATCTGCCGCTGCCGGAAGAATGGCAACGGCTGGCGGAGACGTTCCGAAGGGCCAATGGGGCCAGGGCAAGCAGCTGGGCTTAGATCAGCGGGGCCACAAGTGGCTGCAGAGGGAGGAGCAAAGAAGGGGGGCTGCGATGGGGAAATCGGTGCTGGTGAGATCCGGAATTGGCGGCAACAAGCTGTTCTAGCAGCTGTGGCGTAGTGCCGGCGTGCCAACAAATCAATGGTCCCCTTGCAGCGCGGCAGAGGGGACCAAAGGAGGGCTGAAGGTGCCAGGTATCGCTCAGTCCGCTGGGCGAGTGGGCGCAGTGGTTCTGGTAACTTTGATGCGGTTCCTCAGCTTGCGGCTGAAGCCGAAGGCGGCGGCAGCACCGAAGAGGGGCAGGGGGCCTGGGACAGACGACGCTGGCGAAAACGTCACGGGACCGGAAACAGTCGAGGGACAGTCCCTCGGGTCAGAACACACCCCGAAAGCCAAACTAGATGGGCCCCCAAGGTCTAGGCGTGACCCACCCGGTGCCGGCCACCCATCCGCCGTGCCGTTCCCAATCCAGCTAACCAACTCCCCACCTTGAACGTTAAATTGAAATCCGAGCTGCGAGAGGTAGGTGCCGGTGGCAGCGCCGGTCCCTCCGTTGTTAGTCACCTTCACAACGCAAGATGAAGTTGCATCGCAGGTGTTTGGACCCTCAGCAAGGTTCTCTATAAGGCCCGACACACCTGCAAAAGAGAAGTTGAAGTCGAGAGCTGATGCTGCCTGTGGAGCCAACAAGGAGGCCGTGGAAACAGCAAGGGCGGCAGCAATACAAGCTCTGAGGGCAGCTGGTTTCAAAGAAAATTCATCCTTACTCGCCCAACTTACACCAAAAGCCAACTGGCCACTTCGGCGGTATCGATGGGCACATTGGTTGCCCCCCTTATTTGATCCTTGCCATGGCGGTGGAGGCCGTGACGGACGTTGGTGGGGCTGCAAGCGATTCCTCCCCGCAGCCTTGACTCGAGGCAAAACACCAGACGGTGTTCAGGGTCAATCCGACTGGACAAACGCATTGGCGGGCGAGCGCAGCAGGTCAACCGTTTCCATTGGGTGGTCTCGACGCGATCCAGCACGGCCTTGAAGCTCTCGCGGGCCTCGAAAACGCTGACCCCCATCTCAGAGACTGAGGTTGTACTTGCCCATCGCCTGTTGCTTGCAGATGGTTTCGGCCTGGGGGATCGTCGCCCGGGCGTTCACCTGTTGGGCGACGCAGGTGCAGGTGTCCTTGGCCAGACCGGCCGGCACCGTCTTGCCTGCCTTGGTGAAATCGGCGTTCACCGCCAGGGTGCAGTAATGGATGATCAGCTGGTCGCGCATGTTGTTGAGGCCCTGGGCCCGGGCGGGCAGGCCGGCCAGCAGCAGCGCCGAAACCGCCAGGGAGAACAGCACGGGCACGGGCCGGAGGGCGGATCCAGGGTTGGCGGAAACCATCGGGCAACGACGCTGATCAAAGTCATCCTCGCCGACCTCAGGCCAGCAGGCAGCGCCGCCGCCAGAGCAGCAGCGCCACCAGCCCCATGCAGGCCAGGCCCACCGCCGCCGGGAACAGGGCCGTGGTGAGCGTCAGGCGCTCCAGGGACAGAAGCACCAGCAGATTGCGGAGCACGAACAGGCTGTAGAAGCCAACCCGTTCCTGCTCGGGGTGGGCATAGGCGCGCCGCAGGGTGGGGCCGAAGCCCAGCAGATCCACCAGGGTGAGGATCACCACCGCCCACAAGGGATCGGCCGTGAGGAACCAGAAGGGCAGGGCCGAGCTGGCCCCCAGCAGGAACAGCCAGTCGCTTGCTGTGATCTCCCGGTCGGCGCCATGGGCGTGGGCCAGCCAGGCGATGAGGAAGGTGATCAGGGCCGACACGCCGGTGGGCCAGGCCCCGACCCCGCCGCCGCCGGCCCACGTCGCCAGGAACACCAGCAGGGTGGTCACGCCCCAGATCAGCCAGGAGAACACATGGGGGCGGGTGCGGCCGGCCCGAATCGAGCCGATGTAGGGGAAGAAGGCCGCGAAGGTGAGGGCGATGGCTGCCGCGCTGAGCAGTGCCTTCACGTCACGGCGCGCGACACCCGCAGCCAGGGGCCCCAGGGATTGAGGCAGCCGATCAGGGCTGCTGGGGTGGGGCGATCGAGGCCCAGCAGCCAGTGGTGCAGGGCCGGCTCCAGGGTGATCAGCGGCCAGACCCCCGCCTCGCCATGGAGCACGTAACCGCCCTCGCCGTCGGGCACCAGCTCGCCCCGCCAGAGGCGTTCGCCGGGCTCCGGGGGAGGCGCCCACCCCGCCGGCGCCGCGAGCTGCTCGTCTGCCTCAAGCTGCCCGTGGCGATCGATCCGCTCCGGCGTCTCCAGCGCCTGAAGCTGGCGTTCTCGCCACAGGGGGTGGTGCCAGGGGGTGTCCCACAACGGCACCACACCGGCCGGGGCCAGCGGATCCCGGATCAGGGCCTCCTGCAGACGCCGCACCGGCAGGGCGGCCGGCTCCAGACCGCCTTGCACGCACAGGGCCGCCGCCAGACCTGCGGCCTGGCCGATGTTGAGCACCAGGGGCTGCAGCCGGGTGGCCCCATTCGCCATGTGGCTGACGCCAAAGCCCTTGTCGGCCGCCAGCAGGTTGGTCACCCCCGCACTCACCAGGGCGCCGTAGGGAATCGTGAACGGGGTGCCGCTCCAGCGGCCGCCCCAGCGGCAGCTCTTGGGGGCCAGGGGCCAGTCGCCGCCGGGGTAGTGGTGGTCGTTGGCGTAATTGCCCACCGCAATGCTGCTCAAGGCGCTATCGGCATCGCAGCGGAGCGGGGCGATGCAGGCACCCTCCCCCTGAGGCAACAGGTGCTGCTCCAGCACCAGCTCCCGGGCCACCAGCCGGCGACCCTCGCGCCAGTAGGGCATCAGGGCCAGGGAGCCAGAGCCGCTGAGTCGGCCGGCGGCGGCTTCTTCAGGTGTGGGAAACACCGCCGCCGGCCCCAGCCAGCCGCCGCTGGCCTGGCGCAGGGCGGCGGCGAAAGCCTCGCTGTGGTCGCGCATGGCGGCCAGCAGCTCCGCTTCGGCCGCGTCGGCATCCGCGCCCCCGCCGGCGACCTGCTCGGCGAAGGCCCGCTCCAGGCCGTGGTGCCAGTCGTTGCCCTGCAGGGGCCAGTTCAGCATCACCAGGCCCCCGGGCAGGCGGCCGTAGGTGAGGGTGCGCTCCAGGCCGAAGGACTCAGTGGCCGCCGCGAAGGGCTCCGGCAGGTGGGGGGGGCTGCGACGCCAGGCCTCGGCCTCGGGGGCCGCCGTTCCGCCCCGTTCATCCAGTTGGCCCAGGCACACCCAGGTGGGCGACTGGACCGGCTGCCGCTGGAAGAAGGGATCGCGCCCGAGGCGCTCGGCTGAGGGGGCGCTGGGTTCCTGCCAGAGCTCCTTGGCCTCCCAGCCGAAGCGGAAGGGGGCCCCAGCCAGGGGATAGAGCTCGCCCCGGTCGCTGCCATCGATCACCACCGTGGGCAGCAGGCGCCGCAAAGCGCCCCGGTGCTCCACGGTCACGGCGCCGATGCGGTCGCCGTCGCGCTCCACCGCCTCCAGCCGCACGCCGGACCACCACGCCAGCCGTTCCTCGGCGGCCACCCAGCGGCGCAGGATGCGCTCGGCGCTGGAGGGGCGGTAACCGAAGCAGCTGACCCAGTTCTGATCCAGCCCCTCCGGCTCGATCCATTGCAGGGCCCGCAGCAGGGCCCCCCACAGACCGCTCTGCCAGGGGCTCAGCTCGTTGCCATCGGGGGCGCAGACGCCGGCGGCGCTCACCATGCCGCCGAGCCAGGGCCCGGGGGTGAGCAGCAGGGTGTCGGCGCCGGAGCGGGCGGCCTGCAGGGCGGCGGCCACACCACCGCTGCCGCCGCCCCAGACGAGCACCTCTGCCTTGCGATCGAAACCCGTGCGCATCGGTCAGGCCGGGATCAGGGGGCCAGCATCCCATCCCGGGGCCTCAGTGGAGCCTCAGTGGGGGCCACGGCTAGGATCCGAGCCCCGGGCCAGGTCCCAGCGGTGTCACGGGGAATCTTCCTACCGCCGGCGGATCCGGCCGACGTCGCCTGCCGATGACCTATACCCTCACCACCCCGCTCTATTACGTCAACGACCGCGCCCACCTGGGCAGCACCTACACCACCCTCGCCTGCGACAGCATCGCCCGCTTCCGGCGACTGCAGGGCGAGCGGGTCACGTTCATCACCGGCTGCGACGAGCACGGCCTCAAGATCCAGCGCTCGGCCGAAGCCGCCGGCCTCACCCCCCAGGCCCACTGCGACGCCATCAGCGGCGAGTACCGCGACCTGTGGCGGCGCTGGGGCATCAGCAACGACCGCTTCATCCGCACCACCGACCCGCGCCACCGGGCGATCGTGGAGCAGTTCTTCGCCCGGGTCGAGGCCAGCGGCGATGTGATCGAAGGGCGCCAGCAGGGCTGGTACTGCGTGGCCTGCGAAGAGTTCAAGGAGGAATCCCCTTCGGCCACCGAGCCCCACTGCTCCATTCATCTGCGCCCCCTGGAGTGGCGCGACGAGCTCAACCTCTTCTTCCGCCTCTCCCGCTACCAGCAACAGATCGAGAAGCTGGTGGCCAGCGAGGGCTTCATCGCGCCGCGCTCCCGGCGCCGGGAGGTGGAGAACTTCGTCGCCGGCGGCCTCCGCGACTTCTCCATCTCCCGGCTCGATCTGCCCTGGGGCATTCCGGTGCCCGGCTACGACGGCCATACCTTTTATGTGTGGTTCGACGCCCTGCTGGGCTACCTCTCGGCCCTGCTGGAGCCCGACGACCCCGCCGACCTGGAGCTGCTGGCTCAGCGCGGCTGGCCCGCCCAGCTGCACGTCATCGGCAAGGACATCCTGCGGTTCCACGCCGTCTACTGGCCGGCGATGCTGCTGTCGGCCGGTCTGCCGTTGCCGGAAAAAGTCTTCGGCCATGGCTTCCTCACCCGGGAGGGCCAGAAGATGGGCAAGTCGCTCGGCAACGTGCTCGATCCCGACGTGCTGCTGGAGCGCTGTGGCGCCGATGCGGTGCGCTGGTACCTGCTGCGGGACATCCCCTTCGGTGACGACGGCGATTTCCAGCAGCAGCGCTTCAGCGATCTGGTCAACAACGATCTGGCCAACACGATCGGCAACCTGCTCAACCGCACCTCCTCGATGGCGCGGCGCTGGTTTGACGGGGCCGTGCCGCCGGCCGGTGATGCCAGCGCTGCCGACCATCCGCTGGCCCTGCGCTGCACGGCCTGTGCCGAGGCCGTTGATGCTGCCCTTGAGGCCCTTGATTTCCGCTCCGCCGCCGTGGCGATCCTGGAGCTGGCCGAGGCCGCCAACGGCTTCCTCAACGACCGGGCTCCCTGGAAGGCGATCAAGAGCGAAGAGGGCCGGGGCGGAGTGGCCGCCGATCTCTACGCCGTTCTGGAAACCAGCCGCTGGGTGGCCGTGCTGCTGGCCCCCCTGCTGCCCGATCTCTCCGGGCGGATGCTGGGCCAGTTGGCCCAGCCGGAACTGGTGGGCGACAGCGGCTGGACGGCGGCCCGACACTGGGGGAAGCTGGCCTGCGGCGATCCCCTGCCCGAGCCGACGCCGGTGCTGCACCGTCTGGAACTGGATTCCCCCCTTTGACCCCTCCCCTCCTGACCCGACCCTGGCTCCTGGCGGCCCCGCTGCTGTTGCTCACGGGCTGCGGTGGCGGTGAGGTGGCCCGCGAGACGGCCCCCACCCCTTTCGTGTTCCGCTCCCTGGATCTGCGTCAGCAGGACGTGCTTGGGCGTCCCAACTGGGAGCTGACCAGTCCGGAGGCCCGCTATGACCTGCGGCGACGGGTGGCCCGGGCCCTGCAGCCCCGCGGCGTGATCTACAGCAACGGCAAACCCGCCTACCGGGTGGAGGCCTCCACCGGAACGGTGATCAACGACGGGGCCGTGATCCTGCTGGAGGGTCGGATCCGGCTGCAGCGGCTCGGGAAGGAGCCGGTGATGATCCAGGGCTCCCGGGTGCGCTGGATCCCCAGCCGCAACCTGATGGAGATCGACCGGCACCCCGAGGGCTTCGATCCCAACACGCGGCTGACCGCCGAACGGGCCACCTTCCGCCTCGACAAGGACACCCTGGAGCTGCAGGGGAAACCGCGTCTGCAGCGCTGGGCCCAGGCCTTCGATCCCTTCCTGGCCAATCCCGTCGGCGCTCCCCAGATCGTGGTGACGGTGGCCTCGGTGCTGTGGCAACCCGGCAGCGGCGCCCTCAACGCCCGCGGGCCTGTTCTGGGGGAGCGGCGGCCGCCGGGGTCGCCCGCCGGCGCCCCCCTCCAGACCCTCACGGCCACCTCCCTGAACGGCAACACCCAGAAGCAGCTGTTCAACCTGGGGCCACCGGTGCTGTTCAGCGATCCAGCGGTGTCTGGTGGCGCCAGCGCCCGGGGCAAGGCCATGCAGGTGGATGCGGCCCAGCACATGGTGCGGATTCCGGCCGGCTGCTTCATCCAGCAGGGCGGCGCCAGCCTCGAGGCCCGGAGCTGTTCCTGGAACTGGCAGACCCAGGCGGTCGCCGCCGATGGCTCGGTGTTGTTGCAACGGCCCGCCAGTCGCCAGCTCACCCGGGGTCGCCTGCTGCGGGGCCAGCTGGGGGAGAAGGGTTCTGTCGTTGTCACCGCTCCAGGCGGTCGGGTGTTCAGCCAGTTCCAGGTGCCGCCGTCGAAGACACCTCCCCGGCCGGCTCCTCCCCGGCCGAAACCCGAGCCAATTCGCCTGTGAGGCGCCGGGCCCAGCCGTCCACCCAGATCAGATCGCTGCGGCTGAAACAGCGTGGAGACCAGCCGCCCAGCACCAGCACCCCCTCCTGTCCCAGGGGTTGGACCAGCACGGCCGGCAGACCGGTGGGCAGGGCGGCAAACTCCTCCCGACCCGGATAGAGCTTCAGGTCCACCAGGGAGATCGCCTTGCCGGTGGCCGTGCAGCGCCGGCAGATCGCCCCCGGCTGGAACGCACCGCTGCCCAGCAGACCCCTCTCCAGCAGGACGCGGCCGCGCCAGTGGAGCAGCACCACCGCCGCCGGCGTGGCGGTCAGGAGCATCGTGCTGCCCCAGCCCAGCTCTTCGGCCAGGGGAGCGTCCAGATCCGGCGCCAGCTGCAGTCCCTCACGCCCCTGCAGGGGCACCCGCTCCGGAGCAACGGGCTCCACCCGTTGCCACAGCAGGGCCACCAGCAGCAGCAGCACCGACAGGATGCTGCCCAGCACCGAGGCCCGCTCCAGGGAAGGATCGAGGCTGGGGGCCGTCATCTGGTTGAGCACCACCAGGCCCAGTCCCGTCAGACCACAGGCCAGGACGACGCGGGCGGCGGCGGGCATCGCCATCGTGGAGTTCGGGTACCGAAAGTTCTTTCAGGATGCCGGAACGCAGCGGCAACGGCAGACTGGTGGCGTCTTGCACGATGGCCTTGGCTTCAGTGACCCATCTGCGCCGGTCCCTGCTCTCCCTGGTGCTGGCCCTGGCCCTGGTGCTGGCCGCTCCCGTTGCCGCTGCCCTGGCCGTCTCCGCCGCCGACCTGCCCCTGCGCCCTCCGGCCGAGCATGTGCTCGACGGCGCCAAGGTGCTCAGCCGGGCCGGCACGGCCGAAATCGAGCACCAACTGGAGGCCTTCTCCGCTGAACGGGTCGATGCCCGGCTGATCACCCTCACCCGGCTCGATTACGGCCTGGGTCTCGACAGCCTGGCCAACCAGCTGCTGGAGCGTTGGTCGGCCGATCCCGCGGCCGGCAGCAGCCCGGATCCCCTGCTGCTGCTGCTGATCGACACCCAGACCAGGGCCACGGCGATTGCCGCCCAGGCCCCCCTCGACCGGCAGCTGCCGAGCGAACTGCTGGAGAGCACCGCCGCCACCACCATGGCCCAGCCGCTGCGCAGTGGAGAGCGCTACCGCCAGGCCGCCGTCGATGCCCTGCAACGGCTTGCCACCGTTCTCCAGGGCGGTGAAGATCCGGGGGAACCCGTCATCGAGGAGACCGCCGCCGTCGTCAGCAACATCCCCACCCGTGAGGAAACCTCCAGCAGCAATGCCTTCACCTGGGTGATCGTGCTGCTGGTGGTGGGAACCGTGGTGCCGATGCTCACCTGGTGGGTCTTCTCCCGTTGATCCCCGCGCGCCTTTCCTCCCCATGGGACTGACTGACTGGATGGGCACCTTCGGGAGGGCCCGGACGCTTGACCTGAGCGCCGATCTCGAGCGCGGCTACGAAGCCGCCCTGCTCATCCAGAGCATCGAGATGGAGCACTACAACGACCGCCCGGTGCGTCCGGAACTGGAGCTGAGCATTCCGCGGGCCATGCAGGCCCAGGTGCTGCGCCGCTTTCGTGCAGCCCTGCAGGTCTGCCGTCAGGCCAGGACGGTGCTGGCCCCCTACCGCCAGGAACTCTCCGGACAGGAACTGCGCCAGTTCCAGCTGATCGACACGGTCACCGGCCGTTACGCCGTGGCCAGGGAGGAGCTGCCGGCCCTGAGTCGCTCGCCGGAGATGCTCCCCCGCAGCCTGGTGAGCGTGGTCGACACGGTGCGCCGCCAACTGGATCCGGAAGCGGAGGCGAGTGTGGTGGCGGGCTTCCGCCGCCGCCGCGACTCCACCCTGGTGTCGCTGCGCATCCTGCTGCTGCTGATCCTGGTGCCGGTGCTGGTGCAACAGGTGAGCCGCACTTACGTGGTGTCGCCATTGGTGGATCGTTTCGCCCCCGACAACGCCTTCCTCACCTACCCCAGGCCCCACCTGGAGGAGAGGGCCGTCGAGAAGCTGCGCGTCTACCAGGCAGAGATCGAGTTTGATGCACTGCTGGAGGGCAAGCCCCTGCCCAGCCGCGAGGAGCTCCAGACGGAGCTGGCCAAACGGGCCCATGTCCTCAAGGAGGAGGCCGATCAGGAAAGCACCCATGCCATCAAGAATGTCCTGGCGGATGTCTGTGGCTTCATCGGCTTTGTGGCCGTCGCCATCGCCGGCCGGCGCGATATTCAGGTGCTGCGGGGCTTCATCGATGAACTGGTGTATGGCTTGAGCGACAGTGCCAAGGCCTTCGCCATCATCCTGTTCACCGACATCTTCGTGGGATTCCACAGCCCGGAGGGCTGGACGGTGCTCCTCGGTGGGATTGCCGACCATCTTGGATTACCAGCCCGGGAGAATTTCGTGATGCTGTTCATCGCCACGTTCCCGGTGGTGCTGGCCACGATCTTCAAGTACTGGATCTTCCGGTACCTCAACCGCGTCTCGCCGTCCTCCGTGGCCACCCTGCGCAACATGAACGGTGGCGGCTGAATCGCTGGAGCCCAGCCACCCTCACCTCACCCTCGTCAGCGGGCCCTCGCGGGGAGGCAAAAGCCGCTGGGCCGAACATCTGGCCGCTCAGAGCGGCCTGGCGGTGGTCTACCTCGCCACCGGACCATCCCTGCCCGACGACCCGTCCTGGCAGGCGCGGCTGCAGCTCCATCGCCAGCGGCGCCCGCCCCAGTGGGGCTGCCGTGAGGTGGGTGGTGCTCTCGCCGCCGCCCTCGCCGACCTGGAACCAGCCCAGCTGGCTCTGGTCGATTCCCTCGGCACCTGGGTGGCGGCCCATCTGGATCTGGAGCCCGAGGCCTGGGCCTTCCGCTGCAACGAGCTGATCACGGCCATCCGCCGCTGCCGGGCGCCCCTGGTGGTCGTCTGCGAGGAAACGGGCTGGGGCGTGGTGCCGGCCACGGCCGTTGGGTCCCGCTTCCGTGATCGGCTGGGGACGATGCAGCAGCAGCTCCAGGGTCAAAGCGAAGCCGTCTGGCTCGTTCTGCAGGGCCGTGCCATCGATCTGCTGGCTCTCAGCCAGCCTGTGCCTCCCGACCACTGAGGGCCACCCCGCATGCCCCGCGTCGTTCTCTACCAACCGCAGATTCCGCCGAACACCGGCAACGTGGCGCGCACCTGCGCCGCCACCGGCTCGGAACTGCATCTGATTGAGCCCCTGGGATTCACGATCAGCGACCGCCACCTGCGCCGGGCCGGCCTGGACTACTGGCCATGGGTGTCGCTGCAGCGCCACGCCGACCTGGCCTGCTTCCAGGCAGAACGGCAGCGGCGGGGCGGCCGCCTGGTGGCCCTCAGCAGCCAGGTGGAGGCGGCCTACACGGATTTCCGCTTCCGCAGCGACGACTGGCTGCTGTTCGGGCGCGAGACGGACGGATTACCGAACGCCCTGCAGGCGTCGGCCGAGGCGCGCCTCACCATTCCCATGGCCCGCCGGGCCCGCCCCGGCGAGGGGGGGGTCCGCAGCCTCAATCTCTCGGTGTCCGTTGGCATCGTGCTGTTCGAGGCCCTGCGCCAGCTCGGCCCGGCCGGGAGCGGCGAACAGGGCTAGCGGAACGGATGGCTGCTGGTGTTCGGACCGAGTTGTGCCTGATGAACCTTGCTGCAGGAGGTTCATAGCGCTACTGTCTGGCCGACCCGCAGATGTTGGCTTCTCTGCTGGGTTTTGTCCGATGGATGTGAAATGCATGAAGCCTTTCCGCTTGATTCTTCCCTTTCTCCTTTCCGCACCGGCCGTCGTGCCGCTCGTGGCTGCCCTTGCAGACGACACCCCCAACACGGTGTCCACCGAAACTCTGTTGGCGTCCCTGCCCACATCCGCTGATCGGGTCTGGGTCAAGGTGCGCCGGCCTGTCTCCATCGAGGAGCTCTCCACCGCCCTCGACCTTGATGAGAGCCGCCTGGCCCGTCTGAACGATGTGGATGAAGACCATCGCTTTGGCAACGGCGACTGGCTTGTGGTCCCCTCCCGGGGCAAGGAGCGCCTCGGACGCATTGCCTCCCTCGATTCCTCCATCCAGCGCCAGTCCCCACCTGTTTCCACCCCTCCGCCGGTGGAAAACGACGGCGTGGTGCGCTTTGGCGACACGGTGCTGAAGCTGGCCCAGCGCTACGGCCTCAGCGTGGCCGAGCTGGTTCGGCTGAATCCAGGTCTGGAAACCGCCAGGCTCGTGGTGGGCAGCCAGGTGCGACTCGTCCAGTCGGCTCCGGGCCGGACCCGCATGCTGCTGGGCCTCAAGCCCTCGACAAGTGGCGGCATCAGCTGGCCCGACATCCCGGACTTTGGAGATCCCCAGCCCCCGTTCAATGGCGGCAACAACTCCCCTGCCACCACCTGGATCTGGCCCACCAAGGGGGTGTTCACCTCCGGCTTCGGCTGGCGATGGGGCCGGATGCACAAAGGCATCGACGTGGCCAACAACGTTGGTACACCGATCATGGCCGCCAAGGAGGGTCAGGTCTCCTTCGCCGGCTGGCATGAGGGCGGCTACGGCTACCTCGTGGAGATCGCCCACCCGGATGGCAGCCGCAGCCTGTATGCCCACAACAGCCGACTGCTCGTGAGCAAGGGCGAGGCCGTGACCCAGGGCCAGGTGATCAGCCAGATGGGCAGCACCGGCCGCAGCACGGGCCCCCACCTGCACTTCGAGATTCACCCCCCCGGCCGCGGCGCCATCAACCCCCTGCAGATCCTGCCTCCCCGGGCCTGATCCGGCTCGGGGCTGTGAAGGTGATCGTCTAGGATCCCTTCGATTGGCTCGGTAGCTCAGCTGGTTAGAGCGTGGGATTCATAACCCCAAGGTCGGGAGTTCAAGTCTCCCCCGAGCCATTGTGGATGTCGTTCTGATCAATCGACCTGAAGGCTTGGTGCCGCTCAGCGCATTTCGATGGCGTTGAGGCGTTCACGGAAGCTGCGGGCATTGGCCGCCTCCTGACTTTCTGCACTGTCAACAGGAACCTGCACCGGAGTGATCACGGGCAGGGGGGCAGGGGCTGCGGCCTGGGGGGTCTGAATCGGGCGGCGGCTGCGCCCATAACCTCCGGCCTGGGAACGGTTCTGCAGGGCCCGGGTGAGACTCTTGCTGCGGTTGGCGGCACCGACCGTCTCACCATCCTTGGGGCGGATCAGGGGGTTGCCTTTGAGTTCGGAGCGCAGCTGATTGATCAGCCGGAAATGACCGGTGGTGTTGTATTTGCGTAGAACGGCTGGATCCCAACCCATCGCGGATTCATCGCTTACTTGACAACCATCGTAGGGCCAGGCTCGGTGGGGGCAGCATGGGGGCTGATCCCCTCCCAAGGACGGCGCCACGATGACCAGCACTGGCAGGCTCGTCGGCCTTCAGGCCCCCGACTTTCGCGCCACGGCCGTGGTGGATCAGGAGTTCCGAGAACTGTCACTGCGTGACTACCGCGGCCGGCATGTGGTGCTGTTCTTCTACCCGCTCAATTTCACCTTCGTCTGTCCCACCGAAATCACCGCCTTCAGCGACCGGCACGCTGAATTCGCCCGCCTCGCCACCGACATCCTGGCCGTCTCCGTCGACAGTCCCTACAGCCATCTGGCCTGGGTGCAGACCGAGCGCAAGAGCGGTGGCCTCGGCGATGTGGCCTACCCCCTGATCTCCGACCTCAACAAGGAGATCGCCAGGGCTTACCAGGTGCTGGATGAAGAGGCCGGTACGGCCCTGAGGGGGCTGTTCCTGATTGATCCCGACGGCGTGATCCGCCACAGCACCGTCAACGACCCCGCCGTCGGCCGCAGTGTGGATGAAACCCTCAGGCTGCTGCAGGCCTTCCAGTGGGTGCGGAACCATCCGGGCCAGGTCTGTCCCGCCGGCTGGACGCCGGGCGGCCGGACCCTGGCGGCCGATCCCCGGGGCAGTCGGGACTTCTTTTCCGCCCTGGACTGAGCGCTCAGCCGAGCAGCGAGGCCAGCAGGCGGCGGCCATCGAGGCCGCCGGTGATCGGGTCGCAGGCCCGCTCCGGATGGGGCATCAGTCCGAGCACACGGCCCGTCGGGTCCGTCAGACCCGCCACATCCCCCCGGGAACCATTCGGGTTGGCCACGTACCGCAGCACGACAGACCCCTGGTCTTCAAGGCGTTGCAGTTCCTCCGGCTCCACCTGGTAGCGGCCTTCTCCATGGGCGATCGGCAGGCTGATCCGCTCGCCGGCGCCGTAGGCAGCCAGCCAGCGGCAGGCACCGGGCCGCACCTCCAGCTCGCTGCTCTGGCAGAGGAAGTGAAGGTCCCGGTTGCGGGTGAGGGCTCCGGGCAGCAGACCCATCTCCGTGAGCACCTGGAAGCCGTTGCAGATGCCGAGCACCGGCCCGCCGCGCTCGGCGAACGTGCGCACTTCCTCCAGCACCGGGGCGAAGCGGGCGATGGCTCCACAGCGCAGGTAGTCGCCGTAGCTGAAGCCCCCCGGCAGCACGACGGCCTCGAGGCCGGAAAGGTCCCGCTCCTCGTGCCAGAGGAAGCGCACGGGGATGTCGAGACAGCCCTCCAGGGCCCAGGCCACATCCCGGTCGCAGTTGGAGCCGGGAAACACAACAATGCCGACGGTCATCGATCCGTTCCCCTCAACCGGCTTCGGCCAGATCCAGTGACCAGTCCTCGATCACCGGATTGGCCAGCAGACGGTCGCTGAGGAGTTCGAGTCGGGCCTGGGCCGTGGCCCGGTCCGGAGCCTCCAGATCCAGTTCGATCGCTTTGCCGATCCGCAGCCGTTTGACGCCCTCCACCCCGAGCCGGGCGGCGGCGGCCCGGGTGGCTTCCCCGGCGGGATCCAGCACGGAGGGGCGCAGGGAGACCTGAACGCGGGCGTTGAAGAGCGGCACCGGGGGCACGGACGTTTGTTAAATCTTGGCAGCACGCCCCACCAGCCACTCCCCGATTGACCAGCCTGGGGGTGGTCCCATGTTCCACTGGCCGTGGTGCCTTCCCTGCGGAGGTTTCTGCTGGATCCGCTGGCCCCCCGCGTGCTGGCCTGGCAGATGGGTCTCACCGTGGCCTGTGCCGCCCTGCAGGCCCATTCGATTCCGGGCCTGGTGTCGTTGCAGTGCCGCCTGGCGGATGGGCCCTGGCAGGACTGCCACATGCAGGTGGAGGAGTTGGGCCTGCACTGGTTCCTGCTGGTGGGGGGGCAGCGCATCGAGTTCCGCCACGACGGCCGGGGCAAGGTGACGATGCTCAAACCCTCCGGAAACTGGCAGCCGGTCAACAGCCGCTGGGTGGAGAACACCGACCTTTGCTGGGATGGGGTCTGCGCCAGGGGGGACATCCCCCTCGACTGACCCAGACAGGTGGGGGCTCAGAGGCGATCGAGGGCCTGGCGCAGGGGGCCGGCGGCTCCTGTGGTGGCCAGCACCACCAGCTCCAGACCATCGGCGTCCTGCTCGCCGGGCTCTGCAGCGGGCGCTTCGGTGGCTGGGGACGCGGCGCGCTCCTCATACCAACACTCGAGCCGACGGCCCACCCCCTGGATCTGCAGCGGCAGCTTCTTGCCGGCCTGGCGCAGTCGGCCCTTGAGCCGCACCACCGGATGCTCGATCAGCAACCGTTGCAGCTCCGCCTCCAGGGCGGCCCGCTGCCAGCGGCCCGAGCGGTGCAGCAGCAGGGATTCCATCTCCACGTGGGCATGGTCGTGGTGATCGTGATCGTGGTGGTCGTGATCGTGGTCGTGGTGGTCGATCTCCTCCCGGCCGGGGCCATCCAGCACCAGGGAGGGATCGAGGCGGCCCCGGGCCATCGGCAACACCACGGTGCCGGGGCGCAGCCCTGCCGCCAGGCTGGTCTTCACCCGCTCGAAGGCCTCCGGCTCCAACCGGTCGGCCCGGCTGACCAGCACCAGATCGGCCGCACCGAGCTGGTCGGCGAACAGATCCTCGATCGCACTGATGTGGTCGAGGCTGGGATCGGCCTGGCGCTGGGCTTCCACCGCCGCGGCATCGCCCACCACATGGCCGGCGGCCAGGGCCTCCCCGTCCACCACCGTCACTACCCCGTGCACGCGGGTGCGGCTGCGGATCTCCGGCCAGCCGAAGGCGGCCACCAGGGGCTCGGGCAGGGCCAGGCCACTGGTTTCCACGACGATGCCGTCGAGGCGGTCAGCGCGCTCGAGCAGGCGGGTCATGGTGGGCAGAAACTCGTCCTGCACCGTGCAGCAAAGGCAGCCGTTGGCGAGTTCCACCAGGCGGTCGTCGAGCTCCTCCTCCGGGCAGAAGCCGCAGGAGGCGATCAGGTCGCCGTCGATGCCCACCTCGCCGAACTCATTGACCAGCACGGCCAGGCGCAGGCCGCTCTCCAGCAGCAGGTGGCGCAGCAGGGTGGTCTTGCCGGCCCCCAAGAACCCTGTCACCACGGTGACCGGCAGACGTCTGGAGCGGGTGGCCGTCATCAGAGCAGACGCGAAGGCAGCACCGAAACCTAGGGGAGGCGGCGCTGGGTGGGTTCAGCGGCAGCCGAGGCTCTCGCTGGTGGCCACACCGGTGACGGGATGGCGGCCGGTCGCGCGGGCGCAGAGGGCTTTCTGCTCGGGCAGGTCGAGAACCGCATCGCTGAAGTCGGCCCCCTCGATCTGGGCATCCCGGAAGCGGCTCTGCATGAGCATGGCGTTGCGGAACTGGGCCCCGCGCAGATCGGCGCCATCAAAACGGGTGGCGAAGGCCACGACGTCCTCGAGATCGGCACCGCGCAGATCCGCCTGGCGCAGATTGGCGGAGTTGAACACGGCCCCGCGCAGATCGGTATCGCGCAGGTCGAAGCCCTCCATGGAGGCCTTGAGGAATTCCTGCTGCTGAAGATTGCGTCCGCGCAGATCGGGA
Organism: Synechococcus sp. CCY 0621; assembly: GCF_019038465.1. GTDB lineage: Bacteria > Cyanobacteriota > Cyanobacteriia > PCC-6307 > Cyanobiaceae > Cyanobium. The sequence continues at coordinate 137,242 of NZ_JAFKRH010000031.1, read as the reverse complement.
TCGAGGTCCTGGAAGGAGCGCTGGGCCCGCAGCTCCGGGGCGGTGATCGCCAGCGCCGGCCTGGCCGGCAGCACCGACCAGCACAGCACCAGGGCGAGAAGGGGCCCCAGCAGGGGGACGATCCGGCGGCCGATCGCCACAAAGGACTGGAAGCTGGGGGCCATGCCACACCGGTACGCTGCCGGTTCAAGCTATGGCAGACGCAGCCCGTCATGAGCATGTCCCTGCGGGTGGTGGTGCCCCCCCATCCCCTCATCGGCCACTGGCTCACCCTGCTGCGGGATGGCGCCACCCCATCGCCCCTGTTCGCCACGGCCATGGCGGAACTGGGCCGCTGGCTCACCTACGAATCCCTGCGCGACTGGTTGCCCCATCGCCGGGTGACGGTGCAGACGCCGCTGGGCACCAGCGATGGCCAGGTGGTGGATCCGGAGATCCCGCTGCTGGTGATTCCAGTGCTGCGGGGCGGGCTGGGCCTGTGGCAGGGGGCCCAGACGGTGCTGCCCTCGGCCCAGCTCGCCCACGTGGGCATCGAGCCCTGCGGGCCGGACCACAAGCCCCACTGGTTTCTGGATGATCTGCCGGCCAGCATCGATCCCCGCAGTGGCGTGCTGGTGTTCCTGCCCTGCCTCGCCAGCGGTTCGGTCCTGCTGGCCCTGCTCGACCGGCTCCAGGGGCTCGGAGTGGCGGGCCAACGCCTGCGGGTGATCACGGCCCTGGCGGCCAATCCCGGATTGCAGGTCGTCGGGGAGCGCCACGGGCAGCTCACCATCTATTGCGCCGGCATCGACCCCGAGGTGGACGACCAGCACCGCGTCGTTCCCGGCTTCGGGGAGGTGAGTGAACGGCTGTATGGAATCGCCTCCACCTCTGCCTAGGCTGGGTTTTCCCTTTCGGGCTCACCAACGCGTGCAGGTTCATGGCTGATACGAGGGAGCAATCGTCCGCCGGCGGAATCGTGTTGCTGGCGGCGGCCGCCGGCGCGGTGGCCGGAGCCGCGGGCCTGGCGGTCTGGCTGCTGCGCCGCGCCGAACGGCGGCACCTCGTGCAGCGCCAACTGCGGATGCTGCGCATCTCCCGGTTGGCGGAGGCCAGCGGCGAGCCGGTGGGCCGTGATCAGCTGCACGACCGCGTCCAGAAGCTCAACCAGGCGATCGACGAGGTGCGCCGCCAGCTGGAGCAGCTGCAGCCCCAGCCCTGAGGGCGCAGGCCCCTCGGTAGGTTGCTGCAGATCCGATCCACCCCGGCCATGCTGCGCTCCGACGCCATCACCAAGGGCCTTCAACGCTCCCCCAACCGGGCCATGCTGCGGGCCGTGGGCTTCGGGGATGGGGATTTCGGCAAGCCGATCGTGGCCATCGCCAACGGCTACAGCACGATCACGCCCTGCAACATCGGCCTCAACGACCTGGCCCGGCGGGCCGAGCAGGCTGCCCGGGTCGCCGGAGCGATGCCCCAGATGTTCGGCACCATCACCGTCAGCGACGGCATCTCGATGGGCACCGAGGGGATGAAGTATTCGCTCGTGTCGCGCGAGGTGATCGCCGACTCGATCGAAACCGCCTGCAACGCCCAGAGCATGGATGGCCTGCTGGCCATCGGCGGCTGCGACAAGAACATGCCCGGCGCCATGCTCGCCATGGCCCGCATGAACATCCCGGCGATCTTCGTGTACGGCGGCACGATCAAACCGGGAAAACTGGGCCCCTGCGATCTCACCGTGGTCAGCGCTTTCGAGGCGGTGGGGCAGTTGTCGGGCGGCCGCATCGATGAGGCGGAACTGCTGGCGATCGAAAAGAACGCCTGCCCCGGCGCCGGCAGCTGCGGCGGCATGTTCACCGCCAACACGATGAGTTCGGCCTTCGAAGCATTCGGGCTGAGCCTGCCCTACAGCTCCACGATGGCGGCGGAGGATCCGGAGAAGGCCGACAGCGCCGCCCGCTCCGCCGAGGTGCTGGTGCAGGCGATCGCCGCCGACATCCGGCCGCGGGATCTGCTCACCCGGGAAGCCTTCGAGAACGCCATCGCCGTGATCATGGCGGTGGGCGGCTCCACCAATTCGGTGCTGCACCTGCTGGCAATCGCCCGCACCGCCGGCGTGCCGCTCACGATCGACGACTTCGAGACGATCCGCCAACGGGTGCCGGTGATCTGCGATCTCAAGCCCAGCGGCCGCTTCGTGACCGTGGATCTGCACCGGGCCGGCGGGATCCCCCAGGTGATGAAGCTGCTGCTGGACGGTGGCCTGCTGCACGGCGATTGCCGCACGATCGAGGGGCGCACCCTGGCCGAGGTGCTGGCTGAGGTGCCCTCCGAGCCCCCGGCCGATCAGGAGGTGATCCGGCCCCTCTCCAACCCGCTCTACGCCCAGGGCCACCTGGCGATCCTGCGGGGCAACCTGGCCGAAGAAGGCAGCGTGGCCAAGATCAGCGGCGTCAAGAATCCGGTGATGACCGGCCCGGCGCGGGTGTTCGAGAGTGAGGAGGAGGCCTTGGAGGCCATCCTCGCCAAGCGCATCAGCGCCGGTGATGTGGTGTTGATCCGCTACGAGGGACCCGTGGGCGGCCCCGGCATGCGTGAAATGCTGGCCCCCACCGCCGCGATCATCGGCGAGGGGCTGGGCGATTCGGTGGCCCTGATCACCGACGGCCGCTTTTCGGGCGGCACCTACGGCATGGTGGTGGGCCATATGGCCCCGGAGGCCGCCGTGGGCGGCACCATCGCCCTGGTGCAGGAGGGCGACAGCATCACTGTGGATGCGAAGCAGCGCCTGATCCAGCTCAACGTGGCGGACGACGAGCTGGCGCAGCGCCGCAGCGCCTGGACAAAGCCCGAACCCCGCTACCGCACCGGCGTGCTTGGCAAGTACGCCCGCCAGGTGAGCAGCAGCAGCCTGGGGGCGGTGACCGACCAGCCACCGGAATGATCACCTGTCATGAAGCCAGGCTTCAGAATCGTGCAGCAGGCACACTCTGATGCAGACCTGCACCGCCGGCGCCGGAGAGGCGCTGCAGCTCACAGCAGGCTCAATCGTTGTGCAGTCCTCGCGTTTCGCCCACATCGTGTAGCCATTGCGCCAGACATCACGGCTTCCCAGCCTGTGGAAACGGTTCTAGATCAGAGGTGTAGCAGCAATGAACCCATGCGAAGCCAATCGACGCCCGGTCCTTTCCTGCGACCTGTGCGGGTCACGATCACGATTCCTTACAACGCGTACCAATCCCTGGTTGAGCGCAGCAATCACCAGGGTCGTTCCCTGTCCAATCTGGCCGCCTACCTACTGGAAACATCGCTGGAGGCGCTCCAACCCAACGAGCATCAACAAAGCCGTTCGGAGGGAATGGACGTGTTTCAACGACGCAACTGAGGGCCATGGTCCCGGCCGCTAGTCCGGCCGGGACTCCCGCAGCAGCTGGGACGGTTTGACGAAAAAGCGCTGCTGGAAATCCACACTGAACAGGCCGAGGGAACGGTAACCGCACTCCTTGGCAATGCTGCCGACGCTGTCGGTCGGTGTGGGATTCTCCAGCCGCCGTCGGGCCAGGTCGAGACGCTGGTTCTTGATCCACTGGGTGGCGCCGCAGCCCATGCGTTCAGCGAAGGCGTACTGCAGGGCGCGGCGTGAATAATGGCTCCTGGACTCCAGGACGCTCAGCGTCAATGGACTGCCGAGATTCTGCTTGATGTAGTCGATCAGTTCGTCGAAGGCATCACGGCCCTGCCGCTGGCGGTGCCTGAGACGTTCGAGGGATTTCTCTTCGCGCAGATCCGGCAGCAGCATCGCCGCCATCAGCCGGTGAATCTGGTCGTCAAGCTGAAGGGAGTCGAGCAGACCCCGTCCATAGCCGGACAGCTGACCGGCCATGTCAACCGTTTGCCGCAGGGCCGCCAGAAGCGACGGGGCGGACGGATTCTCCGGCGGGCTCCAGCCATGGGCCTGGTCGAGGATGTCCTGCCAGCCGGATGGTTGATGGTGGTAGCCCCCCATGCTCATCGCCGCCTGCAGGAGTTGCTCATCGGACAGGGCGAAGGCCACGGCGGAGGAGAGGGAACTCTCCATGGTGCAAGGGTCCTTCGCCATCAGCACACAGCAACCGATGCCGCAGCGCCAGGTGCGGGAGGCCTGCCGCAGGCGCTGCTCGCCGCCGTAGCCCAGCACGGCAATGCGATCGCGGCGATCGCTGAAGGTGGCGCGCATCGGCTTGGCCGTCCAGGCGGTGGCCACCATGGAGCCAAGGTGAAGATTGGCGCCGTAGAACCACCAGGAGGCGGCGGGCTCGAGCGGTTGCAACTCCATCAGGGGCAAGGCCTCCTGCAACAACGACGCACAGGTCCGCGGGTCCTCGCTGAGGTGCCACTGGCGCAGCAGAGGATTCGAGAAGCGAGCAGCCTGTTGATGCCGCAGATTGGGAAAATTGGCCTCGCTGCTCATCAGTCGACCCACCCCCCCTTCTCGCTTGTTAATAATTCTATCACAATTCAGGCTGGCTTCAAGAAATGCCTCTATAGGAGCGGTCTCGAAGTAATCTGAAGGCTTCAATGTCTATGAGAGATGTTGATTCGAACAAACAGGCATCGGCTTGATTGCCGGATAGGAGACCAGGACATAAGTTCTCAACAGACCCATTCCGTCAGTTTTGAAGGCATCGAAGCCGATGAAAGAGAAAGCCATCCCATGCGATGCACTCCAGCGTCAGATCGGCGGCTGGAGCAACCTCATCTCGGGGAGGAAAAGTGTTGAGCAGCTAGAGTGGCTAATCCTCCTCTCATCGCCTCTCTGCGGATGGAAGTATCAAGTGATGCAGAGTCCTTGCCTGCGCCATCCCCTGCCTCCTCTGCCGATGCCGTTCCATCTTCGGGGCCGAAGGGAGCGAATGAATCAGGTCGTACAGAGAAATTGATGCATCTTGTCGGCATCGGTGCATCGGCAGGTGGGCTGGAGGCCCTGCAGTTGCTGCTGGGCAGCCTCGCCGTCGGTGGCCATGTGGCGTACGTGGTGGCCCAGCACCTGGCCCCCGACCACGGCAGCCTGATGGTCGATCTGCTCGCCCGAGTCACGCCGCTGCAGGTGCTCAACGCGGTGGATGGGGCCGAGTTGCTCCCCGGCACCATCACCGTCTGTCCGCCCAATCACGACATCCGCGTGCTGGGGAACCGGGTGGCCCTGGCGGATCCCGAACCGCGCTTCGGCCCCAGCCCCAGCATCGATCGCCTGTTCGAGTCGATCGCCGAGCACTGGTCCGAACGTGGCGCGGCCGTGGTCCTTTCGGGCACCGGTTCCGATGGGGCCCGCGGCCTGAGGGCCATCCGGGCCGCCGGCGGTCTCACCATCGCCCAGACCCCCGAAAGCGCCCGCTTTGATGGCATGCCCAGGGCCGCCATCGCCATGGGTGGGGCCGACCTCATCCTCGACCCGGTCGGCATCGGTCAGCACCTCTGCGACCTGATGCATTCAGGTGACGACTGGGTGGAACACAACCCGCCGGAGCCGGAAGTGGTGAACGTCAGCAGCGCCCTGGAGCTGCTGAAGCACAACAGCGGCATCGACTTCAGCCAGTACAAGCACTCCACCCTGCAGCGGCAGCTGTCGCGGCGCATGGCCCTGCGCCAGATGGACACGATGGAGGAGTACCTGCAGCTGCTGTCGGCCGACCGCAATGAGTCCTCCGCCCTGGTCCAGTGCCTGCTGGTCACCGTCACGTCCTTCTTCCGCGACCCCGATTCGTTCGCGGTCCTGGGGGAGTTGCTGCGGGCCTATGTGGCGCAGCGCACGCGCCGGGATCGCCTCAGGGTGTGGGTGCCGGGCTGTGCCACCGGCGAAGAGGTGTACTCCATCGGCATGCTGATCAGTGAGGTGCTCGACCACCCCCAGGATCTGACCAATCACCTCAAGATCTTCGGCACCGATCTCGATGAGGAAAGCCTGGCGATCGCGCGCCGGGCCACCTACCCGGCGGCCAGCACCATGGCGATCCCGGAGGCCCTGCGGGAGCGCTTTGTCGTTCGCCACAACGGCGAGATGCAGATCAGCGAAGCCCTGCGCAACTGCGTCGTCTTCGCCCGTCACAACGTCGGGATCGATCCCCCCTTCCCACGCCTGGATCTGATCTGCAGCCGCAACACCCTCATCTACTTCACCCCACCGCTGCAGGACCGGGTGCTGGGCCTGTTCCGCTTCGGCCTGCTGCCCTCCGGGCTGCTGTTCCTGGGGCGGACCGAATCCCTTGGCAACAGGACCGAAGGGTTCGGCGTGGCCAATGCCGAGCACCGGATCTTTCATCGCACCGGGGAAAACCAGCCCACGCGCTTTTCCACGTTCCCCCAGGCCGCCCAGCGCCCCCCCCAGCTGTTCAGTCCAGTCGGCCGCATCTCGATCCTGCGGGAAACCGTGGTGGAGGAGCACGTCGCCACCCTCGAAGCCCTGGTGCGCAGCACCTGTCCCCCCTGCGTGGTCCTTGATGAAGCCCACGAACTGGTCGAGGTGATCGGCGATGTCAGCCCCTACTGCCGGCTCCCGGAAGGCCGGATCTCCAGTGCCGCCACCACCTTCCTGCTGCCTGATCTGCAGGCCGAGGCCCGCGCCCTGCTGCTGATCGTCCGGGCCGATGGCCAACCGGTGCGCAGCCGGGTGCTGCACCTGCCCGATTTCGGCCTGAGCCTGCAGCTGGAGGCACGGCCCCTGGACGTCAACCAGCGACGGCTGACGCTGCTGAGTTTTCTGCCGGAGCCGGCGGATGGACCGGAGTCCGCCAGCGGTGGCGAGCCGGTGATCCGGGCACCGGATTTCGACCAGCAGATCGCTCGGCTGGAAAAGGAACTGCTCGCCAGCCATGACACCCTGCGGCGCTCGATGGCCGACCTGGAAGGGGCCAACGAGGAACTGGAAGCCTCCGCCGAGGAACTGCAGGCCTCCTCCGAGGAACTGCAGTCGTCCAATGAGGAGCTCGAATCCTCCAACGAGGAACTGCAGGCCACCAACGAGGAACTGGCCACCCTCAACCAGCAGTTGCGGGCCAGGACGGAGGACCTGCAGCAGCTCAGTTCCGACCTGGAGAACATCCAGCGCTCCTTGAATCAGGGGATGGTGATCGTCGATCGGGACCTGCGCATCACCCGCTACACCCCGCTGGCGGTGCGCGTCTTCGCCCTGGTGGAGGGGGACATCGGCCAGCCCCTGCTCGGCATCCCCACCACGGTGGCCGTGCCCGGTCTGCGGGCTGCCCTGGGGGAGGTGCTGGCCGGGGCCTCACGGCGCAGCATCGAGGCCGTGAACGAGGAGATCGCCTACCTGGCCCAGGTGTTGCCCTACCAGGAACTGGAAGGCAAGCGCCGCGGGGCGATCGTCACCCTCACCGACGTGTCGGAACTGCTGGCCCTGCGCAGGGCCGCCGAGGACTCCCTGGATTCCTTCTCCAGCCTCACCGATGCCCTCGACCAGGCGGTCTGGAAGCGGGACGACACCCTGCATCGCCTTCTTTATGCCAGCAAACGCATCCTGCCCCTGACGGGCTGGACCCCGGCCGAGCTGTTCGCCCATTCGGAACTGCTCGATGACGCCATCGATCCGGCTGACCGCGAGCGGGTCTGGGCCAGCCGCGACCTGAAGCAGGGGGGCTGGTCGGTGGAGTACCGGATCATCCGCCGTGATGGCCAGCGACGCTGGGTGAACGAGAACGCCCGGGTGCTCACCGAAGCCACCGATCGCTACGTGGTCGGCACCCTGGCCGACGTGACGGAGCAGCGCCAGGTGCAGAAGCGTGGCCAGGACCTCAGCGCTCTCTTCGAGACCCTGATCCAGAGCCCCAGCTTCGCCCTGGCGGTGTTCGACGCCGACCAGAAGGTGGTGATGGTCAACAGCAGCCTCTGCGAACGCATCGGCTTCGACCGGGCCAGCCTGGTGGGCTCGCCGGCGTCACTTTTCTGCGCGCTGCCGGAGGCGGTGTGGGCGGACCAGTCCAGCGAAGCTTCGGCCGCTGAGCCGTTGTTGCGCACCGAAGACCTCACCCTGCGCCACCGGGATGGCCGCACGCTGGAGTCCCCGGCCGAACTCTGGCGTCTGCCAGGGTCGGTGGGGATCGGGGCCCTGCTGGTGCTGCTGCCAACGCCTCAGGCTTAATCGGGCCGCAGCAGGGCCCTGAGCCGGCGGGCCAGGGCCTCCAGCGGTGCGCCCTGGGGCGGACAGCTGCTGCGCAGGCCCGTGGCCCCATCCATCCAGACCGGGTGGCTTCCCTGCCACAGCAGCGGTTGGTCGTCCCTGTAGCACCAGGCGAGGGTGAGGTTGAGCGCGTCGCCACTGCGGTAGATCTCCAGCTCCAGATCCTCCGCCGGCAGCCGCTCCCCCTCGGGCGTGCGGGCCTCCAGGCGCAGGCAGAGGTCGAGACTCTGCTGCGTCTCGGCTGCCGCGCCGCCGTGGCTTGGCGACACCACGGCATGGCGCAGGGGCTTGCGGCAGAGGTCGGCCGCTGCCGCCACCAGCCGGCTCAGGTCGGTGTTGGCGTTGCCGATCGAAGACTCAGGCGACGGCATCGATCGCCATCAGCTCCAGCAGGAGCGGGCCGGCCCGGAAGCCTGGATTGGCGGTGCCGTCGTCGCCGAATTTCGAATGCAGGATCTGCAGCCGGGTGATGCGAGCGGCGTCGAAGCGCAGTGGCAGGCCCAGGGGCAGGGCCTCGATCGGCTTGGCCCGGATGGACGGACGCAGCTGATCAAAGGGAATCCGCAGCCGGCAGGGGCCATCGGCGGCGGTGGCGAAGTTGGCCACCCAGCGCACCCCGCCGGGGATCAGTTCGGTGAGGCCCGCCACACCGTCGGCGCAGGCGACGGCCAGCTTGTAGTGGCGGCCATCGCCCTGCAACTCCAATTCGAAAGCGGCCTGATCGGAAAGATCCAGGGGTGGGGAGAACACCGGCGAGCGGCAGCTCACGAAGCCACCGCCCTGCTCCACCACCTCCGCCTCCAGGCGCAGCCCGCGGCTGCTGACCGTGCAGCTGCCGCTGCTGCGGCCGCCCATCACGGTGTCGTTGAGGGCATGCCAGCCGCTGAAACCATCGCCACGGATCACCTGCATGGTTGTCTCAGTGGGGGGGAAGGTCGGCGGCGGCGGCGGCATCGGCCAGGATCAGCACCTCCGAGGCCGGCCGCACCAGCCGGGCGGGGGTGCGCTCGGCGGGCTCATTGGGATCAAGCAGCCGGGCCAGCGCCTGGCGTTTGCCGGCACCACTGACCAGAAAGATCACCCGGCGGGCGGCCGAGAGCACCGGAGCGGAGAGGGTGATGCGGGGCAGACCCTTGCCTTCGCCGATGGTGACCGGGCGGTCGACAACAGCGGGGGCCGCCGTGCCCGGAAACAGGGAGGCGGTGTGGCCGTCGTCGCCCAGGCCCAGCAGCACCACATCGAAGCGGGGCATCCGGCCGGGGCAGAGCACCGCCAGTTCCGCCGCATAGGCCATGGCGCTGGCCTCGGCGCTGGGCCGGTCGGTGGGCACCGGGTGGAAGCGAGCCCGGCTGGCGGGCGCCTGGGCCAGCAGGGTTTCGCGCAGCATGCGGGCATTGCTGGAGGGGTCGTCGGCCGGCACCCAGCGCTCATCGCCCAGGAGCACATCGACCCGCTCCCAGGGCAGGTGCTCGCCCCCCAGACGGCTGTAGGCCGCCCGGGGGGTTTCGCCACCGGCCAGGGCGATCTGGGCCCGGTCCCGCTCGGCCAGGGCCAGGTCGATGCCGGCGGCGATCTGTTCGGCCGCCTGGCGGGCCAGCTCCTCGGGGCTGGCGGCGACAATCAGGTGGTAACGGGTGCTGGATTCGGTCAATCGAGCCATTCGGTATGGAACGCGCCGGGGCGGTCCGTGCGTTCATAAGTATGGGAGCCGAAGCAGTCCCGCATCGCCTGCACCAGGTTCTGGGGCAGACGGCCGCTGCGGTAGCTGTCGATGTAATCCAGGGTGCTGCTCAGGCAGGGCACGGGGATGCCGGCCAGGGCCGCCCCCGCCACCACCTGACGCAGGCCGCCCAGGCGCTGGTTGACCTGGGCGGCGAACCAGGGATCCAGCATCAGGTTGGGGAGGGAGGGATTGGCGCCATAGGCGTCCTGGATGCGTTGCAGCAGCCGGGCCCGGATGATGCAGCCCCCCTTCCAGATCTGGCCGATGGCCGAGAAGTCAAGGTTGTAGTCGTGGAGTTTGGAGGCCTCCTGCAGCAGGGCCATGCCCTGGCCGTAGCTGGCAATGCAGGCCAGGATGCAGGCATCCCGCAACGGCGCCATGCCGGTGGCCGGTTCCCCCAGGGAGAAGCTGTGGGGCGCGGGGCCGAGCAGCACCGATTCGGCCTCCATCCGCTCGTTGCGCAGGGAGCTCAGCACCCGGGCGTTGAGGGCGGCGTAGATCGTGGGAACGGGCACCCCCATCTCCAGGGCGCTGACCACGGTCCACAGGCCGGTGCCCTTCTGGCCGGCGGCATCAACGATCAGCTCCACCAGATCGCCACCGCTTTCGGGATCCTTGGTGCGCAGACACACCTCGGTGATCTCCACCAGGAAGGAGGCGAGCTCTTCGGTCTGGTTCCAGCCACCCAGCACGTCGGCCATGGCGTCGCCATCGAGGCCGCCGATGCGCTTCATCAGGTCGTAGGCCTCGGCCAGGATCTGCTCGATGCCGTACTCAATGCCGTTGTGGACGGTCTTGACGAAGTGGCCGGCGCCACCGGGGCCGATGTAGGTGACGCAGGGGCCGTCCTCCACCTGGGCGGCCATCTTGGTGACCAGGCTTTCGATGGCGTCATAGGCCGCCTTGGTGCCGCCGGGCATCATGCTCGGGCCCTCCAGGGCCCCCTTGGCGCCACCGGAGACGCCCATGCCGATGTAGCCGAAGCTCTTGCTCTCCAGCTCAGCCGCCCGCCGCTCGGTGTCGGTGTAGAGGGAGTTGCCGCCGTCGATCAGCAGATCACCTTCCTCGAGCAGCGGCGAGATGCTGGCGATGGTGGCATCCACCGGAGCGCCCGCCTTGACCATCATCAGGATGCGGCGGGGCCGCTCCAGGGCCGCCACGAACTCCTCCAGGGTGGCGGCTCCCACGATGTCCTTGCCGGCACCGCGTCCGGCCAGGAAGTCTTCGGTCTTGGCGTAGGTCCGGTTGTAGACGACGCTCGAGAACCCGTTTCTCTCAGCGTTGAGGACCAGATTCTCACCCATCACGCCAAGGCCGATGAGTCCGAAATGCGCCTTGCCCATAGGACCGAGGTTTCCTTGATTCGTTGGCAGTGTGGCCAGCGGTCGGCGGCTCGTCGGTCTCCTGGGGAGGGATGTCAGCAACTGCTGGCCCAGCCCTCCCCCCGAAGTGGCCTTCAGATGACCGTGCCGTCGGCGATGGTGCCGTTTTTGACCACCACCACGATGCCGTTGCGGATGTAGAAGTTCAGCTCCGGTCGGTCGGCTTCCTCCACCCGGTCCTTGTTGACGATGGTGACGTCGCGGCCGATGCGCACGTTCTTGTCGAGGATGGCCCCCTTGACCGTGGTGCCGCGTCCCACGCCGATCGGGGTGCCGCCCCGCTCGCGCAGCACCAGGCGCTCCTCCGACGACTCGAAGAAGTCGGCCCCCATCACCAGGGTGTCCTGGAGCACCACCTCGTCTTCAACCCGGGAGCGGACCCCCAGGACGCAGTGGTGAATGCTGCAGGCCTTGAGCAGGGAGCCTTCGCCGATGATCGACTGGGTGACCTGGGCGTCCTGCAGCTTGCTGGGCGGCAGGTAACGGGGCCGGGTGTAGATGGGGAACTTCTCGTCATAGAAGGAGAAGGCCGGGTTGGGCTGTTCGGTGAGGGCCAGGTTGGCCTCGTAGAAGGCGCCGATCGTACCGATGTCCTCCCAGTAGTCGTCGAACAGGAAGGTCTGCAGATGGTCCCCTTCCCGCAGGGAGGTGGGGATGATCTCCTTGCCGAAATCCGTCGACTCCGGATTGCTGGCCAGCAGGTTGAACAGGGTGTTGCGGTTGAAGACGTAGATCCCCATCGACGCCAGGAAGGGCCGCTTGACGGCCTCCTCGGCGGACAGGCCCAGGCTTTCGGTGTTGACCCGCATCGCCTCGAGGGCGTCCCCGGTGGGCTTCTCGCTGAACTCCAGGATGCGGCCGTCGGAGGAGGTCCGCATCAGGCCGAATCCTTCCGCCTGGGCCCCGTCCACCGGCAGGGCACCGACGGTCAGGTCAGCGCCGCAATCGATGTGGTGCTGCACAAACTTGCTGTAGTCCATCCGGTAGAGCTGGTCACCGGAAAGAATCAGGTAGTGGTCGACGTCCCACTCCTGGAACAGCCACTGATATTTGCGTACCGCATCGGCGGTGCCTTCGAACCAACTGGGGCTGTCGGGGGTCTGCTGGGCGGCCAGCACCTCCACGAACCCCTGGCCGAAACCGGCTGAAAGGTTGTAGCTCATCGTCAGGTGACGGTTGAGCGAGGCGCTGTTGAACTGGGTCAGCACGTAGATCTTGTTGATCTCCGAGTTGATGCAGTTGCTGATGGGAATATCGATCAGGCGGTACTTGCCTGCGAGAGGCACGGCGGGCTTGGCCCGCATCTTGGTGAGGGGGTAGAGACGCGTTCCCGCTCCGCCTCCCAGAATGATGGCCAGAACGCGTTTCATGAGCCCAGTCCTCGGTCCTTGGCTGGCCAGACCGTACTGGAGCGTGGTGACGCGGAGCGCCCCGCGGCGGCAACTCGGTTCATGTTCCGTTGCAGTGGTGGATGGGGCTGGGTCCGGGTGATCCCGGGGACGGGGGCTCAGGCCTCCGGTGGCTCGTCGTGGAGCTCGAAGAGGTCGCGCAGCACCGCCATCGACGCCAGGCGCTGCTGACGGGGCTGGGGGGCCCGCAGCTTGGTGACCGGGGTGTGCAGGACCTTGTTGATGATGCCCTTGCTGAGGGCTTCGACCACCTTCCGCTCCCGGGCGGAAAGGTCCGGGCCCATGCGACTCAGGGCCTTCTGGAGCTCCTGTTCGCGGATGTCCTCCAGCTGCAGGCGCAACCGGTTGACCAGGGGCACCGCCTCAAGGCCGTCCCACCATTCCAGGAACAGGCGCGATTCCTCGGCCAGGAGCCCCTCAGCCTCGGCGGCCATCTCCCGGCGGGCCTCCTGGTTGCGGGCCACCACCTCCTGGAGATCGTCGACATCAAAGCTGTCGACCCCCGGCAGCTCGGCCGCATCCGCGCTGATGTTGCGGGGCACACCGATATCGATGAGCATCAGGCTGGAGCGGCGGTTGAGCCCCTCCAACCGGCGGGCCGTGATGATCGGCTCCTCAGCGCCGGTGCTGGTGAACACCAGCGAGCAGGTGCTCAGGCAGTGGTCGAGGTCGTCCAGGGGACGGCACTGCACCGGCAGGGTGGGGAAATCGGCCGCCAGGGCTTCGGCCCGGGAGACGGTGCGGTTGAGCACCACCACGCCCCGGCAGCCCTTGGCCTGGAGGTGCTGCAGCAGCAGCCGGGCCATGCGGCCGGCCCCCACCACCGCCACCTGTTCCTGGTCGAGGGGCACCAGTTCGTCCCGACCGCGGGCCTGGCCCACCTTGAGCTGGGCCAGCTCGACGGCTGCGGAGCTGATCGAGACCGCCCCGGTGCCCAGGTTGGTTTCGGTGCGGACCCGCTTGCCGGTGCTCACCGCCTGGTTGAGCAGGCGGTTGAGGATCGGCCCCACGGAGCGGTGCTCCTGGCCCAGGCGCACCATCTTCTTCACCTGGGAAAGGATCTGACCCTCCCCGAGCACCAGGCTGTCGAGGCCGGCGGCCACCCGCAGCAGGTGGCCCACCGCCTCCTCGTGGTGGTAGGTGAACAGATGGGGGCGCAACTCCTCCACCGCCAGCCCGGACTGCTGGCTGAGGAAGTCGCCGACGGCGCTGATGCCCCGTTCGGGATGGCGCAGCAAGGTGTAGATCTCGAGCCGGTTGCAGGTGCTCAGGATCGAGGCCTCGATCACCTGCTCATCCGCCCGCAGACGCTGGAGGGAATCCTCCATCGTCTGCTCGGGGATGCTCAGGCGTTCGCGGATCTCCACCGGAGCCGTGCGATGGCTCAGACCGACGACGGCGATGTGCATGCAGGCGGGCTCCGAGGTCCGGGCTCTGGTGGATTCAGCGCAGGGCGATGCTCTTGGCGCCCTCCTTGATATGCACCGTATCGGTGAAGCGGGCGCTGCGGTCGAGGGAGCTGATGATCAGGCTGCTGGTGCGGGTGCAGTCCGCCTCGAACACGACGCCCTTGAACAGCAGGCCCGGGGTGATGCCGCTGCCGGCGAAGACCACGTTCTCGCCGGAGGCCAGCTCCTCGGCCTCGTAGACCTTGTCGACGTCGGTGATGCCCATCTCGTTGAGGCGGGCGATGTTGCCCTCCTTGGTGTAGTCGGCCCACTCACTGGTCTGGGCGACGGCGGGGTCATACACCAACTGCCCCTGGAAGTGGCCGCCGAGGCAGCGCAGGGCGGCGGCGGAGATCACACCTTCGGGGGCGGCGCCGATGCCCATCAGGCAATGGGTGCCGGTGCCGGCGAAGCCGCAGGCGATCGCGGCCTGCACGTCGCCGTCACTGATCGGCTTGACCCGGGCGCCGGTGGCGCGGATCTCGGCGATCAGGCCCTTGTGGCGGGCGCGATCCATGACCACGATGGTGAGGTCGCTGGCGGGCACACCCAGGCACTCGCTCAGGATGGCGATGTTCTCGGTGGCGCTCTTGCGGATGTCCACCTTGCCCTTGGCGGCCGGCGGCGCCGCCAGCTTCTTCATGTAGAAGTCGGGCGCATAGAACAGGCCGCCGCGGTCGCTGGCGGCGAGCACGGCCATCGAGCCGTCCTGGGCGTTGGCGCAGAGGTTGGTGCCTTCGCAGGGATCCACGGCGAAATCAACGCCGGGACCGGTGCCGCTGCCCACTTCCTCGCCGATGTAGAGCATCGGGGCTTCATCCCGCTCGCCCTCACCGATGACGATGCGGCCCTGCATGGCGATGCTGCCCATGCGGGTGCGCATCGCCTCAACGGCAGCGGCATCGGCTTCGTCCTTCTTGCCGAGCCCTGTCAGGCGGGCAGAGGCGATGGCGGCCTGCTCGACGACTTCGAGCAGTTCCTGGATGAGAGTGCGATCCACAACGGTCCGGCGGGGGGAGGGGCCTCAACGAGGGGCCGGCACGCCGGAGGCGGACCGCAGGCAAAGCGGGGAAGGATCCAGCCGCTGCAAGGCCTCTCGGAGTCGAAGCGGGGCCATCGTATCAGCGCGCCCGGGAGGCCCCCGGGAGCCCCTCGGAAGCCCCAAGGTGGGCCGCTCCTTACAATCCCTTCATTCTTCCGCTGCGGTGGCTGTCCATGAGCACCAAGCCCCTGGTGATCTCCCCGTCGATCCTCTCCGCCGACTTCTCCCGCCTCGGTGACGACGTGCGGGCCGTGGACGCCGCCGGTGCCGACTGGATCCATGTGGATGTGATGGACGGCCGCTTCGTGCCCAACATCACCATCGGCCCCCTGATCGTCGAGGCCCTGCGGCCGGTGACGACCAAGCCTCTGGACGTTCATCTGATGATCGTCGAACCCGAACGCTATGTGGCTGATTTCGCCAAGGCCGGCGCCGACATCATCAGCGTCCAGGTGGAGGCCTGCCCGCACCTGCACCGCAACCTCAGCCAGATCAAGGACCTGGGCAAGATGGCCGGCGCCGTGCTCAACCCCAGCACCCCCCTCGACACCCTCGAGTATTGCCTGGAGCTCTGTGATCTGGTGCTGATCATGAGCGTCAACCCCGGCTTCGGCGGCCAGAGCTTCATCCCCTCCCAGGTGGAGAAGATCCGCCAGCTGCGCCGGCTCTGCGACGAGCGCGGCCTTGATCCCTGGATCGAAGTGGATGGTGGCGTCAAGGGCAGCAATGCCTGGCAGGTGATCGAGGCCGGCGCCAACGCCATCGTCAGCGGCTCCGGTGTCTTCGGCCACGCCGACTACGCCGAGGCCATCACCGGCATCCGCAACAGCCGCCGCCCCGAACCGGCGCTGGTGTGACCCCATCCTGGTCCCTGGGATGTCCCAGGGACCAGGATCTGTTTGAAGCAGCCCACCGACCGGGCTGTGATCGTCCTGTCATGGCACCGACTCATAGGGTTCCGCAGGGCAGGACTGACGGTTCTCTCGATGCCATCGTCAGCCGCGAGGAAGCCGCAGTGTTTCACTCCCAACCAGATCTTCCCTTGGCCAGGGCCAGTAACCTCGGAAAGCTGGTCAGTCCGAATCCGGTGTATGTCGGACCAGCCGCGACACCAAGGGGATCGGCCATTCTCTGGAGCCTGCCGGCCATTGGAAGCAAATCAACCATGGCCGCGAAGTCAGGCACCCTGCCCCTTCCCCTGTGCCACGCACTTCCGTTCCCGGCAGCTGCGCTCTCGGGATGGCTTGAAAGGCATCAGGCATGGGGATAACGGAGCTGTTTTCTCTGCCATAGCAGCAGGATGATCACTTGCCCGACCGAAGCAGCATCATTCTGTCAGTCAGAGGGCCTGGTTGGTCAGCCGAATTCACCGAAATAGTTGGTGGTTAGATCGGCGAGATAGGCGGCCCCTAGAATGCTGCTGGCGTCATTGGGATGTACTGGATCCTGAAAATAGGCCTGTTGGTATGATGCGATACTGGAAAATTTGGTGTATTTCTGGGTGATGACAGTGCCAAAGAGTCTTTCGCCATCAATGACGAGAATATCTTTTCCTTTGTAACCTCCCTTGAAGTCTTTCCTCAACTGCTCGTTGATCGAAGTTGAAACTTTATTGACGAACATGGTGTATTGATTTCCCAGGCCTCGTGACTGGCTGTTGAGAGCTTCAGCGACTCCGAGCAGGAAGGGTGTCTCGGCGACTTTCGGCGGCCCAAGGATGGCAATGTCATCCACCCACGCAGAGACCTTGTCGACCACACTCTTGAGATTGCCCACTACGGTCCCCGTAATGCTGTCAATCAGCTGCTTGTCATCCACAGCATTGGGGCTCAGCAGGGCGCTGAGGATTTCAGGGTTCAACAATTGAGCATCTGTGGCATCACGATCAAGAAAGCCAAAGATGTCATTCCCACCACCGCTCAAGAATAGGTCGGATCCATTGTAGCTGTTTTGGAAGCCAGGATTGAATTGAAAACTTGTCAGCAGATAGTCCGCCTGGGACAGCAGTCCGACGGGTAGCGCACTCAGGTTTGTTCCGTTCGGCAGGGTGACTCTGCTGGACCCAAAGCTGCCAGTGGTAGCCGCTGAAACGGAAAAGTTGACGAGCTCATCTGTGTAGTCTGAGTTGTCAAGATTAACACCAGGAAATACACCTGAGAAGAGTTCCGTGAAGTAGAGGTCAATCTCCTCTTCCGGTGCGTTGCTCACGGAAAAGTCGGAAACAGGAATGCCGAGAGCCTCGGCAAAACGTTTTCCGAGGCTTGTGACCTCTAATAGGTTTCCAGTATCAAGTAAACTATCACCAGCATAAATCAGCATCGATGCTTAATCACATATAAATTAAAATAAGGAGAAAGTGTCGCTTTGCCCTGATTGGGCGGGGTGGACTTGGTGAAATCCGAATGAGCATAGTGTGACTCCAGGCTCACGAAGTGCCAAGCTTGCTTCGCAGCCTTGCCCTCGTGTGCTGCGTCCTTCTTGGCAATGAGAATTCCGCTCAGCTGCCCAGGAACCAGCCGTAGCTGTGCAGGCCGATGCCGAGCAGATTCACGCCGATGTAGCAGACGGCGATCACCACCAGGCCAGCGGAGGCCACGAGCGCCGGACGACGGCCCTGCCAGCCCCGGATCAGGCGGGTGTGCAGATAGGCCGCGTACACCAGCCAGCAGATCAGGGCCCAGGTTTCCTTGGGGTCCCAGCTCCACCAGCTGCCCCAGGCCTCATTCGCCCAGACCGCCCCACTCACCAGACCGACGGACAGCAGCAGGAAACCCACCGTGATCGTGCGGTAGCTGAGGCTGTCGAGCTGTTCACTGATGCGGAAGCTGCTGCTGCTGAGGGCCATGGCGCCGGGGCCGTCGTTGGCCAGCTGGGCCTGACGGTAGCCGCCACTGCCGATCGAGCTGCCGCGCAGCTCCAGGTCCTGGTTGCGGTCGACGAACAGCACGGCCACCGACAGCAGGGAGCCCACCAGCAGGGCCGCATAGC
The DNA here is from genome assembly GCF_019038465.1 of Synechococcus sp. CCY 0621. Lineage (GTDB taxonomy): Bacteria > Cyanobacteriota > Cyanobacteriia > PCC-6307 > Cyanobiaceae > Cyanobium. The sequence continues at coordinate 119,095 of NZ_JAFKRH010000031.1, read as the reverse complement.
TCACCATGATCACGCTGACGTGCATCACCAGCCAGCTGGAACGCAGGGCCGGCACCAGGGGTGAGGCTTCCTGAAGGCGATCGGGAAGGGCAAAACTGGCGAAGGCCACACAGCCCAGGCCCATCGGCGTAGCTGCCGCCGCCACCAGGGGGTTGGGCCAGCTGCGCTCCACCAGCAGCTGGGTGAGGGTGCAGGCCCAGGCCAGGAAACAAAGGGATTCGTAGAGGTTGCTGATCGGGAAGTGGCCCGATTCCCACCAGCGCAGCACCAGCTGGGCCGTGAGGCAGAGGTTGGCCGAAGCCACCAGGATCCTCACCACCGGGTTGCTTTGGCCGCCGCTGACGGACCAGAAGGCGATGGGCAGGACCAGCAGCAGCAGGGCGAAGGCCGCCAGACCAAGACCGATGACCGGATCGTTCACCAAGGAGCGCAGCGAAACCGATCCACTCTGCCGTGTCGTCCGGCGGCTGGGGACTCAGCGGCTGGCCTGACGCAGCAACCAGAGCCCGCCGGCCAGGCCGATGATCACCGGCAACCAGGCCGCCAGGAAGGGCATCAGGGTGCCGGTGATGCCCAGGGAGCTGAAGATGAAGGACATCAGGTAATAGCCGAAAATCAGCAGCACACTGATGCCGAAACCCTGGCTGCGACTGGTGCGCGAGTTGGGACGAACCCCCAGGCTGCTGCCGATCAGCCCGAACACCAGGCAGATGGCCGGGAAGGCGAATTTCTCCTGGATGCGCACCCGCAACCGGCGCGCCTCCTTGGTGTTGTTGGCTTCCAGCAGCAGCCTTTCTGCCGTGAGCGCCTGCCCCACGGTCATGGTGCTGGCATCGGTGGGCAGCTGGGCGACTTCGATCGGATCACGGGTGAACGGATAGAGGTAGCGATCGAAGCTGGCGGAGGTGGTGGTGCCGCTGGCCACATCGATGTTGGTGATGCGGCCCTTGTTGAACTCCCACATGCCCTGCTCCTCATTCCACTTGCCCGTGAGGGCGGTGAGCATCTGCCGGTAGCCGTGGCGGGAAAAGTCGAGCAGGGTGACGTCGAGCATCACCCCCTTGCGGAATTGGCGGGCGTGGAAGATGTGGGTCAGCCACTTGACCGATTCTCCGTTCGCCAGCTTGACGTCGGTGAAGCGGGAATACAGGGCGTTGTCGCTCTGCTCGGTGGCGATGGCCTTGCCCAGAGCTCGCTCCAGGCTGTTGGTGGCCTCCAGATTCGCCCGCGGCACGATCGCGTCGTTGAACACAAAGGTGAGCAGGGACATCACCAGGGCCAGGGCCATCGCCGGCAGCACCATGCGACGGGTGCTCACGCCCACGCTGCGCAGGGCGGTCAGTTCGCTGCTCCCCGACAGACGGCTGTAGGCGAGCAGGGTGGCCATCAATGTGGCCATTGGGAAAGAGAGCACCAGGAAGGAGGGCAGCCGCAGCACCAGCACCTTCACCGCCGCCAGCACAGGCAGGCCGGACTCGGCAACCCGCCGCACCAGTTCGAACACGGCACCCACCGACAGGGAGACGGCGGTGAAGGCGGCGATGCCGAACAGCAGGGGCCCCAACTGTTCCTGCAGCAGCCAGCGATCCAGCAGGGGCAAATCCCGCCAGCGGGGGGTTCGCTTCCAGTTCCGCAGCCGTTCACGGCTGGGCAGCTGCAGCCAGGTGGGGCGCCTTTCCAGCAGGGCTCCTTTCAAAGCTGGAAGCCCTCGCCGAGATAGTGACGCCTGACCAGGGGATCATTGGCCACCGACAGGGAAGCTCCGGACGCCAGGATCTTGCCATCGGCCAGGATGTAAGCCCGGTCGGTGATCGCCAGGGTCTCCCGAACGTTGTGATCCGTGATCAGCACACCCATCTGACGATGGCGCAGGCTGTCGATCAGGGTCTGGAGGTCGGCCACGGCCATGGGATCCACCCCGGCGAAGGGTTCATCGAGCAGCAGGTAGCGGGGACCCTGGTTCCCCACGGCCAGAGCCCGGGCCACTTCGCAACGGCGCCGTTCGCCACCGGAGAGCTGGAAGCCACGCCGGTACTGAAAGCTGCCCAGATGGAAGTCGTTGATCAGCTGCTCGAGCCGCTGGCGACGACCGGCCGGATCGGAACCGCTCTCCTGGAGGGCCAGCATCAGGTTGTCGCGGACACTGAGCTGGCGAAACACGCTCGCCTCCTGGGGGAGGTAGCCGATGCCCAGCCTGGCGCGGCGAGGCATCGGCAGATGGGCGACGGAGTCCCCGTCCAACAGCACCTCGCCGCAATCGGGCCTCAGCAGTCCGGTGATCAGGTTGAAGGTGGTGGTCTTGCCGGCCCCGTTCGGCCCCAGGAGCCCCACCACCTCACCGGGATGGAGGTCGAGGCTCACATCGCTCACCAAGGGACGGCCTGCGAGGGTGATGGCCACCCTCTCCAGTACCAGGCTCACGGCTTGGTGATGGCAGGCTTGCCACTCCCCTGCTGCTGCAGGCGGAACTTGCTGAAGACCTGCTTGCCGGCCGGCGGTTCCGCCACCATGCGCTCGCTGTCCAACAGATACACCAGCCGTTCCGCGCGCAGGCGCTGGCCATCGGTGTCGATCACGTCAACATCGCCGGTGAGCACCAGGCGCCCTTCATTGGTGAAGTACTGGGCCTGGCGCGAGGTGGCCGTCATGCCGCGGTCGGCATAGACGATGCGCACGTTGCCCGTGGCAGTGACGATGCCGTTCTGGTTGTCGGCCTGCTGCTTGTCGGATTCGATCGTGACCATGCCCGTGGCGGCTGTTTTCGCCCTGGGGGCCTGGGCCGTTTCTGCTGGTGCCTGAGCCGCAACTGGGCGCGGCGGAATCACCTGCAGGGCGGCGGCGGCAAGCCCTGCGGCGAGCACGAACAACAGGGGGCGTGGGGGCAGGGTCAAGGTGGAAATCGTTGAGGCCTTGAGTGTGCTCAATGTACCGGCGACGTGCCCGCCGCTCGCGCCAGTTCCAGCCGCGGCAGGGGCAGGGAACCGAGATCGGACTGCTGCTGCAGGGCGTTGAAGCGTGCGGCGGCCCGTTGACGCACGGGAGCCAGGGCCAGACCAAGGGCTTCATCGTCGCAGCGGCGCAGCCGCCCGAGTCCTTCGCCCATCAGCACCGTGGCACCGCGTCGGTTGTCCCTTTCCAGGTGGAGTTCGGCCACAGCGATCTGCAGCAGGCCCTGCAGCACCGGACGCATGGGTCCCTGGGTCTCGTGCCACAGCGCCTCGAAGCCGTCGTGGCAGGCATACCAGTCGGCGGCGTTGAAGTCCGCCACCGCCTGCTGCAGGCGGGGATCGGCCTGCAGCAGGGTTTCCTCATCGGCGGGACCAGGACCGCCGCTCAACGCTTGGCGGGCTTCTTCACCGGCAGCTTGCGCAGCCGGATCGACTCGGGTGTGACTTCGAGCATCTCGTCGGGGCCGATGTACTCCAGGGCCCGCTCCAGCGTCATCTGGATCGGGGACTGCAGGGTGTCGAGAACTTCGGCACCGGCTGAGCGGATGTTGGTGACCTGCTTGGCCTTGCAGACGTTCAGTTCCAGATCGGGCGGACGGTTGTGCTCGCCGACGATCATCCCCTTGTACACCTTGGTGCCGGGGGTGATGAAGAACTGGCCGCGATCTTCGGCACCCTTGAGGGCATAGAAGGTGGCGGTGCCTTCCTCGAAGGCGATCAAGACGCCATTGCGGCGGGCGTCGAAGTCCCCCTGCATGGGGCGGTAATCGAGGAAGGAGTGGCTCATGATGCCCTCGCCACGGCTGGCCCTGATGAACTCGCCGCGGAAGCCGATCAGGCCCCGGGATGGCACCACGAACTCCAGCTGGGTGCGCCCATCGCTGGTGGCCTCCATGTTCTGCATCTCGCCCTTGCGCATGCCGAGCTTCTCGATGCAGCTGCCCACCGCTTCCTCGGGCACATCCATCACCAGGGTCTCGAACGGCTCGTGGGGCGTGCCGTCGATGGTGCGGAAGATCACCTGGGGCTGGGACACCTGGAACTCGAAGCCCTCGCGGCGCATCGTCTCGATCAGGATGCCGAGGTGCAGTTCGCCCCGTCCACAGACGGAGAAACGGTCGGGGGAGTCGGTGTCCTCGACCCGCAGGGCCACGTTGGTGAGCAGTTCCCGCTGCAGGCGATCACGCAGCTGACGGCTGGTGACGAATTTGCCCTCCTTGCCGGCGAACGGCGAGTCGTTGACCACGAAGGTCATCTGCAGGGTGGGTTCGTCCACCTTGATCAGCGGCAGGGCTTCGGGGTGATCGGGACAGGCGATCGTCTCGCCGATGTTGACCTCATCGAAACCGGCCACGGCCACCAGATCTCCGGCCCGGGCTTCGGGAATCTCCACCCGCTGCAGCCCCTGGAAGCCCAGCAGCTTGCTGATACGGCCGCGCTTGATGCTGCCGTCATCGCGGATCAGGGCGACACTCTGGCCACCGACGATGGTGCCGTTGTGCACCCGGCCGATCATGATCCGACCCAGGAAATCGGAGTAATCGAGGGTGGTCACCTGCAGCTGCAGGGGCTTGGCGGGATCTCCCACCGGCGGCGGAACATGCCGCAGGATGGCATCGAACAGCGGCTTCATGGTGTCGCTTTCCGTGGCCATGTCGGGCTTGGCATAGCCGGCCATGCCGCTACCGAACAGGTAGGTGAAATCGCACTGGTCGTCGTCGGCGCCGAGCTCCAGGAACAGGTCGAGAACCTTGTCGACGGCCTGCTCAGGGTCCACCCGGGCCCGGTCAATCTTGTTGACGAACACGATTGGCCTCAGCCCTTTCTCCAGGGCCTTCTTGAGCACGAAACGGGTCTGGGGCATGGGGCCTTCATTGGCGTCCACGATCAGCAGACAGCCGTCGACCATGCCGAGCACCCGCTCCACCTCACCGCCGAAATCAGAGTGACCGGGGGTGTCGACGATGTTGATGCGAATGCCGTTGTAATCCACGGCCGTGTTCTTGGAGAGAATCGTGATCCCCCGCTCCCGCTCCAGGTCGTTGGAGTCCATCACGCACGTGGGCACCGCTTCGCCTTCGCGGAAGATGCCGGACTGCTCAAGCAGAGCATCCACCAATGTGGTTTTGCCGTGGTCAACGTGGGCAATGATCGCGATATTGCGTATCGGGGCGCCTTTGATCTCGCCGCTCATGGGGATGTCGTCCTGCGAAGTAAGGGGAAAGGATTCAACGGAATCGAATCGACGGTGGTCGTTTCCAGGGAAACGAGACGTTGATGGCGAGACGAAGAAGACATGTCGCTGCCAACGAGCCAGAAAAAGGGGCCGCTGAAAACGGGCCGCTGTTGATGGGGCCAACCGGCGCTCTGACGCTTCGTCAGGGATTTCGGTGAAACCCTGCCGCGCCGGCCCGAATGGACAAGTGGCGAACGTTGAAGCGAATCTTGATCCTACTCCCACCCCCTCCAGGACCACAGGCGGCGGGTCTCCGAACCCCCCGGATCAACGCGCCAGCCGCTGGGCCGGCTCAAACATCTCCAGGGCTTCGGTGGATCCTTCAAAGCGCCAGTGCCAGGGTTCATAGATCACCCCCTGGCGGTTGCCCTTCGGAAAGGAGCGCACGAAGTGAAAGCGGGCGGCATGGCGATCGAGCCAGCGGTAGGCGTCGGTGCTCTCAAAGCTCTCCATCAGATTGGAGGCCGGCAGACGGCCGTCGCCCAGGTCGACCGCATAACCCGTGCTGTGCTCCGAGAAGCCCGGTGGGGCACTCACCCGGGCCCGATCGGCGGAGGTCTGGTTGCGCTCGGCCTTGACATCAAAGAACAGCTGTTTCTGCAGCTCGACGCCGCGATAGGCGCTCAGGACCGTGAGGGCGATGCCGTCAGCCTCAGCCGCCGCCCGCATGGCTTCCAGGGAACGGGCCGCCTCCGGCCGCAACAGCAGACCCGGGGCGATCGCCACCAGGTCTTCGGGCCTGGCTTCGGGGTAGGGGAAATGGCCGAGCAAACGTCCGTCTGCCCCGAGCCGGGCGGCCAGACCCGGCACGGGCACAGGGGTGATCAGGTTGCGGAGCGGGCCGACCAGCAGCAGCACGGCAGCACCGGCCAGCAGGGCACCGCTGAGCAGGACCTGGGCCAGACGCCGGGGCAGGGAGGCCTGCCGGCGGGGGCGGGGCATCGTGCGCCTGGCCAGCGGAATGTCATCACCGAGGGTCATCGCCGTAGGGCATCACCAAAGCGCTGGGCGGCCATTCCCTCAGCTGCAAGCCGGAGACGATCCTAAGTGGAGGCTCATTTCAGTGGTTTTTCTACCGGACCGATGCCGGCCCAGCGGTGTTAGCTTCCTGGCCACATCCCAATGGCAGAGCAGGTTTCAAGATGTTGCGAGTGGCAGTCGTGGGCGGCGGCCCCAGCGGTTCCTGTGCTGCGGAAGTTCTCGCCAAGGCAGGCATCCAGACCTGGCTGTTCGAGCGCAAGCTCGACAATGCCAAACCCTGTGGCGGCGCGATCCCCCTCTGCATGGTGGAGGAGTTCGACCTGCCCGAATCCATCATCGACCGCAAGGTGCGGAACATGCGGATGATCTCCCCCTCCAACAGGGAGGTGGACATCCACCTGGAGAACAGCAACGAGTACATCGGCATGTGCCGTCGGGAAGTGCTCGACGGCTACCTGCGCAACCGGGCCGCCGACGTCGGTGCCCAGCTGGTCAACGGCCTGGTGCAGAGCATCGACACCGGCAGCCAGCGCCAGGGCCCCTACACCCTCCATTACGCCGACTATTCCTCCGGAGGCCCCACCGGCGAGCTGAAGACCCTTGAGGTCGACCTGATCGTCGGCGCTGATGGCGCCAACAGCCGGGTGGCCAAGGCCATGGATGCCGGCGACTACAACGTGGCGATCGCCTTCCAGGAGCGCATCCGCCTCCCCGCCGAGGAGATGGCCTACTACGAGGATCTGGCGGAGATGTACGTCGGCACTGATGTGTCGCCTGATTTCTACGCCTGGGTCTTCCCCAAGTACGACCACGTGGCGGTGGGCACCGGCACGATGCAGGCCAACCAGTCGCTGATCAAGGGCCTGCAGAAGGGCATTCGCGCCCGGGCCAGCCGCCGGCTGCTGCGCGGCGAGGTGATCAAGGTGGAAGCGCACCCGATTCCCGAGCATCCCCGCCCCCGGCGCGTGGTGGGTCGCATGGCCCTGGTGGGGGACGCCGCCGGTTACGTCACCAAGAGCTCCGGCGAAGGCATCTACTTCGCCGCCAAGAGTGGCCGGATGTGTGCCGAGGAGATCGTGGCGGCCAGCGCTTCCGGCAGCCGCATCCCCAGCGAGAAGGATCTGAAGGTCTACATCCGCAAGTGGGACCGCAAGTACGGCGCCACCTACAAGGTGCTGGAGCTGCTGCAGAACATTTTCTACAGCAACGATGCGGCCCGCGAAGCCTTCGTCGAGATGTGCGACGACAAGGATGTCCAGCGCCTCACCTTCGACAGCTACCTCTACAAGCGGGTGGTGGCGATGAACCCCTGGCAGCAGATCAAGCTGACCGTGCTCACCCTGGGTGCGGTGCTGCGGGGCCAGGCCCTGGCCCCGGCCGGCTACAAGCCCGTGCCCAGCGCCGTGCGCTCAGCCGAGGAGGCGGAAGCGATTTTCATGGCCGCAGAGCCGCGTTCCTCGATGAAGCCTGCAGGCGTTCATGCCACCACGGCGTCGGTGGATTCCCAGGCTGGAAGCGATTCCGCCAAGGAACCGGAACTGGTGGCCAAGTGATCCGGTCCTCAGGCCAGCCCTTCGGGTTGGTCTGAGGCTGCTTCGAGGCGGCTGACCAGGAGCTTATCGACCCGGTTGCCATCCATGTCCACCACCTCAATGCGCAGGTCTTCCCATTCAAAGACCTCACCGGAGCTGGGAATGTGCTCGAGATGGTGCATCACAAAGCCACCCAGGGTCTGGTAGCCGCCGCGGACCTCTTCGGGCAGATGGCCTTTCTGCACCAGGTCCTTGAAGTCGGCGATGTCGAGGGCACCATCCAGCAACCAGGATCCATCCTGGCGAACGACCACCATCGGGTCTTCCTTGTCTCTGGCGGCGGAAAGATCGCCGACGATCGCCGCCATCATGTCGTTGAGGGTCACCAATCCCTCGATGCCGCCGAATTCATCGGTCACCAGGGCGATGTGCACACCGCTGGTTCTGAATTGTTCGATCAGCTTCAGGGCCCTGGTGCTCTCGCCCACGTACAGCGGCGGCTGCAGGAAGGCCTCAATGTTCCGCGGGCCCTCACACAGCTGGGCGGCCAGAAAGGTGCGCCCTCGCACAACACCCACACAGGCGTCGAGGCTGTCGCGCGCCACCGGAAACAGGGAGTGATTCACCGCCATCACCCGTTCCAGATGGGACTGGGGGGACTCGGACAGATCCAGCCAGCAGATGTCGGTGCGGGGGGTCATGATCGCCTTGACGGGCCGATCGGCCAGGCGAAACACCCGCTCCACCATGGCGTGTTCCGCCACGTCGAACAGGCCTGATTCCGTTCCCCTGCGCAGCAGGGTCCGGATCTCGTCTTCGGTGATCTCCGGCTCGCCGGTCTCGCCGATGCCTATCAGGCTGAGCAACCGATCGGTGGAGGAGCCGAGCAGGTGGGCCAGGGGGGCCATCCAGCGCGACAGGGTCCGCATGGGCGGTGCCACCAGGCAGGCGATGCGCTCCGGATCACTCAGGGCGATGCGCTTGGGGACCAGCTCCCCCAGCACCAGGGAAAGAAAGGTGATCAACGTCACCACGATTCCCAGGGCCAGAGGTTCGGCCCAGGCCCGCAACGGGGGCACCGCCTCCAACAGCGGCCGCAGCGCCTCGGCCACCCGTGAACCGCCCAGGGCGCCACTGAGGATGCCGATCAATGTGATGCCGATCTGCACCGTCGAGAGGAAATCGTTGGGCGATCGGATTAGTTTCAGAGCCACATCCGCCTTCGGGTCGCCAGCTTCCGCCTGGTGCTCGAGGCGCAGTCGCCGAGCCGACATCATGGCCAGCTCCGAACCGGAAAAGATCCCGTTGATCAGAATCAGAAGGACAATCAGAACGCCATCGAACAGCATCGGCAAGTCCAGTGATGGCCCCTCGGCCGGCAAACGGATCGAAAGGACAAGTTAGGGGACGACGGTTGAAGCTTCTGGCCAGGAGCCCCTTCTCCCAAGAGGTCCTCAGCCCCCCTTCCAGCCGATCTGGGCCACACACGGCCATCCCCCCAGCGACCTTCCCCGATGCAATGGCAGCCCCTGGGCGAGCGAAACCGACAGCCTGAGTGGATGGATCAGGGCGGCCTCGACGCCGCTGCCCATGATCAGGCCCTCCAGGGGCTGCGCCGCATCAACGCCGTCAGCGGTGCTGTGGGCTCCCTGTTCACGCCGATCCAGGCTCTGGCCGTCGCCCTGAACCGCTCCCGTCCTCTGCGGGTTCTGGATGTGGCCTGTGGTGGCGGTGACAACACCATCGCCCTGGCGGAACGCTGCCGAAAGCAGGGACTGGCCGTTGTGATCGACGGTTGCGACCGGAGCCCGCAGGCGGTGGCCATCGCCAGCCGCCATGGCGCCGGCGGGATCATGGCCGGAACCTTCTTCCAGGCTGACGTGCTGGTGGATCCCCTGCCTGCGGACTACGACGTCATGGTCTGCAGTCTGTTTCTGCATCACCTCGACGACGCTGACGCCGTCGAACTGCTGCGCCGCCTGGGCCGGAGCTGCCGCCATCTGGTGCTGGTGAACGACCTGATCCGCAGTCCCCTGGGCTATGGGCTGGCCTGGGTGGGTTGTCGCCTGCTGAGCCGCTCAGCGATCGTGCATTTCGATGGGCCCGTTTCGGTGCAAGGTGCCTTCCGGATGGACGAAGCGCTGGATCTGGCGGCACGGGCCGGCCTCGGCGGCGCCACCATTCAGCGCAGCTGGCCCGAGCGCTACCTGCTCAGCTGGCACCGTCCTGTCGGCTGGGTTGCGGCGCCATGATCTCTCCGGAGTGGGATGTGATCGTGATCGGGGCCGGGCCTGCCGGAGCCCTGGCGGCCCACCAGCTGGCCAGACAGCAGCTGCGGGTGCTGCTGGTGGAGAAGCGGACCTTCCCCCGTTGGAAGGTGTGCGGCACCTGTCTCAACGGGGTGGCCCTCGGGGCGTTGGCGCAGGTCGGCCTCTCCGACCTGGTGGAAGGCCTCGGCGGTGTGCCCCTGGTGCGGCTGCGTCTGGGCCTGCAACAGCATCAGCTGGAACTGGAACGGCCCCTGGGTCGCTCCCTCTCCCGGGGCTGCCTCGATCTGGCCCTGTGCGAAGCCGCGGAGGCGGCAGGCACGGTGGTGCGGATGGACACCGAGGCCACGGTGGCCGGTCCCTGCCCTGGCGGCCGGCAGGTGCACCTGCGCAGCGGCGGCGCGCCTGTCACCACCAGCGCCCGGGTGGTGCTGGTGGCCACCGGGCTGGGCAGCCCGGGCCTGACCCCTGCCATCCCGATCCGCAGCCAGGTCCAGGCGCACTCCAGGGTCGGTGCCGGCTGCCGCGTCGAGGCCCAGGCCAGCGGCTATGCCCCGGGCACGATCCACATGGCGATCGGCCGGCATGGCTATGTCGGGCTGGTGCGCACCGAAGCCGGCGACCTCAACCTGGCGGCGGCCTTTGAACGGGGCCATCTGATCGCGGCGGGAGGAGCGGCGCTCGCCGCCGCGGGCGTGCTGGCGGAGGCGGGGTTTGAGCCTTTGCCCGAGGCCGCCGCTGCCGCCTGGCTGGCCACCCCGGCCCTCACCGGCCGCCAGTGGCCGCCGGCGTCCGAGCGATTGCTGCTGCTGGGGGATGCCGCCGGCTATGTCGAACCGTTCACGGGTGAGGGCATGGGCTGGGCCCTGCTGGGGGCTCTGGCGGTGGTGCCGTTGGTGCTGCAGGGCCAAGGCCAGTGGAGCCGGGAGCTGGAGCGGCAATGGGTGCGGCGCCACGGCCAGCTGATCGGATCCCGCCAGCGCCTCTGCCATGGCCTGGCCTTCGCCCTGCGCCGCCCTGGCCTCAGCCACTGGCTGCTGGCGGCGGTGGAGCGCTGGCCGGTCCTGGCCGCCCCCTTCCTGCACCCCTCTGCTGGCACCAGCCTGTATCCGCCGGTCCCCGAACCATGTCCCTGACCATCCAGGGGTTGGGCACGGCCCTGCCCCCCGAGCACATCGCCCAGGGCGATGCCGCCGCCATTGCCGCCAAGGTGGCCCTGCCCCAGCAGACCCCCTCACCAGGCCAGCGCCGGCTGCTCGAGACCCTGCACCGCCGCTCCGGCGTCGCCAGCCGCAACAGCGTGCTGCTCCAGCCCGCCGGCAGCGACCCCAGGCAGACCTTCTTCGGAGCCACCAGCCCCGGCACCGGGGAGCGGATGCGCCGCTATGCCCGCGAAGCGCCGCCCCTGGCCCTGCGGGCCGTCCAGGCGGCCTTGGCCCAGGCCGAGGTGCCCGCGGAGCGGGTCACCCATCTGATCACGGTGTCCTGCAGCGGTTTCCATGCCCCCGGCGTGGATCTCGCCTTGATGGCCGCCCTGCCGCTGGACGCCGGCGTGGCCCGGACCCATGTGGGATTCATGGGCTGCCACGGTGCCCTCAATGGACTGAGGGTCGCCGCGGCCTTCACCGCTGCCGAGCCGGACGCCTGTGTGCTGCTGTGCGCCGTCGAGCTCTGCAGCCTGCATCTCCAGTACGGCTGGGATGCCGAGCGGATCGTGGCCAACGCCCTGTTCGCCGATGGCGCCGCTGCCCTGGTGGCCAGCGGGACACCAGCCATCGCCCCGCTGGGTCGGTTGATCGCCAGCGGCTCCCTGCTGGTGCCGGCCAGCACGGACGCCATGTCCTGGGGGATCGGGGACCACGGCTTCGCCATGGGCCTCTCCCCGCAGGTCCCTGATCTGATCGGCGAGCATCTGCGGCCCTGGCTGGAGGGGTGGCTGGCCGGCCACAAGCTCAGCCTCGACGCCATCGGCTCCTGGGCCGTGCACCCCGGCGGGCCCCGCATCCTCTCCGCCGTCACGAAGGGCCTCGGGCTCGATCCAGAGCTGATCGAACCGTCCCGGTCGGTGCTGCGGGACTACGGCAACATGTCGTCCCCGACGCTGCTGTTCATCCTTGAGCGCTTGCGCCGCAGCGGCGCTGCCGGGCCCTGCCTGGCCATGGCCTTCGGACCCGGCCTGTGCATCGAGGTGGCCCTGCTGGAGTGATCCAGGCCCCAGGCGCCTCAGCCACCCAGGCGAGCGAAGTCGGCGAGCACCGCGGCCTGGTTGCGCAGCACGGCCAGCAGCCGCAGCCGGTTGCGACGCACCTCGGGCTCGTCGCACATCACCATGACGCTGTCGTCGCCATCGAAGAAGGCGGACAGGGTGGCGCCGCTCTCCCCCAGCAGGCGGGCGAGGGGGTCGTAGCGGGCCGTGCCGCTGGCGGCGGCATGCACCGCCAACCGCTCCAGCACCGACAGGACGGCGGCCTCACTGGGCGAGGCAAAGAGGGCCGGATCCACCACCCCGGCGGGGCTGAGCAGGTCGGCGGCCAGATCGGCCTGTTCGGCCAGCCGGGAGGCCCGCTGCACCACCGCCTGCACCAGGGGCAGGCGCTCCTCATCCCGCAGGCGCCGCAGCAGCTCCACCCGGGCCCGGGCATCGGCCGGGTCCCGCAGCAGCCGCTCCAGCGACACGCTCTCTCCAGCCACGGCCTGGACCAGATCGGCGCTGAAGCCCTCCTCCTCCAGCAGGCTGGCGAGGCGCTGGCGCAGGAACTCGAGCAGGTCGGCCGCCAGGGCCGCAGGCTGGATCGCCAGGGCCGGCAACAGGCCCTGCCAATGGGCCGTCGCTGCGGCCATCACAGCCACCAGATCGAGCGACCAGCCCCGATCCCAGAGGATCTGCAGCAGGCCGTTGCCGGCACGGCGCAGGGCATAGGGATCGGAGGAGCCGCTGGGCCTCTCCCCCCTGGCGAAGATGCTGAGCAACAGCTCCAGGCGCTCCGCCAGGGCCAGCAGCGCCCCAGCCTCCGACTCCGGCAGGGCATCGCCGGCGCCGCGGGGCTGGTAATGCTCCAGCACCGCCAGGGCCACGGTGCGGGTTTCCCCTTCCGCCAGCAGGTACTTGGCTCCCATGACCCCCTGCAGCTCCGGGAATTCCCCCACCATCTGGCTGACCAGATCGTGCTTGCACAAGGGAGCGGCCCGGCGGACAGCGGTGGCGGTGTCGTCGCCGATCTCCAGGCTGCGGCAGAGCAGATCGGCCAGCCAGGCCAGGCGTTGGCTGCGATCGGCCAGGCTGCCCAGTCCTTCAGCAAAGGTGACCCGGTTGAGGGCCTCCACCCGCTCGGCGCTGCTCTGGCGGCGATCGGCCGCCAGGAAGAAGGCCGCATCCGCCAGCCGCGCCCGCAGCACCCGCACGTTGCCACGCCGAATCGTGGCGGCGGCGGCCTCGAGGCCGTTGGAGATGCAGAGGAAACGCGGCAGCAGCACCCCCTCCGCCACCAGGGCCAGGGGATCAGCCTTGGCCGCCGAGAGACGCAGGGGCACGTAGCGCTGGTGGGACCGCATCACCGTGCTGAGCACCTCCGGGGGCAGGGCCAGATACTCAGCATCGATGCTGCCCTCGATCAGGCGGGGGGACTCCACCAGGTCGATCAGCTCATCGAACAGGGCCCCTGGCAGGTCCAGCTCGGCCCCCGCCCGCGTTGCGGCCGCCTCCAGCTCCCGCCGGATCATCTGGCCCCTGGCCTGGCGGTCGACCTGCACATCGGCGGCGGCGAGGGTCGCGGCGTAGGCCCCGGCGGAGGGGATCATCACCGCGCCTTGGTGCAGACGGTGGCCGCGGCTGAGGCGGTCGCTGGTCAGGGGGGGATCCACATCGGTGAGCTGCACCGGAACCACCGCCCCATCCAGCAGCGCCACCAGCCAGCGCAGGGGCCGGCTGAAGCGGCCGTCACCGTCCCCCCAGCGCATGAAGCGCCGTCCCTGCAGGGAGCGGATCCAGCCGGGGATGCAGCTGGCCAGCACCGCCTCGGCGGAGCGGCCGGCCTCGGTGGTGCGGGCAAACACGAAGGGGCCCTTGTCGGTGTCGCGGATCTCGAGTTGCTCGGGGTCGCAGCCACAGCGGCGGGCGAAACCCAGGGCGGCCGGGGTGGGCTGGCCATCGCGGAACGCCTGCTGGGCCGGGGGCCCCTTGCGCTCTTCGATCAGATCCTGCTGGCGCTCGGGCAATCCGGCGATGGTCACTGCCAGCCGGCGGGGGGTGCCGCTGGCCTTGAGGCTGTCCCAGGACAGGCGAGCGTCCTGCAGATCCCTGGCCACAATCGCCTCCAGCTGGGGCTGGGCCAGGCGCACGAAATCGGCCGGCAGTTCCTCGGTTCCGATCTCCAGAAGAAAGGTGGCCATGCGGGGGGGCGGGCAGGACGCGACTGTATGCAAAGGAGGGAGATGGCGATCAGCGCCAGCGGACCGATCCGTCCCGTTCGCTAGTTTCGTTCCAACAACCCTTCTGCATGCCGATGTCCTCGACGACGGTCGCCGACAGCACGTCGCTCCCATCGGCATCCCCCGCCAAACCCCCCACCAAACAGGAGGCGCTCAAGGCCGGCAGCGGCCACCTGCATGATCCGCTGGCTGCCGAACTGGGCAACGCGCTGCCCAGCTTCACCGATCCCGCCGTCCAGATCCTCAAGTTCCACGGCAGTTACCAGCAGGACGACCGGGACAACCGTCGCAAGGGGGCCGAAAAGGATTGGCAGATGATGCTGCGGCTGCGCAATCCCGGCGGCCGCATTCCCACGTCCCTGTATCTGGCCCTCGATACCCTCGCCGATCGGCTGGGCAACGGCACCCTGCGGATCACCACGCGCCAGGCCTTCCAGATGCACGGCGTGCTGAAGACGGACCTCAAGGAGGTGATCGGCGGCATCGTGCGCGCCCTTGGCTCGACCCTCTCGGCCTGTGGCGACATCAACCGCAACGTGATGGCCCCGGCCGCCCCCTTCGAGCGCGATGGCTACCCGGAGGCCCGTCTGCTGGCCGATCAGATCGCCGACCTGCTGGCGCCCCAGGCGGCCGAGGGGTCCTACCTGGACCTCTGGGTCGACGGTGACCTGAGCTACCGCATCAAGCCCAAAGGGCCCGTGAGGAAGGCGCGCAAGCGGCAGGAGAGCGGTGCCGTGTTCAGTGGCGACACGGCCGAACCCCTGTACGGCGCCACCTACCTGCCGCGCAAGTTCAAGGTGGCCGTCACCGTCCCCGGTGACAACTCCGTCGACCTGCTGACCCAGGACATCGGCCTGGTGCTGTTCAGCGATCCCTCCGGCCGACCCCTGGGTTGCAACGTCTACGTGGGCGGTGGCATGGGGCGGACCCACAACAAGGAGGAGACCTTCGCCCGCACGGCCGATCCCCTCGGCTACGTGGCCGCCGCCCATGTGCTGGAACTGGTGCAGGCGATCGTGGCCCTGCAGCGCGACCACGGCGACCGGGAACAGCGCCGCCACGCCCGGATGAAGTACCTGATCCACGACCGTGGCGTGGACTGGTTCCGGACCGAACTGGGCCGTTACTTCCCCCATCCGATCAAGGGACTGCGCCGCGAACCGGCCCCTGTCCTCACCGACTACCTGGGCTGGCACCGCCAGTCACCGGGCCTGTGGTTCGTGGGTCTGCCCGTGCTCTGTGGACGCCTGCAGGGAGACCTCAAGAGTGGCCTGCGCCGCCTGATCGAGACCTACCAGCTGGAGGTAAGGCTCACCCCCAACCAGGACCTGCTGCTCTGCAACATCGGCAGCGCCCAGCGGACGTCGGTGCGTGAGGCGCTGGCGGCGCTGGGTCTCAGCAGCCCTGAGGCCCCGCCGGCCCTGGCCCGGCACGCCCTGGCCTGCCCGGCCCTGCCCCTCTGCGGTCTGGCGGTCACCGAAGCCGAACGGGTCCTCCCGGACGTGCTGGTTCGCCTCGATGCCCTGCTGGAGCGGCTGGAGATCAGCAAACCACTCCTGGTGCGCATGACCGGCTGCCCCAACGGCTGTGCCCGCCCCTACATGGCGGAGATCGGGCTTGTGGGGAGCGCCGTGGACACCTACCAGCTGTGGCTCGGCGGCAGCCATGGCCTGACGCGGCTGGCCCGGCCGTACCTGGAGAAGATGCCCCTGGAGAAGCTGGAGGCCACCCTGGAGCCCCTGCTGACGGCCTGGCGCGACGAGGGCGGCGCCCGCAGCCGCTTCGGCGACTTCATTGACCGGCTCGGTGACGATCGGGTCGGCCAGCTGCTCTCCGCCGCCTGATCAGGCCGTCCCTGGAGGCCACCTAACGTTGGTCACGTTTCAGCTCCTGCGCATGCCGAACCGTACGGACGTCGCCGTCCAGGCCCTGCTCTGCGGAGTGCTGCTGGGTTTCCTGCCCGGGGCCGGCCGCACCAGCGAGGCGGCGGAACGCCCCCGGCCCCCCGAGGCGCCTGTCCAGTACTTCGATTCAGACCCCCAGGCCTGCAAACCGGAGTCGATCAGCGCCTCCTACAAGAACCACCTGCGGCCTTACGCCGACCAGAGCCCCGAGGTGCTGGCCAAGTTGCGCCGCGTCCAGGATGACCTGACCCTGGCCAGCCTCAAGCGCTGCGTCCAGAAGGGGCTGTTGACCCGTCCCCAGGCCAGCGTGCTGTTCAGGACCCTGGGCCTGACCCTGCCCGGCACGGTGATCCCCGTGGCCGCGCCTCAACCCTCCCCGGCGACGGCGCCATAGAGCGCCTGCGGCTCCTGGCATCGCCAGGCCCAGAGCTGGTCACCGTGGCTGAAGTGCCACCACTCGTTCGGGTGCTGGGCAAACCCCGCCGCCCCCATCACCGCCGCCAGCAGGCGCCGGCGGGCGTGCCAGTCGGCAGCCTCGCTGCCAGGTGAGGAGCCTGCGTAGTGCTCGGGATGGGAGATGGCCCCGATCGCGTCGATCTCCCCGCCCATCGCCAGGGGCTGGCCGTCGGCCTCGGCCAGGGTGAGATCCACCGCCGCCCCGGTGCTGTGGGGGGGCGGCGTGGCCGGATCAGGGCTCGGCGGAGCCCAGAAGCGATCCACCTCCGCCGCCACGGCCGCCTGGGCAGGTCCGATCGCATCGGGGTCGAGGCCCCGCTCCCGGCAGACCTCGCAGAAGGCGTGGCGAACCATGAAGGCCTGCACGGCAAGGGGGCGCCAGGCATCGAAGATCGCCAGCCGCCAGTGGGGCTGCTGCTGCTGAAGCAGGCCCTGGGCCATCTTCAGCCGGGCGATCACCCCCCGCCTCAGCCGGAACGGACTGGCGCCGGTGCCGTAGGGCGCCCCCAGGGCCTGATACGGATGGGGCTCCAGTCGCCACAGCGTCGCCGGCAGCTCGTCCAGGGGGTCGCCGGCCTCGGCGATGGGGATCGGACTCCAGGGGCGCAGAGGGGGCATGGGGCGGTGGGCACGGGTCGGCCCGGTGGGCCGGATCAATTCAACTGGGCCGCCTCCACCGAACGGCGCCGCTGGGCTTCAAGGGCTTCGCGCAGGTTCGGCTGGCGTTCCAGGCCAGGGTCCGACGCCAGGATGCGCCGCGCCGCCAGCCGGGCCTCCTCCAGCACGGCGCCGTCGTCGCTGAGGCTGGCCAGGGCCAGGTCCGGCAGCCCCGACTGGCGTGTGCCGAGCACCTGGCCGGGGCCCCTGAGTCTCAGGTCCATCTCGGCGATCTCGAAGCCGTCGCTGCTGCGAGCCAGCAGCTCCAGCCGCTGGCGGGCCATGGCGTTGTCGCCCTCGTGCAGCAGCAGGCAATGGGAGGCGGCGGCGCCCCGGCCCACCCGGCCCCGCAGCTGGTGCAGCTGGGCCAGTCCGAAGCGCTCGGCATGTTCGATCACCATCACACTCGCCTCCGGCACGTCCACCCCCACCTCCACCACCGTGGTGGACACCAGCACCTGGGAGCGCCCCTCCTGGAAGGCGCTGATGGCGCGTTGCTTCTCCTCGCCTGTCATGCGCCCGTGCAGCAGCCCCACAGCAAGGGCGGGGAACACCTCCTCATCAAGGTGGCGGTGCACCTCCACCGCCGAGCGCAGGTCGAGCTTCTCCGATTCCTCCACCAGGGGCAGCACCACGTAGGCCCGCTGACCCTTGGCCACCTCCTGGCGCACGAGCTCCCAGGCACTGGGGCGCTCCGATCCCCGCAGCAGGCGGGTGCGGATGGGGGTGCGACCCGGCGGCAGTTCGTCGATCTGGCTGATGTCCAGATCGCCATGGATCGAGAGGGCCAGGGTGCGGGGGATCGGCGTGGCGGTCATGGTCAGCAGATGGGGCTGGAGCCCCTTGGCCAGCAGCCGGTTGCGCTGGCGCACACCGAAGCGGTGCTGCTCATCCACCACCACCAGGCCGAGGCGGTCGAACTGGACCGGGTCCTCGAGCAGGGCGTGGGTGCCCACCAGCAGGTTCACCTGCCCGTTGGCCAGGTCCTGCAGCATCTGGCGGCGGCGGCGGGCGGGGGTGGAGCCGGTGAGCAACGCGATGCTGACGTTGAGCTGGGGCAGCCAGCCGGCCAGCTTGTGGAAATGCTGGGCCGCCAGCACCTCGGTGGGGGCCATCAGGGCCCCCTGATGGCCCGCCTGGATGGCGCCCAGCAGGGCCGCCAGGGCCACCACCGTCTTGCCACTGCCCACGTCCCCCTGGACCAGCCGGGCCATGGGCTGGGGCCGCTCCATGTCGGCGCGGATCTCGGCCAGCACCCGGTTCTGGGCGCCGGTGAGCGGGAACGGCAGCAGGGCCAGGAACCGGCTCACCAGGTCTTCGCCATCCACGGGCAGCAGCAGCGGTGGGGCCGGTGAGCGGCGCAGGCGCTCGCGCCGCTGACCCAGGGCCAGCTGCAGCAGCAGGAACTCGTCGAACACCAGCCGCCGCCGACAACGCTGCAACTCCTCCCTGTCGGCGGGACGGTGCAGGCCCTGCAGGGCCTCGCCACGGCCCACCAACCCCAACGCCAGGCGCAGGGGTTCCGGCAGCGGATCCGGCCAGCGGATCGCCGAGGGCAGCACCGCGGCGATGGCCCGGGCGAGGGTCTCGCCGTTGAGGCCCTCGGTGAGGGCATAGACGGGCACGAAGCGGCCGATCTGCTCCGAGCGCACCGGCGCCCCGGGGGCCTCCAGCACCTCCAGCAGGGGATCGGCGAAGCCAGGGCCGTAGGGGCTCTCCTTGACCAGGCCGCTTACGGCCACCGTGGCCCCCACCGGGTAGAGCCGCTGCTGGGACTTCAACCAGCCGGGGCTGCTGAAGCGGCGGCCGGCAAAGAAGCGCGTCACCTTGAGGCGACCCGTGACGTCCTGGAGATGCAGCTCCAGGATCGCCAGATTCGGGTTGCGGGGGCTGCCGAAGGCGTGGCAACGACGCACGGTGGCCACGATCGTGGCGGTCCGCCCCGGCTCCAGGGCGGCGATCCGCACCAGATGGGCGTAATCGAGGTAGTCGCGGGGGTAGTGGTGCACCAGATCGCGCACCACCAGCAGCCCCAGGGCGGCCAGCCGGGTGGCGGTCTTCGGCCCGATGCCGGCCACCTCCGAAAGGGGGGTCTGGGCGGTCAAGCGGGCCGCGGAGCGTGCGGGGGGCGCCGCCAGCCGCAGCCGTGGGGGCGCCACTGGCAAGACCTCCCGGCGGCGGCAGCGCAGCTCATGCAGGGCCTGGCGCAGCTTGCGCACCAGGCCCTGGCGGCTCCCCAGGGCCAGCTCGCCATAGCCGCCGAAGTCACGGGCCAGGGCGGCCAGCTGCTGGCGTTCGGCGGCCTCGAGCCCCGCCACCGGAGCGGCGAGGCTGGCGCTGACGAAGCCGCTGAAACGGTCCCGCCGTCCCTGGAGATCGCCAAAGCCGGCTTCGGCCTCCAGACGGCAGGCGAGCTGCAGGGGGGTGCACCAGGCATCGACAGCGTCCAGGGCGGACGCGCCCCCTCCCTGGCCGTCGGAGGACCCGGTCAGTCGCTGGGAATCGATGGGGGGCGGATGTCCTGCAGCCAAAGCTGTTCGGCCTGATGGATCCGTGACCGCCGTTGCAGACGACGGAACTGCTGGGCCATTCTGCGAACCTCCTGGCGATGCTGCTGCAGCCGCCGCCGGCAGGTGCGCAGCCGGGGTTCTTCCAGTTCCAGTTCCACGGGGCGCAGCAGCACCGCCATGGCGTGGGCCTGGGGGGAACGGCTGGCGCCGAAGGGGAGGGGCAGTCGCATCAGGTTGGCTGGGGCGGCCATGGTCTCCAGCTGACCGTCGAGCACCGCATCCAGCAGGCTCACCGGCAGCAGGCTGCGGCTGACGCCGCCCCGCAGCAGCTCCACGTTGATGGCATGGGACAGGTTGCGAAGACGCCGGCCCAGGGCCAGCTCCATGCCATCCATCCAGCGCAGCACCTGCTCGGGATCTTCCGGTAACCGGCCCGCCTGCCACAGGGACTGATCCTGCGGGGATGCAGGCTCATCGTCGTCGTCCTGTTCGTCGTCAACGGGCTGGTCCTGGGCTTCGGCCTGGACGTCGCCATCGGTGTCCTCGTCCGCCTCCTCGTCGTCGGAAGGGCGGTCATCGGCGGCCACGCCAGCCCCATGGGCCAGCGCTGCCATCAGGAAGGAGGCCCCGCTCAGGGGCGGAGCCATGGCGATCTGCACCGACCCTGGCGGGAGGGGTTCCGGCTCGGGAGAACGGTCGGGGGACTCCCCATCCCAGGAGAGTTCCTCCAGGAGCTGCTGGCGCTCGTGGCGCTCCCGCCGCTGACGTTCGCGGGAGATCTGGGAGGCGAGGATCACCAGCTGCTCCACCGTCAGCAGGCTGGAGCAACGGCTCACCAGCTCGTTGATCTGGCCAAGCAGCAGGCGACGGCGCTCTTCGGGGAGTTCGGCGTAGCGATGGGGGTGAACCTGGGTGGCCAGATGGAAGCAGGCCTGCTGCACCCGCTGGGGCAGCACCTGGCGCAGCACCTGCAGATAGAGGGCCACATGGCGATAGAGCTCCGGGTTCGAGGCGGTCAGCTGCCGGGTCAGGGCCTGCAACTGACCCGGCAGATCGATCGCGTCGGAGGGTTCGCTCAACGGCTCCGGCTCAGGCCGCCTTGGCCATCGCCGCCACTTCCGCTGCGAAGTCGGACTGCTCCACCTCGATGCCCTCGCCGAGGGTGTAGCGGGTGAAGCGGCGCACGCGGATGTTCTCGCCGGTCTTGCCGGCGGCCGACTTGACCATCTCACCCACCGTCTGGGTGTTGTCGCGGATGAAGGGCTGGTCCATCAGGGCCAGTTCCTTGAGGCGTTTGCCGATGCGCCCGGCCACGATCTTGACCTTCATCTCCTCCTTCTTGCCGGCGAGATCGTCGCGACCCATCTCGATGGACTTCTCGCGCTCCGCCACTTCAGGGGGAATGTCGTCGGTGGTGACGTATTCCACGTTGGGGCAGGCGGCGATCTGCATCGCCACGTTGCGCACCAGCTCCTGGAAGAGCTCACCGCGGGCCACGAAATCGGTCTCGCAGTTCACCTCCACCAGCACACCGACGCGGGCACCGGTGTGGATGTAACTGCCGACGGCCCCTTCAGCCGCCGTGCGGCCGGCCTTCTTCTCGGCGGTGGCGATGCCCTTCTGGCGCAGCCATTCGGCCGCTTTGGTGGCATCCCCACCGGACTCGGTGAGGGCCTTCTTGCAGTCCATCATGCCCGCGCCGGTCTTGTCGCGCAGTTCCTTGACGAGCTTCGCTGTGATCTCAGCCATGGGTTGGGTGGGAGGGAGGTCGGGAGGGAGTGAAGGGCTCAGGCGTCGTCGTCGCCGCTGCGCTGATCCTGGGCTCCATGGCGGCCTTCATTGATGGCATCCGCAAGGCGGCCCAGCACCAGTTGCACGGAGCGCACGGCGTCGTCGTTGCAGGGAATGGGGACGTCGCAGAGATCCGGATCGCAGTTGGTGTCGAGCATTGACACCAGCGGAATGTCGAGCTTGCGGCACTCGAGCACGGCGTTGGTTTCGCGGCGCTGGTCCACCAGCACCACCACATCGGGCAGGCGGCGCATGTTCTTCAGCCCACCGAGGTACTTCTGCAGACGGTCGAGTTCACGGCGAAGCACGGCGGCTTCCTTCTTGGGCCGCATGGCGATGGCGCCGGAGGACTCCATGCGCTCCAGGTCCTTGAGCCGGTCGATGCGGGCGCGCATCGTGCTCCAGTTGGTGAGCATGCCGCCCAGCCAGCGCTGGTTGACATAGGAGGCGCCGCAGCGGGCGGCTTCCTGGGCGATCACCTCGGAGGCCTGTTTCTTGGTGCCGACGAACAGGAAGCGCTTGCCGCTGCGGGCAGCACTGCGGGTCCATTTGTAGGCGTTGTTCATGCAGACGGCGGTCTGCACGAGATCAATGATGTGGACTCCGTTGCGCGCGCAATAGATGTAGCGCGACATCTTGGGATTCCAGCGACGGGTCTGGTGTCCGAAGTGGGCACCAGCTTCCATCATCTCGGAGAGAGTGACGACAGCCATGGGTGTTGGGGGGTTTCGGGTTGGCCTCCACCTGCCAGGGATGCCGCGCCATAGGACAGGCAGCGGATCACCCGAAACGTGCAGGTGTGCGGTGTTGGGGTTACCCAGTCAACCTACCAAATGGCCCTGCTGGCGGGCTTCGGCATGGAGGGCCCGCACTCCGAAACGATTGAGGGGCAAGCGCAGCAGCTCCATCGCCAGACCCGCTTTGCCGTGGCGGATCAGCCAGCGCAGCAGGGGCCGCAGGCTGCGCTCATTGATCAGGCCGCCCAGGGTGAGCAACTCCCACAACGCCAGGTGCAGCCAGGTGTACTGGATGATGAAGCGCACCCGCCAGGTGGGGTGCTTGCGGTAGAACACCAGGCCCATGCGGGCCCGTTCCCGCTCCACCCGCACCAGGTCCGGGATCTGATCCAGGCTCAGGGGCGGATGCCAGTGGTAGCCCACGGCTTCGGGGCAGCGCACCAGCCGCACACCCATGCGGCGCAGCCGTTCCCCCAGCTCCAGGTCCTCCCAGCCGTAGAGACGGAAGCCGGTGTCGAACAGACCGGACTGCTCCAGCACCCGGCGATCGATCGCCACGTTGCCGGTGGCGAAGTAGGCCCAGGAGAGATCGCGCAGCTTGTGGGGCTCCGCTGTGGGCGCCTCGAAATTGTGGGTGTTGATCACGGCGCCGTAGGTGAAGCAGAGCCGATCGCCGCTCTCCGCCCAGGCGCGCTGCAGGGCCGTGGCGTGGTGCAGCAGGAACCGCTCCGTCACCACCAGGTCGCTGTCGATGAAGACGATCACGTCGCCGCGGGCCTCGTCCACCCCCCGGTTGCGGCCTTCGGCGGGGCCGCCGTGGTCCTGGCGGATCAGGCGCAGATGGGGGAAGGCGGTGGCATGGGCATCCAGCCAGCGCACCGTGTCATCGGTGGAGCCGTCATCAACCAGCACCACCTCATAGGCCTGCAGGGGGCCGCCGGTCTCCTGGCGCTCCAGGGCCTGCAGGCACTGGCGCAGGATCGGCAGCCGGTTGTAGGTGGGGATGACGACGCTGATGAACATCGGGGTCCGGGGCGTGGCAGGGCCGTAGGCAGCGGCAAGGAGATGGGGAAGGCGGCCATGAAAAAGGGGGGATCCCGATCGAATCCCCCCGGTGTCGCCATGACCGGACAGGCGCGATCAGTCCGCGGCGCCGCCGTTGTTGGCCGTGCCGGTCACACCGTTGCCGGCCCCTTCACCACGGCCGTCGTTACGCAGCTTGCGCTTCTTGAACTTGCGGGCGTAGGCCCGGTTGCGTTCCTGCTTTTCCTTCTTCAGGTTCCTGCGTTTCGACATAGGGCTTCGGCGCTTCGAAAAGACTGTCAGGCTCCACCCTACTCAACCGACCAGGACCTCACTGGCCCAGAGCCGGCCATCCTCCATGCGCACCAGCCGGTCGGCCACATCGAGGATGCGCGGGTCGTGGGTCACCATCAGCACCCCGCAGCCCTCATCCCGGGCCAGCCGCTTGAGCAGATCCACCACCTCCCGGCCGGTGCGGCTATCGAGGGCGGCGGTGGGTTCGTCGGCCAGCAGCAGGCGGGGGTGGGCGGCCAGGGCCCTGGCGATCGCCACCCGCTGCTTCTGGCCGCCGGAAAGGTCGTGGGGGAGCTTGCCGAGGTGGTCGGACAGCCCCACGGCCCGCAGCCATTCCCGGGAAAGATCGCGACGGGCGCGATAGCCCAAATCCGGCAGCAGGTCGGCCCCCATCTGGACGTTCTGCTCCGCCGTGAGGCAGCGCAGCAGGTTGTGGCCCTGGAAGATCATCCCGACGCTGCGGCGCAGCAGCTGGCGCTCGTGGCGGCTGGAATCCTTGAGCTCGCAGCCCAGCACCCGCACCGATCCCTCCATCACCTGGCGCAGGGCCCCCACCAGCGTGAGCAGGGTGGTCTTGCCGCAGCCGGAGGGTCCCGTGAGCAGCACCACCTCCCCGGGGTGGATGTCGAGGTCGATGCCCTGCAGCACCTGGCGCTCCATGGAGCCGGTGCCGTACCAGTGGCTCAGACCCCGCACCGAGACGATGGTGGAGGCGCCGCGAGCCGTGTCATCGGCCTGGAGCGAGACCGTCATGGGCTTCAGAAGATTTCGGCCGGGTCGGCGTCGCCGAGACGGCGCATGGCCAAGGCTGCCGAGCCCATGCACATCACGAGGATCATGGCAAACACAAGCACCGCTCTGTCGAAAACCATCATGACGGGAAGTTTTGTGGCTGACTGTATGAAGATGTATAAAAGCTGACTAATCCCATAGGCAGGAACATAACCAATGAGCGCCAACAAGAAGCCTTCTCGGGCGACAACACCGAGCAGAGTAAACAGCTTGTATCCCATCGCCATGAGGGTGGCGTACTCAGGCAAGTGGTCACTGACGTCGGAGTAGAGAATCTGATAAACAATGACACAGCCGACAACAAAACCCATGGCAGCACCAAGTGCAAATATAAATCCGATGGCTGTGCTGTTTTTCCAGTAGTTCATCTCCAGATCTACAAAGTCCTGCATGGTGAAAACCTTTACATCATCAGGTAGAAGGCGTCCGAGGCTCTTTTTCACTTGCAGGAGGTCTGCTCCCGGTCTCAGACGGATCAGCCCAAGTTCAATAGCGCCCTGAGGGTTGTTGGGCAGCAGACTGAGAAACGTTTCGGTGCTGGTGAGAAGCGTTCCGTCGGCTCCGAAGGAAGGGCCTGCGGTGAAGAGACCAGCCACGCGAAGCTTTTTGCCAGCTGCTTCTGTCTCGACGGTGCGTCCCTGGCGAAACCATTCGGGTATGGGACCGAATTCATCGCGGGAAAGTTCATCGAAAATGACGCGACCCTTCTGGGACAGCAGGCTGGACTGTTCCGTGACCGCTGGATCAAGAAACACGGTATCCGTGGGTTCGTATCCGAGGGCGAGGATGGGGCGATTACTGAAGTTTTCAGGGTTTCTCCAGAGCAGAAAATCCCAATGCACAGGGGCAATTTCCGCAACATCAGGATCAGCCATGGTCTGGATGAGCCTGCGTCGGGGGAAACTGGCCATTCGGATGGAACTGGTCGTGCGTGGACTCAGGAGCACCAGATCAGCGTCAAACAGCTTGTGGATCGTGACGCTGGAGTCAAAGAGCGCGTCGCGGAAACCCAGCTGGATGAACATGAGCAGACCTGCAAAGCCGATGCCTGCCAAGGCAACCGCCAGCCGCATCGGCTGACGGGTCAGAAGCAACCACGCCAGGGGAATTTTTCGAGCTTGCCAGAAATGCATCACTTGGCGTGGATTTCAGGGGACCAGCCGGGCAATCACCTTCAGGCCCGTGAGATCACTGACTCTGGCCGCATCGTTGGCGTCAAGCCGCACGCGAATTTCCACGATCCTGGCATCAGCATCTCCGGTGGGGTCGGTGGAAAGCACTGATCTCTGGCGCACCTGAGGACTGATGCGGCTGACCGTGCCCTTGAGGGTGCCGCTGAAACCACCGTTTTCACTGGTGAGGTTCACAGCCTGGCCAAGACGCACCCGATCGATGTCGCTCTCGTAGACCTCGAGGAGAGCTTCCATCCGGTCACTCGCACCCAGCTCAAGGATTCCCTTATCGCCAGGGCGTTCGCCGACACGGGACTGAATGCGCAGCACGGTGCCGTCCATGGGGGCACGCAACTCGGTGTTGACCAGGTCGGTGCTCGCCTTGAGCAGCGCCGCCTTTGCCTCCAGCAGCTGCCCCTGCAGCTCGAGAGTTCGCTGTTCAAGCACATCAAGATCCGCTGCTGAATAGGCCCCGTCACTGGCGAGACGCCTGTAACGGTCCAGATCCCGTTGCTGAATGCTGAGGCGGCGAATGAGGTTGGTGATGCGTGTACGGATCAGGTTGAGCTCGGCCTTCTGAACGGGCTGGTTGTCGAAGAGTGCCAACAGCTGGCCGGAACTCACCTTGTCACCCTCCCCCACCAAGAGCTGGGTGATGCGGGGGCTGCCGCCGATGCCAGTGATCGGGGCTGCCAGGACACGAATGTCTCCGGCAGGGTCGAGGCGCCCAAGAGCTGCCACCGCCTTGATCGGGGCGGGTGCACGCGTGACTAGAGGGGCAGCTACCGGCTTGGCTGAGAGCATTCTGCGGACACCTGTGACAGTGAGTGCCACAGCGGCCAACAAACCGGCGACGATCAGGGTGTTGCGCCAGGGGCCGGTGGGTCGTCGAAGAGCAGGTCTTCGATGTAGCGATCCGCCCACTGGGGGGTGAAGGCCTTCTCCAGGACCCTGCGGGTCTTGTCGTTTTGTTTCTGTTGCTTGCAATACCTTAACTGCGCTTGCCATCGCGCAACGGTAGCTGGGTGGTCATGGGCTTGGGAAGGGCTGATTCTGGCGGCTTCGGCGAGCACCCCGAGGAACGCGGCGACCTCCTCGACGAACCCCTGCTCCTCCGCCTCCGACACCGGCCTTACGAACAGCACATGCGGCGAGAAGATCGAGCCCCAGGGCGGCAGCTCCCTCACCTGCTCGAAGCCTGGACGGGGGCGGGCGGCCAGGGCCGCGGCGATCGTCGCCGGTAACGCCTCCCCGACCGGCGAGAGGTCAACGATGGCGGCGCTTACCCCGGCCTTGCCGGCCACGATGTCGGCGCCGAACACCGGCAGATCGTGGCGGGGATCAGGAAAGAAAACACAGTGGAGGATCTGCAGTCCGGCGCCTAGCCGGGCCGTCTCCAGATGCAGCTTGCGCATGCCGCGGCAGCGGTGCACCTCGTTGCGGATGAACAGGGCATCCCCGTCCAGGCTGCCGCTGATGGCCTCGAGCTCGGGATCGATCGCCAACGGCGCCAGATCCGGCAGCGTGTTGCGACAGAGCCGGATCCGCTCCGCCAGGCCATCCACCAGCGGGTGGGTACCACCAACTCCGGCCGCAGCGACCTCACCCATGGACACGTCGTGACAGCAGAATGCGGATCCTGCCATGCGTCCGTGAGTGTGTCCCTGGGTTGTTGCGGGTCCTTGCTGCCTGGGCTGGCTGACCCCGTCAGCCACACCCTCGCCAATGGCGTCGAACTGGTGCAGCTCGATCTGAAGGACGCCCCCCTGGTCTGCATCGACTTCTGGTGCCGGGCCGGCAGCGCCTTCGAAGACCCGGCGGAAAGCGGCATGGCCCATTTCCTCGAGCACATGGTGTTCAAGGGCAGTGACGGGCTGGCGGCCGGCGAATTTGATCGCCGCATCGAGGCTCTGGGCGGCAGCAGCAATGCCGCCACCGGCTTCGACGATGTCCACTTCCACGCTCTGATGCCGCCGGAGGGGGCCGCTGAAGCCATGGATCTGCTGATGGATCTGGTGCTGCAGCCCCGCCTCGATCCGGACAGCTTCGCCATGGAGCGGCAGGTGGTGCTGGAGGAACTGGCCCAGAGCGAGGATCAGCCCGAGGAGGTGGCCCTGCAGCGCCTGCTCTCCCTGGCCTGCCCCAATCACCCCTACGGCCTGCCGATCCTCGGTCGGCGCGAGGCGCTGGTGGCCCACGACCCGGCCGCCATGGCCGCCTTTCATCAGCGCCAGTACGCCGCCGGCCGTTGCGTCCTGGCCCTCAGCGGCGCCGTGGCGGATGGCGATCTGCTGGCGCGTGCTGCGGCAGGCCCCCTCGCGGGCCTGCCGGCCACCAGCGCGGCCATGGCCCCGGCAACGCTTCATGTCACCCCGGGGGTGCACCGACTGGCCCTGCCGCGACTGGAGGCCGCCCGGCTGCTGATGCTCTGGTGGCTGCCGGCCGCCAGCGATGTGGAAGGACTGGCGGGGGCGGATCTGGCCACCACCGTGCTGGCGGAGGGACGCCGCAGCCGTCTGGTTGACCGCCTGCGGGAGCAGCTGCAGATCGTCGAGAGCATCGACCTGGACCTGCACGCCATGGAGGGCGGCAGCTTCGCCCTGCTGGAGGCGGTCTGCGACGAGGAGGATTTGGCGGCCGTGCGGGAGGCCATCACCCAGGTGTGGCAGGAGCTGCGCCAGGAGAGCCTCGGCGAACAGGAATGGTGGCGGGCCCGCCGCCTGGTGGCCAACGGCTATCGCTTTTCCCTGGAATCCCCTGGCGGCGTGGCGGGCCTGATCGGCAGCAGCCGCCTCTGGGGACGGCGCCAGCCCCTCGACCACCCCCTGGCACTGCTGGACCGATGGTCGCCAGACCGGCTCCAGGAGCAGATGCTGGACCTGCTGGATCCGGCCCGGGCCTGCCTGCTCGAGGCGGTGCCGGCATGAGCCTCGCTACGCCTGCCAGCGCCGAGGACCACCGCACCCTGGACGGCGGCCTGCCCCTGAGGATCCTGCATCGGCCAGGGCCGGCGATCCTGGCGGCGCGACTGGCCATTCCAGGCGGCAGCGGCCGGGACCCGGCCGGAGGCCGGGGGGCCCACCAGCTGCTGGCCGGCAGCATGACCCGGGGCTGCGGCGAGCTGGATGCCGAGGCCCTGGCCGATTGCGTCGAGGGGGCCGGCGCCGCCCTGCGGGTGGAGGCCCATGAGGACGGTCTGGTGCTGGCCCTGAAATGTGCCGCCGACGACGCCCCCACCCTGGTGCCCCTGCTGCTGGCGATGGCGCGGCGGCCGCGGCTGGAGCCCGAGCAGGTGGCGATCGAACGGCAGCTCAACCTGCAGATGCTGCAGCGCCAGAAGGAGGACCCCTTCCAGCTGGCCCACGACCAGTTGCGCCGCCTGCTCTACGGCGACGGCCCCTACGGCCATGACCCCCTCGGAATCGAGGCCGAGCTGGCCGGTCTCGGACCGGAGGACCTGCGCCCTCTGGTGGATGGCCTCGGGGCTGACGGGGCCGTGCTGGTGCTCTGTGGCGACGCCCCTTATGCCCTGGAGGCGGCTTTGGAGCGGGAACTGGCGGCGTCCCCCTGGAACACCCACGCCCCCCGGCCGCAGGCGTTCGCCGGTCCACCACGGGCAACGGGCCACTTTGGCCAGCAGGTGCAGGACACCGAACAGGTGGTGCTGATGCTGGGGGCCGCGACCGTTCCCCTGGCCCATCCCGATGCCCTGGCCCTGCGGTTGCTGCAGGCGCACCTGGGCCTCGGCATGTCCAGCCGACTGTTCATCACCATGCGGGAGGAGCGTGGTCTGGCCTACGACGTCGGTGTTCACCTGCCGGCCTATCGCGGCGCTCCGCCCTTTGTGATGCACCTGTCCACGTCGGCGGAGCGGGTGGCCGAGGCCACCACCTGCCTGCTGGAGGAGTGGCAGCGGCTCCTGGAGGAGCTCCTGGACGAGGGCTCACGGCTGCTGGCCCTGGCCAAGTTCCAGGGGCAGGACGCCATGGGGCGCCAGACCTGCTCCCAGATCGCTGAACGCCAGGCCCTTGTGCTCAGCCATGGCCTGCCCTCCGACCATGTGCGCCAGGTGATGGAGCGGGCACCCGGGATCAGCCCCGAGGATCTGCGGGCGGCGGCCCGCCGCTGGCTGGTCGCCCCCAGCCTGAGCCTGGTGGGGCCAGCCCCGGCCCTGGAGCAGGCGCACCAGGCCTGGCTGAAGCATGCACTCAGCCGTCCGTCGAGGCCGGCTCCAGATCGGAGAGGTTGATCAGAAAGGTGCCCCGACGGAAACGGATGGCCCTCAGTTCCAGCGCCCGGATTTCAACGACCCGGCCCACTTCCCCCGGATCCACCAGATCCGGGGGACGCAGCATCGGCATCGGGTCTGCGGTCTTGAGGTAGCGCAGGGGCTGGCGCAGCCGCACGGCATCGCCCAGATGGATCACCACCGGTGCCTCCAGCGGCAGACCCTCCCCTGGCGCAGGATCGGTGGGGGTGAGATCCGGCATCGGTACGGCGCTTCAGCGGGCTGGGGGCCCTTCTCAGCCGAACCTAGCTGGAGCAGGATGGGCGCCAGCCACGGACGGTTCATTGCGAGCCCTTGCCACCTGGAGCGGAGCCATCGCCGGCCTCCTGCTCATCCTTGTCGGCGGTCTGGTGCCGGCGGCCTTTCCCGTCCACGAGGCCGGTGGCTGGGGCGTGCGGCCCCTCGGCATCACCCTGCAGGTGCCGGCCCTGCTGCTGACCGCCCTGGTCTGCGGGCCCCGCAGTGCGACCCTGGCGGCCGTGGCCTATCTCAGCGTCGGTCTGTTCCAGCTACCGGTATTCCACGAAGGTGGAGGGATCGGCTACTTGCTGGATCCGGGTTTCGGCTACCTGGCCGGCTTCCTGCCGGCCGCCTGGATCACCGGCAAGCTGGCGCGCCAGCCGGGCATGGACGATCCGCTCACCCTCGCCGGGGCCGCCGCCATCGGCCTGGTGGTGCTGCATCTCTGCGGCCTCACCAACCTACTGCTGGGCAGCCTGGCCGGCCGCTGGGGGGGTGACACCCTCACCCTGGTGGTGGGCTACAGCCTGGCCCTGCTGCCCCAGCTGCTGCTGTGCTGTGCCGCCGGCGTTCTGGGCTGGTTGCTGCGCCGGCTGCTGCTGGTGCCCTCGTGATGGCCCGTCCGCTGCGTCGGCGGCTGGGGATCGTGCTGCTGGCGGCCCTTGCCCTGCTGCTGGATCAGGTGAGCAAGGCCTGGGCCCTCGACCACCTCGCCAGCGGCAGCATCCGGCCGCTGCTGCCTGGCCTGCTCCAGCTGCAGCGGGTCAGCAACACCGGGGCCGCCTTCAGCCTGTTCACCGGGGCGACGAACCAGCTGGGCCTGGTGAGCGCCCTGGTGAGCCTTGGTCTGCTGGTCTGGATCCTCTGGCGCCCTCCCGCCGGCCTCTGGAGCGGCCTGGCCCTGGGACTGCTGCTCGGAGGCGCCCTGGGCAACGGCATCGACCGCTGGCGCTACGGCGCGGTGGTGGATTTTCTGGAGTTCGTCCCGATCCATTTCCCGATCTTCAACCTCGCCGACGTGGCCATCAACCTGGCCGTGGCGTGCTTCCTCATCGATCTGCTGCGACCCCATGCCGACCGCCATCCTTGAGGGGCTGGAGCGGCGGCTGCGGCCCCGCTCCCCCGCCGCCGGTCCCCAACTCCGGGTGCTCAGGCCCGGCCTGCCGGAGCAGAGCCATCCGCTGCACGGCAGCCTCTACCGGATCGGCCGCGCCACCGACAACAGCATCGTCATCGACCACACGGCCGTGAGCCGCCACCATGCCCTGCTGGAAAACCACGGCGGCCACTGGTTACTGAGCGATGCCGGCTCCACCAACGGGCTCTGGTGGCAGGGCCGGCGGGTGCGGGAGCTGGTGCTGCGCCAGGGGGATCAGGTGCGTTTCGGGCCCGCTGATCAGGAGGACCTGCCGACGCTGCTGTTCGGACCTGAGGGGGGGCTGCGCCGGTCCTGGAAGGGGCGCTGGGGGGCGCGGGCCGCGGTCGCCGTGGCCGGCGCCGGCAGCCTGCTGCTGGCCCTGTCCCTGCTGCAGGTGCCCACCAGCGGCAGCCTGGCGACGGTGCGGGGACCGCTGCTCCTGTACGACCGCAACAACCGCCCGGTGGCGTCGGTGGCCGATCGCAAACGCCGCGAACTCCCCGACCTGGGCGCCTATCCCGCCGTGTTGATCGATGCGCTGCTCGCCAGTGAGGACAACCGCTTCTGGTGGCATCCTGGCGTGGACCCGATCGGCACCGCCCGCGCCCTGCTCACCAACCTGCTCGGCGGCCGGGTGCTGGAAGGCGGCAGCACCCTGACCCAGCAGATGGCCCGCAGCCTCTACCCGGAGCAGGTGGGCCAGGGCGAGACGCTGGGGCGCAAGTGGCGCGAGCTGCTGGTGGCCCTGCAGCTGGAGGCGCGCTTCAGCAAGCAGGAGTTGCTGCTGAGCTACCTCAACCGGGTCTATCTCGGCGCGGTCTGGGGCTTCGAGGATGCCTCCCGGCGCTTCTTCGGCCGGCCGGCAGCGGCCCTGAAGCTCGAGGAGGCCGCCCTGCTGGTGGGCCTGCTGCCCTCCCCGAACGGCTACGACCCCTGCATCGATCCCTCGGCCGCCCTGGCCTCCCGCAACCAGGTGCTCGACAAGATGGCCGCCTCCAACCGGATCAGCGCCGATCAGGCCCGGCGGGCCCGGCGCCAACCGATCCGGCTGGCGCCGGATGCCTGCCGATCAGCCCAGCAGCGCGGGGCCCCCTTCTACACCGACCAGGTGCGCCGCGACCTGGAGAACCTGGTGGGCAAGGAGGTGGCCGCCGAAGGCAACTTCCTGATCGACACCCACCTGGATCCGCTGCTGCAGGAGCGGGTGGAACTGGTGCTGCGGCAGCGCATCGATGCCAGCCGCTCCCTGGGGGTGAGCCAGGGGGCGGTGGTGGTGATCGACAGCCGCACGGGGGGAATCCGCGCCATCGCCGGCGGCCGGGACTACCTGCAGAGCCAGTTCAACCGGGCCTCGATGGCCCTGCGCCAACCCGGCAGCACCTTCAAGCTCGTCCCCTACGTGGTGGCCCTGGAGCGGGGCGCCCGGCCCGGAGACCGGATCGGCTGTGGACCGCTGGACTGGGGCGGCCAGCATTTCAGCAGCGGCTGTGGCGGCAGCCTCAGCCTGCGCCAGGCCCTGGCGATCAGCAGCAACACCGCCGCCCTGCGCCTGGCCCGAAAAGATGGCCTCGACGCCGTCGTCAGCAAGGGCCGGGATCTGGGCTTCACCAGTCCCCTGGCCCCGGTGCCGGGCCTGGCCCTCGGCCAGAGCGAAGTGACCCTGCTGGAGCTCACGGCCGCCTATGCCACCGTCGCCGCCGATGGGCTCTGGCGGACACCCACCACGATCCGGCGGCTCACCGATGCCGAGGCCTGCGGCACCTCGGGCGGAGCCGATTGCCGAGCCTCCGCCGGCAGCTCCAGGACGGTGAGCAGTCCCGGCCGCCGGGTGATGAGCCCCGCCACCGCCAAGGCGATGCGAACGCTGCTCGAAGCGGTGGTCAGCGGCGGCACCGGCAGCGCCGCCTACGTGGGCGCCGGCAGCTGGGGAAAAACCGGCACCACCAACGACGGCCGGGACCTGCTGTTCGTGGGCTATGCACCCCGGCGTCAGTGGGTGATCGGCATCTGGCTGGGCAACGATGACAACAGCCCCACCGCCGCCAGCAGCGCCCTGGCGGCCTCACTGTTCGGGGAGATCGTGCGCTCCGCCCCACCGGGGTCATGAAGCTGCCCCAACGCCTCTGGATCTGGATCCTGCTGGGTCTGCTGGCGCTGGTGGTGCTGGGGATGGTGCTTCAGGCGGTCCAGCAACTGCAATGGACCCTGAGCACCTGGCTGCCCTACTGGATGGTGGGACCGCTGATGCTGGTCGTGCTGGTGGCGTTGCTGCTGGCCCTGGTGCAGCTCGGCTGGCCCTGGCTGCAGAGGCTGCGCCGCCCGGGCCCTTCGGTGGCAGGCAAGCGCATTCCTGCGGCGGTGCCCTCCAGCCGCCGGGAGGCGGCCCAGCGCAATCTGGGCGCCATCGACCGGACCCTGGAGCAGGTGCGCCACGCGGTGGAGCGCGAAGCCCTGCGCCAGGAACGGCAGCGCATGGAGGCGGAACTGGAACGGGGCGACCTGGTGATCGTTGTGTTCGGCACCGGCTCGGCCGGCAAGACCTCACTCATCCGCGCCCTGCTGCAGGAGCTGGTGGGTGAGGTGGGCGCCCCGATGGGTTCAACCACCGCCGCCACCCGCTACCGGCTGCGGCTGCGGGATCTGCCCCGCGCGGTGATCCTGGAAGACACCCCGGGGATCCTCGAAGCGGGCCGCCAGGGCCGGGAGCGGGAGCGGCTGGCCAGGGGGCTGGCCGCCAGGGCCGATCTGTTGCTGCTGGTGCTGGATGGCGACCTGCGCGCCAGTGAGATGGAGGTGTTCGAGGCTTTGGCCGGGCTGGGCAAGCGGCTGCTGCTGGTGCTCAACAAGTGCGACCTGCGCGGCGAAGAGGAGGAGCGGCGCCTGCTGGCGCTGCTGCGGCAACGCTGCGCCGGCCGACTCGCCCCCGAGGATGTGATCCCCGCCAGCGCCGCTCCCCAGAGTGTGCCGATGCCCGGTGGCCGACCCCTGCAGCCGGCCCCGGAGGTGGAGGCCCTGCTGCGCCGTGTCGCCAGCGTTCTGCATGCCGATGGGGAGGAGCTGATCGCCGACAACCTGCTGCTGCAGTGCCGCCGCCTCAACCAGGCCAGCCAGGACCTGCTGGACCGGCAACGGAACAGCGACGCCAGCTCGATCGTCGATCGCTACATGTGGATCGGCGCAGGGGTGGTGATGGTGACCCCGCTGCCGGGCGTCGACCTGCTCGCCACCGCCGCGGTGAATGCCCAGATGGTGGTGGAGATCGGCCGTGTCTACGGCGTCAGCCTCAGCCGCGACATCGCCCAGGATCTGGCCCTCTCGGTGGGCCGGACCCTGGCCGGGCTGGGGCTGGTCAAGGGGGGCGTGGGTCTGCTCACTTCGGCCCTCAGCCTCAATCTCCCCGCCCTGGTGGTCAGCCGGGCGATTCAGGCGGTCAGCGCGGCCTGGCTGACCCGGGTGGCGGGGCGCAGCTTCATCACCTACTTCAGCCAGAACCAGGACTGGGGCGATGGGGGGCTGCAGGAGGTGCTGCAACGCGAATACGACCTCAACAAACGGGAGGGGATGCTGCGCAGCTTCCTGGAAACAGCCCTCAACAGGGTGGTGGAACCTCTGCAGCAACGCCAGAGACGGCGGCTACCGCCCCGACCAGGGCCTCGGGGGGGGGCGGCTGAAGGGGACCGCGGGAATCCAGCACCGTGATCAGCACCAGGTAGGCCACCCCGATCAGGATCGAGATGGCACCGGTGAAGATCGCCACCCACCTGCCGCGGGGATCCTTCAGCGGGGGCTTCGGCGGGATCGGATCCGGCATCGGTTCAGCCACTGGTTCAGCCATGGTTGGGCTCCGCCAGGCTTTGCTGCACCACCAGGCTGAGCCGGTCCAGATGGTACGGGAGCGTGTGCGGGTTGCCCAGCACCGCCTTGAGATGGTGATGGCCCCGGTAGACGGGCCGCGAGAGCATCAGCTGTTCAGCCAGCAGGGCCGCCCGGGTGGCGGCACTCCAGCGCTCCGCCTGCACCCCTTCACAGCCCTCGGGCCGGAACGCGAGCAGGTGCAGGGGGCCGCTGCAGAGGCTGAGGCCCCCGATGGCCCGCAGCCGCTGCTCCAGTTGCGTGCGGCGCTGGACGGCCGCGTCGATGAGGGCGGCCACGCCGTCGAGGCCGAGCTGGCGCAGACCCAGCCAGAGCTTGAGGATCTCCCCGGGCCTGGTGCCCTGCAGCCCCGCCTCCCCCTGGTGGCCGCCGCCCCAGCTGGGTTCCATGTAGGGCAGGCCGGTGGCAAAGGCCCGCTGCAGGTGGCGCGGATCCGCCAGCAGCAGCAGCGAGGAGGTCTTGGTGATGCCAAGCAGCTTCTGGGGGTTGACCGTGATCGAATCGGCCAGCCCCAGGCCCGTCAGCGCGGGACGGAAGCGTTCGCTGAAGGCGAAGATCGCGCCGATCGCGCCATCCACGTGCAGCCAATGGCCGTAGCGCCGGCACAGGGCCGCGATCGGCTCCAGGGGATCCAAGGCGCCGCGCACGGTCGTGCCGGCGGTGGCCACCACGGCGATCACCGGCGTACCAGCCCGATCGAGCTGCGCCAGCCGTTCCTCAAGGGCCTGGGGTTCGAGCGTGCCGGCAGCCGTCACGGGGAGCTGCACCAGGGCTTCGGGCGGCAGACCCATCACGGCGGTGGCCTTGACAAGCGAGACATGGGCCTCCTCGCTGCACAGCACCACCGCCTCGCCCCGGCAGGCCAGGCCACGCTGATGGCGGGCGGTGACCAGGGCCATCAGGTTGCTGAGGCTGCCGCCGCTGGCGGCCACGCCCCCGGCACCGTCAGGAAGCCCAAGCCGCCCGGCCATCCAGGCGCACAGGGCCCGCTCCAGACGGCTGAGGCTGGGGGAGAGCTCCTCGGCCAGCAGGTTGTTGTTCAGGCCGGCGCAGATCAGATCGGCCACGATCGAGGCCGACAGGGGCGGCGGATCGAGGTGGGCCAGGGCGCCGGGATGGTTGGGGTTGTAGGCCCCTTCCATCACCAGTTGCAGATCGGCCAGCAGCCGGTCGCTTCCCAGTCCCGCCAGCTCCGGTTCCACCGCCGGCAGCACACTCAGCCCGGGAAGGGGGGTGCCGTGGCCGGCCTGGCCAAGCCAGCGGCAAAGGAGTCCGGACGCCTGCTGCAGGACCTCTTCCAGGGCCGGGTCCGGCTGAAAGGGATCGGCAAAGGCGCCGAAGTCCTGAGGGGACGGCGATGGCCGGTGGGCGGGGGGGACGCTGGCCAACGGCGACTGTGGGGGCTTCGGCATTCTGCCGCCTGCCCTGGCGGAGGGATGGCTAGAAAAACAGGATGGTGAGTGACGCCGTCAGCCTGCTGTGGATGGACCGGCTCCTGCGCCTATCCGAGGCGGCCGGGGCCCGGGGGGAGATCCCCGTCGCCGCCGCCTTACTGGATGAGGCCGGCCGCTGCGTCGGCTGGGGCAGCAATCGTCGCCACCGACAGGCAGATCCCCTTGGGCATGCCGAACTGCTGGCCCTGCGCCAGGCTGCGGCTGCGAGGGGCGACTGGCGCTTCAACAGCTGCACCCTGCTGGTGACCCTTGAGCCCTGTCCGATGTGCGCCGGCGCCCTGATCCAGGCGCGGGTGGGCCGTGTGATCTACGCCGCAGGCGACCCCAAGCGTGGTGCCCTCGGCGGCAGCCTCGACCTCTCCAGCCACCCCAGCGCCCACCACCACATGGCGGTCAGCGGTGGGGTGAGGGGCGCGCGGGCCGGTCAGCAGCTGGAGCAGTGGTTCCGGCAGCGACGCCTGGCCCGTCAGGCGATGGCGGCGGGCACGGCGGCAGGGGACGACTGAAAGGCGGACAGTTCGCTGGCGAAGAGGTCGAGCAGGCGATCGACGTTCTCCGGGGTGCTGTTGTAGCCCATCAGGCCGATGCGCCACACCTTGCCGGCCAGATCCCCGAGCCCGCCGCCCACCTCGATGCCGAAGCGATCGAGCAGATGGCGGCTGAAGGCCTTGCCGTCGACCCCCTCTGGGATGCGGACGGTGGTGAGGGTGGGCAGGCGCAGGGGCTCGCTGACATGCAGTTCAAGGCCCAGCCGCTCCAGACCGGCCCAGAGGCGCTCGGCATTGCTGCGGTGGCGCGCCCAGGCGGCCTCCAGGCCCTCTTCGGCCAGAAGCCGCAGGGCTTCGCGCATGCCGAAGTTCATGTTCACCGGTGCGGTGTGGTGGTACACCCGGTCGCTGCCCCAGTACTTGTTGAGCAGGGAGACATCGAGGTACCAGTTGGGCACCTTGCCGGAGCGGCCGGCCAGCTTGGCCTCGGCCCGCGGTCCCATCGTGAAGGGACCCAGGCCGGGAGGGCAGCTGAGCCCCTTCTGGCTGCAGCTGTAGGCCAGATCCACCTGCCAGGCATCGATGTGCAGCGGCACCGCCCCAAGCGAGGTGACGGTGTCGAGCAGCAGCAGGCAGTCGTGCTGCCGGCAGAGCTCCCCGATGCCCTCCATCGGCTGGCACACCCCGGTGGAGGTCTCGGCGTGGACCATGGCCAGGATGGCGGGCCGGTGGGCGATCAGGGCCGCCTCAATCTCGGCCAGATCGAAGGCTTCGCCCCAGGGCCGTTCGATGGTGGCCACCTCGGCCCGGTAGCGGCCGGCCATGTCGACCAGGCGCTGGCCGAAGTAGCCCATCACCGCCACCAGCACCTTGTCGCCGGGTTCGATGGTGTTGGCCAGCGTCGCCTCCATGGCGGCGCTGCCGGTGCCGCTCATCGGGATGGTGAGCCGGTTGTCGGTCTGCCAGGCGTAGCGGAGCAGCTCCTGCACCTCACCCATCAGCTCGATGTAGAGGGGATCGAGGTGCCCGATCGGCATCCGTGCCAGGGCCTGCAGCACCGTGGGGTGGGCGTTGGAGGGGCCAGGGCCCAGCAGCAGCCGCTCCGGGGTGGCGATGGGATCCAGAGCGAGCCTGTGGGTGCTGCTGACGGTGGGAGGCACTGGGAGAAGAGGCAAGACCTGGCGGAGCGGCAGAAGTGATCTGAGACTAGGGAACAGCCGCTCAGCGGGCGCGGACGTTGCTGGAGGAAAGGCCGCGGCAGAGATGCTCGAAGGGGGCCCGAACCAGTCCGGTGTCCACCAGGCCGGCATCGGCCAGCATCTCGGCGATCACCTCACCGAGCAGGGCGATGCTGCGGACGGTGGGACCGGTGGGAACACCCAGGCTCTTGTAGGTGTCATCGAGGCCGTTGAGAACGCGCTCGTCGAGGATGGTGAAATCGTCCGCCACCAGGGCATAGCTGGCGTAGCGCAGGAAGTAATCCATGTCGCGCAGGCAGGCCGACAGGCGCCTGGTGGTGTAGGCGTTGCCACCGGGGAGGAGCAGCTCGGGGTCCTCAAGCCAGAGGCGCTGGGCTGCCTCGCGCACGATGACGGCCGCTTCCCGGTTGATCAGTTCGACGGCGGCGAGTCGCAACTCGGCCTGGCCGTAGTAGGCATCGATCCGATCGATCGCGGAACGATCGAAGTAGCGGCCCAGCTGGTCGTAACGACCAATCAGACCGGTGATGGCATCTCGCATGGACGAAACGGATCGACGCACCTGCAGCGGAAGGTAGCACTCGCAATCCGCCAGATTCCTGTGCTGCGGCTGGTTCTGGGGAATCTGACAGAAACGGTTACGCGGCCACCGGCCAGCCGGGGGGGCACCATCGTGGCGGCAGCCTTCCCATCCACCTCCACCATGGCCACCTCCGCCCAGGACGTCCTGCGCCGCCTCGGGGAGGACGGCATCGAGCGCATCGACCTCAAGGTGAGTGACCTGCAGGGCCGCTGGCATTCGTTCGGGCTGGAGGCCGACCAGCTCGGCGAGGGGGCCTTTCAGCGGGGCCTTTGCCTCGACAAGTTTTCCTTCGACAGCGATTCCTTCGACAGCCGTGCCAGCGGTCTGGTCCTGCATCCGGACCCCGCCACCGCCTGGATCGACCCCTTTCTCTCCCCCCGAAGCCTCAGCCTGATCGCCACGGTCGAGGCACCGGCGGGGTCCGGGCCGAACGTCCGCCACTGCCCCCGCTCCCTGGCCGGCCGCGCCCTGGCCCTGCTGGCCGGCAGCGGCCTGGCCGATGCAGCCCGCTTCGGAGTGACGCAGGACTTTTTCCTGTTCAACCAGCTGATCTGGCACTGCAGTGACCAGGGTTGTGGCTACCAGATCGCCAACGGCACTGAGCCACCGGAGGCGCTTGGCAACGAACTGGTGCTTACCCTGACGGCCCTGGGCCTGCCGGCCCGCCTGCGTCAGCCGTCTCCGCCGGCCCCCCTGCTTGGGCTGAGCCTGGGGAGCGACGACCTGCTGCGGGCCGCCGATGCCCTGATGGTCAGCCGCTATGTGCTGCGCCACGTGGCCCGGCGCCACGGCTGGAGCGCCACCATGCTGCCGAAGCCCACGCTGGATCCGATCAGCGCCGGCCTGGCGGTGCACCAGAGCCTCTGGAGGGCCGGCCAGCCCCTGTTCTGCGGTGCAGGCACCTATGGCGACCTGTCCCAGACCGCCCGTTGGTACCTGGGGGGGCTGCTGCACCATGGCCCCTCCCTGGCCGCCTTCACCAATCCAGGTACCAACAGCTACCGGCGGCTGCGGAGCGGCCCCGCGGCCCCGACCCGCCTGACCTACGCCAGGAACGACCCCTCGACGGTGGTCGCGGTTGCCGACAGCGGCAGCGACCCCGACAAGCGGCGGCTGGTGCTGCGCCAGGCGGATGGGCTGGCCAATCCCTATCTGGCCCTGGCGGCGATGCTGATGGCAGGGCTCGATGGCGTGCGCCGCCAGAGCGATCCCGGATCCCCCAGCGATCTGGAGCCCGCCGCCGGTTCTGTCCCGCCAGCTGGCGCCAGCCTGCCCACCGACCTGGGCGGATCCCTGGCGGCCCTCGCCGGCGACCATGACTACCTGCTGGCCGGTGGTGTCTTCAGCCAGGAGCTGATCGAGGACTGGATCGCCCTCAAACGCCTGGAGCTGGAGGAACTGGAGCGCCGGCCCCATCCCCTTGAGTTCGCCAGTGACCCCATCGGCTGACTCAGGGACGCAGCAGCCAGGCCAGCAGCAGCCCAAGCCCCCCCCAGCGCAGGGCCGACCAGAAACGTTCGCCATGACGGCTGCTCGGCAGCAGGCCGTCGGGGAGGGGATCCAGCAGCCTCTGGGCCAGCTCCAGCTTCTGCCGCCGCCGCCGCAGCGTCACGCCAGTGGGGGCAACGGCCCCCGGGCGGCCGGCGATGCTCAGCACCGCGGCCAGATGGTGCAGGAGTCCGGGTGGTGGTGAGCGGCGGGGGCGCTGGAGGCGGCTCATGGTGGCGCGATCGACAGGGCGAGGCCTGGAACGACAGGATGGGGCCACCGTGGTCCGATCGTCCAGTGGAAGCCACCAGCTCTCCAGCCGAAACGGCGTCTCCTTCCGATGCTGTGATCCCGTCGCACCGGTCGTGGCCGCCGGAGACCCTGCCCCTGGCCGAACGCCTGCATCGCCAGCTCAGCATCGGTGATCGGGACTGGCATGCCCTCAAGCACCAGCGCTCCCGGCGCGCGGCCGAACAGGTGGCAGCAGCCCTGGTTCAGCTTCTGGCCGCCGATGAACCGGCCGCCCGTGCGGACAGCGAAGGTCGGCGCAGCGCCATCGCCCTGCTGGAGAACGCCTTGGCCTGGCTGCGGGCCGAGATCAGCGATCCGGGCTGCCCGGCCCACGGTCGCTGACCACCGCACGCCGAGCCGCCAGCTGCAGCCGGTTGCCCCGGCCGCTCCAACGCACGTCATCAAAACAGTGATGAATGAGGAACAGGCCCCGGCCTGAGGGAGCATCCTGCTGGCAGGGCAGGGAACTGTGGCGGGCATGGGGTGGAAGCCCGGGGCCTTCGTCCTGCACCTGCCAGATCACCCAGCGGGGGGTGACGATGCGGCGGACCCTCAGGCACTTGCCGGGATCGCAGCCGTTGCCGTGACGCACGGCATTGACAAGGGCCTCCTGCAGACCGAGCTGCAGCTCCGCCTGGCGGAGCGCGCAGCCAATGGGTTCAAGCAGCAACTCCACCAGCGGGGCCAGCTGCAGGGTGGAGGGGGTGATGTAATCGGCCCAGCGGAGCTGCATGCAGCAGGAAGTCCAGTTCGCCTCTCCGGAACCTAACGCGCACCCCCGGCCGGCGCCTCCCCCAGGCGGGCCCGTATGGCGGGATGTTGCAGAACCGCGTCCATCAACCGCACGCCCCGCAGCTGGTTGATCAGGGGCATGTGGCCCTCCGGGGCCTCCAGCGACCACTGGAAGGAGCCCGGGTAGCGGGTCCAGGTGCCGTTGCTCTTCCAGCCGAGCCGGGGCCAGAGCCGATCCCACTGTCCCTGACACACCTGCAGCAGGCGGGCCTGGACCGAGAAGCCGAAACGCCCCTGGGAGTAGCAGCACCAGAGACGGTCGAGGCTGGTGAGGTCGGTGGCTGGCATCACCGCAACCTCGCTGTAATAGACATAGCCGCGCCGCACGGCTGCCTCTCCGGCCAGCTGGCGCAGGTGCTCGCTGGTGAGGCGATCGGCCGCTTCGAAGTCCTGCCGCATCAGGCGCTGCTGCAGCGGCGTGTAGTCAAGGCCGGCGGCGCTGGCGACGGCGAGCCAGCCCTCGGGGTGTCGGGCCCGCCAGGCCTCCTGCCGGCCTGTGTCCCCGCGGGCCAGCAGCAGCTGGATCAGATGGCCCGCTGCCCAGTCATCACCGGTGGCATCGAGCCGGTCGAGCCGGTCCGGGATCCGCTCGAGCAGGTCGGAGCCGGCCTGCTCGAGCGGGCCCAGCAGGCTGCGGCGCTGACGCGCGGAGCCTGCCAGGAAACGCTCCAGCAGCTGATCGGCATCAACGGTGCTGGAAACCGGAGGACCGGAAAGCATGGGAAAACGACCAGCCGAGAAGGCAGCATGGTGGGTCCCACTATGTCAGGGCCGATGGGCACTGGCTCCAGGGGCGTGGAGGGCGGGTTCGGGCTCTGCCTAAAGTCCCCTTTTCAGCGAGTGCCATGGCCGCCGCCATTCAGTTCTTCCGCGGGGTGGACGAGACGGTCGTGCCCGACATCCGCTTGACCCGATCCCGGGATGGCCGCACCGGCCAGGCCACCTTCGTGTTCGAGGAACCCGAGGCCCTGGCCCCCCAGGCGGTGGGCGACATCACCGGCATGTTCATGCTCGATGAGGAAGGCGAGATGGTGACCCGGGAGGTGAAGGCCCGCTTCGTCAACGGCAAGGCCAGCGCCCTGGAAGCCACCTACACCTGGAAGAGCACCGCCGATTTCGAGCGCTTCATGCGCTTCGCGCAGCGCTATGCCGACGGCCATGGTCTGGGATTTGCCGGCCAGGGTGACGAACCGGCCGAGGAGGGCCAGGAGGAGGTTTGAAGTTCGGGCAGTGGCTGGGCCTGATCGCCCTGCTGGCAGCGCTGGTTCTGCTGTGGAGCCTGCGTGACGCCCTGATCCTGCTGTTCGCCGCCGTGGTGCTTGCCATGGCCCTGTGCACCCTGGTGGGCGCCATTCGCGAACGCCTCGGTGTGGCCAGACCCATCGCCCTGCTGCTGGCCCTGCTGCTGGTGACGTTGGTGGTGCTGCTGGTGGCCACGGTCGTGATCCCCCCCTTCATCGCCGAGTTCCGCGAACTGGTGCAGCAGGTGCCGCGGGCCTGGGCGGAGCTCTGGAAGCTGGTGCGCAACGCCCTCGAGGGGGCGTCCCAGATGGTCTACGGCCGCAGGGACGGCAGCCTGGACTGGCTCAAATCCACTCTCTCGATTCCCGC
The DNA here is from genome assembly GCF_019038465.1 of Synechococcus sp. CCY 0621. Taxonomy (GTDB): domain Bacteria; phylum Cyanobacteriota; class Cyanobacteriia; order PCC-6307; family Cyanobiaceae; genus Cyanobium. The sequence goes on along the minus strand of NZ_JAFKRH010000031.1, from coordinate 75,922 downwards.
CAGCCTGCCCCCTGACCTGCTGGGCCGGCTCGGCGGTGGGGCGATCGGCCTGGTGGGCGTGGCCGGCAACCTCGGTGCCGGCCTGCTCCAGACCCTGTTCGTGGTGGCCGTCTCCCTGATGGTCGCGGCCCAACCCACCGGCTACCGGGAGGCCCTGCTGCTGCTGGCGCCGTCCTTCTACCGAAGGCGCCTGCGCCAGGTGCTGGTGTCCTGCGGCACCGCCCTGAGCAGCTGGATGGTGGGGGTGCTGATCAGCTCCGTCTGCGTGGGCCTGCTGGCCGCCATCGGCCTGTCCGTGCTGGGGGTCAAGCTGGTGGCGGCCAATGCCCTGCTGGCCGGCCTGCTCAACATCATCCCCAACGTGGGACCGACGCTCAGCACGATCTTCCCGATGTCGGTGGCGCTCCTGGATGCCCCCTGGAAGGCCGTGGCCGTCCTGCTGGTTTACGTGGTCATCCAGAACCTCGAGAGCTATGTCATCACCCCTTCGGTGATGCACCATCAGCTGCAGCTGCTGCCGGGCCTGACCCTCACCGCCCAGCTCCTCTTCACCCTGCTGTTCGGCCCCCTCGGCCTGCTGCTGGCCCTGCCACTGGCGGTTTGTCTGCAGGTGCTGCTGCGGGATGTGCTGATCCATGACATCCTCGATCCCTGGAAGCGGGAGCGCCGGCAGACATGAAGGCACGCACCCTGCTCGGGGCCCTGGCCCTGGTGGCGCTGTTCCTGCTGCTCTGGGAACTTCGCTGGGTGCTGCTGATCCTCTTCGGCGCCGTGGTGCTGGCGGTGGCGCTGGATGTGCCCACCACCCTGCTGCGGCGGCTCACCCGCCTCAACCGGGGGGCTGCCCTGTCGCTGGTGCTGCTGGTGCTGCTGGTGATCGGCTGGCTGCTGGGCCATCTGCTGCTGCCGGAGCTGATCGACCAGATCCGCCAGTTCAGCCAGCTGGTGCCCGAGCTGGTCCAGCGACTCGGTGACATGGCGCCCAAGACCCCCCTGTTGCGCGACCTGGAGCGGCAGCTGGACGATGGAACCCTCTGGGACCGGCTTCAGCCCCTGGGCAGCCAACTGCTCGGCGTGGCGGGTGGTGCCGCCAACAGCACCATCCAGCTGCTGCTGATGCTGTTGCTGGCGATCCTGATGGCACTCGATCCGGTCAGCCACCAACGGCTGGTGATCGCCGCCACACCCCGCTTCTACCGGCGGCGCATGGAGCAGTTGCTGGGCGAATGCCGCGAGGCCCTCGGTGGCTGGCTGGCGGGGATGACGATCTCAGGCACCGTGGTGTTCATCACCACCTGGGCGGGGCTGGCCCTGCTGCAAGTGCCCCTGGCGTTGCTGAGTGGCCTGGTCTGCGGCCTTCTCACCTTTGTGCCCACCATCGGACCCACGACCGCCACCCTGCTTCCACTGGCTGTGGCCCTGCTGATCTCTCCGGCGAAGGTGGTCCAGGTGCTCGTGCTGCGGCTGCTGCTGCAGAACGGCGAAGCCTTCCTGCTGACTCCCCTGCTGCTGAGCCGCACCGTCAACCTGTTGCCCACCGTCGCCCTGATGGCCCAGTTGAGTCTGGGGGCTCTGCTCGGATTGCCCGGGCTTCTACTGGCCCTGCCCCTGGTGGTGGTGCTGCAGGTGGCCTGCGAAGAGGTGCTGGTGCGGGACGTGATGGACCGCTGGGACCTGACCTGAACAGAACTAGCCATCCGGTCCCGATCGGCTCAGCCGCGGGAGCGGCGGTAGTGGTGCCAGAGCGACGGCTGGGCCACCAGCACCGCCACGGCCAGCAGATGGGAGCGGACGGCGGCGCTGAGGGACGCCAGGGTGAAGTGGTCCCAGAGCAGGATCAACTCCACCCGCAGATCGATCAGGGCCAGCACCAGCAGCACCAGCGGCAACATGGACCAGCCACGCCGGCCCCCTTCGACACGTTCCGGGCCCCTCATCGCTTGGAGAGGACGGGCAGAAGGGTGGGAGCCACACCGATGCTCGACCAGCTGCCGACGGCGATACCCACGGTGAGCGCCACCGCGAACCAGAACAGGGTGCTGCCGCCGAAGAAGATCAGGGCCACCAGGGGCAACAGGGTGGTGAAGGAGGTGTAAAGCGAGCGGGTGAGGGTGGCATCCACGGCCACGTCCACCTGATCCACCAGCGACAGATCACCCAGGGTGCGGCGTTGTTCACGGATCCGGTCGTACACCACCACGGTGTCGTTGACCGAATAGCCGGCGATCGTGATCAGGGAAACGGCAAACAGGGAATCCACTTCGATGCCCTGCAGCAGGCCCAGCCAGGCGAACAGTCCGCAGGTGATCAGGACGTCATGGGCCAGACACAGCAGGGCCAGGACAGCGAAAATGCCGCTGTAGCTGAAGGAGATGTACACCGAAATCCCGACGAAGCTGACCAGCAGGGAAATGAGGCTGCCCCGCAGCAGGCGCGAGCCGAGGGTGGGGCCGATCGTGTTCACCGACGTGCCGCTCTTGAGCAGTGGGCCAAACTTGCTGGCCAGGTCATCGACCAAGGCCGAGCTCTGCTCAGCCTCGAGGGCCGGCAGCCGCAGCAGCAGGGACCGGCCGCTATCCAGCACCTGAACGGAGGCACTGCCCAGGTTGGGTGCGCGATCGCCCTCTGAGGAGGGCAGGTTGAGGCCACTCAGACCCTGGCGAATCTCTGCGGCGGTGATCGCCGTGCAGGGGGCACAATCGCGCTCCACCTGCACCTGGGTGCCGCCGGTGAAATCCAGGCCGGGCCGCAGGGGTGCGTGGATGGCCGGGTTCAGCCAGCAGAGTGCCAGACCCAGCAGGCTCAGGCCGCAGGCCAGGGCCGATCCCAGCCAGGCCAGGCGCCGGTGGCGGCTGATGCGGAAACGGGGGGTAGGGGCGGGGGTCATGGCAGTCATTCAGGCCAGACCCGCCTGGGCCGCACCGGACTTGGCGGGGGGCAGCTGGCGGGCCGGCAGGAAGTAGGTGGGGCGCCGCAGGGCGGGATAGCTCATCAACAGGCGCAGCAGGGTTCGGGTGCAGGTGAGGGCGGTGAACAGGCTCAGCAGCAGACCGATCGCCAGGGTGACGGCGAAACCCTTGACCAGGCCGGTGCCCAGGAAGAAGAGGGCGGCGCAGCTGATCAGGCCGGTGGCGTGGCCGTCGAAGATCGAGGAAAAGGCCAGGGAAAATCCCATGTCGATCGAACGGATCAGGGTGTTGCCGCCGCGGAGTTCCTCCTTGATGCGCTCGAAGATCAGCACGTTCGCATCCACGGCGATCCCCACCGAGAGGATGAAGCCGGCAATGCCGGGCAGGGTGAGGGTGACAGGGATCAGGGCGTAGATCGCCAGGTTGAACAGGGCATAGAGGCTCAGGGCCACCACCGCGACGATCCCTGGCAGGCGGTACACAACCGCCATGAACACCGCCACCAGCACCAGGCCCGAGAGGCCCGCCACCAGGCTGGAGCGGATGTTCTCGGCTCCCAGCGATGGGCCGACCGTGCGCACCTCGACGATCTTCACCGGCAGGGGCAGGGAGCCACCACGCAGCTGGACCTCCAGGTCTCGGGCCTCTTCGGCACTGAAATTGCCCGTGATCGAAGCGGAACCACCGGTGATGCCGGCCACCTTGAACTGCTCGCCGACACTGGCCTCGCTGATCGAGCGGCCATCGAGGACGATGCCCAGAACCCGGCCGGTGCCGGCGATCGACTGGGTCAGGGAGGCGAACTTCTCGCCCCCTTCCCGGTTGAAGCCGAGGGTCACCTCCCAGCCGGTACCGGTGGCCTGCTGCTGGCGACCGGCGCTGGTGAGATCCTTGCCGGTGATCAGCGGCGGCCCGTAGAGGCCGAGGATGCGGCGGTTGGTCTCCCGCAGCAATAGCTCGATCTGGTCAACCTCCGTGCTGCCGGCGGGAACCTGGATGCCGAGGGAGCTGAGCGCCTTGGAGAGATCCTGGGGCGAAAGGGACGGTGTTTCCGGCGGGGGGGGTGACGTGGGGTCATCGCTGGGGGAGGGGGGGCGCTTGGCCCGCAGCACCGACTCGGCCTGGCGCTTGAGGGCCAGCAGACCCCGCATCTCCTCCTCGGTGCCGGGCTTCTGGGCGCGGAACTCCAGCAGGGCGGTGCTGCCCAGAACCCGGGCCGCCTGGCTGGGATCCTGCTCGCCGGGGAGCTGCAGCACCAGCTGGTCGCTGCCCACGGCCTGGAGGGTGGATTCGGCCACGCCCAGGCCGTTGATGCGCCGTTCCAGCACGTCCTTGACGGCCTCCAGCTGCTCGGTGTCCACCCGGGTGATGGCGCCGGCGGGCATCACCTGGAGGGTCAGCTGGCTGCCGCCACGCAGATCGAGACCGAGCTGCAGTCCGTAGTTGGCCAGCAGGGCGCCGGAGGCGATGGTGAGGGCGAGGATGAGGGCGAACCAGCCCTGTTGGCGTCCCATCTCAGCGACGGCCCGCTTTCAGATCGAGCGCCGCGGCGACGATCTGGTGCGGCTGGATGATCGTGAGGTTCTCCAGATTGCCGTTGTAGGGGGTGGGGATGTCCTGGGACGAGAGACGCAGGGGCCGGGCGTCGAGGTCGTCAAAGCAGTGCTCGGTGATCAGGGCGATCAGTTCGGCACCGATGCCGCCCGTCTTCATGCACTCTTCCACCACCACCACTTTGTGGGTCTTGCGGATGGAGCGGGCGATGGTCTCCATGTCGAAGGGCTTGAGGCTGATCAGGTCGATCAGCTCCACATCCACGCCCTCCTGCTCCAGCTGCTCCACCGCCTTGAGGCAGTGGTGGCGCATGCGCGAGTAGGTGAGCATGGTGACGTCCTTGCCTTCACGGACGACCTCGGCCTGGTCGAGGGCGCAGATGTAGTCGCCTTCAGGGATGTCTTCGCTGAGGTTGTAAAGCAGGACGTGCTCGAAGAAGAGCACGGGATTGTTGTCGCGGATGGCGGCCTTCATCAGGCCCTTGGCGTTGGTGGGGGTGCTGACCGCCACGATCTTGATGCCTGGAACGGCGTGGAAGTAGGCCTCGAGGCGCTGGCTGTGCTCGGCACCGAGCTGACGACCGACGCCGCCGGGACCGCGCACCACGGCCGGGATGGTGTAGTTGCCGCCGCTGGTGTAGCGCAGCATCCCCATGTTGTTGGAGATCTGGTTGAAGGCGAGCAGCAGGAAGCCCATGTTCATGCCTTCCACGATCGGCCGCAGGCCGGTCATGGCGGCACCGACGGCCATGCCGGTGAAGCTGTTCTCGGCGATGGGGGTGTCCAGCACCCGCAGTTCGCCGTACTTCTCACAGAGGTCCTTGGTGACCTTGTAGGAGCCGCCGTAATGGCCCACGTCCTCGCCCATGACACAGACATGGGGGTCGCGCGCCATCTCCTCGTCGATGGCTTCGCGCAGGGCGTTGAACAGGAGAGTTTCAGCCACGGAGCGGGGGCCTTTGCGCGGCTAACCTATCTCAGCCGCCGGCGGCGAAGGTGCTGAGCAGCAGGACCGACAGGAGCATGCCCGGCAGCAGCAGAACCACCAGCAGACCCAGGTCGTGGGGAGTCATCAGGGGGAAGGACGGCGGCGGTGGCAGCTTAGGAAGGGGATTCCGCTTCAGCCGGCAACAGGCTGCGGATGAACACCAGGAACAGCCCCAGGCCGATGAAGGCGAAGGTGAAGGTGGCCAGGAAGCACATCCCCACCATCAGGGTCTTCATCGCCGTGGCAATGCTCTGGGCGAAGGCCGAATCGAAGTGGGGCGGATGGGTCACGTACCAGCCCACCACCCGCTGGCTGACGCCCAGGCTCAGCCAGGCCAGCAGGCCACTGGTGAGGGCACCGGACAGGAAGCTCAGCGGTCCCTTGCGCGGCGGCGGGGTGGGTTGTTCGTCCGTCATGGTGGGGATCCATCCGTCACCAGGCTGACACCGGACCCGCCGCAACGGCAGCACCAGGAGGCCAAACCGAGGGCGCCTAGCTCCCCCGCCAGGGCGCTCCTGGCCGCCTCGGCTGCGGCCAGGTCGGGGTAGAGGGCATAGAGGCTCGGTCCGGAACCGCTCATCGCCACGGCCAGAGCCTGCGGTCCGCGGCGCAGCAGATCAAGGCCCGCGCGGACGCTCTCCACCTCCGGCGCCACCACCGACTGGAGGTCGTTGCGCAACGGTGGCAGGGGGCCAGGCTCGGCCAGGGCGGCCAGCAGCGGGCCTTGGCGCAGGGCCTGGCGCCGCTGCTCGAAGTCCGCCTCGCTCTCCAGGTAGAAGTCGCCACGCAGCTCCCGGCAGCGGCCATAGGCCCAGGGGGTGGACACGCTGGCCTGCGGGTGCTTGAGCAGCAGCACTGCCCGCTGCGCCACCTGCTGCCGCGGCACGGGCTCCAGCCTCTCCCCACGGCCGAAGCAGAGCTGGGTGCCGCCCTCCAGGCAGAAGGGCATGTCGGATCCCAACTCGGCCGCCAGTCCATGGAGCCGCTCGGTGCCCAGCCCCAGACCCCAGAGGGCATCCAGACCCACCAAGGTGGCGGCTCCATCGCTTGAGCCGCCCGCCAGGCCGGCGCCGATGGGGATGCGCTTGTCCAGTGTGATCTCCACCCCCAGCTCCGGCAGGCCGACCCGGGAGCGCAGCATTTCCGCCGCCCTGACGATCAGGTTGGTGCCGTCGGTGGGCAGATCCGCGTTGTCGCAGCGCAGCCGGATCGTGGCGTCGGCGCTTGAGCGCAGCACCAGGGTGTCGGCCAGGTCAATGCTCTGCATCACCATCGCCAGCTCGTGGTAACCATCGGGCCGTAGCCCCAGCACCTCGAGATGCAGGTTGATCTTGGCGGGGGCCGAAACGATCAGATCGGGCATGGGGCTGGGCGGACGTCCCTGCAGAAACGCGGAGTGCAGGCCTGATTCAAGCGGAGCACCCGGCAGGCGCTGGGAGGCCCTCGACCATGGCGTGGGTCCGGCCAGAGCAATCAGAATGGTGGAAACGTCAGGGTGCACAGATGAAAGCCAGCCATGGCAACACCTTTCGAGCAACCTTCGGCGCTGTCGTGTTGTTCAGTCTGCTGCTGCAGACCTCTGCAGCCCTTGGGGCCGACCCGATGTCTGGACGAACCGTGGACATCCTCTGGAGGGCCCCAGGGCGTCAATCCATCGCCATCCAGAAGGAACTTGCCTTCGATGGCCGTGTGACGCCGGAGGGTCCATCCCAAGCCGACGTCCGATCACCGGCCCTGATCTACGTCCTCGTGGGCATCGTGAGCGTCGATCTGCTGGTGAAGACCTTGATGACCGCCTACAAGGAGGTGCGCTACGGCGGCATCGTTGTTCGTCGTGGAGCCGATGGCAGGTTGGAGATCCAGAACGACAAGCGCCTGGAAGGAGGAACGATTCTCATCGATCAGGGAAAGGCGAAGGAGGTGCGGATCTTCCGAGCCGGTGAAAAGCCCGGTTCCGGGGAGTTGCTTGAGGCGATCACCCCCCTGCTGCGATGACCACCAGCCGCCCCCCGGCCCTTGTGCAGCTGGCGTGCGCCCTTTGCTTTGGGTGGGGGTGCGTCACGAGCTCATCGGCTCAGGATGGATTGCAGGTCACCGACCCCAGAGGCACGGTCCTGTTCCGCTACGGGGGCAGCCACGCTCTGGTCATCTGGGCAGGCGATTACAAAGATCCTTTCTGGAAGAAACTCAACAATCTGCGGCATGAAGCCGCCGATGTCGCCGCAGCGCTGAATCGCCAGGGGTTTGAGGTTGATGTCGTTGCTAATCCAGGCTCATTGAAGCTGAAGCAGTCCATCGAAGACTTCGTGAAGCGGTTTGGCTATCGCCCAGATCATCGTTTGGTGATCTACTTCGCTGGTCACGGCTGGACCCGCAACAATGACCTCGGCTATCTCGTGCCAGTGGATGCTCCAGCCGCCGCTCGTCAAGACAGTGATCTTGAGTTTGCGAGGTCTGCCCTCAGCATGGAGCAGATCATGTCATGGGCAAAGCAGATGGAGGCCAAGCACGTACTTTTCATTTTCGACAGCTGTTTTTCCGGTGCCATCTTCAAGGTGCGATCAGCCTCTCCTGTACCCACCTACCTGCAACGAAAGATGAATTTACCGGTCAGACAGTTTCTTACTGCCGGTGATGTCAATGAGGTGGTCCCTGCGACAAGTTTATTCACCCCACTGCTCATACGAGCCCTGGATGGTGCGGCAGATATCAACCGCGATGGCTACATCACTGGTTCTGAACTGGGCGAGTATCTTCCCCAGCAGATGGCCAACTACAGCACGGCTCAGAATCCCCAATACGGAAAGATTCGTGATCCTCGCCTGGATGAAGGCGACATCGTGTTCCGAGTCGTCGGGGCCTCTGGCGGCAGCCTCCAGCCCCTCCACCCACGCTCACCGCCTTCGGCCTCACCACCTCCCCAGGCGACGGCTCCGCCAGGGGGAAGTCGGATCGAAAACCTGCCGATGCCCCGGCAGCCCGAGCCCGCCTTCACCGTGCCTCAGCCGTCCGTGCCGCTGGGGAAGCCAACCCTGATCAGCACCGAATCGATCCGCAATCGTGGCGATGCCCTCCGGTTGGCGCTGGATCAGGTGCCCCTCGGCGCAACGGTGACGGACTCCCGATGCACCGAGATTTCCGTGGTCGGCAATACCCGCTACCGCTGCAGCGTCTGGTACACCCCCCCCTCTCCCTGAGCGACGTCGCGCACGAGCATCAGGGCGCTGGCCAGGGCCATCCAGCGATCGGGACCGAGCTCCTGGGGCCGCTGCTGCAGGTCCACACCGGCGGCGGCGGCCAGCTCCAGCAGTTGCGGCGCCGGCAGCAGGCCCGCCAGGCTGGTGCGCAGCATCTTGCGCCGCCCGGCGAAGCAGCGCCGCAGCAGGCTCTCCACTGCCAGGGCCTGGTCCAGTGGAGGCAGGTCCGCCGCCGCCACCGGCTCGATCACGATCACCTCCGAAGTGACCTTCGGTGGCGGGGAGAAGCAGCGGGGCGGCACCGTGCAGACGCTGCTGCAGCGGGCCAGCAACTGCATGCGCACGCTGAGGGCCGAGAAGGCGCTGCTGCCCGGCCGGGCCCGGATGCGCTGGCCCACCTCCTGCTGCACCAGCAGCACCAGCCGCTCGAAGCGGCAGGGGGCCGGCCGGCCGAGGCGGCCCACCAGCACCTCCAGCAATGGACCGGTGATGTTGTAGGGGATATTGGCGACCACCTTGGTGGGGATGGGCCGTTCGGGGCAGGGCAGGGCCAGTTCAAGCACGTCACCCTCGATCAGGCTGAAGCGCCCGTCGCCGCCGAACCGCTGCCGCAGGCCCACCACCAGGTCCCGGTCCAGCTCCACGGCCAGCAGGGACGCCGCCGGCGAGGCCAGCAACCGTTCGGTCAGGGCGCCCCGCCCCGGGCCCACCTCCAGGACATGGTCGGCACCGTGAAGATCGGCGGCCGCCACGATGCGATCGAGGATCTGGGGATCGGTGAGCCAGTGCTGGCCGAAGCGCTTGCGGGCCCGGTGGCCGCTGAAGGTCATGGAGGCGCCGGCAGGTCTCCCCAGATTGCAGGGCCGTCGGGCCTGGCTAGAGATGGAGCAGTGTTCCTCCGTCCGCCATGGCCCATGGTTTCCGCCTGACCGGTGCCCTGCTGGCCGGTGTCCTTGCGCTGCTGGCAGGCGCCGCCCGGGCCGGCAGCGTCACCGCCGAATCGATCTTCGACCGTCAGGCCACCCGCCAGCAGGCCAGGAGCCAGGTGCCCAAGGGGGCCACGATCACCCGCACGGTCTGCGAGGACCTGGAGGTGGGCATGGACAACACCCGCTACCGCTGCACGGTCTTCTACACAACAGCCCCGGCCAAGCCAGTTCCAGCCACAACGGCCCCTGCCACCAGCCAGCCCTGAGCCGGGGCACCCGGCCCGCACACCCTTAATCGCCCAGCCGGATCCAGCGCACCGGACCCGGCGAGGGCGGCAGGGGCACCAGGGCCGCCACCTGCTCCACCGGCGTCCGCGCCCAGTGGGGATGGGCCGCCAGCCAGCAGTCCCAGGCCCGCTCCAGCCGCTGGCGCTTCGGCCGCCGCAGGGCGCCCATTCCCCAGCCGTCCAAGCTGCCGCTGCGGCGCCCCTTCACCTCCACCAGCAGCAGCCGTCCCGGCTTGTGGAGCACCAGATCCAGCTCCCCCCACCGGCAGCGCCAGTTGCGCGCCAGCAGCTGCCATCCCTGGAGCCGCAACAGCCGCAGCACCCGCTGCTCAGCCCAGGCTCCCTGACGCTGGGCGGGGCTGGGGGGCATGGCGGCAAGCAGCTGCTGCTGCAGGGTTCCCGGCGACGGTCAAGCCAGCGAGCGGCGCACCAGGGGTCGATGGGGCTCAGTAGTACCGGCGGGGGTTCTGGCTGATGGCCAGCTGCACCTCGACCAGGAACAGCAGCAGGCCCACGATCATGGCGCCCATGGCCGCCACGAACAGGGGCACGACGATGGCGGTGACATCGAGGGCCGCCACGGCACTGATGAACAGCACCGCCACCACGGCCGCCACCAGCAGGGCGGTGACGGTGACCGCCAAAATCGCCCGGTTGATCAGGAAGGTGCGGCGCCGCTGCACCGCCAGCACCTGCTCCAGCCGGTCGCCGTCCTCAGGATCGGGTTCCTCCTTCGCCCGGCTCTGGGCCAGGGCCTCCTGAATGACGCGGGTGCGGTCGATGATCCGGGCCAACCGGGAGCTGAACAGGCTCAGCAGCCCGGTGACGCCGGTGAACAGGAACACCGGCGCCACCGACAGCTGGATCGCCTTGGAGAGGCCGGCCACGGAGCGCCCATCCCCCACGTCCACGGACAGCAGCAGCGGGACCATCCAGTGCATCCTGACGGGACCGCTCAGGCCTCTGCAGCGATCTGGCTCTGGAGCAGGGCCTCCAGCTCCAGATCGGAAAGGGGTGCCGACAGCTGGTAGCCCTGGCCATGGCGGCAACCGAGGGTGAGCAGCATCTGCCGCTGCCGGGAGCGTTCCACCCCCTCCACCACCACCATGATTCCGGTGGCGTCGCTGAGCCGGATCACGGCGCTGAGCATCGCCTGCTGCAGCTGGTCGTAGTCGATCGCGGAGATCAGGCTCCTGTCGATCTTGACCTCGCTGAACGGCAACTCGGTGAGGCGCTGCAACCCCGAATAGCCGGTACCGAAATCATCCATGGCCAGCTCAAATCCCTGGCGCCGGAGGTCCCGCAGCTGGTTGGCGACGTGGTTCGACATCTCCAGGATGCTGCCTTCGGTGAGCTCCAGCACGATGCGACCGGGGGTCAGCTGGTGGCGTTCCAGGGCCATCAGCAGGTCGCTGCTCCAGGTGGGGTCCTGCACCTGCAGCGGCGAGACGTTGACGCAGATCTTGGCCAGCTGCAGTCCGGCCCCATCCCAGCGGTGCAGGGTCTCGAACGCCCGCTCCATCACCCAGCGCCCCAGGGACGAGATCTGGGCCGTGGCCTCGGCCACGTCGATGAAATCGGCGGGGGACTGGCGGCCCAGCACCGGATCATCCCAGCGGCAGAGCACCTCGGCGGCGATCACCCGGCCGGATTCCAGCTCTATGATCGGCTGATAGGCCAGTTCCAGCTGCTCCTGCTCGATCGCCAGGGCCAGGGGACGGGCCAGCAGTTCCTGCAACTGGACGGATCGCTCCACCGGCGAGGCGATGCAGCAGCTGGGGAACGGCTGGCGATGGGTCTCCTCCAGCGCCCGGGTGGCGGCCTCCAGCAGCACGGCGAACTCGTTGCCGTCGTCAGGGGCGCGGCTGATGCCCACGTTCAGCGAGGGCTCGATGACGTGCTCCAGCACCGTGGTGGGTGCCTCCAGGCTGGAGAGCAGCGCACCGGCCATGTCCCGCACGGCGTCGATGCCCAGCGCGCCCGGCAGCAGGGCCAGCAGGCGGTCGCCCCCCTGGCGGGAGAAGAAGCCACCGGCCGGAAGGGCCGCCTCCAGCCGGTGGGCGATCTCCTCGATCAGGGCCTCGCAGGCGGCGATGCCCAACCGGCCCCGCACCAGGTCGAGTTGCAGCACCTGCAGATGCAGCAGCACGGCGCCATCCGCGTAACGGGCCGTAACCAGTTCATCCAGGTCAGCCAGGGCCACCCGCCGGTCGAGCAGCTCCAGCAGGCACCAGACCGCTTCCGTCCCGCCGCTGGCCGGCAGGCGGCTCAGGGACAGGGGAATCGCCCCATCCGCCACCGGGGAGCCGGCCAGTTCGCTGCTCAGGCTGGCCACGGCACCCTGCAGCAACGGCGTCACATCAGCGGCGCAGAGCCCCTGCAGCCCCCGCTGGCACAACGCCTGCAGGTCCAGCCCCGAACGCCGGCAGAACGCCCCATTGGCCGCCTGGATCTCGCCCAGGCCATCCGCCAGGGCCGCCGGCCGCTCGATCCTCTCCAACAGGGCCTCGAACGCTTCGGTCCCTGATCGCTGGGAATCTCTGGGTTGGAAGTCCCTGGGCTGCAAGTCCTTGGGCTGGAGGTCCTGGGCCATCCACGGATTCGGAGAGCGAACGGGCCGGAGATCCAGACCCTCACCACGCTAGTCGCCCTGTCCCCATCGGCATCGTTCCGCGGGCCGCGGAGTGGTGAGAACCCTTTGCCTAGGCTGCACTCCTTCGCTCCATCCCCGATGGCGAGCCCCTTCGTCCCGCCCCGGTCCCTGACCCTGCTGCTGTCCCTGTTGCTGGGCAGCCTGCTGCTGCTGGCCGGCCCCCTCCCTGTGGCGGCGGCGATGGACTATGCCAAGCAGGTGCTGATCGGGGCCGATTTCCACGGCGCCGACCTGCGCGGCGTCACCTTCAACCTCACCAACCTGCGCGACGCCGATCTCTCCGGGGCCGACCTGCGCGGCGCCAGCCTGTTCGGCGCCAAGCTCCAGGACGCCGACCTCAGCGGCAGCGATCTGCGGGACGCCACCCTCGATTCGGCCGTGTTCGAGGGCACCGACCTGCGCAACGCCCGCCTCGACGACGCCTTCGCCTTCAACACCAAATTCCGCGGTGTGTTCATCGACGGCGCCGACTTCACCAACGTGCCCCTGCGCGGCGATGCCCTCACCACCCTCTGCGCCGCCGCCAGCGGCACCAACCCCGTCAGCGGTCGGCTCACCCGCGACACACTGAACTGCAGCTGACCCCGCCCCGATGAGCTTCGATGCCCGCAGCCGTGAACGGCTGGAGGCCCTCGGCCGCCAGCTGCCCAGCAAGCTTCCCGCTCCGCCCCCACCCACCCCGACGACCGGCGATGCGGCCCCGGGCAGCCGGGCGGTCGACCGCCGCCATCCCGTCGAAACCGAGCAGGACCCCGAGAAGCTGTTCCGCGGGCTGATGGACGTCAGCGCCGACGGCAGCGTGCCGCCCCACCTGCTGGAGCGGCTGCGGCAACTGGAGGTGCCTCCCCCCACCAGCACCCCCGCCGGCAGCAGCCAGCCTCCTGCCCACACCGGCCGCCGCCGCACCCAGACCCCCCGGAGCGGAGGAAACAGCCGCCCCGCAGCCGCCGATCCCGAGCTGGACCTCTACACCGCCTTCCAGCAGTTGCTGCTCGAAGACGACGACTGACCAGTACAAGCATACTAAGGTGAAGGCCGTCGCCCGGGGCCGGGATGGGGGTCGACCTCAACGAACAGCTGAACCTCCACCCCGGCCGCACCCTGCTGCTGCGCGTCTGCGGCGACTCGATGCTCGGTGCCGGTATCCGCCACGGCGACCTGCTCGTCGTGGACCGGGAGGCCACACCCCGATCGGGCCGCATCGTGGTGGCCCTGCTGGAGGGGGGATTCACCCTCAAGCGCCTGGTGCGCCGGGGGGCGCACTGGTGGCTGGAGCCCGCCAACCCCGCCTACCCGCCCCTGGCCCTCGGTGGCAACGACGACGACCGGCTCTGGGGCGTGGCCGTGCACGTGATCCGTTCGCTGCCGGGGGGCCGATGAGCCAGGCCACCGTCCTGGTCGACGGCAACAACTTCTACGCCTCCTGCGAAGCGGCCCTCGACCCCTCCGTGATCGGAAAGCCCCTGGTGGTGCTCTCCAACAACGACGGTTGCATCGTCTCCCGCAGCGCCGAGGCCCGCGCCATGGGCATTCCCATGGGCACCCCCTGGTTTCAGGTGCGCCACGACCTGGAACGCCGCGGTGTGATCGTGCGCAGTTCCAACTACGGCCTCTACGCCGACATGAGCCAGCGGCTGATGGCCAGCCTCGAAGCCTGGGTGGAGGAGCTGGAGATCTATTCCATCGACGAGGCCTTCGGTCGCCTGCACCGCCCCCCCGGCGACGGCGACCTCTCCGCCTGGGGAAAAGACCTGCGCCGGCAGGTGCGCCGCCAGCTGGGCCTGCCGGTGGCGGTGGGCATCGCCCCCACCAAGGTGCTGGCCAAGATCGCCAACCGCATCGCCAAACGCGACCTCTCCCATGGCGGCGTGTTCGACCTGGGCCAGGTCGGGGATCCGGGCCCCTGGCTGGAGGCCATCGCCATCGAGGACGTCTGGGGCATCGGCCGCAAGCTGTCCCGCTGGTGCCGGTTGCGGGGCATCAGCCAGGCCCGGGCCCTGCGCGACATGCCGAGCGGCGAACTGCGGCACCGCTGTGGCGTCGTGGGCGTGCGCCTGCAGCAGGAGCTGCGCGGCCACAGCTGCCTGCCCCTGGTGGCCGTACCGCCGGCGAAGCAGGAAACCTGCGTCAGCCGCAGTTTCAGCGAACCGGTCACCAGCCTCGAGGGCCTGCGGCAGGCGATCGCCACCTACCTCAGCCGGGCCGGCGAGAAGCTGCGCCGCCAGGGGCAGCGGGCGGGCAGCGTCACGGTGTTCGTGCGCAGCAGCCCCTTCAACGGCACCCGCTTCTACGCCAATGCCGCCACCGTCTCCCTGCTGCTGCCCAGCAACGACACCGCCGTGCTGCTCGCCGCCGCCCTGCCCCTGGCCGAGCGGCTGTTCCGGCCCCATAAGCCGCTGCAGAAGGCGGGGGTGCTGCTGCAGGATCTGCAGCCGGTGGGGCTGCTGCAGCACCACCTGCTGGCTCCGCTGCCACCGGAACAGCAGCAACGGCGCGAAGCCCTGATGGCCACGGTCGACGGCCTCAACCGCCGCTACGGCAGCGGCACCGTGCAGTGGGCGGCCTGCGGCCTGCGGCCCCGCTGGACCATGCGGCGCTCGCGCCTGTCGAGGGCCGCCACCACCCGGCTGAGCGATGTGCCGGTGGTGCGGGCCTGAGGGTCAGAGTCAGGGTCCGTCGAAGAGGCTGGCGATCTGGTTGCGGCCGTTGCCCTTGGCCAGCTCAAGGGCCCGCTCGGCCCGCTGGATCAGGTCGGTGAAGCCGCGATCGGCGGGGGCCAGGACAGTGAGGCCGCCGCTGATGTGCAGACGGAAGTCGGAATGGCTGTAGACGCCGGGCATGTGGGCGACGGCGGTGCGCAGGCCATCCGCCAGGGCCATGGCCTGATCGGGCCCAATGCCCACCAGCAGCAGGGCAAACTCGCCATCCCCCAGGCGGGCGGCGAAGTCCTGCTCCTGGAGGAAGGTGCGCGCCAGCTGGACCACATCGGTGAGCACCTGGTCGCCGGCGAGGTGGCCCCAGCGGTTGTTGATCAGGCGCAGATTGTCGAGATCGAAGAGGAGCAGCGACAGGGGGTGCTGGTCGTGGCGGGCACGCTCAAACTCCCTGGTGCCGATGCTCAGGAAGGCGTGACGGGTGGGCAAGCCGGTGATCGGGCAGAGGTGGGCCAGGCGCCGCAGCTCCAGCTCTCGCATCGCCAGCTGGGCCAGGCGGTGCAACAGTTCGCGATGCTTCGGGCTGAGGTCACGGGGCTCCCGGTCGATGACGCAGAGGGTGCCGAGGTTGTGGCCCTCAGGGGTCTGCAGGGGCGCCCCGGCATAGAAGCGGATGTGGGGATCGGCGAAGACCAGGGGGTTGCTGCGGAAGCGCTCATCGGCGCGGGCATCGGGCACCACCATCACCTCGTCGTGGACGATGGCGTGGGCACAGAAGGCCATTTCACGGGGTGTTTCGCGCACCTCAAGTCCCCGCTTGGCCAGGAACCACTGCCGGTCGGCCTCCACCAGGGAGATCGCCACGATGGGGGTCTGGAAGATGGCCGCGGTCAGATCCAGGATGCGATCGAAGTGCTCGTCACTGTCGGCATCGAGGATGCCGTAGCGCTCCAGCTCACGAAGCCGCTGGTTCTCGTCGGCGGGGACGGGGTAAGCCGGATAGGGAGCCATGGCAAGCCTGCGTCCTTAGAAAATCTAGTCAGATCGGGCGCTGGCAAGCGGAATCCGAACAGAGATCCAGGCCTCAGGCCGCCGGCACCGCGAGGGTTTCCTCGTAGCCGGCGCGGCGGCCGTCATCGAGCTGATTCAGGTAGCGGCGCTCGGCGTAATAGGCCTCCTGGAAACGCAGGGCATCGCCGTTGAGGGCATCGAAGAGCTCGTGGATGCGGGTCTCCATGTCGAGGCCGCTGCCGACCGGCGGGGTGGCGGGCCCTGGCGCGGGCGCCTGGCGCTCCTCCTCCAGCAGCCGGGCGATGCAGTGCTCCAGGGTCTGCAGCCGCTGGCTCGACCAGGCATCAAGCAGGTGACGGCAGCGCCTGAGCACCCGTTGCCGCTCCAGCGACGCCGTGGCGCCCCGCAGCTGCAGCGGCGGGTGGGCCAGGGCGAGCCGCTGCACCTCGCTGGGCTCCAGCAGGGGGGTGAGCCGGCCGAGCAGGGCGCTCTGCTCCACCAGCAGCCGGTCGCCCAGCAGGCGGGGCAGGTCGAGATCGGCCAGATCCAGCCCGGGATCGGAGCCCCGGTTGATGGCCTCGAGCCGACCGGCACCGAGGTTGTCCTCCTCCAGCTCGCCGATGGCGGCCCAGAGCTGGCGGTGGTGCTGGAGGGCGAAGTCATCGAGTTCGCGGCGCCGCAGCTCGGCGCGGATCACACCGCGCCAGGGGGCGCAATGGAGATAGAGGCGCAGGATCTCCGCCTCGGCCCGCTCCCGGTGCCCCACCTCCCCGGGTTGCTCCCATTTCAGCGAGCGGCCGTGCCAGCGCTGGCCCTTGACCTGCTGGCGCAGGTCCTCCTCCAGCTGGATGGCCAGCCGGGCCTGGCCGCCTGAGAGGCGCTCGGCCACCTGCTGCAGGTAATGGCTGCGCACCGCCGACTGGGGCAGCTTGCCCAACAGCTGCACCAGAGCGGAGACGGCCTGCTGGAACTGGTCGGCCCGGGCCAGATCCTTGCCTTCGAACACCTGCTCGATCTGCCAGTCGAGCCAGAGCGGGGCCTGATCGAGCAGGGAGCGGTACTCCCCCGGGCCGTGCTGCTGCAGGAACTCGTCGGGGTCCTTGCCGGCGGGCAGGTGCAGCACCCGCAGCTCCAGCTGGCCCTGCAGCGCCAGTTGCTCCACCTCGCCGATGGCCCGCTGGGCGGCGCGGATGCCCGCCCCATCGCTGTCGAAGTTGAGAATCAGTCGCCGTCCGTCGCAGCAGCGGCACAGCTGGGTGATCTGGCTGGAGCTGAGGGCCGTGCCGAGGGCCGCCACCGCATTGGTGATGCCGGCGGCGTGCAGGGCGATCACATCGAAGTAGCCCTCCACGACCACGGCCCGGTCATCGCGACGGATGGCGTCGGCGGCCCGATCCAGCCCGAACAGGTGCTTGCCCTTCTCGAACACCTCCGTCTCCGGCGAGTTGAGGTACTTCGGTTCGGCCCCATCCAGACCGCGCCCGCCAAAGCCGATCACCCGGCCCTGGCGGTCCCGGATCGGCACCATCACCCGGTCGCGGAAACGGTCATAGAAGCCGCTGCCCCCCTTGCGGGCCACCACCAGACCGGCCGCCTCCAGCAGGTCGGCATCCAGGCCCTCCACCTGCTGCAGGTGCTGCAGCAGGCCATCCCAGCCGGCCGGGGCATAGCCCAGCTGGAAGGCTTCCAGGGTGGTTTCGCTGAGGCCGCGGGTCTGGCGCAGGTAGGTGAGGGCTGGGGCCCCCTCGGGCGCGCGCAGCTGGCTCTGGAACCAGCCCGCCGCCAGGGCCAGCACCCGGTGCAGCCGGTCACGGCGGGAGAGCTGCTGGCGCAACCGCTCCTGCTGAGGGCCATCAAGCGTTTCGACCGGCAACTGGTAGCGGCGCGCCAGATCCAGCACCACCTCGCTGAAGCTGGTGCGCTGCAGCTCCATCAGGAACTTGATGGCGTTGCCGCCGGCCCCGCAGGAAAAGCAGTAATAGAACTGCTTCGCGGGCGACACCGTCATCGACGGTGATTTGTCGTCGTGGAACGGGCAGATCCCGACGAATTCCCGGCCCTTCTTCTTGAGCACCACGTGCTCCCCCACCACATCGACGATGTCGGCCCGCTCCTTGACGGCCTCAATCGTGCGGGGGTGGAGACGGGGAAGACTCAAGGGTGCAGGCTCAAGACAGGGCGGGGCGAGCAGGGTGAAGGAGAGCCAGGGCGTGGGGGCCAGGCGGGACGGAGGGGCCGCCGCGGCGCCGACCCTATCGGTAGTGGTGGACTTGGCGCCATTCTGGGGCCTGACACCACGGATGGAGATCACCGGGTGAACCGAACGCGCCAGCCCCAGCCCGGTGGAGCCCTGCCGGCCGGGGGCTGGATGCTGCTCAGCGCCCTGGCCTTCAGCCTGATGGTGGTGGGGGTGAAGCAGGTGGGCGACCGGCTGCCGATCGCCGAGGTGGTGCTGGCCCGGGCCCTGGTGAGCCTGGTGCTCAGCTACGGCATGGTCCGAAGGCTCGGTGTGGATCCCTGGGGCCGGCGCCGGGGACTGCTACTGCTGCGGGGCCTGGTGGGCAGTGCCGCCCTGTTCTGCGTCTATGCCGCCGTGGTGCACCTGCCCCTGGCCGCCGCCACGGTGCTGCAGTACCTCTACCCCACCTTCACGGCACTGCTGGCCATGGGGCTGGGTTGGCTGGGCGTGCTGCTGGTGGCCCAGCCCACGGCCAGCTCCGCCCTGCCGGTCGCCTGGGTGCTGGTGGCGGTGGCCGGCGCCCTGCTCACCGCCGTGGCCTACGTGAGCGTGCGGAGCCTGGCCGAGAGTGAAGAGCCGGCCGTGATCATTTTCTACTTTCCGCTCGTGGCGCTGCCCATGAGCCTGCCCCTGGTGCTGCTCGATCCGGTGCTGCCGACACCGGCCGAGCTGCTCTGGTTGCTGGGGGTGGGGGTGTTCACCCAGCTGGGTCAGGTGGGACTCACCCGGGCCCTCACCCAGCTGCCGGCGGCCAGGGCCACGGCGATCAGCTACGTGCAGGTGGGATTCGCCGCCCTCTGGGGTTGGTGGATCTTCGGGGAAGCCATTGATCTGCCGACGGCGATCGGGGCGGCCCTGATCCTGATGGCCACGCTGATCTGTCTGGGCCAGCCACTCCTACGATGACGCCGCCAGGTTGGGTTCCCTTGCTGCTGATCCCCCTACCTGGTGTCTTCGATTCCTCGCTGGCCACGATGGTGGCCAGCTTCCGTCAGGTGGCGGAGACGACCCTGATCAGGCCGCCGATGGCGCCTGGCATCGTCCCCCTGCCGCTGATGATGCTGACCATCGGTGGCATCTTTCTAGGCACCCTGGCGATCAGTCGCTTCTCCCTGAAAATCGGGGTGCCGGCGATTCTGGGCGTGCTGCTGTTCGGCCTGCTGATCAATCCTTCCGTCACCCTGTTCAGCCATGACACGATCCTGCGGCTGCAGGTTCTGAGTCTGTCGATCCTGCTGTTCAACGCCGGACTGGAAACCGACATCCGCTCGATTCGCGGCTTCCTCGAATACGGAATCATCCTGGCGGTGGGAGGCGTGATCCTCTCCAGCCTGATGCTGGGGCTGATCATCTGGTTCGTGGCCTCCCCTGATTCGGGCGGCATCCAACTCGGCTTCCGCCAGATGCCCGTGGCCGTGGCGATGCTGATCGCCGCCTGCCTGGGCTCGACCGACGCCGGGGCCACGATGAATGTGCTGCAACTGGTGCAACGGGCGATCCCTGGCAGGCTTTCGGCCCTGGTGCAGTTCGAATCCTCCGTCAACGATCCCACCGGCATCCTGTTTCTGGGACTGGTGATCGGCCTGACGACCCTGGACGGTGCCAGCGGCGGGCAGCAGGTGGTGGTGGAGCAGCTGCAGACGTTCCTGCAGAAGATCGGTTCGGGCCTTCTGATTGGCCTCTGCGTGAGCTACCTGGGGCGCTTCAGCCTCAACCGTCTGGTGCGGGAGTCCAGCCAGTTGCTGATCCTGGGCATCGCCATCGGCCTGATCTCCTATGGGGTGGCGGAGTTGATGGGCGGTTCCGGCTTCATCAGCGCCTACGTGGCGGGCCTGATGCTGCGCAACCACACCTACCGCAACGCACAGATCACACCGGAAGCCCTGCAGCAGACCCTGCTGCCGTTCAACAACATGACCGAAATCACCGTCTTCCTGATCTTCGGCCTGAGCGTCCATCCCCTGGAGCTGCTGCCCGCATTGCCGGAGGGGATCGTCGTCGCCCTCGCCATGATGCTGGTGGCCAGGCCGGCGAGTGTGCTGCTGCTGCAGCGCTTTTCCCCCTTCACTCTGCGGGATTCGCTGCTGGTGTCCTGGTGCGGTCTGCGGGGCGCCGTTCCGCTCGCCCTGAGTTTCGAGATGGTCGACGCCATCCCCAGGGTGCGCGGCATCGACCCGGCCACGGTGCCGTCCCTGGTGCAGAACGCCGGCGGCATCGTCTTCTGTGTCGTGGTGATCAACCTGCTGGTGCAGGGCCTCACCCTTCCCCACGTGGCCCGCTGGCTCAGGCTTTCCGAGGAAGTGGCAGGGGCTCCGTGATCCAGTCCTGGCTGTTGCCGTCGCTGCTGCCGCTGGGGCGGGCCAGGCGCCAGCTTTCCCCCTTGGAGCCCCGCTGCAGGTAGAGCTCGAAGGGACTGTCGACGCGAATGGCATCCCCCGGCAGGCGCCAGTCGAAGCGGCCGCTCAGGTGCAGGCCCCGGCCCTCGCCGATGGCGATGGTCTCCTGCTCCTCGACCCGCACCCGGCTCACCTCGGGCAGGCCGCCGGCTTCCAGGTCGAGGGCACGGGCAATGGCCCCCTGGGTGAGCTGGATCTGCAGGGACAGGGCATCAAGCAGCACGCCCCTGGGGGGCTGGGCGGCTCTGCTGCAGCCCCCCAGCAGCAGCACCAGGGCCAGCAGGGGTGCCAGTACCAGCCTCAGCGGCGACCGGGAGCGGACCGGGGGGCTTGGCAGGAGGGGCAGCATGGGGGCTGACGCACGTCTCACCATGATCGGCTGGCTGCAGGGGCGACTGGCCGAACCATGGCAGCAGGCGAACCGCTGCGGGGCCCTGTTGATCTGCCAGGGGGTGGGTTATGAGGTCCAGTTCACCCTGAAGCAGTGGCAGCGCCTGCCTGGGGTGGGCAGCGATCTGGGCCTGCACGTGCACCACAGCATCCGTGACGACGGTTGGACGCTGTACGGCTTTATCGCCCGCCAGGAACGGGACCTGTTCCGCGAGCTGGTGGCCGTGAGTGGCGTGGGGCCCCAGATGGCCCTGGGCCTGCTCGGCGCCCTGGACGTACCCGAGCTTGTGCGTGCCATCGTCCACGCCGACCTGCGCCGTCTCTGCCTGGCGCCTGGGGTGGGCAAGCGCACGGCCGAGCGCCTTGCGGTGGAGCTGCGGGCGCGCCTGCAGGAGCGCTTTGCCGGCCTGGTGGATCCCCTGGACGAGGAGGAGGTCAGCGGCGTCGAAACACCGGGCGGCCCCACGGCCCCCTGCCGCGAGGAGGTGCAGATCACCCTGGTGGCGCTCGGCTATGAGCCCCTGGAAATCCACCGGGCCCTGCGGGCCGTCGCCGCCGCCGGGATCGATGCCTCCGCTGGCGCCGATGACTGGATCCGCGAAAGCCTGCGCTGGTTGTCCCGCGCCGTGGCCTGAAGGGGCGGCGCCGAAAGGAAGGCCAACGGGCCGCACGTTAAGGTGTTGGTTTGCACCGTTCGGGCTCAGATCCGCCCATGCCGCTCTCCACCACCCAGAAACAGGAACTGATCAATTCCCATCAGGCCCACGGCACCGACACCGGTTCGGTGGAAGTGCAGGTCGCGATGTTGAGCGAGCGGATCCAGCAACTCAGTGGCCACCTGCAGAAGAACATCCACGACTTCTCCTCCCGCCAGGGGCTGCTCAAGATGATCGGTCGCCGCAAGCGCCTGCTCGGCTATCTCCGCGCCCAGAGCGAGACCCGCTACGCCGAACTGATCAAGAAACTCGGCATCCGCGGCTGAGGCACGTCCCATGGCCCGTCGGCCGAAGCCGAAATCCTTCGCGGCACCCGCTGCCGGCGGGCCGCCCGTCAAGGCACCACGGCAGCAGGTGATTCCCGACGCGGTGGCCAACCGCATGGTGCGGCGTATCGCCGTCGCCACGGGCACCCCCACGGTCCTGGGCATGGGCGTGTTCGTGGTCAGTTATCTGCTGGTCAGCCGCGGTGTGGCCGACATTCCCCCCGGCCTCACCCTGGTGGGGTCGGGCGCTTTCTTCCTGCTGGGACTGCTGGGCCTCAGTTACGGGGTGCTCTCCGCCAGCTGGGAGGACGCCCCGGGCAGCCTGCTGGGCCTTGAGCAGATCGGCGTCAACATCCGCCGGGTGCGGAGCTCGGTGCGGGCCATGCGCCAGGGCAGCTCGGGCTCCGGCTCAGGCAGCCCCCAGGGGTGAGCGCAGCCAGGCCCTGAAATCAGCTGAAGCCAGCGTCTCGACGGCCGCGGGCGCATCGGCAACGCAGAACTGGCCGCCCAGACGCACGAAACGCGTTTCGTCCTGGTGCTTCACCAGCGCCACCACCGGCACCCGCACGCCAGCCTCCTCCTGGCCGGGGCGGTGGCGCGTGAGGCATTCACGCAGCCGGTGCTGCACGGCGATGTCGCCGGCCTGCTCCGGCGCCAGCTCCACCATCACCAGCTGCAGGTCCTCGATGCTGCGGCAGTCGTCGACGAGCAGCTGCACCCGGTCGTCGCGGCGGTCGACACCGGCCCAGAGCAGCAGGCGGGCATCCACCATCAGGTGGTCGGCCAAGCGGGCGTAGCTCTTGGGGAACACCACCGCCTCGCAGGAGCCGGTGAGGTCCTCCAGCTGCAGCACGGCCATGCGGTCGCCCTTGCGGGTGGTCACCTGGCGGATCTCGCTCACCATCACCACCACGCTCACCTTGGCCTTATCGGCCATCTCCTCGAGATTGGCCAGGCCGATCGGCGTGAGCAGGCGCACCTGGGAGGCCAGCTGGCGCAAGGGGTGGTCGGAGATGTAGAAGCCGAGCAGCTCCTTCTCCAGCTTCAGCTTCTCGGTGGGGGGGTAGTCGGCCACCGCAGCGGCACGCGGTGGCGCCGGAGCCTCCACGGCAGCGGCGGCCTCGGAGGCGTCCGCACCGCCGCCGAACAGGTCGAACAGGTTGCCCTGGCCGCTGGCCCGGTCACGGGCGCGGGAGCTGGCCCAATCGAGCACCAGATCGAGGTCCGCCATCAGCTGGGCCCGGTTCGCCTTGGGCTCGAGACCATCGAGGGCACCGCAGTGGATCAGGGACTCGATCGCCCGGCGGTTGAGCTGCTGGCCCGGGATCCGGTCGCAGAGATCGGCCAGGTGCAGGAAGGGGCCGCCGCTGGCGCGCGCCTCGATCAGCTGGCGGATGGCGCCATCACCGAGGTTGCGGATGGCCGAGAGACCAAAGAGGATCTTCTTGCCCACGGGGGTGAAGTCGATGCCGGAGGCATTCACGTCCGGCGGCATCACCTCGATGCCCATCGCCTGGCAGTTGGCGATATAGCGCTGCACCTTGTCAGTGGTGCCGGCATTCACCGTGAGCAGGGCCGCCATGTAGGCCACCGGATGGTGGGCCTTGAGGTAGGCGGTCTGGTAGGTGACGGCGCCGTAGGCAGTGGAATGGCTCTTGTTGAAGCAATACTCGGCGAACAGCACCATCTGGTCGAACAGCGCCTCGGCAATGGCGGCGTCCACGCCCCGTTCGCTGGCCCCGCCCACGAACTGGTGGCGATGCTTCTGCATCTCCGACACCTTCTTTTTCCCCATGGCCCGCCGCAGCAGATCGGCTTCACCAAGGGAATAGCCGGCCAGATCCTGGGCGATCCGCATGATCTGCTCCTGGTAGACCATGATCCCGTAGGTCTCCTTGAGGATCGGCTCCAACTTGGCGTGGGCCACATCGATCGCTTCACGGCCGTGCTTGCGATTGATGAACTTGGGGATCAGGCCCGCATCCAGGGGTCCCGGCCGGTAGAGGGCCAGGATCGATGAGATGTCTTCCAGGGAAGAGGGCTTGAGATCGCGGACGATCTGGCGCATGCCGCTGGATTCCAGCTGGAAGATGCCCTCCAGATCGCCACGGGCCAGCAGGGCGTAGGTGCCCGGATCGTTGGCCGGCAGGGCGTCGGGATCGAGCCGTTCCCCTTCGGCCTGGGCCACCAGTTCAATCGTCTTCTCGATCATGGTGAGGTTCTTGAGCCCCAGGAAGTCCATCTTCAGCAGGCCCATCGCTTCGACGTCCTCCATGAAGTACTGGGTGATCACCTGGCCGTCGTTGTTGCGCTGCAGGGGCACCAGTTCATCGAGGGGTTCGGCGGCGATCACCACCCCGGCGGCATGGACACCGAAGGTTTTGTTGGTGCCTTCGATGCGGCGGGCCAGGTCGACCCAGTGGCGCACCTTGGGATCGTTCTCGTACTTGTCGCGGAATTCCGGCACCGGCGATTCGGGGCCGATCATCTCGGCCAGCTTGGCCGGTTTGCCCCGGGCCACGGGGATCAGCTTGGCCAGGCGGTCGGCCTCGCCGTAGGGGATGTCGAGCACCCGGGCCACGTCCTTGAGCACCGCCTTGGAGGTCATGCGGTTGAAGGTGATGATCTGGGCCACCTTGTCCTCGCCGTAGCGGCGGGTGACGTACTCGATCACCTCGCCGCGGCGCTCGATGCAGAAGTCGGTGTCGATGTCAGGCATCGATTTGCGTTCCGGGTTGAGGAAGCGCTCGAACAGCAGGCCGTGCTCCACCGGATCAATGTTGGTGATGCCGAGGGAATAGGCCACCAGCGAACCGGCCGCCGAGCCCCGGCCCGGCCCCACCGGAATGCCCTGTTCCCGGGCGAAGCGGATGTAGTCCCAGACCACCAGGAAGTAGGTGGGGAAGCCCATCTGCTCCATCACCTGGAGCTCGAAGGCCAGCCGCTCGCCGTAGGCCGGGTCGATCGGGGTGTCGTCGGCCAGGGACAGGCGGCGGCGCAGACCCTGGTGGCTCACCTCACTGAGGTAGCTGACCGGGGTGTGGCCCTCGGGGATCGGGAAGCGGGGCATCTGGTAGCGCCCCAGGATGTCGTAGTCCTCCACTTTCTCGGCCACCTTGGCGGTGGTGGCGATGGCGGCGGCGATCACCTCCGGCTCCAGGTGGTCGGCGAAGAGCTGGGCCATCTCGGCCTCGCTCTTGATGTATTCGGTGCCCGTGTAGCGCAGGCGCTTCTCATCGCTGATCAGCTTGCCGGTGAGCACGCACAGCAGGGCGTCGTGGGCCTCGACGTCGTTGCTGGTCAGGTAATGGGCGTCGTTGGTGGCGACCAGGGGAATGCCCAGTTCGGCGCTGATCCGCGCCATCTCCACGTTGACGATGCGGTCCTCGAGGCCGCCGTGGTCCTGGATCTCCAGGTAGAAGTCGTCACCGAACACGTCCCTGTACCAGGCGGCCACGTCCCGGGCCACATCGGGGCGCCCCCGCAGGATCGCCTGGGGGATCTCGCCGCCGAGGCAGGCGGTGGCCACCATCAGGCCCTCGCTGTATTGCTGCAGCAACTGCTTATCGATGCAGGCCCGGGCGAAGATTCCCCGGCCGCGCATGCCGCGCAGGTGGCTGATGCTGGTGAGCTTGACCAGGTTGCGGTAGCCGACAGCGTTGCGGGCCAGCACCACCAGGTGGTAGCGACGCTCCTTCTTCGGCTGGGGATCCTCGATCGAGCCGTTGATGACGTACATCTCGTTGCCGATGATCGGCTTGATGCCCGCCTTGGTGCAGAGCTTCAGCAGCTCGATCGCGCCGTACATCACCCCGTGGTCGGTGAGGGCGAGGGCCGGCATGCCCAGCTCCACGGCCCGCTGCACCATCGCCGGCAGCTGGGAGGCCCCGTCCAGCAGGCTGTAGTCGCTGTGGTTGTGGAGCGGAACGAAAGCCACGGCGTCGGAGGGCAGCGCCACCACATGTTGCGGCTACCTTACCGGGGACACCACCAGATCTGGTGCCCTGGCTACCTGGCCGCCTGGAGATTGGGGCAGGGCATGGCCCACAGGGTCTGGAGCTTGCTGGCCTGGTCGGTGTCGCCCTTGGCCGTGAGCTGGTTCACCGTCAGTTGAATCCGCTCACAGTCGACCTGCTTCTCCAGCTTGGCTCGCTGGGTTCGGAGCTCCTGCAGGTCCCGCTCCGCCTGCTGGCGCCTGGCCTGCTGCTGGCCATCGGCGGCCTGGAGCCGGCTCGCTCCGGCGTCCATCTCCCTGAGCTGCAACTGCAGGGCAGCCTCGCGCTGCGAGGCGGATTCCAGTTCATTCTTGAGCGCGATTTCGCCCTCCATCCGTTGCATGGCCTCCTGGTTGGCCTGATCCTGGGCCGCCTGGGTCTGGGCCTCGGCCTGAAGCCGTTGCTGATGCTGGTTGTTGAGGATGGCGAAACCGGTCACCGCCAACACCACGGCGGTGACCAGAGCCAGCCAATACCGGTTCTGCCGATCCTGGGGACGGCGGTCTTGGGGAAATTGATCTTCTGGATGTTCCATACTTCTCTCTAGTCAGGCCGCAGGGCCACGCAGCGAGAGCCGTGCGGCCGATCCGTGGCCGATGTGATGCAACCGTGTTCATGGAGCCGCAGCCCACCATCCCTGAGCGGGGCTGCCTAGGGCGGTGCCCAGCTGCACCGGCCGGCCTCCAGTGCATCGGAATCATCAACGAACTGGACGATCCTTCCATCGTTGCGGATGTAGTGAAAGTCATCGATCATCGCCCCTTCATGGGTATAGACATAGCGTCCTGACAATCGGGGGGCCGTCGCTTCCATCCATTGGGTTTCGAACTCCGATGGCCTCCCCCCTGCGCCCCTTCTCAGCTCCGTCACCTTCAACAATTTCAACGGGATGGCCCCCTGGCGGCCCTGGTACAGAACGTGGCCGCTGGAATCGTTGGTTGCATCCAGGCCAAGCTGGATTCGAAGCAGTGGCTGCACGCCAATGGATCTCAGGCAGCGGACATTGTCCTGATCCGCCCAGACGGCAGGGGCCGCGACGATCAACCTTGGGTATCCGGCTGCCAGGCGTCCCAGCTGGCGCGGTATTGCGCCGCTGAGGTGTACTGCAGTGGAGCCAGCGCAGCAAACAGCTCCAGCACCTCGCGAATGGCCGTTTCGTCCGCCTCCATGGTCAGCGACACCCGGTCGTGGTAGGCCCTAGGCACGAGCCGTCGGTCTCACCCAGGAAGGCGATGGTGCTGCTCAGGCCACCAGAGCCGCCTCGGGCCTGGTGGCCATCACCGCCGCCGCCCGTTCGTACTGGTGGGCCACCCGCAGCAGCTTGGGCTCCTCCAGCACTCCGGTGATCAGCTGCAGGCCAATCGGCAGGCCCTGGGCATCGAAGCCGCAGGGCACGCTGATGGCCGGCAGGCCGGCCAGGTTGGCGGGGATGGTGAGCAGGTCGGCCAGGTACATGGCCAGGGGATCGCCGGCGTGGGCGCCGCTGGGGAAGGCGGTGGTGGGCGAGGTGGGGGTCAGCAGCACGTCGACGCTCTCGAAGGCGCGGTCGAAATCGCGGCGGATCAGGGTGCGCACCTGCTGGGCCTTGCGGTAGTAGGCATCCACGTAGCCGGCGGAGAGGGCGTAGGTGCCGATCAGGATGCGCCGCTGCACCTCCTCGCCGAAACCCTCGGCCCGGCTGCGGGCGGTCATGGCCGCCAGGCCGTCGCTGCCGGCTTCGGTGGCCGGCGCCCGGTAGCCGTACTTGACGCCGTCGTAGCGGGCCAGGTTGGCGGAGGCCTCCGACGGGGCGATCACGTAGTAGGTGGCGATGCCGTCGTTGAAGCGCGGGCAGCTCACATCCACCAGCTCACAGCCCAAGGCCTCCAGCTGGGCGGCGGCCGCCAGCACCGAGGCCTTCACCTCGGGATCGAGCCCCTCCTGGTCGAAGCATTCCCGGATCAGCCCGACCCGCAGACCCTTGATGGGTGATTCCAGATCGGCGGAGAAATCGGGCACCGGCGCCCTCAGGCAGGTGGCATCGCGGGGGTCCTCCCCGGCGATCACCTGCAGCAGCTCGGCGGCATCGGCCACGCTGCTGCTGAACGGGCCCACCTGGTCGAGGGAGGAGGCGAAGGCCACCAGACCCCAGCGGCTCACCCTGCCGTAGGTGGGCTTGAGACCCACCACACCGCAGAAGCTGGCGGGCTGGCGGATCGAGCCGCCGGTATCGGAGCCCAGCGAACCGATGCACTCACCGGCGGCCACGGCCGCCGCACTGCCGCCGGAGCTGCCCCCGGGCACCCGGTCCGGATTCCAGGGGTTACGGCTGGCGCCGAAGGCGGAGGTCTCGGTGGAGCTGCCCATGGCGAACTCATCGAGGTTGGTCTTGCCCAGCAGAACCGCACCGGCCCTCCAGAGCCGCTCGGTCACCGTCGATTCGTAGGGGGGCACGAAGTTCTCCAGCATGCGGCTGGAGCAGGTCGTGCGGATGCCCTTGGTGCAGAGGTTGTCCTTGATGGCCAGGGGGATGCCCGCCAGGGGGGGCAGCGGCTCACCGGCGGCCCTGGCCGCGTCGATACGGTCGGCATCGGCCCTGGCCCGCTCGCTGGTCACCTCCAGGAAGGCATGCACCGTGGGGTCCACCGCCGCGATACGCGCCAGGTGGCGATCCGTGAGCTCCCGGGCCGACACCTCGCCCCGCCGAAGCTGCTCCCGCCATTCGGCGATGCCCATCCAACCGCTAGCCAGCTGCGATGGACGCTATCAGTCGGCCAGATCGGGAGATTCGGTGAACGGCTCACGGCGGCCGGTGCGCAGGCACTGGTGCTCCAGGGACGCTGGCGACTCCGCCCGCAGATCGTCGAGGAACGCCGGCAGCGCCCGCTCCAGCGTCTGCCTGCGCACAAAGGGGCCGAACCAGTACACCGCGTCGGGGGAGCGGGTCTCCACCCGCGCCCACCAGGCCAGGCCCAGCCCATTGGCGATGCCGCGCGTGGGCCAGAGCAGTGGATTCATACAGGAGGGGGTTGCGAGGTGGCCATTCTGGGGGGCGGTCGGGGCCACCCCCCGCTGGGTTCAGAGGCGGATGTCGCCTTCGAAGCCCGGGCCCGACGCGGGCGGGTAGGGCAGGGTCTCCAGGGAGTCCTCTTGGGCAGTTTCCGCAACAGAGTCCTGGAGCGCTGCCTCCGGCAGACCGCTGGCAGCTGACGCGAGCGGTCCTTCCAGTTCGCTCTCCACAGGAGGTTCCGGCTCGCTCTCGCCCGGGGTTTCCTGGTGCTGCCAGGCGGGTGGCTCGGCCGGCGCTTCGAACGCGGCGGGCTCAGGGGCCTCAGGCAATTCGGGGTCGGGTGGAGCCGGCATCGAGGGGCGCACGATCCTGGGGGCCGGGGCGGTGCCCGTCAGGCCCCGCATCCAGCCGCGACGGGCCACTTCATAGAGCAGCAGCGCCGTGGCCACCGAGGCGTTGAGGCTCGGGGTGGCGCCCCGCAGGGGAATGCGCACCAGCTGGTCGCAGGACCGGCGCGTCAGCAGCGACAGGCCATCGCCTTCCGAACCGGTGACCACCACCAGGGGGCCCTCCAGGTCCACCTCCTCCAGGCTGACCGTGCCCTCCTCCGCCAGTCCCACCACGCGGTAGCCCTCCTGCTTGAGGGCATCGAGGGACCGGTTGAGGTTGACCACCCGGGCCACCGGCAGGTGCTCGAGGGCGCCAGCGGCCACCTTGGCCACCGAGCCGGTGAGGCCGGCGTTGCGGCGCTGGGGCAGCACCATGCCGTGGGCCCCGAGGGCTTCGGCGCTGCGGACGATGGCCCCGAGGTTCTGGGGATCGGTGAGGCCATCCACCGCGATCAGCAGGGGGGCCTCACCAATGCTGCGGCAGCCTTCGATCAGGCTGGTCAGGTCGAGGGTCTCGGCAGCGGCGGGCTGCAGCACGATGCCCTGGTGCACGGCACCACCGGTGAGCTGGCCCAGGCGCGCCCAGGTCACCTCCTCCACCAGCACGCCGGAGGCCTTGGCCTCCCGCAGCAGCTGCAGAAAACGCGGGTTGAAGCGCATTTCGGGCGTGCACCACACCCGATGGATCGGCCGGCCGCTCTCCAGGGTGGCCTGGGTCGTGTGGCGGCCCCAGATCAGGTCGCTGGGAGCGGCGGCGGCAAAGGCGTCCGCGGCGCCGCGGAAATCGACATCGGAGCCGTCGGACTCCGGCCGCTCCGGTCCGCTGCGTCCCTGGAAGGTCCGCGGGGCGCGGTCCGCGTCCCGGAACAGGGCCGGGCCGCGGCGGGCCGGTCCGGTCCGCGACGGGATGGGACGGCCGGTGGTCGGTCGTCCGGCTCCACCACGGCCCGGAACGGGGCGGCCGAAGGAGGGGCGGGCGGGGATGAAGCGGTCACCACCGCGACGCTCGCGGGTAGGCCGTCCGGCACCACCGCGGGAGTCGTCGGGGCGATCGGCCCCTGGGCGGCCCTCGTAGGGGCGGCGGCCGTAGGGGCTGCCGGCCGAACGGTCGGAGCCGCCGGGCCGCTCACCGCCGCGCTCACCCCGTTCTCCGCCACGCTCCCGATCGAAGGGAGGCTTGTCACGGCTGTAGGCCTCTCCAGGGCGCCGGGGGCGGGCGGAGCCGGTACCGCGGCTGATGGGGCGGCCACCGGCCCCGGAGCCGAGGCGGCGGGGTGTGCGGTCGGCACCGGAATCGGGGCGACGGTCAGGACGCCGGTCGGGGCGGCGATCGCCGCGGCGGTCAGGGGAGGGACTCATGGGCTGGCGGAGGGGGGACAGGGTTCGGTCTTCTCGAGATGGTCCAGCAGCTCAGCCAGCCGTCTGGGGTCCTGCAGAAAAAGCCATCCCAGCATCGTCTCAAATCCCGTGGCCTGCCCATAGGCCCTGGGGGCGCCGCGGCGGGGACCCCGTCCCGCCTGGTTACGGCCGCGCAGCACCAGGCGGCGCTCCAGCTCACTCAGCAGGGGATCCAGACGCCGCAGGGCTTCCGCCTGCGCTTCGGCCTGCACCTCCGCCACCACGGCCCGGTGCAGGTCGGCCGCCCGGGCGGGTAGCCGGCAGTGCCTCAGCCGCTGGTGCAGTTCCCAGACCGCATCCCCCAACCAGGCCAGCTGGGCCGTGGCCAGGGGTGTGGCGGGAACCTGGGCGGGTACGGAGGCCAGCCAGTGGCCAGGCCCCTCAGGCGGGGGCGAGGCTGCCAAGGGCGGAGTCCAGATCGGGTTGCAGGTGCAGGAAGGCCTCCAGGCGCACCAGCTTGACGGTCTGGACGACACGGGCGTTGCCGACCACGAGGAACTGGCGGGAGCTCTCGTTGAACAGCTTGGCGAGTTGCACCAGGGCACCGAGTCCGGAGGAGTCGATGAAATCGATGCGGCTGAGGTCGATGACCACAGGGAGGCTGTCCCCCTTGTGCCGTTCGCTGATGAACTCGGTGAACTGCTTGTCGGAGTAGGCGTCCAGTTGGCCCGTGAAACTGAACAGCAGGCACTCTTCCCGCCGTTCGCTGCCCCCTCTCAGGGAGACGGTCAGTCGCTGCAGGTCGGTGATGGCCCCAATCCTCAAGGTGTTGAACGCGCCGAACTGTAGAGACCCCTATCCCGAATGCGGCAACCGCAATGAAACGTGCCGATTCAGCGCCGTTCCGCCATCAGCGCCGCGAACCGGGCGAAGTGGTGGTCGGCGTCGTGGGGACCGGGACTGGCCTCGGGGTGGTACTGGATGCCGAACACCGGCTGGTTGCGCAGTTCCAGCGCCGCCACCGTGTGGTCGTTGAGGTTGCGGTGGGTGATCCGCACCCGTTCGGCCGGCAGGGAATCCGGATCGAGGGCGAAGCCGTGGTTCTGGCTCGTGATCTCCACCGAACCGGGGGAGCCACAGGGGTGGTTGAGGCCGCGGTGGCCGTAGCCGAGCTTGAAGCTGCGGCCCCCGAGGGCCAGACCAAGGATCTGGTGGCCGAGGCAGATGCCGAAGACCGGCAACTGCGGTTGCTGCAGCAGGTCGCGGGCCAGGCCGATTCCTTCTCGCACCGCGGCTGGATCCCCCGGGCCGTTGGAGAGGAACACCCCCTCCGGTTCCAGCGCCAGCACCTGCTCCAGGCAGGCATCGGCCGGCAGCACGGTGACCTCACAGCCGTGGGCCACCAGACGCTCGAGGATGGCGCGCTTGATGCCGAAATCGATCGCCACCACCCGGTAGGGGCGCTCTGGAGCGGGCTGGAGCCTGGTGTCGAAGGGGGCCGAGCAGGGGCGGCGCCAGGTGTAAGGCTCCCTGGTGCTGACCCGGGCCGCGAGGTTGAGGCCATCCATGGCCGGGGTGGCCAGCACCTCCTGCAGCAGGGTGGCTGGATCGGTGCCGTCGCTGGCGATGGCGCCATTGATGGCGCCGCCCTCGCGCAGGTGGCGCACCAGGGCACGGGTGTCGACGCCGCGAATGCCCACCACCCCCTGGCGGCTCAGCCAGTCGTCGAGGGTCTCCTCACAGCGCCAGTTGCTGGGTCGAGGGGCAAGCTGACGCACGATGCAGCCGCGGGCATGGGCCTTGTCCGCCTCCAGATCCTCGCCGTTGACGCCGGTGTTGCCGAGCTCCGGATAGGTGAAGGTGATCAGCTGGCCGGCGTAGCTCGGATCGGTGAGCACCTCCTGGTAACCGGTCATGCCGGTGTTGAAGACCACCTCGCCGCAGACGCGACCACGGGCCCCGCAGGCCAGGCCCCGCAGCACGGTGCCATCGGCCAGGACAAGCACGGCGGGTCTGGGCACGGCAGGGCCCTCCTGAGGGGTGTCCAGGGTGGCGTCGGCAGGAACCCTGATCATCCTTCAGACCCCGACAGCGCGGCCCGCAGCGCCTCCAGCCTCGCCCAGGCGCTGCCATCAGCCAGGGCCTGGCGAGCCCGTACCAGGCCTGCGGCGATGGACGGCTCCAGCCCGGCCGCCTTGAGCACCAGGGCAGCGTTGAGGGCCACCACATCCGCCTGGGCCTGGGTGCCCCGTCCCTGCAGAACGTCCTCCAGGATCAGACGATTGGCCACCACATCCCCGCCCCTGAGCGCCTCCAGATCGGCGGGCGCCAACCCCAGGGCCGCAGGATCGAGCCACTCGCTGCGCACCACGCCGTCCTCCAGGAGGCGCAGCTCACTGCGACCCGAGAGGGTGGCTTCATCCAGGCCGCCATGGCCATGGACGACGATGGCGCGCCGCTGGCCGAGGCGACGCAGGGCGTCGGCCATCGGATCGAGCAGGTCGGGCCGGGCCACACCCAGCACCTGGGCCTCGGGGGTGAGGGGATTGACGAGCGGTCCGAGCAGGTTGAAGACGGTGCGCACGCCGAGGCTGCGGCGCAGGGGGGCCATCCCCACCAGGGCGGGGTGCCAGCCCGGGGCGAACAGAAAGGTCACGCCGGTCCGTGGCAGGGCCTCCACCACCGTCGCCAGCGGGGCCCCCAGCTGCAGGCCCAGGGCCTCGAGCACGTCGGCCGATCCGACGCGGCCGCTGGCACTGCGGTTGCCATGCTTGGCCACATGGGCCCCGCAGGCGGCCGCCGTGAAGGCCACGGCCGTGGAGATGTTGAAGCTGTCGGCGCCGGCGCCGCCGGTGCCACAGGTGTCGATCAGCTCCAGCGGTGGCCGCTCTCCTGGCAGGGGGCAGGCCTCCCGCAGCACGGCAGCCATCGCCGCCAGCTCCTCACCGCTGGTGCCCTTGGCCCGTAGGGCCGCCAGCAACGCCCCGGTCAGCACGGGATCGATGGCACCGGCCAGCCAGCCCCGCATCAGGGCCTCGGCCTGGTCGGCCTGGAGGTCCTGGCCGCACAGAAGCTGCTCCAGCAACTGGGGCCAGGCGGGAGAGGCAGGCATCACCGAAAGCTGAACCGTCAGCGGCAACTTAAGGGACGCAGCTTCAGCCCTTGAGGCCATTCAGGCCACGGAAAGCAGGATCCCAAAAAAAATAGCCCGGGTGCAGAGCACACCGGGCCGGGTGATGGGGACGCCACCACTATCGCCTGAGGAGCTCCATTCTGACCAACAGGCCGATAATCGGCGCCTGCCGGCTCAGCCGGCGTCGTCGGAGGAGGTATCGAAACCGGAACCCACCGCCTCAGCCACCGGAGCGGCGCCCGGCCGGAACCCTGCTGCCCAGATGGCGCGGGTACGGCCATGGAGCGCCTCGCCGTCCAGCCCCCAGAGCCGCAGGATTTTGTCCAGGTCATCGCGGATGTCGGCGGCTCCGGGGAAACCCGCGTAGCGCATCTGCAGCCTGGCAGCATCGACCAGGTGCTCGTCCTGGGGGCGCTCCACCGCCAGCAGCCTGTCGACCGTCTCCCGGTCGCTGGCATGGAGGGGATGGTTCTGGTCGTCCATGGACCCTGGGGAGCGATGCCTAGGTTAGGGGCTCCCGATGTCCCGTCCGTCCTGCATGAGCGCCCTGCGGCTGGATCTGATCGGGCGCTACCTCCGGCCCCACAGGCGCACGGTGCTGGTGGGGGCCGGCGCCCTGGTGGTGGTCAACCTGCTCGGGGTGGCGATCCCCCTGGTGGTGCGGCAGACGATCAACGCGCTCAAGCCCGGCTTCGTGCTCGGCGATGTGCTCGGTGTGGCGGGTCTGATCATCGTGATGGCCACGGTGATGGGGGCCACCCGCCTCTATTCGCGCATGCTGGTGTTCGGGGTCGGCCGGCAGGTGGAGGCGAGCCTCAAGGAGCGGATCTTCGACCACGTGCTCACCCAGGACCCCGGCTGGGTGCAGACCACCGGCAGCGGCGAGGTGATCAGCCGGGCCACCAGTGATGTGGAGAACATCCGGCGGCTGCTGGGTTTCGCCCTGCTCAGCCTGACCAACACGGTGCTGGCCTATGCCCTCACCCTGCCGGCGATGCTGGCGATCGACCCCCTGCTGAGCCTGGCGGCGGTGTCCCTCTACCCCGGCATGCTGATGGTGGTGCGCCTGTTCGGCGGCCGCATGATGAAGCAGCAGCGCCGCCAGCAGGAGGTGCTCGCCAACCTCAGCGATCTGGTCCAGGAGGATCTCAGCGGCATCGGCGCCATCAAGATCTACGGCCAGGAGGCCACCGAGGAGAAGGCCTTCGCCGACCTCAACAAGGTGTATCTGGATGCCCAGCTCTCCCTGGCCCGCACCCGCAGCACCCTGTTTCCCCTGCTGGAGGGAATCGCCTCCCTCAGCCTGCTGCTGCTGCTGGCCCTGGGCAGCGGCCAGCTGGAAAGCGGTCGGCTCAGCATCGGCGATCTGGTGGCCCTGATCCTGTTCGTGGAGCGCCTGGTCTTCCCGACCGCCCTGCTGGGCTTCACGCTCAACACCTTCCAGACCGGCCAGGTGAGCCTGGAGCGGGTCGAAGCCCTGCTCAGCCACCCCCCCGCGATCGTGTCGCCCGCCGATCCCCTGTCCCCCGGTCGCCCGGCCCTCGGCGCCGTCGTGGCCAGGGGACTCACGGTCCGTTACCCGGGGGCGGAGCGGCCGGCGCTGGAGGACCTCAGCTTCGAAATCCACCCCGGTGAGCTGGTGGCGGTGGTGGGGCCTGTGGGTTGCGGCAAGACCACCCTGGCCCGGGCCCTGGGCCGGATGGTGGAAGTGCCCGCCGGCCAGCTGTTCCTCGATGGGGTCGACGTCACCCGGCTGCAGCTGGGCGATCTGCGGCGCCAGGTGGCCTTGGTGCCCCAGGAGGGGTACCTGTTCACCGCCAGCCTGGCCGACAACCTGCGCTACGGCGATCCCGAGGCCGGCATGGAGCGGGTGGAGGAGGCCGCCCGCCAGGCCCGGCTGGAGGGGGACATCAAGGGCTTCCCCGATGGCTACCGCACCCTGGTGGGGGAGCGGGGCATCACCCTGAGCGGCGGCCAGCGCCAGCGCACCGCCCTGGGGCGGGCGTTGCTGGTCGAGGCCCCCCTGCTGGTGCTCGATGACGCCCTGGCCAGTGTCGACAACAACACGGCGGCAGGGATTCTGCGTTCGGTGCGCGAGGAGCAGCGCCGCACGGTGGTGATGATCAGCCACCAGCTCTCGGCGGCGGCAGCCTGCGACCGGATCCTGGTGCTGGAAGGGGGTCACCTCGTCCAGGAGGGCCACCACAACGACCTGCTGCAGCAGGAGGGCACCTACCGCCGTCTCTGGGACCGGGAAGAGGCGGTTCGCCAGCTGCAGGCTGCCTGAGCGGACCGCAGAGCCCCTGGCGCCAGCTGGGCGAGGTTTCTAACAGTTGTTGAGTTCCACCATCGAGGGGCGGTGGCTGGGCTTACCTGGAAGGGCCGTGGTTCCCTCACCGCCTGCCACGCCGTTCCCATGGCCCCCACCCCGTCGCCCCTCAGCCAGACGCTCAACGTTCGCTGCACCCTGACCTTCGGTGACATCTACGGCCAGGTGCTGATCTGGATGGCCGTGATCTTCGTGAGCCTGGCAGCGGGTCTGGCCCTGATGGGGGCGAGCCGGCCCCTGTTCGCCCTGGTGGGGGTGGGCCTGATCCTGGTGCTGTCGCTGCCCTTCCTGCTGTTCGCCTTCATCACCACCCTGCTCAACCACATCGCCCTGGTGCCGCAACAGGACCGTCAGGGGGCTTCCTAGGGTTGGGTCCCTGACGGCACATCACCTTGTTCGGCCTCTTCAACAGCCCTTCGGGCAGCGCTGGCAACACGGGTACCGCGGGCGTCCACGCCGTGCTGGGCACCCCGCTGGCGGCCCCGCTGACGGAGGCCCAGGCGGAGGCCCAGTTCGGCTGCGGCTGCTTCTGGGGGGCGGAGAAGGGCTTCTGGCGCCTGCCCGGAGTGGTCACCACCGCGGTGGGCTATGCCGGTGGCCAGCTGGCCTCCCCCACCTACGAGCAGGTCTGCAGCGGCCGCAGCGGCCATGCCGAGGTGGTGCGGGTGGTGTGGGACACGGAGCGCGTCTCCTTCGCCGATCTGCTCAAGCTGTTCTGGGAGTGCCACGACCCCACCCAGGGCAACCGCCAGGGCAATGACCGCGGCAGCCAGTACCGATCCGCCATCTTCGTGGACGATCCCGCCCTGCTGGCCCTCGCCGAGGCCAGCCGCCAGGCCTACCAGGCGGCTCTCGATGCCGCCGGGGCTGGAGCCATCACCACCGAGATCGGCGCCGGCAGACGCTTCCACTTCGCCGAGCCCTACCACCAGCAGTACCTGGCCAAGCCCGGAAGCCGCCCCTACTGCTCCGCCCAGCCCACGGGCCTCCGCCTCGGCCCCTTCCCCGGCGCCACCTATCTCCTTCCCGCCAGCGTGTGGGAAAGCTATGACTGGGCCATCCCCCATTGCGTCCTTCGCGGCGACAATGCGCCGATCGCCCTCGTCTGATCGCCCCCTCCATGGCCGCCCCCCCGCTGCTCGCGCTCGGACTCCTTCCCCTGCTGGCGATGCAGTCCCCCTGGTGGGAGAACTACGACATCCGCGAACGGTTCCTCTGCGGTGACCGCGTCTCGGTGGTGCTGGAGCGCAACGCCTCCCAGGCCTCCTTGATCGCCGGCCGCACCCGGTCGACCCTGTTCCGGGAGGAATCGGACGCTCCGGGCCTTCGCTACCAGAACGAGAGCCTGCGGGTGATCCTGCGCGGCGATGAACTCACCCTCGAACAGCTGCCCAGTCGACGCATCTGCGTACGCAGCGAACAGGTATGAAGCCCCTCTCCGATCGGGTGGTGATCGTGGCCCTGATCGCCGCCGTCGGGATCTGCTTCGCCCTGGCCTTCTGGACCGTGCGTCTGCATCCCTCCGGCGAACCGCCGCTGCAGTGGCGCCAGG
Source organism: Synechococcus sp. CCY 0621 (assembly GCF_019038465.1). Taxonomy (GTDB): domain Bacteria; phylum Cyanobacteriota; class Cyanobacteriia; order PCC-6307; family Cyanobiaceae; genus Cyanobium. Next base: position 38,009 of record NZ_JAFKRH010000031.1, on the reverse strand, counting down.
GGCCCAGTGCCCAGGCGCCGACCTTCCTCTCGTGAAAGACCCCGCCGAGGACCGGGACGAGCCCAGGCGCCAGCTGCATCCGCTGCCAAAGGGGCTGGTGGAGCTCTACGGCCTGCTGGCCGTGCTGTTCGTGCTGGTACCGGAATGGATGGCCGGCGGCGCCCTGAAGGGCTTCAGGGAGGGTCGGGAAGGCTCCGAGCTGCCCCTGCCGTCGATGGCCTGGCAGCGGCTGCCGGAACTGCAGCTGGCCACGATGGGGCTGGCGGAGCTGCGGCTGATGGCCCGGCGCGAGCGTCTCTGTGGCTACACGGTGATGGGGCGCCAGCGCCTCACCAATCGCCTGATGCGGCGCCTGTCCAGACGCCGCGGCACCCCCAGGACGCTGTGATAGCTTCATTCCGCCGGGGCGTAGCGCAGCTTGGTAGCGCACCACTTTGGGGTAGTGGGGGTCGTGGGTTCGAATCCCGCCGCTCCGATTCAGCCGGTCGACCGAACGTTCCGCCCAAGGGCCGTCGGTTGTTGTTCGTTCCTTCAGCTGGTCCCATCAGCTGATTTTTTTTGGCCCGGATCGCGTTGCCGGAGCCTGGCGAAGCGTCAGTGCAGCCGGGTGGCGACGTTGAAGCGCACCAGCCAGAGGTTGACGCGCCGACGCAGGCGGGGCGGCACCTCCTGCACCAGCTGGAACAGCTCCTGGGAGGCCAGGCGGCGCAGGGCACGGACATCAACCCGCCAGAGGGCTTCCGCCTCCCGGATCAGCCGTGCCCAGGTGCGGGCCGTCTGCCAGCGGCGCACGCGATGCTGCGCGGGTTCGGCGCCCTCACCGGAGCTGGTTGGCAGCCGGGTGACCATGACGGCGGCGCCGAAACAACACTCCAAGGGTGGGGAGGCGGCGGCGAAGCGCCCCGGATCACCGGATCTGCTTCAACCATCGAAACAAAAACGGAAGATCTGGCGCCGGCCTCAGGCACTTCTGGCCAGGACTTCGGTGGCGGAGGGATCGGGCACCAACTGGACCGGAAAGGCCAAGGCCTCCGCCTCCCGCCGGCTCAGTCGTCGGCTCCAGGCCCTTGGCACCGCTTCGTTCCAGCGGAAGCCAGCTTCCCGGGCGCGGTGACGCTCGGCATAGGGAAGGTCTGCCCGGTAGAGGCTGCGGGGCTCCAGGGCGGCCTGCAACAGGGCCTCCAGGTCGGTGCAGCGCTCGAACACCTGGGCCAGGTAGATGCAGTCGGTCAGGGCACGGTGGGCCGCCCACACCGGCACGCCGTAGGCCAGGGCCAGATCACGGACGGAAGGGGTGCTGCGCAGCTGGCGCTCCGCCGGCCAGCGGATGTCCTCCATCGAGCAGATCCAGGGGCGATCCAGCACCGGCAGCGGCCCCAGGCCGAACCACTGACGGTCGAAGGCGACGTTGTGGGCCACCAGGGCCTCAGAGGCTGCCACCATGGCCCGGAAGCAGGCCAGGGCGTCCTGCCAGGGCTGCTCCAGGCGCGTCACGGCGGCGGGGATGCCGTTGATGCCCTCGGCGGCGTTAGCGGCGCAGGGCATCAGGAACGACACCTGGGTGAGCACGGCCCGGTGGGGCACATGGAAAAGGATCGCCCCCACCTCGATGCACTGGCCCTGCAGGCTGGAGAGTCCGGTGGTCTCCGTGTCGAGGATCAGCAGGGTCTCCGGAACCCGGGGCAGGGCCCGTGCTGGGCGGCCGGCACAGGCCGGCAGGGACAGGGGGGCCGGGCGGATCGCGGCGGCGGGGGGCGGCTCGACAGGAACCGGCGCGGCCATGCCCAGCAGATCGTTCTGCTGCCAGAGACCGGGTTGCTCCTGCATCGGGCGCCGTCCACACGCATCACCATCGTCGCAAGCCGGGCAAGGCCCCACCGGGGCCGTGCTTCCTAGGCTGGGCGAACCCCCAGTGCTCCCCGCCTTCCGTGGCTCCAGCCCTCGCCCCCGGCGACACCGCCCCCCTGATCGCCCTGCCCGACCAGGACGGCACGGAACGGCGCAGTGACCAGCTGGACGGCAGGGCCCTGGTGCTGTTCTTCTACCCCAAGGACGACACCCCCGGCTGCACCATGGAGGCCTGCGCCTTCCGGGACAGCTACGCCGACCTGCAGGAGCTCGGGGCCGCGGTGTGGGGCGTCAGCGGCGACGATGCCGCCAGCCACCGGCGCTTCGCCAACCGTCACCGGCTGCCGTTCCCCTTGCTGGTGGATGGCGGCAACCGGCTGCGCAAGGCCTTCGGCGTGCCCAGCGTGCTGGGCCTGCTGCCCGGCAGGGTCACCTACGTCATCGATGGCCAGGGGGTGGTCCGCCACGTCTTCAACAACCTGCTCGACGGCCCGGCCCACCGGCGCGAGGCCCTCGAGGCCCTGCGGGGCCTCCAGGCGTCCTGAGCCACGCCGTGCCTAGGGAGGGACAGGGCCGATGACACTGTGGCGACAGCAGGGGGAGCTCTGGACCCTGGAGCCCACGGGCCGGCCCCTGGGGCTGATCGAGTTCATCGGCGGCAGCTACCTGGCCGCCACCCCCCAGCTGAGCTACCGGCGCTTTCTCGAGGCCCTGGCCGCCCGCGGCTGGCGGATCCATGCCTGGAGCTACGTGCCGGGCTTCGACCACCAGGCCCAGGCCAACGCCGCCTGGCGCCTGTTCCGCCAGGTGCGGGAGCAGCAGGCCGGGCCGGCCGACGCCACCCTGATCCGCCTGGGCCACAGCCTCGGCTGCAAGCTGCACCTGCTCGCCCCCGATGGCGGCCGCCGCTGTGATGGCCTGGTGGCGCTCAGTTTCAACAACTTCTCGGCCGAGCGCTCGATCCCCTTCCTGGCTGAGCTGGGCCAGCAATTCCGCTTCCGCAGCGAGTTCAGCCCCTCCCCGGAGGACACCCTGCTCCAGATCGGCAGCAGCTACCGCCAGCCCCGCAACCTGCTGGTGCGCTTCAGCCGCGACAGCATCGACCAGAGCGGCCGGCTGATCGGCGTGCTGCAGGCCAGGGCCGGCGATGCCTCCAGCCTGGTCGAGCTGCCCGGGGATCACCTCACCCCGGCCAGCGGCGGCCTGCGCAAGCAGTTCCTGGGGGAATGGGCCGATGATCCGGCCCGCCAGCGGGGCATGGAGCGGCTGGCCGAGCAGATCAGCACCTGGTCCCGAACGACCTGAGGCCATCCGGACGGACGAAGAGCCTCACACCCGCAGCTGGTCGAGCACCGAACGGTCTTCCAGGGTGGAGGTGTCGCCGCTCACCTCCTGGCCCGCGGCCAGGGAGCGCAGGATCCGGCGCATGATCTTGCCGCTGCGGGTCTTGGGCAGGGCATCGGTGAAGCGGATCACATCCGGCCGGGCGATCGGCCCGATCTCCAGGCCCACGTGGCGGCGCAGCTCCGCCTCCAGGGCCGCGTCGCCGTCCACACCCACATCCAGGGTGACGAAGGCCACGATCCCTTCCCCCTTGAGATCGTCGGGCCGGCCCACCACCGCGGCCTCCGCCACCGCCGGGTGGCTCACCAGGGCCGATTCGATCTCCATCGTGCCCAGCCGGTGGCCGGAGACGTTGATGACGTCATCGACCCGGCCCATCACCCAGAAATAGCCATCCGCGTCACGACGGGCGCCGTCGCCGGCGAAATAGAGGTAGCTCCCATCAGCGGGCCGGATGTGCTCCCAGTAGCTGCGCCGGAAGCGGTCGGGATCGCCGTGCACGGTGCGCATCATGCCGGGCCAGGGGCGCCGCACCGCCAGGTAGCCCCCCTGCCCCGTCGGCACGCTGTTGCCCTCCAGATCCACCACATCGGCGACGATGCCCGGCAGGGGCAGGGTGGCCGAACCGGGCTTGGTGGGGGTGGCCCCAGGCAGGGGGCTGATCATCACCCCGCCGGTCTCGGTCTGCCACCAGGTGTCCACCACGGGGCAACGGTCGCCGCCGATCACATCGCGATACCACATCCAGGCTTCCGGATTGATCGGCTCGCCGACGGTGCCGAGGATCCGCAGGCTGGACATGTCGTAGCGGTCGGGGACCTCGCGACCGCTCTTCATGAAGGCGCGGATGGCGGTGGGGGCGGTGTAGAAGATCGTCACCCGGTGCTTCTCGATCACCTCCCAGAAGGCCCCCGGCTTGGCGGGCCTCGGTGCCCCCTCGTACATGAGGGTGGTGGCGCCGTTGGAAAGGGGGCCGTAAACGATGTAGCTGTGGCCGGTGATCCAGCCCACATCGGCGGTGCACCAGTGGATGTCGTCCTCGCGGATGTCGAAGATCCACTGGAAGGTGAGATGGGCCCAGAGGTTGTAGCCGGCGGTGGTGTGCACCACCCCCTTGGGTTTGCCGGTGGAGCCGGAGGTGTACAGCACGAAGAGGCGGTCTTCGCTGGCCATGGGCTCGGCCGGGCAGTCGGCGCTCTGGCCATCCACCAGCTCATGCCACCAGACGTCGCGACCCGCCTCGAAGCCGGTGGCCTCGCCGGTGCGGCGCACCACCAGCACGTGCTCCACGCTGGGGCAGCCCTCATCCAGGGCCTGATCCACCGCCGGCTTGAGGGAGACGGCCTTGTCCTTGCGGAAGCCGCCGTCGGCGGTGATCACCAGCTTCACCTGACCGTCGATCAGGCGGTCACGCAGGGCCTCGGCCGAGAAGCCGCCGAACACCACCGAGTGGGGAGCCCCGATGCGGGCGCAGGCCAGCATGGCGATGGCCGCCTCCGGCACCATCGGCATGTACAGGGCCACCAGATCCCCCTTGCCCACACCGAGGGCCTTGAGGGCGTTGGCGGCGCGGCAGACCTCGGCGTGCAGTTCGCGGTAGGTGAAGCGGCGCACGTCGCCCGGTTCACCTTCCCAGATCAGGGCCGTCTTGTCGGCGCGGGGGCCATCCAGATGGCGATCGAGGCAGTTGTAGGACAGGTTGGTGGTGCCCCCCTCGAACCAGCGGGCGAAGGGCGGGTTGCTCCAGTCGAGCACCGTGTCGAAGGGCACGAACCAGTGCAGCTCGCGCCGGGCCGCTTCCCCCCAGAAGCCATCGGGATCGGCCTGGGCGCGCGCCACCAGCGCGTCGTAGGCGGCCATCGAACCGATGCGGGCCGCGGCGGCCAGCTGGGGCGGCGGATCGAATTGCCGCTGTTCCTGAAGCACCGACTCGATCGTGGGCGAGGAGTCCTGGGTCATGGCAAAGCCTGCCGGGCGGGCTGGGGCATGGTGCATTCAACCGCAGACAGGCCACGCTGGAGGGACACGGCTCCCTTCCCATGCCTGCCTGGCTGACGATCCTGCTGGTGATGGGCCTGGTGATCGCCGTCCTGACCCCGAGCCGCCAGCAGTTCGCCTGGTTCCTGCGGCTGCGGCGGCCGCGCTGGCTCACCTTCGAGCGCTGGATCCCCGTGATCTGGTCGGTCGTCTACGTCTGCTTCTACGCCTCGGCCCTGATCCGCTGGTGGGCTGGTGGGGTGACGGCGCCCCTGGCCATGGTGGGCTTCCTGGTGCTGCTCGTTCTGGTGCAGAGCTACACGCTGCTGATCTGCCGCACCCGGCGGCTCGCCTGGGGAACGGCGGCGGGCCTGGCCGGCTGGCTCTGGGGACTGGGCCTGGCGCTGGCGCTGCTGGCCGTGTCACGGCCCGCCAGCCTGCTGCTGCTGCCCTTCCTGCTCTGGAGCCCGATCGGCACCTTCGTGACCTGGCGGATGCAGCGGCTGAACCGCTGAGGCCCTCAGGCCCTGAAGCACCGATCGGGCCGATCAGGGCTGCTCATCGCTGCTTGGCAAGTTCGCCCGGCGGCGTTAGCCAGGGGGCGAACCCAAGGGAATGGAGCGGAAGGCCATGGAGGAGCAGCCCATCACGCCCCATGCCGGCCCGACACGCGACGCCGATGGCAACCTCACCTACGTGGGGGACGACGGTCGCCGCTACGTGGTGGGTCTGCCGCCGGACATCGATGAGGACAACGTCGAGAAGGTGATGACCCTGCTGCGGGGCGGCACCGGTCTGTTCCAGCAGATCGAGGCCCTCTGCCACCGCTGGATCCATGAGGTGGGCGGCAGCGAGCTCGATGAGCGGGCCGCCCTGGTGCTGCTGCTCACCACCCTGGAAACCGCGCTGGAGGACCGTTACCCCGAGAACGATCCGTCCTGATGCAGGCTGGGGGCATGCCCCAGCGACCCGCCGCCTGCCTGTTCGATCTCGACGGTCTGCTGCTGGACACCGAGCCCTCCCATGCCAGGGCCTGGCAGGAGGCCTCCAGCCGCTTCGGCCGCCCCCTCTCTGGGGCCGAACTGCTCAGTCTGCGGGGCCGGCGGCGCCTCGACTGCGCCAGCCAGGTGCAGCAGTGGATCGTTGCCGCCGGCGGGCCGCCGCTCAGCGTCCAGGAGTTGCTGGCCGTGCGTCAGCCGATCGCCGAAGCCCTGCTGGCCACGGCCCCGGCCATGCCCGGCGCCGAGGCCCTGGTGCGTCGTTGCGCGGCCCTGGGGATCCCCATGGCCCTGGCCACCAGCAGCGCACACCAGGCGGTGGCGATGAAGGTGGCCCCCCACCCCTGGATGGCCCTGATCCGCGAACGGGTCCATGGCGATGACCCGGACCTGGGCGGCGGCAAACCCGCCCCCGACCCCTTCCTGCTGGCGGCCCGGCGCCTGGGGGTGGCACCCACGGCGTGCTGGGCCTTCGAAGATTCCAGCGCCGGTGTGGCCGCCGCCCTGGGCGCCGGCTGCCGGGTGCATGTGCTGCTCCCCCAAGGGGTGGGCTGCCAGGCCTACCCCGAAGGTGTGATCTGCCTCAACTCTTTGGCAGAGGTGGAGCTGGATCAGTAAAGACGGCTGAGCACGAATTCCGGCAGGGCGCGCAGGGCACTGCGGGGCTCCGAGGGGGGCAACCACTCGATCGCCTCGTGGGCCTCCCGGGCGAAGCCCTCGGCCAGGGCACGGGCACGGCCGATGGCCTCGCAGCCGCGCACCATGGCCAGGGCCTGGTCGAGGTCGCCGGCTTCGCAGAACTCCCGCTCGATCAACCCGGCCAAGGCGGGCCGCTCCTCAAGGGCGTAGAGCACCGGGGCGGTGAGGTAGCCCGAGGCAAGATCGCTGGCGGCGGGCTTGCCGAGCTGCTGGTCGCTGGCGGTGAAATCGAGGATGTCATCCACCACCTGGAAGGCCAGGCCGAGCTGGCGACCGAAGCGATACAGGGCGTCCAGGCGCGGTTCGGGCAGACCGGTGAGCACCCCGGCGGCGCGGGCACTGTTGGCGATCAGCGACGCCGTCTTGCAGTAGCTCTTCTCGAGGTAGGTCTCGAAGCTCTGGCCCGTGTCGTAGCGGAACAGCCCCTGGCGCACCTCGCCATCGGCCAGGTCCATGATCACGCGGGAGAGCAGTTTCACCACCTCGAGATCATCGAGGTTGGCCAGGTGCCAGCTGGCCTGGGCGAAGAGAAAATCGCCAGCCAGCACGGCAACGCGATGGTTGAAGCGGCTGTGCACCGTGGCCACGCCCCGGCGGGTGGCCGCCTCATCCACCACGTCGTCGTGAACAAGAGAGGCGGTGTGGATCATCTCGGTGATCTCCGCCAGCCGCCGGTGGCGGGGGCTGAGGCCCCCATCGGGGGCAATGGCCCGCGACAGCAACAGCACGATGCCCGGTCGCAACCGCTTGCCACCGGCCGCGAACAGGTGCTCGGCAGCGGCCTGAAGAATCGGATGGCCGGCGCCGATCAGGCTGCGCAAATCGGCCAGCAGGGCATCGAGGTCGGACTCCACCGGCTGGAGCAACTCTGCAACCGTCGCCACGTCACCTCCACGATGAATGGATCCTAGGGGCCGTGCCTCAATAGGCGCGGGTGGGCGACTGCAGGCTGACGCTGCGCACCGCCGGGCGGCTTCCCAGCCAGGCCGCTGCCGCGGTGGCGAAGGCCTCGGCGGGCCCGGTGACACAGAAACGGGTGCGCTCCAGGGGCGGCCGCACCGACTCCACCGCCTGGTCGACCTCAGGGGAATCGCCCAGGCTGGCCAGCAGGGGACCGAGGCGCTGGGCGGCCGCCAGGGCCGGGTCCACCAGCTGCACATCCGGGGGGAGCAGCTCGGCCAGCAGGGCCCGCAGCAGCGGGTAGTGGGTGCAGCCCAGCACGATGGTGTCCACCTCCGCCTCCAGCAACGGGGCCAGGTAGCGGGCGGCGGCGGCGCGCAGCTCAGGGGCCTGCAGATCGCCCGCCTCGATCAGGGGCACGAAGGCGGGACAGCCCATCTCCAGCACCCGGGCCGAGGGGCGGCAGGCCTGGATCGAGCGCCGGTAGGCACCACTGGCGGCGGTGGCCGGGGTGGCCAGCACCCCGACGTGGTCGCTGGTCAGTTCGCTGGCCAGGCTGTCGATCAGGCCAACCACCGGCACGCCCGCTTCGCCCACGGCCACGTCAAGGGCCAGGGCATTGGAGGTGTTGCAGGCCATCACCAGCACCCCCACCCCCTGCAGGCGCAGCCAGTGCACCACCTCCGAGGCGATCGCCCGGATCTCCTCCTTCGAGCGCTGTCCGTAGGGGACCCGGGCCGTGTCCCCCAGGTAGAGGCAAGGGGAGTGGGGATAGAGGGCATGGACCTGGCGCAGCACTGTCAGGCCGCCGAGGCCACTGTCGAACAGACCGACCAGCAGGCTCACGAGGCCCCCTGGAGAAAGTCGAGGATGCCGGCGGTGATGGCCACGGCGAGGCGGCGGCGGAAATTGGGATCGGCCAGGCGGGGGGCGTCGACGCGACCGGTGACGAAACCCATCTCCGCGAGCGCCGCCGGCATCACCGTGCGGCGGATCACGAAGAAACGGCCCGGGCGGGCCCCGCGATCGGGCGTGCCTGGCGAGATCGCCATGATGCGGGACTGGATCGCCTGGGCCAGTCGCAGGGAGCTGCCTGACTGGAAATAGAACGTCTCCACCCCGTTCACATCAGGGCGGGCCATGCTCAGGGCATTGGCATGGATGCTGACGAACACGTCGGCGTTGCTGCTGTTGGCCAGCGACACCCGCGGGGGCAGGTCAACGTCCACGTCCGAGGTGCGGGTCATCAGCACCTGCACCCCCCGGGTCTGGAGCAGCTGGGCCACCTGCAGGCTCACATCCAGCACCACGTCGGTCTCCCGCAGCCCACCGATCCCCACGGCCCCCGGATCGGGTCCGCCGTGACCCGGATCGATCACCACCCGGAAGCGGCCCCGGGGCACGACGGGCAGGCCATCGGAGGACAGGGGCCGGCCGGAGGTGGCCCGGCCGCTGCTGCCGTAGCCGCTGGGGCGCGAAGCGGTCCAGCTGGACGTTGTCGCGTCCATGTCGCCCTCGCCGACGTTGCGGGTGAAGCCGCTGAGGGGCAGGCCGGTGAGGGTGAGGCGCCAACGATCCCGGGACGTGCCCACCAGCCGCAGCTGGCGCGGATCCAGGCGGGTGCCGGGCCTGAATTCGAGCACCAGCCGGGTGGTGCCTGAATCGGGCCGACCGATGCGCACCTCCCGCACCAGACCGCCGACGGGCACCGAACGGCTGCGCTGGGGGGCACCGGGCAGGTCCACCCACACCCGGGGGCCGGTGGGGCCGGAACCTTCCTCGTAGAAGGCCTGCAGCCGGACCCCCGGGGAGGTGCGCAGCTCCAGCACCCCCTCGCGGCTGAGGCGCCAGGCGGAAAGGGCGCTCGCCGCCTGGGCGGGCAGGGCCCCGAGCAGCAGGGGCAAGCTCAGCAACCAGGCGAATCGCGACGCACGCACTCCCATGGACACTCAGAAAAGGGCCGGGTGACGGTGCTGCAGGCTCGGCATCTGGGCACGGACCCTGGCCTCGTGGGCCATGTCGACCGGGGCCATCGCCAGACCCGGCTCCACCCCCGCATCGGCCATCACAGTGCCCCAGGGGTCGATCACCAGGGCATGGCCATGGGTCTGGCGGCGGCCGTAGTGGAGCCCGGTCTGGGCGGGCGCCAGCACGTAGGCGGTGTTCTCGATCGCCCGGGCCTGGAGCAGCACCTGCCAGTGGTCCTTGCCGGTGTAGGCGGTGAAGGCGGCCGGGATCATGAGCAACTGGGCACCGGCACCAGCCAGCTGGCGGTAGAGCTCGGGGAAGCGGACGTCGTAACAGATCGACAGGCCGACGCGGCAGAGCCCTGGCACATCAACCACCGGCGGCAGCTCGTGGCCGGGTTGCACCGTGGCGGACTCCCGGTAGGTGATGCCGTCGGGCAGGTCCACATCGAAGAGGTGGATCTTGTCGTAGCGGGCCAGGAGCTGGCCTTCCCGGCCCACCAGCTCGGCGCGGTTGAAGGTCTGGCCCTCCCCGGCCGGCACCGGAAACCCCCCTCCCAGGAGGGTCACCTGGTAGCGGCGAGCCATGGTGACCAGGAAACGGCTGCAGCGTTCGGCCAGGACCGGTGCCAGCTCCAGCCGGCGGGCGTCGTCGCCCATGAAGGCGAAGTTCTCGGGCAGACCGACCAGGTCGGCGCCGCGGCGGGCCGCCAGTTCGATCAGCTCCTCCGCCGCCGCGAAATTGGCCTCCGGATCCGGCGTGCTGGTGAGTTGCAGCGCCGCTGCCAGAAAACTGCTCACCGCCGGACCACACCAAGACCGGCGAATCGTAAGGGACCCGCCAAGGGGGGCAAGGCGCGGCTCAGCTGGCGCGCAGAACCCCGGGTTCGGCCTGGATCGGCACGATCTCCAGGCTGTCCACGGCGGCGCAGCAGGCGAAATCGGCGTCGTGGTTGCCGAGGCTGATCAGGCGCTGGCCATGGCTGGCGCTGCGCAGGCAGGTCTCGGTGTCATGGCGCCACTGCTGCCACAGGGCGAGGGCCGCCAGCATCTCGTCGTTGGCGCAGCGCACCCCCATGTGGGGGGCCACCGCCAGCTCGATCGCGGCCGAAGCCACGGCCCCCGCCGCCAGGCTGTCCTCAAGGGAGTAGTCCCCCTCCCAGCCGCTGCCCACGATCCACACCCGCAGGGCCTGCCGCTCGATCAGGCGCCTGGCCACGGCGGTGCGGTTGGGCAGGCAGGCGGTGATCAGCAGGGGCACCGCCTGGACCCGGTCGAGGGAGCGGGTGCCGTTGGTGGTGCTCAGGAAAATGCGCTTGCTCTCGACCCGCTCCGGGGTGACCGCCAGGGGGGAGTTGCCCAGGTCGTAGCCCTCCACCCGCTTGCCGCCCCGCTCCCCGGCCCGCAGCCGGCGAGGGGCCGGCCAGTCGGCGGCGGCGGCTTCGAGGGCGCCGAGATCGGCGAAGGCCTGGATCGCCTCGGCCCCGTTCTGGAGCGCCCAGGCGATGGTGGTCGTGGCCCGCAGCACGTCGATGACCACGGCCGCGTCGGGGCCGTCCTCCTCGGGAGAACGCAGAGGGGGAACGGCTTCGGAGGTGTGGAAGTAGGAGAGCAGCACGGGACGCGATCGCTACGGGGGTGCGTCACAGTAGGCAGCAGCTCGACGGCGCAGGACGACGGTGGCGAGGGTGGTGGCTGAAGGAATCGGGAGCGGCAAGGCGCTCGGGCGGCAGCGCAATCTGCGCGATTTCCTGGCGTTGCTGGAGAAGCGCGGCCAGCTTCGGCGCATCACGGCGCCGGTGGATCCGGATCTGGAACTGGCGGCCATCGCCGATCGGGTGCTGGCCATGGGCGGCCCGGCCCTGCTGTTCGAGAACGTGATCGGCTCCCCCATGCCGGTGGCCGTGAACCTGATGGGCACGGTGGAACGGGTGCTTTGGAGCATGGGCATGGAACGGCCCGAGGAGCTCGAAGCCCTTGGTGAACGCCTGGCCCTGTTGCAGCAGCCCCGGCCGCCGAAGGGCCTCAAGGAGGTGATGAAGTTCGGGGGGGTGTTCTGGGATCTGGTGCGGGCCCGGCCCGACCTCGACCTCACCCCCCCCTGCCACCAGCAGGTGTTCAAAGGCGATCTGGTGAACCTGGAGTCCCTGCCGCTGCTGCGCCCATGGCCGGGGGATGCGGGCGGGGTGATCACCCTCGGGCTGGTGATCACCAAGGACCCCGAAACCGGCGTGCCCAACGTCGGCGTCTACCGGCTGCAGCGCCAGTCGATCAACAGCGCCACCGTGCATTGGCTGAGCGTGCGGGGCGGCGCCCGGCACCTGCGCAAGGCGGCGGCGATGGGCCGCAAGCTCGAGGTGGCAGTGGCCATCGGTGTGCACCCGCTGCTGGTGATGGCGGCGGCCACGCCGATACCGGTGCAGCTGAGCGAATGGCTGTTCGCCGGGCTCTACGCCGGTGAGGGCGTGCGACTGGCCCGCTGCAAAACCCTCGATCTGGAGGTGCCCTCCCACAGCGAGGTGGTGCTGGAGGGCACGATCACCCCTGGCGAGGTTCTCCCCGACGGTCCCTGCGGCGACCACATGGGTTTCTACGGCGGTGAAGAGGACTCGCCCCTGGTGCGCTTCCACTGCGTCACCCAGCGCCGTGAGCCGATTTTCCTGACCACCTTCAGCGGCCGTCCGCCGAAGGAAGAGGCCATGCTGGCGATCGCCCTGAACCGCATCTACACGCCGATCCTGCGCCAGCAGATTCCCGAGATCGTCGACTTCTTCCTGCCGATGGAGGGCCTCAGCTACAAGCTGGCGGTGATCGCCATCGACAAGGCCTATCCGGGCCAGGCCAAGCGGGCGGCCATGGCCTTCTGGAGCGCCCTGCCCCAGTTCACTTACACCAAGTTCGTGGTGGTGGTCGACAAATCGATCGCGATCCGCGATCCGCGCCAGGTGATCTGGGCGATCAGCGCCCAGGTGGATCCGCAGCGCGACCTGTTCGTGCTGGAGGACACCCCCTTCGACTCGCTCGATTTCGCCAGCGAACGGCTGGGGCTAGGGGGGCGGCTGGCGATTGATGCCACCACCAAGATCGGTCCGGAGAAGCGCCACGACTGGGGCCAGGCCCTGGGCCGGGATGCCGCCCTGGAGGCGCGGGTGGATGGTCGCTGGGGAGAACTGGGCCTCGACGATCTGGGCCAGGGCGAGCCGGATCCCGCCCTGTTCGGGTACACCCTGGAGCACGTGCTGGAGCGCCTGGCCGCCGGACGCTGATGCTGCGCCGCAGCGGCATCTACGCCCTCAAGGCCCTGCTGGAGCTGGCCCTGGATCCGCCGCGCTGGCAGTCGGTCAACGCACTGGCCCTGGCCCAGGACCTGCCCGCCCCGATGCTGGAGCAGCTGATGCTCAAGTTACGCCGGGCTGAGCTGGTGGAGTCACGGCGCGGCCGACAGGGGGGCTACCGGCTGCGGCGCCTGCCCGCCAACCTGCCCCTGGCGGCGATCCTGGCGGCGGTGGACGCCCCGGCCGCCAGCCTGATGGCCGCCACGGAGCCGGAGGAAGACCCCCAGCCCAGCGACCGCGTGACCCGGGTGCTCAACCGACGCCTGCTGCAGGCCCTGGAGCGGGAACTGGACCGGCTGACCCTGGAGGACCTGCTCTTTGATCTGCGCAGCGCCCAGGCGGCCTTCAGCGAATCCGGGGGACTGCTGCTGGGCTGAGCCGGGCCGTTCCGATGAACATCACGTCCAGATCCTGGTCGAAGGCCACCTGGAAGCCGCCGGTGCGCAGGTAGTGGAGCAGCCGGCCCAGGGTGCGCAGCGGACCACGGCCGAAGAGATCCATGCCCTGCATCCGGATGGCGCTGAAGCCGCGGGCCAGCAGCCAACCCTCGAGGTCCTCCGGTGTCACGAATCGCTCCCAGTCGTGCACCCCGGCCGGTATCAGCCGCAGCAGCGTCTCCAGCAGCCAGATCATGGTGAGCCGGGAGCGGAAGGTGCGATTGATGGTGTCGAAGCAGAAGATTCCTCCGGGGGCCAGAACCCTGGCGATCTCCGCGATCACGGCGGCCGGACGATCGACATGCTCCAGCACATCGACGCAGATCACCACATCGAAACGTTCGGAGGCGAAAGGGAGTTGCTCCGCCAGTCCCACCCGGTAATCGATCGCCAGACCCACCTCGGCCGCATGGCTCCGGGCCGCATCAATGCAAGGACCGGAACGGTCGACGCCGCTCAGACGGGCGCCGCGGCGCGCCAGGAATTCACAGGTGTAGCCGCCGCCACAGCCCACATCCAGGACGCGAAGATCTCTCCATTGGGCAACAAACTGATCAAAACAGAGAAAGCGCAGTGGATTGAGTTGACGGAGCGGAAAGATGGTGGCGTTCTCATCCCACCAGACGGCCGCCTGTTGATCGTAGAATGAGAGGTTGTTGCGCAACAAGGTGACGGCGCCGTCGGTTTCGATCATTATCCCGACCCTCAATGAAGCCGGTCACCTGGGACGCACCCTCAACCAGCTGGAGATCCTCGATCCGGCTGCCGATGAGGTGATCGTGGTGGATGGCGGCAGCACGGATGCCACCCTGGCCAGGGCCCACGTGCACGGCTGCCGGGTGATCTGCTGCCAGCAAGTGGGGAGGGCGGTGCAGATGAACCGGGGGGCAGCTGAGGCCCGCGGCGAGATCCTCTGCTTCCTTCACGCCGACACCTTGGTGCCGTCGGATCTGGTGCTGCTGGTGAGGTGCACCCTGGCCGATCCGGCCACCAGCTGCGGGGGCTTCATCGCGCTGATGCGGGGTGCCCGGAGCACCCGCTGGGGCGTGAGCCTGCACAACGCCCTCAAGACCCACTACGCAGCGCTGCTGTTCCGGCCCCATCGCTACGTCCTGAAGGGGTTCCGGGTGCTGTTCGGTGATCAGGTGATGTTCTGCCGGCGGCGCGACTTCGAGCGCTGCGGGGGCTTCGACGACAGCCTGCCGATCATGGAGGACGCCGATCTCTGCGAGCGCCTGGGCCGGCTGGGCCGCATCCGTCAGCTCAACCGGGTGGTGGAATCCTCCGACCGCCGGGTGGCGCGCTGGGGGTCCTGGAAGGCCACCGGGGTCTACCTGTGGATCGGCCTGCTGTGGGGCCTGGGCATGCCGGCCCCACGGCTGAAGCGTTTCTACGGCGACATCCGCGACTGAGCCTCAACCGTTGAGGGTCCAGTCGTAGGGGAGGTAACTGAGCCTGACATCCGCCGGCAGGGCCAGCTCCGGGCGATAGCGGCCCACGTAGGCGGCGATGGAGGGGGCCACCGCCAGAAAGTCGTGGCGGTACCACTGGAAGATCCGGCTGACGAACAGACGTCCGTTGACCGGATCGAAGCGCAGCTTGTGCGGATGCTGCAGGAAGCGCAGGGCGTCCTCCTCCAGCTGGGCCTCAAGCCGCTCGGCCCGGTAGGCCTCAGGCCGCAGCAGGGGGCAGCCGACAGCGGCGCAGACCAGGGCGAAATGGAGGCGAGGGTCGCCGAAGCGGGGCCGAAGAATCGCGTGCTCGATGCGGTTGAGGCTGAGGGGCTGGCCCTGGAGGCTGATCACCGGCCGTGAGAAGAAGGCCAGGAACGCCGGCCAGTTGGGGACCGCCGCGATGGTGGGGCGAATCGAGGCCAACGGGAAGCGCGCCAGCACCTGGCGGATCACCAAGGCGTTGTAGAGGTTGATCCACAGGGCCATGGCTTCGGCGCTGGAGTCAGGCTCAGGATCGAAGGGCCGCTGGTCGGCCAGCCAGCCCTCCAGTTCCGCCGCACCCTGGCGCTGCCAGGTGGCGTAATCCACCCGCCCACGGTCGTCCACGTGGCAGCGGAGCAGGCCATCCCAGGCGGCGACATCGATCATCGGGAAACTCTTCAAGACCCATCGTTCCATGCCCCTGCCAGTGACTGGAGATCCGTACCGGGAGCGCCACGGCAACGATTCCTACGCTGGTCCCATGGTTGCCGCCCCCTCCCTGCCCGATCCCACCGGCCCGCTGCTGGAGGAGATCCTGGTGCCACTGCTGCAGGACTACGCCGAGTCCTTCGAACGCGGTCTGCTGCTGCTGGAGCATTGCCCGCAGACGGTGATGGCCGCCGCTGAGCAAGCCGACCTGCGCCAGCGGCTCGATGAAGCCCGCCTATCCCTGACAGCGGCCCGGTCGCTACGGGCCGCCGCTCCCAAGCCCATGGGCCTGTCCATGGAAACGATCACTCCCTGGCACCGGCTGGTGGTGGAGGTCTGGAGCCTGTCGGCCAAATTGCGGGCGATCGGCATCCGACCCTGAACGGGGGGCCGGAACCGGCCGCTCCATAGGATCCCTCCAGTTGGCGCAACAGCTCTTGTCCTCCTCCGCGGGTGTCGATCCGAGCCTGGCCGCCCCGCCGGCGCCCCTGGTGCTGCCGGCCGGAGGCAGCCTGCGGGGCCGCGTCACGGTGCCCGGAGACAAATCGATCTCCCACCGCTCGCTCCTGTTCGGGGCCATCGCCGAGGGCACCACCCGCATTGAAGGGCTGCTGCCAGCCGAAGACCCCCTGAGCACCGCCGCCTGCCTGCGGGCCATGGGCGTCACGGTCTCGCCGATCGCCGCCGGCCAGGTGGTGACCGTCGAGGGCGTCGGCCTCGACGGGCTGCAGGAACCCGCCGACGTGCTCGACTGCGGCAATTCCGGCACCACCATGCGATTGATGCTGGGGTTGCTGGCCGGCCGGGCGGGGCGCCACTTCGTGCTCAGCGGTGATGCCTCCCTGCGTTCCCGGCCGATGGGGCGGGTGGGCGTTCCCCTGGCCCAGATGGGGGCCCGCATCCAGGGGCGCGAGGACGGCAACCTGGCCCCCCTGGCTGTGCAGGGCCAGAGCCTGCATGGCAGCGTGATCGGCACGCCGGTGGCCTCGGCCCAGGTCAAGAGCGCCCTGCTGCTGGCCGCCCTCACGGCGAACGGGCCCACCACCGTGATCGAACCGGCCCCCACCCGCGACCACAGCGAGCGGATGCTGCGGGCCTTCGGCGCCGACCTGGTGGTGGATGGCGACCAGGGGCGGTTCATCACCGTGCGGCCCGGTCCGGCCCTGCGGGGCCAGACCGTGGTGGTGCCCGGCGACATCAGCTCCGCCGCCTTCTGGCTGGTGGCGGCGGCGATCACCCCGGGGGCCGATCTCACGGTCGAGAACGTGGGCCTCAACCCCAGCCGCACCGGCATCCTGGATGTCCTGACGGCCATGGGCGCCCGCCTCAGCGTCCTCAATGCCCGTGATGTGGCCGGTGAGCCGGTCGGGGATCTGCGGGTGCAGCACGGCCCACTGCGGGCCTTCCGCATCGAGGAGTCGATGATCCCCCGCCTCGTGGATGAGATCCCCGTGCTGGCGGTGGCGGCCTGCTGCGCCGAAGGGCTGAGCCGCATCAGCGGCGCCGCCGAGCTGCGGGTGAAGGAGACCGACCGCCTGGCGGTGATGGCCCGCCAGCTGACGGCAATGGGGGCCAGGCTCGAGGAGCACGCCGATGGCCTCAGCATCGAAGGGCCCACCCCGTTGCATGGGGCCGAGGTGGACAGCGAAACCGATCACCGCGTGGCGATGAGCCTGGCGGTGGCCTCCCTGGTGGCCCGCGGCGACACCCGCCTGGGGCGGCCGGAGGCGGCCGCCGTCTCCTACCCCGGCTTCTGGGATGACCTGGCCCGCCTGCGCCACTGAACCGGCAGAGACACTCCCGGCGCCGGAGCTGCTGCCCCGGCTGGGGCGCGACGGCAGCTTCAGCCTCTACAGCCGCGGTGTCGAGGAAGGCTTCCACCATGCGGCCGGTGCCCTGCGGGAAGCCCGGGAGAAGTTTGTTCGGCCGGCGGCACTGGAACGCTTCGCCCCCGGCCGGCAGCTGCGAGTGGCGGAGGTGGCCGTCGGCACCGGCACCAACACGGCGGCGCTGCTCGCGGCGACGGCGGCCGCAGGCCTGGAGCTGGACTGGTGGGGCCTGGAACTGGACCAGCGGCCTTTGGGCCTGGCCCTGGCGGATGCCGGCTTCCGGGCCCAGTGGCCGGCCGCGGTGATTCGGCGGCTGGAGGGGCTCAGCAAGGGCCCGCGCCTGCGGCTCGGCGATGCCCGTCGCCGGCTGCCGGAGCTGCTGGCCGCCCAGGCGGGTCGCTGCGACCTGGTGCTGCTGGATGCCTTCTCCCCGACCCGCTGCCCCCAGCTGTGGAGCAAGGAGTTCCTGGAGCGGCTGGGGCGGCTGCTGCGGCCCGATGGCCGTCTGCTCACTTACAGCTCTGCGGCGGCGGTGCGGCGCTGCCTGATGGATCTGGGTCTGGACGTGCAGGCGATCCGGCCGTCCGGGGGCGGATCCGGGCGTTGGAGCGCCGGAACGGTGGCCAGCCTCACCCCCCTGGCCCCCCATCCGGCCCTGCGGGCTTTGGAGCCCTTCGAACGGGAGCACCTCGCCAGCCGTGCCGGCCTGCCCTACCGGGACCCCCGCGGCAACGCCAGCGCCGCCGAGATCCTGGAGCGGAGGCGGCAGGAGCAGCAGCGCAGCCCCGCCCCACCGGGGAGACTGCGGCCGCCGGCGGATCCCGGCGGACTGGGCTGCTCCGAAGGGCACCGGTAGATTCCGGCGCAGTCGCCCCGCCGCCGCCGATGCTCGCCGTTGCCGTCCTGGCCGCCGGGAAAGGGACCCGCATGAAGAGTGCCCTGCCCAAGGTGCTCCAGCCCCTGGCCGGCGCCACCCTGGTGGAACGGGTGCTGGCCAGCTGCCACCGGCTCGCCCCCGACCGCCAGCTGCTGGTGGTGGGCCACCAGGCGGAACGGGTGGAGCGCACCCTCGCCGGCATCGAGGGCCTGGAGTTCGTGCTGCAGCAGCCCCAGAACGGCACCGGCCATGCGGTGCAGCAACTGCTCGGGCCGCTGGAGGGCTTTGAAGGCGAGCTGCTGGTGCTGAACGGCGATGTGCCCCTGCTGCGGCCGGAGACCCTGGAATCCCTGCTTTCCACCCATCGGACCAGTGGTGCCGCCGTGACCCTGCTCACCGCCCGGCTGGCGGACCCCAGCGGCTACGGCCGGGTCTTCGCCGACGGGGCGGGCCAGGTGAGCGGCATCGTGGAGCACCGTGACTGCAATGCCGAGCAGCTCGCCAACACCCTCACCAATGCGGGGATCTACTGCTTCGACTGGGCCCGCCTGGCCACCGTGCTGCCCAGCCTGAGCAGCGACAACGACCAGGGCGAGCTCTATCTCACCGACACCGTGGCCCTGCTGCGGCCAGCCATGCACATGGAGGTGGGCGACCCGGACGAGGTGGCCGGCATCAACGACCGCCAGCAGCTGGCCCACTGCGAGGCGGTGCTGCAGGACCGGCTACGCCGCCACTGGATGGCGGAGGGGGTGAGCTTCACCGATCCGGCCAGTTGCACCCTGAGTGAGCACACCCGCTTCGGCCGCGACGTGCTGGTGGAGCCCCAGTGCCATTTCCGTGGAGCCAGCAGCATCGGCGAGGGCTGCCGTATCGGCCCCGGCTGCCTGATCGAGAACAGCCAGCTGGCCGCCGAGGTGGAAGTGATCCATTCGGTACTGCGCGACAGCCACGTGGAACGCGGCTGCGTCATCGGGCCGTTCGCCCAGCTGCGGGCCGGGGCCCACTTGGCCGAAGGCTGCCGCATCGGCAATTTCGTGGAAGTCAAGAACAGCCAGCTGGGGGAGGGCTGCAAGGCCAACCACCTCAGCTACCTGGGCGACGCCGACCTGGGCGCTGAGGTGAACATCGGCGCCGGCACGGTGACCGCCAACTTCGATGGGGTGCGCAAACACCGCACCGTGATCGGTGGCGGCAGCAAGACCGGAGCCAATTCGGTGCTGGTGGCACCGATCACCCTCGGGGAGGGGGTGACGGTGGGGGCGGGCTCCACCCTCACCAAGGACGTGCCCGCCGGGGCCCTGGCCCTGGGCCGGGCCCGCCAGCTGGTGAAGGAGAACTGGACCGCCGGACCCACCCCCCGCCAGCAGCAGGGGGTGGCGGGCTGAATCCCGGATACCTGGCCTAATCTCAGCCCAGGACATCGTTGGACCCATGGCCGTCAACCCCGTCATCTGGTTCGAGCTCTACGTCAACGACATGGCCCGGGCCCGGGCCTTCTACGAGAGCGTTTTCGAGCTGACGCTGGAGCCCCTGCCCGATGCGGGCATGGAGTATTTCGCCTTCCCGATGCAGAACGATCAGGTGGGGGCCGGGGGCGCCCTGGCGAAAATGGAGGGCATGGCCCCGGGGGGTGGCGGCACCCTGATCTATTTCCACTGCGACGATTGCGCCGTGGAAGAAGGCCGGGTGGCCGGCGCCGGTGGCACGGTGCTCAAGCCGAAAATGTCGATCGGCGCCTACGGCTTCATGAGCCTGGTGCTCGACACCGAAGGCAACACGATCGGGCTCCACTCCCAGGCATGACGCCATCGGTCCATGCCGCCAGCTTCCGCTGGTGGCATGGCGCCGCAATCCTTGTGGCCGCCAATGCCGTCAGCTTCTGGCCAGCGGGGGTGCTGGGCGACGCCGCCTTCTACACCAGCTTCCGCCTGCCCCCCTACGCCCCGCCGGACTGGCTGTTCGCCCCCCTCTGGCTGGTGCTGAACATCACTTCCCTGGTGGCTCTGGCGCGGGTGGCCAACCTGGATGTGCCAGACGGCGCCGGCAGGCGCCGGGGCATGGTGCTGGTCTCGGAAGGGGTGGGGTGGCTGCTGTTCGCCGTGTTCACCACCCTGTTCTTCTGGCTGCACAGCCCTGTGCTGGCAGCGGTGGATACGGTGGCGGGGCTGGGGGTTGCCGCCGTGAGCGTGGTGGCGGCGGCCAAGCTGGATCGGCCCGCCGCCGGACTGATCGGCCTGCGGCTGCTGTGGCTGCTGCTGGCCAGTGCCGTGGCGGTGAGCGTGGCCCTGCACAACGTCGACCCGTTCCTTTCAGCCGCCCCGTCGCCAGGTATGAAACCGTTCCAGTAGGGCCAGGGTGCGCTGGGGGGCATGGGCCTTCTTCCAGGCCCCGGCGGCGTACTTGTTGGCTTCGGCGAGGGTGGGATAGGCGTGGATCGCGCCCATCACCTTGCCCAGGCCCAGGTTCCACTTCATCGCAAGGACGAATTCAGCCAGCAGCTCCCCGGCCTGCTCCGCCACGATCGTGACCCCCAGGATCCTGTCCTTGCCCGGCACGGTGAGCACCTTGACGAAGCCGATCTCGGCCGATTCGACGATGGCCCGATCCAGCTCGGCCAGCTCGAAGCGGGTGACCTCGAAGGCCACCCCCTGCTCCACCGCCTCCGACTCGCACAGCCCCACCCGGGCCACCTCCGGATCGGTGAAGGTGGTGCGCGGAATGACGCGGCCATCGACGGCGAAGCGCACCGGATCAAACAACCCGTTCACGGCCGCGTACCAGGCCTGATGGGCCGCCGTGTGGGTGAACTGCCAAGGGCCGGCCGCGTCTCCGGCGGCGTAGATGTTGGGGTAAAGCGTCTGCAGGTGGGGGCTGGTGATGATGGTGCGACCGGTGGGGATGCCCAGGGCCTCGAGGCCGTGGCCCTCCAGCCGGGCCTGGCGGCCCACGGCGCAGAGCAGCTCGTCGGCCTCGAAGCGGAGGGCGGCGCCGTCCACCGCGGCCAGCACCCGCACGCCCCCGGTTGGCCCAGGCTCAACGCGCTCCAGCCGGCAACCGGTATGAACACGCACGCCGTCGCGCTCCAGCGCCTCGCGCACCAGCACCCCCACCTCAGGATCTTCCCGGGGCAGAAGCCGGGCGTTGCGTTGCAGCAGGGTCACCGGTAGGCCCAGCTGGGCCAGGGCCTGGGCCAGCTCGCAGCCGATCGGGCCGCCGCCCAGCACCACCAGGCTGGGCCCAGGGGATGGGTGCTCCGCCAGGGCGTCCCAGAGGGTCTCACTGGTGAGCACCCGCACCGTGTCGATGCCGGGCAGCGCAGGGATCACCGGGGCGGCACCGGTGGCCAGCACGATGGCGCGGGCTGACAGCACGGTCTCGGTGCCATCGGCGGCGGTGATCGCCACCTCCCACGGGCTGATCAGGCGGGCCTGGCCGAGCCGCACATCCACCCCCAGGGCGGAGTAGCGCTCGACGCTGTCGTGGGGGGCGATGGCCGCCACCTTCTGCCGCACCCGCTCCAGCACCTGGCGCAGATCCACCTGGGGCTCGAGGGAGCTGAGGCCATAGCGGTCGGCATGGCGCAGGCGCGCGGCGAGGCGGGCGGAGCTGATCAGGGCCTTGCTGGGCACGCAGCCGGTGTTGAGGCAGTCGCCGCCCATGCGGGCCCGCTCGATCAGGGTCACCTTGGCCCGCACCGTCGCGGCGATGTAGGCGGTGACGAGGCCAGCCGCCCCGGCACCAATGACGATCAGGTTGCGATCGAAGTGGCGGGGGCGGCTCCAGGGGCGGTAAAGCCGCCAGAGCCGCCAGCGGCCCAGCAGCAGCTTCACGATCCAGGGCAGCAGGCCCAGCAGGGCGAAGGAACCGACCAGGGCCGGCGAGAGCAAGCCCGTCAGGCTGGTGAGCTGGGCCAGCTGGGTGCCAGCGTTCACGTAGACGAAGGTGGCCGGCAGCATGCCTAGCTGGGACACGACGGCAAACGAACGCAGGGGCATGGGGGTGAGGCCCATCAGCAGGTTCACCAGGAAAAACGGCACCACCGGCACCAGCCGCAGACTGAGCAGATAGGCGGCCCCGTCACGGCGGACGCCCGCCTCGATCGGCCCCAGGCGGTGGCCGAAGCGGCGCCGCACCGGCTCCCGCAGCAGGGTGCGGGCCAGCAGGCAGGCCGCGGTGGCGCCGAGGGTGGATCCCAGCGACACCAGCACCGTGCCCTGCAGCAGGCCGAAGACGGCGCCGCCCGCCAGCGTGAGCGCGGTGGCGCCGGGCAGGGAGAGACCCGTCACCAGCACGTACACCAGCAGGTAGCCGGCGGCGGTGGCCAGCGGGGCCGCCTGGCGCCAGGCCACGAGCTGGGCACGGGAGGCCTGCAGGGCGGCGAGATCCAGTTGGCGATACCACCCCTGGCTGAAGAACAGGATCACCCCAGCCAGCACAAGGGCAATCGCCAGCAGGCGCCCAAAGGGTGCGCCGGGGGGAACCTCCTGGGCTGGGGAGCTCACGGCTGCCTCCCCTCGGGCTGGAGCGGTGGTGGGCGCTGGACCACCGGAGCCGAAGCGGCGAGGATTTCAGCCCGGTCCCCGGTCAGGGGCGGGACGATGCGCTCGCCATTGATCAGCCGTTTGGTGCGTTTGGCCGTCTCCCCGGTGGCGACGACCTGGCGGTACCAGCCCTCGGTGTAAAGGGCCCCCCAGGGACCCAGATCCAGGATGGTCGTGTACCAGTCGATCCGCAGCGGCAACAGCGGCAGACCCAGAAGATCGCAGACGGCGTTGTGCCCGGCGAACCGGCCCATGGGCCGGCCGTGCTGACAGGACATGACCGTGCTGTGGCCGTCCTCCAGGGCCAGGCGGGCACTGTCACCGGCGGCGAACACACCGCTCAGCCCCTCGACCCGCAGAGCGGCGTCAACCGGCAGCCGGCCGAGGGCATCGGTGGGCACGCCACAGCCGGCCGCCAGCGGACTGGCCCGCATGCCGGCACACCAGAGCACCGTCTCCGTTGCGATGACTTCGCCGGAATCGAAGCGGATCGACGACCCATCGAGGCCGTCCACCCGGACCCCGAGCCGCAGCTCCACGCCCAGGGCGGCCAGGGCCTCTTCGATCACGGGCCGGGCCGAGTCCCCCATGTCGGAGCCCACCTGGGGGTTGTGGTCCACCAGCACGACGCGCACCGGCCCGGCCAGAGCGGCGCGCTCCTGCACGGCCCGCAGCCGTGCCGGCAGCTCGCAGGCGGCCTCGATTCCGGTCAGGCCGGCCCCCACCACCACGGCCGTGAAGCGGCCCGGACCCTCGGGACGTTCCGCCAGGGCCTCCAGGTGCTGCGCGAGCCGGGAGGCGCCGGCATAGGTGTCCACATCGAAGCCGTGCTCGGCCAGGCCGGGGACCGGAGGCCGCAGCAGCTGGCTGCCCAGGGCAAAGACCAGCCGGTCGTAGGCAAGGTCCTGGGGGCCCGCCTCGCTCAGCACGCTGACGGTGTGGGCGGCCGTGTCCAGGTGGCCCACCTCCCCCACCAGCCAGTGCACATCGGCAGGAGCCAGCACCGCCTCCAGCGGAATCCTCAGCGACGAGAGGTCGGCCTCGTAGTTGCGCACGCGAAGGCCATGGAAGGCATCACGGTTGACGAGCAGCACCTCGATGGTGTCAGGGCCGATCCCCATCAAGTCAAGCTGCCGAGCGGCCGCAAGGGCACTCCAGAGTCCGGCAAAGCCAGCGCCCAGCACCAGGATTCGCTGGGCTCCGATCATCTGTCTCCGGCCAGGGGAGGGGGCATCACCGGGTATGGATATGTCCCGAATCAGGCTATCGAGGCCACCGCCCTCAGCCCCCGGCCGCCACCAGCCCCGAGTGCCGGATCAGGGCCTCCGGGCTGGGGGCCCGGCCCCGGAAAGATTCGAACACCTCGCCGGGGTGGCGGCTGCCACCGAGGCTGAGCACCGTCTCGCGGAAGCGGCGGCCGGTGGCCTGGATCGCCGCCTCGTTCTCCAGGCCCACCTCCTCAAAGGCGCTGAAGGCATCGGCGCTGAGCACCTCGGCCCACTTGTAGGAGTAGTAGCCGGCGGAGTACCCACCGGCAAAGATGTGGCCGAAGGAGCAGAGGAAGGCGTCCTCCTCGATCGGCTCCAGCACGGTGGTGGTGGTGGCGATCTCCCGGCGCAGCTGCTCCGGCGTCCTGCCGCACTCCGGCGTCCATTGGCTGTGCAGCCGCAGGTCGGTGAGGGCGAAGTGCACCTGTCGCAGCGTGGCGGCACCGCCCATGAAGGTGCGGGCGGCCTGGAGCTTGGCGAACTCCACCTCCGGCAGCGGTTCGCCGCTCTGCCAGTGGCGGGCCATGCCCATCAAGGTGGCGTGGTCGTAGCACCAGTTCTCCATGAACTGGCTGGGCAGCTCGACGGCATCCCACTCCACGTTGTTGATGCCGGCCGCCTGGGGGCGCTCGACGGTGGTGAGCATGTGCTGGAGCCCGTGGCCGAATTCGTGGAACAGGGTCTCCACCTCCTCGAAGGTCATCAGGCTGGGGGTCTCACCCACCGGCGGGCTCTGGTTGCAGATCAGGTAGGCCACCGGCAGCACGGGTTGCCCCGCGGCATCCAGCGAGCGCACAAGGCACTCGTCCATCCAGGCGCCGCCGCGCTTGCTGCCCGGCCGGCTGTAGGGATCCAGATAGAAGGCCGCCAGCGGCTCGCCACTGCCGGCGTCATCGACGCGGAAGAAACGCACATCCGGATGCCAGACGGGCGCCTCGCCATCGGCGGGGTGGATGTGGATGCCGAACAGGCGATCGCAGAGGCCGAACAGCCCATCGAGCACCCGGGGCAGGGGGAACCAGGGCCGCAGGGCCTCGCTGTCGAGATCGAAGGCCTCCTGGCGTCGCACCTCGGCCCAGAAGCTGACGTCCCAGGGTTTGAGATCCGCCGCTTCAGCCGCCCCCTCCCGGGCCGCGCAGGCGCGCAACGCTTCCAGTTCCAGCAGGGCCACCGGGTAGGCCGCGGTGCGCAGGTCCTCCAGCAGGGCCTCCACCTCCGCCACTGAGCCGGCCATCTTGGACGCCAGGCTCACCTCGGCCCAGGAGCCATGGCCGAGCTGCTGGGCCTGCTGCCGACGCAGGGTGAGAATCCGCTCGATCGCCGGCCAGTTGCCATCGGATTCGCCCGAGGCGCGACTCACATGGGCCTTGTAGGCGATTTCACGCAGGTCGCGGCGGCGGCTGTACTTCAGGAAAGGGCCAAAGCGGGGCATGTCGAGCCCCAGCAACCAGGGCCCCGCAGCGGCCGTGGCCTGGCCATCGCCAGCGTCGCGGGCGGCCTGGGCCAGCTGCTCCCTGAGGCTTTCGGGCAGTCCCTCCACCTCGTCCGGGTCGGTGAGCTTCAGGGTCCAGCCGTTGGTGGCATCCAGCACCCGGTTGCCGAAGGCCGTAGCCAGCTCCGCCAGCTCCTGGCTGGCGGCGTTGAAGGCCTCCTGGGCGGCGCCCTCCAGGCCCACGCCTCGCAGCTCCATGTCCCGCAGTTCCGCCGTGAGGATCCGCTCCTGGGTGGCATCCAGCCCCCCCTGGCTCTGCAGGGTCCGCAGGGCCTCGAACAGCACCCGGCTCTGGCCGGCACGGTTGCCGAAGGCCACGACCGCCGCCTGTTGGCTGGCGTGGGCCTCCCGCAGTTCGGGGCTGTTGCAGACGCCGTTGAGGTGGCTCACCACCCCCCAGCTCCAGCGCAGCCGTTCGCCCAGGCGGTGCAGGGGATCCATCACTTCAGCCCAGCTCAGGGGCCGCGCCGCGGCGGCGGCCGCCGCCAGGTCGGTCTCCACCCGGTCCAGCTCCGCCTGCAGGCCGCTCAGCAGTTCAGGGATGTGGGCCCTCACCTGGTCGGGGGTGATGGCCTCGAAGCGGGGCAGACCCTCTCCGGCCAGCAGGGCAGGGGGACTCTGGAGGGTGCTGGTCATCGCCGGGTGGCCGCTTCGATGGAAGACCCCATTTCAGCCCACCCCGGTGCCGGATGGCGGGTCAGCCGAGGGCGGCCAACCGTCCCATGGCCACGGCCCCATGGCTGGCCAGTTCGGACGCCAGGCCGTTGGTGCTGGCCTCGTACAGGTTGATGGCCACCCGCGGCCAGAAGCCGATCACCAGGGTGGGCACCAGCAGGGTGAGTCCGATGACAAGCTCGCGGGGCTTCATGTCGCCCACCACCGCCAGCGCCGGGATGCGTGGACCGAAGAAGACCCGCCGGCACAGGGAAAGCAGATAGACGGGGGTGAGCACCAGGCCGATGGCGGCCAGGAAGATGGCGATGACACGGAAGCCAATCGTGAAGCCCTCGTAGGAAGTGACACCGAGGAAGACGGTGATCTCACTGATGAAGCCGCTCATTCCCGGCAGGGCCAGGGAGGCCAGGGAGCTGGCCAGGAAGAAGGCGAAGGTGATCGGCAGCACCTTGGCCAGGCCACCCATGTTGGGAATCGAGAGGGTTTCGGTGCGCTCGTAAAAGACGCCGGTGACGAAGAACATCGCCGCGGCGATCAGGCCATGGCTGATCATCTGCAGCATGGCGCCGCTCATGCCGAGGGCATCGATGGCGCCGATGCCCAGCAGCACGAAGCCCATGTGACTCACCGAACTGCAGGCGATGCGGCGCTTGACGTTGTCCTGGGCAAAGGCGTTCAGCGCCCCATAGACGATGTTGATGATGCCGAGCACGATCAGGGCCGGGGCCAGGCGCAGATGCACCTCGGGAAGCATCTGCACGTTGAAGCGCAGCAGGGCATAGCCCCCCATCTTCAGCAGCACGCCCGCCAACAACATCGACACCGGCGCGTTGGCCTCGCCGTGGGCATCGGGCAACCAGGTGTGCAGAGGGAACATCGGCAACTTCACACCGAAACCCACCAGGAAGCCCAGATAACAGAGCAGGCCGAAGGTGCCCCCGGGGGAGCGGGCCGCCAGTTCGCTGAGGTTGAGGGTGAAACTATCGCCGGAGAGGGCCAGGGCCAGGCCGCTGATCAGGATCAGCAGGGAGGCGGTGGCGGTGTAGAGAATGAACTTGGTCGCGGCGTACTGGCGCTGCTTGCCGCCCCAGATGGCGATCAGCAGGTAGACAGGCACCAGTTCCAGCTCCCAGGCCAGGAAGAACAGCAGGAAATCCTGGGAGAGGAACACCAGGCTCTGGGCGGTGGCCTGGACCAGGAGCAGCCCGAAATAGAGGCGCGTCTTGAGGCGGATGTTCCAGCTGGCCGCCACCGACAACAGGGTGACAAGCCCACTGAGCACCACCAGCGGGGCCGAGAGACCATCGGCCGCCAGGGACCACTCCAGGCCGAGGGCCGGCACCCAGGACACCCGCTCCACCAGCTGCAGTTCCGACAGGCCGCCATCGAAATGGCGGGCGAACACCCACAGGATCAGGGCGAAATCCACCCCGAGCACCCCCAGGGCAAACGTGCGTGGCAGGCGGGGATCGCTGCCATCACCGGGCAGCAGCGGCATCACCAGCGCCGCGGTGGCTGGCAGCAGCACGATCAGGCTGAGCCAGGGAAAAGCACCACCCTCAGGCAGGACGGAAGGTAACGAAGAGGACGCGAGCGAAAGAGGCAGGCTGGCGTCCATCACTGAGGGGTGCTCCAGGCAGGAAGTATGGCGGTCGAGGCGGCCTCCAGGGAGGTTGCCCCGAAGCGGCAGAGCCTATCAGCTGAGTAGATCTACTCAGCGGGGCTGTTCTAGTCGCCCGCGATGGCCTGTGGGCGGCTCCCCTCGGCCAGGGGAGCCCAGCTGCTGCCGCCATCCTGGACTCCAAGCACGGCGCTGTGGCTGCTCACCCCCTCCCCCTGCCAGGCGCGGGTCATGGCCTCCCCCACCGCCTCGGCGCAGCCGGCGGGGGCCAGGGCCAGCAGGCTGGGTCCGGCGCCGCTGATCACACAGCCCCAGGCGCCGGCCTCCAGGGCCGCTTCACGCACGGCACGGCCCCCCTGGATCAGCCCCCAGCGGTAGGGCTCGTGGATGCGGTCGTGCATGCCATCGGCGATCAGGTCGCCGTTGCCGGTGCGCAGCCCCTGCAGCAGCAGGGTGAGGGCCCCCAGATTCATCACCGCATCGCTGATCGGGATGCTGCGGGGCATGGCGCGGCGTGCCTCGCTGGTGCTCAACCGGATCGTGGGAATCGCCACCACCGCCTTCACCAGTGGGTTCCACTCGCAGCGCACCACCCGCCAGCGATGGGAGGCGGCCCGCGCCGTCAGGCACAGGCCCCCCAGCAGAGAAGGAACGACATTGTCGGGATGGCCTTCGATGTCGATGGCCAGCTCCAGCAGTTTTTCCCGGCTGAGCGGCTCCCCCACCAGCGCGTTGGCGCCGATCAGGCCCGCCACGATGGCGGTCGCGCTGCTGCCCAGACCCCGGGCGGGTGGCACGGCCAGCTGCACCCGCGCCTCCAGGGCCACGGCCTCCAGGCCCACCTCCCGCCAGACCCGCTGGGCCGAGCGGTAGACGAGGTTGTCGGGTCCGCCACGCAGGTGGGCCCCCTCCGGGCCCTCGATGATCAGCTCGAAGCGCTCACCGCCCCCCTCGATCACGCGCAGTTCGAAGCGGTTGCCGAGCGCCAGGGCAGCGCCGAGGCAGTCGAATCCCGGGCCGATGTTGGCTGTGGTGGCCGGAACCTCCACCACCACCCCCTGGCCGATCTGGGGCCGGACCATACGTGACCTGTCGTTGGGCTCAGTGTTGCAGCCGACGCTTTGCTGTGCTGGCCTCAGCCCAGCAGCATCCGGGCCCGGCAGGCGGCGCTGAAGCTGCCCACCCCCGGATCCAGCACGGCGGTGATCGGCATGGGCTCCAGGGTGGAGCGCAGCCGGCCCTTGTTCAGGAAGGGCTCCAGGAAGGAGGGCGTGCGCAGGCTGTCGAGCAGCTTGGCGGCCGTGCCCCCCGCCAGCCAGAGCCCACCCCGACTCAGGGAGGCCAGGGCCAGATCACCGCAGACGCTGCCATACGCACCCAGCCACAGGTCCAGGGCGTCGGCCGCCAGTCGGTCGCCGGCGGCGGCGGCCATGGCCACCTCGGCGGGCAGGTCGGCGCGTGCGGGCCCATCGCCGGCGTCGCGCCAGAGCCGGGCCCTGGCGCTGAGGGGATGGTCGCCGTCGGGGTGGCGGCAGCCGAGCAACCAGCGGGCCACATGGCCCAGGCCCGTACCGCTGACCACCCGCTCGATCGAGACCCGTTCGAGGTCCAGATCGTCTTTAAGCCACTGCTTCAGCTCCCACTCCGGCTGGCACCGGGGGGCGAATTCCCCATGGGCCGCTTCGCTGGGGATGGCCCGCAGACCAGCGCCGGTGGGCAGGCCCATGGCCACCCCCAGCCCAGTGCCGGCCCCCAGCACCAGCAGTGGCGCCTGCGGGTCGCGGCGACCCTCCCGCACGGGCGCCACCTGGGCGGCCTCGAGATGGGGAAGGCCGTAGATGAGCACGGCGAAGTCGTTGACCAGCTCCAGATTCGCCAGACCGCAGCTGCGGGCCAGGCCGTCCGTGTCGAGGCGCCAGGGGAGGTTGGTGAGCTGGGCCTGCCCCCCTTCCACCGGTCCGGCCACGGCGAAACAGGCGGCGGCGGGAGGCGTTCCGCCAGCCACTCCGGCGGTGGCCAGGAAGTGGCGCACCATCGGAGCCAGGTCGTCCCAGGCCGCCGAGACGAAGCGCTCCTCCACCAGCCGTTCGAGCCCGTCGCTGCCAGAGCGCCAGAGGCTCAGCAGGGTCTTGGTGCCACCGATGTCGCCCGCCAGCAGGAGGGTCATGCCAGGGCCAGGGTGGCCAGCCGGCCGGCATTGGCTGCCGAGGCGGCGGACACCAGAGCATCCGCCTCGACGCTGCCCAGATCCCCCTGGCGGCGACTGCGCAGGCTGACGCTGCGGGTCTCGGCCTCCCGGGCACCGATCACCCCCAGCACGGGGATCTTCATCTGCTCGCCGTTGCGGATCAGCTTGCCCAGCCGATCGCCGCTGTGGTCGATGCCGGCGCGGATGCCGGCGGCCGCCAGCTGGCCCTTGAGCTCTTCGGCCCAGGGGAGGGCCTCATCGGTGACGGGCAGCAGCCGCACCTGCTCGGGGGCGAGCCAGAAGGGGAAATCGCCGGCGTAGTTCTCCACCATCACGCCGAAGAAGCGCTCCAGGGAGCCGAAGATGGCGCGGTGGATCATGATCGGCCGGCAGCGGCTGCCGTCGGCCGCCACGTAGTGGAGATCGAAGCGCTCCGGCAAGTTGAAGTCGAGCTGGATGGTGGAGCATTGCCACATCCGGCCGATGGCGTCCTCGATCTTGAGGTCGATCTTGGGGCCATAGAAGGCCCCGCCCCCTTCGTCCACCTTGTAGGCCCAGCCCTTGCGCTCCAGGGCCTCCACCAGGCCGGCGGTGGCCAGTTCCCAGACGGCGTCCTCGCCGATCGACTTCTCCGGTCGGGTGGAGAGGTGGATCTCGTAGCTGCGGAAGTCGAAGGTGGAGAGGATGCGCTCGGTGAGGTTCAGCACCCGCAGAATCTCATCGGAGATCTGCTCCGGCAGACAGAACACGTGGGCATCGTCCTGGGTGAAGCCGCGCACCCGCATCAGTCCATGCATCACCCCGGGCCGTTCGTAGCGGTACACCGTGCCGAGCTCGGCCCAGCGGATCGGCAGCTCCCGGTAGGAACGCAACCGGCTGGCGTAGGTGAGGACATGGAAGGGGCAGTTCATCGGCTTGAGCTGGTACTGCCGCTCGTCCACCGCCATCGGGCCGAACATGCTCTCGCTGTAGAAGTCGAGGTGGCCCGAAGTCTTCCAGAGGCTGAGGTCGGCCACGTGGGGGGTGTACAGCAGCTCGTAGCCGTCCTCGAAGTGGGCCGCACGCCAGAAGTCCTCGATCAGCAGGCGCATGCGGGCGCCGCGGGGGTGCCAGAACACCAGGCCAGCGCCCGCCTCCTCTTCGATCGAGAAGAGATCCAGGTCGGTGCCGAGGCGCCGGTGGTCGCGGCGCAGGGCTTCTTCCTTGCGCCGCTTGTACTCCGCCAGTTGCTCCGGGGTCTCCCAGGCGGTGCCATAGATGCGCTGCAGCTGGGCGCGTTTCTCGTCGCCGCGCCAGTAGGCCCCGGCCACGCTCTCGAGGGCGAAGGCCTTGGGATGGAGCTCGCCGGTGTTGGCCACGTGGGGACCGGCGCAGAGGTCCCACCACTGGTCCCCCAGGGTGTAGAGGGTGATCGGCTCGGTCAGTCCGGCCAGGATCTCCAGTTTGTAAGGCTCGTTCTGGCCCCGGATGCGGCGCTCCGCCTCCTCCCTGCTCACCTCGATCCGCTCCAGAGGCAGCTTGCGGGCGATGATCTTGCCCATCTCCTTCTGGATCGCCTTCAGGTCGGCCTCGGTGAAGGGATCCGGATTGTCGAAGTCGTAATAGAAGCCGCTCTCTGTCCAGGGACCGATGGTGACCTGGGCTCGGGGGAACAGCTTCTGCACCGCCATCGCCAGCACATGGCTCATCGAGTGGCGGATCCGCAGCAACTGGGGGCTTTCGCTGGTTTTCGGCAGCGCGATGGCGGCGCTGGAGGCCGGTGGCACCGGTGAAGGGGGCGCGGACGTCATAAAGGGCACCTGTTGAAGGCATGGTATCGAGGCCCACCGGTGGGCCCCTCCCCCCACGCCGCCACCGGGGACCTTTGACGCCCAGCAGCGGCCCTAAGTTGGGGGAGCTGAGCACCGTGATGGCTGCCCAACCCACGCCAGGACCCGTCCAGAGCCCGGAACAGCGGCCAGCCCCCAGCCGCCCCGCGGGGTTGGCACTGAACCGCGCCGCCGAACGGCGCAGTGTCGCCCTCAGCTACCTGCTGTGGTGCACCTGCCTGGTGGGGCTGTGCGGCCTGCCGCGCTTCTACAACCGCAAACCCCTCAGCGGCACCCTCTGGCTGCTCACCTTCGGGCTCTGCGGCATCGGCCAGCTGCTGGATCTGGTGTTGGTGCCGGACATGGTGCGTCAGGCCAACCAGTCCCTGCTGCTGGAGGAAGCCCTGGCCGGGAGCGACACGGCGGCCTATCCACCGATCGAACGGCAGTTGCTGCAACTGGCCCGACGGGCCGGCAAGGCCGGCTTCACCCTCAACGATGCGCTGCTGGAACTCCACCTGCCCCCCCAGGCCAACAGCAGCGTGGTCAGTGCCGAGATCGAGAAGCTGTTGATCAGCGACCTGCTCGATGTGGGCAATGACGAACGGGGACGGGTGGTCTACCGGGAACCCTGAGCCCGCTCAGGCGCTGGCGAGCCGGCGCAGCCGCTCCAGTTCCCGCTGGTAGAAGCGCTGCAGCTCGCTGCGGTCCTTCACCGGCTGGCCGTAGTGACTGACACCATCAAGCGTCGGCAGGGAGGCCCACTCCGGCGCCAGCCGCGCCAGCACCTCAGCCGTCAGGCCATGGCGATCGAAGCGCTGCAGCGCCCCCCGCTCGTGCACCAGGTGCAGCGCTGCCTGATCCTGGCTGGCGGGACGGAAATCCCGGAGCTGGAGCTCCGAGGCGGCCTGGTCCCAGGTGGTGGGGAGGAACTGATAGGCCCCGGCGGCGGCGCTGGCGTAACGGCGCCGCACGACGATGTCCGGATGGCGGCTGAGATCGTTGAAGCGATCACCGCCGTAGAGCACCTGGTAACCCTCCTGGCTGCCACCGATCCAGGTGCCTTCGGCGAAGCGGATCGTGTTGAGCAGGGCCCGCCGTTCGGGGGTGATGCCGTAAGGGGCTGCGGACTGCACCACGTGCGGCGTCGCCGCCGGGGGCACCGGCGCGGACGGCCGCTGCACGATCGGCAGCAGCAGCAGCAGCACCAGGGCGAGCGGGCCGTGCTGGTGGGGCTTCGGCGGTGACTGGAAAGGGCGACGCAAGGGCAAGCGGTCGTCAGGGGACCCTGACCTTGCCCAGGCCCAGCCCCCGAAAGCGAGACCCCTGCGCCCGTACTGGACAGAACGGGGCCCAACGTGCATGGGCCGCCCTGGCGGGAGACCATCTCTCAGCAAAACTTCAGTTAGGAGCGGGCGATCGCCGACCCCTTGCTGGCCGCCGCCCGCGCCAACCCGGCACCACCCATGACGCCCTACAACCTCGCTAAACGATCAGCTGTGGTGATCAATACACAACGAATGATTCGCGCTTTGCGACAGCGTCTTGCCATCGGAACGTCGCAACGCTTCAATTCTTTGCCAGAAATCCCAGGGCGCCGCGCACCCGCTGCAGTGTGGCTCCGGCCACGGCCGCAGCCCGCTCCCGTCCGTCCCGCAGAACGGCCTCCAGGCTGGCCGGATCGCTGCGCAACTCGGCGTAGCGCTGCTGCACGGGCCGCAGGGCTTCCACCGTGGCCTCCGCCAGCAGGGGCTTGAAGCCACCCCAGCCCATGGCGGCGCACTCCGCTGCCGCGCGCTCGCGGCCGACGCCGGACAACAGGGCGTAGAGCCCCAGCAGGTTGTCGGCCTCCGGCCGCTCCGGGTTGCCGAACTCCAGGCCCATGACCGGATCGGTCTTGGCCCGCTTGATCTTGCGGGTGATCAGCTCAGGAGGGTCCAGCAGGGTGATGCGGGAACCCTCATTGGGATCGCTCTTGCTCATCTTGGCGCTGCCGTCGGTGAGGCTCATCACCCGTGCGCCTTCCTTCAGGATCAGGGGCTCGGGCACCTTGAGAATCGGGTGCTCCGGGTCGGGGGCGTAGCGGGCGTTGATGCGCTGCTGGGCGATGTCGCGGGCCAGTTCGAGGTGCTGCTTCTGGTCTTCCCCCACCGGCACGCGATCGGCGTCATAGAGAAGGATGTCGGCGGCCATCAGCACCGGGTAATCCAGCAGCCCGACGGAGACGTTGTCGCCCTGCTTGAGCGCCTTCTCCTTGAACTGGATCATCCGCTCCAGCCAGTTGAGCGGCGTCACACAGTTGAGCAGCCAGCACAGCTCGCTGTGGGCGCTCACCTGGCTCTGGACAAACACCGTGGCCCGCTGCGGGTCGATGCCACAGGCCAGGTAGAGGGCGGCGGTGGTGAGGGTGTCCTCGGCCAGGCGCTTCGGATCGTGGGGCACCGTGATCGCGTGCAGGTCGACCACGCAGAAGAAGGTCTCGTGGCTGTCCTGCAGATCCACCCAGTTGCGGATCGCCCCGAGCCAGTTGCCCAGGTGCAGGGCGCCGGTGGGCTGGACGCCGGAGAGCACCCGGGGCCGCGCCGGCGCGGTGCTGGTCTGGTTCACGCGTCCGGGGTGGCGTCGACCTCAGCTTCGGCAGGCTCAGCGACGGCGTCCGGAGCCACCTCGTCGGCCTCAGCAGTCGCTTCAGCCGCCTGCTCCTCCGCAGGGGCTTCGGGCTCACTCACCTCGACGGGGAGCGGGGGCTTGCTGGGCCGGGCGAAGGGATCGATGCGGACGGCTCCCTGGCCGCCACGGCCGCCGGAGCGGGGTTGGCCGTCGCCGCCGATGACGCGGCGTGGCTCACCACCACCGCGGGAGACGGGGGCGCGGGAGCCCGCCTGGGCCTTGTACTCGGCGACCAGGGCCTCGAGCTGACCCTTCTCCAGCTGGTCGGCCAGGGTGCGAAGGGCAAATCCCAGCACCGCCACGGTGGAGCGCAGGCCGAAGGCGTCCTGGAGGGCGCGGGCCGCCTGCAGCTCGTTATCGCTGAGGCGGATGCGGAAGCCGCCCGGCTCCCGGTTCGGCCCGGAACGGCCGCCGCGCTCGGGGGAGTCCCCCCGGCCGGAGCCCACGGGTTGAGGGGTGTTGGTGTCGTCGCCCATGGCCGCAGCCTGCAATCAGGGGCAAGTGTCGCGCATCGACGGCCGACCGCCGGCCGTCCCAGGGCCCAGCCACAGCAGCCGATGCCTGCCCAGCCGTGCTGGGCCCTCCCGCCGGGCCAGCACCAGCAGCGGCACGGGCCGTGGGCTCTCCAGGGCGAAGCGCTGTCGGTACTGCTGGAGAAGCTCAAGGTAGGTCTCCAGGGTCCAGCCCTGGGTCCCCCGTTCCTGGGCGGTCCAGTAGTTGCGCAGGGCGTCCCGGCAGGCGTCGGCTCCAAAGTCCTCCCAGCAGACCCGTTCGGCCTCCCACGCCGAAAGGCCGGCCGCCACCAGCTCCCGGTAACGGCACAACTCGGGGGCCTCCTGGCTGCAATCCGGGGGCAGCCGCTGGGCGAGATGCTCCACCGAGACCCGGCTCAGGCGCAGCCAGCAGCGCTCCAGCAACAGCACCGGCAGGCCGCCATGCCAATGGTCTGAGCGGCGCAGTTCCTCGTGGGCGCGGCGCAGTTGCTGCAGATGGTCTTCCAGCAGGAAGAGGCCATCCACCGTCGCGGCCAGGCCGGCACGGGCATCGGAAGACGGCACGGTGGGGACCCGGACGACACCACAAATCATGCTGCGTCCCGCCGGGGTCTGCAGGGGCGTCGGCTGAAGGGAGCTGGTCGGGGGTGTGAGCCCCAGCACTTCTGAGCTAGAGAGGCATCGCCGCCGGCAGCCCCCCGTGACGCCCCAGGATCCCCTGCGCCCAGCCGCACTGTCCTCGCTGCTGTCCTCAGCGCTGTCCGCCGGCTGGGGCCGGCAGGCCCTGCTGCTGGGCGGGGGCGTGCTGGGGGGCGAATTGATCCTGCGGGCGCTGCCCGGAGAAAGCTGGGGCCTGATGGGACTGGCGGGGCTCGCCGCCGGCTGGTGGTGGCTGGGGCGGCGGCCCTCCCGGCTGGCGGGGCCCACGTTGCCGAGCAGTTTCGAGGCCTGGTTGCGGCGTTGCGACGCCTTGCTGCTCCAGTTCGAGCAGCTGGAAGGGGAACCCGGCGCGGGCCAGGCGCGACGCCGACAGGCCCTCGCCGCCCTGCGCGAGGAGGGGGCCCGGAGCGGTCTGCATCTGGCCCTGGTGGGCTCCATGGCACCGGACCCCGCCTGGGCGCCCCAGCTGCAGCGGGCCCTGCGCGGCCGGCTGGCCCTCTGCCTGCGCTGGGGCGAAGCCCTGCCGGCGGTGAGCCCGGAGCGCCGCTGGCCGGACGGCCTGGCCGCCGCCGACGTGGTGCTGTTTCACCTGAAAACTCCCCTGCGGGCGGCCGATCTGCGTTGGCTGGAGGCGGTACCGGCGGGACAGCCGATCTGGCTGCTGGTGCAACCGGACGCTCCCTGCGACCTCCAGGGCCTGACGGCCGAACTGGTGTCCCAATGGCCGGCCGCCGTGCCGGAGCGGCTGCTGCCCTGGGATGGCAACCCCGAAAGCCTGATCGACAGCCTGCAGCCGCTGGGCCATTGGCTGAACAGCGAAGCCACGGCCCTGCGTCGGGGCACCCCGCTGCGGCGCAGCGAAGAGCTGCACCGCCACTGGCAGGCGGAGTTGGAGCGCCTGCGGCGGCAACAACTCGTTCAGCTGCAGCAGCGCACCCAGTGGCTGGTGGCGGCGGGGGTGTTCGCCGCCCCCCTGCCCTCGCTGGATCTGGTGGTGCTGGCAGCGGCCAACGGCCTGATGCTGCAGGAGATGGCCCGTCTCTGGGACTGCCCCTGGAGCGTGGAGCAGCTCAAGGCCGCCGCCGTCGAGCTGGCCAAGGCCTCGCTGCTGCTGGGGGTGGTGGAGTGGAGCAGCCAGGCCCTGGCGGCGGCGGTGCGTCTCCACGGCGCCACCTGGCTGGTGGGCGGGGCGCTTCAGGCCCTGAGCGCGGCCTACCTCACCCGGGTGGTGAGCCATGCCATGGCCGATGTGCTGGCCCTCTCGGCTGGCGTGGAGGCGCCTGACCTGGAGCGCATCAAGCGGGAGGCGCCCCTGCTGGTGGCGCGGGCGGCCGAGGCCGAAAAGCTCGACTGGCCGGGGTTCCTGCAGCAGGGACGCGACTGGCTCGGCCAGCAGCTGGCGTCGCCGGCGAGCGGCTCCCTGCCAGCCAGCCCATAAAGAATGTTCATGAAGTCTCTTCA
The DNA here is from genome assembly GCF_019038465.1 of Synechococcus sp. CCY 0621. Taxonomy (GTDB): domain Bacteria; phylum Cyanobacteriota; class Cyanobacteriia; order PCC-6307; family Cyanobiaceae; genus Cyanobium. Next base: position 773 of record NZ_JAFKRH010000031.1, on the reverse strand, counting down.
TGACTTTTCATTGAGCCGCAGGCCGATTGCCTGAAGGATCATTGCGGGATCGCCGCATCCAGAAAGGCGTTACTTAATGTGAATCGACCTCCCTCGTGGAGGTATTCCTGAACTCTTCCACCCGTCTTACTTCCATGACCACTGCCCTCCGCAGCGGCCGCTCCGGAAGCTGGGAAAGCTTCTGCAGCTGGGTCACCTCCACCAACAACCGCATTTATGTCGGTTGGTTCGGTGTGCTGATGATCCCCTGCCTGCTGGCCGCCACCATCTGTTTCATCGTCGCCTTCATCGCGGCGCCCTCCGTCGACATCGACGGCATCCGTGAGCCCGTCGCCGGCTCCCTGATCCAGGGCAACAACATCATCTCCGGTGCCGTTGTTCCTTCGAGCAACGCCATCGGCCTGCACCTCTACCCCATCTGGGAAGCCGCCAGCCTCGATGAGTGGCTGTACAACGGTGGCCCCTATCAGCTGGTGGTCTTCCACTTCCTGATCGGCATCTCGGCCTACATGGGCCGCCAGTGGGAGCTCTCCTACCGCCTGGGCATGCGCCCCTGGATCTGCGTCGCTTACTCAGCGCCACTTTCGGCCGCTTTCGCGGTGTTCCTGATCTACCCCTTCGGCCAGGGCTCCTTCTCCGACGGCATGCCCCTCGGCATCAGCGGCACCTTCAACTTCATGCTGGTGTTCCAGGCTGAGCACAACATCCTGATGCACCCCTTCCACATGCTGGGTGTGGCCGGTGTGTTCGGTGGCTCCCTGTTCTCCGCCATG
>NZ_JAFKRH010000030.1 GCF_019038465.1 Synechococcus sp. CCY 0621 | reverse complement strand
TTGGTGTACTTCTTGGCCACGCTCACCACCAGGCGCAGGTTGGCCGCCACCATCCGCTCCTTGGCGCGACGGCCAGCGTGCAGGCGCTTGCGCAGCATCGCCGGGGTGAGGCCCGCCTCGGCGGCGAGCAGCTCGGGGCTGGGCTCCTCGCCACCGGAGCGGAGGGTGAGTTCCTCGCGGATCTCCTCGAGGGCCATCAGCTCCTGCACCTGGCGGCCCAGGGTGATTTCCTGCTCATGGCTGAGCAGCGGCACCCGGCCGATGTCGCGCAGGTAGGAACGCAACGAATCGCCGGTGGAGACCAGCAAGGACGCGGAAGCAGCCGTGACGGTGATCGAAGGCATCGTCCCTTGTTACGAAACCATTTGGTTTCGTAAATCTACCATCACTTTGCGGACTCGCTCCGACCTGGAGTGGTCCGCAGAATGGGGGGATGGTTGCCGACCGCCTGCAGAAACTCGTGGCTGCCGCAGGGCTCTGCTCCCGCCGTGAGGCGGAGACGTGGCTGCGCGACGGCCGGGTGCGGGTCAACGGAGACCTGGCCCAGCTGGGCGACCGCGCCGATCCCAGCTGCGACCGCATCACTATCGACGGCCAGCCCCTGGAGCTGCCTCGCACCACCCTGACCCTGCTGCTCAACAAGCCCCCCGGGGTGCTCAGCACCTGCCACGATCCCCACGGCCGCCCCACCGTGCTCGAGCTGCTGCCGCCGCAGCGGCGCCGCGGCCTGCATCCGGTGGGCCGGCTCGATGCCGACAGCCGGGGCGCCCTGCTGCTCAGCAACGACGGCGACCTCACCCTGCGCCTCACCCATCCCCGCTACGGCCATCGCAAGACGTACCAGGTGTGGGTGGAGGGATGGCCGCCGCTGGCCACCCTGGAGCGCTGGCGGGCCGGCGTGCCCCTCGATGGCCTGCCCAGCCAGCCGGTGGAGCTGCATCGGCTGCGCCACCACCGCGGTGCCACCCTGCTGGAGCTGGTGCTGCGGGAGGGCCGCAACCGCCAGATCCGGCGCACGGCGGAGATCCTTGGCCACCCGGTGCTGGATCTGAGGCGGACCGCCGTCGGCCCGGTGGGGCTGGGTGATCTGCCCGAAGGATCGTGGCGTGAGGTCGAACCGGGAGAATGGGGCCCCCTGGCCGTCGCTCCCTGAGCCCCCCTTCCTTGCCCAAGTCGGTCCCGTCCCTGTTCCAGCGTCTGCGCGAAAGCCTGCCAGGCCAGCGCCGCAGCGTGGGGACCGTGGTGGAAGAGCGACGCCAGGATCCCCTGCTGCTCGCCGGCCAGCAGCTGCGCGAGGCCCGGGAGAGCCGTGGCATCGGCCTGCGCCAGCTGGCGCTCGACACCCGGATCAGCACCGCCGTGCTGGAGGCCCTGGAGCGGGGCTGGCGGGACCGGCTGCCGGAAGCGGCCTACCTGCGCACCATGCTTCCCCTGCTGGAACACCATCTGGAGCTGCCCGGGGGCGCTCTGGACGGGGTGCTGCCGCCGGAGCAGGAGCGGCGCAACGGGCGGCGGCGGGACACGGTGCTGCTGCGCTTCACCCCCGGCTCGATCGATGTCTTCACCACCTGGCAGGGCACGGTGCTTTACGCGCTGCTGTGCGCCGGCCTTCTCTATGGCCTCAACCTGCAGCAGCGCCAGCTGGCTGCCCAGGGCCTCAACGCCCTGCGCCCGATCCCGCCCCTGAGTGCCGCCCAGACCGACCAGGCGAACCTGGAGGATGCGGACCGGGCCATCCTGGGAGCCTACCCCGACCTCCGGCCCCTGGGCAAGGCCGCCGCCGGCCAGGGTCTGCAGCGGCTGCGGCGCGAAACCAGCCAGAACCGCCCCGATCTGGCCCTCGGCCTGCTGCGCCTGGAGCTGGCCAAGCCCACCCGGGTGTCGCTGCGCAGCGACCGGGGCGTGGAAACCCAGCTGCCGGCGGTGCAGGGCAGCCTGAGCCTGCCGGTGCTGCCCCCCTTCAGCCTGCGGCTCGAGCCGGCCCCGGCGGCCGGTGCGGTGCGCTGGAACGGCCAGCCCCTGGCGCCCGCCACCGCCGCCGGCCAGAGCCCCGACCCGATGGGCAGCCCAGCCCAGTTCCTCTACCCGCCCCCGGTCCCGGCCGCCGCTTCCCGCCCCCGCCCGTAGCGGGCCGCCATGACGCCGAAGCCCTGCAGGGGCCCCGCCAGCGCGGCCACAGGCTGAGCCAGTCGCCAGCTCCAGTTGCCGTCGATCGTGCCAGGGGTGTTGAAGCGGGCCTCGTCGCCGAGCTCCAGCAGGTCCTGCAGCGGCACCACGGCCAGCTCGGCCGGCGAGGCCAGGGCCAGCTCCAGCAGCTGCCAGCTCGGCGCCGGCACCTCACCCCCCACCACCGCCGCGACCCGTCCCCTGGCGTCGTCGTCGAGATCCCTCCACCATCCGAGGCTGGTGGCGTTGTCGTGGGTGCCGGTGTACACGACCCAGCGGCTGCCCTTGTAGTTCGCCGGCAGGTACGCGTTGTCGTCGTTGCCGTCGAAGGCGAACTGGAGGATCTTCATCCCGGGCAGCTCGAAACGATCGCGCAGGGCCTCCACCGCCGGAGTGATGACGCCCAGGTCTTCGGCGATCAGCGGCAACCGGTCGCCGGCCAGCAGCCGATTCTGACGGCGGCAGCGCGACCACAGGCGGTGCAGCAGGGCGCGGCCGGGGGAGGGGCGCCAGGTGCCGTGCTCGGCGGTGGTGTCGCCGCCCGGGACGCTCCAGTAGGCCTCCAGGGCCCGGAAGTGATCGAGGCGCAGCAGATCCATCAGCTCCAGCTGGCGCTGCAGCCGTTGCAGCCACCAGGCGAAGCCACTGAGGCGGTGGCCCCACCAGCGGTACACGGGGGTGCCCCACAGCTGGCCGGTGGCGGCGAAGTAGTCGGGCGGCACGCCGCTCTGCTCCACCAGGCTCCCATCGGAGCGCAGCGAGAAGAGGCGCCGGTGGCTCCAGACATCGGCGCTGTCGTGGGCCACGTAGAAGGGCAGGTCGCCCACCAGCCGCACCCCCTGGTCATGGGCGCGCTGCTGCAGGCGGCTCCACTGGCACTGGAGCTGCCACTGCAGCAGGGCCTCCTCCTGCAGGGCCCGGCTCTGGGCCTCGACCAGGGCCCGCAGGGCTGCAGGCTGGCGCCGTGCCAGGGGTGCTGGCCACTCCCACCAGGGCCGTCCCGCCTGCAGGCGGCGAATCACCATGAAGCGGCAGTGGTCGACCAGCCAGTAGCGCTGGCGCTGCTCCCAGCGAGCGAAGGCCTCCTGGCTCTGCTGGGGCTGGTCGGCCCAGCGGCGTCCCAGGGCCACGGCGATGGCCGCCGCCCGCTCCGCGGCAGCGGACGGATCGAGGCGATCGAGGGGCCCGGCGGGCAGGGCGTCCCGGTCGGCGGGGGTGATCAGCCCCTCGGCCACGAGATCGTCGGCATCAATCAGCCAGGGGTTCAGGGCTGAGCCACTGGGGGAGCTGTAGGGGGAGCCGGTGGCATCGGTGGGGGACAGGGGCAACAGTTGCCACACCCCCACCCCTTCGCTCGCCAGCAGGTCGATCCAGTCGCGGGCTGCGGCGCCGAAGCTGCCGCAGGCCGGTGAGCCCGGCAGGGCGGTCGGGTGCAGCAGCACACCGCAGGCCCGTGGATCGCCGCTCACGGTTGGGGCAGGCGGTAGCGGGCCACGATCTTGCGGGCGAAGGCGGGGATGTGGGCCTCCACCTTCTCCGGGTGGTGGCGCTGCAGCCAGAGGGCGTTGCGCGTGAAGTGGGAATCGATCGAGAAGCGGCCGTATTCGAGGCCCTTCGGCCCGAAGCGCTGCACGAACACGCCCACCAGTTCGGCGAGCCACATCGGCAGCTTCAGGGCCTTCTCGTAGGCGTCGATGCCCTGCTGCACCGCCTGGCGGCGGTCGCCGGTGCTGGTCACCGGCGCCAGGTCGAGCTCCGGCTCCACCAGATCGAGCAACTCCTGGCCGGTGGCATTGCGCACGGTGATCCACTGGCGGCCGAAGCCTGCCCCCATGTAGCCCACCACCAGATCGGCGCCGGCGTTGGTGTAATCGAAACAGCTCAGGCAGCTCGGCGCGAACACGTCCTTGAGGGCGGGGGTGTCGAGGCCGAAGAAGGGCACCGTTTCCTGGTGGCCGTCGCTGTGGCGGAAGTGGATGCGGAAGTCCTGCATGAACTCGTAGTGCACCACCGTGTCGGGGGAGCGGCTGGCGCTCTCCAGGAAGGTCTGCAGCCCCTGGCGGCTGACGTTATCAACGCAGGGCAGGCCGAGCACGTAGAGCTTCTGCAGGGGCAGGGTGGCCTGGACCGCTCGCAGGGCCTGGATCTGGCAGCCCACCCCGATGGCCAGCAGCCGTTCGATGCCGCTGCCCGGCAGTTGCTCAAGCACCTCCAGGTTGGGGGAGAGGGTGGGCTTGTTCACCCGGGCCGCCAGAACCTCTTCAGGGGTGCGGGCCAGCACCGGCACCGGCGTGAAGCGATCGTCCGGGCTCTGCTGCACGCACAGCACCGCATCCACCAGGCCCGTCTCCAGGGCCCGCACGCCGATGCGGCTGACGATGCCGGTCCACTGGGCCCCTTCGATCGGCTGGCGCAGGCGGGCGGTGACCATGCGCTGGTGCACGCCGAAATAGAGCTCGTCCTCGTCGTCGAGGCGGCGGCTGCGGCCGTGGGCCTGCTCCTCCATCGCCTCGAAACGCTGCTCCAGGAAGGCGCAGGCCCGGCGCACGTAGGCCACCCAGCGGCTGTCGCAGAGGCCGCAGTCGCTGCAGAGATCCTTGGCGGGTTTGGGGCTGCCCTTGGCCAGGGGTCGGGCTCGATCGTGCGGCGCCACGGAGGCCGGTGCCGGTGATGGAACGGTGGACAAGCTTTGGAGGGGCGCAGTGGCTCGACGCTCAAGCTATCCGTCGTCGCGCTTCCATGCCGCCGGCCCCCCGAAGGCGCCCGGGGCCGAGGAGGGCGCCGCCTGCGTCAGAGTGCCCCCAAGCACCCCTCCGTTTCGGCCCCGATGCCCGCCCGCCGGAAGACCCGCCGACCCGCCGAATCCCCGGCCCCCGGAACCCCCGCGGCGACATCCACCGTGGCGGCCCGGACCCCGAAGCGGCTCCTGCTGAACGGGCGGTTGCTGAAAAGCCTCGGCATCACCGCTGCCGGCGCCTTGGTGGGGATGGCCACCCTGGGGCTGCTCTGGCCGATGCCGGACCGGGCCCTGGCCCCCACGGCCGAGGTGGGCCCGGCCAGCCTGGCCGCCCCGCCGGCGCGGCCCATCACCGTGCTGGTGATCGGCAGCGACGGCGAGCGGATCGGCGCGCCGATCAACAAGGCCGCTCCCGCCGGCCCCGCCAACGCCGATGCCCTGCTGCTGGTGCGCATCAACCCGGAGGGTCCCCTGCAGGTGCTCAACCTGCCCACCGAAGTGGCGGTGTATCTGCCTGGGCAGAAGGGAGTGAAACGGCTGGGTGAGGCCTTCCGACTCGGGGGTGTGGCGCTCACCGCCGATGCGGTGCGGGAGCTGGTGGGGCTGCAGCCCCCCGCCCCCGACCGCTACCTGGTGCTCCCGCGGGGGGCGCTGAGGGATCTGGTCAACGGCCTGGGGGGGCTGGAACTCAGTCCGCCGCGGCGGATGAGCTACACCGATCAAACCCAGAAGCTGACCATCGACCTGCAGGCCGGGCTGCAGCAGCTGGGGGGCGCCAAGGTGGAGCAGCTGGTGCGCTTCCGTGACCCGTGGCTGGGTGACACCGGCCGCCGCAGCAACCAGCAGCTGGTGGCCAGCAGCCTCAGGGAACGGATGCTGCAGCCGGAGCGGCTGGCGAAGCTGCCGTTCCTGGTGAGCCAGCTGCAGCCGAAGGTGGAGACCAACCTCTCGCCGAGCGAGACCCTCAGCCTCCTGGCGGCCGGACTGGATGGCAGCAAGCCGGTGCAGTTCGCCAGCCTGCCGCTCAAACCCGCGGAGGAGAAACACAAGGGTCTGCGCCAGCTGGACCCCGGCGCGACACCGCCGCTCTGGAAGGAGCCCGCGGCCCCGTAGCGATACTGGGCACCAAGGCCATCACTCCCGAGCTGCTGGTGCCGAGCACGTTGCAGCACGACCTGCTGGGGTTGTTCGCCGTGGCCAAAAACTTCCCCGCCATCGGGCCGTTTCTCACCCTGAGCCAGGGGGTGCCGGAGCGGCATGTCCGGCGGGTGATCCGCATCACCACCGTCTCCAGCCTGCTGATCAGGGTGGGGCCAATGTCCTGGGCACGGCGGTGCTGCAGTTCTTCGGGATCAGCGTGAGTGCCTTTCAGATCGCCGGCGGCCTGCTCCTTTGCTTCAGCGGCCTGAGCATGCTCAATGCCACCGATCCGGGTGATTCGCACGCGAAGAACTTCGATGTGTCGCACATGCATGTGGGGCAGATGACCTCCTCGGCGATCGTGCCGATCTCCCTGCCCCCCACCACCGGCGCCGGCACGATGTCGACGATCACGGTGTAGGCCGAAGGGGCCCACAGCTTCAACCACCGCATCGAACTGTTCGCGGCGATCTGGGCGATGGCGATCCTGATCGGCCTCATGTTCACCTTCGCCACCCGCCTCACCCAGCTGCTCGGCTATGTCGGCATGACGGTGCTGATCAAGGTGATGGGCCTCTTCACCCTGGCGATCGGGGTGCAGTTCATCGCCACCGGCGCCAGCACCCTCCTCAGCAGGGTGACGCTGAAGATCTGAGGGTGGTTGTGTCGCATCCGCCCGGCGTCCCACCCTTGCCAGCCTGGGGACTGCCGCCGGCTCGCCGTGATCCCTCCCCAGAAGCAGACGACCGGCATGCTCGGCCATCCGGCGTGCCGGCGGTGTGGCAGGCCTGGGAGGGGGAGGCGGTGGTGCCGGCGGGCACCAGCCTGCTGATGAACGCCACCAACCTTGTCTGCGCGCCGTAGCTGGAGCCGGTACCCGTCCGCTGGGACACGCTGGATCCGGCCTGCGTGGTGGTGGATGTGATCACCAACCCCCGCATCACCCCGTTCCTGGCCACGGCCCGCAGCCACGGCTGGCCATGCAGATCTTCGAGCAGTGGACCGGCGTGACTCCCGAGGAGGCGGTGTTCCAGCGCGCCGTGTCCGAGGCCCTCGGGGAGTGAGCCCGGAGCCCTTACGTTGGCGGACGTCGTTTTCGGCATCCCCATGCCCCGGGTTGTCTCTCTCGCCGCTCTTGCTGCCCTCGGCCTCCTGGCCAGCTGCGGCCGCCCCGATGGCCGGGCCCTGCAGACGATCGCCTGCCAGCAGGTGGCCAGCACCATCGACCTCCAGTCGGCTGGCCAGATCGATGCCCTGCGCAAGGCCCTCGGCCTGGCACCGGGCGTCGATCCGATCGGCACCTGCCGCGCCCTCGGCGTCACCATGGATCCCGGCGCCCCCGGGGCGGGCACCCCAGCGGCGGACAATGGCGGCGGGGCCGAAGAGGGCGGGAACGGCGAGGCGGAAGGCAGCGAGTGAGGGCCATGGGCCTGGCCGTGCCCGCCGCAGCACCTCGCTAGGCCGCCTGCAGCACCCGCCAGCGGCCCCGCAGCACCTGTTGCAGCGCCGCCATCGCCTCGTCGTTCTCCTCGCCGCTCTCCGGCAGCCAGCCCAGCCAGGGCAGGCCGTCGCGGCGGCGCAGCGCCGGCTGCCAGTCGCTGCCCACCTGCACAAGCCCGGCCAGGGGCACCCGCCAGCGCTCCAGCAGGGCGGCGCCGGCCGCCGGCAGCCCCGTGTCCATCTGCTCGCCCCGCACCACCAGCAGGCAGGGCTGGCGCCAGGCCCCAAGGGCTTCGGCCCAGCTGCCGCCCCGCTCCAGCGGCAGGCCCGGATCGAGGGGCAGGGCAGCCAGCCACGGGCCCGGGGCTGCCGTCAGGGCCGCCAGGCCGGCATCGGGATCCTCGGCGCCGGTCAGCTGACGCAGGGGCACGGCTTCGGCGGCGGCCAGCCGCGCCGCCACCGCCGCCAGGCCCTCCAGCTCCTGGCGCCGCCCCAGGCCCAACAGCAGCAGGCCATCGCAGCGATCCGTTTCGGTCCCTGAAACCGACATGGTTGTTTGCACTGTCTGGGCCGGCTCGCTTCTACCATCGTGCTGCGAAGCAACGCCGCCTGCGCCCTTGTCCACTTTCTCGACCGCTGAACGGGTGGAGCAGAGCGGGCAGCCGCCCCTCACCAGCCACGACCCTCGCCGGTTGCGGTTGTTCTGCGGCAATTCCAACCCCGGCCTGGCGCACGAGATCGCCGCCTACCTCGGTGTGCCCGACGGCCCGAGGGTGATCAAGCGCTTCGCTGATGGCGAGCTCTACATCCAGATCCAGGAGTCGATCCGCGGCTGCGACGTCTTTCTGATCCAGCCCACCTGTGCTCCGGTGAACGATCACCTGATGGAGCTGCTGATCATGGTGGATGCCTGCCGCCGGGCCTCGGCGCGCCAGATCACGGCCGTCATCCCCTACTACGGCTACGCCCGCGCCGACCGCAAGACGGCTGGACGGGAATCGATCACGGCCAAGCTGGTGGCCAACCTGCTGGTCAAGTCCGGCGTCGAGCGGGTGCTGGCCATGGACCTGCACTCTTCCCAGATCCAGGGCTACTTCGACATCCCCTGCGACCACATCTACGGCTCACCGGTCCTGGTCGACTACCTCTCCACCCGGGACCTGGGCGAAGTAGTGGTGGTGTCCCCCGACGTGGGCGGTGTGGCCCGGGCCCGGGCCTTCGCCAAGCAGATGAAGGATGCGCCCCTGGCGATCATCGACAAGCGCCGCTCCGGCCACAACGTGGCCGAAAGCCTCACCGTGATCGGCGATGTGGTTGGCAAGACGGCGATCCTGATCGACGACATGATCGACACCGGCGGCACCATCTTCCAGGGCGCCCAGTTGCTTCGCTCCCGGGGGGCGGCACGGGTGCTGGCCTGCGCCACCCACGCCGTCTTCTCCCCCCCCGCCGTCGAGCGTCTTTCCACCCCCGGCCTGTTCGAGGAGGTGGTGGTGACCAACAGCATCCCCCTGCCCCCCGATCTGCACTTCCCCCAGCTGCGGGTGCTCTCGATCGCCAACATGCTGGGGGAAACGATCTGGCGGATCCACCAGGAGAGCTCGGTCAGCTCGATGTTCCGCTGAGCGGCACCACCATGCCCGCCTCTCCACCGCCTGTTTCGCGGGTGCCGCTCAAGCACTTCGCCCATCTCAAGCGCCTCCTGCCGGTGCCGCTCACCGTGCTCGTCACGGCCCTGCTGGCCCTGACGGTGGGCGCCCCCCGGCCGGCCGACGCCCAAAGCCGCCTGCCGAAGGGGTTCGAGCGCCGCGTGGGGGTCTGGCTCACCAACAGCCCCAGCCCCCTCTACTACAACGCCAACCGCATCGAGACCGCCGTGGCGCAGCTCGACGCCGCCGGCTTCAACACCCTCTACCCCAACGTCTGGAGCCGGGGGGCCACCTTCCACCGCAGCCGCTGGGCGCCGATGGAGCCGGCCCTGGCCAAGGCCAACCCTGGCCTCGACCCGATCTGCCGCTTCACCAAGGCCGCCCATCGCCGCGGCATGCAGGTGATCCCCTGGTTCGAGTACGGCCTGATGGAGCCAGGCGATGCCGAGGTCGTGCAGCGCAACCCTGAGTGGGTGCTCCGCCGCGCCGATGGCAGTGCCCTCTACGCCATGCACGGCGCCAACCTGAAAACCTCGCCGCTCAAGGACCTGCGGGTGTGGCTGAACCCGGCCCACCCAGGGGTGCGCGCCCGCTTCATCGGTCTGATCAAGGAGATCGTCCAGCGCTGCGGCGTGGACGGTATCCAGCTCGATGACCACTTCGCCTGGCCGGTGGAACTGGGCTACGACCCCTACACCCGCGCCCTTTATCTCGCAGACACCGGCCGGGAGCCGCCCGCCAACTTCAATGACCGCTACTGGATGAAGTGGCGCCGCCAGCAGCTCACCGCCCTGCTGCGGGAACTGCGGGCCACCATGCAGGAGGTGGGCGGCCCGCGGCGCACGGTGATCAGCCTCTCGCCGGGGCCGTTCCGCTTCGCCTACAACCACTGGCTGCAGGACTGGGAGCTCTGGGCCCTGGGCGAGTTGGTCGACGACCTGATCGTGCAGAACTACGCCTATTCGGTGAAGGGCTTCGCCCGCGATCTCGACCAGCCGGCGCTGGTCAAGGCCCGCCGCTGGGGCATGCCTGTGGAGATCGGCATCCTTTCCGGCTTCGGTGGCCGCACCCCCGACATGGCCACCCTGGAGCAGAAGGTTCGCCTCTCCGCCGCCCGGGGCCACGGCGTGATCTTTTTCTACTGGGAGGGGCTCTGGGGCCAGTACGCCGGCCCGGAGGGGGCCGCCGTCCGGCAGGCCGCTTTCCGCCGCCTCAACCGCGAGGTGTTCGGCGGCCGTTAGACGTCTGACGCCCCAAGAGCAGCATCCGATCTCTTCAAAGACACCCCTGCCCTGGAAGCCTCAGCAGATCTGCTCTTGAAATGAACCCGGAAACCATTCTGTTTGACGACAATCCGGTTGGGGGTCACACCAAGCTCACAGATGCTTGATGGGTCAAAGGAGGGAGTTGCTACGTAGAAGCTCGGTTGCAGAACGTCGATTCAGAGGAGGAGAAAAGATATAGCCTTGCCCCAGCTGACAATGAATGGATTGCAAAAAGGTGAGCTGACTGGTCGACTCCACGCCTTCGGCGACAACCGTGATTTGCAGATTCAAAGCAAGACTCACGATGGCTTTGACAATTTCACGTTTGTAGGTGTCTGTCTCCAAGGATGTGATGAATGTCCGATCAATCTTTAGGCAGCTGATTGGGAATCGATGGAGATAGTTCAGTGACGAATAGCGCGTGCCAAAGTCATCCAAGCACACTTGGATCCCCCTGTCCCGAAGCTGCTCTAAAATCTGAGCTGCAAACTCAGCATTGTTAATCAAGACGCCTTCTGTGATTTCAATCTTCAGTTTGGAGCCACTGATGCCAGTGTCTTGCAGCACTTGATCAATGCGAGAGATCAGTTCCCCATTGGAGAAGTGTATTCCTGAGAGGTTGACACTGACTTTCAGATGGGAAAGCTCTGGAAACTCCTGTTGCCAAAGCTGCATCTGCTGCACAGCTTGACTCATCACCCAGAGATCAATGTCTGCGATCAGGCCTGCTTCTTCAGCAACAGGGATAAACTCACCGGGCTCAATCATTCCCCTGTCAGGATGCTGCCAGCGTATGAGCGCTTCAAAGCCTAAGATCTGACGACTGTCAAGATTGATGATGGGTTGATAATGCACACGGAATTCATCCCGATCGATCGCCCGTTGTAGGTCACTCTCAAGGTGAAGTTGCTGAACAGCGACCACATGCATGGACGAATCGAAGATCTCATAGCCAGCCCGGCCTGCTCTTTTGGCGTGATACATGGCAATATCCGCATCCCGCAACATCTGATCTGAAGAGGTATAGCGTTCGGAGTCGAGAGTGATACCGATGCTGGTGGTGATAAAGATCTCCTGACCGCCCAGCACGATGGGCTGCTTCAATTGCTGATGAATTCTCAGCGTTACATCAATGGCTTCACTGGGACTCTTGAGATCCTCCAGCAGAATGACAAATTCATCGCCACCTAACCGTGCAATCGTGTCGCCCCTCCTGACGGAGACCTGGAGATGTTCAGCGACTTTCTGTAGCAGTTGGTCACCAGTGCCATGCCCTAGGCTGTCGTTGACGACCTTGAAGCGATCGAGATCAAGAAACAGAACGGCAAAGCGATGACTGTTCGCCCAAGAGGATTTATCATAACGTCGTTTTGCCAATTGCAATGCATGCTCAAGGCGGTCAATGAACAGGATCCTGTTCGGTAAACCTGTCAAGGCGTCGTGGAAGGCGTCATGGCGCAGTCTCGCTTCAATGCGCTCTCGTTCGGCAATTTCTCGTTGTGCTTGCTCATACAACCTGGCTTGATGGATGGCGATCGCACACTGATCAGAAATGGTTTTGACGATTGCCACTTCATCCTCCGTCCACACACGCGATTGATCGCACTGTTGCAAGCAGATCCCTCCCAAATAGGTGTTCTGATAGATCAGTGGCATCAACATCGTGGAGCGCACGCCATCAGCAATCGCCTGTTGATGCAGGGCTTCTGGCAGCTCGCCCATCTCGTGCATAAAAACGGAATGGCTCTTAATTAAGGATTCCTGATAGTAATTAAAGAGATCAGAACTGAGGCCAAGGATGTCAGAATGTTGCTCTGTACTCCTGTTCAGATAAGCAATAATTACCTTGCTGTCCTCTTCGCAGTCAGGCTGAAAGATACAACATCGACTGACTTCGAGAATGTCATGGAGTTGATCCACAGTTGTCTGCAGCACATTCTCAATAATCAGTGTTTCACGCATCGCTTGTACGATCTTATTCACCATGGCTTCACGCCTGGCTTGGCGGTGAATCTGGCTGATGGCCTGTTGTTGTTGCCTTCGCAGCTCAAATTCCTCCAATGCTCGTGCCACGACCATGGGAAGCCGAAATAGACGATCCTTGAGTACGTAGTCAGTCATGCCAGCCTTGATGAATTCAACGGCGGCTTCCTCTCCAAGGCTTCCAGTGACAAGGATAAATGGAATTTCTTGACCGGATTCTTTCAAAATATCAAATGCCTGTGCCCCATTAAACTGGGCTAAGCTGTAGTCGGAAAGAACAACGTCATAGCGGTCAATTGACAAGTAGTGCTCTGCCTCGGTTGATGACACCGCATTGTCATATCGAAAGGATATATGATCGGCTTCCAATGTCAAGACAATGAGTTCAACATCTTCCGCAACATCCTCAACAATCAGGATATTCAAAAGACGATCTGTAATCCCATAACCATCCCCTGCTTGGCGCTGTGAGGAGAGATCCATGTCAATTTGTTGCTAATGATCTCATGCAGGAGTCTCAGGCGCTCTGATAATGAAACCCTGTCTTTGGGATCTTGGTTGATCAGGTTGTCAGTCTATGGAAAGATGCAATGACTACTGTCCTGACGTGCTTCTCACCTACTCTCATTCAAACACCTCCTGTACGACCCCTTCTGCCTTTGGATTGATTGGCCCAAGGGGCCAGTCAATCCTTTGAGGGGGGGGTGGTATGTTGGGGCCATCAGTCAATCCATTATAACGGTTTTCCTGTCGCCCTGCTCTTCCCCCGTTTAATGCAGGGGCCTAGATGTTAGTGAACTGCTCCGACAAGCGATACAGCTCAGGGGGCGTGATGGAGCTCACAAGGTTTGAGTTACCTGATTTAGCATCATCCAGTAACAACCGACCTGCCGAGAGACGTCCATAAACTGATTGAAACCAAGTGGTTTAACGACATAGCTGTTGACACCAAGCTGATAGCAAGCTTTGAGGTCCTGATTCTCAGATGAAGAGGTCATCACAACAACGACCAAGTCTCGAGTCCTTGGTTCGTTTCGGATTCTTTCCAGGACCTTAATACCATCAATCTTGGGAAGCTTCAGATCCAGCAGGGTCAGTCGTGGCAGATCTCTTACCGGAAGCCCTGAAGAGGAGAGTTCATGCAGGTAATTCAGAGCCTGTTCTCCATCGGTAGCGACGTCAATCTGGTTCACGACCTTATGGTTTTCCAAAGCCAGCTTGATCAACTCGACGTCGTTGGGGTCGTCTTCCACTAGCAGTATTTTGGCGGGATCAATCCTTTCAAGTGGCATTTTCAGAATCAGACTCTTCTTGAAGCCTATCTTGCCATGGCCATCCACTAGTCGGATAGTGATCCTCTGCTGATCGGGTGATCCCTTCTGAAGGGGTCTTCAGTGTGAAGTAGAAGCTGGCACCATGGTCGGGCTGGCCCTCGGCCCAGATGGTTCCGCCATGGCGATGGATGATCCGTTGGACGATGGTAAGCCCAATCCCGGTTCCCTCAAACTCAGACTGAGAGTGCAGCCGTTGGAAAGCTCCAAATAATTTGTCTGCATACTGCATCTGAAATCCGACCCCGTTATCCCGTATAAATATCGTGTGATCTAGCAGGGTACCAATCTGAACTTCCGGACTCACCAGATGGGAGCTGAATTTGACTGAATTGCTGATCAGGTTGGTAAAGACCTGTTGCAAAAGGATGGCATCCCCTTGCACGATAGGCAATGGGCCTATCGCAAAGGTAACACTGCGGGCACGCTGTGAATGCTCCTGGGTCAGCGCGATGGCCTGGTCCACCAAGACTCGCAGGTCCACGGGTTGGTACTCCATCGGTTTGCGACCCATGCGAGAGAGGGACAGCAAACCGTCAATCAACTGGCCCATCTTCTGACTGCTGGCCTCAACCACCTGCAGATAGTGCGCGACTTTGGGGTCGTCGAGAGCCCGTGAGCCCTCCAGCCTTTGCTTGAGGGCATTGACGAAACCATTGACATGCCGAAGTGGTGCCCTCAGGTCATGAGAGACAGAATAGGAAAATGATTCGAGCTCCCGGTTACTCGCTTCCAACTGAAGTGTACGCCGACTTAACTCGGCTGTACGCTGCTCAACAAGTGTTTCGAGATTGCGGTTGAGTTGCTCTAATTTGTATGTTGCCTGAGCCCGCTCCAATTCGGCGGCTGCTCGACAGGCAAAAACATTAAGCAGCATCTCCGCATGCGCCGGATCCTGAAGCGGACCCTTGTCGAGGATGCAGAGACTCCCGATCACCTGACCGCTGGAACCAAGCAACGCAATCCCCAGGTAGCTCTCCGCCTGCATCTCAGTGAGGTCAGTGTCCTCCGGGAAGTGTTGTTGAACAG
This sequence comes from Synechococcus sp. CCY 0621, assembly GCF_019038465.1. GTDB lineage: Bacteria > Cyanobacteriota > Cyanobacteriia > PCC-6307 > Cyanobiaceae > Cyanobium. The sequence continues at coordinate 90,519 of NZ_JAFKRH010000030.1, read as the reverse complement.
CATTGGACACGTGAAATATCTTCTCTCTCAATGTGTAGACGCAGGGAGTCTTCGCGGGATGGTAATGAAGGGCAGGCTGCAGCGACCCGTTCGCCCAGAACGCCAGACTATGTAATTCACTGTTCACAAGTTCAGTGACAAGGGCATAGGAGACATTCAGCGCCTTTGCGATATGACTCACGAGTGTTGGGAAAAAATCCTGCCCCGTCACGGCAGCGGTGGCTTCCACCAGACTCTGGAGCTGCTGCTCTGCCGCCTTGCGTTCGGTGATGTCCTGACCGAGCCCAAGACGGCGTCCATCAGAGAGGCGTATGTGGGCCCATGTTGTATCCATTACTCGGCCGTTGCGGACTAAAGTCTTGAAATCTCTCCAGCTTGAATCAGCGGCCATCATATGTTCAACAACCTGACGATAGTCTTCCGGATCTGGATAGCAGGCACGCAGCCCATCGATGGTTTTGTATTCTTCCATTCTCCATCCAGTCAAGGTCTCCATCCCGCGATTCACCATCAGTACTTCATCATTGCCTGAGTAGAGCATCACCATCGCCGGGAGGTGATCAATGATGGTCTGCAACAGTTCTTTTTGCCGCTGCAGCTGCTCCTGCTGGTGTCGTCGATCTGTAATATCCTGTGCAAAGGAGAGCACTGACTGAAGGTTGCCCGAGTTATCAAATAGCGCTGATGAGTGCCACTCACAGCTGATGATGATCCCGTTTTTCCTGTAATTCCGATTCTCGAAACGACAGCTCTTGGTGAGTCCTTTTCTCAGAGCGGCCAATTGTTTCGCGACCCAGGCGGCATCCTCTTCATGGACAAATTGCCAGCGAGGAATGTCCATACTCTGAACTTCGGCCTCACTCCAGCCAAAGATGTTCTCCGCCTGCTTGGACCATCGCCTGACTCTGCCATTTCGATCCCACTCGATGATGCCTAGGAGTGATGTATCAAAGTGGTTGTCAAGGGCTTTCATGGATATGCTGAGTTCCTCTTCGATCCGTCTACGATCGGAAATATCCCTTGTCACAATAATGACGCTGTCTTCGGTCATTGGCGAAATACTTGCAGTGTGCCAGACTTCTTGCCCTTCAATCTCTAGCGAGTAGTCAATATGGATGGTCTTTTGGGCGGCCAAGGCCGCCTGAATGCCTTCGAGCACGGAGTCTGCCTGCGCCTCTGGAATGCTTTCATGGAGCGTCTTACCCAGTAACTCTTCTGCGGGTGTGTAGAGAACTGCATTGGTCGGAGCGACTATCAGGCAGCGTCCTTCTCGATCTCTGACTGCCACTCCATCGGTCATGGCCGCAAACAGTGCCCGGAATTCAGCTTCCGAGTGCTGAAAGGGCTGTTCCGTAGCCTTCCTTTGGATTGCTGTCGCCAGAATGTTGGCGATAGCCTGCAGGAAGTTGACATCATCCTTGGAGAAAATGCGCCGCTTTCGGGAGTGAGCAGCAAGGACGCCGAACGGTTGACTCTTGCCAGGGATGACCACGCTCAGGCCGCTCTGCACCAGATGCTCCCGCTGCAGGCTCGATGCGTTGAAGCGAAGATCTGCCGCCAGATCCTCCACGATCACGGTTTGATTCTTCAGCAGGGAGTAGCCACTCTGGGTGCAGGGATCAAGGCTCATGATCACCTGACCCACCAGACCTGGTCGCCACCCAAAACCCGCCTTGAGCCTGAGATCTGTCCCGTTTGGCAGTTGTTCGAGAATCATGCCGTATTCGAGGTCAAGGCTTTCAGCCACCAATGACACCGCTCTGTCCATGACCACGGCCAGATTCGTTTCTGCGACCGCCAATTGCCCAAGCTGAGCCACAGCATCCTGCTGACGTGCATGGATCAGAAGTGATTCTTGAAAGAGTTTCCTTTCTGTGATGTCCCGGGAGAGCCCTACCAGCTCAACCACATTGCCTTCACGATCGAAGATGGGGGCTTTGATGGTGTGAAAGTAGCGAATGGTTCCATCGGCCCGTTGGTGGGGCTCCTCCAGTCGTTCGATCGGTTGGCCGGTTTGGAACACTTCCAGGTCGTCCTGTCGATACTGATTTGTATTCTCTGGATTTAATGAAACGTTCTTCTGTCCCTTCAGATTCTCCGAGGTGATGCCGAAATAATGCCGGGTTGCCTGGTTGGCATACATCACTCTTGAATGACTGTCCTTACAGAACACCATGTCCTGAACTGAATTGAGAATCTGCTCCTGGTGATGCACGCTCTCCTGCAGTACCAGTTCGGAGTTCTTCCGGTCGGTGATGTCCAGCAGCGTTCCAACAAAACTGACTGGCCGGCGAGCTATCCCCTGTCCCTCGAATTCGGCCCTGCCATTGGCCAACACCCAGCGTTCCGAGCCGTCATTCCACTGGAGCCGATAGTCAATTTCATAGATTTCTTCAGGGTCTGGCTTCATGGCCTTCTCCACAGCCGTTGCGACCCGATCCCGATCCTCCGGATGCACCCGCTCCAGCACTTTGCCTATCGGAAGAGGAAGATCGTCCTGCGGTTCCCCCCAGATCTCTCGCAGCCGCTTGTCCATCTCGACGTGTTTGGTGTCGATCTGGATCCGCCAGGCTCCCAGGCGCCCGACCTGCATGGCCGAGCGTTCCCAGCCTTCCCTTTCCCGCGGCGCCCCTTCGACCTTTTTTCGATCGCTGATATCGGTGATCACGCCAATGAGCTGCCGCCCTGCGAGGACACTGTCCTGTGACAGTTTTCCCCACATGGCCACCCAGCGGATGTCCAGCCCCGGCCGGCAGAGGCGACACTCGATGGCCAAGGCTTCGCCGCCTTCCTGGGTTCTGGTCACGGCTTGATGGAACCGATCGCGGTCGTCGGGATGGATCAGTGTCAGCAGCGTGTCTTGATCGCCCGGCAGCCCTTCCGCCGGCAGCCCCAGAATCGATCCAGCCCGGTCCGACCACTCCAGCTTGCCCGTGGTCAGGTCTTCACCCCAGGTGCCCATCTGAGCGGCGTCCAAGGCCAGTTGCAGGCGCAATCTCTCGGCCTGGAGGGCCGCCTCAGCCCGTTCCCGGTCGTCGATGTCCGTGTGCATGCCGGTTACCAGAAGCGGCTGCCCTTGGGGTCTCCAACCCACGCCATCGGCGTGAACCCGCCGATCCCATGACTCCAGATCGGTGTCGACCGCGTGTTCTGCGTTTCCCTGCGTGGCCTTTCTCCGTCGGCAAACGGTGATCTGGTTGGTCTGTATTCTCCCTTCCGACACACCATGGCCGTTGTCGGCGAGCAGTGCTGCTGTCGCTTGCCTTGTTCACGTTCTTCCCGTTTCCCAGACCCGCAAGCTTTTGCCGTTCTCTCCATGGCGAACAGGCAGGCTTGGACGGATGTTACCAAGAAAATGAAGATTGCTCGCTTCGCGCCTGTCCGTCCAGCACAAGCCGGTGCGGCCAAGGCTTCTAGGTGGAGCTCACGTCGGTGCCGTTGAGGCACTGGCTCACCACCTCGCGGGTGTTGGTGGAGAGTTCGGCCGCCGCCAACTGGTCGAGGGCCTCCCGCATCCGCTCCCGCCGGTCGGGTCCGTAGCTCTGCCAGCGGCTGAACACCTTGGCCAGGCGCGAGGCCGTGATCGGATTGCGCTGGTCCAGGGCGGCGATCTGGTCGGCCATGAAGCGGTAGCCGCTGCCGTCGGCGGCGTGGAACACCGGCGGGTTGCCCGCCAGTCCTCCCAGCACCGCCCGCACCGAATTGGGCGCCGCTGGATCGAAGCGGGGATGGTCGAGCAGCCGCTGCACCCGCGCCAGGCCATCGGCAAAGGGGGCTGAGGCTTCCAGGGCGAACCAGGAATCGAGGATCACCGGCTTCTGCTCCCAGCGGGCATAGAAGGCCTCCATCGCCTCCTGGCGGGCGGCGATCGGGTGATCCTGCAGCGCCCGCAGGCCCGCCCGGGCCAGGGTCATCGAGGGGCCATCGACGGCCGAGCGGGCGGCAGCGATCACCGCCGCGTCGCCGGCGGCCACCCGCCAGTTCCAGATCGAGCCCGTCAGCATCCGATCGCCCACCCCCTCCGGCCAGGCCAAAGACCACTGATCGCTGCAGCGTTGCAGGGCCCGCTGCAGCGGTTCTGCCAGGGCCTCTCCGAAGCGGCCGCGCAGGGCCTGCAGCGCGGCGAACAGGGCCGGGGGATCGGGCTGCGGCGCGGCATCCTCCAGTTCGGCCAGACCCGGCAGGGCCAGCAGCACGCTGCGGCTGGCCTCCGACAGGGAGGGATCGGCCAGGATCCGCTCGAAGGCGGCGATCAGGGACTCCTCCAGGCCCCCATCCACCCGGCCGGCGGCCCGGCGCAGCACGGCTCGGCGCAGCAGCAGCTGGCCCGCGTCCCAGCGGGCGAAGGGGTCGCTGTCGGCGGCCAGCAGGTGCACCAGCTCGCTGCTGGGCCGCCCCAGCTCCACCCGCACCGGCGCCGAGAACTGGCGCAGCAGGGAGAGGGCCGGCGGCGGCGACTGGGCCGGCAGCCCCTCGAAGCGGAAGACCTGCTCCTCCCGGTCGATCAGCAGCAGGCGCGTCCCAGCCCCCCAGCGCCGCGGCAGCAGCGGGGCGGCGCCGTGATCGGGGTCTTCGGCCACCAGCCGCATCGGCAGGGGTTGGCCGGCCTGGCTCACCAGCCCCACGGCCAGTGGGATCACCAGGGGCTGCTTGTGGGGCTGGCCGGGGGTGGCGGGGGTGGACTGGCGCACGAACAGCTCCAGGGTCCCGGCCGCCTTGTTCCAGCGGCGCCGGACGTGCAGCACCGGGGTGCCCGCCTGGTGGTACCAGCGCCGGAACTGGGAGAAGTCGAAGGGTGGCAGGCGGCAGCTGTCGTCCACTTCGCCAGCGGCGTCCTGCATCGCCTGGACGAAGTCTTCGCAGGTGGCGGCGGTGCCGTCGTGGCGCTCCACATACAGCGCCATGCCCCGCTGGAAGGTTTCCTCCCCAAGCAGGGTGTGCAGCACCCGGATCACCTCGGATCCCTTCTCATAGATCGTGGTGGTATAGAAATTGTCGATCGCCTGGTACTGATCCGGCTGCACCGGATGGGCCGTCGGCCCCGCATCCTCCCGGAACTGGGTGTTGCGCAGCATCGCCACGTTCTCGATCCGGTTGAGCGCATGGCCATGCAGATCGGCCGAGAAGCTCTGATCCCGGAAAACGGTGAGTCCCTCCTTCAGCGACAGCTGGAACCAGTCGCGGCAGGTGATGCGGTTGCCCGTCCAGTTATGGAAGTACTCATGGGCGATCACACTCTCGATCCGCTCCAGCTCACCGTCGGTGGCCGTGGCGGCGTCGGCCAGCACCAGCTTGGAGTTGAAGATGTTGAGGCTCTTGTTCTCCATCGCGCCCATGTTGAAGTGGCGCACGGCGACGATGTTGTACTCGTCGAGGTCATACGCCAGCCCATAGACGCGCTCGTCCCACTCCATCGCCCGCTTCAGGGACGCCATGGCGTGGGCGGTGAAGGGGGCATCGCCCGGCTCCACGTGCAGGCGCAGCTGCACCGTGCGGCCGTCAGCCGTCACAAACGTGTCGCGCACCTCCTCCAGCCGGCCCGCCACCAGGGCGAACAGATAGGAGGGCTTGGGGAAGGGGTCGTCCCAGACGGCGTAATGCCGGGCTTCCCCGTCGGGTCCGGGCGGCAGGTCGCCGCTCTCGAGGCTGTTGCCGTTGGAGAGCAGCACCGGGCAGCTGTCCCGGTCGGCCTCGATCCGCACCCGGAAGCGGCTGAGCAGGTCGGGGCGATCCGGGTGGTAGGTGATGCGGCGGAAGCCCTCCGCCTCGCACTGGGTGGTGACCATCCCGCCGCTCACGTAGAGCCCCTCGAGGCTGGTGTTGGCCCGCGGATCAAGCCAAACCTTGCTGGTGATCATGAACGGTCGCCGGGGCGGCTGCAGCACCAGCAGGCGGTCCCCCTCCAGCTGGATGGCGTCGGCGGGCAGGGGAACGCCGTCGAGCTCGAGGGAACGCAGCTCGAGATCCACGCCTTTCAGCTCCAGCGGCGCAAGGCTCCCCTCCGGCTCGGCTCCAGGTCCGGGGAGGAACGCCAGGCGCGCCTCCACCAAGGCATGGTCAGCGAAGAGGCGCACCGTGAGATCGGTGCGCTCCAGCAGATAGGGCGCCGGCCGGTAGTCGGCGAGGTGCACAACGGCCATCAGCGGTTTACTTGGGGGCTGGCTTGGCGGCGCCCTGCTGCTTGATGGCGTCCTGAACCTTCTTCATGACATCGGCCGGCACCTCCTTGGGGCAGATCTCAGCGGCGCCGAGCACGGCAGAGTTGATGGCGCCGCGGCGCAGTTCCTCGATGCTGAGGGCCTTGGTGCCCACCTGCTGGATTTCACCCTTGTGCTGGCCGAGGATCAGCTGGGCGATGGTTTCACCGGCGATGCCCACCGATTTCTCGAAGTCGATGCCGGCGGCGCGGGAGATGCAGACGTTGACGGCGCCGATGCGGGTGTAGAGGCCCATCTCAGCGGGGGTGGCAGGGGCCGCGTGGGCCGCCACCGGTGCCAGCAGCAACGGCATGGCCACCAGGGGTGCCACCAGCAGCGGCCGGGTGCGGCGGAGCAGGAGAGACAAAGGGGTAGGAATCCGTGAACTCCCATCGTGATGCATCGCAGCAGCCGCCATACCCGCCACGGAGTCCGCTCCGCGAGGCGGCCCTGCGGCCGGGGTCCCGGCGCCGACAGCGCTTAACCGATCGGTTCTCCGGCGGCCTCCAGCCGGATCTCGTGATGCAGCTCCACCAGTTCGAGGCTGCCGTGGCGCCAGGTGTGGATCGAGCGGGAGCGGTAGTTGTCTCCATCCACCAGGCGGATCTGCTCGAGCACCTCCCAGTCGTCGTAGTGGGACTGGAACGCCATGGTGTGCTCATCGATCTGGCGGATCTGACTGACAGTGGGCGCCCCCGCCAGGTAACCGCAGCTGCGCCGCAGCTGGTGGCCACAAAGCCAGGCCTCCATCGTGCCCTCTGGCCTGTAGTCGGGCTTGGTTTCGAAGAAGGGCTGATTCCCCTCCGCCCACCAGGTGAAGCGGTAGCCCTCATCCCCGTCCACCAATTCGCCGTGGACCTCGATGCGCAGGTTCATGTCGACCTTCAGGACCTCATCGCCCTCGGTGAAGAAGTAGGTGCGGCGCGACCGCCACAGCCCCAGGTTGCGGGCAAACCAGCGCCGCAGGCTGGTGTCGAGGCGGATGCGGCTCTGGACGGGAATCCCCCTGGCAAGTCCCGGCTGACTTGGTGTGGTCATGGCTGGCCCACCCCGGCACAGACTGTCGATCCCCGAAGTCCTAGCGAGGTTGACGGGGTTGTGCCCAGAACCCCATAAGGTTGGGTGCATTGACGCATGCCTGCCGTTGCCGGTCTTGGGGGAGTCCGAGTTCCCGTCGTCGGCGGTGGCAGCGGCCACCACCGACGCCAGCGTTGCCGGCGTTGAGGCCCAGAAACCGCTGAAGCTGCTGCTGGTGGCAGCCCGCCATCACATGGCGTCCGCCGACCTGCGGGCCCTGCTGGCCTTCCTGAACTCCGAGGAGTGCACCTGCAAGGTGTCGCTGCAGGTGGCCGATCCGGCCGACCATCCCGAGCTGCTCGAACTGCACCGGCTGGTGGCCACACCGGCCCTGATCAAACTCGATCTGCCGAAGCAGGTCTTCGCCGGCAACACCCTGGCGGAGCAGCTGCGCACCTGGTTGCCCCGCTGGCAGCAGATGGAGGTGGTCACCAGCCTGGGTCTCAGCCTGCGGCCAGCGGAGATCGACGGCAGCCGCAGCCAGCGGGAGGTGCAGCTCGAGGACCAGCTGCTGGTGCTGCGGCAGGAGAACGAGACCCTGATCGAACGGCTCGGGGTCCAGGAGCGGCTGCTGCGCATGGTGGCCCATGAGCTGCGCACCCCCCTCACCGCCGCCAAGCTGGCCCTGCAGAGCCACGCCCTGGGCCAGATCGACGAGAGCCGCTTCCGCGATGTGCTTAACCGCCGGCTGGATGACATCGAGGCCCTCTCCAGGGACCTGCTGGAGGTGGGCACCACCCGCTGGGAGGCCCTGTTCAATCCCCAGCGCCTCGACCTGAGCCAGGTGGCGGCTGAAGCCATCCTGGAACTGGAGAAGCTCTGGCTGGGTCGGGGGCTGCGGCTGGTCACCGACATCCCCGCCGACCTGCCCGATGTCCATGCCGACCAGCGGCGCATGCGGCAGGTGATGCTCAATCTGCTGGAGAACGCCCTGAAGTTCACCCCCGACGGCGGCAAGGTGAGCCTCAGCCTCATGCACCGCACCAGCCAGTGGGTGCAGGTGAGCATCTGCGACAGCGGCCCGGGCATTCCCCGCCAGGAGCAGCACCGCATCTTCCAGGACCGGGTGCGGCTGCCCCAGACCTCCGGCACCACCTCCGGCTTCGGTGTGGGGCTGTCCGTGTGCCGTCGCATCGCCGAGGTGCACGGGGGCCGCATCTGGGTGGTGTCTGAACCCGGGGAGGGCGCCTGTTTCAACTTCACGGTGCCGGTCTGGACCGGCCAGAGCTCTCCCGAGCCCGATCGCGCCGCCAGCGACCTTTCTTGACGAAGGGTCCCTCCGGCCCGTAGCGTCCAGCACATCAGCCCGGTGGCAAGCCGGCTGTGGCCTCGCCCCCATCGTCTAGAGGCCTAGGACACCTCCCTTTCACGGAGGCGACAGGGGTTCGAATCCCCTTGGGGGTATCCATCGGTTCCGGGCCTGAGGCGACAACGCTTTGGCCCGAGTTCCTCTTCAAGCTTTGTCAAGGCTGCGCTGCCGAGGCGCTCAGACGCTGAAAAGATGGCGAGCCGCCGAGGGCGTCAGCCGGCTTCGAAGCGTCGTTGGGCTTCCCGCTGCACGCCCCGCAGGTTGCTGGCCAGGTCCTCCTTGAGGCGCTGCTCGATCAGACCGATCGGCATGCCCGGTTTGCCCTGGACGGTGAGGTCGTAGAGGAGCCAGGTGCTGGTGTCGTCGATGCCCACTTGCCATAGGCCCTGGAAGCAGCGGAAATCGCCCTCCAGCATGCGGAAGGCGAGGCGGCCCTGGTCAGGCTCTTCATTGAGCTCCAGCTGCACGCGGGCACTGAAGCGCAGGCCACAGAACTGCTGGGTGCCCACCTGCTCGAGGGCCACCTGGTTGCCGCGGCGCCAGAGCTGGCGGGAACTTGCCAGGTTGGGGATGAAGCTGTCGAGGTGGTCGTAGTCGGTGAGCACCGACCAGATCCACTCGGGGGCGAGGCTGAGCCGCAACTGAACCGCCAGACGGCGGGTGCCGTGCGGGAGCCGCTCCATCTCCTGCTGGATCGTGTCGAGGGCACAACAGGCCTCTCTGGCGACCATGGCCTCGGGGGACGGGAGGGTCACGGGGCTGGGAAACAACGCCAGGGGCTGGGCCAAGACGGATCGGAGCTCGCTCGGGGCTTGGGGGAGGGTGGCAGCGGACGGCACCGGCATCGGTGCGTTGGAACACAAACTAGCCCGTGTTTCCGCTTTCCGGTCAAAGACGGCAGCCCGAGGGGGCGTGAGGCGAGTTCTCTATGATCGGCCCGATTTTCGGCACCGTCGCCCGCATGCGCGTTTCCACCGGCAAGGCCACCCAGTCCGACGGCCGCATGTTCACGGTTGTCGTCGAAGGCTTCGGCGTCGGTCTGCAGCGGCGGGCGGAACGCCGTCTCACCGTGCCCTTCAGCCAATTGCAGCGGCTGATGCAGACCATCGCCCTTCAGGGTGGTCGGATTCGGGCCATCAACACTGAGGAGGTCCCGGTCGGGTCCAAACCCCAGGCCCCCGACACCGAAGCCGCCACCGAAGCCGCTGCTCCCGCCCCGGCCGCCCCCCCCACCCCCGCAAAGAAAGCCCCCGTGAGCCACGCCGACGTTCCGGTCAACCTCTACAAACCCAAGGATCCCTTCATCGGTACGGTTACTGGCAACTACAGCCTCCTGGCCGAGGGGGCCATCGGCCGGGTGAACCACATCACCTTCGACCTTTCCGAAGGCAACCTGCACTACGTCGAGGGCCAGAGCATCGGCATCATCCCCGATGGCGAGGATGCCAACGGCAAACCCCACAAGCTGCGCCTCTATTCGATCGCCAGCACCCGCCACGGCGACAACTGCGAGGGCGGCACGGTCTCTCTCTGCGTCCGCCAGCTCCAGTACGAGAAGGACGGCAGCACCATCAACGGCGTCTGCTCCACCTTCCTGTGCGACATCGAACCGGGCGCCAAGGTGAAGATCACCGGCCCGGTGGGCAAGGAAATGCTTCTGCCCCCCGATGAGGACGCCAACGTGATCATGCTGGCGACCGGCACAGGCATCGCCCCGATGAGGGCCTACCTGCGCCGCATGTTCGAGCCGTCCGAGCGCGCCAAGAACCCCGAGTACCAGTTCCGCGGCAAGGCCTGGCTGATCATGGGCGTCCCCAAGACCCCCAACCTGTTGTACGAAGACGACTTCCAGCGCTATCTGGCCGAGTACCCGGAGAACTTCCGCTACACCAAGGCGATCAGCCGTGAGCAGCAGAACCCCAGTGGCGGCCGGATGTACATCCAGGACCGTGTCACCGAGCACGCCGATGAGATCTTCTCACTGATCGAGGACCCCAAGACCCACGTGTACATGTGTGGTCTGCGCGGCATGGAGCCTGGCATCGACGAGGCCATGACCGCCGCCGCCGCCGCCAAGGACCTGAACTGGAGCGAGCTGCGGCCCCAGCTCAAGAAGGCCGACCGCTGGCACGTCGAGACCTACTGAGTCCGGCGGTGACCCAGCCGCTTACCTCCCCCCAAGCCCGCTTCCGGCGGGCTTTTTGATGGGCGACGATCCGAGAATGCACACACCGGCAGGCTCCCTGCGGCGGCGATGCAGCGGGATGCCGGAGCAGCCGTTAAACCAGGGTGACCGGACGCCCTGCCCATGACCGCCATCCTCACCAATCCCCTGCGGGTGGGTCTGCGCCAGGAGCGGGTGATCTCGCCCCAGTGCATCGTCATCTTCGGGGCCAGTGGCGACCTCACCCACCGCAAGTTGATCCCGGCGCTGTTCGAGCTGTTCCGCCAGCGGCGATTGCCCAGCGAGTTCGCCGTGCTCGGCTGCGCCCGGCGGCCCTGGAGCGATGAGGAGTTCCGCCAGAAGATGGGCGCCGCCCTGGCCAATGAGATCGCCTCGCACCGCACCGCCTGGGAGCAGTTCGCCCAGGGCCTCTTCTACGAGCCGGTCGACCTCCAGCAGCCCGACCACCTGGTGCGCCTCGGCCAGCGGCTGGAGAGCATCGACCGGCTGCGGGCCACCCGGGGCAACCGCACCTTCTACCTCTCGGTCTCGCCGGAGTTCTACGGCAGCGGCTGCCGCGCCCTGGCCGGTGCCGGCCTGCTGGCCGACGCCGATCGCAGCCGGGTGGTGATCGAGAAGCCCTTCGGCCGCGACTACGCCAGCGCCCAGGCCCTCAACAAGGTGGTGCAGGCCTGCGCCAAGGAAAGCCAGGTGTTCCGCATCGACCATTACCTGGGCAAGGAAACGGTCCAGAACATCCTGGTGCTGCGCTTCGCCAACACGATCTTCGAGCCGATCTGGAACCGCAACTACATCTCCAGCGTCCAGATCACCGCCGCCGAAACCGTCGGCGTGGAGGAGCGGGCCGGCTACTACGAATCCTCCGGCGCCCTGCGGGACATGGTGCAGAACCACCTCACTCAAATCCTGGCCCTGACGGCGATGGAGGCCCCCGGCCGCTTCGATCCGGAGGCGATCCGCAACGAAAAGGCCAAGGTGCTGCAGTCGGCCCGCCTGGCCAACGAGGACGAGGCCTGGAAGTGCTGCGTGCGGGGCCAGTACGCCGCCGGCGGCACCATGGCCAAGCCCCTGCCCGGCTACCGCCAGGAGCCGGGGGTGAACGCCAACAGCACCACCGAGACCTACGTGGCCATGAAGGTGGCCATCAACAACTGGCGCTGGCAGGGCGTCCCCTTCTACCTGCGCACCGGCAAGCGCTTGCCGAAGCGCCTCAGCGAGGTGGTGCTCACCTTCCGGGAGGCCCCGGTGCACCTCTTCGACGCCGCCGGTGGCGCCCCCACCCCCAACCAGCTGATCCTGCGCATCCAGCCCGATGAGGGCGCCGAATTCAAGTTCGAGGTCAAGGCCCCCGGCTCCGGGATGCGCAGTCGTCCCGTCGACATGGCCTTCAGCTACGACGAATCCTTCGGTGAACCCTCCGATGAGGGCTATGTGCGCCTGTTGGCCGACGCCATGCTGGGGGATCCCACCCTGTTCACCCGCAGCGACGAGGTGGAAGCGGCCTGGCGGCTCTACACGCCGCTGCTGGCCCTGATCGAGGAATCCCCCTGGCAACTGCCCGTCCACCCCTACGAAGCCCGCACCTGGGGTCCGGCCGCCGCCGATGGCCTTCTGGCCGATGACGGCCTGATCTGGCGCCGCCCCTGAGGCACGGGTCCGGTCCCCCCTCTCGCTCCAGTCCCCCAGCCCAGCGACCACCGCCCCCTTCCGCGCCCCCATGGCTCCCCAGCTCACCCTCCAGGCCCCCCTCGATCTGCCGCCCGAGGAGGTCCACCCCTACCTCCAGCGCCTCTGGACCCATGACCTGGAGGGCTCCACCGGCGCCGCCACCTTCACGCTGGTGGTGTGGGAACCTTCCTGGCTGGAACAGCAGATGGTGCGGATCGGCCGGGTGGATGGGCCCATCACCGGCCTGCTGCGCCAGGAGCTGCTGGAGGCGGCCCGCCTGGCCCTGCCGGACACCGACCTGCCCCTCAGCACGGCGCCGATGGATCCCCGGCTGGCCTGGGCCATCGGCCAGAAGGATGGCCACCACCGGTGCCAGGACCTGCGCGGCCAGTTCGTCGAAAGCGCCATCAGTGCCCACATGCCGCGGCGGCTGATCACCCTGGCCCCCACCCTGGATCCCGGCCATCCCCTCGAGACCCTGGTGGCGGCCTACTGCCCACTGCCGGAAGAGGGGGGCGCGGGAGCCGCCTGCGGCGACGTTGTGGTGCTCCGTGGCGGCATGGGGGCGCTGCAGCAGAGCCTCGACCTGTTCCAGACCCTGGTGGACGACAGCCTGCCGTGCTGGGTGTGGTGGAACAGCAGCCTGGATGAACCCTCCGAGATGCTGGAGGCGCTGGCGCCGGTGCCCCGGCGGCTGGTGATCGACAGTTCCCTCGGGGAGCCGCGCCGCTGCCTCGACCTCATGCTGGCCCGGATCAGCGCCGGCCAGGCCGTCAATGATCTCAACTGGCTGCGGCTGCGCACCTGGCGTGAATCCCTGGCCATGGTGTTTGACCCCCCGTCCCGTCGGGATGCCCTCGGCCATGTGGTCCAGCTCGACATCGACGTGGAGGGCGACCACCCGGTCAAGGGGTTGCTGCTGGCCGCCTGGATCGCCGACCGCCTGGGTTGGCACCTGGTGACCAGCTATGCGGTGGAAGTGGACGGGCCGGGTCCGGGAATCACGGCCGAGTTCGAGCGCACCGACGGCGTGGCGGTCCAGTTCACGCTCATGCCCGTGCCCATGGGGGTGCCCAAGACCCACCCCGGCGCCATCGTCGGCATGCGGCTGATCTGCGAACCGGTGCACCGGCCCCCCCTGTGTGTGATCCTCTGCTCGGAGTCAGGGGGCTGCATGCGGCTGGAGTCGGGGGGCATGGCGAGCATGGAACTGGCCGAGGGGGTGGTGCCCCTGCCCGAGGAGAGCGAGGAGATGGAAATGGCCCGCCTGCTCTCCGGCGGCCACGATTCCACCGCCCCGCTGCTGGCGGCGGCGGTGCCACTGGCGGCCACCCTGCTGCCAGGCTGAAGCGCGCTCCTCTCTCGGCGCGTCAACGCCGTCCCGACCCGATCGCATGAGTTGCCTGATCGCCGCCCCCTGCAGCGGCAGCGGCAAGACCCTGCTGAGCCTCACCCTGGCGGCCGTGGCGCGGGCGCGGGGGGAGAGCCTCCAGCCCTTCAAAGTGGGGCCCGACTACCTCGACCCCCAGTTGCTGGGGGCTGTGGCGGGGCGCCCCTGCCGCAACCTCGACCCCCTGCTCTGCGGCGAGGAGTGGGTGCGGCGCAGTTATCAATGGCATGGCGGCCGGGCCACTCGGGTGCTGGTCGAGGGGGTCATGGGCCTGTTCGATGGCCGTGGCTCCGGCAGCGAGGGCAGTTCCGCCGCCGTGGCTGATCTGCTGGGGCTGCCGGTGGTGCTGGTGGTGGAAGCGTCGCGCCAGGCCGGCAGCCTGGCGGCCCTGGTGCGCGGCTTCCGCGACCACGGCCCGCCCCGGGTGTCCCTGGCCGGAGTGGTGCTCAACCGGGTCGGCAGCGACCGGCACCACCGCCTGCTCGCCGAAGCCCTCGAGGCCATCGAGGTTCCCCTGCTGGGAGTGCTGCCCAGCCACCCCAGCCTGGAACTGCCCTCCCGCCACCTGGGCCTGCTCACCCCGGGCGAGCTGGGCGACCTGGGCGAGCGCCAGCGGATCTGGGCCCGCCTGGCTGAAGAGCACCTCGATCTGGGCCGGCTCTGGCCCCTGCTGGCACCACCGGCCGGCCCGCCGGAAACGCTGGATCCGATTCGCTGGTGCCTGGGGCAGGTCCCGCCGGAGCCACCCACCACCGTCTCCACGGCCACCCCGGCCTCCGGCCCCCTGCCCGTGGCGATCGCCAGCGACGCCGCCTTCCACTTTCGCTACCCGGAAGCCGAGGAGCTGCTCTTGGCCTGCGGCCTGCGGCCGCTGCCCTGGAGTCCCCTGGCCGACGAGCCCCTGCCGGCGGACTGCCGGGCGGTGTTGCTGCCGGGCGGCTATCCCGAGCTGCATGCCTCCCAACTGGCGGCCGCCCGCCGCAGCCTGGGATCCCTCGGCGTGGCGGCCCGCGCCGGTCTGCCGATCGTGGCCGAATGCGGCGGCTTGTTGCTGCTGGGCCGGGAGCTGGAGGATGGCGACGGCAACCGGCACCCCATGGCCGGCTTGCTCCCCTTCAGCGCCCGCCGGGGTGCCCTCAGCCTGGGCTACCGCCAGGCCCTGCCGGGCGTGGATGGGCTGCTGGTGCGCCGAGGTGAAGTCCTCAGCGGCCATGAGTTCCACCGCTGGCAGCTGGTGCCCCAACCACCCCTGGCCGATGAGTTGGCAGCGGGGGAGGACTTATGGCAACTTGATGGGTGGGGAACACCCGCAAGGATTGAAGGATGGACCGCCCGGACCGTTCACGCCAGCTGGCTGCACCTCCACTGGGCTGGATGCCCGGCGATTCCCTCGAGACTGGCGAGAGCCGCCGCCAGCGCCGTGCCGCTGCCGAGGAACGCCGCTTCATTCAGCCCAGTCTGCGGATGAGTGCCACGCCCCATGAGCGCTGGCGCCTGAATGTGCGGGGGCTGGTGCAGGGGGTGGGCTACCGGGTGGGTTGCCGCCAGAAGGCCATCGACCTCGGCCTCAGCGGCTGGGTGCGCAACCGCGCCGATGGCTCGGTGGATCTGGAGGCCGAGGGGCTTCCGGACCGGCTGCAGGAGCTGCGGCTCTGGTGCGAAAAGGGGCCCCAGGGGGCCCATGTGAGCAGTGTCAGCAGCGGCCAGGTGGCGGTGGCGGGCACCGACTGGTTCGAGATCCGCACCTGAACCATCACGGCACCGGAGAATGGGGCTTCAACGACCCCCACCATGCCGACCACCAGCCTCTGGCGTGAACTGTTCGGATTTGGCCTGGCGATCAGCTTCAGCCCGCTGCACATCGGCCTGCTGCTGCTGATCCTGGTGGGTCCCAATCCTCTGCGCCGGGGAAGCTGGTTCGTGCTGGGCTGGCTGCTCACCTCCGCGGCGGCCATGGCCCTGCTGCTGAGCGTGGGCCATGGCCTGCTGCTCACCATGGAGCAGGGCAGCGATCAGCGCACCGGCCTCGATCTGCTGGGGGCCGGCGGCCTGCTGGCCTTGGGCCTCAACGGCCTGCAGGGCAGCCGCCAGGAGAGTGGTCCCCCCGGCTGGACCCGCCGGCTGGACGGCTTCTGCGCCCTGCCGCTGCCGCTGCTGCTCGGCCTCAGCGCCGCTGTGCAGGTGTCCAGCCCGGATGATCTGTTCCTTTATGCCAAATCCGCCGCCAGCCTGCTGGAGGCGGGGTTGAGTCGGCCCCGGGAGGTGCTGACCACGGGGGTGTTCAGCCTGTTCAGCGCCATCCTGCTGCTGCTGCCCCTGGCGGGGCTGGCACTGGTGGGTCAGGAGCGTCTGCGGCCCGTGCTGCAGGCCGGCAAGGACTGGCTGTTTGCCAACGCCGAGCTCATCGTGGCGACCATCTGCTTCGTCCTGGCCGCTTACCTCGGCTGGCAGGGCATCGAGGGGTTGCGGGCCGGCTGAGATCAGGGACCGCCCGGGGGGTCCTCAGCCTCAAGGATGCGTCCGAGGTACTTGGGATCGTGGATGGTGCCGTGGCGCGAGAAGGGCAGCACCCGCTCCGGAGGCAGTCCCGGCATCGCCGGCCGCGAGCGCAGCTTCAGCCAGCGCCGCACCAGCACGATCACTCCCACCAGGACCGCAGCGACGAGCAGGGCTCCCACTTCGGCGATCAGCTCACCGCCCAAGGTGGATCCAGGGGCTTCGCCCTGGCTGGCGGCGTCCTTGGCCTCCGGCTGGGCGGTGCCCAGCACCGTCGCCAGTTCAAGCCGCGGAGGCGTCATACCGAGAAGGGGATTCAGGGTGTGATCCAGACAGAAACCTATGGACGGAGGGTAGGCGCTGTGCTCGGGTGGGTCCAGCTCATGGGGCCGATGGACTGCTGTCGACCTCCCGCAGCCAGCGTCCCCAGTGCTCCCGCTCAGCGTCGTCACCGGCCCCGGCCATCAGGGTCACCGCCTGGCTGGCCCGGCTCACCGCCACGTACACCAGCCGTTGCCGCAGCTGCAGGTCCCGGGGCCAGAAGACGTCCTCATCGATGAAGACCTCCCCGAAGGTGCTGCCCTGGCTGCGATGGACGGTGAGCACGGCCGCCGGTCCGAGGGAGGCGAAGGCGTCACGCACCAGGAAGTAGCGGCGCCAGAAGGGCTTGCCATCTTTTTTGCCCGCCTCGCGGGCCTGCTGCCGCAGCCCCTCCATCACCCCGTCAAGGCTGGCGCGGGGGCCGCTGCCCAGGGGGGGCAGCAAGCGCAGGTTCAGCTGGGCCTCCCCCGCCTCGACGGTGGCGGTGAGGGTGTCGATCACGGAGGCACCAAGGCAGGCCTCCACGCCATAGTCAGCCAGGTCACAGCGTTCGGGGCGCACATCGCGCACCACCAGCTCCCGGTTGCTGCCCAGCAGCAGGTCGGGCTCCTCGGCGGCGGCGTCCCCTTCGCGGCAGGCGGGCGCCATCACGGCGGTGCGGGTGATCAGCACCTCGCCGGGGAGCACGGGCAGCTGGTCGGCCATGGCGCCATGCAGGGCGCGGCGGGCGATCGGCACCAGACGCTCCAGGGACCGGTTGGTGTAGCAGAGGATCCGGGCCAGGTCGGGATCGTCGGCAGCGGCGCTGCGGCGCAGGCCCTCCTGGGCGGCCGCCAGCCAGTCGCTTCGGCCCAGCAACGACACCCGCCCCGTGGCGGTGCGCACCGGTGCCAGCACAGGCGGCCTGCGGCAAGGGAGGTTCCCCTGCCGCAGGCCGCCGGCCAGGCGCAGCACCGGTCCCTGGTGGCGGACCACATGGGTCAGGGCCACCCGCTGGGCCCGGCCCAGGGCGAACACCGGACTCTGCTCCTCCCCCACCGGCGGCAACTGGGCCGGATCCCCCACGAACACCAGGCGGGTGCGGTAAGCCTGGGCGCAGCGAAGGGTGATCTCCAACAGGCTGCCATCCACCATCGAGGCCTCATCGACCAGCACCAGCCCGAGGTTCTCGAGCGCCAGGGCGGTCTGCGCCGTTTCCTCGCAGCGTTCCCGATCCCCCTCCCGCTTCAGCTTCAACCGCAGCAGGCGGTGGATGGTGGAGGGGTACCAGGTGGGTTGCAGTCCCGCCAGGGCGAGGTGATGGCGCAGCACGCCCACCGCCTTGTGGGTAGGGGCGACAACGGTCCAGCAGAGGCCGGCCCGCTCCGCCTGGGCCAGGAATCGCATCGACAGGAACGTCTTGCCGGTGCCGGCATAGCCCTCCAGCACGAACGGCACGCCGTCGGATGGGGCCGACAGCCAGGCGGCGAAGGCGGTGGCGGCGTTCTGCTGATCGTCGCTCAGGCTGGAGAGATCGCTCACCCCAGCGGCAACCAGCCGGCGCCCTGGGCGATCTGCAGCGGCGAGCCGAGCAGGGCCAGGCCCGGCAGCGCCACCAGGGGACCCATCAGGCTGCCGACCAGCACCTCTGGGCGGGTGTGGCCGAGGTTTTCCTTGAGGGGACGCAGCACGGGTTCGGCGCTGGTCTCCCCTGGATTGGACCGCGTGTCCCAGAGTCCATCGGGGAGACCATTCACCCGCTGGGCCGTCAGACCGGCGGCGCGCCTCACGCCGCTGGCGTCGTACAGGACGACGAAGCAGAGCACGGCCGCCAGGGCGAACAGGGGGTCGGCGAAGCCCAGTTCCCAGCCCAGGCCAGCCGCCGTGCCGGTCATCAGGGCGGAATGGCTCGACGGCATGCCGCCGGTTTCGACCAGCACCGCCGGCCGCCAGCGCCGGTGCTGCACCAGTTCGATCACCAGCTTGGAGAGCTGGGCCACGCCGCAGGCGGCCAGACCCCAGGCCAGCACACCGTTGGCCAGGATCTCCCCCAGGGCATCGAGCGCGCCGACAGCTTCGCTCATCGGTCGCGACTGGTGATGTAGTCGGCCAGGGCCAGCAGGGGCGCGGCCTTGGTGTTCCAGGGGGTCAGCACCGCCTTGGCCTCGCTCACCAGGGCTTCCGCGCGGCGGCGGGATTCCTCCAGGCCCAGCAGTTTGGGGTAGGTGGTCTTGTCGGCAGCCAGGTCCTTGCCGGCAGTCTTGCCCAGCACGTCGCTGCTGGCGGTGACATCGAGGATGTCGTCGATGATCTGGAAGGCCAGTCCGATGCCCCGGGCGTAGGTGCGCAGGGCCGTCAGCAGCTCCTCGGAGGCCCCGGCGACCAGGGCGCCGGAGATCACGCAGGCCCGCAGCAGGGCACCTGTCTTGTGCAGGTGGATGTACTCGAGGGTGTCGAGATCCACCTGGCGGGCTTCGCATTCCAGGTCGACCACCTGGCCGCCCACCAGGCCGGGGGCGCCGGAGGCCAGGGCCAGCTCGCCCACCACCTGCAGCAGCCGTTCGGGGGGAACCCCTGGGCTGCGCAGCGCCACCATCTCGAAGGCGCGCGTCAGCAGGGCATCGCCGGCCAGGATCGCCTTGGCCTCGCCGTACACCTTGTGGTTGGTGGGCCGGCCGCGGCGCAGGTCGTCGTTGTCCATGGCGGGCAGGTCGTCATGGATGAGCGACATGGTGTGGATCATCTCCATCGCCACCGCCGTGGGCATGGCCAGATCGGTATCACCGCCGGCCAGTTCACAGGCCGCCAGGGTGAGGATCGGCCGCAGGCGCTTGCCACCGGCCAGCAGGGAATAGCGCATCGCCTCCCGCAGCGACTCCGGACGCTCCGGGCCCAGGGAGCCGTCCAGGGCCGCCTCCACCCGCCAGCGGGCCGCCTCCAGGTAGGCGGTGAAGTCGAACGCCGTGCTCACCGCCGGGGCCATGGGTACCAGTGTGTTGGCGCGGATTCTCTCAGGCCGATGGTGGCAGGTGCTGGATGTGCGCAACAGTTTGGGATCGGTTGCGCTGCATTGGGGGAGGCATTGACCTTGCCGTTGGCGTCGTCAGCGGAGCAGATCATCCAGGGAATGCTCCAGCCCGTGGCGATTGCACCAGGCCACCACGGTGTTGACCAGCAGCATGGCCACGGTCATCGGCCCCACCCCGCCCGGCACCGGCGTCATGACGGCCGCCAGGGGCTCGACCGTCTCGTAATCCACGTCGCCGCAGAGCTTCCCGTCCAGTCGGTGGATGCCCACATCCACCACCACCGCCCCCGGCTTGACGTGCACCTTGCCGATCAGTTGGGGGTGGCCGGCCGCCACCACCAGCAGATCGGCCTGGCGGGTCACCTCGGCCAGGTGACGGGTGCGGGAATGGGCCACGGTGACCGTGGCATCGGCGGCCTGCAGCATCAGGGCCATCGGCTTGCCCACCAGGATGCTGCGGCCGACCACCACCGCATGGGCCCCGGAGATCGGCACATCGGCGCTGCGCAGCAGCGCCATCACCCCAGCCGGCGTGCAGCTGCGCGGGCCCCGCTCCCCCTTCAGCAGCCGGCCCAGGTTGAGGGTGTGCAGACCATCGGCATCCTTGTCCGGGTCGATCGCCGCCAGCAGCGGTTCTTCCGCCAGACCCTGCGGCAGGGGCAGCTGCAGCAGGATGCCGTCGACCGTCGGGTCGGCGTTGAGGCGCCGGATCAGGGCCAGCACCTCCTCGGCCGGGGTGTCCGCTGCCAGATGGCCCCCGTGGCTGCTGATGCCGATGCGGCCACAGGCCTTCTCCTTGTTGGCGACGTACACGCCACTGGCGGGATCATCCCCAACCCGCAACACCGCCAGGCCGGGTGCCCGACCCGCCACCTCCAGGCCTTCGCTGATCACGGCGCTCAGGCGCCGTTCGATCTCCGCCGCCAGTCGCCGGCCGTCGAGAAGGGTGGCCATGGGGAGAACGCGCTGCCGACCACCAGCATGCAACGACAGCCCCCGAATGGAGCGACGTTGTGCATTGGCTAGCGTGGGTGGTATGAGATTGGGGCTGCGGCCGATCAGGGGACTCTGGCGCCAGCTGCTGCGGCTCGAGCGTCCCCGCCAGGCCTTGGTGGCCTGGCGTCCAGGGGGCGGTCTGCTCGTGCTGCTGCTCTGCCTCCTGGTGGCCCTGCTGTCCAGTTGGCCCTGGTTGGTCGAGCCGAGTCTGCGTCCGGGCATGGCGGCCCCCTTCACCGTGCGGGCGCCCGCCGACGCCACCGTCATCGACAGCACCGACCTGGAGCAGCGCCGCAGCCAGATGCTGCCCCGCAGCCAGGTCCAGGTGGTCGACCCCCAGGCCAGCGAGGCCTTGATGCAACGGCTGGAGCAACGTCTGCTGCACGTGCGCGAGAAGGTGGCCGACGACCAGCCCCGCCCCGATTCTCTCAATCTCACCGAAGAAGAACGTCGCTGGCTGACGGGCCTGACGCCCCCCCGGCTGGTGGCCTGGAAGGTCTCCCTGCGGCAGGCCCAGCTGCGCATGCTCAGCCAGGGGGTGGTGGCGAGCCTTTCGGAAGGCCAGCTCCTCCAGGCGGCGGTGCTGCAGCTCAACGACCTGCCAGCTCCGGCCCGCAGCCTGGGCAGCCGCCTGCTGGCCAGCAGCCTGCAAGGTCGCACCAACCTGCGCGGTGACAGCTTCCTCAGCCAGCGCCGCATTGAAGACCTGCTCACCCGCCAGGGGCTGCCCACGATCCGGGTGCGGAAGAACGACCTAATCACCCGGCAGGGCGAACCGATCAGCCCCCAGGCCTTCGATGTGCTGGAGCACTTCGACCTGGTCAACCATCGCCCCCGCCCCCTGGCCTGGCTGGCCCGCTTCAGTGAGGCCCTGGCCGCCTGCGGTGTGCTGCTGCTGGTGATGCGCCGCTGGCGGGCCAGCCTCGAACCCCGCCAGGCCCTGCTGGCGCTGGCGATGCTGGTGCTGGTCCAGGGGTGCAAGCTCTGGCTCGGCAACCAGGTCAGTCCCCTGGCCCTGCTGGTTCCCCCCACCTTGCTGCTGTCCCAGGGCCTGGGCACAGCCGCCGGCCTGGCCTGGCTGGCCGTGGCCGCCATGCTCTGGCCGGTGCCGGTGCAGGGTCTGCTGGCGCCCCAGCTGGGGGTGGCGGCCCTGGTGGCGGCGATCGCGGCCGTGCTCGCCGGACGCCAGCGCAACCGGGCCCAGCTGCTGCAACTGGCCCTGTTGCTGCCGGTCGGCGCCGTGCTGCTCCAGTGGCTGTTGATCCAGATGTTCAACCTGCGCGGCCTGGAAACCTCCTCGGGACCATTCAGCGGCAGCGACCTGCTCCAGGAGGCCCTGCTGGTGACGGGTCTGCTGATGGCGGGTCTGCTGCTGGCCCCGTTGGTGGAGAGCTTCTTCGGCCTGCTCACCCGCGCCCGGCTGATGGAACTGGCCGACCTGGAACGCCCCCTGCTGCGGCGGCTGTCGATGGAGGCGCCGGGCACGTTCGAGCACACCCTGATGATCTGCGGACTGGCGGAGGAGGGGGCCCGCGCCATCCAGGCCGATGTGGATCTGATCCGCACCGGTGCCCTCTATCACGATGTCGGCAAGCTGCACGGCCCCCACTGGTTCATCGAGAACCAGGAGAACGGCGCCAACCCCCACGACGAACTCGACGATCCCTTCGCCAGCGCCGCCATCCTCCAGGCCCATGTCGACGAGGGGCTGAAGCTGGCCCGTCGCTACCGGTTGCCTCGCCCCCTGGCGGATTTCATCCCCGAGCACCAGGGCCGGCTGAAGATGGGCTACTTCCTGCACCAGGCCAAGGAGCGGGACCCTGCGGTGCGGGAGGAGCAGTTCCGCTACCGGGGCCCTGCCCCCCGCAGCCGCGAGACGGCCATCCTGATGCTGGCCGATGGCTGCGAGGCCGCCCTGCGCTCCCTGCCACCGGGCACCACCGAGGCCGAGGCCCAGGCGATGGTGCGGCGCCTTGTCGAGGCCCGTCAGAACGACGGCCAGCTCGACGGCAGCGGCATCTCCCGGGCGGAGCTGGAACTGGTGATCCGGGCCTTCGTGCGGGTCTGGCGGCGCATGCGCCATCGGCGCATTCCCTACCCCATCTCCCCCCGCAAGGCCTTCAGCGCCTGAGGCGCCTGCGGCCAAGCCAGAGGCCCACCGCCAGCCCCACACGCACGGCCACCAGCCCCCCCAGCAGGCTGATCAGCACCACGGCCAGGGCTTCGTCGGAGCGGCCGCGGCGCAGGGCCAGGCTGATCTGCAGCATCCAGCTGCTGAAGGTGGTGAGCGACCCGCAGAAGCCGATGCCCCCCAGCAGCATCAGCCGCGGCCGGGGGGGCGGCAGCGCCGCAATCACACCGATCAGAAACGTGCCCAGCATGTTGGCCACCAGATCGGACTCGACCAGTCCGGCGTGGCCCCCCACCAGGCCCTTGCCCAGGTCCTCCAGCTGCCAGCGCAGCAGGGCACCGGGCACGGCGCCTGTGGCCACCAGCAGCAGGTCCCGCGCTTCGCGGCGCAGGCTGGGGGGGCTTCCGGTTGGGGATGGTGCCATGGGTCTGTCCTAGGAGCTGCCCAGGGCCAGGCCAGCGGCCACGGCCAGCACCCCCCCCAGCACCGAGCCGCCACAGAGCAGGACCGCCTCCCGGCGCTGCTTCCGCTGCAGGGTGCCGTGCAGTTCGGCGATCCAGGTGGAAAAGGTGCTGAAGCTGCCCAGAAATCCCGTGCCCAGCAGCAGCAGGGTGCGGCCCGCCCCAAGGCCGCAGCTGGCCTGCAGACTCACCAGCAGGCCGATGGCGAAGCAGGCAATCAGGT
This sequence comes from Synechococcus sp. CCY 0621, assembly GCF_019038465.1. GTDB lineage: Bacteria > Cyanobacteriota > Cyanobacteriia > PCC-6307 > Cyanobiaceae > Cyanobium. Next base: position 67,058 of record NZ_JAFKRH010000030.1, on the reverse strand, counting down.
TCACACCGAACGTGCCCCAGTGCTTGCGGGGCAGCATCGGCTCGAAATGGTTGACGACCCGGAACCGCAGCCAGGCTCCCGGCACCGCGCCGAGCGCCACGAACAGGGCGTCGTTACCCACCGGTGCCGCCATTTCAGCCCTTCCCCCGGGGACCAGGGCCCCGCCAGTTTCGTCCATCCAGCAGGGCCCGTAGCTTGCGTTCCAGTACCACCGTTGACGGCACCAGGGTGATCAGGTTGGCGGCGATCACCGGTCCATCGGCCTTGAGCAGTCCGTAGGCAGCCCAGGCCAGGATTCCCAGGGTGAACAGGCCGTACATCCGCAGCGAGATGGCGCTGGTGTCGCCGCTGCGCACCGTCTTCACGGCCTGGGGAAACAGGCTGAGGGTGGTCAACGTGGCGGCCCCATAGCCAAGGGCACTCACCGCGATGGACTCCATTGGCGCCGGCCGTTGATGGGAGCAGCATGACGAGATTCCGCCCATTCCGCCGTGGTCCTGAGCTTCCATGAACTGCAGGGGCAGCTGCAGGCCCCCTGGGGCCGGGAGCATGGCGAGACGGGGGCCGGCGAGCCCGGGGCGGACTTTGATCTGCTGATGGTGCCGTCGCTGACCATGGATCCCTCCCAGCTGGCCCTGGTGACCGGGGCCCACCACTACGAGGAACGGCAGCTGTTCTCGTTGATGCGGCTCCGCAACCCCGGCGTGCAGGTGGTCTACGTGACCAGCAAGCTGCTGCCGGAGCTGGTGGTGGACGCCGTGCTGGAGCTGATGCCCGGGGTCCCCACCTCCCATGCCCGCCGGCGCCTGCACCTGTTCGACACCGATGATGGCTCCGCCCGACCGCTCACCCAGAAGCTGCTGGAGCGTCCGGCTTTGCTGGGGCGGATCCGGGAACGGCTGCGGCCCGGGCGCAGCTTCATCAACTGCTACGTGGTGACCGAGCTGGAGAAGGCGCTCTCCGAACGCTTGCAGGTGCCCCTGCTGGGCACCGATCCGGCCCTCGGCTACTGGGGCACCAAGGCGGGCAGCCGGGAGCTGTTCGCCCGCTGCGGCGTGCCGCATCCCCCCGGCACCGGCCTGGCCCACAGCTCCGCAGATCTGGCGGAGGCGGTGGCCGATCTCTGGGACGCCCACCCCGAGCTGGGCAGTTGCGTGATCAAGCTGAACGAGGGCTTCAGCGGCGAAGGCAATGCCCGGCTCGACTTCACCCCCCTGGCCCTGGCCGGCCTCTCCAGGCGGGAGCGGGTCGTCCGGCTCGGCGAAGCGCTGGAGGGCTTGCCGATGCCGTCGGCCGCCTGGAAGGAGCTGCTGGCCCAGCAGGGGGCTCTGGCGGAGGCCTGGCTGGAGGGTGGTGCCGAGCTCCGTTCCCCGAGCGTGCAGGGCACGATCCATCCGGGGGGGCTGGTGGAGGTGCTCTCCACCCACGAGCAGATCCTCGGGGGTCCAGGTGGCCAGACGTACCTCGGCTGCTGCTTTCCCGCCGCCGAGCCCTACCGGGTGGCGCTGATGCAGCACGGGCGGGCCGTCGGCCAGGCCCTCGCCACCGAAGGAGCCCTGGAGCGCTACGGCGTCGACTTCATCGCCCGCCGCTTCGGCGAGACATGGGATCTCCAGGCCATCGAGGTCAACCTGCGCCAGGGCGGTACCACCCATCCGTTCATGGCCCTGCGGGCGATCACCGCCGGCAGCCTCGAGCCCGCCACCGGCCGCTTCCTCTCCCCCACCGGCCAACCCCTGCACTACCGCGCCACCGACAACTTCAGCGACCCCCGGCTGCGGGGGCTGATGCCCCTCGACCTGATCGACATCGTCGCCGAGGCAGGCCTGCACTACGACCCTGCCCGCCTGCAGGGCAGTGTCTTCCATCTGCTGGGTTGCCTCTCGGAATTCGGCAAGCTGGGCATGACCTGCATCGGCCGGGACCCTGAGCAGGCCTCGGCCGTCTATCGCTCCACCGTGGCGGAGCTGCTGGCCGGAGCCAGCGCCCGCAGTGGGACCCTGCTTCCGTTGGCCGTCGACTGACGGCCCGGGCGACTCAGGGCAGGATGGGGCAGCACAGGGGGCGCATGGTTTCGATCACCGACCGCGACGACGACGGCGCCAGGCGCCCCCCACAGGCACCCCTGGGCCCTCCGATCTGGACCGGCTGGCTGCAGATCGGCCTGAGCACCATGTTGGCGGTCCTGTTCCTGGTGATCCTGAGCAAGACGCAGGAACAGAACCAGCGGTTGGTGCGGTTGGAGCAGCGGCTGCAGGGCCTGGAGAACAGCCGGGCCCTCGATCGCACCTCCGTGCTGGAGGAGCAGCAGCGGGCCATGGTGGGACGCCTGCAGACGCTCGAGAGCGGCGCCCAGCGGCTGGAAGCACTGGAGCGGCAGCAGGAGCAGTGGCGTTCCGCCCTCGCCGACATGCAGGGCCGCGCCGTGCGGCGACCCCAGGCGGATCAGGACGTCTTCCCCACCCCGCCGATGCCGTCCACAGGCTCCGGAGGCCGCCCCAGCGCCCCGGCGTCCGACCGCAGCGATGGCGGCGTCATCCGCCCGCCAGCTCCTGGAATCCCCTGAGGTCGCTCCCTCTCAGCCCTTCACGGCATCGCCGCTGGCGCTGGGAAGGATGTAGCGCTGCAACAGCACGAACAACAGCAGCACCGGCAGGATCGAGACCACCGAGCCTGCCGCCACCAGGCGCCAGTCGAGGGAGAAACTGCTGGCCAGCTGCTGCAATCCCAGGGGCAGGGTGTAGAGCTTGGGGTCGTCGAGAATGATCAGCGGCCAGAGGAAATCACTCCAGGTGCCGATGAACACGAACATCGCCAGGGTGATCAGGTCGGCCCGCGCCGCCGGCAGCATCACGTTCCACCATTCGCCGACGGGGGTGCAGCCATCGATCCGGGCCGCCTCCTCCAGTTCCACCGGCACCGCCAGGAAACTCTGGCGCAGCAGGAAGATGCCGAAGGCCGTGGCGGCCTGGGGCACGATCAAGGCCCAGAGGGAGTTGCGCAGGCCGATCTGCACCATCAGCAGATAGAGCGGAATCATCACCACCTGGAAGGGGATCAGGATCGTGGCCACCACCAGGGCCAGCACCAGCCCGCGGCCGCGGAAGCGCATCCGGGCCAGGGGATAGGCCGCCAGGGAGCAGAACAGCAGGTTGGCCAGCACCGCCAGGGCGCTGACGATGGTGCTGTTGAGCAGGTAGGTGCCCATGGGATTGGCGGCGAACAGGCGGCCGTAGGCCTCCAGGCTCGGCTGGCTCGGCAGCAGGGCCGGGGGGCTGGTGAAGATGTCCTCCGCCGGCCCCTTCAGGGAGGTGCTGACCAGCCACAGCAGGGGCAGCAGCAGCAGCACCGCCACCAGCAGCAGCAGGGCGAGCTGCAGCCCGGTGGCCAGCGGGGAGCGGTTGGGGGCGTTCACAGACGCGGCAGTTCCGCCACCGGAAGGGCCGTCTTCTGGGGGTGGAGCGGGGCGCGCTGGCTGCCGGAGACGAGCCGGTTGAGGGCGTTGACGAAGGCCTGGGCCGCCGCCACGACGATGTCGGTGTCGGCTGCATGGCCCGAATAGAGCACCCCCTGGTGGCGCAGGCGGATCGTCACCTCACCCATGGCGTCGATGCCCTCGGTGACGGACTTGATGCTGAACTCCACCAGCTCGTTCGGCACCTGGGCCAGGTGGTTGAGCGCCTGGCAGACCGCATCCACAGGACCGGTGCCGATCGCCGCCTCGGTCAGATCGATGCCATCGCCATCCCGAAGGGTGACGGTGGCGGTGGGCTGCAGGTTGGTGCCACAGCTCACCTGCACCGACTGAAGGACGTAACGGGGGCCGTCCTGTTGCTGCACCTGCTCACTGACGATCGCCTCCAGATCCCGGTCGGTGATCTCCCGCTTGCGGTCGGCCAACTCCTTGAAGCGGGCGAAGGCGTCGTCGAGGTCGGTGCGCTCCAGGGTGTAGCCGAGCTCCTCCAGCCGGGCCCGGAAGGCACTGCGGCCCGAGAGCTTGCCGAGGGAGAGGCGGTTGTCGGCCAGGCCGACGGTGCGGGCGTCGATGATCTCGTAGGTGAGCCGGTTCTTGAGCACCCCGTCCTGGTGGATGCCGGACTCATGGGCGAAGGCATTGGCGCCCACGATCGCCTTGTTGGGCTGCACCGCCATGCCGGTGAGGTTGGACACCAGCCGGGAGGTCTTGGTGATCTCCTCGGTGCGCACGTTGGTGAGAGGGTCGCGCTGCTCCGCCGGCCGGCCCAGGAACGGATTGAAGTAGCTGCGGCGGACGTGCAGCGCCATCACCAGCTCCTCGAGGGAAGCGTTGCCGGCCCGTTCGCCGATGCCGTTGATGGTGCACTCCAGCTGGCGGGCGCCGTTCTTGACGGCCTCGAGGAAGTTGGCGACGGCCAGACCGAGATCGTTGTGCCCATGCACCGAGATCACCGCCTGGTCGATGTTGGGCACCGAGCGGTTGATGCCGGCGATGATCTCGCCGAATTCCGCCGGGGTGGTGTAGCCCACCGTGTCGGGGATGTTGATGGTGGTGGCGCCAGCGTTGATTGCCGCCTCGATCACCTGATGCATGAACTCAGGGTCGCTGCGGCCGGCGTCCTCGCAGGAGAACTCCACGTCGTCGACCAGGGAGCGGGCGTAGGCCACCATCTCCGCGGTGATGGCGAGCACCTCGGCGCGGGTCTTGCGGAGCTTGTGCTCCAGATGGATGTCGCTGGTGGCGATGAAGGTGTGGATGCGCCGGTGGGCCGCCGGGGCCACGGCTTCGGCGCAGGCCTTGATGTCTCCGCTGGCGGCCCGGGCCAGGCCGCAGATCACGGGCCCGTCCGGGGTGCCCACGGTGGCGGCGATCTTTTGAACGGCGTGAAAATCGCCGCTGCTGGCGAAGGGGAAGCCGGCTTCGATGATGTCCACCCCCAGGCGGGCCAGCTGCTGGGCGATCGCGAGCTTCTCCTCGAGGTTGAGGCTGGCGCCGGGGGACTGCTCCCCGTCGCGGAGGGTGGTATCGAAAATCAATACCCGGCCGGGATCGCGGGCCATGGGGTTAAGCGGAACAGCTATGAGTTAGGCGCACTCTAGGCGCCCGACGGCCTTGCTCCGGGAGTGGAACGTACAGTGGCTCCACAGAGGTTTCCCCATGGCCGCAGGCGATCTGGCCCTGGTGTTGCATGCCCACCTCCCCTACGTGCGAACGGGAGAACCGGGTTCGCTGGAGGAGGACTGGTACTTCCAGGCCCTGCAGGAATGCTATCTGCCGCTGCTGGCCGTGCTGGAGCGGGCCGCCGCCGACCCTGAGCAATGGCCGAAACTCACCCTCGGCCTCTCCCCCACCCTGCTGTCGCTGCTGAACGACAGGGCCCTGAACAGCCGTTTCCCGGCCTGGCTGGCCCTGCGCCGGACCCTGCTCGACCAGGCGGAACCGGAGCTGGTGCTGCCGGCGCGCCAGCTCCAGACCACGCTCGCGGCCATCGAGGCCCAGTGGCGCCAGCAGGGGGGGAGTCTGCTGCCCGGGTTCCGTCGGCTCCAGGAGCAGGGGGTCCTGGATCTGATCACCTGCGGCGCCACCCACGGCTACCTGCCCCTGCTGCGGGATTCGCCGGAGGCAGTGCGGGCCCAGCTGCTCACCGCCGTGCGCGAGCATCAGCGGCTGCTTGGTGTGCGTCCCCTGGGCATCTGGCTGCCGGAGTGCGCCTACTACGAGGACCTCGACCGGCTCCTGGCTGAGTGCGGCCTGCGTTACTCCCTGCTCGATGGCCATGGCCTGCTCCATGGCCTGCCCCGTCCCCGCTACGGGGTCTATGCGCCGATCTGCTCCACCGCTGGGGTGGCCTTCTTCGCCCGTGACAGTGAGTCCACCCTGCCGGTGTGGAGTGCCAGTCAGGGGTATCCCGGCGATGGCGCCTACCGGGAGTTCCACCGTGACCTGGGCTGGGACCTGCCGGAAGAGGCGCTTGGCGCCTTCGGCATCCGCGACCGGCGCCCCCTCGGTCTCAAGCTGCACCGGGTCAGCGCCCAGGGTTGTCCCCTGGAGCTGAAGCAGCCCTACGACCCGGAGCGGGCGGCGGACAAGGTGAAGCAGCATGCGGCGGCCTTTCTTCGCGGTCGCTCCGAGCAGATGGCCCACCTCGCCGCCACGATCGAACCGCCACCGCTGCTGGTGGCGCCCTTCGATGCCGAACTGTTCGGCCACTGGTGGTTTGAAGGGCCCCAGTTCCTGGCCGAGCTGTTCCGTCAGGGCCCGGCGATGGGCGTGGGCTTCACCCACCTGCGCGACGTGCTCAGCCAGAACCGGGCCCTGCAGGTCTGCCGGCCGGCCCCCTCCAGCTGGGGCCAGGGGGGGTACCACGACTACTGGCTGAACGACACCAACGCCTGGGTCGTGGCGGAATGGCAGCGCGCCTCCCGCGCCATGGTGCAGCGGGTCAACCGGGGAGTGGGCAGCACGGATCAACGCGCCCTGCTGACCCAGGCGGGACGCGAACTGCTGCTGGCCCAGAGTTCCGACTGGAGCTTCATCCTGAGGGCCGGCACCACCACCGGCCTGGCCCGCGAGCGGATCCACCGCCACCTCGACCGCTTCTGGCGCCTGATCGATGCCCTCGAGCACGGCACCGACCTGCCCGAGGAATGGCTGGTGGGGGTGCTACGCGAGGATGGCCTGTTCCCGGAGCTGAACGCGGCCGACTGGGCGACGCGCTCCTAGGGCGATTCAGAGGATCTGATCCAGGAAGCGCCGGGTGCGCTGGTGGCTGGGGTTGGTGAAGAACACCTCCGGTTCGGCCTCCTCCACCACTTCGCCTTCAGCCATCAGCACCACCCGGTGGGCCACATGGCGGGCGAACTTCACCTCGTGGGTCACCACCACCATGGTGATGTCGTCGGCGGCGAGGTTCTGCATCACCTCCAGCACCTCCCGCACCATCTCCGGGTCGAGGGCGCTGGTGGGTTCATCAAACAGCAAAATGCGGGGCTCCATGCAGAGGGCTCGGGCGATCGCCACCCGCTGCTGCTGGCCCCCCGAGAGCTGGCCCGGATACTTGCCCGCCTGTTCGGCGATGCCGACCCGCTCCAGCAGGGCCCAGGCCTGCTGCTCCACCTCAGCCTTCGGCCGCTTGCGCACGAGCACCGGGGCCAGGGTGAGGTTGTCGAGCACCGAGAGGTGGGGAAACAGGTTGAACTGCTGGAACACCATTCCCACCTCCCGGCGCACGGCGTCGATGTTGCGCAGGTCGTCGGAGAGCACGATGCCGTCGACGGTGATGCTGCCCTTCTGAAAATCCTCCAGGGCATTGAAGGTGCGGATGAAGGTGCTCTTGCCCGAACCCGAGGGGCCCATGATCACCACCACCTCGCCGCGCCGCACCGTCAGGCTGGCGCCGCGCAAGGCCTGGAAGCCGTTGGGATACCACTTCTCGACGGCCCGCGCCTCGATCATCAGTTCGCTGCTGGGTTGGCTCATGGGGCGGGACGCGGGATCGGTGCGGGGGAGGAGGGAATGAAGAACGCTGCTCAGGTGGCGCTGGGCACCGCGTGGGGATCAAGGCGCCGCTCCAGGGCCCGGCTGCCCAGCCCGAGGGCGGCACAGCAACCCCAGAACAGCAGCGCCAGGGTGAGGTACACCTCTCCGTTCCGCCCCAAGAAAGCCGGGTTGGCCATCACGGTGCGGGCCGTGCCGAGCAGTTCCAGCAATCCAATCAGTGACAGCAAGGTCGTGTCCTGCAGGAGCGAGATGAACTGGCCCACCATCGCCGGCAGGGCCACCCGCAGGGCCTGGGGCAGAACCACATGCTGCAGGGCCTTCGGATAGGAGAGGCCGAGGGAGCGCGCGGCCTCCAGCTGGCCCCGGGGCACGGCCGCCAGGCCGGAGCGCACTGCCTCCGCCAGATAGGCGGCGGCGAAGAAGGTGAGCACCCAGGCCGCCCGCCAGACCCGCTCGGGGGCCAGGCCGCCGGGCAGCAGAAAACCGAGGATGTTCTGGCCGAGGAACAGCAGGGTGATCAGGGGGGCTCCGCGGATGAACTCGATGTAGAGCACCGAACCCCAGCGCAGCAGGGGCAGGTCGCTGCGGCGCCCGAGGGCGAGCAGCACCCCGATCGGGAAACACAGCAGGATCGCGAAGCTGGAGGCCAGCAGGGTGAGCATCAGTCCGCCCCACTCCGAGGGGGAGACGGTGACCAGGCCCAGGCCGCCGCTGATCAGCACCATGCCCACCAGATAGATGACCGGCCACACCAGGGCGGCCAGCCGCCGGCCGGTGGGCGAAAGGTTCGCCCCGTGGCGGCCGGCCAGCCAGCGGCAGAGCACCAGCAGCAGCAGCAGCCCCCACCAGCGGGACTGGATCGCCAGGGTCAGGGCGAGGGCCCAGGGCACGGCCAAGGCGATCAGGGCCAGCAGCCCCACGGCCAGCCGGTCGTTGCGCGGCCAGCGCACGCCGGTGCGATCGGGGCGGGGGTGGGCCCGCAGCAGGCCCCAGGTGGCGCCGCTGGCTGCCACCAGCAGGGCGGTGAGCAGCCAAAGCCGCCACTGCTGCTCCACCGGGTAGCGGCCCACGGCGAAAAGGGTGCTGTTCACCCGCACCACGGCCCACTGGGCCTGGGTGAGGGCCCAGCGCAGGAACCCGAAGGCCCCCAAGCCGAGAAGCGTGATCAGGACCAGGCTCAGCGCCGCGTCGGCGGGGGTGGCGAAGAGTTCGGCGCGCAGCCGCCGCAGCTGGGAGTTCATCTCAGCGCTCCCGGATCTGAACAAGGTGGTTGAGGCCGTTCATCAGAGCCGAGATCAGCAGGTCGAGGGTGAGGTAGGCCGCCAGCAGCACCAGGATCACCTCCACCGCCCGGCCGGTCTGGTTGAGGGTGGTTTCGGCCACCGAATAAAGGTCGGTGTAGCCCACCGCCACGGCCAGGGAGGAGTTCTTGGCCAGGGAGATGTACTGGGTGTTCAGCCCCGGCACGATCACCCGCAGCGACTGGGGCAGGACGATGCGGCGCAGGGTGGCGAACCAGCTCAGGCCCAGGGAGGAGGCCGCCTCCCACTGTCCCTTCGGCACGGCGGCGATGCCGCCCCGCACCACTTCGGCGATGAAGGCCCCCGAATACACGATCAATCCGGTGAGCAGGGCGCCGAATTCGACGCTCAGGCGGAGCGGGGCCTGCCAGACCCCGTTCACCAGGGTGGGGCCCATCCAGCGCAGTCCCTCACCCAGCCCGGCGACGTACAGCCCCGACTTGGCCAGCACCACCCCAGGGAGCTGGATCGCCGCCAGGCCGTTCGGCAGGGTGAGGAACACCACGAAGTACCAGAACACCAGCTGCAGCAGCAGGGGGATGTTGCGCACCACCTCCACGTAGACCCTGGCTAGACGCCGCAGCAGGCCGTTGTGGCTGAAGGAGGCCATACCCACCAGGGTGCCCAGCAGGGTGGCCCCCACCAGACCCACCAGCACCGCCCGGATCGTGTTGACCAAGCCGGCGGCCAGGGCGCGCCAGTAAGGCAGCTGGGCATTGAAGGGAATCACCGATTCCGAGATGTCGAAGCCGGCCGGCTGCTGCAGCCAGCGCCAGCTCAGCAGCAGTCCGGCCGCCGTCAGGTTGCGGATCAGATTGCCGAGCAGGAAGGCTATCAGCAGCAGCACCAGCAGACCCACAACGGCCTGCACCACCCAGGGAACGACGCGGCGGTCGCGCCACCAGGGCGGCTTGGGGGCAGGCAGTTTCGCGGCAGACAGTGGCGATGGGGACGGGTCGGCGGGGGGGACCGGCGCCATCAACGGAAGGGCGGCGAGTAGATCAGTCCGCCATCCTTCCACTGGCGGTTGAGGCCCCGGTCGAGCTTGAGGGCGGAGGCAGGGCCGACGTTGCGATCAAAGATCTCGCCGTAGTTGCCCACGGCCTTCACCGCCTTGACCACGAAGTCGGGCGGCAGGCCGAGCTGCTTGCCGAAGTCACCCTCCACCCCCAGGAAGCGGCGCAGGTCGGCCTGGTTGGTGTTGGCCTTGGCTTCGGCCAGCTTGGCGTCCACATTGGCCTGGGTGATGCCGCTCTCCTCGGCCTGCATCAGGCCATAGACGATCCAGCGCACCGCATCGGCCCAGGCGGGATCACCGTTGGTGGTGGCGGGGGTGAGGGGCTCCTTGCTCATCACCACCGGCAGGAGGGTGTGGGCGTCCGGTTTGGGGAAGCTGGTGCGCTTGCCGGCCAGCTGGGAGCGGTCACTGGTGACGGCCACGCAGCGGTCGCCGAGGTAGGCGGCGAAGGTCTGGTCGCTGGTCTGGAACTTCAGCGGCGTGTAGGGGATGTTCTGCTCCCGCATCCGGTCGGCCAGGTTGAGCTCGGTGGTGGTGCCGCTCTCCACGCAGATCGGTTTGCCGGCCAGGCCCTTGAGGTCCTTGATGCCGCTGGCCACGGGCACCAGCACGCCCTGACCGTCGTAGAAGGTGGTGGGGGCGAAGCTGAGCCCGTTGCCGCCGGCCGCATCGCGGCTCAGGGTCATGGTGGTGTTGCGCGAGAGCAGGTCCACCTCGCCGCTGGCCAGGGCCGCGAAGCGCTCGCTGGAGTTCAGGTCGCGGTACTCCACCTTGGCCGGATCCCCCAGGACCGCGGCGGCCACCGCCTTGCAGACGTCCACGTCGAGGCCCAGGTACTTGCCGTCGGGGCCCACGAAGCTGAAGCCGGGCAGCTTGCCTTCCACACCGCAGACCAGCTTGCCCCGCCCCGTGATCGTGGAGAGCTTCTGGCTCTGCACTCCGCCATCATCCCCAGCACAACCGGCGAGCAGGCCGGCTGCCAGCAGGGAAGCCCCGAGGGAGCGGGTCCGGTTCCAGAGCATGCTTGCTTCCTTAAGGTGGCCGCATTGTTGCAGGTGCGGGCCGGCACAGGTAGGCCGCCCGGAACCTCCTCAGCGGAAGGGGGGCGCGATGTGCAGACCGCCGCGCGTCCAGAGGCGGTTGAGGCCCCGCTCCAGACCCAGGGGGGTGGCGCGGCCGAGGTGCCGCTCGAACAGCTCGCCGTAGTTGCCCACCGCTTTCACCACCCGCACCGTGAAGTCGGCCGGCAGGCCCAGCTGGCGGCCAAAATCCCCCTCCACCCCCAGGAAGCGGCGCTCTTCGGCCTGGCTGGCGTCACGCCGGGCCGCGGCAGCACGGGCCTCGACGTTGGCCTGGGTGAGGCCGCTCTCTTCCGCCTGAACCAGGGTGTGGGTGACCCACCGCACCGCATCAGCCCAGGCAGGATCCGCCTGCACCGTCACCTTGGCGCTGGGTTCCTTGCTCAGCAGCTCCGGGAGCAGCCCATGGGCGGCAGGATCCTTGAAGCCGCTGCGCTTGGCCGCCAGCAGGGAGCTGTCGCTGGTGATGGCGGCGCAGCGGCCCTGCTCGTAGGCGGGGTAGGCCTGCTCGCCCGACTGGAAGCGCAGCGGCTGGTAGGCGACCCCCAGCTCCCGCATGCGATCGGCCAGGTTGAGCTCGGTGTTGGTGCCGCTCTCGACGCAGATCGGCTTGCCGTCCAGATCCCGCAGGCGGCGGATGCCACTGGCCCTGGGCACCATCACCCCCTGACCGTCATAGAAGAAGACAGGCCCGAAGCTGAGGGTGTTGCCGCCCGGGGCGTCGCGGCTGAGGGTGTGGGTGGAGCTGATCGAGAGCAGGTCCACCTCGCCGCTGCTGAGGGCCACGAAGCGCTCGCCGGCCGTCACCGGCCGGAACTCCACGTTGGTGGCATCCCCGAGCACCGCCGCGGCCACTGCCCGGCAGAAATCGGCGTCGATGCCCACGAAGGCGCCGCCGGGGCCCACGGTGCTGAACCCCGGCACCGCGCCATCGACGGCGCAGACCAGCCGTCCCCGTTCGCGGATCTTGGCCATGGTGGGGCTGCCGGGGGACTCGTTGCCGGCGGCGCAGCCCATCAGGCCAAAGAGTGCCGCCAGTGCCAGCAGGCCCGCTCTGGTCATCCGGGCAGGATCACCCGGTCGATCACATGCACGATGCCGTTGTCGCAGACGATGTCGGCGGAGACGACGGTGGCGTTCTTGACTTCGAAGGGTTCAGCCCGGCGGATCGCCACCGGAGCCCCCTCCAGGCTCTCCCATTCCAGCTGCTCAATCAGTTGCTCCCGCCGGTAGGCGCCGGAGAGCACATGGAATTTGAGGATCCGGGCCAGCTGGGGGACGTTGTCCACCAGGGTCTGGACCGTGCCAGGCGGCAGGGCGGCGAAGGCGTCGTCGACGGGGGCGAAGACGGTGAAGGGGCCGGGGCTCTCGAGGGCCCCGGTGAGTCCGGCCACCTCGACGGCGGTCAGCAGGGTGCCGAAGCAGCCGGCACCCTTGGCGGTTTCGATGATGTTGGCCATGGGGGATCTCCTAGCGGTAGTCCGGGGTCTGGATCTGGGGCAGGCGTGCCTCGGGGCGCAGGAAGCGGTCCATCTGGGCCTCGAAGAAGCGCCGGTTGGCCATCAGGTGTTCCGGATCGGTGTCATCCAGCGGATAGAGCAGGGCGCAGCGCAGGGCCTGGATCACCGCCGAGGTGACGTTGTACATGGAGCGCTGGAAGGTGATGCCCAGCTGGATGAGCTTGTCCTCATCGCCACGCTTGTGCTGCTTGTAGAGCTCCTCCAGATAGGGCGGCAGGAAATGCAGCATGTCCTGCATCAGCAGGGTGGGAGGGATGCCGGCCGAGCCCACGGGGAACACGTCGGCATAGAGGATGCCGTAGTGAAAGTCGGCCTGATCGGCAGGCACCTGATAGGCCTGGGCGTTGTAGCTCTTGGTGCCGCGAAATGGCGCCGTGCGATAGAAGACTGCCTCCACGTAGGGGAGAGCCGCTTCATAGAGCCAGGTGAAGCCTTCGCTCTTGGGGATGATCTCGAAACACTCACCCTTGATGTAAACGTGGTGATAGATGGGCCGGCCCGCTACGGCAAAGATGCCGTTGACCAGGAAGTTCATGGCGTCGGGAACACCCTTGAAACCTCCCTCGTCGTAGATGTCGCTCATCTCGAAGAATACCGGCGCCATCACCTCCCAGAACAGGCCGAGATTGGCGTAATAGCTCATCTTCTTCACCTGCTCCATGAACATCTCAGGGAACAGGCGATAGAGGCCGAGCATCAGCGGATTGCCGCGGAAGTAGGCCTTGATGGCGCGGTCGGCGTTGGCCCGGTAAGCCTCACTGGCGAGATAGTCGTAGAAGCGGCCGCCCATGCCCTGATGCCAGAGCATGGCTTCCATGCATGCCTCGGCGAACTCCATGTTGATCCGGTCGTGCCAGAGGTGATGGAGCAGCTTCGACATCTTGCCGGTTTCGCCCTTCTCCATGAACTCCAGCAGTTCAGGATGGGCCTTTTCACCACCACGCCAGATCCGCAGCTTCGACTGATCGCCGGCGTAGGAATTGGGGAGATCGAGGTACTCCTGACTGGGAAAGTACTTGAAGGCCGGCAGGGGATCGAGAAACACCTGCTCGGCGATGTAGAGCAGGTCGCGCCAGTAGAAGTCCATCGGCACGGCATAGGCCTTGTAGATGCCGATGATCTGCATCAGGTTCTCCGGCGTGTCCGGCAGCATCGAGCCGCCGGCCTCCAGCCGGTGGATCACATCGGCATAGCGATGGGTGGAGGGCGGGATCAGGGGAGCAGTGACGGGCTCGGGGGCCGTGGCGGTGGGGGGCGTCATGACGTGCGCAGCTCCGAGGCGGAAGGGAGGGTGACGGCGACCAGGGGGGAGGCGGCGGCGGCGAGGGTGAGGGGCTGGGCGGCATCCCGGCTGAGGAACGGCTGGGTGCGCAGGGCCAGACCCGTGGATTCGGTCTCACTCCAGCCCGTGAGGGCCGTAGGCCAGAGCCCCGCCGCGATCACCAGAACGGTGAGGGCCATGGCCGGCGCCCGCTCGCTCCAGCAGGTGGAGCTCCAGTCGGCACGCTCGTTGTCGAGGCGGCCGAAGCCCACCCTGTTGAAGAGGCGGATGGCGTAGACGGCGGTGAAGCCCGAGGCGATCAGGCTCACCAGGGTGGCGCGGGGGAAGGTGGTCCAGCTGCCCTCGAACACCAGCAGCTCGGCCGGGAAGCCCGCCAGGCCGGGGATGCCGGCGGCCGCCATCATGGCCAGCAGCAGCATGCCCATGGTGAAGGGCAGCCCGCGCAGCGGATTCATCAGGCCCGAGAGCTCCGGGATGGCGGTGGTGCCGGTCTTGCGCTCGATCAGCCCCACGCAGGCGAACAGCAGGGCCACGATCATGCCGTGGGCGAGCATCTGGGCCACCGCGCCCTGCAGGCTGAGGGGGGTGGCGGCGGAGAGCCCCAGCACCAGGAGGCCCATGTGGCCGAGGGAGCTGTAGGCCATCAGGCGGCGGATGTCGCTCTGGGCGATGGCGTTGAGCGCCCCGTACACCGCGCTGATGGCGCCGGCGGCGGCGATCCAGGGCGACCAGGCGGCCCAGGTGTCCGGGAGGAAGCCCACGCCGAAACGCAGCAGGCCGTAGGCGCCCAGCTTGGAGACGGAGCCAGCCAGCAGCATCACCACAGGGGTGGGGGCCTGGCCGTAGGTGAAGGGCTGCCAGCCGTGCAGGGGAAAGACGGGAAGCTTCAGGCCGAAGGAAAGCAGCAGCAAGGCCAGGATCCAGCGTTGGGCCGTGGGGGAGAACTGGGCCTGGCGAAGATCCTCGAAGGCGAAGAGCGGACCGGCGGGATTGAACCAGGCGAAGGCCAGCACGGCCGCCAGCAGGGCCAGGCCGGAGACGGCGCTGTAGAGCAGGAAACGCACCGCGGCACCGGCCCGTTTCTCGCCCCCCCAGACCGCCACCAGCAGGGTGATCGGGATCAACACCAGCTCGAAGGCCAGGAGGAACAGCAGGGCGTTGCGGGCCAGCAAACCCGCGACGACACCCAGGTTGGTGGCCAGCATCAGCGAGAAGAACAGCCGCGGCCGGGACTGGTCAGCCGCTGCCGAGAGGATCGAATGAGAGGTGATCAGCGCGGTGAGCAGCACCAGCGGCAGCGAGAGGCCATCCAGACCGAGATCGAGCCTGAGCCCGAGTTTCGGCAGCCAGGACAGCTGCAGGTCGGCGGGGGGGTGCTGCCAACAGAGCAGGCCCACCAGCAGCTGAAGGGCGCCGAACAGGGCCGCGATGCCACGGACCCGAACGGAAGGAACGGTTGCCGGCAGCAGGGGCAGCAGCAGGGTGCCGGCCAGGGGTGCGGCCAGGAGAAGCAGGAGCGAGGACGATCCCATCAGCGGAACGGGCGAATGAGTTCGGACGGAACGGAAGGGGCGGAGGCCAGCAGCCAGGCGGCCATCAGCAGCACCCCGAGAACGAGGGTGAGGGCATAGGCCTGGGTGCGGCCTGAGGTGGTGAAGCTGAGACGGCGTGCACCCTCGAGGGCGGCACTGCCGGAGGCACCACTGAAGCCCTCGATCAGCCGGTCATCCGACCAGGCGCTGAGCCGGGCCAGGGCCACCACCAGCCACACCACGGTGCGGTGGTAGAAGCGCTCGGTCTGCATGTCGTGGGCCAGCCAGTCCTGCAGGCCGCCGAGGGCGGCGGGCAGATGGGCCAGGGGGTGGGGCCGCAGGTAAAAGGCCGCCGAGAGGCCGACGCCCACGAGGGTTGAGATCAGAAGAGGCACCGCCAGCGGACCCCAGCCCGGAAGGGGGGACAGGGCGAAGACGCCGTTGATCACCATCAGCTGCGGCAGGTGCAGCACCAGACCCATGAGCACGAAGGTGGGCAGGGCCATCAGCCACAGCACCTCCGCGGAGCGGGTGGTGAACACCGACGGACGCCCGCCCCAGATCAGTCCGAACACCCGGATCAGGCCGGCGCTGATCAGGGCATTGGTGAACAGCACCAGGCAACCGAGCAACACCGGATGGGAGCTCTCGGCCGTCAGCTCCATGAGCTCGCGCAGGGCGGCGAAGCCACCGAACGGCGGCAAGGCCATCAGGCCGGCGGCGCCTGTGAGGAAGGCCAGGCCCATCAGCGGACGCTTGCTCCACAGGCCCCCCAGCTGGGTGAGGTCCTGGGTGACGTTGGTGATCACGATGGCGCCGATCACCATCAACATCAGCGCCATCGGCAGGGGATACACCAGCATCAGGTGATCGGCCACGCTGATGCCGCCCAGACCCACCGCCACGAACAGCAGGCCGAGCCAGCTGCTCACCAGGAAGGAGAGGGCGCGTTTGACATCGATCTGGGCGAGGGCGATCAGGGAGGCCACCAGCGCAGTGGTTCCGCCCACGATCACGAGCACGGTCTGCACCAGGGGGCTCAGTTCGATCAGGGGCTCGAGCCGCAGCAGCACCCAGGCGCCGCCCACCACCACCACCGAGTTCCGGAGCACGGTGGAGGGCAAGGGGCTCTCCATGGCCTCATCGAGCCACAGGTGCAGGGGGATCTGGGCGCACTTGCCCATCGGCCCGGCGATCAAGGCCAGCAGGATCAACGGCAGAACCTGGGGAAGGGGGTTGCCGTTGTTGACCTGATCGGCGGCCCAGGCCTGCAGCCCGTGGAAGTTCCAGGTGCCGGTGATCGGCAGCAGGGCGATCAGGCCCGCCAGCAGGATCAGGTCGCCGATCCGCTTGGTGAGGAAGGCATCCCTGGCGCCCTTCACAACCAGGGGCTGGTTGTACCAGGTGCCCACGATCAGGTAGGTGCCGAGGGTGAGCAGTTCGAGGATCACATAGCTGAAGAACAGCGAATCCGTGAGCACCAGGGCGCACAGACCAGCCTCGAAGAAGCTCAGGGAACCGAAGAAGCGGGGCCAGCCCCAGTCCATTTCCAGATAGCCGATGGAATAGATCTGCACCAGCACATGCAGGCCGGTGATCACCGTCATCGCGATCAGGGCCGGCTCGGTGATCAGGCCGTCGAAGCCCACCTTCAGCCCGGCGGTCTCCAGCCAGGTCCAGCCGAAGGTGAGGGGCTTGTAGAGGGCAGCGGCACCGGCGGCGGAATTGGAATGGAGGGCCATCAGGGCGGCGGCGCTATGGACGAACGCCACGCTCACCAGGCTGAGGTTGAGATAGCCGCAGGGGCGTGGACCCGTGCGCGAGATCAGCCCCGGAGACCACAGAAGCGACAGCAGGGACGCCAACAGCGGATACAGCGGAACCAGCCAGGCCGTCTGGGCGAGGAGCAGGGTCATGGCGGGAGAACAATCGGGACCGGAGATGGCCCACGTGGTGGCGAACACTAAGATCCCGGGCGCCTGGCGGAGACCTTTCCGAAAAGGAAAGTCCTATGGGATCTGCAAGCTGTCGTTATCAGTCAGCCCTCTTCTGAGGCGGCCGCCCCCCTGGGCAAGGCGGCCCAGGCTTCAGGCGTTGGCGCTGCGGCGGCGGCGCCACAGCCGCCAAACTTTCTCCAGTTCCAGGTACAGGAAGAACACCAGACTGAAGCCCACGCAGATGCCCAGATCACGGGCCGAGAGCGGCACGGTGCCAAAGAATTTGGCAAGCGCCGGGACGTAGAGCAGGGACAACTGCAGCAGCGTGGTGAAGACCACCGCCCCGAGCAGCCAGGGGTTGGTGAAGGGATTCACCTGCACCAGCGGACGGTCGCTGCGGGCGGCCAGGGCATGACCCATCTGGGCCAGGCACAGCATCGTGAAGACCATCGTCTTCCAGGGGGCGCCAGCGCGGGAGGCCAGCACCATCATCGTGATTGTGATGGCGGCGAACACCACGCCGATGCGCAGGATGTAGCTGCCGATCCCTCTGGCGAAGATCGATTCACCGGGCTCGGCGGGGGGGCGTTGCATCAGGCCGGCCTCCCCGGGCTCCAGGGCCAGGGCCAGGGCGGGAACCCCATCGGTGACGAGGTTCATCCAGAGGATCTGGATGGGGGTCATCGGCACGCCCATCAGACCGAGCAGGGGGGCGGAGCCGATGGTGATCAGCTCGCCGACATTGCTGCCGAGGATGTATTTGATGAAGCGGCGGATGTTGGCGTACACCAGCCGGCCCTGCTCCACGGCGTTGACGATCGTGGCGAAATTGTCGTCAAGCAGCACCATGTCGGAAGCCTCCTTGCTCACCTCGGTGCCGGTGATGCCCATGGCCACGCCGATGTGGGCCTGCTTGAGGGCTGGGGCGTCGTTGACACCATCACCGGTCATGGCCACCACCTGGCCCAGGCCCTGCAGGGCCTTGACGATGCGCAGCTTCTGTTCGGGCGGCACCCGGGCATAGATGTTGCAGCGGGCGACGATCGCGGCCAGCCCGGCGGCATCGGCCTCCTCCAGCTGCCGGCCGAGCACCACTTCGGCGCCAGGTTCCACCAGGCCGATGTTGACGCCGATGGCCCGGGCCGTGAGGGGGTGGTCGCCGGTGATCATCACCGGGCGGATGCCAGCTTCCCGGCAGCGGGCGACCGCCATGGCCACCTCGGGGCGGGCCGGATCCAGCTGGGCCATCAGCCCCAGCAGCACCTGGTGCTCCAGTTCGTGTTCGGGGCTGGGGTGGTGAGGGGCGCAGGCGAAGGCGAGCACCCGCAGGCCGGAGGCGGCCAGATCGCGGGCCTGGTCCAGCCACCACTGGCGCTGGTCGTCGCTCAGGGGAGCAACGCCGGAGGCGTCGAGCCAGCGATCACAGGTGCCGAGGATCACCTCGGGGGCCCCCTTGCTGATCATCAAGGTGGTGGAGCCGGCCGCCGTGTCCCCCAGGGGGGCCTGCAGGCTGCCGTCGGGGTCCAGCACCCAGACAGCCATCAGCTGGCGCTCGGAGCTGAAGGGGATCTCGGCGTCGCGCTTGTAATGGCTGCGCAGGGCGAAACCATCCAGGTCGGCCTTTGCCGCCGCCACCACCAGAGCCCCCTCGGTGGGATCGCCAAGGATCTCCCAGCGGCCGTCGGGTTCCTGCTTGAGTTCGGCGTCGCTGCAGAGCACCCCGGCCTGGAGCAGCAGGTTCCGGCCGCCTGGGGCCAGACCGCCCTCGGCTCCAGCGGGCGGGGCCAGGTCGGTGGCCCGGAAGTCCCCGTGGGGGTCGTAGCCGTTGCCGCTGACCGCAAGCGCCGTGGTGCCGCTGCGCAGCTCCTGGACCACCTGGCGGTTGAGGGTGAGGGTGCCGGTCTTGTCGGTGCAGATCACCGTGACCGAACCCAGGGCTTCCACCGCCGGCAGGCGGCGGATCAGGGCGGCGCGCTGCACCATCCGCTGGGTGCCGATCGCCAGGGTCACGGTGATCACCGCCGGCAGCCCTTCGGGCACGATCGCCACCGCCATCGACAGGGCCACCTCCAGCAGATCCAGCAGGCGCTGCCCCAGCAACCAGCCCAGTAGCACCACCACGGCCACCAGGGCGAGGGCGGAGACCACCAGCACGTTGGCCAGCCCGTCGAGCCGTTCCTGCAGCGGCGTGGTCTCGCCACCCGCCGTGTTGATCATCTGGGCGATCTTGCCCAGTTCGGTGTCCATGCCGGTGGCGCTGACCACCGCCAGCCCGCGGCCGCGTACCACTTCGGTGCCCTGGAACAGACAGTTCTGGCGCTCCAGGACCGGGGTGGTGGGATCGAGCACCAGCATGGCCAGCTTGTTCACCGCTTCGGCCTCGCCGGTGAGGGCTGCCTCCCGCAGGCCCAGCTCGGCCACCTCCAGCAGGCGGGCATCGGCGGGCACCCTGTCACCGGCTTCCACCCGGATCAGATCCCCCGGCACCAGCTGCTCGCTGGGCAGCCGCTCCCAGATGCCGTCACGCCGCACGGTCACCAGGGGTTGGGCCATGTCGCGCAGGGCCTGCAGCGCCTGCTGGGCGCGGCTTTCCTGCAGGTAGCCCAGCAGGGCGTTGAGGCCCACGATCAGCACGATGGCGATCGCGTCCTTGGGGAAGCGCTGGGCCGCATAGGCCACACCGGCCGACACCGCCGCCACGGCCAGCAGCATGATCAGCATCACGTTGCTGAACTGATCCCAGAGGATGCGCAGGTTGCTGCGGCCGGCCTTGAGCTCCAACCGGTTCAGCCCCACCCTGGCCAGCCGCTCGGCACATTGGGCCGTGCTCAGGCCGTCGGCGCTGGCCTCCAGGCCCTTGAGGCATTCCTCAGGAGCCAGGGCGTGCCAGGGGCTCGCGGTCGTGGCGGTGTTCAACGTGGCGATTCACGAATCGCCCGAACATTAGTCTCACCCTGCAGTGGTGTTCGTCAGCGATGCGTCCGCTCCAGGACAGGCTCGCTGCGCTGCAATCGCCGCTCCAGCAGCACGCCCATCAACAGGATTAGGAGGGTGCTCAACAGCGAGGTTGGTCCCATGGCGCCGATCAGCCCAGGCCGGAAGCGGGCGGGTTGGGGCGCGCAGGACGGTCGAGCCCACGGCCCTTAGCGTCCTAAGGCATTCACAGGATGGGCCGACGCCGCATGTCCCGCCTCGACACCCTGCGGCGCCGGTTGATCGGCTCTCCCCTGCCCACCAGCGCCCATCACGAGGAGCGCTACAGCAACGCCGAAGCCCTGGCGATCCTCAGCTCCGATGCCCTCTCCTCGGTGGCCTACGCCACCCAGGAAATCGTGCTGGTGCTGGGGATGGGCGGTGCGGCGGCCCTGCCCTTCACCCTGCCGATCACCGGTCTGATCGTGGCCCTGATGCTGGTGGTGGCCAGCAGCTACCGGCAGACGATCAAGGCCTACCCGCACGGGGGCGGCTCCTACCGGGTCTCGCAGCAGAACCTCGGCCAGACCGCGGGGCTGGTGGCCGGCGCGTCGCTCTCCATTGATTACGTGCTGACCGTGGCGGTGAGCGTGGCCGCTGGCATCGCCGCCCTCACCTCCTATGTCCCCGGACTGGCTGCGGTACGGGTGCCCCTCTGCCTGCTGGCGGTGCTGCTGGTGATGCTCGCCAACCTGCGGGGTGTGAGCTCCAGTGCCAGGTTGCTGAGTCTGCCCACTTTTCTGTTCATGGGCGCCGTCGTCACTCTCGTGGTGGCGGGGTTCATCAAGACGGGGTTGGGCCAGCTCTCCCCCCTGCCGCTGGCGGAGCAGCAGCGGCTGCTGGAAGCCGCCCACCAGGGCAGCCAGGGGCTGCAGGCCATTGGCCCCCTGCTGCTGATGCGGGCCTTCAGCTCCGGTTGCGCCGCCCTCACCGGCATCGAGGCGATCAGCGACAGTGTCGGCGCCTTCAAGCCGGTGGAATGGCGCAACGCCCGTCGCGTCCTGGTGGTGATGGTGCTGATGCTGGCCCTGATGTTCAGCGGTATCAGCGCCCTGGCCAGCCAGGCCGGGCTGGTGGTGGAGGACAACGGGCCCACGCTGCTCTATCAGCTGGGGGAGCGGATCTTCGGAGATGGTCCGCTGCTGTTCCTGTTGCAGCTGGCGACGCTGCTGATCCTGCTGCTGGCTGCCAACACCGCCTACGCCGATTTCCCGCGGCTGGCCGCTTTCCTGGCCCAGGACGGCTTTCTGCCCCGCCAGCTGTGCTCCCTGGGCGACCGGCTGGTGTTCAGCAACGGCATCTTTGCCCTCAGCGCCCTCGCCGGCCTGTTGCTGGTGATCGTCGACGGCAGCGTCAGCCGCCTGATCCCCCTCTATGCCGTGGGGGTGTTCATCAGTTTCACCCTGTCCCAGGCCGGGATGGTGGTGCACTGGTGGAAGCTGCAGGACCGGGGCTGGCGCTCCCGGGCGCTGATCAACGGCATCGGAGCAGCGATCACCGCCGTGGTGGCGGTGATCCTTCTGATCAGCAAGTTCACCCATGGGGCCTGGGTGGTGGTGGTGGCGATCCCCCTGCTGGTGATGCTGTATCTCCGCATTCGCACCCACTACGACGCCGTGGCCAGGCGTCTGCGCCTTGACACCGTTGAGCGCCTGCAACTGCCGGCCTCGCCGCCCCCCGGTGGCGGCACCCCCACGGTGGTCCTGGTGGGCCAGCTGCACCGCGGCACCCTCGAGGCCCTCTGCTTTGCCCGCAGCAACGCCAGCGACCTGGTGGCGGTGCATGTTGATCTCGGTGACGGCCGCGCCGAGGCCTTCCGCGAGCAGTGGAGCCGCCAGCTGCCGGACGTTCCGCTGGAGGTGCTGGAGTCCCCCTACCGCTCCCTGGTGGACCCGGTGGCCCAGTTCGTGGGGCGCTTCGAGCAGCAGCACCACAAGGACCGCCACTCCTTCTGCATGGTGGTGCTGCCGGTGTTCGTCACCCGCCACCGCTGGGAGAACCTGTTGCACAACCAGTCGACGATCCGCCTGCGGCGGGCCCTGCGAGAGCGCGGCACCCGGGTCGTTACTACGGTCGGCTTCTACCTCTGAACGGCCCGATGCCAGCGTTCCTCACGGTCGCCGCCACACCGGAAGGCCTCATCACCCTGGCGGTGTTCGTCGGGGCGATGGTTCTGTTCGTCACCGGTTGGCTCGCCCCGGAAGTCACTGGCCTGCTGGCGGCGGCCCTGCTGGTCAGCTTCCAGGTGCTCAAGCCGGATGAGGCGGTGCAGGGTTTCGGCAGCCCCGCCCTGATCACCCTGATGGGCCTGTTCGCCGTCTCGGCCGGCCTGTTCCGCAGTGGCGGCCTGGATCGGTTGCGGGCCCTGATCGGTTCCGACGCCGTGCGCAGCCCCAAGCGCATGATCGCCCTGATGGTGGGGGTGGTGGCCCCGATCTCGGGCTTCATCCCCAACACCCCGATCGTGGCCACCCTGCTTCCGGTGATCGAAGGCTGGTGCCACCGGCGTGGCGTTTCCCCCTCAAAGGTGCTGCTGCCCCTGTCGTTCGCCACCGTGCTGGGCGGCACCATCTCCCTGCTCGGCACCTCCACCAACCTGCTGGCCAGCGATGTGAGCCGCCAGCTGGGCTTCGGTTCCCTGGAGCTGTTCAGCTTCACGGCCATCGGCATCCCTGTGTGGCTGCTGGGGGGGCTGTACATGCTGGTGGTCTCCGATCGGCTGCTGCCCGACCGCGGCAAGGGCGATGAAGACCTGCTCGGCGGCCTCGCCCGTGACGGCTACCTCACCGATGTGCTGATCCCGGAGCAGTCCGAGCTGATTGGCCAGTCGCTCCACAACAGCCGCCTGCAGCGGCGCTTCGACGTGGATGTGCTGGAGCTGCACCGGGGCCAGGACAGCTTCACCGCCCCCCTGGCCGACCTGCCCCTGCAGGCCGGTGACCGGCTGCTGCTGCGCTGCAACCGCGACAACCTGCTGCGTCTCCAGCAGGAGCACACCGTCACCCTCGCCCCGATCGGCGAGCAGGAGGAGGACCTGCGCGAGCTGGCCGGCGAGACGACCTCCCCCCAGCGGGTGGTGGAGGTGCTGCTGCCCAATGGTTCCACCCTGGCCGGGGCGAGTGTGCGGGACATGCGCTTTCGCCAGCGCTACAACGCCACCTTGCTGGCGGTGCGGCGGGGCAACCAGGTGCTGCGGGAACTGCTGGGCCGGGTGGTGCTGCAGGCCGGCGACGTGCTGCTGCTGCAGGCGCCTGTGGATGCCATTCGCGGCATGCAGGCCAACAACGACCTCGTGCTGCTCGATGAGCTCGAGAAGGACCTGCCCACCACCGATCGCAAGTTCATCGCCATGGGGATCGCGGCGTTGATGATCCTGCTGCCGATGCTCAAGATCCTTCCATTGATGGCCTCGGTGCTGCTGGCGATGGTGGCGATGGTGGCCACGGGCTGCCTGCGCTCCGGGGAGTTGCTGCGCTCGATTCGCTGGGACGTGATCCTGTTGCTGGGTTCCCTCTCCTGCTTCAGCGTGGCGATGCAGAAGACCGGCCTGGCGGAGGCCCTGGCCACCGATCTTCTGCAGTCCCTCAGGGGCTGGCCCGCCTATGGGGTGCTGCTGGTGGTGTTCGTGCTGGGTCAGCTGTTCACAGAGGCGCTCAGCAACGGCACCACCGTGGTGCTGCTGATCCCGATCGCCACCGAACTGGCCAAGGGGCTGGCGATGCCACCGATGGCCTTCATCTTCGCGATCACCTTCGCCGCCAGCCAGAGCTTCCTCACCCCGATCGGCTACCAGACCAACCTGATGGTGTTCGGCCCCGGCCGCTACCGCTTCCTCGACATGGCCCGCTACGGGGCCCCCCTTTCCATCGGGCTGGCCCTGGTGGTGCCGTGGCTGATCTGCCGACACTTCGGCCTGTAGGCGGCCGCCGGCCCGAGTCGCTCAGGCGGGAGGATCCTTGGCCTCCTGTTCCAGCTGGGCCTCCTCAAAGCGGGCCACCAGCTTCGGCACCACCAGCACGATCACCAGCAGCACCAGGGCGCCGAGGCCGAACTCGACGACCCCCTTCACCATCTGATCAAAGGGGACCCAGCGCCCGCCGAGCCAGGCCAGCCCCACCATCGTCGAAGCCCAGAGCACGGCTCCGAGCATGTTGAACAGCAGGAAACGGCGGTAGGGCATCCGCACGGCCCCGGCGATCGGGCCGGCCAGCACCCGCAGCACCGCCACGAACCGGCCCAGCAGCACCGACTTGCCGGCATGGCGCAGAAAGCGCTCCCGCAGGGCCTCCATCTGCTCCGGACTGCGGCCCAGCAGCCGTCCCGCCCGCAGCAGCAGCCCCCAGCCCGCCCGGCGCCCCACCCAGTAGCCGATGTTGTCTCCCAGGATCGCTCCGCCGGCCGCCGCCCCCATCACCCCGAGCACCTGCAGCTGGCCGCTGCCGGCCGCGTAGCCCGCCAGCAGGGTGACCGTCTCGCCGGGCAGGGGCACGCCGGCGTTCTCCAGCAGCATGGCGCCGAACACCACCCAGTACCCCCAGTCGTGGAGCAGGGATTCCAGGGTGGTGAGGCTGATGGTCCCGTCAAACATGGCCAGGGGCCAGGCCATTGCAGCGAGGAAGGAAACCAGACCCTATCTCCCTGGCCAGGCCAGTGTTCCGGTCCAGAGCCAGCGGCGGCGGCGCAGCGGGTTGGCGTGGGGCCCCGGCCAGGTGAAGCGGGGCAGCTCCAGGGCCGGGGTGGTGGGGGTCACCAGGGCGGCGTCGACGGTGGCCACCTGGAGGTAGTGGCGGCCGCAGATGTCCCCGTCGCCGGGCAGATGGCTGTTGAAGGGGTAGG
Source organism: Synechococcus sp. CCY 0621 (assembly GCF_019038465.1). GTDB lineage: Bacteria > Cyanobacteriota > Cyanobacteriia > PCC-6307 > Cyanobiaceae > Cyanobium. The sequence goes on along the minus strand of NZ_JAFKRH010000030.1, from coordinate 42,103 downwards.
AGAACGACCGGGGCGCTTCCCCCAGCACCCCGCCGAGCACGGCGCCTGATCGGACCAGTTCCTGCTCGAACTCCGCCGGGCTGATGCTGCAGCGGGGGACATGGTGGTGGCCGTGGCTGCCCACCTCATGGCCGGCGTCACGGGCCCGGCGCAGGTGGGCCTCGCTGGGGTAAAGGCCATCGGCCGCCGCCACCAGCGCGCCGGCCGTACTCCAGCACTCGGCCAGCTCCGCCAGCAGATTCCGCACCCCGGCCATGGGGGTGGCATCCCGCAGCCGGGCGATCAGGGCTGCCCCCCGCAGGTCGGCCGGCAGATCCAGCCGGCGCCGGGCCAGCTCCTCCAGGCGGGGCGCCAGGGTGGGGTGGGCCGCGTACCAGTAGAGGGCGTGCTCCCAGACCAGCTCCCCACCGGCGAGCATCCCGGTGGACTGGAAGAACACCGCGGGGATGCCCAGCGCCTGCAGGACGTCCATCCCTTCCTCGTAGTTGCAGCGCAGGCCGTCATCGAAGCTGACGATCACCGCGAACTCCTCAGCGGAAGGGAAGCGGCCCGCCCTCAGATCGGCATAGGTAAGGAAGCGGGCGCCGTTGCGCCGCAGGAACCCCAGTTCCGCCGCCAGAGCGGCGGGGGGGATCGGCGGCACCCCGAAGCGGTCGAGGAAGGGCACCCGGCCAGGCTCCTCCACCCGGTGGTAGAGCAGGCAGAGCACCTTGCCCCGCAGGCGACGGCGCCAGAGGCGATCCAGGGGCGGCAGGAACAGCAGGTCCGCCGCCCGGTTGGCCGCCCGCCCCAGGCGGCTCATGGCTGCTCCCCCCGCACCACTCGCACGGCCCCATCGCGGCGCCCCTGGTCGGCCAGGTAGTCGCGCACCAGCCCCCGGGCGATGCGGCGGTTGGCCAGCAGCCGCTGCCAGGGCTCGTAGACGTAGCCGGTGCGCCTAAGGAACAGCTTGCCCTTCTCCCACTGGGGTACCCGCGGGGCGGTGCCGGCCTCGAGCCGGCGGGCCGCCTCGATCAGCAGCTCGATGCCCACCTGGAAGCTGCGCACCTCGATGGTCTCGACGTCGTCGTCGGGCTGGATCGGCACGTGGGCCGACAGGATGATGTCGCCGCTGTCGATGCCGGGGTCGATGTGGTGCACCGTGACCCCCACCAGCTCGGGATGCCCCTCCAGGAGCATGTAGAGGTTGCAGTTGGCCCCGCGGGAATAGGGCGACAGCCCCGTATGCAGATTGACAATGCCGTGGCGGATGGCGGGGATCAGCTCCAGCACCGGCGCCCGCAGCAGCTGGGTGCCGTTCACCAGGACGATGTCGGGGGCGACCTGGCGCAGGAAATCGGCGCTGCGCTCCTCGTTGATGGCCGACGTGACCAGCACCGGCACCTCGGCCGGCAGCTCCGGCGGGACACCGTTGTGGTGGAACAGCTGCCGCTGCAGGGCCGCGCCCCGCCGGTCGTGGGGCCGCAGCAGGACGCGGGCGATCAGCTGGCGCAGCAGCCGCAGGGGGCGGCGGTACTTCGCCAGCCGGGCCGGCCAGCTGCGGCTGGCCGGTGGCGACACCTGCAGCACCACGCCCACCAGGGTGAACGCCTCGGCTGCCCGCCGGATCAGGTGGCGCTGGTAGAGGCCGTCGCAGCAGAGCACGGCCACCCGCAGGGAGCTCACGGCCATGGCGTCGCCGGGCGTAGCATCATCTGCGGATGGTACGGACGGGGCGGCCGGAAGGCGGCACAGTGGGACCGATCCAGAGCCGCCCATGGCCGTCCGTGACGTGCTGACCATCGGAGATCCCCGCCTGCGGCAGGTGAGTGCGCCGGTGCAGCGGTTCGATGACCCCGCCCTGCCGGCCCTGCTCGACGACCTGCGCGACACCATGGCCGCCAGCAACGGCGCCGGCCTGGCGGCCCCCCAGATCGGCGTGCCCCTGCGGGTGGTGATCTTCGGCATCACCCGCAACCCCCGTTACCCGGAGGCGCCCGCCATCCCGGAGACGGTGCTGATCAATCCCGTGCTCACCCCCCTGGATGAGGCGATCGACGACGACGCCTGGGAGGGCTGCCTGAGCGTGCCCGGCTGGCGCGCCCGGGTGCCCCGCTGGCGCCGCCTGCACTACCGGGGATTTGACGGCCAGGGGCGGGCGTTCGAGCGCCAGGTGGAGGGCTTCCATGCCCGGGTGGTGCAGCACGAGTGCGACCACCTTGATGGGGTGCTGTTCCCGGATCGGATGCCGGCGGGGATGCCCCATGGCTGAGCTCGTCAGGCCAACACCCCGCTGGTGGGTGCGCGGCGACCTGGACGGCTTCCTGGGCCTCGGGCTCGACAACCTGATCCAGATCCTGCTGATCGTGGCCCTCTGCCGCGGCGTGCTGGGGTATCCCGATGGGTTGATCTTCGGCACGATCCTGCCGGCCACGGGCATCAGCCTGGTGGTGGGCAACGTGGCCTATGCCGTCCAGGCCCACCGCCTGGGCCGGCGCGAAGGCCGGGACGACCGCACCGCCCTGCCCTACGGCATCAACACGGTCAGCCTGTTCGCCTATGTGTTTCTGGTGATGCTGCCGGTGAAGCTGGCGGCCATCGGCCAGGGCCTGGATTCCCAGGCCGCCTCGCTGCTCTCCTGGCGCGCCGGCCTGCTGGCATGCCTCGGCTCGGGGCTGATCGAGGCGGGGGGTGCCTTCCTGGTGGCCCCCCTGCGGCACTGGCTACCCCGTGCGGCCCTGCTCTCCACCCTGGCCGGCATTGCCCTCGGTTACATCGGGCTGGGTTTCCTGCTGCGCACCTACGCCGTCCCGGTGGTGGGGCTGGCGGTGCTGGCGGTGATCCTGCTGGCCTACTTCGGCCAGGCCCGACTGCCCCTGCCGGGCGGCGTGCTGGCGGTGCTGGTGGGCATCGTCCTGGCCGCGGCCACGGGCCTGCTGCGGCTGGATGGCCCCACCTGGCAGACCAACCTGGCCCAGGTCGGGCTGCACCTGCCCCTGCCCCAGGTGGGCGCCCTCTGGGCCGGCCGCGATGAGCTGTTGCCCTGGCTGGGGGTGACCGTACCCATGGGCCTGTTCAACCTGCTGGGCTCGCTGCAGAACCTGGAGAGCGCCGAGGCGGCCGGCGATGCCTACCCGGTGAAGAGTTCGCTGCTGATCAATGGCATCGGCACGGTCGCCGCCGCCCTGCTGGGCTCCTGCTTCCCCACCACCATTTACATCGGTCACCCCGGCTGGAAGGGCATGGGCGCCCGCATCGGCTACTCCTGGCTCAACGGCCTGGTGATGGGCCTGGGCTGCCTGTTCGGACTGTTCGGGGTGGTGGGCCAGCTGGTGCCGATCGAGGCCGGCATGGCGATCGTGCTCTACATCGCCCTGGTGATGGCGGCCCAGGCCTTCCAGGCCACGCCGCCGGCCCACGCCCCTGCCGTCGCCCTGGGGCTCCTGCCGGGCCTGGCCGGCTGGGGCTCCCTGATGCTGAAGGCGGGGCTGCGGGCCGGCGGCAGCGGCACCCCAGCGAATCCCTTCGGTCCCCAGCTGCTGCCGCCGCTGCAACAGGCGGATGTGTGGGCTGCGGGGGCCTTTGCCCTTGAGCAGGGCCAGATCCTGGCGGCGATGCTGCTGGCGGCGATGCTCGTCTACGTGATTGAGCAGCGCTTCCGCGCCGCCGCCGCCTGCGCCCTGGTGGCGGCGGCCGCCTCCTGGCTGGGCCTGATCCATGCCTGGAGCTTCACCCTGGCCGACACCGTCCTCGACCCCGGCTGGGGCAGCGGCACCCCCTGGGCCCTGGGCTATCTGGCGATGGCGGTGGTGTTCCTTCTGGGACGTCCGCAGCGCTGAACTGGGCGCTGCCTAGGGTTGGCTGACTGCATCGGCGCCGCATGGCTTCTGCGCTCAAAGGACGCCTCAAGCGGTTTGAGCAACGCTTCGAGAGGGTGTTGTGGCGCCTGCGCCTGGTCGCCATCCTGCCAGTGATCATGAGCCTGGTGAGCACCGTGGTGGCCTTTGTGCTGGGCACCCTGGAGATCGGCAAGGCCCTGGCCGCGTTCGGCAAGGTGGATCAGCTTGATAAGGAGTTCGTGGCCGAACTGCTGGGGGCGATCGTGTCGGGGATCGATCTCTACCTGATCGGCATCGCCCTCCTGATTTTTGGTTACGGGGTGTATGAGCTGCTGATTTCACCGATCGAGGCGGCCCGGGAGCACGACCAGGGCGGTGGCGGCCTGCTGGACATCCGCAGCCTCGACCAGCTCAAGGAAAAGCTCGTCAAGGTGCTGGTGGTGGCCCTGATCGTGTCCGCCTTCAAGGCGATGCTCACCCTGCCGATCAAGGACGGCCCTTCCCTGGCGTTCTTCTGCCTGAGCGTGCTGCTGCTGGCCCTGAGCGGCTACCTGGTCACGGCCAATGGCAACCGCACGGTTCCCTGACGATGGCAGCTTCCCCAGCCGGCTTGAACGTCCCACCCCAGCGCCTGCGGCTGCGCCGTCCCGACGACTGGCATGTGCACCTGCGCGACGGTGCCCTGCTGGAGCTGGTGGCACCGGCCACGGCCCGCTCGTTCGCCCGGGCGATCGTGATGCCGAATCTCAGCCCACCGATCACCACAGTGGCGGCCGCCGTGGCCTATGGCGCCCGGATCCGGGCCGCCCTGCCCGAGGACAGCGGTTTCACCCCCCTGCTCACGGCCTATCTCACCGACACGATCGATCCGGCGGAGATCGAGCGCGGCCACGGTGAGGGGGTCTTCACCGCCTGCAAGCTCTACCCGGCCCATGCCACCACCAACGCCGCCGCCGGCGTCACCGACCTGGCGCGGATCGAGGCGGTGCTGGCCGCAATGGAGAGGATCGGCATGCCCCTGCTGATCCACGGCGAGGTCACCGACGCCGACATCGACATCTTCGATCGCGAAGCCGTGTTCATCGAGCGCCACCTGGCGCCGCTGCTGGCGCGGTATCCGGGCCTGAAGGTGGTACTCGAGCACATCACCACCGCCGAGTCCGTCGCCTTCGTGCGCCAGGCGGGCCCCAACCTGGCCGCCACCATCACCCCCCATCACCTGCACATCAACCGCAACGCCATGTTCCAGGGCGGGCTGCGGCCAGACTTCTACTGCCTGCCGGTGGCCAAGCGCGAACGGCACCGGCTGGCCCTGCGCCAGGCGGCCACCTCGGGGGAGCCCTGCTTCTTCCTGGGCACCGATTCAGCCCCCCATCCCCGCTCGGCTAAGGAAAGCGCCTGTGGTTGTGCGGGCATCTACAACGCCCCTTTCGCCCTGGAGAGCTACGCGGCGGTGTTCGAGCAGGAGGGGGCCCTGGATCGCCTGGAGGCCTTCGCCAGCCTGCACGGGCCAGCCTTCTACGGACTTCCGGTGAACGACGGCCACATCACCCTGGTGCGGGAGCCCCACACGGTGCCGCCGCGCCTGCATGGCAGCACCCTGGTGCCCTTCCATGCCGGTCAGGTGCTGCCGTGGCGGCTGGCCGATGACGGCTGAGCCCCAGCCCATGGTCGCCGGGATGGATCAGGGGCGCGGCCCCAGCGGCGCCCCATCCGCCAGGGAAGGATCGCCCCTCAGCACGGGGGTGCCCGCCGGTGCTCTGCCGGAGGCCGGGATCCGTTCCTTGGTGCGGTAGCCCCGGCCGTCGAACACCTCGCGCACCCAGGTGGCCGGGGCGCCGCCCCCGGACTGAAGGCGCCAGAGATCGCGCCAGCGGTTGCGGCGCGCCTCCGGGACGATGACCGGCAGCCGGCTGGTGGGGAAGCTGGTGATGAGGCGGTAGCCCCGGGCCTCCTGGCGGAACACCTCGAGCGTGCAGCCACCGGTGCCGCAGACGTAGGGACCCATCAGGTAGACGAGCACGTCCTGACGGCCATCCCCATCGAGGTCGGTGCGGGCGTGCACGTAGCTGATCCGCCCCATGCCCCCGGCGGCGCTCCCCAGGGTGCGGCGCAGGTCGGGGGAGGCCGCCAGGATCGCCACCTCCAGCGCCGGATCGGGCCGGTTGCTGTAGCCGGGCCCGGCGCCTGAGCGGGGTTCCCAGATCAGAATGCCGCCATCCGCCAGCAGACTCAGGTTCAGCCGGCCATCCCGCAGCAGGTAGCCCCGCACGTAGGGAAGCTGAAGGGCCAGGAGTTCCCCCAGGCTGGGCGCCGGGCACAGGGCCTTGGAGCTGGCCAGGGGTCCGAAGCGGAAACCGCCGTTGCCGGGGTCAGCGCTGGGCTCCACCTGCCAGCGGCCCATGGCGCGGTTGCAGTCGAGCTGCAGCACGGCCTTCCCATCCGCCTGGAGAGAGAGGGTGTAGCGGGAGGGGTCCGCCGGGCGCCTCAGGCCCTGGGCGTCATCCATCGACTGGATCCCCACCAGCTGCCAGCTGGTGCCCTGCAGCGGCGGAGTCCCGGGGGCCGCATGAAGGGGCAGCGACGCCCCCGCCAGGAGCGAGGCCGTGGCGAAGGCGCCCCCTGCCCAAGCGCCCAGACGCAGGGCCGTGCTGGTTGGGAAAGGCATGGGGCGTCTCCTGCTGGTTCTCCACAATCGGACACGGTCGCCGGAGTGGCGTCAGACGGCCGACCATGGTCGTGCCGCCTTGTCGCTGCCATGGGGATCCTGCGCGCCGCCGCCACCTATTTCGCCCTGGTCTTCGGCACCGGATTCGTTCTGGGGGCGGTGCGGGTGCCGCTGCTGGTGCCGCGGCTGGGGGAGCGCCTGGCCGAACTGCTGGAGATGCCGTGGATGGCCCTGGCCATGGTGCTGGCCGCCCGGCTCGTGGTGCAGCGCCAGCTCCCCGGCCGTGGCCCCCTCCCCCGGGCGGCCGCCGGGGCCCTCGCCCTGGCGTTCATGGTGGCGGCGGAGCTGGCGGTGGGGCTGTTGCTGCAGCAGCGCCCCCTGCAGGACGTCCTCATCGGCCGCGACCCGGTTTCCGGCGCCGTGTATCTGGCCCTGCTGCTCCTCTACGCGCTGCTGCCGCTGCTGCTGGGCCGGGGCTCCACCACCACGGCGGTGCCGTAGCAGAGCACCTCGGTGGCGGCGGCGGTGCCGCCCTGCACCTCCGAGCCGTCGTAGCGGGTGCCGACGATCGCATTGGCCCCCAGGGCCCTGGCGTGCTGGATCATCTGCTCATAGGCCTGCTCCCGGGCCTGCTCGCACATTTCGGTGTAGGCGCCGATCCGGCCGCCCACGATCTGCTTGAGCCCGCCCAGGACACCCTGCACCAGGGTGGGGGAGCGCACGACGATGCCGCGCACCAGGCCCCGGTAAGCGGTGATCGTGTAGCCCTCGATCGTGAAGGTGGTCGTCACGAACACGGGTTTCACCATGGGGTCACTGGAGCTGAGAGCCCATCCTGGGGGGCCAGAGCCTGGGCTTCAAGCCGTTGGGGCGAGAGCGGCCTGCAGCAGCGGAATCGCCCGCTCCAGCGCCACCCCGCGGCTGGCCTTGAGCAGCACCCGGTCCCCCGGCTGCAGCCAGTCGAGCAGCACCGCGGCCGCCGCTTCCGGTGAGGCCACCCGCTGCAGCCGCGGCAGCCCGGCGGCGGCCGCTTCCATCGCCTGCGCTTCCTCCCCGGTGGCCACGACCAGCAGACCGTCCAGGCCCAGCTGCCTGGCCCGGGCTGCCACCTGCCCATGCAGCTCCAGGCTGCGTTCGCCCAGCTCGAGCATCGTGCCCAGCACCGCATAGCGACGGCCCCCCGCTGCGGTGCTGCTGGCGGCCAGCAGCTCCAGGGCCGCCAGCACCGCCTCCGGCGAGGCGTTGTAGGTCTCATCGAGCAGATCCACCCCGCCCAGGTTCCAGCGTCGGGAGCGCCCCCCCGGCAGCTCCACCGTCAGATCGACCAGGGCGGTAGCCGGCACCCCCAGCTCCTGGGCCACCGCCACCGCCAGCAGCAGGTTGCGGGCGTTGTGGCGGCCCTCCAGGGGCAGCCGCAGGCTCGGCCCGCCTGCCAGGGTGAGGAGGCCATCGTCCAGCCGCCCCACCAGGTCCGGCGACGCTGTTCCGTCCGGGAACTCCGCCAGCTCGTCCTCCAGGGCGACCCGCACCACCCGTCCGCCCCAGACCCTGGCCAGGGAGAGTTCCAGCAGGGGATCCCCGGCCGGGATCACCAGCACCCCGTCCGGCCCCAGGCCGGCGGTGATCTCGCACTTGGCCTGGCCGATCGCCTCGCGGCTGCCCAGGCGGCCGATGTGGGCGGTGCCGATGTTGGTGATCACGGCCACGTCCGGAGCCGCGCAGCGGCTGAGGCGATCGATCTCCCCCAGGCCGCGCATTCCCATCTCCACCACCAGGACCGCCGTGGCCTCGCTGGCCTTCAGCAGGGTGAGGGGCGCCCCGACGTCGTTGTTCTCGTTGCCGCTGCTGGCCACCACCGGCCCCAGGGAGGCCAGGGCCGCCTTGATCAGTTCTCGGGTCGTGGTTTTGCCCGCCGAGCCGGTCACCGCCACCACCGGCAGCCCCAGCCGTCGCCGCCACAGCAGGGCCAGCTGCTGGTAGGCCACCAGGGTGTCGTCCACCAGCCAGATGGGGCCGCTGCCGCTGGCCACCAGCTCCGCCACGCTGGCCTCGGGCAGGTGGTCCCTCTGCACCAGCGCCGCCACCGCCCCGGCGGCGAGGGCCTCCGCCAGTAATCGGTGCCCGTCGAAGCGTTCCCCCACCAGGGGCACGAACAGGGCGCCGGCCAGGTCGCCGCGGCTGTCGGTGCTCACGCCGGCGAAGCCTTCCGGGGCGCTGGTTCCGGGGGCCATCAGGGGCTCACCCCACAGCTGGCGCAAGGACGCGAACGACAGCGGCATCAGCCTGGGGCACCGGGATCGAGCAGGATCATGCCGGAGCCCACCAGGGCCCTGCGGGCCAGCAGCCGCTGGCGGCCGTCGACCAGCTCCAGCCGTTCGTAGCCCAGGGCCAGGGCGCGCTGCTGCCAGCGCTCCGCCCAGCGCCGCCGGGTCGCTTCGCCGAGGCCGGTGTAGGTCGGCGCCATGGTGAGCACCAGCCGGCCCTCGGCGGGAGCGGGATGGGCCGAGGCGATCAGATGGTCGGGATCGTCCTCCGCCAGGAGCGCCAGGAGGGGGTCGAGTTCCAGGGGCGGTGGTGGCTCAGGCTCCGGCAGGGGCAGGGACTTGTCCACGGCCACGGGGGCCGGGGCCTCGAGTGCTGGCTCAGCGATGGCTGGGACCTGCACCTGCACCGCAGGGGTTGCTTCTCCAGGCGCCTGCGGCGCCGCCTTGGATAGCCCGCGCCCCACCTGCCCTGCCAGCGCCAGGGCCAGCGCCAGCAGCGCCGCCAGCAGCAGGGGCCAGAACAGGGGCGCCAGGCCCTGGGGCCAGAAGCCCGGCACCGACAGGTCTCCCTCCCGGTTGCGCCGCCACAGTTCGCGCAGCTTCAGCCGCAGGGACGCCAGCACGGCCCGCGCGGCGTCGCCGAGCTGGCCCCAGGGACTGGCGTAGGGCGCCGGCAGATCGGAGGGTGGCGGAACCGGATCAGCCATGGGCGCCGGACTCAGGTGTCGTTACGGCGACGCAGCAGGGCCAGGGGGTTGCGGGGCCGCGGGGCCGGCGGAGGTTCCTTGGTGACCACGTCCGGCCTGGGCTCGTCGTGCAACAGGCTCGGGTCGGCTCCCTGGCCCTGGGAGAAGCGCTCCACCTGGGCGGCGTCGGGGGTGGGCTCCTTGACGCCGCAGACCTCCCTGTACATGGCGTCGTACTCCAGGGCCGAGCGGTTCCAGCTGAAGTCGGTGGTCATGGCCCGGCGTTGCAGGTCCTGCCAGCTGGGCACGTTGCGGTAGGCCTCCCAGGAGCGCACGATCGTGGTGTAGAAGTCGATCGCCTCGTAGCGATCGAAGCCATAGCCCGTGCCGGTGCCGGCGGTGGGGTCGTTGGGGGGCACCGTGTCCACCAGCCCGCCGACGCGGCGCACCACCGGAATCGAGCCGTAACGCATGGCCAGCATCTGACTGATGCCGCAGGGCTCGAAGCGGCTCGGCATCAGGAAGGCGTCGCTGCCCGCATAGATCAGGCGCGAGAGGGCGTCGTCGTAGGTGAGGAACACGGCGAAGCGGCCGGGGTGGCGGGCCGCCATCTGCCACAGGCCCGACTCATAGCCGCGCTCACCCGTTCCCAGCACCACGAACTGGCTGTCGCTGTAGGCCAGCACCCGGTCGGCCACCTGCAGCAGCAGGTCGACCCCCTTCTGATCCACCAGCCGGCTCACCATGCCCATCAGGTAGCTGCGGGGACTTACGGTCAGCCCCATCCGTTCCTGCAGCAGCCGTTTGCTGGCGCTGCGGCCGGAGAGGTCGTCGGCCGAGAACGGTTCCGGCAGGGTGGGGTCGGTGGCCGGATCCCAGTCCGCGGTGTCGATGCCGTTGAGGATGCCGCGCAACTTGCCGCTGATGAAGTTGAGCAGGCCGTCGATGCGCTCGCCGTATTCGGGCGTGCGGATCTCCATCGCATAGGTGGGCGAGACGGCGTTGACCCGGTCGGCATAGAGCAGGGCCGCGGCCATGGTGTGGTCGCCTTGCATGTACCAGGGGCACCAGGTCATCCGATCCAGCTTCCAGCGCCAGGGACCCTGATAACGCAGGTTGTGGATGGTGAACACCGTGCTGATTTCGGGGTCCTGGTGCATCCACACCGGGATCATGCCGGTGTGCCAGTCGTGACAATGCAGAACCTGGGGTTTCCAGCCGCCGTTCCAGGCGAATTCAGCCGTGGCATTGGCGAAGAAGGTGAAGCGCCAGTCTTCGTCTTCACCGCCGTAGATGCGCTCCGGATCGAACACCGGATGCCCCACGAGATAGATGGGCAGGTCGCTGCTGGGATGGCGGGTTTCGTAGATGGCGAAATCGGTGCCCATGGCATGGCCACGCCACATCGGCTCGGCGGGAATCTTCAGCCGACTCCACAACTTGCCGTAGCCCGGCAGGATGATGCGCACGTCGTGGCCCAGGGCCGCCAGGGCCGGTGGCAGGGAGCCCACCACATCTCCCATGCCTCCCACCTTGATCATCGGAGCGCACTCCGCGGCGGCAAACAGAACCCTCATCCGCTCTCGATCCCTGGTGCGCCCGGAACTCTACGGGCTGCACCGCTGAGTCCTGGCTGCCGGCGTCAGCGGGCTCAGGGCAGCACTGTCACCGGGGTGCCCACCTAAACCAGTTCAAACAGCTCCTTGACGTCCTCGTCAAGCAACCGCACGCAGCCATGGGACACGGCGCCGCCGACGCTGTTGCGATTCGGTGTGCCATGGAAGCCGGAGGTGACGCAGCCCTTCACCTCCAGATGCTCCTGGCCGTTGAAACCGCGCCGTCCCTTGCAGTCACGGTGGAAGCCGATCCAGCGCGAACCGAGCGGATTGGTGGGGCCCGGGAGAATGCGCACGCCCTTGGCCGGATGCTCCCAGATCGGATAGGCGGTCTTTTCGATCACGCTGAACGAGCCCACGGGTGTCTCCCAACCGGGCATGCCCACACCGACGCGGAAACGGCGCACCTCCCGTTCCCCTTCCATCACCATCAGCAGGCGTTGGCGCCGGTTCAGCACCAGCTGGTGTGCGGACGGGCTGGCGGTGGCCGTCTCGGATGGGGGAGAGGCGGCGAGCGATGGCGCCGGCACCAACATCCCGCTGATCGAGCCGATCAGGGCAACGGCCAGGGGCAGGATGGCTCGGCGATACACGGTAACGAGGCTGTCGGCATGGGGCTGACACTTGATCGTAGCCAGCGAAATGGGGCCACGGGCCCTTGGCCAAGGATGGCCAAGCCAACCTTCCGGCTACGTTGACAGAGATGGCCGGGCGGTGAGGACGGTTGCATCCAATCGCTGCCAGGACGTCTGCCGCTCTGCTCATGGGTCTGGAGCTCACAGCTTCATCCCTTGGGTCCCTGGAACACCATCCCGGCATTCTTTACAGCTACAAGAACGACGCCGTACCGCCAACCTGCTCAAGGAGCTTCTGGTTGCTCCAGAAGAGCAAGAAAGTCTGGTTCAGACTCGATGAGAAGGTCCGGGGCCTGGCCATGGAGCCAGGCTTCTACTACAAGGGCCGCAGAATTCTTTACAGCGGCGATCTGATCAATCTCCCTAAGGAGAAGAGGGCATCGCTGCAAGCCAACAACATTCTCTGGGGCCAGAAGCTCGACAATGGTTGGGGATGGGGACCGCAAGGTACCAATTATTATCTTCACCTATGGACACGTTGGTCGGTCTTCCAACCTGCCCGCTGCCATCCGGAGTTTTTCAGTATGACCCGACAACCGATTCATCGGCCCTGAGGGGGTGGCTCAAGGCTAGGCCGTTGGTCCCGTCATCGCGCCTGCAATGGTTGATGGTCCAGCCATACTCGTTCTGAAGCTTCAGAAACATCACCAGTCCCCAATGGGCCTCACGGGCCAGGGGATCATGACCACTGGCTGCAATCTCCGCTTCCACTCTGGCCAGTGCCGCTGCGAAGGCGAAGGGTTCGCCATGATCAATGATCTGAATAGAGAAGGCCTCGCTGGATCGCTGTAGCGAAAGATGCACCTGGGGTGGGGCAGCCAGGTGGGCATGGGCATGACGAACGGCATTGGTGAAACCTTCCACCAGTGCCAGCTGAGCCTGCATCCATAGATCTGAAGGAATGTCAGGGTGCTGTTGTCGTTTAAACCAAGACAGCACGGTGTCCAGTTCACCGAGATCGCTGTTGACGGACAGTTCGCTGTTGGTTTGGCCTGTATCGTTTGATAAGTCCGGGTTCATGCCGCCCCCGAATCCTTGCTCAGAAGCACAAGGAATGTTTTGACAATTAGTTTTAGATCATAGGCCAGACTCCAATTCTGTTGGTATCTGAGGTCGAGCCTGATCACATCTTCGAAATCACGGATCGATGACCTGCCACTCACCTGCCATTCGCCACTCAGCCCGGGACGCACATCAAAGCGCTGCCAGCTTGGAATGGCATAACGAAGCACCTCATCGGGTGTGGCTGGCCGGGTTCCGATCAGGCTCATGTCACCGATCAGCACATTCCAGAACTGGGGCAGCTCATCGAGGCTGGTCTTGCGCAGGATGCGCCCCACTTTGGTGATCCTGGGGTCGTTGTCGTTTTTGAAGAACGCCCCCTGGGCCTGGTTCGCCACCGTGCCTTTGAGTACCTCGGCATTGCTGACCATCGAGCGGAACTTCCAGATGCGGAAATGGCGGCCCATCCAACCGCAGCGCACCTGGCTGAACAGGATCGGCCCCGGGCTGTCCAGACGGATGACCAACGCCATCGGCAGGATCAGCAGCGCCGTGACGCCAAGTCCGATCAGCGCACCACAGATGTCCATGAAACGCTTGAGTCCGGAACGCACCGATGGGTGGGTCAGGGGGGGGCGTTGGTCTTCGACGTGCGAGAGCTGGGGGAGCAGGCCCTCGGAATGGGCCGCCACCGGCAATACCTTCTCCAGGCCGGTCATCTGCAGCGCCAGGAACACCTGCCGGTGCAGGCTCCAGGCGCAGAGGGGAACGTCCTGCTCCTTGGCGGTCTTGATGGCGCCCACCAGGGCACCGATGCCGCTGCTGTCGATGACGGCGGTGCGGCCGAAATCCAGAACCACCTGCCGCAGACCATCCACCTCAGCCAGCCAATCGGCGAATCCGGCACGGAAAGCCACCGCTTCGCTCACGGTGAGCCGTGATGGCAGCTGGAGAAACAGGATGCCGTTCTGGATGGTCCTGACGAAAGCAGGGTGGGAGGGGGACTGACGCGCCATCATGTCGAAGAAAAATGGCTCTGGAGACTGCGACACAGGGACTGGGCGGAACTGTCCGTAACATCACTGATCGACGTCTTGAAGGGGGCCTGGAGAAAGCGAACCAGATCACCCGGACTCCAGGCAATCGGCACACCCATTTCCGTCAGCGCCAGGGCGAGTTCCACCTGGTGGTCGTCAACATGCTCCTGGTAGCGAACGCTGCGTGGCACAAGAATGAAGGGCTGCTGCATCTCATCCAGTAACAGCACGGTGCCCTCCCCGCAATGGGCAATCACCACACGTGCCTTACGAATCAGCGACCGAAAGGTGTCTTCCTTCACCAACCGATAGACCGTGCTGCCACTGGGGAGAAAGGTACACGTACCATACTGAACAACGATGTCCTCGTTGACCAGTTCCTGTTGGATCAACAGCTCCACCCACTGCATCAGCCGGTTGAAGGGGAACTGCTCCGTACCGACGCTGATGAGAATCATGATCCGATCTTGCTTTGGACAAGCTCGGCGCGGGGATAACGAAGCTGCAGCTGGGGCCAGTGAACGTAGAGAATATCAAGAAATGGATGGACGATTCGTGCTGAAAGACTGAGCGTTTGAATGCGGGTCACGGACTCGATGAACACGGTCTTGCACCCAAACAGTTTACCGATCAGAAGAAAGGGAACGGCAACTCCCGCGCCGGTGGAGAGGATCACGTCCGGCCGCTCGGTGCGGATCACCTGCAAGGCGAGCCAGAGGTTGCGCAGCAGATTCGGCAGGTTGCGGTTCGTGGGGCTGTGGGCCCAGAGCACCTGCTCCTGGGCCAGGGCCGTTTCCGTGGTGGCGGTTCGAAACGTGACCCAGAGATGGGGATGGCGCTGCCAGAAATCGGCCAACTGCTGCAGCGCCTTGAAATGACCCCCTGATGAGCAGACCAGCAAGACCTTCATCGGCTCAGTTCCCCACGCATGCGCCGCTGCTGACTGGCTCCTGTGGAGCGCAGCATCAGACCCTCCAGCCAGCGATAGGGAGCCTCCGGCAACAGCCGCAGCAGGTAGGCCGCCAGCAGCGTGATCAGGGTGCGTCGCGGTTCCTCCAGCAGCACCCTCCAGTCGGTGGCCAGGGATTGGTGCAGCAGACGCACGGCCAAGGCGCCGTCCCGCTGGCGGGTGGCGCGGCGGGCCAGGTAGCGCAGCTGATAGGCGCGGGCCTTGGAGCCCCACTGGGCGACGAACTCCGGGTGGGTGGCTTCGGTCTTGAGCAGAACCCGCTCCCAGGAGGCGTACTGCTTCATCAGGTTGGCCGAGAGTCCACCGTCGCTGATGCGGTAAAGCGTCAGCGCCTCGGGGAGGCCTTCGATGCGCCAGTGGGTCTGGAGCGCAATCCGCAGCCAGCATTCGATGTCTTCGGACTGACGGAAGCTGTCGTCAAAGTAGAAGTCTTCCACGTCGCCATAGAGATTCGCCTCAAAGCGAATGGCGCTAAAGACGTCCCGGCGGATCACCACCGCCGAGCCATTGCCGATCGGATTGCGGCAGAAAACGATCTGCGGGGTGATGTCCTGCAGCCTCGGCATCTGGTAGATCCCGATCGGTCTGGAGTCCTCATCGATGAATCCGGAGCGGGAAAAGCTGACCCCCACCTCCGGCCGCGCTTGCAGATGGGCCACATGGCGCTCCACCTTGGTGGGCAGCCACAGATCATCGCTGTCCAGAAATCCCAGGAACTCCCCTTGGGCCTGCCGGATGCCTGTGTTCCGGGCCCCGGCCAGGCCCCGGTTCTGTTGATGCAGAATGCAGATTCGGGAATCATCAAACTGCTCGCAGATGGAGATCGACTGATCCATAGAACCGTCGTCCACCACGAGGATCTCCAAGTGGCTGTAGGTCTGGTCAATTACCGATTGCAGACTTTCGGCCACCGTTGCGGCACTCTGATACACAGGAATGATGACTGAAACGAGAGGTTGGGTCATGGCACGCTTCTCCGCTTCGCAGCTGGCATTGCCAGCTTGGACAGCAGCCAGCGAAGTTGAACAGCCAGCATCGTGGACCAGCTTCGCAAGGGCTGGCGCAGCAGCAGAGTCGGATCGGACTGGATCGCACGGTTCATGAAATCCACCCCCTCTGAGACCTCGGAAGCTTTCAAGCGCAGGCTGCGGCGAGCCAGGTAGCGAAGGTGGACAGCCTGGGCCCTTGCGAAATGGCGGTTGACAAGATCAGGCGCGTAAACACGGGCCTGTTGTACCAGCCGATTCCATCCCTTCTCCATCTTGCTCAGCTCAGACGAAAGCCCAGCTTCACTGGTGCGATAGCCCGTTAGCACATCCTCCAATCCGGCAATCATCCAGCCACTGCAGCGAACCCGCAACAGCCATTCCAGGTCTTCGGAGTAGCTCATCGCCGGCAGGAAGCCGCCAACCTGTTCAAACAGGCAGCGCCGCACAACCCACGTGGATGTGGTGGTGGTTGGATTCTCATAGAGAAAATGCTGAGGTGTCAGGTCATGAAGGCGAGATTTGGAAAAATGGCCTGTGGGTTTGCCGGCAGACGAAAGGAACTCCACCCGATCGAAGCTGACGCCAAGATTTGGTAGTGATGCTAGATGCTCCAGATGTCGACGTAGCTTGGATGGCCTCCAGGAATCATCGGCGTCGAGAAAGGCGATGCAGGGCGCAAGCGCCAGGGATACACCCAGATTTCGGGCGGCTGAAACCCCCTGGTTCTCAACGGAAAGCAGCCTCAGTCGAGAGTCTCGGTTCACCATCTCCTTGACCAGGGTCGCGGTCTCGTCCGTCGAACCATCATCGATGATCAACGCTTCCCAGTCCGAATAGGTCTGGGCTTGAACGGAAGCAATCGTGTCGACAACAAATGCAGCAGCATTGTAGGCCGGAATGACGACTGAGATCCCGGGACACCCCTTCATTTAACGCACCCAGCCGGCCGGTTTGGTCAGTACGATCTGGCGCGCCCAGCCAGCGTAGAGCGGCTGCAGTATAAGGTGGGTAGCCATCACGGCAACCGCTACTCCCAGGGTGCCGTAGGAGGCACCAAAGACCACCGCCACCGTCAACAAGAGGGTGAATCCCAGATTCCACCAAAGATCCACCTGAGGCAGGCCGATGGCTCGGAACAGCATCGACGCCGCATTGGCAAATGGGCGTGAGAGTGCCGAGATGCAAATGATGATCAGGATCGGCACGGCACCCTGATCCACCCACTTCTGGCCGAAGATGATTGGAACATAGAGGGGCGCCAGCAAGGATTGAATGATCACCAAAGGGAAGACAACCTTTGCAATCGTGAGCAGATTCTGGTTAAAGCGCCTTCGCAACAGCTCAGAATCGGAGCGGATTTCGCAGAGGTCAGAGTAGAGCGACACTCCTAGAGCATTGATGACACTCAGGCTTAGGCCAAGGCCAGCATTGAAGGCAAAATAGTACACACCAAGAGCCTTCATGCCGATGAAGCGACCAATCAGGAGATAGTCGACGTTTTCGCGAAAAGTGTTGAGCAGTTCCACCCCAAGGATGCGGCTGCCGAATCCCAGAATGTTGCGCCATCGTTGCAGAGTGAACACCGCGCGAGGCCGCCAAGGCTCGTAGTGAAGCATCATTCCCACCCACACCGGCGCCACCAGCAACTTGGGCAGAACGATCGCCCACATGCCGAATCCCTGCAAGGCCAGGATGCCTGTGAGGATGTTGTCAGCCACAACCTGGGTTAAATTTGTCAAACTAAAGATCTTGAGTCGGTTGTCGCGGCGCACCAGTGCCGTTTGTACCATCGCCAGGGGATAGATCAGATACGTGAAGCCAACGGCGATGATCGGCAAAGTGAGACGGTCGTTTCCGTAGAAATGGGCCACGACGAATGATCCGGCCAGCTGCAACAGGAACAGTCCAATGCCGATCAGCCAGTTGATGCACCATGCCGTCTGGCAGAGCTCTTTGATTTCCTTCCCATCGGCCTGGACGAGCTTGTCGCCGATGCCGTTGCGGGTGAATACGCGTACGAATTCCGTGGTCATCAGCACGATGGCGGCAAGGCCGTAGTCCTCTGGGCTGAGCAGTCGCGCCAGGATCACCGTGGCCAGCAGGCGGGAGACACGAATTCCCACCTCACCCAGGCCCATCCAGCCGGTGTTGCGTACAAAGCGATCGCCGGCCAACCGTTGCCGAAGCTGTTCGAAGAGCGTCATCACGGCTCAGCTAACAACGCTGCCCAGCCGTCCAGATAGCCCTGCCAGGAGCGGGCCGCAGACCGGCGACCGTTTTGCGACCATTGGCTGCGCTGCGCTTCGGTGCTTTGCAGCAGGGACTCGAGAGTGGCTGCCAGTGCCTGTTCTGTTGCAGCCTCCGTGAGCAGACCACTTCCCTCGACCTGCTCCACAAGGCCATCGACCGGCGTCACGATCACTGGCCTGGCTGCGGCGCGTGCCTCGAGGCAGACATTGCCCCAGGGTTCCCACCGAGAGGGAATGATCACGATGTCGGCGTCGGCAAGTAGCAGGGGAATGTCAGCTCGGGAGCCCAGCAGGGTGATGCGTGCATCGGCGGCCGCTAGCTGTTCCAGCTGCTGCCGTTGGGGACCATCACCGACAAGCAGAAGTTCAAGTGGAGCCTCGGGTAACCGTGCCATGGCTTTAATCAGCAGATCGAAGCCCTTCTGGGGAGTGAGCCGGCCGTAGGCCAGCAAACGCAGCGGCTGGCCTGATGGCACAGGCGAAGGAGGCGCCAGAGCCAGGAAATCGTTCAGTTGGCGGGAAGACAGAAGCAGGCGGACCCGCTTCGGTGGCAACAGCTGAGCCTGGGTCATCCAGGCATGCTGGGCTTCGGAAACCGCCACAACCCGTTCCATGCAGGCGTAGGACAGTCGCAACATGGCGCGGAATCGGCGTGGGGAAGAGACGCTTTGTTGTTCGAACCCGGCGCAGTAATGGTGCTCAAACAGGATCTGGCGCCGTCCTGGCCGTTTCAGAAGCCGCGGCAGGTTTCGCCAGGAGCAGGCCCCGTGCCAGACCAGCAGATCCGCAGGCCATTCGGCCAGGCTGGACCTGAGTTCATCCTGACCAGTCACCTGAAAGCTGTGGTGCCTCCCCAGCTCAGAGTCCGCGAGGCTGCGCAAGGTGGGTCGGATGCCGCCGCTCCAGCCCATGCCGCCACTTGGAAGGACATGCAGCACTCGCATCTCAACGTGACCCCATCAGAGGAAGCTGCCCCATGGCCCAGGCGAAATCACGCCGTACTTGATCCCTGATCGCCTGATGATCGAAGCCCTGGGGTGGGCTCGCCAGGATGGCGTCGAGGGTTCGGCCCGGATCGAACAGGCCCAGGTCACTACCTGGCAGATGCAGGCGTTGGCACAGATCGCGCCCCTTGTTGGAATAGTGCAGGTGGAAAGGGACCTTGCCGGCCGCCAGGGACAGAACGGCGGTGTGGTATCGGACGGCGATTACCCGATGGGCCATGGCGAACACGGCCATGGCCAGTTGCCAGCTGGGCACCAACCCATCCGGAAGGAACGGATCAAGCACGGCGGTTCCCGGGGCCTGTACCTGGATCGCGTGGGCAACCGAGAGATCGTTGTCGGCGCCATAGGCACGCGACTGAATCAGCATGGTCGGTGTGAGTCCCTCCTGCAGCAGCCCACGACAGAGGGCCGCCATCCGCTGGACGAAACTCTGGTTGTCGTGGGTGTACATGCTGTCGAAGGCGCGCACCGAGACCACCGCGGCCTGAGATGGATCGAGATCAATGCCCTTGAATAGAGAGACTGCCGCACGCTGCGCCGAGTCTGAACTCTGCAGAACGAAGGCCGTGTCGAACGACAGCCGGGCCTCCACCCCGGCCTGCCGCAAGCGGCGGTGGCTTTCGGCATCACGAACACAGACAGCCGCCAGGCGTTTCAGGCCCTGGCACAGGGCGAAGAAGCTGAGGCCGTGGCAGGAGCGCGGAATCGATTGGCCAAAAAGGATCGTGCGGCTGGGGTGGCGGGTCAGTTCAGCTAGGTTCAGCAGGAAAGCCTTGGTGATCAACCACTCTCTAGAATTATTGAAGATGTCCCCACCCACGCTCACGTAGGCGGCACATTGTCGAGGCCGCCTTTGCTGGAAAGCAACACCGAGCTTGGCGTCAGGTTCGGTGTCCTGCACGCAGGCCACGAGTACTGCTTCAGGCATCAAGGTACTGAAGGCGCTATAGATAGCCGCATCACCCAGATTGAGGGTGCTGTAGGCGTTGATCAGCCCGATTTGCCCAGGCGGACAGGAGGTCATCTGCATCATCGTGGGTCAAGACGGAAGCTTCGCTGGCTAGGGCGCATCAGCGGTGAGCCTTTGGCCTTATCCTCTGCGTTCCTGGAGAGCAATGATTGCTTCATCGGCATCTAGGCTATGATACCTCTTAAGTGCCGTTGAGCCTAAATTGAGTTCAGATGCGTTCGTCGCCCCCTGATCACTACCAATGCTGAAGCGTCTGGCTTCTTTTGCATTCATGCTTGCGGCACTGACATCAACAGTGGGTCAAGCCTTTGCGTTGCCTCTGTCGGCCGGAGACCGGGTAAAGGTCACCATTCCGGAAGGTGAGGAATTCAGCGGGATATTCGATGTCAATCTCCATGGAGAACTTGAACTTCCCTATGTCAGAGGAATTCCTGTTACTGGATTGGAGCCCCATCAGGTGGAACAGCGAATTCGAGAAGTACTCATTAGGGAAAGATTCTTCCAGCCAAACTTTTTGAAAGTTAGTGTTAACGTCGTGCAATGGGCCCCGGTAGAAGTCTTTGTTACGGGCTCCACCTTTCAGCCAGGCCGAGTGATGATCAACGAATGGAGCGATGCTGAGCAGACGCAAGCGCCTGTGCAGCAGTCAGGGCAGGCCCCATTCAAAAGATTTCTTTCCTCAGCAATCCGACAGGCTGGCGGTGTGATGCCCACGGCAGACATCCGATCTGTTGAGTTGATCCGTGGCAGCCGACGTCAGAGAATTGATCTCACAGGGATCTTTACTGGTGAACCATTCATTGATTTGCCTCTTATCGCTGGCGATCAGGTCGTGGTTCCCGATTCAGGAATCATCAACCCTTTGATTGTGCGACCATCTCAGATCACGCCGGTTGGAGTTAAGATCTTTATCTCCAACCTTACCGTTCCCGCCGCCGGCAACGCTGTAGCTGGGATTGGTCGCGATGCCACCTCCTTTCCCTACGGCTCCCGCTTCTCCCAGGCCGTGGTATCTGGCAATTGTGCCGGTGGAGCTTTGTGGACCAATGCCCGCCGACGCGCGATTCTGGTCACCACCGACCCACAGACAGGGAAAACCAATGTTCTGGAACGAGGCGTTGAAGAGCTCATACGGCGTTCCAAAGACAGTCTCTCCAATCCTTATCTGATGGCCAATGATGCCGTAGCTTGTTATGATTCCGGCGTCACGAACGTCCGTGATGTCCTTGGACTGATCAGGGATTTTGTCGTCCCAGGCGCATTGATTTACGACGTCATTACGCCATGAGAAGAAGGTTGTGACGTACGGCCCCCCCAAGTCACCACCGCCAAGTAGCGGGTCTGCATCACGACTGGAGCCGGTTCGTAAGGTGCAGCGGCTGTTCACCGAGCAGTTGCGCAATGTTGCCCTTCCTCGGCCAAAGTCTCCCAGTGCTTGGTGGCAAAGTCTGAGCCGTACGGACAAGTTGCGCTGGAGCCGTTATCTCCTGGTGTGTGGATCAGCAAATATCTTCATATGGGGAACGAGCCTGCTGATCCTGGCTACGGTGAAACCAACTTATAAGAGTGACTTTGCTTTGATCCTGCCTGGAAGCATCAGTTCGGTGAATGTAAATCTTCCGGAAATTGGGCAAGCGACTGCCTCCAGCGGATCAGCGGGTGTGGCAACGTCTACCTTTGATCCCAGGGCCAATTATGAATTCATATTTACGAGCGAACAGGTACTTCGCCAGGCAGCAAAGAATGCTGGTCTGTCCAGTGATGAGTTTGGCGAACCACGTATCAAGAATATTGACAATACCACTTTGATGCAGATTGAAGTGTCGGGATCGTCGCCGCAGTTGTCACGCCGCAAGGCTTTTGCTCTCTATGACGCTATGGTGTCTCGGCTCAATCAGCTTCGGATCAGCGAGATGGGCCAGCGAGATGGGCCTACACAAGACATCCTCTTGAAATCGCGTGACAAACTGGAAGAGGCACAGAAAGAAGTTTCTGCCTATAAGCTTAAGTCTGGCCTGAACTCCACGGAACAGGTTGAAACCATTTCGACTAACATTGAGCAACTGAGGCGCCAACGCGCCGAGTTTGCTGCCCAGCAGGCCCAAGCTGAAGGACGACTCCAGAAGCTCAGTAGAAATCTTGGCCTCAATGCCACTGAAGCAGCGGAGGCCTTCAAGCTGCAGGTCGACCAGATCTTTCAGCAGAACCTGAAGGATTTCAGTGAAGCCACGGCTATCCTCAAGGTCCAGACGGCCAAGTTTGGGCCCAATCACCCTCGCATTATCAAGGAGGTCAAGCGTCAGAAGGCTGCCGAATTGGCTCTTGATCGTCGCGCACAGCAAGTGCTGGGCCGTAAGCCTATGGGCAGTACCCTCTCTCAACTGGCCCTCGCCAGCTCCGGGTCAGGAAGAGATGCCCTGTTTCAGAATCTGGTGACGTATCAAGCTGAGGCGATCGGAGCGGCAGCTCAGGTTAATAAGTTGGATCAGCAGATTGTTGTACTGGATGGTCGGCTTGAGCGAATGTCGCAACGCCAGCCCACCCTGGAGAGACTCAGGCGGAACGAACAGATTGCCGAAGCCGTCTTTGCCTCGACTCTCGCCAAACTTGACCTTGGCCAAGCGGATGTCTTTGCGGCCTTCCCACTGATTCAGATGGCTGTGGATCCGAGCCTGCCCACGAAGCCCAGTTCCCCTAAGAGGGGCCTGCTTCTGGCTGGATCTGCCATTGGTTCAGTATTTACGAGTCTGGGGCTTTGGATTCTCTGGATTCGGAAGCCATGGATTCGAAAACTATCCAACCTGATCTCATCGTGATGTATCACCGCGCTCATGGGCATTAAGTTCTGGAGTCATCCTTCATTCTTTCCCTCCTCAGATATTCAACCTCAGAACTGGCCGGAGAGATTGGTCTGGTATGCCATCATCTACACCTATCCGATCTGGTTGTTCGGAGGTCTTTATGTGGTTGGTTCAGTCCTTGGCTGGCTACTCTTGGCTTGCCTAATAATTAAGAAGCTGGCATGGATTGATCACCCAGAGGAAAACGAGGAGATCACAATCTCACCTGTGATCTGGCTTTGGGTGCTCGGAATGCTGATGATGGAAGTAGCACTGCTGTTTGGGCATATTGACTTTAATCTGGGCGTTGCGCTGATTGTCAAGTCGTCGATCGGCTGGGCCAAGGGCTGGGCTGCACTTGCCTTGTACCCGCTTGCCGGTTGCCTCAATATTCGCAGCCAGCTCCTCAGTCGTGCCATCTGCATTTTGGGTTTGCACACTCTGATCATTACTCCCATCCTGCTGCTCACACCTCACTTGGGTCTTCCCCAAGTTCTCTACGTATCCCCTTTGAGGGCAATCGGCGGCCCCGGCAATGAATTCTTTGATGTACCCCTCTATGAGATTGATGGAAGCACGGGCGATCTGCGCTGGCGACTGTTTACCCCTTGGGGGCCTGCACTGGGTTTTGTGGGCAATGTGAACTTTATGCTAAGCCTCCTGGAGAGGAACCGAACCTGGAAGGCCGCTGGCCTGTTTGGTTCGATCCTCATGTGTTTTATCTGCAAGTCCAGACTGGCACAAGTGGCGATTATTCTTATCCCTATCTTCGTCTTTATCGTCGCACGCATCCGCAAGCCAGCAACATTGATATTGTTAGGTGCAACTGCATATATTAGCGGTATACTCTCTCCGCTACTGCTTCAGCTTTTTAGTGACTTCTGGGAAGGTTTCAAGGGAGCGCGGGCAGGCTCAACCCGTGTACGCATGGCCCTGAAACGGATTGCTTTGTACCGTTGGGAGCGCGATGCTCCTCTCTGGGGTCATGGCATTGTTGAACCGGGCCCCCACTTGGTGGAGGCGATGCCGATTGGCTCCCATCACACCTGGGCTGGCCTGTTGTTTGTCAAGGGAACTGTTGGTTTCCTTTCGCTGGCGTTGCCAATGGCAGTCACACTGTTAGACCTTGTGCGACGTGCATCAAATCCGCGCTATCAGCTCGGGTCTGTGGGCCTCAGCATGATCGTGATTCTCTTTCTTTACACATTTGGGGAAAACCTGGAGATTCTTGTCTATCTCTACTGGCCTGGAATGATTTTGATGGGTATGGCTTTACAGGAAAACAAGTTGTCTCTGCTGGAGACTTTTGGAGACCCTGTGGGCTCTTTGCCCGGCGCTGATGGTTCCAGTGCTGAGGTTGCCATGGTGATAGATCCAACCGTCTGAGCTCTTTTTGTTGTGCCGTGGTCATCGGTTGTGCTACCAGCGCCATTTCTTTCGAGTAATATTTGGAATGGTGAGAATGATGTTCATGTACGGGCTTGTCAACCGGGCCATCCAGCAGATGGTCACCACCCACCATGGTGAGGAGGTGTGGCAGCGCATCAAGGACAGGGCCGACCTCCAGGATCTGGATTTCTTCTCCACCTACCAGGCCTATCCTGACGACGTGACCCATCGGCTGGTGGCGGCGGCCACGCAGGAACTGGGCCTTTCGGGCGATCAGATCATGCAGGCCTTTGGGGAGTACTGGATCACCTACACGGCCAGTGAGGGTTACGAGCAGCTTCTTGAAAGCACGGGTGAAACCTTGCCGGAATTCCTGGATCAACTTGACAATCTGCACGCCCGCGCCGCCGTTGCCTTTCCTGAGCTGCAACCGCCCTCGTTTCGTTGCGAGCACAGTACCGATGCGTCCATGCAACTGGAGTACCGATCCAAGCGCCAAGGCTTGGCGCCTATGGTGACTGGGCTGCTTCACGGCCTGGGGAAACGCTTTCAAACCCCCGTGGAGGTCGATCAGATGGCGTCTCGCGATCAGGGCGATGCCACGGACCTTTTCCAGGTGCGTCTGTGCCCGGCATCAGCTCCAGACGCTTCTCAGCCTGACCCCGGTGTGAGGCACGAATGAGGGTTCATCGTTCCTGATGGCACCATCTGTGCCGTTACCGGCCCATCTTCTTGAACCTCTGTTCCCCTTTCACCTCATCGTTGACGGTGAGTTGCGGATTCAGTCGGCCGGCTCTGTCCTGCGTCGCATCCTTCCTGTCCCGGATCTGTTGGGGCAGCTTCTCAACAATCACTTCCAGCTTCTGCGCCCGGATGTGCCCATGGGATTCACCAGTCTGCGTGACTGCTTGGATCGGCATGTGATCCTCAAGGCTGACTCCATCCCGTTGCAACTCAAGGGTCAGATCTGTTGCCTTGAAGAGCAGAACCAGTTGCTGTTTGTGGGGACGCCCTTTTTGCTGCAACTGGAGGATCTGAAGTCCCTTGGTCTGAAGATCAATGACTTCCCCCTGCATGACTCCCTGGTTGACTTTCTTTTCCTGCTTCAGGCCAGGAATGTGGCACTCACTGAAAGCCAGAAACTCAATGAGATTCTCACGGCACAGCGGGGGGAGTTACGGGAGTCGACCCAGCGCCTTTCCTCGCTCAATACGGAGCTGGAGGCGGCCAAGCAGGCCGCTGAAGCAGCCAATGCCGCCAAGGATACCTTTCTGGCGATGATGAGCCATGAGATCAGAACCCCGATGAACGCCATCATCGGCATGGCGGGTCTGCTTCAGGACGCCAAGCTGGAGCCCATGGAGCGGGAGTATGTCGAGATCATCAACAGCAGCACCGACTCTCTGCTGACAATCATCAATGACATTCTCGACTTTTCGAAGATCGAATCCGGCGCCATGCAGCTGGATGAACAGCGCTTCAACCTCCGCATCTGCATCGAAGAGGCCCTCGATCTGAGCATGTCCCGCCTATTGGACAAGCCGCTGGAAATGATCCTTGACATCGAGCCCAGCCTGCCCACGGCCGTCATCGGCGACCTCACCCGCCTGCGTCAGATCCTCTGGAACCTGCTGAGCAATGCCGTCAAATTCACCCCCCAGGGCGAGATCGTCGTCAGGGTCTCAGCGGAGCCCCAGGCCGCTGAGGCCGGCCAGCCGACCCCCTGCCGGTTCACGTTTCAGATTCAAGACACCGGCATCGGCGTGTCCGACGCGCTGATTCCCCAGCTGTTCGAGCCCTTCCGCCAGGCCGATCCCTCCACGGCCCGCCGCTATGGAGGCACGGGCCTTGGTCTGGCGATCACACGGCGCCTGTGTGAGCTGATGGGGGGCTCGATCAACCTGGCCAGCCAGGAAGGCAAAGGCAGTGTCTTCACCTTCAACGTGCTGCTGAATCTTGATCCAGCCCCCCAGGCATGCACCAGTTCGGAGCCCCTGGTGCCGCCGGCGTCCGCCATCCTGCTGTTGGTCGGTAATCCCACCCTGCGTGCCGTGCTCCAGAAGCAGCTGGGCTGGATGGGGCTGTCGGTGATCGCTCCCGATCTCTGCCAGATCCCCATGCGAATCGCCCAGTCCCAGATCGGCGAGCTCGGCCATGGGGTGGTGGTCATCGATGGGCGGCTGCTGTGCTGCGAAGGGGAGACAACCCCGCCAGCCTTTCTGCAGGACCCCTTGCTTCAGGTGCGCCCCTGGATCGTCCTGGCCGACAGGTGCAAGCTGTCCGAGCTGGCATCGCTGGCCAAGACGCCGGCTGTGATGCTCTCCAAGCCTGTGCGACTCGAACAGCTCCGCCTGGCCCTGATTCAGCAATGGCAGAGCCCGCTGGAGCGGCGGCTGGCTGGGCCGCCAACGCTGACGCGCGAATCTGCCCCCCAGGGCGGCCCCCATCGCCTCGCCGACCGGCTGCCACTGCGGCTGCTCGTCGTGGATGACATCCCCGTGAACCGCCAGTTGGCGCTTCAGTTGCTGCAGCGACTGGGTTACCGGGCCGAGGCCGTGGCTTCGGGCTCAGAGGCGCTCGCGGCCGTGCAGGCGACCCCCTTCGACGTGCTGTTCATGGACGTGCAGATGCCGGAGCTTGATGGTTATGCGACCACGCGGGCCATCCGGTGTCTGCCGGCTCCCTTCGTGCAGCCCTGGATCATTGCCATGACCGCCCATGGCCGTCCGGAGGATCGCCAGGCCTGCCTCCAGGCCGGCATGGACGACTTTCTGGCCAAGCCGATCGTGCCCGCCCAGCTCACCTACGCCCTGGAGCACTACCAGCCCCGCGACCAACCCGAAGCGCCAGCAGGGGGAGGGGCCGACCCGATCGACGCGGCCGCCTGGGACGAATTGGAGCAAGCCATGGGAGACGGGGCGGCGGCCGTGCTCCAGGAGCTCATCGACCTCTACCTCGACGACGCGATGCGACTTGTTTCGGCGGTGGTGATGGCCCACCAGTATCACGATCCCACGGCGATGATTGCCGCCGCCCATTCGCTGCGCTCCCCCAGTGCCAGCTTGGGGGCCCTGCGGTTGGCCACGCTGTGCGGCCAGGTTGAGGAGTCCCTGCGCTCCGATTCGGCGGCCTGGCCCCAGGTCAGAATCGACCAGCTGCTTGTCGAGTCTGGACGGGTGACCGAAGCTCTGCGCCAGCGGCGGCCGATGGACGCCTGAGCCCCATGGAAGGTTGTCCCGCACCGATCTCGATCCTGCTGGTGGATGACGACCGCATCCATTCCCGCATCCTCGAGGTCCGTCTACGCGCCCAGGGCTACCAGATTGTTGTGGCGGATTCGGGTGACAGTGCCCTGGTGCAGGCCCGTCTCTGCCCCCCCACGGTCGTCGTCTGCGACTGGCTGATGGAAGGTATGAATGGGCTGGACGTCTGCCGGGCGTTCAAGGCGGAACCGGCCCTGGAATCGGCCCACTTCATCCTGCTGACCTCACGCTCCCGGGTGGAAGACCGGGTGGAGGGGCTCGACTGCGGCGCCGATGATTTCCTCAGCAAGCCGGTGGATCCTGAGGAGCTGCTGGCCCGGGTCCGCTCCGGCATCCGCCTGCACCAGGCCAATGAACGGCTGAAGCTCCTGGCGAGTGAGTTGCATCAGCAGAAGCTGCGGCTGGATCAGGAGCTGGAGGAGGCGGCCAGTTATGTGCGATCCCTGCTGCCCGAGCCCATCGGTGGTGCCGTGCGGGCGGACTCCCGTTTCGAGCCCTGCCACGAACTGGGTGGTGATTCCTTTGATTTCTTCTGGCTCGATGATGACCACTTCGTCCTCTACCTCGCCGATGGTTCCGGCCATGGCCTGGCAGCGGCCTTCCCCTCGATTTCCGTTCACAACCAGCTGCGCTCCCGCTCGCTGCCCGTTGATCTGCGTGATCCTGGCGCGGTGCTGCAGACCCTGAACTCCGGGTTTCCGATGGAGCGTCACCAGGGTCGGTATCTGACGCTGTGGTACGGGGTGTATCAAGCCTCCAGCCGAACCCTGCGCTACGCCAGTGCGGGCCATCCCCCAGCCCTGCTGTGGAGTCGTACAGGGGCGTTTCCCTGCCATTGGCTCAAGGGTCAGGGCATGGCCGTGGGGTTGTTCGACGATTCGACCTATGCCACCGAGAGCCTGGAGGTTGGAGAGGGGGGCTGTTTGCTTGTGTACAGCGATGGCCTCTATGAGGTGCCCAGGCCCGGTGGTGGGATGGGGATGCTGCCCGACTTCATGCAGCTGGTGGAGCAGTGCCAAGACGTGCTTGCTGATGACGATGGCCTGGATCGGTTGCTGTATCAGATCCTCCACGTCACGGAGAATGCGCCATTCACCGATGACTACTCGGTGATCCGGGCTCTGCTGTCGTGATCTTTCCTGGCCTTCTGGTGGTTCAGATGTTGGTTGAGCCGTCCGATGGATCGGCAGCCAACGCGGCGATGCATGCCTCGCTGTTCGGAAAAGTGGTGAACACTTTTTCGGTGCCGGTGAGTTCCAGAACGATGCGGACCTGGCTGCATAGACCGCAAAGAAACAGTTGCTGACCTTGCTCCTTGACCCGTTTGAGCACGGAAACCAGAGCGCCGAATCCGCTGCTGTCCATGAAGTCAACGCCCTGGCAATCAATCAGGATGTCCCTGGCCTGCTCCGCCAGAACTGAACCGACCGATTGCCGCAACTCAGCGCCACTCTTGGCGTCGAGCAGGCCCATGGGTTTCAGGATGCACAGATCATCCACACATGGAAACTCAAATCCGTATGAGTTTACCATTCATCGCCGCAGGCCCATTCGTCTGGGCCTGGGGTCTTGAGACCCGCCTCCTGGGTGGTGGCGAGCGGGTGTGGGTCTGACCACAAGTCCCCATGCCGCTAAGGGGGTAGGAGGGAGCCAATGGAGGACGGCGCTACAGTTCGTAATCAGGCAGGCCGCTTCAGCCGCGAGGTTCATGGTCACGATCGAAGAGCTACGACGCCAATCTCTTCCCTTTGTCGCTGCCGACCAGGAAGGGTTGATTGTAGAGATCAACGATCTGTTTGAGACGACCTATGGATGGACATTGGACGATCTCAAGGGCCATTCTCTTTCCATGATTCTGCCGGCTGCTTATCAAGACGCCCACCATCTCGGCTTCTCCCGTTTTCAGATCGTTGGTGAATCACAGATTCTCAACCATCCCCTGCAATTGATGACCATCTGTAAAGACAGCCGGTCCATCAACTCGGAGCATTTCATTGTGGCCGAACGCCGTGGCGAAAGCTGGGTGTTCGCGGCAACCCTGCGCCCGTTGACCTGAGGCGAGCATGCCGGATCAGACCCTTGTCGGCCAGCTTCGCAGCACCCTCGGGAGGCTGGAGGCGGCGCTGGGAGCCGTTGATGAGGCCCTTGCCTTCACCGATCTCAACGGAATCGTGGAATGGACGAATGCATCGTTTGATCGCTTTGTGGGGCTGTCCCGCCTGCAGAGCCTTGGCCAATGCCTGAGCCAGATCCTCCCGAGGCCCTATCTCCACGAGCTCAGCGACAGCCGATCTGGCCTGCCGTTCTGGAGCTCGGGATCAGAAGGATCCACCACCTGGGAACTCTTGGGTGCGCCTCTCCGCCAGGTGATTGAGGTGTCCTGGGCGACTGTCGATCTGCCGGGCAAGCCGTCTTTGGTGTTCACCTTCCGGGACAAAAGCGCGATTGTCCAGGCCCAGGACACGTTGATTGATGCCCGTGACCAGCTGGAGGCTCAGGTGGTTGAGCGAACCCGCGCGTTGCAGCTGGCGCGCGATGAGGCCCTGGCAGCCAGCCAATCCAAAACCCGGTTTCTGGCCAACATGAGCCATGAAATCCGCACCCCATTGAACGCTGTAATCGGGATGACGGATGTACTGCTCAGCAGCTCAATGGAGGGGCAGCAACGGGAGATGCTCGAAACGATTCATCGAAACGGCGAGTATCTGCTAAGTCTGATCAACGACATTCTGGACATCTCGCAGATTGAAACCGGGCGACTTGCACTCAACCCCAGAACCTTCGACCTTCATGGTTTACTCAATGACATCATTCGTCTCTTTCAGTATCAAGCCTCTGCAAGACAACTTGGCTTGCACCTCAGCATGCCACCGGATACGCCTAGATGGCTCGTAGGAGATGATCTCAAGCTGCGCCAGATCCTGTTCAACCTGTTGGGGAACGCCTGTAAGTATACCAATGAGGGGGAGATTCGTCTCGGCGTTGATGCCTTGGAGGCCACGGCCAACGTGAGATCCTTACTGTTCCATGTTTCCGACACGGGTATTGGCATCTCCAGGGAGGCTCTACCTCTTATCTTTGAGGAATTCATTGGCCATTCCAATCCCGCCCAGACGCAGCAAAGTGCCGGCCTCGGCCTCGCCATCTGCTCAAGATTGTGCCAATTGATGGGCGGCGAAATTTCCGTCGATTCGAGTCTCGGATCTGGCAGTTGCTTTACGGTCAGTCTGCCGTTCACGCTGGCTTCGCAGCAGCAAGCTGAGATTGTCAGGGACAATCCCGAAGAGAGCTTGGAGCCTGGAATCAGAATTCTCATTGCTGATGATAACCGCGTCAACCGCAGGGTGCTTGAATTGATGCTGGGCAAATTGCATCTAACCGCAGACGCGGTGGGAGACGGCAATGCGGCCATTCAGTCCGTCAGGAATGGGAGCGTGGATCTCATCTTCATGGATGTGGCCATGCCAGGTCTTGACGGCATGGCCGCCTCACGCCAATTGCGCAGTGAAGGTTACTCTGATCTCTATATCATTGCCCTGACAGCCTATTCATTCGACTCCCACCGGCAGGAGTGTGCAGCGGCTGGGATGAACGACTTTCTCTCCAAACCACTTCGATTAGCCGATCTTCGACTGGCCTTGAGCAGGTATCGCGATTGGCGCCGAGCCACAGACTCGGCTACTTCAGAATCATACTGAGTGATGCGATGAAGGGCGGCGTGGGCACCATTGATGTTCCATCGGGGTCAAGGTGCCGGCTGTCCCAGGCTTCCATCCTGCTGGCTTTGGGAATCTTTTCCATTACCGGTTCTGCCCTGATGGTTACCTACTGGGTGGCTGAACGGACCCTCTTCAGGTCTGTCCAGCAACGGCTGCTGGATCTGGCCATGGTCACCGCGGCGGAGATGGATGGTGATCTGCACACCCAGGTACGCCGTCCTGATCAGATGGGCAGCCAGCTCTATCGCCAGGCCTCCGAGCCCTTGATCCAGCTCAGGACATCGGTGCCGGCGATCTTTTACGCCTACACCTTGAGGGGTCGATCACAGCCTCTGCGATTTGGTCTGGACAGCACGGTCTTCTTCAAGAATCCGGGAGACGACTCCAGCGCCCCCGTTGTCGGTCAGCTCTATGCAGACGCCCCGGCCGATGCCCTGATCGCAGCCCGGCTTGCCAAGCCCAGGGTCAGTTCCGATGCCTATACCGATCAATGGGGCACCTTCCTGTCGGCCTATGCCCCATTCCAGGACGGCAAGGCGACGGCCATTGTGGGTGTCGATCTCTCCCTGGCCAGCCTCAATCAGCAACTGTTTCCCCTGCGCCTGAGTCTGGGTCTCTCACTGGCAGGCAGTGCCCTGCTTTCGGCCTTTGCCGGCTTCCTGCACTGCCGTTATCTGCGATCCACGGCTTCGGCCCTGGAATCCAGCCTGGAAGCGGCTGATCTGGCCCGTCAAGCGGCGGCTGCATCACAGCAGGCCAACCTCGCCAAGAGCACTTTCCTGGCCACCATGGGCCATGAGCTGCGAACGCCGCTGAATGGGGTGATTGGCCTCACCAACATTCTGCTCAGCACTGGCCTGACCCCCCACCAACAATCCTGTCTGCAGACGGTCAGGAACTCTGGGGAATCCTTGCTGCTGTTGCTCAACCAACTGCTCGACGTCTCAGCGATCGACAGCGGCCACCTGGTGATCGACACAGCTCCCTGCCAGCTTCGGCCTCTGTTCGCCGAGGTGATGACGCTGTTCGCCGAACAAGCGCAGACCAAAGGACTGCTGTTATCCCTCTCCCTCGACCCCGCCCTGCCCGATGTCGTGCTGTCAGATCCTCTCCACCTGCGTCAGATCGTGGTGAATCTGGTCAGCAATGCGATCAAGTACACGCTGAGCGGAGAGGTGTCCATCACCGTTTCATCTCGGGCTTCCCTGCCCGATGGCAGGGTTCCTTTGGTCTTCCGTGTCCGTGACACCGGGCCCGGAATCTCTGACTCCGCCCGAGAGTCCCTGTTCCAGCCTTTTTCGCAGGCGGATTCCACCACCACCCGCGTCCATGGCGGCGCAGGGTTGGGGTTGGCCATCTGCCATCATCTTGTCGTCGCCATGGACGGCGCGATTGAGGTGGAGAGCGAACCGGGTCAAGGCAGCCTTTTCACGGTGATCCTGCCGGTGGCGATCCCTGAATCACCTGCAGCGCTAGGTGGACCGACAACAGCCAGCTTCCCCGAAGATCATCCTCTACGGATTCTTCTGGCGGAAGACAATGTCGTCAATGCCCGCGTCTGCGAATTGATGCTGCAGCGTCTCGGATATGGGGTCAGCGTGGCGCGCGATGGGGAAGAGGCCCTGAGCCAGTATCGCCAGCTGGATCCGGACATCATCCTGATGGATCTGCGCATGCCCAAGGTTGATGGCTTTGAGGCCACCCGCAGGATTCGTGAGCAGGCCGGCAATACGGTGCGGCCCTGGATCGTGGCGGTCACCGCCAACATCCGTGACTGCGACCGTGCCGAGGCCCTGGCCAGCGGCATGAATGATTTCATCGGCAAGCCCATCAGGGTCGAGTCCCTGCAAGCCGCCCTGTCCCGGGCCCACGCGGCTGTACTGGCCCAGTGAGTGTTGCTCGGTTCAGCCCGGCAGGCTTGCTCCGGACAGCCTGGCCTGCTTCAGGGCCGCTTCAGCCCGCTGGAACAGGTCCTTGAAGCTGGTGTCGTCGGAGTTGAGGCAAGCCGTGCCCAGGCTGACAGGCAGAGGATGGCGGATTCCCTCCACCACCCAGCCCTGTAGAGCCAATCCGGAACGGAAGCCCTCCGCCTTGGCTACCGCCTCCTGCCCCACCAAGCCTGTCTGCAACACGGCGAACTCGTCATCAGTCACACGCCCGAAGAAGGCGCTCTCTCCAAAGTCCGATTGCAGTTGTCTGGCCAGTTGCTGAAGCAACCGATCGCCCTGGTGTTGGCCTAACTGTCTGCAGAAACCATGGAAATCATCGAGACCGAACATCATCAAGGTCAACGGTTCTCCTTTCTGTTGTGCCCGAACGCACTCTTGCAGACCCGCATCGAAGAAGGGCCTTCGGTTCTTGAGGCCCGTGAGGGGGCAGAGGTAACTGTTGCGCCGCGATTCCATGTGC
Source organism: Synechococcus sp. CCY 0621 (assembly GCF_019038465.1). GTDB lineage: Bacteria > Cyanobacteriota > Cyanobacteriia > PCC-6307 > Cyanobiaceae > Cyanobium. Next base: position 8,572 of record NZ_JAFKRH010000030.1, on the reverse strand, counting down.
TGGATCACCATCCCAGCAAGGTCCTGCAGCAGTTGTTGTTCGTTGCCGGCGAGCTGCCTCGGCTGAGGGCTGATCACACACAACGTCCCCAGATTGAAGCCTGAGGGGGTCTGCAATGGCACACCGGCATAGAAGCGGATGTTGGGGTTCCCCGTCACCAGGGGATTGTCCTTGAAGCGCTCATCCTGGCTGGCGTCATTGACGACCATGACCTCGTCGGAGCAGATGGCGTGGGCACAGAAGGCCAGATCCCGAGGCGTTTCACTTGCCTCCAGGCCCACCCGGGAAAGAAACCACTGCCGCTGGCGATCGACCAGGGAAATCAGGGCCGTCGGCACGCCCAGCATCTGGCTGGCCAGGCGTGTGATGCGGTTGAAGTCCTCATCGGACTCCGCATCCAGAATGTGTTGGTCGTCGAGGGCCGCCTGCCGCTCAGCTTCGTTGTCCGGGATCGGATAGGCGGACACCGGTCGTTGCTCCCACAAACCGAAGTATGGCCCGGGGCCGTTCAGGGCAGCCAGGGCGCCTCGGAAAAGTCCGGGTCCCGTTTCTCCAGGAAGGCATTGCGCCCCTCTTGGCCTTCGCTGGTCCGGTAAAAAAGGTGAGTGGCCTGGCCCGCCAGCTCCTGGATGCCCGCCAAGCCGTCGGTTTCGGCGTTGAAGGCGGCCTTGAGGCAGCGGATCGCCGTGGGGCTGTGCTGCAGCACCTCCCGGGCCCAGGCCACCCCCTGGCGCTCCAGATCCTCCAGGGGCACCACGGCGTTCACCAGCCCCATGGCCAGGGCTTGGCTGGCGTCGTAGCGGCGGCAGAGGAACCAGATTTCCCGGGCCTTGCGCTGGCCCACCACCCGGGCCAGGTAGCCGGCGCCGAAGCCGCCATCGAAGCTGCCCACCCGCGGCCCGGTCTGGCCGAAGACGGCATTCTCGGCCGCCAGGCTCAGATCGCAGAGCAGGTGCAGCACCTGGCCGCCGCCGATGGCGTAGCCGGCCACCAGGGCGATCACCACCTTGGGCAGGCTGCGGATGATCCGTTGCAGGTCGAGCACGTTCAGCCGCGGCAGCCCCGAGGCGTCGAGGTAGCCCCCATCGCCGCGCACGCTCTGGTCGCCTCCGGCGCAGAAGGCCCAGACGCCGTCGGCGGCCGGGCCCGCTCCGGTGAACAGCACCACACCGATGGAGGGGTCGTCCCGCACCCGGTTGAAGGCATCACAGAGCTCCTGCACCGTGAGCGGCCGGAAGGCGTTGCGCTTCTCGGGCCGGTTGAGGCTGATCCGGGCGATCCCATCGCCGCTGGTCTCGAAGCGGATGTCGCTGTAGTCGCCGGCGCTGGTCCAGTTCGGCGGGGGCGGAGGAACGGGGGTCATGGGGGCGTGACCTGGGCTGCGGCCATTGTGCGCAGCCGTTGCCGCAGGGCGGCATCCCGTCGCCGGTCGGTCGAGATCACCAGCAGGGCCATCGGCTGCTGCCGGGCCCAGGCCAGGGAGCTCTCCAGGGCCGCCAGGCCCTCAACCCGCCGGCCCGGCACCCCATGCACCGCCGCCAGCGCCAGGGGATCCACCGCCTGGGGCATGGCGAACAGGCGCTCGAAATCCATCGCCGTCGCCGGCTCGGTGCGGATGGGCAGCTGCTCGAAGATGCCGCCGCCGCCGTTGTCGATCAGCACCACGGTGAGCCGCCCCCCCAGCTGGCTTCGCCACAGCCAGCCATTGGCGTCGTGGAGCAGGGCCAGATCGCCGCTCACCAGCACCAGTTCGCCCAGGGCCTCGGCCAGGCCGCAGGCGCTCGAGAGGGTGCCATCGATCCCCGAGGCCCCCCGGAAGCCGTGCATCGGCCGGGGCGGGGCGCCTGGGTGGGCAAAGCTTTCCCAGTCGCGCACGGGGCTGCTGTTGGCCAGCAGCACCGGCACCCCTGCCGGCAGCAGCCGGCTGAGTCGGCGGGCCAGTGCCGGTTCCCCTTGCTCTTCGGTCAGCTCCTGCTCCAGCAGCGCCTGCACCGCCGCCTCCACCTGGCGCCAGCGATCCGCCAGCGCCAGCGCTTCCCCAGCGGGCTCGCCCGCCGAGATGTCCTGCGGTTGGCCCGCCAGCCAGGCCGCCAGGCCGGCGCCGCACTGGGCCCTAACCAGCCGCAGCGGGTCGAGGGGGCGCCCGTCCCCTTCGCTCACCAGCACCTGGGGCCCGTCCTGGGTCGCCAGCCAGCGCTGCAGGCGACGGCTGGCCGGCAGGGGCCCCAGGCGCAACACCTGCAGGCCACCGATCGCCGCCGTGCTGGAGGCGCCCTCCGCCAGGATCAGGTCGTAGGCCGTCACGGCATCGAGCCCCGGCAGGCCCCGCAGGCCGGAGAGGGCATCGGCCAGCACGGGCCAGCCGCTGCGCCGCTGCCAGCACCGCAGGGCCTCCACATGGGCGGGCCAGGCGGCGGGGCTGCCGCGCCAGGGGCCGGCCACGACCACGCCCGCGCGCCCTGGGTCCAGGGTCGCGGCGTCTCCGCTGGCGAAGCGGGCAGGCGCCGGCGGGTTGCCTGGCGTGGGCGGGGGGTCGGCGTCCGCAGGTTGGCTGGAGAGCTTGGCGGCCAGCTGGGTCAGCTCTCCGCCGCCGGCGTGCAGGGGTTCGGCGAAGGGCAGGTTGAGGTGGACCGCTCCGGCGCCGCGCCCGGCCCCATCCCCCCGTGCGGCGGCCAGGGCTTCACTGGCCAGCGCCTCGAGCGCCCCTGGGGCCATCGCCGCCAGCCCCTCGGGGGCGCCACTGCCCAGCCAACGGCAGCTGCAGGCCAGAAAGGCCTCCTGGTTGACGCTCTGGTTGGCGCCGCAGCCCTTGAGCTCGGCCGGCCGATCGGCCGTGAGCAGCAGCAGGGGGATGCAGCCGAAGTCGGCCTCCACCGCCGCGGGCAGCAGGTTGGCCACCGCCGTGCCCGAGGTGGTGATCACCGCCGCCGGCTGGCCGCTGCCCCGGCCCAGGCCGAGGGCGAAGAAGGCGGCGCTGCGCTCGTCGATGGCCGTGTGCAGGCGCAGGCCGCCCGGCTCCAGCAGGGCGGCGGCCACCGCCAGGGGCGCCGAGCGACTGCCCGGGCAGAGCACGGCATGGCTGAGGCCGCCCCGGCGCAGGGCACGCAACAGCGTCAGGGCTGCCTGCACATTGGCCAGCGATGACGGGGGGCCGGCCACCGGGGAGCTCCACTGTTCAGGATGGGGGAATCATCCTGATCGACGGCTTCGCCATGGCCAGCGGCCCCGCCATCACCCAGCCCCCCTCCGGCCCCCAGGGTGGGGCCACCGGGCTGCTGCAGCAGGCCGGCCGGCTGCTGCTCTGGGTGCTGCTGGCCCTGCTGCTGCGCTGGGCGGTGGTGGAGCCCCGCTGGATCCCGTCGGGCTCGATGCTGCCCACCCTGCAGCTCCAGGACCGGATCCTGGTGGAGAAGCTCACGCCCCGTATCGGCTCGGGTGTGCGCACGGGCCGCATCGTCGTGTTTCACCCGCCGGCCCGTCTGCAAGAGGCGGGCTACGACCCGCGCACGGCCCTGATCAAGCGGGTGGTGGCGGTGGCCGGCGATCAGGTGGAGGTGAGGGACGGCAAGCTCTGGCGCAACGGCAGCCCCGCCGAGCCGGACTGGGCCCGGGAGCCGATGGCCTACGCCCTGGAGCCCTTCGTGGTGCCCGCTGGCGAAGTGCTGGTGCTGGGGGACAACCGCAATGCCAGCCTCGATTCCCACCTCTGGGGCCCCTTGCCGGAGGCGGATCTGATCGGCACGGCCATCTGGCGCTACTGGCCCCTGGCCCGGTTCGGTCCGGTTGGGTTCTCCTCTCCCCACCCAGCCGAGGGCGCTTGAAAGACTGCGTTAGGGTGCGTGTCGTGTTGCAGAGCACACCGGAGGGCACATGTTCAACCCGGAGTTCCTGACCGCCGATAACGAGGCGATCAGCGACAATTCGCTGATTCAGTACCTGCAGGAACAGTCCCCGGACGTGCTGCAGAGGGTGGCCCGTTCGGCCACCGGCGACATTCAGGACATCATCCGCCACAACGTCCAGGGCCTGCTGGGCATGCTCCCCGGTGAGCAGTTCGAGGTGAAGATCCAGGCCAGCCGTGACAACCTCGCCGGCCTGCTGGCCTCAGCGATGATGACGGGCTACTTCCTGCGCCAGATGGAGCAGCGCATGGAGTTGGAATCGGCCATGCTCGGCAGCGGCGGTTTCGAGGCTGGCCTCGACGACGACCCCGGCGAGCTGGAGCTTTAAGGCTGGGGCTTGTGGCTCTGGTGGGTTTCACCCGGCACCAGGCCGAGGCGAACCAGGGTTTTGTCGATGCCGGCCAGGGTTTCCCAGGCTCCCTGATCAGGAGCCCAATCCCCCGCCTCGATCCGATCCCCCAGGGCGGTGAGTTCCTCCCCTGACGTTGGCACCGGTGCATCGTGGTGGGCCGGCACCACCCAGCGCAGGTCCTTCAGGCCCGCCAGTTGGCGGATCCAGGCCACCAGGGGAGCCCGCTGGCGGGGGAACACCAGCCGCTCCAGCACCGCCGCCACCTGCAGGCTGCTGCGGCCCCCTGGTGTGAGGGCCTCGAAATCGGCCTGCCAGCCGGGCAGCCAGCGGAACGGGTAGAAGCCGAAGTGGGCCCTGGCCCCGCGGCACCCAGGCGCCAGGCAGTGGCGCAGCACCTCGCCCAGGGGCAGCACCTCCAGGGGCCGCGGGCGCAGGTAGGTGGCGAACAGCACCAACCGCCACCAGCCCCTGCGGCGCCGCTCGGGATCGTCCAGCAGCGGTTCATCGCCCCGCTCGCGGGCATGGAACAGCAGCGGGGTGGGGTCGAGATCGAACACCGCTGGCGGCTCCGGCGGAATCGCCACCAGGGCATCGGTGAGCAGCAGGCTGCCGCTGACCCGATCGAAGCAGGCGATCTCCAGGAAGGTGCCCAGCCCCAGATCCAGGGGGCCCAGGGGCAACCAGTCGAGCTGATCGCCGTGGGGCACCCCATCGTTGAGCAGCACCCGGGTGCGGTCGGCGGGAAAGCCCAGCCAGGCGGGCGGCAGCGGCAGCGGGAAACTCCACTGCTGCGGCGATACCCACACCTGGGCCGCGGGAAAGGCCCGGGCCATGGCCGGCACCGGCAGCTTGTGCTCCAGCCCCGACGCGGTGGGCAACACGATCGTGCACACCGGCCCGTGGCGCTCCTCCAGTTCCCGCAGGCGGGCCAGTACCTCGGCGGTGGGCGCCACCGGCGCATAGAGCAGCAGCCCTTCGCGCACCCGCAGCACCAGCATGCGGATCGGCACTGCCACGTACCAGACCCCCTGAACCTGCTCGAAGCTCCACAGCCGCCCGGCGATCAGCTCCCGCACCAGGGTGCGGCGGCGGCCGTAGGGGTAGAGGGGCAGCAGGGGCCACCAGGGCCAGCGTTGGTCGGCGGGCGAGGGCGTCGCAGCGGCGTTGGCTGGCTCGCTCACGCGGACGGGAAGCGGGACGCCCGCGGGGAACGGCGCCGCTGGGCCAGCAGGCCATGGCGGGGCGCCAGCAGGAAGCAGAGCAGGAACAGCAGCGTCTGCACCAGCACGATGCAGCCGGCGGTGGAGGCATCCATCCAGTAGCTCCAGTAGATCCCGGCCACGCTGGAGAGCACTGCCGACAGGATTGAGAGCCACACCATGCGGTCGAAGCGATCGGTGAGCAGGTAGGCCGTGGCCCCCGGCGTCACCAGCATTGCCACCACCAGGATGATCCCTACCGTCTGAAGGCCGGCCACCGCCGCCAGCGACAGCATCGACAGCAGCAGGTAGTGCAGCACGCCGGTGTGCAGGCCGATCGAGCGGGCGTGGGTGGGATCGAAGCAGAACAGAATCAGGTCCTTGCGCAGCACCACCAGCACGGTCAGCACCAGCAGGCTGATCAGCACGGTCTGGAGGATGTCGGAGGAGCTGATGCCCAGCACGTTGCCGAACAGGATGTGCGACAGGTCGATGCTGCTGCGCACCTTGGAGATCAGCGTCAGGCCGAGGGCGAAGAAGCCCGTGAACACCAGCCCGATCACCGTGTCCTCCTTGATCCGGGTCATCTGCTTGATGTAGCCGATCAAAGCCACCGAGCCGACGCCGAAGACAAAGGCCCCCACCGCGAAGGGCAGGTTCAGGGCGTAGGCGATCACCACGCCGGGCATCACCGCATGGGACACCGCATCGCCCATCAGGGCCCAGCCCTTGAGCGTCATGTAGCAGGAGAGCAGGCCGCAGACACAGGAGACGAGGGTGCTGACCAGCAGGGCCCGCACCATGAACTCCTGCTGCAGCGGTTCGACCAACCAGGTGAGCAGGGTGGTCATGGCGCCTGCCGATCGGGGTCCGTGGCTGCCGCGGGTGTGGCCTCGAGCCGCAGGCCGCCGAAGGTCAGGGCCAGGTTCTCGCTGGTGAACACCGAGGACGTCTCGCCGTAGGCGAGCACGGTCTTGTTGATCAGCACCACCTGGTCGCAGAAGCTGGTGACGTGCGCCAGGTCGTGGGTGGAGATCATCAGCGTGCGCCCCTCGCGACGGAACTGCTCGAACAGCTCGATCATCAGCTTCTCGGTGCGGATGTCGACGCCGTTGAAGGGCTCATCGAGCAGCATCACCGAGGCTCCCTGGGCCAGGGCCCGTGCCAGGAAGGCCCGCTTGCGCTGGCCGCCGGAGAGGGCACCGATCTGGCGCTGGCGCAGCGGCCAGAGGTCCACCCGATCAAGGGCCTCCTTCACCGCCTCCCGGTCGAGCGGCCGGGGGATGCGCAGCAGATTCATGCTGCCGTAACGGCCCATCATCACCACCTCCTGGACGTTGACCGGAAAGTTCCAGTCGACGCTTTCGGTCTGGGGGACGTAGGCCACCGCCCGGGCCCGGCGGGCCTCTTTCAGGGGCAGGCCGTTGATGGCGATGCTGCCGGCCGACGGGCGCACGAAGCCCATCAGGGCCTTGAACAGGGTGGATTTGCCGGCGCCGTTCATCCCCACCAGGGCGCAGATGCTGCCGGCATCGAGATGCAGGGAAGCGTCGTGGACGGCCACCACCCCGTGGTAATCGACGCAGAGATGGCGGACCGAGATGCGCTCGTTTCCGTGGAGTGGAGGCTGGCCGGAGGGCATGGGTTCAGCTCCCCGCCAGACCGGCTCGCAGGGTCTCCACGTTATGACGCTGCAGTTCCAGCAGGTTGGGGGCCGGGCCGTCCGGAAGGGAGAGGGAGTCGACGTGGAACACCCCCCCGAAGCGGGCTCCCGACTGCCTGGCCACCTGCTTCTGGGGCTCGGCGCTGACCGTGCTCTCGCAGAACACCGCCGGTACCCGCCGCTCCTTCACCAGGGCGATCAACCGGGCCATGCGCTGGGGGGTGATCTGGGATTCGGCGTTCACCGGCCAGAGGTAGGCCTCGGTGAGTCCGTAGTCGCGGGCCAGGTAGGAGAAGGCCCCCTCACAGGTGGCGAGCACCCGCTGGTGAGGGGGGATCCTGGCCAGGGAGGTCTTCAGCTCCCTGTCGAGGCCGTCCAGCTGGGCGCTGTAGCGCGCGGCGTTTCGGCGGAAGGTGGCTTCGCCGGCGGGGTCGAGCTGGGTGAGGGCGCGGCGGATGTTCTCCACATAGACCTTCGCCAGCCGCGGGGACATCCAGGCGTGGGGGTTGGGCTTGCCCTGGTAGGCGTCGCCGGCGATCGGCAGGGGGGTGATCCCCTTGGTGAGGGTCACGCGGGGGACATCCCGGAGGCTGGCGTAGAAGCGCTCGGCCCATCGCTCCAGCCCGAAGCCGTTCTCCAGCACCATCTGGGCGCCCGAGGCCCGCTTCAGGTCGCTGGGGGTGGGCTCGTAGCTGTGGATCTCGGCCCCCAGCCGCGTGATCGATTCCACCCGCACCCGCTCGCCCGCCACCTGCCGGGCCATGTCCGCCAGGATCGTGAAGGTGGTGAGCACCAGGGGCCGCCCGTCCTGCGTACCGCCCGTGTCCTGGCTCCCACAGCCCCCGGCCAGCATCGGCACGACAAGGGCGGCGCCCAGCAGAGCCCGCGTCAGATGTGTTCGGAGGCCGCGAAGGCCCTGGCCATCCGTGCGGAGCTCGGGCATGCCGCTGGGGGGAGCAAGAAAGCTTGGTGTGAACAGTTTGGCGGCCGTTCGCCCTGGTCGGTGACCGGGCCAGCCCACAGAAAAGCCCCCTCCGCAGAGGGGGCCAGGGGATGGATCACCAGGCCAGGGAGGCCTGGCCGATCGCGGATCAGCCGATCGCCGGGGCGCGCAGGGCGACGGGAATCGACTGGGTGGTGGCCAGATCAAGCGGGAAGTTGTGCGCATTGCGCTCGTGCATCACTTCCATGCCCAGGCCGGCACGGTTGAGGATGTCGGCCCAGGTGTTGATCACCCGGCCCTGCCCGTCGAGGATCGACTGGTTGAAGTTGAAACCGTTCAGGTTGAAGGCCATCGTGCTCACACCCAGGGCGGTGAACCAGATGCCGACCACCGGCCAGGCTGCCAGGAAGAAGTGCAGGCTGCGGCTGTTGTTGAACGAGGCGTACTGGAAGATCAGGCGACCGAAGTAACCGTGGGCAGCCACGATGTTGTAGGTCTCTTCCTCTTGGCCGA
>NZ_JAFKRH010000029.1 GCF_019038465.1 Synechococcus sp. CCY 0621 | reverse complement strand
GAAGCCGATCACATGATCGTCGAAGTCGCGGTCACCACCACCGAGGACATCTTCCAGACCGAAGAGATTGGTGCCCAGGCTGCGGAAGTGGCCGATGCCGTCGCTGTTGGCCCCGGCATAGGCAAAGAAGGTCTGGCCGCGCACCTGGGCAAAGGGCGCCAGGAAGGAGGATTCCGAGATGGTCACCGCTGTGACGCTGGCGGCGTTATCTCCGACCTGGAGGCCTTGCAGCTCGGTGACGAGGTTGTCGGGGCGCAGGGCGACGCTGCGGTAGTTGGCCTCACCGGGGCGCACCAGATTGCCGGCGGCGTCGCGCACGGTGCCGCCGGCATCGAGGGCGCGGTAGAAGCCGGTGATGGCATCGAAGTCGGCTTCCCGGCTGAGCACCAGGGTGCCCTGGACCGCCTGGGCCGCAGAGAAGGCGGTGAAATCCAGGACCGGGGCCAGGCCCTGCTCCTGGCCGATGAGGGCATCAAGCCCCTGATCGGTGTCGAGGAGCTCGAGCGCCACGTCGACGCCGGTGGTGGAGGCGAAGCTCACCGAACGGTTCGGGCTGGCCGGAGCGTCGGGGCGGAAGAAGCGCAAGCGCGTGTCGCTGGCACTGGAGAGATCTTCCAGGCTGGCATCGACCACCTCGAAGAAACGAACCGACTGGCCGTTGACCAGCAGGATCTCGCGATCGAACGTGGTGCCCGCCG
>NZ_JAFKRH010000028.1 GCF_019038465.1 Synechococcus sp. CCY 0621 | reverse complement strand
GGAGCTGGCGGGACGGCCCGTCAGGGTCGCCCGCAGCACAAGGCTGGCGGCCGCTGCGGTCTTGCTGGGGTCGGCCACCGTGAGGGTGAGTGGATCAACCCGATCAAAGACGGGGTTGAGATCCACTGTCCCCGCCGTGATCGACTGCAGGATCTCGCCATCCGCCGCCGCCCCCTGATCGCCAGCGCCGCCATCGCGCAAGGAGAGGTGCAGAAACTCCGCGGCACCATCGGCGTCAAGGTCATAGAAACGGGCGCCGCCGCCCTGACGTGGGTCGTAGGTCAACGGCGCCATCGCGCCGGTGGCGGGGTTGGTGGAGGAGGCCGTCCAGCGGCTGGTTGGTGTGTCGTTGAAGGGGGCTCCAACGGTGAGGGCGGCGAGCTCGAAGCTGACCGTCGCCTGGGCCAGACCGGGATCGAGATCGATGCCGAAATCAATGGCGCTCTGATCCTCAGGATCCAGTGGGGAGATGGTTGGCACCACCTGGAAGGGCCGATCAGCCTGGAACGTGCCACCGGTGATGTTGACGGCAACCACTTGGCTGTCGCCCCCGGGGGTGATGACCACAACGACCGGATTCCCAGGTTCGGAGGGAGGAATGGCGCCGATCGTCAGCGTCGGCGTAAAGGCGGTGACCGCCTGTCCATCGAAGAACCCCAGCCGCAGATTGAGGCTGGCCAGGTCGGCGGGGCCCAAGCCGGCGGGAGCGGTGATGCTGAGGGTTCTGTGGTCGGCGCGGATCCACGGCGGGCCCTCCAGGACGACCAGCCGCAGACTGTCGCCGTCGGCATCCAGGCCGAAGGCCCCGAGGTTCTGAAGCACCTGGACACCGGGAATCACGGTGAGGCCCGGAGGGGCCGATGGCGTGGCCAGCTCCGGCGCCGCATTGGCCTGGATGCCGGCAGCAGCAAAAGCTTGTTTGATCTGCGCCCAGCTGCCTTGAACCTGAATCCCATCGATCAAGGCCAGATCCTTGCCCACTTCGAAGTCCCTGATCTGCAGCGGCTCGGCTGTCGCCGCGGCGACGGAGCTGTCGATCAGGAACTGATCGGCCTCGTTGTCCGCCAGGGCCGTGGCCGGCGCCAGGCCAGGCGTCCTGGAGGGGTCGACCAGGCTGCCGCCGATGACGACGTCCTTGGCCTGGCTCAGGAAGAACTGGTCGGCTCCCCTGCCGCCCACCAGAACGTTGCCGCCCAGGCTGTCGCTGTTGAAGAACTGGTCGCTGCCGCCCCGGCCCTCGATGCGGGAGCCCACGCCGACGTAGACGCTGTCCGGCGCCTCTGAACCGATCACCGTCACGTTGGCGAGCTGGATGCCCTGCTCGGGCACGGCCCCGTAGGCGGCCGGATCGAGCAGGGTGACGTTGCCACCGTTATCCACCGCCGCGCCGAAGACCAGATCCAGTTCCTTCCAGCCTGGTTGCCAGAGGATCGGCCCGCCCTGCTCGGATGTCAGCGCCAGCTTGAAGTCGGCCGAACCGGTCACCGTCTCGATGGCCCAGGCGGGCTGGGCGGTGATCGGGTCGGTGCCGGAGAGCAGGTGGAACGCGCCGTCGACGCGATCGGTGCTGACGGTGAGATCGAGGAAGCCGCGCCGGTTCACATCGGCGTAGGCCAGTCCGCTGATGTAGCCCATGAACAGACCGTCGAGGCCGTCGACGGCGGGGTAGTTCGCCCGGATGTAGGCATCGGCGCCGGGGAGATACTTCTCCAGCCCGGGCGAGGTGACCCCGGGGGTGGCGAACTCCAGGCCGGCCAGGCTGCCGGCGGGGCCGGTGCCCGCGGTCATCGTGTCCAGCACGCCGGCCCAGGCGTTGTGGGTGTCGCCAGCCAGGCTGATCAGCCGCTTGCCCAGGGCCAGGGCGCTCTGCAGGATCGTTTCCCGCTCCACCCCGTAGCCATCCCAGGCGTCGAGGTTGTAGGGGATCTTGCCGGCTTCGGCGAACAGGGCTTTCTCTGCCGCAGACAGCTGATCGAACGGGGTCCCGGTGGCGAGCTTCTGCAGCGGGGCGGCGTACTTGTCGAGCAGGGCGGGGTTGCCGGCATCCAGCAGCAGCTCCGCCGGCACCGCCATCGACTGCATCAGCACCTGCTGGCCCAGCACCTGCCAGGCGGCGCTGGAGCCGGCCATGCGTTGCTGCAGCCAGGCCATCTGGGTGTCGCCGAGCAGGTCGCGGCTGGGGTCACCCCAGGCCTGCTGCACGGTGGCCAGCACCAGCTGCTGGGTGACCAGGGGTGCCAGGGCGGCGGCAAAGCCCGGGACCGCTCCCGGGGAGGAAGGAGGGGTCAGCCCCAGCTGGCTCGCATAGGCCGCCAGCTGGGCCGGGTCGGCGAGGATCGCGCCGATGCGGGCCTGCACGGCGGCGGCATCGGGGTACTCCAGCTGCTCATCGCGGGCGGTGAGACGGGTTTCGAGGATGTGCAGCGCCAGCACGTCGCCGAAATCGAAGGAGCGGTAGCCCTGGGTGAGCGGAGTGAGGGCGGTGGCGCCGTCCCCGCTCTGGCGCAGGCCGGGCTCCCTGATCGGCAGCCACTCGTGGTAGGCCTTCAGGGCGGCGTCGCGCCGGGCGATCCAGTCGCCCTCGCTGGCGCTCTGGTGGTTCTGGGCGCCACCGGCCCAGCTGTCGTTGGCGGTCTCGTGGTCGTCCCAGATGGCGATCAGTGGCGCCGCCGCCCGCAGGGCCTGCAGATTGACATCGGTGTGGTACTGGGCATAACGGAGCCGGTAGTCGTCGAGGCTGACGATCTCGCGCTCGGGCAGGAAGCCACGGTCGCCGGCGGCGTCCTCCGCCTCATCGAAGCCACCCGGGCCGTACTCGTAGATGTAATCGCCCACATGCACCAGGGCGTCGTAGGGGTTCACCGCATGGACGGCGGCGGCCCGGCCATAGGCGAGGAATTCCTCGGCGGCGGTGAAGTTGGCGCAGGAGAACACCGCCAGCCGCACCGGGCCGCTGCCCACCGGCAAGGTCTTGGTCTGCCCCACCATCGACTGCGCCGCTCCGGCGCGGAAGCGGTAGTGGTAAACGGTGTCGGCATTGAGGCCGTCAGCCTCCACCTTGACGGTCCAGTCGCGGGCGACGCTGGTGGTGAACACACCGCTGTCGACGATCGAACCGGCCTCGAAACCGGCGCTGCGGGACACCTCCCACTGCACGTCCACCAGTCCGGCGAAACCGGCGGGCGGTGTGATCCGGGTCCAGAGGATCACCGAATCGGCGTAGGGATCGCCGGAGGCAACGCCGTGGGAGAAGGCGAGTCCGGCGGGCAGCGCCCGGCCCAGATCCAGGTCCAGCAGCAGGGGGTCGTGGTCGGAGGTGCGGTAGGGATCGGGCGCGAAGAAATCGCGGGACGCCGCATTGCCGTTGCTGTTGGTGTCGAGGTTGTAGTCGCGGAAGGCGCCCTCGGCGGCGTTGATGCTCCAGTCGGAGGCGGCCACGGCCTGGCTGACCAGGGAGGGTGAGATCAGCATGTGATCCAGCGCCCCGCTCATGTCGACCGGGTTGAAGAAGGCGTAGCTCGAGGGGGGCTCGGCCGTGAAGGTGGGCAGGGCGTTGCGGAAGCCCGCCGCTTCCAGCACCCGGATCGGGTCCTCCTTGGCGTAGGCATTGATGTCGCCCAGCACCACCCAGTCACTGTCACCGTTGCCGGTGGGGTCGGTGCCGATCCAGCGCACCAGTTCATTGGCGGCGGCGGTACGGGTGGCATTGAAGGCCGACTGGCCATCCTGCTGATCCAGGTCGAGGCCGGCGGCACCGCCGCTGCCCTTCGACTTGAGGTGGTTGACGACCACATTGAGAACTTCGCCGCTGGCCAGTTCCCGGAAGCCCTGGGCCAGGGCCGGCCGGTTGAGCGGACTGCCGGTGGCGAGGGGGTCGGTGAAACTGGCGGTGTCCAGCACCTGGGCCGGACCGGTGGGGGCCACCGCCCGGCTGTCGTAGATCAGGCCCACCTTGATGGCGTCGCTGCCGATCAGGCCGGTGGGCACGAAGCTGTACAGGCGCCCTGAGCCACCGGGCTGGGCCGCGTTCAGCCGCGCCACGATCGCGGCCAGGGTGGCGTCGTCGGCGTCGTTCTCCAGCTCCATCAGGCCGATCACATCGGCCCTGAGGCCGACCAGCGCGGCGGTGAGCTTGGTGAGCTGGCGCTCCAGCTCCTCGGGCGTGTTGGCCCCGCGGGGGGCCAGACCGGTGTCCGTGAGGGCGCCGCCGGCGTTGAGGGTAGTGAAGGTGTTGAGCACGTTGAAGCTGGCCAGGCGCAGCTGCCCCGCCCCGGCCGGCGCCGGTGCCGGCGGACGGGGGTTGCCGGCCTCGAAGCTGAGGGGCGCCGTGGGCTGCAGCCGGTACTTGCCGAAGTCGAACCCGAGCACCCCCTCCACATCGGTGATGGTGTCGCCGCGGCGCAGCAGCTGGTCGCGCACGGGCGCCGCCGGGGTGGCCGCAGCCGCGGGCCGGTAGGCGCTGTTGCTGCCGTCATCGAGCACCAGCTCGCGGCGGGCGGTGGCCTGCTCGGCCGCAAAGGCCGCCGGTCCCGGCGCCATCACGTTGGTGGGCTGGAGCGGCAGACCGCCGGCACTGAGCTCCACCTCACCGAAGCGGAACTGGCCGAAGAGTCCGTTGACGCTGAGAGTCTCCGGGAAGCGCACCCACATGCCCTCATAGGGCTCCAGATCGAGGGCGCTGCTGCGCTGGGCCAGGAGGTCGGCAATGTCGACCCGCTGCGTGTCGCCGAGGCGGCCCTGTGCTTCCACCGTCAGGGCACTGACGGTGCTGATCACCGTCTGCCCGAAGCGCTCGGCCACCGTGCCGGTGAGCAGCACCCGATCACCGATCACCGCATCGACGTTGGTGCCCGTGAGCGGGTAGGCCACATACAGCCCCTCGGAGGTGAGGCCGCTGGTATCCCAATCCGCCGTCTCCTCCTGCAGAAAGAATCCGCCCAGCTCGGCCGAAGCCTGGAAGTCGGCCACGACCACGGCCCGCAGGGTGACGCTCTGGGCGACCAGCGGGCTGGTGGTGCCGCTGCCCTGCACGGCGGAGATCAGGCTGATGCGGTCGTTGTCGCTGATGCTGATGGCCGCACTGCCGGCTCCGCTGGCGATCGCGTGACCGGTCGGAGCCGTCAGCTCCACGACCAGGGTTTCGTTTCCTTCATCGAGGGCATCGTCGAGAAACTCGATCGCCAGATCCACGCTGCTGGCCCCAGCGGGGATCACAACGGAACCGGGCAGGGGGCTGGAGAGGTCGTTGGCCTCGGCGAGCCCCGCACCAATGACCAGGCTGATCGGCACCTCCAGGGCAGCCAGCGTCGAGCCGGTGCGACTGATCCGCACACTGGCCCCGTCGCCGGATTCGCTCGCCACCGCGTCGATGGCCTGGATCGACACCTCAGTCAGCACAGGCATCTGAGTCAGCGAAATGCTCAGATCGTCGATAGCAAGCCCGTGGTCATTACCGGCATCGTTGGTCTCCACCCAGCGCAGCCAGAGGGTGGCATCAGCCGCCCAGGGGCTGGCCGAGAGATCGAGGCTGCCGCCCAACGCACTCACCCGCCCGGCGCCGTTGCCATCGACCGCGCCCGCCGTGGTCCCGGTCACTGGCGAGGTCCAGTTGAAACCGCCGCCTGGCGTGGCCCAGGTGCTCACCTGCTCGAAGCTGGCGCCGAAGCCCCACTGCAGTTCCATGGTCTGGGCACTCGCGTTGCCGCCGTTGCGCCACTGCTCGCCGCTGAAGGAGAGATCCAGCCGGCCGATGGCGGACCCGCTGGCGTTCGACAGGGCCAGGGCGAACCAGCCGGCCACCGAACCGCCGGAGGGCGACCCGAAATAGGCACCACCGGAACCGAGCCCCCCCAGGGCACGGTCGCTGCTGGCGCTCGACCCGTAACTCACGAAGGCACCGGAGTTGCCGGAGCCACTGTCGGCGTTGTAGGTGGCAAGGGCGACCGGTGCCGCCGCCGGCTGGCGGAAGAGGTGCCAGCCCGGCAAGGTCACATCATTGGACCAGCTGTTCCCGGTTCCGGAGGCCGCCAGGGCGTCAAAGCTCTGGGTGTAGAGGCCTGTGAAAAGCGCTGGCATGGTCCGGATGGGGGTGCTGGTGAAGAAAGAGGCGGGAAAAGCTACGGATAAAACTCAGGGACTTCGCCTTGAAGCCAGAGCAAGCCGATCCCCTGAGAAGGGGAATCGGCCTACAGGAAACACTCAGACCAGGGCGAAGTGGCTCTGGTTGTTGAGCGCTGCGGCACTGATGTTGGTGAAGTGGCCGACGGCTGTTCCGGACACACTCAGCAGCGTGTCGGCTCCCACTTGGGTGAAGCCGAGATCGGCGAATGCCACCCCCCGCAGACCCACCAAGTCCTGGCCGGTGGTGAAGTCCATCACATACTGCTTGGCGGCCGGCAGGTCACCCGGCTCGCTCACTAGCCAGAACTGGTCGGAGCCAGCACCACCATTGAGGTAGTTGGTGCCGGCGCCAGCGAGGATGGTGAAGATGTCATCACCGGCCCCGCCCAGAGCCCGGTTGCCGGTGCTGCCGATGATGAACTCGTCTTCGCCACTCATGCCGCTGAGGCGGTTCTGGCCACCATCGATCGCCCAGATCTGGTCGCTGCCGCTGCCACCGGTGATCACATCGCGGCTGCCGGCATACACCACGTCGGCACCGGATCCGGTGAAGATCGTGTTGTCGAAGCCGCCCGTGATCGCCACATCGACTTCGTCGTTGCCGGTGCCGGTGAACACGGTGTCGAGGCGGCCATCGAAGCCGGGGACTGTGGACAGGCCCGGCAGGGTGGTGTCGTCCCCAGCGGTGCCGAGGCGGACTGGGTCAATCACCGCGTCGCTGCGAACCGCCAGGTTCTGCAGGCGGGTGTCGAGGGCCGCCGGAGTATCGGCCGAGGTGAACGGGTTGGCCGGAGAGTGGTTGGCCGCCAGATACTCGGCCAGGGTGTCCTGCTCGGAACCATTGGCCGCAAAGGTGGCCGTGCCGGTGGGGGGGGCTCCGGTCTCGGTGATGTTCACCCGGTTGGGGTTGGTCAGGCTGGAGAAGGGGTAACCGTCGCCGCCGCTGGCCAGGAAGTCCAGGGTCACCATGCGGATGGAGCGGCTGGGATCCCCCACCAGGGCACCACCACGGACAATGATGTCGAGATCGTTGCCGGCTTCGTCCTGGATCGCCAGGTTCACCACCCGGGAGCCGGCCGGACGGCTGAGGTCGTAGCTGAAGGCCATGCCGCCCACCTGGGGGAAGCGGCCCTGGTTGATGCCGGCAGCGATGCCGTACTCGATCAGCGCCTTCAGCTCAGCGGGTGAGACGCTGACCAGGGACAGGCCGTTGTTGAAGCTGAGGGCATTGGCGATGTCGTTGCGGGAGATGCCGCCCTCCGGCTTGACGACATTGCCCTGGGCATCGAACACCGCTGCGGTGGGCAGCAGTTCCGGGACACCGTTCACCGAGCCCGTGGGAATGATCGACTGGCCGATCGAGTTGCGGATGCCGCCGCCGTTCTTGAGCGACACCACCACGGTGGGATCGATCTGGCGGGCGTAGGCCAGGTTGGCGTCGGCCGTGAGGTTGCCGAGGTTGGTCTCCTCGCTGCGCACACCGGGGTTGCGGTTGCCGTTGAGGAACACCTCGCTGATGCCGAACCATTCCGATTCCTGGGCGACGATCACCTCGCGCAGGTTGTCGACCACCTCCTGCACACGGGCGTCGATGAAGGCTTCGGCATTAAGGGCGGCCACACCCGCGGCATCGGTGCGGAACGCTCCGCTGATGGTGGGGTCGTAGCTGGCGGGGATGATCACCCCCTGGCTGTCGAAATCGAGCACCAGACGGCCCAGATACTTGTAATTGCCGTCGGTGTTCACCACCGCCACCGGCTTGCCATCGGCGCCGGTCTTGACGAGCGGGTAGGGGCCCTGGACGCTGTCGCCGGGGCGGGTCAGATCGTTGCTGTCGAACAGGCGGGTGTTGGAGCCGCCGGCCACGATGATGTCCACGTGCCGCAGGCGCTCGGCCAGGGCCTGCTCGATGCTGATCTGCTGCATGTGGGCCAGCAGAATCACCTTGTTGAGGCCAGGGTTGGCGGCCAGCAGGGCATCCACATCGGCCTGGATCTCCGCAGCCAGGGCATCGAGCTCAGCGGCCGTTGGAGTGCCACCGAAGGGGACGGGGGCCACGCCCACACTGCCCGGGCTGGAGATGGTGCGCAGGGTTGGGGTGGTGGCCCCGACCACACCCACCGTCTGGCCGTTCACATCGAAAACGACACTGGCGGTGATGCTGTTGGGCTGGGGCGCCGGGCCGGCGGGCACCACCAGGCCCGCCAGGTTGGCGTCGGTGGCGAAGTTGAGGTTGCCGCTCAGGTAGGGGAAGGCGGTGCCGGGGTAGCCGGCGGCGGTATTGGCCCGGATCAGGTCGCGCACCACCGCGGTGCCCTGGTCGAACTCGTGGTTGCCGAAGGCGATCGCCTGGACGCCCAGGGCGTTCTGAATCAGCACATCGCCGCGACCGACGGCGCCGTAGGCCTGGGCGGAGGCCCCATAGAAGAGGCCTGGAATCCAGGCGTCGCCGCTGGAAAGGGTGAGCGTGTTGACGAAACCGGGGATGCCGTCGAGATCGATGTCCTGGGCCCGCAGGGCGTTGAGCACCCCGGACAGGCGGGGGGCGTCATCGAGGGCCGCAATGCCGCCCTCCTGATCGGCCAGGTGGAACAGCTGCAGCTTGAAGGCACTGCCGGCCGCCAGGGGTGCCGCCGTGGTGATGCTCACCTTGTCGTTGCCTTCGCTGCTGGCGATCACCCCCGCCGGCGCACCGGCGGCGCTGCGCAGGAAGGTGAGGCCCTCGACGCGCTCGGCGCCGGGGAACACCACCGGATCCACCGCCACCACGTTGTAGGGATCGCTCACATCGAAGACCGCCGCCACACTGGTGGTGGTGCGCTCCAGGGCCACGAAGGCGTAGGTGCGGCCGGCGACGGTGGCGATCTCCACCATCTCGGGCTCGGTGCCCTTGTCATCGTCGCGGTTGGAGGCCATCAGGCCGAGGCTGTTGGCCAGGTCTTCCAAGGCCGCACTGGAATCGAACACCACGTTGCCCTTGGCGTCATAGATGCGCAGGGAGCGGGAGCCGATGCTGAAGGGCTTGTCGATCAGACCGTCGCCGGTGATGTCGCCGTAGTCGTTGAGCAGGTTGAGACGGGTGCGGATGATGCCGGTGGCGGCGGCAAAAGCGTCATTGAGCGCGTCCACACCGGGGTGGTCCCGGAAGGGGGTGCCGTTGACCGCGGTGCTGGCTTCAGCCCGGGTGAGATCGAAGAAGATGTTGCCCCGGTCCGGTTCGTATTCACGGGAATCCCCTTCCCCCACCGCCAGCAGGAAGCTGCGTCCCTGGCCGTCGGTGAAGGTGGCGATGCCGTCCGGCATGGTGAGGCTGTAAAGCGGCAGGCCGGAGATCGGCCGGTACAGATTGCTGTTTGAGAGGCCGTCCCGGTCAGAGCTGTCGAAGCCGGCGCCATCGAAGCCCACCACGGTGAAGGCATTGCCGCTGGCGCCTTCGGTGCCGAAGTCGTTGTCGTAGTTGATCACCAGGGCGCCGTCATCGCGGATGGTGAGGCCTTCCGGCTTGTCGTAGGCCAGGCTGCCGCCGATGGAGGGCAGGTTGAACAGCTCGATCTTGTGGGCCAGGCGGATGCCGGCGTCGGCCAGGGCATCGGCACTGGAGGTGGTGAAGATCTGGGGCGTGGCGGGGTTGCTGTCGTGGTCCACCAGAGTGCGGCGGTTGTCGAGCAACTCGGGGCTGACCTGCCCGATCGCGCCCAGCCAGCCGTCAGTGGCCTGGTTGGCGGCGGTGGTGAGGGGCAGGGTGTCGGTGGCACCACGCAGATCCACCTCAAACACATGCTTGAAGCCGGTGAGGCTGCGGCTGCTGTCGCGCTCCATCACCAGGAACACGCCACGGGCGGCGTCGAAGGCGACATCGCCGATCTTGTCCTGGCCGTCGCGACCGCTTAGCAGGTAGAGGTGCTCCTTCACCGGGGCACCAGTGGCCGGTTCGATGGCCAGGATGCGAGTGAGTTCCGAGCGGCTGCGACCTTCGGTGATGCCGTCCCCGTTGGCATCCACATCCAGGGGGCTCTGCATGAAGGCATAGAGCAGGCCGTCGTTGGGGTTGAAGGCCATGCCCTCGATGCCCCGGTTGCTCCAGCGGTTGCCGTAGATGGCCGGCAGGCTGTCGATCGTTTCGGCGCCGATCGGGGTGGCGCCGCCCACGTTGTGCTGGGCCGCAAGCTGGGCCTTCTGGCCGGCGGGAATGTAGCGCTGGATCAGGTTGCCGCTGAGCGCATCAAAAATCGAGATCTGGCCGCGGTACTCATCGCCGACGGCGAACACCTGGCGGCTGTTGCCGCCGATGGTGAGGCTGAAGCGCGAGACGGTTTCCGAGTCGATGCCGAACGGGTCGTAGCTGAGCGGGGCGTTGGCGGCAGTGATCGGCACGTCATCCTTGATCGCCAGCTGGGGCAGGCCGGTGAGGGGGGTGCCGTCGGGGCGGTTGAGGCCAAGGCGGCCGAGCTCGGTGATGGCGCCGCTGGCGCGATTCATGCCCAGCTTGTAGATGCTGGGCTGGAAGTCGGGATCCAGGAACTGACGCTGACCAGCGATCAGAGCGCCATTGGGACCGCGATCGGTGATGGAGTAGTAAACATCCAACTCCGTGCCATTGACCGTCTCCTTGCCGGCGAAGAACAGACCGGACAGACCGCCGGCCAGCACACCAGCGGGCAGGTTGTCGGCGCCGGCGGCATACTCCAGCTCGTAGGTGAAATTCTCGGCGCTGGCAACGCCGCGGGACCAATCCTTGATGCCAGCGGAGAAGATGGTGCTGATCACCGGGGCGGCACCGGTCAGGTCGACAACGGCGATGGCGTTGTTCTCCTGCAGGGTGATCCAGGCAGTGTTGCCATCGGCACTGAAGGCGATGGCCTCGGGTTCGATGTCCTGGCCCACCGTGGTGGTGACACCGAGGCGCTCTCCGATGCGGATGCCACGGTTAATCAGCTCGGCGCGGCGGTTTTCCCAGGCGTCAAAGCCCACGGTCTGGACATCGGCGGCGGCGGGAGCCACGGGCGTGCTCGCCAGATAGCCGCTGGTGTTGATCAGGGAGATCGATCCGACGGGATCAATGGTGTACAGGGAATTCGGCTCCCCTTCGTTGGTCACCAACAGCTTGCGGCCGTCGCTGCTGAACTTGACCATGTCGGGCAGCGCGCCCACGGTCACGGTGCTGATGTGAACAGGCAGGGCCGGATTGCTCAGTTCGTAGAACTGCACGAAGCCGGGGTCGGTCTTGACCGCGTTCTGCACCGCAATGGCGAGCAGATTGCCGAACACGGCAGCGCTCTGAAGCGTCTCACCATTCCCAGTGGATGTGGCCCTTGCAACAGCCAGGGGACTGGCGGGATTGCGCAGGTCGGAAACAACAATGGCCCCGGATCCACCGCCTACGGTATAGAGATACCCCGTGGTTGGGTTGTAAGCAGAGATTTCAGCATTGGCCCCAAGATCTGCCAGTGAGATCACGCCATTTGACGCCTGGATAAAAGGATCCAGTGCGGAAAAGGTGAGAGCCATTTAAATAAGCTGCATTCACCTTAAATCTGACAGCTATGCCCTCATGCCAGGTTAAGCCCGGGCAAATAGGTGTTGAAGAGGTGGGGGGTGATCCACGGCCCCGTCACCTGTCGACGTATTCAGGGCGACGTGGGTGGTGGTGGACATGAATCGGAGCACCCAGGCGACCGACGGCTGGGAGTGACCAGGAGGGGGTCCACCATCCAGGTGGGCAGAAACACCGTCGCTGCCAAGCGTATGGATGCCGACACGCACAGGCAGCACCCAGGACCCCATGGCCATAAAAAACCCCCGGTGGTGACCGGGGGCAGGGGGTCCCTCGAAGACTCGAGAAGGGGCGTGAACGGTGCTCGGGAGCCGGAGGCTCAGCCGAACTTGCCTGACGTGGACGCGATCAGGAAGGCCGCGTACGTGAGGATGTAGCCGATCGTGAAGTGGGCGAGACCCACGACGCGGGCCTGAACGATCGAGAGGGCGACGGGCTTGTCGCGCCAGCCCACCAGGTTGGCGAGAGGCGTGCGCTGATGCGCCCAGACGATGGTTTCGATCAACTCCTGCCAGTAACCCCGCCAGGAGATCAGGAACATGAACCCGGTGGCCCACACCAGGTGACCGAAGAGGAACATCCAGGCCCAGACGGCAAGGTTGTTGGATCCCATCGGGTTGTACCCGTTGATCAGCTGGGAGCTGTTGAGCCACAGGTAGTCGCGGAACCAGCCCATGAGATAGGTGCTGGATTCGTTGAACTGGGCCACGTTGCCCTGCCAGATGGCGAGGTGCTTCCAGTGCCAGTAGAAGGTGACCCAACCCACGGTGTTCAGGGCCCAGAAGACAGCCAGATAGAAGGCGTCCCAGGCCGAGATGTCGCAGGTGCCGCCACGGCCGGGGCCGTCGCAGGGGAAGGAGTAGCCGAAGTCCTTCTTGTCGGGCATCAGCTTGGAACCGCGGGCATCCAGGGCACCCTTCACCAGGATCAGGGTCGTGGTGTGCAGACCCAGGGCGATGGCGTGGTGGACCAGGAAGTCACCAGGGCCGATCTGCAGGAACAGGGAGTTGTTGCCTGCATTGATGGCATCCAGCCAACCCGGCAGCCAGACGGCGCCGTTGTTGGGCCACGCTGTCGAGGCGATGCTGTCCGAATTGGCCAGCAGCACATCCATGCCGTACAGGGCTTTGCCACTGGCGGCTTGAACGAACTGGGCGAAGACAGGCTCCACCAGGATCTGCTTCTCGGGGGTACCGAAGGCGACCACCACGTCGTTGTGGACGTAGAGACCCAGGGTGTGGAAGCCGAGGAACAGGGAAACCCAGCTGAGATGGCTGATGATGGCTTCCTTGTGCTCAAGCATCCGGGCAAGAACGTTGTTCTTGTTGGCTTCCGGGTCGTAGTCGCGGATGAAGAAGATCGCACCGTGGGCGAAGGCACCGCACATCAGGAAGATGGCGATGTACTGGTGGTGCGTGTAGAGCGCCGCCTGGGTGGTGTAGTCCTTGGCGATGAACGCGTAGGACGGCAGCGCGTACATGTGCTGCGCCACCAGGCTGGTCACAACTCCCAACGACGCCAGGGCAAGACCCAGCTGGAAGTGCAGGGAGTTGTTGATGGTGTCGTAGAGGCCCTTGTGGCCTGCGCCCAAGGCTCCACCAAAGGGAGTGCCCTTCGGCGGGTTGTGGGCTTCCAGGATCTCGCGGATCGAGTGGCCGATACCGAAGTTGGTCCGGTACATGTGGCCGGCGATCACGAAGATGCAGCCGATGGCCAGATGGTGGTGGGCAATGTCCGTGAGCCACAGGGCTTCGGTCTGGGGGTGGAAACCACCCAGGAAGGTGAGGATCGCGGTGCCTGCTCCATCCGACGTACCGAACACCTGATTGGCGGTGTCGGGGTTCTGGGCATAGACGCCCCAGTTACCGGTGAAGAACGGAGCCAGACCGGCAGGGTGAGGCGAGACCGACAGGAAGTTGTCCCACCCGACGTGCTGTCCCCTGGATTCGGGGATGGCGACGTGGACCAGGTGACCGGTCCAGGCGATGGAACTGAAGCCGAACAGCACAGCCAGGTGATGGTTGAGCCGCGATTCAGCGTTCTTGAACCAGGCCAGGGAAGGCAGGAACTTGGGCTGGAGATGGAGCCAGCCAGCGAACAGGGCCCATGCCGAGAGGATCAGCATGAAGATGGAACCCTGGTAGAGCTCCATGTTGGTCGTCATGCCGATCGTGTACCACCAGTGGTACAGACCGGAATAGGCGATGTTCACCGGGGAGGAAGCGCCCGCCTGGGTGAAGGCGTCGATGGCGCCCTGCCCGAAGTGGGGATCCCAGATCGCGTGAGCGATGGGACGTACATGCAGCGGATCGGCGACCCACTGCTCGAAGTTGCCCTGCCAGGCGATATGGAACAGGTTGCCCGAAACCCAGAGGCCGATGATCGCCAGGTGACCGAAGTGGGTGGAGAACAGCTTTTGGTAAAGCCGCTCCTCCGTCATTCCGTCATGGCTCTCGAAGTCGTGAGCCGTGGCGATGCCGTACCAGATACGGCGGGTTGTCGGGTCCTGTGCCAGACCCCGGCTGAACGAAGGAAATTTCGTTGCCATTGGGAAAGGTCAGGTGGAGGTCAGCCGACCGCGATGAGTCGGGACAGGAAGAAGGCCCAGGTTGTCGCGATACCGCCCAGCAGATAGTGGGCGACACCGACGGCACGGCCTTGGGTGATGGAAAGCGCCCGCGGTTGGATGGCGGGAGCCACCTTCAGCTTGTTGTGAGCCCAGACGATGGACTCGATCAGTTCCTGCCAGTAGCCGCGGCCACTGAAGAGGAACATGAGGCTGAAGGCCCAGACGAAGTGGGCACCCAGGAACATCAGACCGTAGGCACTGGAGGACGAGCCGTAGCTGTTCAGCACCTGGGCGGCCTGGGCCCACAGGAAGTCCCGGAGCCAACCATTGATGGTGATGGCGCCTTGGGCGAAGTTGCCGTTGGTGATGTGCTGGACGGTGCCGTCGGCATTGACGGTGCCCCACACGTCGCTCTGCATCTTCCAGCTGAAGTGGAAAATGACGATCGACAGGGAGTTGTACATCCAGAACAGGCCAAGGAACACGTGGTCCCAGGCCGACACCTGACAGGTACCGCCACGGCCGGGGCCGTCGCAGGGGAAGCGGAAGCCCAGGTTCGCCTTGTCGGGGACGAGGCGGGAGCTGCGCGCGTAGAGCACACCCTTCAGCAGGATCAGCACGGTGACGTGGATCGTGAAGGCGTGGATGTGGTGGACCATGAAGTCGGCCGTTCCCAGGGGGATCGGCGCGGCGGCGACCTTGCCGCCAACGGCGACGATGGTGCCGTTGAACACTTCGCTCACACCAGCCAGCGCATTAGGAGCGGTGGTGCCGGCGGCAGCGGCGTGCAGACCCTGGATCCATTGCGCGAAGACGGGCTTCAGCTGGATCGCAGTGTCACTGAACATGTCCTGGGGACGTCCCAGGGCACTCATGGTGTCGTTGTGGATGTAGAGGCCGAAGCTGTGGAAGCCCAGGAAAATGCACACCCAGTTGAGGTGGCTGATCAGGGCATCACGGGCTTTCAGCACCCGATCCAGCACGTTGTCGATGTTCTTGGCCGGGTCGTAATCGCGGATGAGTGCGATGGCCGAGTGGGCACCGGCTCCGACGATCAGGAAGCCGCCGATCCACATGTGGTGGGTGAACAGCGACAGCTGGGTCGGGTAGTCGATACCGATGTAGGGATACGGCGGCATCGCATACATGTGGTGCGCCACGATGATCGTGAGCGAACCCAGGAGTGCGAGGTTCAGACCCAGCTGGGCGTGCCAGGAGGTGGTGAGGAATTCGTAGAGCCCATCGTGACCTTTGGGCGCGGGGAACAGCAGGGGATCGCCCTTCTGGCCCTCGAGAATTTCCTTGATGCTGTGGCCGATGCCCCAGTTGGTGCGATACATGTGGCCAGCCACGATGAACAGCACCGCGATCGCCAGATGGTGATGGGCGATGTCGGTCATCCAGAGGCTGCCGGTCACAGGATTCAGACCACCTTTGAAGGTGAGGAAATCGCTGTAGGCGGCCCAGTTGCCGGTGAAGAAGGCGGAGATCCCCGCGCCGAAGCCGGGGAACAACTGGGTCAGCAGATCCTGGTTGAGAAACTCGTGGGGGAGCGGGATGTCGGCCACCGAAGCGATGGTCTTGCCGTTCAACACCAGCGGGCTGCCGGCGTCGATGGCATCCATCAACTGGGTGGTGGGCAGCGACACGTGCAGCAGGTGGCCTGTCCAGGACAGGGACCCGAGCCCGAGCAGGCCGGCCAGGTGGTGGTTGAGCATGGACTCAACGTTCTGGAACCACTCCAGCTTCGGCGCTGCCTTGTGGTAGTGGAAAACACCGGCGTTGAGCATCAGGCCGGCCATCACCAGGGCACCGATGGCGGTGCACAGGAGCTGGAACTCACTGGTGAAACCCCAGGCTCTCCACACGTGGAAGAGGCCGGAGGTGATCTGGATGCCGTGGAAGCCGGCACCCACATCGCCATTGAGAATTTCCTGGCCGAAGATCGGCCAGACCACCTGGGCACTGGGTTTGACGTGCAGGGGGTCGGCCAGCCAGCCGGTGTAGTTGGAGAAGCGGGCTCCGTGATAGAAGGCGCCGCTCAACCAGATGAAGATGACGGCCAGATGGCCGAAGTGAGCGCTGAAGATCTTCCGGGAGACCTCTTCAAGATCGCTCGTGTGGCTGTCGAAATCGTGAGCGTTGGCGTGGAGGTTCCAAACCCAGGTGGTGGTTTTGGGACCTTTGGCGAGGGAGCGATCGAAGTGCCCGGGCTTGCCGAGAACATCGAAGTCGACGGGAACGGGGTTCCGGTCAACCATGTCCTTCGCCTTTTTCCCACGCTCTGGTGGGCTGATGGTCATCGAGACGTTCCTCGAGGGACGGGGTCGAGGTGGAGGTCCACCCCTTCGACGGACGCCGGAGACAGGTCATGCGACCGTTCCGGCCCCATCGGTGGGCCCCATGGCAGGGAAGACCCGACCATGGGCACCAGTCGTGAGGTGGGGGAAACCCCTTGCCACGACTGGGGCTTTGGGCCCCGAAAGGGGACCGCTGGCGGAAGTATAGGGGTCGAAAACAAGGCGAATCGGCCGCCAGTTACAAAGGTTTAATCCCAGCGGTTCCAAGGCTGCGACAGCGGTCTGGCCGCATGTTGTCAACAACGTAACAATCAGAAAATCCTTGGGTTTCTATAACCGCTTTCTGCATTGTTTGGCCATTTCGACAGCTGATCCGCCCCGTTCGGGCCCCGAAGCAGAATGGCGCCACTGTTGAGGCAGCCCGCGTGAGCGACAGGGGTCACAGGCAAGGAGCCACAGAGCGAGGGGCCGGGAGGGCCTGCCTCTGGGCCGGCCTGCTGACGATGGTGCTGCTGCTGGTGCTGAGCGTGGCACCGCCGGCCGCCCTGGCGTTCAACCTGCCGGGCCGCCGCACCCCGGCTGCGGACGCCACCCCCCTGGCGGTGGGGCGTTCCAGCCAGCAGGAGGTGGCGCCACCTCTGGCGGTGCAGCAGCTGCAGGAGGCCCTGGACGGGCGGCGGCCCCAGGTGGAGATCCTCTCCCCCGCCGACGGTGCCCTGCTGCCGGCCGGTCCCTGGACCCTGCAGTTGAAGGTGGAGGACTGGCCCCTGGTGGACGCCGGCCCCCTCGGCCTCGGCCCCCACCTGGTGGTGCAGCTGGATGGGGATCCACCTCTGACGCTCACAGACACCAGCACCACCATGCGGCCCCTGGAGCCGGGCAGCCATCGGCTCACCGTCTATGCCGCCAGGCCCTGGGGCGAGGCGGTCAAGGGCCCCGGGGCCCAGCGCCAGATCCGGTTGCACAGGGTCGCGGCCAACCCCTTGAGCCAACCCGCCCCGGGCAGCCCCCAGCTGATCGCCGTCAGCCCCCGGGGGACGGCGGCCGGCACGCCGCTGCTGCTCGACTGGCTGTTGCTGGAAGCCCCCCTGCAGAACCTGCGCAGCGGTGACGCCAGCTGGCGGCTGCGGGTCAGCCTCAATGGCGACAGCTTCCTGGTGGATCAACAGACGCCCCTGTGGCTGGAGGGCTGGCGCAGCGGCAGCAATGCGATCCAGCTCGACCTGCTCGATGGCCTCGGCGAGCCGCTCAACCCGCCGTTCAACAGCCTGGTATCGGAAGTGATCCTGGAGGCCGGCGCCGAAGCCCCCCGCTGGCAGGGGGGCCGACTGCAGCCCGCTGAGCTGGCCATCTTGCTGGGCGAGGCCCCACCGCCTGCCGCGCCGGAGCCGGAGCCGGAGACCGAGACCATGCCCGAACCAGCGCCAGAGCCAGAGACGGCGCCGGAATCTGCCCCCGACGTGGAGACCGAGGCCCAGATGGGAGCTGGGCCAGACCCCACAACCGGGCTGGGAAACGAGGTCCAGGAAGAGGGCGAGAACCCGGCCGAGATCGGTACGGCGACAGCGGACCATCCCAACCTATCGGTGCCCCCAACCATTGCTGAGCTGGCCGAGCCTCCCCTGGATGGGAGCGTGGAGCCGTGAACATCAGCCAAACCGCGATCATCGGCCTCGGCTTCGGGCCGACGGCCACACCGATGCTGCAACAGCTCACCGATGCCGGCATCTTGCGGACCGTACGCGGCCCGGAGGATGGGGCGGCGGCCGTCTGGCTGGCGGAGCACTGGGGGACCGCCGAAGCGGTGGTGGCCGTTGGGGCCTGCGGTCTGGTGACCCGGCTGATCGCTCCCCTGATCAGCGACAAGGACAGTGATCCGGCCGTGCTGGTGGTCGATCCCAACGGCCGTTTCGTGGTGCCGCTGCTGGGGGGCCATGCCGCCGGTGGCGATCGGCTCAGCCAGACGATCGCCGCCCTGGTCGGCGGCGAGGCCGTGCTCACCGGCGCCAGCGCCGCCCGAGGCCAGCTGCCCCTGGATGCCTTCGGCCAGGCCTGGGGCTGGCGCCGGGGCGGGGGCGACTGGCGCGGCCTGATGGTGGAATCGGCCCGCGGCAACCGGATCAGCCTGCGGCAGGAGAGCGGCAACAGCCTCTGGCAGACGTTGGAGGCCGCCGGCAGCACAGAGACGGCCGGCCCGGCAGACCTGGTGATCAGCCCCCACGGTGGCGATGGCTGCCGCTGGCATCCCCCCGCCCTCTGGCTGGGCCTCGGCTGCGAGCGGGACACGAGTCTGGCGGTGCTGGAGCGCCTCGTGTCGGAGGGACTGGCGCAGCAAGGGCTGGTCCCCGAGGCCGTGGCCGGCCTGGCCAGCATCGATCGCAAGGGGGATGAGCCCGCCCTGCTGGCCCTGGCGGAGCAGCGGGGCTGGCCCCTGCGGCTCTATGGCGCCCACACCCTGGCGGGGGTGACCGTCCCCCATCCCTCTGAGGCGGTGGCCAGGGAGATGGGCACGCCGAGCGTGGCCGAAGCCGCCGCCCTCCAGGCGGCGTCCCAGGCGGGGGGAGCGCCCCGCCTGCTGCTGGAGAAGACCATCGGGCGCGCCGGGGCCGGGGAGCGGGGTGCCGCCACCCTGGCGGTGGCCCTGGCTGGACGCCAGTGGGCCCCGCAGCGGGGCAGTCTGCACTTGGTGGGCAGCGGTCCGGGCGCGATCGCCCTGCTCAGTGGCGAAGCCCGCCAGGCGTTGGCCGCCACGACGGTGTGGGTGGGCTACGGGCTCTACCTCGACCTGCTTGAACCGCTCAGGCGACCCGACCAGCTACGCCGCGAGGGCCGCCTGACCGAGGAGACGGCCCGTTGTGCCGAGGCCCTCGACCTGGCCCGCCAGGGCCTCGACGTGGCGCTGATCTCCTCAGGAGACAGCGGCATCTACGGCATGGCGGGGCTGGCCCTGGAGCTCTGGCTGCAGCTACCCGTCCTCGACCGACCCGCCTTCACGGTGCACCCGGGACTGTCGGCCCTGCAGCTGGCCGCCGCCCGGGCAGGCGCACCGCTGATGCACGATTTCTGCACGATCAGCCTCAGCGACCGCCTCACCCCCTGGGAGGTGATCGAACGGCGACTGAGGGGCGCCGCCAGCGGCGATTTCGTCGTGGCCCTCTACAACCCCCGTTCCCTGGGCAGGCCCTGGCAGCTGGGCCGGGCCATCGAACTGCTGGGCGAAGGGCGACAGGCCAGCACGCCGGTGCTGCTGGCCCGTCAGCTGGGACGGGCTGAAGAGACGCTCAGCCTGCACACCCTGGGCTCCCTGCCCCAGGAGCAGGTGGACATGCTCACCCTGGTCCTGGTCGGCAACAGCTCGACCCGAGTCCAGGACGGCCGCATGGTGACCCCCCGGGGCTACCCGGGGGCGGCTCTGGCCTGAGGGCAGGCGTCAAAAAAATCGGGATGACAGGATTCGAACCTGCGGCCCCTTCGTCCCGAACGAAGTGCGCTACCAAGCTGCGCCACATCCCGATGGCCAAACTTTAGGGGATGGAGCGCAGCGACAGCCCTGCCTACAGTCCGCCCAGCCCAGCGACCCCCGTGACCCTCAGCGACCCCAGGCCCGCCCCTGCCAAGCCCCCCTGGTTGCGGGTCAAGGCGCCGCAGCGGGAGCGGATCGGGGCGGTGGCGGACCTGCTGGTCGACCTCAAGCTGAACACGGTCTGCCAGGAGGCCAGCTGCCCGAACATCGGCGAGTGCTTCGCCGGCGGCACCGCCACCTTCCTGATCATGGGGCCGGGCTGCACCCGGGCCTGTCCCTACTGCGACATCGACTTCGACCGCAGCGTGCGGGCGCTGGATCCCACCGAGCCCGAGCGGCTGGGGGAAGCGGTGCGGCGCCTGGGCCTGAGCCATGTGGTGATCACCTCGGTCAACCGGGACGACCTGGCCGATGGCGGGGCCAGCCAGTTCGTGGCCTGCATCGAGGCCGTGCGCCGCAACGCGCCCCTAACCACGATCGAGGTGCTGCTGCCGGATCTCTGCGGCACCTGGGAGGCCCTGGCGCTGGTGATGGCGTCGGCGCCGGAGGTGCTCAACCACAACATCGAAACCGTGCCCCGGCTCTACCGGCAGGTGCGGCCCCAGGGGGTGTACGAACGCTCGCTGGAGCTGCTGCGCCGGGTGCGGGAGGGCTGGCCGCGCACCTACACCAAATCAGGGTTGATGGTGGGTCTGGGGGAAAACGACGCCGAGGTGCAGGAGGTGATGGCCGATCTGCGCGCCCACGCCGTCGACATCGTCACGATCGGCCAGTACCTCTCCCCCGGTCCCAAACACCTGCCGGTGCAGCGCTTCGTCTCCCCTGAGGTGTTCGAAGACTTCCGCCGCCACGGCGAAACCGAGCTGGGCTTCCTGCAGGTGGTGAGCAGTCCGCTCACACGAAGCAGCTACCACGCCGGCGAGGTGCGACGCCTGATGCGCGAGCACCCCCGCTGATCAGAGCCCCCGATGCAGGATTGGGACATCGCCCGCCCCCTGGTTCGGTCATGAGCAAACTCGCCTCCCTCGGCCTGCTGGTGGGCCTGCTCGCACCAGGGGAGCCTGCCCTGGCTGTTCCGCACGTGTATTCGGACGTGGTGTTAGGGGTGAACGACCTGATGGCCTGCGTGGACAACGCCAAGAAGGTGGCCAGCAAGAACGGTTTCACCGACGATGTCCAGGTGATCGGCACCGGCAAGAGCCGTTCCATCTACGCCGACCACGCCAGCCTTCCCATGGCCCTCTCGATCAGCTGCAGCACCCATCTGGGTGCCGCATCGATTGCTGTGGCCGGCATGAACAACGACGACACCGTTGCGTCGTTCAAGCAGGTCTACGACGACTTCTGAGCCTGACCCGCAGCCCCGACTCAGGCCGCCACCGCTTCCCGTTCGGCCAGCCCCACGGCGGCCTTCTCGCTGGGGGGCACCAGCACCTGGAAGCGTCCCTTCCAGGTGGGCCAGTCGGCCAGGATCGCCGCCGCCCTGGTGCTGCCGGTGGCCTGAAGGTGGTCCTCCAACAGGGGCCGCAGCAGCGCTTCCTGCTCGGGGGTGGTGAGGGGCACCAGCTCCACCGACTCCGGATTGAGGCGGGCCGCCAGGCCACCGCTCTCATCGAGCAGGAAGGCCACGCCGCCGGTCATGCCGGCGGCCACGTTGCGGCCGGTGCCGCCCAGGACCACCACCACGCCGCCGGTCATGTACTCACAGCAGTGGTCGCCAACCCCCTCCACCACGGTGCGGGCACCGCTGTTGCGCACGGCAAAGCGTTCGCCGGCCCGGCCGAGGGCGAACAGCTCGCCGCCGGTGGCGCCATACAGACAGGTGTTGCCCAGGATCACCTGGTCACCGGGATCGGTGACACCGGCCGGAGGCACCACGGTGATGCGGCCGCCGTTGATGCCCTTGCCCACGTAATCGTTGGCCTCCCCCACCAGGCGCAGGTCCATGCCCTGGAGCACGAAGGCACCGAAGCTCTGGCCGGCTGCGCCGTGGAAGGTGAGGGCCAGCCCCCCCTGGAAGCCGGTGTTGCCGTGCAGGGCGGCGATCTCGCCGGCCAGGCGGGCGCCCACGCTGCGGTCGGTGTTGACGATCGGCAGCTGGCGCACCACATGGCCGTGGGCGTCGATCGCCGCGCGCACCTCCGGATCGGCGAGCAGCCCGTCCTCAAGCACCGGGCCGTTGTCGTGGGCGACGTCGTCGTGGCGAAGCCAGGAGCGGTCGGCGGCCGCAGGAATCGGATCGAGCAGGCAGGAGAGATCCAGGGCGCTGGTTTTGGTGAGGCGGACGGCGCGGTGCGCCAGCAGATCGGTACGGCCGATCAGATCCTCGAGGCGGGCCACGCCGAGCACGCTGAGCAGCTGGCGCACCTCCTCGGCCACGAAGACGAAGAAATTGACGACATGCTCCGGCAGGCCGGTGAAGCGCTTGCGCAGGGCTTCCTTCTGGGTGGCGACCCCCACCGGGCAGTTGTTGGTGTGGCAGACGCGGGCCATGATGCAGCCCTCGGCGATCATGGCGACCGAGCCAAAGCCGTACTCCTCAGCCCCCAGCAGGGCGGCGATCAGCACGTCCCAGCCGCTCTTGAGGCCCCCATCAGCCCGCAGCAGCACCCGGTCCCGCAGGCCGTTCTCCAGCAGGCTGCGGTGCACCTCGGTTAGCCCCAGCTCCCAGGGACTGCCGGCGTGCTTGATCGAACTCAGCGGCGAGGCTCCAGTGCCACCGTCGTGGCCGGAAATCTGGATCACGTCGGCGTTGGCCTTGGCCACACCGGCGGCGATCGTGCCGATGCCGATCTCGGCCACCAGCTTCACCGAGACCCGGGCGGCGGGATTCACCTGGTGCAGGTCGTGGATCAGCTGGGCCAGATCCTCGATCGAATAGATGTCGTGGTGCGGCGGCGGTGAGATCAGCGCCACGCCGGGCTTGCTGTTGCGCAGCCAGGCGATGTAGGCGTCCACCTTGGGGCCAGGCAGCTGGCCGCCTTCGCCGGGTTTGGCGCCCTGGGCCACCTTGATCTCCAGCTGGCGGCCGCTGCGCAGGTAGGCCGGGGTGACGCCGAAACGCCCCGAGGCGATCTGCTTGATGGCGGAGCAGGCGCTGTCGCCGTTCTGCAGCCCGCGCAAGGTGGGGAGGGTGGGGGAATGGCCCTCACCGTCGACGTCGTGGAGGGGGTGGTAGCGGGCCGGATCCTCGCCGCCTTCACCGCAGTTGCTCTTGCCGCCGATGCGGTTCATCGCCACCGCCAGCACCTCGTGGGCCTCGCGGGAGAGGGCCCCCAGGCTCATGCCGCCGGTGCAGAAGCGGCTGCAGATGCTCTCGACACTCTCCACCTGCTCGATCGGCAGGGGCACCGGGGCCGGCCTGAGTTCAAGCAGGTCGCGCAGGGCCGTCACCGGCCGGTTTTCCAGCAGGGTGCGGTAGGTGGAGAAATGGTCGTAGCCGGGGCCCGCCGCCACAGCGGCGTGCAGGGCCTTGGACATGTCCGGGTTGTTGAGGTGGAACTCCCCACCGGTGCGGTACTGCACAAAGCCCATGAACTCCAGCTTGGTGCGGTTCAGCTCCGGGTAGGCCTTGGCATGGAAGGCCAGGGTCTCGCTGGCCAGGTCGTGCAGGCTGAGGCCGGCCACCCGGCTGGTGGTGCCGGTGAAGGCCAGATCGATCAGATCGGCGCCGATGCCGATGGCCTCGAAGATCTGGGCGCCGTGGTAGCTGGCGAGCAGGGAGATGCCGATCTTGGAGAGGATCTTGCGCAAGCCCTCCTCGAGGGCCTTGCGCACGTTGGCCTGGGCCTTGTCGGCGTCGAGGGGAGGCAGTTTGCCCCGCTCGATCATCGACTGGGTGCGGGGGTGGGCCAGCCAGTGGCGGGTGGTCTCCCAGGTGAGCCACGGGCAGACGGCACTGGCGCCATAACCGATCAGGCAGGCCAGGTGGTGGGTGCTCCAGCACTGGGCGGTGTCCACCACCAGGGAACACTGCAGGCGCAGGCCGAGCCGCAGCAGGTGGTGGTGCACGGCGCCAACCCCCAGCAGGGGAGGAATGGCCGTGGTGCCTGCGCTGATACCGCCGTCTGTGCGGTCGGAAAGGACCAGGATCTGGATGCCGCTGCGCACGGCCGCTTCCGCCTCGAAGCAGAGACGGTGCAGGGCCTGCTCCAGTCCGTCAGGGCCGCTGGCCACCGGCAGGAGCGTGGAGAGGGTGGTGAGCCCGAGGCCAAAGGAGCCGAGTTCGTGCAGTTCGGCCTCGTTGAGCACCGGGGACGTGAGGTGCAGCACCGCGGCGCCGGAGGCATCGGGGCGCAGGGCCGAACCGCGCCGGCCCAGGTGCATCTCCAGGCTCATGACCAGCTTCTCGCGCAGCGGGTCGATGGGGGGGTTGGTGACCTGGGCGAAGCGCTGCTTGAAGTAGTCGTAGAGGAGGTGGGGCTTCGAGGAGAGCACCGCCAGGGGGATGTCATCCCCCATGCAATAGGTGGGTTCCTTGCCCTGGCCAGCCATGTCCTCGATCACCAGATCCAGGTCCTCGGCCGTGAAGCCGGAGGCGGTCTGCTGCTGCAACAGCTCCAGGTCGCCCAGGGAGTGCTGCGCCTGCCAGGCGCCGGGGGGAAGGCTGCGGCGATGGTCGAGCAGCCAGCCGGCGTAGGGCAGCCGCGCCGCGGTCTCCTCTTTCACATCCCAGTTGCGCAGCAGCCGGTGCTGCTCCAGATCCACGGCCAGCATCTGGCCAGGGCCGAGGCGCCCTTTCTCGATGATGCGGGATTCCTCCAGCTCCACCACGCCCGTCTCCGAGCCCATCACCACGTAGCCGTCGCTGGTGATGCAGTAGCGGGCGGGACGAAGGCCATTGCGATCGAGGGTGGCCCCGACCATGCGGCCGTCGCTGAAGACCAGCAGGGCGGGGCCGTCCCAGGGTTCCTGCAGGCAGGCGCTGTATTCGTAGAAGGCCTTGATCGCCGGCCGCTCGTCGAGCTCGGGCTGGTCGCGGAAGGCCTCCGGCACCAGGGTGAGCAGGCTGTCGGTGATCGGCCGACCACTGCGCACCATCAGTTCGAGGGTGGCATCCAGGTTGGCCGAATCGCTGAAGGCGGCGTTGACCAGGGGCCGCAGGTCCCGGGCGGCATCGCCCCAGACGGCCTCGAGATGGGATTCCGCCGCCCTGGCCCAGTTGATGTTGCCCAGCAGCGTGTTGATCTCGCCGTTGTGGCCCAGCAGGCGCATCGGCTGGGCCAGGGGCCAGCGGGGCAGGGTGTTGGTGCTGAAGCGGCGGTGGTACACCGCGAAGGCGACGCTGAAGCGTTCGTCCCGCAGGTCGGCGTAGAAGGCATCGAGCACCTCCGAACGCACCATGCCCTTGTAAACGACGGTGCGGCCACTGATCGAGGCGAAATAGAGGTCGGTGGTGTCGGCCCCCCAAACCTCCCGCACCCGATCGACGGCGCGGCGCCGCAGGCGGAACAGCAGCGATTCGAGGGCGTCCACATCAGCCATGACGCCGGGCACGGCATCGGGGGCCGCCAGCAGCCACTGCTCGATGGCCGGGGCGTTCTCCCGGGCCAGGGGCCCGAGCACCTCGGGGACGATGGGGACCTCCCGCCAGCCGAGGCTCAGCAGCCCGAGGCGCTCGGCCTCCTCGTCGCAGATCCGCCGGGCCTGGTCGCGCCGTTCTGCGTCGGCGGGCAGAAACAGCATCCCCAGTCCCCGCACCATGGCCGTGGAGGCGGAGGCCGCCGGCCAGACAGATTCCAGATAGCTCCAGGGGATCGCGGTGAGCAGCCCGGCCCCGTCGCCGGAATCTCCATCCCCGCCGCAGCCGCCCCGGTGCTCCATGCAACGCAGGCCGCGCAGGGCCTGCTGCAGCACCCAGTGGTTGGGCACCCCATCAAGGTGGGCCAGGAAGCCCACACCACACGCGTCCGTTTCTCCAGGGCCTGGGGACGAGCTGTCGCGATGGGGCCAGAGCGGAGCGGAGGAGGACATAGGCCGGGTTGGTGCTGCTGAAACGGAGCTGGAGATGGCTTGAAAGCAACAAGCCTAAAGAGGCCGGCAGGAAGGGCCCGCCGGGGAGCTGCCGTGTCACCCGTGCAGCAGCCGTGTCCGCGACGACAGGGCGAGCTGCCGATCCTAGGCAGCCGCCGCTGCCCCAAAGCAGCGGGACTAACTTTTTCCATGCAGCGGCAGGACCCCAATCCATGGCCAGGACCCTTCCGATCACCCTGGTCCTGCTGGCCCTGATCGGAGGCCCGCGGGTCACCGAGGCCGCCCCCCCGCCGGTGCCGCCGGCCCTGCCGGAGCTGGATCCCCCGTCGCGCCGCCGGCCGGAGCCGGTGCGGCTGGCCCCCTCGGCGGAGATCGGCGGCACCCGGCTGGAGCTCAACGGCCGCCGTCAGCAGGCCGCCTGGCGTTGGGGGGGCCAGGACCCACGCCAGCCCCAGGCGTTGTGGCTGCCCCTGGAAGTGCTGGAAGGCCAGCTGGGCTTCAGCAGCCGATCCAGGCCCGATGGCGCATTGACGCTGGAATGGTTCGGGCGGGAGCTGGTGGTGCCCGCCAGCCAGCAGCGCTCGCTGGCGGATGAGGTGGCCGTCGACGTGGCGGCGATCCTTCAGAACGTCGGAGTGGCGGTGGAGCGTCGCGGCGACCTGCTGCATCTGCGCCTGCCGGCTCCCCGCCTGCTCCAGGTGCGCAGCTCGGAGCAAGCCGGCTTCCGGCGGGTGGTCCTCGACCTTGATGGCCCCACCCTGGTACGCAGCAGCAGCGACGGCGGCGTCCAGCTGGCCCTGCTCAGCCGGGCCGACCAGCTGGCCCAGCTCACCGCCCGGGGCCTGCGCAGCGGTGCCGATGGAGCGGACCTGAACCTGAGCGTTCCTGGCGGCACCGCCCCCCTGCGCCTGTTCACCCTGGGGGAGCCCGCCCGGGTGGTCATCGACCTGCCCCTGAGCGGCACCACCGGCACGGCAGCGACGCCACCGACGGCTCCGGCGCCGATCGATCCGCGGCTGCTGGCGCTGCTGGGGCCCCAGCTGCGCTGGGACCAGCAGGTGCGCGCCGTGGGGGGGACCAGGGTCCAGATCAATGCCGTCAGGGTCGATCCCCGCAGCGGGCCGCTGGAACTGCGGACCCTCAGCCGGCCCGATGGCATGGCGGGCCTGAGCTCCCTGGCGGCCCTGGCCCAGCGCCAGGACGCCCTGGTGGCGATCAACGGCGGCTTCTTCAACCGGGTGCGCCGCCTGCCGCTCGGTGCCCTGCGGGACCAGGGCCGCTGGCTGTCCGGGCCGATCCTCAACCGCGGCGTCGTGGGCTGGGATCCCCGCAGCCTGCCCCGCTTCGGGCGCCTGCGGCTGGACGAATGGATCAGCGATGACCGTGGCCAGCGCTGGCCGCTGCTGACCGTCAACAGCGGTTACGCCCAGCGGGGCCTGAGCCGCTACACCGCCGACTGGGGCCGGCTCTACCAGGCCCTGACCGGCTCGGAAACGGGCGTGATGCTGAGCGGTGGCCGCGTGCAGCGGCGGATCGGCAGCCAGGAGCTGGCGGCGGGGGTGCCGCTGCGGCCGGAGGACACCCTGGTGGTGGCCCGTGCCGGGGCCGTCCTGCCCTGGAATGAAGGGGAGTCGTTGCGCCTGGAGAGCCGCCCCAGCGACCCGGTGGGCAACGCCGGCTCCGTGATGGGCGGAGGGCCGTTGCTGCTGCAGAACGGCCGCATCGTGCTCAACGGCAGCGCTGAAGGATTCGGGGACGCCTTCCTGCGGCAAGGGGCCCCCCGCACGGTGGTGGGCAGCGATGGCACCCTGTTGTGGCTGGTGACCCTGGAAGGCGCCGGGGGTGGCGCCGGGCCCACCCTTGCCGAGACCGCCTGGCTGCTGCAGCAACTGGGCCTGGTCGATGCCCTCAACCTCGATGGCGGCAGTTCCACCGGCCTGGTGATGGGCGGCAGCCACCGGGTCAAGGGCCGGGGTGTGGCCGGCTCGGTTCACAACGGCCTGGGGCTGGTGCCGGTCGGGGGCGGCGCGGCGACCACCGGCCTGGGCCCCACCAGCCAACGGCTGGCAAACTGATGCGATCCGCCACTGCACCGTGCCCCGGGGCCACAGCCTTCGCCTCACCCCCGCCGCCGCCGCCGAGCTGTGCCGCCAGGCGGCCGTGGCGGGCACCCCGGGGCTGATGCACCTGGAGCTTCTGGAGGGCGCCTGCGAAGCCTGGGCGATCCGGCTGCGCCCCGGTCACCTGGCCGGCACCCCCGTGGCCCGGGCCGACGGCATCACCCTCTATTCCCCAGCTGGGCAACTGCCGCTGCTGCAGGGCCTGCAGCTCGACTATCGGGGCGACCTCAGCGGCGGCGGGTTTCTGGTGCGTCCCGGGCCGGGCGTGCGCAGCTGTGCCTGCGGGGCCGCCTTCAGTCGCGAGACCTGAGGGGGGACGGCGACGAAGTAAGGTGTCGGATTGTCGAAACGGTCGGACAACCGACCTGTCCACACCGAGCAGCACCCCGGCCTTCGATGCCCACTATTCAGCAGCTGATCCGCACCGAGCGGCAGCGTCTCACCCGCAAGACGAAGTCGCCCGCCCTGCGCGCCTGCCCAGAGCGGCGTGGCGTCTGCACCCGGGTGTACACCTCCACCCCGAAGAAGCCCAACTCGGCGCTGCGCAAGGTGGCCCGTGTGCGCCTCACCTCCGGGTTCGAGGTGACGGCTTACATCCCCGGCATCGGCCACAACCTTCAGGAGCACTCGGTGGTTCTGATCCGCGGCGGCCGCGTCAAGGACCTGCCCGGTGTCCGCTACCACATCATCCGCGGCACCCTCGACACCTCCGGAGTCAAGGATCGGCGGCAGTCCCGCTCCAAGTACGGCGCCAAGACACCGAAGGCCTGAGCCTTTGTTCTCCCGGCTCTTCGCGGCCGGCCCAGCTCTCTCCCGCTTTTTCTCCCCCCGTTCCATGTCCCGCCGCAACGCCGCCGAGAAACGCCCGGTTCTCCCGGACCCCCAGTTCAACAGCCGCCTGGCCTCGATGATCGTGGCCCGGCTGATGAAGCACGGCAAGAAGTCCACGGCCCAGCGCATCCTGTCCGATGCCTTCACCCTGATCAACGAGCGCACCGGTGCCGATCCGCTCGACCTGTTCGAAACGGCGGTCCGCAACGCCACCCCCCTGGTGGAAGTGCGCGCTCGCCGGGTTGGGGGCGCCACCTACCAGGTGCCGATGGAAGTGCGTCAGGAGCGGGGCACCGCCATGGCGCTGCGCTGGCTGGTCAACTTCTCCCGGGCCCGCAACGGCCGGAGCATGGCCCAGAAGCTGGCCGGTGAGCTGATGGATGCGGCCAATGAGGCCGGCAGTGCCGTCCGCAAGCGGGAGGAGACCCACAAGATGGCCGAAGCCAACAAGGCCTTCGCCCACTACCGCTACTGAGCCGCCCAGAGGGGCCGGATCCCTGGGCTGATCCGGTTCCTGCAGATCGAACCAACGTCGTTCTGTAAAGTTACGCCCGCTTTTCGTCGACCCACCCCCGGAGAACTTTCCCGTGGCCCGCGCCTACCCCCTGGAACGCGTCAGAAATATCGGTATCGCCGCTCACATCGACGCGGGCAAGACCACCACGACCGAACGGATTCTGTTTTATTCCGGCGTGGTCCACAAGATGGGTGAGGTGCACGATGGCGCCGCCGTCACCGACTGGATGGAGCAGGAGCGCGAGCGGGGGATCACCATCACCGCCGCCGCCATCTCCACCAGCTGGAAGGACAACCGGATCAACATCATCGACACCCCTGGCCACGTCGATTTCACCATCGAGGTGGAACGCTCGATGCGGGTGCTCGACGGTGTCGTCGCGGTGTTCTGTGCCGTCGGTGGCGTGCAGCCCCAGTCGGAAACCGTCTGGCGTCAGGCCGATCGCTACAACGTGCCCCGGATCGTGTTCGTCAACAAGATGGACCGGACCGGCGCCAACTTCCTGAAGGTCTACGACCAGATCAAGGATCGCCTCAAGGCCAACGCCGTGCCGATCCAGCTGCCGATCGGTGCCGAGGGTGACCTCAAAGGCATCATCGATCTGGTGCGAAACAAGGCGATCATCTACACCAATGATCTCGGCACCGACATCCTCGAAGAGGAGATTCCGGCCGACATGAAGGACGAGGCGGCCGAGTGGCGCCAGAAGCTGATGGAGTCGGTGGCCGAAACTGATGAAGAGCTGATCGAAGCCTTCCTCGAGAACGGTGAGCTCACCCAGGAGCAGCTGATGCGTGGCATCCGCCTCGGGGTGCTGCAACACGGCATGGTGCCGATCCTCTGCGGTTCCGCCTTCAAGAACAAGGGTGTCCAGCTGGTGCTCGATGCGGTGGTCGACTACCTGCCCGCCCCCGTTGATGTGCCGCCGATCCATGGCCTCCTGGCCGACGGCAGCGAAGCCACCCGTGCCTGCGACGACAGCGCTCCCTTCAGTGCCCTGGCCTTCAAGGTCATGGCCGACCCCTACGGCAAGCTCACCTTCGTCCGCATGTACAGCGGCGTGCTGCAGAAGGGCAGCTACGTGCTCAACTCCACCAAGGACAAAAAAGAGCGCATCTCACGCCTGATCCTGCTCAAGGCCGATGAACGCGAGGAGGTGGACGAGCTGCGGGCCGGCGACCTGGGCGCCGTGCTCGGCCTCAAGGACACCACCACGGGCGACACGCTCTGCGTCGACTCCGACCCGATCATTCTGGAATCCCTGTTCATCCCCGAACCGGTGATCTCCGTGGCCGTGGAGCCCAAGACCAAGGGCGACATGGAGAAACTCGGCAAGGCCCTGCAGTCCCTCTCCGAGGAAGACCCCACCTTCCGGGTCTCCACCGATCCGGAAACCAACCAGACCGTGATCGCCGGCATGGGCGAACTGCACCTGGAGATCCTGGTCGACCGCATGCTGCGGGAGTTCAAGGTGGAGGCCAACATCGGTGCCCCCCAGGTGTCCTACCGGGAAACCATCCGCGGCAGCGCCAAGGGTGAGGGCAAGTTCGCCCGCCAGACGGGAGGTAAGGGCCAGTACGGCCATGTGGTGATCGAAATGCAGCCCGGCGAGCCGGGTTCAGGGTTCGAGTTCGTCAACAAGATTGTTGGCGGCATTGTTCCCAAGGAGTACATCGGTCCGGCGGAAGCCGGCATGAAGGAAACCTGCCAGTCCGGTGTGATTGCCGGTTTCCCCATGATCGATGTCCGGGTCACCATGGTGGACGGCTCCTATCACGACGTCGACTCTTCGGAGATGGCGTTCAAGATCGCCGGTTCCTTGGCCTTCAAAGATGGCGTCAAGAAGTGCAATCCCGTACTTCTTGAGCCGATGATGAAGGTTGAGGTCGAGGTCCCCGAGGATTACCTCGGTTCGGTCATCGGCGACCTTTCCTCCCGCCGCGGTCAGGTCGAAGGACAGTCCGTCGACAACGGACAGTCCAAAGTCCAGTCCAAAGTGCCTCTGGCCGAAATGTTCGGCTACGCCACCCAGCTCCGATCCATGACCCAGGGTCGGGGTATCTTCTCGATGGAGTTCAGCCATTACGAGGAAGTCCCTCGCAATGTGGCGGAAGCCATCATCTCCAAGAATCAGGGCAATTCCTGATCTTTCTTTCCATCCAACCCACCCCCCCGATTCTTTCCTTCCATGGCACGCGAGAAGTTCGAGAGGAACAAGCCTCACGTCAACATCGGCACCATCGGTCACGTTGACCACGGCAAGACCACCCTCACCGCCGCCATCACCAACGTGCTGGCGTCGCAGGGCATGGCCAAGGCCCAGGCCTACGACGAGATCGACGGCGCCCCTGAAGAGAAGGAGCGGGGGATCACGATCAACACAGCTCACGTCGAGTACGAGACCAACAAGCGTCATTACGCCCACGTCGACTGCCCCGGCCACGCTGACTACGTCAAGAACATGATCACCGGTGCCGCCCAGATGGACGGCGCCATCCTGGTGGTGGCCGCCACCGACGGCCCCATGGCCCAGACCAAGGAGCACATCCTTCTGGCCAAGCAGGTGGGCGTGCCCGCGCTGGTGGTGTTCCTGAACAAGAAGGACATGGTCGACGACGAGGAAATCCTCGAGCTCGTCGAACTGGAGATGCGCGAGCTGCTGAGCAGCTACGACTTCCCTGGCGACGACATCCCCGTGATCGCGGGTTCCGCCCTCAAGGCTCTTGAGTACATCCAGGCCGGCAAGAAAGCCGTGCGTGGCGAAGACGAGTGGGTCGACAAAATCCTCGACCTCATGGATGCGGTCGACGAGGCGATCCCCGAACCCGAGCGTGAGATCGACAAGCCCTTCCTGATGGCCGTCGAAGACGTCTTCTCGATCACCGGCCGCGGCACCGTCGCCACCGGCCGTATCGAGCGCGGCAAAGTGAAAGTGGGCGAAACCGTCCAGATCGTTGGTATCCGCGACACGCGCGAAACCACCGTCACCGGCGTGGAGATGTTCCGCAAGCTGCTCGACGAGGGCATGGCAGGCGACAACGTCGGTCTGCTCCTGCGCGGCGTCCAGAAAGAGGACATCGAGCGTGGCATGGTGCTGGTGAAGCCCAACTCCATCAAGCCCCACACCAAGTTCGAAGGTGAGGTCTACGTGCTCAAGAAGGAAGAGGGTGGTCGTCACACCCCCTTCTTCGCTGGCTACCGCCCGCAGTTCTACATCCGCACCACCGACGTGACCGGCCAGATCACGGCCTTCACCGCCGATGACGGCACCAACGTGGAGATGGTGATGCCCGGCGACCGCATCAAGATGAGCGCCGAGCTGATCTGCCCGGTCGCCATCGAGCAGGGCATGCGCTTCGCCATCCGCGAGGGCGGCCGCACCATCGGTGCTGGCGTGGTCTCCAAGATCGTTCTGTGAGGCTGATCTAGCCCTCTGGGGGGAGCGTCTCCTGAGAGAAGCTCCCCTTTTCGGAACCACCGGTTCCCCGTGCACCTCGACAATCCGTTTCAGCGGCGCTGCCGCCGCCCTTCGCCCGCGCTTCCCTTCCGATGACCGCTTCCATCCCCCAGCAGAAGATCCGCATCCGCCTGAAGGCCTTCGATCGCCGCATGCTGGATCTGTCCTGCGAAAAAATCATCGAGACTGCCGATCACACCGCTGCCACGGCGGTCGGTCCGATCCCCCTGCCCACCAAGCGCAAGATCTACTGCGTGCTGCGCTCGCCTCACGTCGACAAGGATTCCCGTGAGCACTTCGAGACCCGCACCCACCGCCGGATCATCGACATTTACAGCCCCAGCTCCAAGACCATCGACGCCCTGATGAAGCTCGACCTGCCCAGTGGTGTGGACATCGAGGTCAAGCTCTGATGCTGATGGGGCCATGCGGCCATCGCCCGGCGGGTCGGTGTTTCTAGGATCGATTCAAACTTGAGATGCTCTGGTTGATCCTTTCGTTGCCGTCCCCCGATCGCCCCTCTCCCCCTGCCGCCAGCGGCAACATCCGCGCGTGACTGATCTGGCCGTCAGGGAATTGCCCCTGTTTCCCCTGCCTGATGTGGTGCTCTTCCCCCAGGAGGTGTTGCCGCTTCACATCTTTGAGCCGCGGTATCGCATGATGCTGCGCACGGCGATGTCCGAGGATCGGCGCTTCGGCGTGGTGCGCTGGGACCCCCAGAGCAAACGCATGGCGGAAGTCGGCTGTTGCGCCGAGATCCTCCACTGCCAGGTCCAGGACGACGACCGCAGCAACATCGTCACGATGGGCCAGC
The DNA here is from genome assembly GCF_019038465.1 of Synechococcus sp. CCY 0621. GTDB lineage: Bacteria > Cyanobacteriota > Cyanobacteriia > PCC-6307 > Cyanobiaceae > Cyanobium. The sequence goes on along the minus strand of NZ_JAFKRH010000028.1, from coordinate 13,404 downwards.
AGCGCTTCCGGGTCCTCGACATCGTGCGCGATACGCCCTTCCGGGTGGGCATGGTCAGCTGGATCGAGGACACCGTGAGCGAGAGCCACGAGGAGCTCGAGACGCTCACCAGCACGGTCACCCGGGCCCTCAGGGACGTCGTCGACCTCACCGGCAAGCTGATCGGCAAGCCCTCGTCGCTGCCCGCCGACCTGCCTGATCTGCCGCGGGAACTCTCCTTCTGGATCGGCGCCCACCTCGGCGGGCCGGTGGCCGATCACCAGCAGGCCCTGCTGGAGATCACCGACACCGGCGAACGCCTGCGCCAGGAATACGAACTGCTGGACCAGACCCGACGGCAACTGGCGGCCCGCACCGTCCTCAAGGACACCTTCTCCAACCTCGGCGACGACGACAACGAGGCCTGAACCATGGCGAGTCTGTTCCCGGGCGGCGTCCTGCTGCCCCTCCTGGTGACGGGGGGTGTGCTTGTTGGGGTCCTGGTGGCCCGGCTCTGGCAGCGCCGCTCAAGGGCCTACCTGTCAGCGGCCAGCGTTGCCGCCGCCTACGACCGCTGGACGGACGACCGGCTGCTGGAGCGTCTGTGGGGCGAGCACGTGCATCTGGGGCATTACGGCGATCCCGCCGAACCACGGGATTTCCGGGCCGCCAAGGCCGCCTTTGTGCACGAACTGGTCCGCTGGAGCGGCCTCGACCGTCTGCCCCCCGGCAGCCGGGTGCTGGATGTGGGCTGCGGCATCGGCGGCAGCGCCCGTATCCTGGCCCGGGACTACGGCTTCCAGGTGCTGGGCATCAGCATCAGTCCGGCCCAGATCGCCAGGGCACGGGAGCTCACGCCCGCCGACCTGCCGGACTGCCGCTTCGCCGTCATGGACGCCCTGGCCCTGGATCTGCCGGACGGAGCTGCCGATGCGGGCTTTGACGCGGTCTGGAGCGTGGAGGCCGGCCCCCACATGCCCGACAAGCAGCGCTACGCCGATGAGATGCTGCGCGTGCTGCGGCCGGGGGGCTGCCTGGCGGTGGCCGACTGGAACCGCCGCGATCCGGCCGTCGCCCCCATGAACCGGCTGGAGCGTTGGGTGATGCGCCAACTGCTCGACCAGTGGGCCCATCCGGAATTCGCCAGCATTCCTTCCCTGAGGAGGAACCTCGAGACCAGCCCCTGGAACCGCGGTCTGCCGATCAGCACCGCCGACTGGACCGCGGCCACCCTGCCTTCATGGGTGGATTCCATCGTTGAGGGGGTGCGCCGCCCCGGGGCAGTGCTGGGTCTGGGGCCGCGGGCCGTGGTTCAGGGCCTGCGGGAAACCCCGACACTGCTGTTGATGGACTGGGCCTTCCGCACCGGTCTGATGCAGTTCGGCGTCTTCCGCGGCCCCTTGCCGCCCAGCGATGCTGACCAAGCCCCAGCGCTCAGGGCGTCTTCTCTTCGGCGGCGAGGTTGCTGAGGGGGTAGGCGCCGAACAGGGCCAGGTGTTCACAGAGGGGGGTCAGATCGGCGATCGCCCCCTCCAACGGGGAGGCTCCCTCGGGAAGTTCGAGATCGACGAAGAAGATGTACTCGCCCATTTCCCGCTTCGAGGGGCGTGACTCGATGCGGCTCATGTTCAGCCCCTGCCGGGCGAAACAGCCCAGCGACTCCAACAGGGCCCCGGGGCGGTTGGAGTGGAGCGAGAACGCCAAGCTGGCGTAGGGACCCCGTTGGGAGCGTTCCCCGCGCCGCAGCAACAGGAAGCGGGTGCAGTTGCCAGGTACGTCATTGATCGGGTAGGCCAGCACCTCCAGGCCATGCTCGGCGGCCGCCTCCAGCGAGGCGATGGCGCCCCGGAAGCGGCTGCCCCGCACCAATCGCGCCGCCTCGGCGGTGGAGCTGGTGGGCAGCTGCAACGCCTGGGGCAGCTGTTCCCCCAGCCACAGGCTGCACTGGGCCAGGGCCTGGGGGTGGGAGAGCACCTCACTGATCCCCTCCAGCGGACCACTCCCCAGCAGCGCATGGCGGATGGGCAGCACCAGGGCCCGGGCCACCGCCAGGTCCGGGTGCTCCCAAAGGGCATCCAGACAGCTGGTGACACCCCCCTCGACGGAGTTCTCCACCGGCACCACCGCCAGTTCGCAATCCCCTTCGGCCAGGGCCCGGATCACAGCGCGGATACCCTGCTGGGGCACGAACGCGACGCCTTCCAGGCCCTCCAGGCCCGCCAGTCGCTGCGCCGCCTGCTCGCCGTAGGTGCCGACGGGACCGAGAAAGGCAAGACGCATGGCGGGGGGCGGTCTGGGGTGATCGGTAGGATCATGGCCTGCCGGCCCGCAGGCCATGTCTCTGGCCTTCAGCGCCAGCCAGCAACTTGACCTTCCAGTGATCAGTGAAGCGGATCGCTTGCCCGCCTATCTGGACGACGAGCAGCGGGTGGTGCAGGCCCTGCTCGACCCCAGCCAGCTCGAACCCCTCGGCCCCGGCCGCTACCGCTACACCGTGAGCCAGGTGAAGGTGTTCCAGCTCCGGATTCAGCCCGTGGTGGAGCTGCAGGTCGTGCGCCGCAACGGGCGCCTGGAGCTGGAGGCCCTCGACTGCCAGCTCGAGGGGCTGGGACTGGTGGAGGATTTCCGCCTTGGCCTCTGCTCCTGGCTTGCCGCGGCCGACGGCGGCCTCACCGGCGAAGCCAGCCTCTCGGTGACCGTGAGCCGCCCCACCCTGCTGCAACTGATCCCCCCCAAGGTGCTGGAGGCCACGGGCCGCTCGGTGCTCGGCGGCATCCTGCTGGGCATCAGGACCCGGGTGAGTCAGCAGCTGCTGGGGGACTTCCAGCGCTGGTGTCGATCGAGCTGAGAAAACTGCGGCGGTGCAGGGGGGTGGGACCCAGTCGCAGGATCGCCTCCCGGTGCTGGGGCGTCCCATAGCCGGCATGGCGCTCCAGTCCGTAGCCGGGATGGCGCAGGGCCAGTCGAGCCAGCAGGGCATCCCGTTCCTGCTTGGCCAGCACACTGGCGGCGGCGATCGCCGCGCAGCGGCCATCACCCCGCACCAGGGTGGTCTGGGGTGCGGGCCACGGCCTCAGGGGCAGCACCCCATCCACCAGCAGCAGCAGGGGCGGCCGGGGCAGCCGCTGCAACGCCCGCAGCATCGCCCATTCGGTGGCCAGGCGCAGACCCCAGCGGTCGATTTCACTGGCGCTGGCCTGCCCCAGGGCCCAGGCCAGCGCGTGCTGCCGCAGCAGGGGAACCAGGGCCTGCCGGCGTCTGGCAGACAGTGCCTTGCTGTCGTTCAGACCCGCCGCCACCAGGGGAGCGAGGGCCGCCGCCGGCAGCACCACGGCCGCCGCGAACACAGGCCCGAACAGGCTGCCCCGGCCGACTTCGTCGACCCCGGCGCAGGAGGAGGGATCAAGCCCTCCCCAGACCGACGCCTCGGGGCTCCCGAGGGCGTCAGGACCGTGCGGATCAGTCCGAGGCAGAGGAACGGCGCCGGCGACGACGCGGTTCGCCGGCCTCACTGGTGGCCGCCTCGGCGGCGGCCACCGGAACCGGGGCCGCGACCGGTGTGGCCCTGCCAGGGGAACGACGTCTGGGCAGCGCCACGCTGACGAGCTCAGCGGGCTCGGCGACGGCTTCGGATTCGAACGGTGCCGGGGTGATCGCCAGAATGGGAATCACCTCGTGGTGATCGGGAGCCTCTGAGGCGTCGGAGACGTCGGGGGCGTCGAAGACCTCGGCAGCCTCCGAAGCTTCGCCGGTACCACTGCGGCCTTCGCCGTTCCTGCCGCGGCGGCGGCGACGGGAGCCGCTGGCGGCCAGCTGCTGGCGGGCTTCCTCGATGACGGCCTCCGGATCAGCGTCCGGGCGGACGACGCGCACCATCAGGCTCTCCCCCGTGGGGATCGGATCCAGCAACAGCGCCGGACTCAGGCCCATCCAGCCATAGACCAGCTCCTGCTCCGCGTCCATCGGCACGGCCAGCACTTCGGGCTCCTGGCGGCGCTGGGGTGCATCGGTGGAGGGGAGGGTCTCCTGGGAGACAGGCACGGCGGCGACACCGTTGCCAACGCCCTCGGCGAAACCACTCGCCACCGGGGCCTCAGCCCCGTCGGAACCGCGGCCGCCACGACCGCCACGCCGCCTCCGGCCACTGCCGCCGACCTCACCCCCCCCATTGGCGGGGCTGGCCACTTCAGCCCGGGCTGAAGCCGCCGAGCGCACCAGGCCGGAGACCGTGGCCAGGGGCTGGAGGGTGTCCTTGCCGGGAAGCACGGCCACATGGCCCAGGCCCCCACAACTGGGGCAGGCCCGCCCGAACAGTTCGTAGATGTTCTGACCCTGGCGCTTGCGGGTCAGCTCCACCAGGCCGAGTTCGGTGAGCTGGGCGATCTGGGGACGGGCCGTGTCGTCGCGGGAGGCCTGGGTGAAGTGCTCCAGCAACTGCAGCTGGTCGCGGCGGGACTCCATGTCGATGAAGTCGATGATCACCACGCCGCCGATGTTGCGCAGCTTCAACTGGCGGGCGATCTCCACCGCCGCCTCGCAGTTGGTCCACAGCACCGTCTCGCGGGCGTTGGCCGAGCGGGTGAACGATCCGGAGTTGACGTCGATGACCGTCAGGGCCTCGGTGGGCTCGATGATCACGTAGCCGCCGGAGGGGAGATCCACCCGGGGCTTGAGGGCATCCCGGATGGCCGCGTTGACCCGGTAGTGCTCGAGGATCTCGGTGGATTCGCCGTGGTGCTCCACCAGGAGATTGGCCTGGTCGGAGCCGAGGAACGCATTGACCCGCGCCACCGCATCGGCGCTGTCGACCACCACCCGCAGCACATCGGGGCTGTAGAGGTCGCGCAGCACCCGGTGGATGAAGTCCTCGTCGCGGTTGAGCAGCACCGGCGGCGAGGCCGTCTCGGCGGCCTGCTGGATCGACTCCCACTGACGCAGCAGGCCCTCGAGGTCGTCGATCAGCATGTCTTCGCTGACGTCCTCGGCCTCGGTGCGGATCAGCAGGCCGGCCCCGGGGGGCTTGATCAGCACACCAAGGGCCCGCAACCGGTTGCGCTCGTTCTCGCCGTTGATGCGCCGGGAGATGTTGACACCCTGGCCGTGGGGCTGGAGCACCAGGAAGCGGCCCGGCAAGGAGAGATTGCCGGTGAGCCGCGGCCCCTTGGTGCCCGTGGGCTCCTTCATCACCTGGACGAGCACCTTCTGCCTGGGCTCGAGCAACTCGGTGATGCCGGCACCTCCCTTCCTCAGGCGCAGCGGGCCTAGGTCGGTGATGTGGATGAAGCCGTTCTTCTCGCTTTCGCCGATGTTGACGAACGCCGCATCAATCCCGGGCAACACGTTTTCAACGGTGCCGAGGTAGACGTCGCCGATCTGATAGCGACCCTGGGCGACGATCAGTTCATCGACGCGTTCGTCGTTGAGCACTGCGGCGATCCGCAACTGCTCAGCGATGACGATCTGCTGGGGCATGGAAGAGATGGTGGGCTCGGTGGAGCCCTGCCAGAGGGCAGGTGGAGGGAAGGAATCGGACGCCGACCGTGACGGTCGCGCAGCCACTGGAAAGGAACAGACCGGACTCCGGTAACAATGGAATCGGCTGTTTGCCTGGTACAAACTCCTGAAACCAGGAGCCTGAGAAGGGATAAGACGTCGTCGGGCCGGCAGCGTGGCGGAAGGGATGACGTCCCTTCCCGATGCGAAGCAACGAAGACCGAACCAAGCAGTGTTGACTTAAATCGCGCTTACGCGGAGGAGCTTCTAGAAAGCATCCCTGTTGCAGAAGCGTCTGGGCAGAGCAGGACGAAGGGGAGGATCCCTGCGATTCCTGTATCTGTCTAGGGCGAACTTAGCATGCGTCCAGCCGAAGGCAACGGCGCTGGACCGGCCCCAGGACCAGGGGCCGGCCCAGCGACTCGCCCAGCCAATGGCGCAGATGTTCGGGCCGCAGGCTGCGGCCCTGGGAATCCACGGCGGCCTCCAGATCCAGCACCAACCCCGGCCCTCCCGGCAACTGGTCCTCCAGAGGCACCGCCCGGAGGGCGAGCAGGTAGGGGCGGCAGTCCCGCTGGCGGGGGCGGCCCTTCTTGTCCTGGTCCTGCCAGGGCAGGGTGGTGGCCTCCAGCAGCGCAGCGATGGCAGCCGACCACTGGGACGGCACCGGAGCCGGCAGACCGGGCGCCGGCAGCAGGGCCATCCGCCAGTGGGCGGCGCGGATCTGCTGGGCCAGGCCAGGGGTCGCCAGGGGCATGGCCTGGACCGAATGCAAGCTCAGCTCGTCGCTGAGTTCCCCCTGCAGGCGCTGGCGGGCCGTCTCCGGATCGATCGGGGCGGCGAAGTCGAGGTCGAGCCACTCGCCCAGGCCCTCCACCCCCAGGGGCAGGGGCAGCGCCACCTGCAGCCGCGGCAGGGGGTGGAATCCGCCCGTGAAGCTCACCGGCAGGCCGCTGCGCCTCAGGGCTCGCTCCAGCAGGCGCAGCGTGTCCAGGTGGCTGATCAGGGCCAGGGAGCCGGTCTTGGCGAAGCCGAAGCGCAGCCGGCAGACCCTTTCGCTGGCCGGGGCCCGTGGCGGGATCGGCGGCGGAACCGGGGGCGCCGGGATCACCACGTTGTGGCCCAGCTCAGGGCCGCAGACGCCGCAGCTGCTGCAGCCCTCGAAGGAACAATCCGGCACCACCGCCGCCGCCAGGGCCCGACGGAGGTCCTCCGCCAGCCAGGTCTTGTCGACGCCGGAATCGATGTGGTCCCAGGGGAGCGGCTGACGGCAGAAGGCCTCGAGATCGCCGGCGGCGAAGGCCTCCGCCGCACTCCAGCCGCCCATTTCCAGGGCGCGGTAGGAGCCCCCCAGGCCAGCCGCCTCGATGGCGCCGGTCCAGGCGGCATGGGTGCGCTCGGCCGATTCGAACCAGGCATCCAGACCGGCTCCCGCCCGCCAGGCCGCCTCGATCACCGGCGCCAGCCGCCGGTCACCGCGGCCGACGAAGTCCTCCACCGCCGACAGCCGCACATCGGTGTAGTTGGTCTTGATGCCCCGCAGCGGCCTCAGGGCGTCGCGCAACAGCTGCTGCCGGCGCCGGAACTCCGCCGTGGACACGCTGTGCCACTGGAACGGCGTGTGGGGCTTGGGGGTGAAATTGCTGATCGTCAGGTTGAGCTGCAGCCGGCCCAGATCACGGCACTGATGCTGCAACGCGCGGCAGGTGTCGACGATGCCGAGCACGTCGGCGTCGGTCTCGCCCGGCAGGCCGATCATGAAATAGAGCTTCACCCGGGTGTAGCCGTTCTCCATGGCGGTGCGGAGGCCGCGCAGCAGTTCCGCATCGGTGAGTCCCTTGTTGACGATGTCCCGCAGGCGCTGGGTGCCTGCTTCGGGGGCGAAGGTGAGCCCGGCCCGGCGGGTGCCGCCAAGGATGTGGGCGATGGAATCGTCAAAGCGGTCGACCCGCTGGCTGGGCAGGGTGAGGCTGACGTTGTGTTCCGCCAGCCGGTTGCGCAGCTCCACCCCCACCGCCGGCAGGGACAGGTAATCGCTGCAGCTGAGGGAGAGCAGGGAGAAGTCGCTGTAGCCGGTGCGCAGCATGCCCTCCTCCACCGCCTCGATGACCGCCTCGGGCTCCACATCCCGGGCCGGGCGCGTCAGCATCCCCGGCTGGCAGAAGCGGCAGCCACGGGTGCAGCCGCGGCGGATCTCCACGGTGAGCCGGTCGTGGACGGTTTCGATGTGGGGAACCAGGCCCATGGCGTAGTGGGGCATGGGGGTGGCGGTGCGCCGCTGGATCCGGGGGGTCAGGCCGGGCTCCAGCGGCAGCAGGCTCACCCCATCGGGCCCTGGCGCATACAGGGACGGGACGTAGACCCCCGGCACCTCGGCCAGATCCCGCAGCAGGGCCCGGCGGCCCAGGCCGGCAGCGCGACCCTCGGCCACCACCAGGCCGATCTCGGGCAGCAGCTCCTCGCCGTCCCCCAGGGCCAGGAAATCGAAGAACGGCGCGAAGGGCTCGGGGTTACCGGTGGCGGTGGGTCCGCCGGCGAAGATCAGTGGCGGTGCCTCAGGATCGTCCAGGGGAAGGTCGCCCCGGTCGGCGGCACGGATCGGGATGCCGGCCAGATCCAGCATCTCGAGGATGTTGGTGCCGCCGAGTTCGTAGCTGAGGCTGAAGCCGAGGATGTCGAAGGCGGCCAGGGGGCGGTGGCTTTCCACCGCGAACAGGGGCGCGTTCCGCTCCCGCAGCCGGACCGCCAGATCGGGCGCCGGCAGGTAGGCGCGATCGCAGAGCTGGCCGGGGACGGCGTTGAGGATGGAATAGAGCAGTACGTGGCCGAGGTTGCTGGCGCCGACCTCGTAGACCTCCGGATAGGTGAGGGCCCAGCGCACCCGGGCGGCCGACCAGTCCCGGGGCTCCACCCCCCGCTCGTTGCCCAGATAGCGGGCCGGGCGGGAGATGCTGCTGTCCACCAGCGCGGCGAAGTCGATCGGCGCAACGGTCAAGGCCATGGCCTGCGGGCTGGAAACCGATGGTAGGCAGGCCGCACCGCGCCATAGGAAGATGCCGCCACGCCCAGCCGCCACGCCTTCCGCTTCCCTCCCATGGTTCAGGTCAACGACAGCTATCTCAAGCTCAAGGCGGGCTATCTGTTCCCCGAGATCGCCCGACGCGTCAAGGCCTTCAGCGAGGCCCATCCCGAGGCTCCCGTGATCCGCCTGGGCATCGGCGACGTCACCGAACCGCTGCCGGCGGCCTGCCGCGAGGCGATGAAGCAGGCCATTGAGGCCATGGGCACCAGGGAGGGCTTCCACGGCTACGGTCCCGAGCAGGGCTACGCCTGGCTGCGGGAGGCCATCGCCCGCCACGACTTCCAGTCCCGCGGCTGCGAGGTGAGCGCCGAGGAGATCTTCGTCTCCGACGGCTCCAAGTGCGACAGCAGCAACATCCTCGACATCCTCGGGGCCGGCAACCGCATCGCCGTCACCGATCCGGTCTACCCGGTGTACGTGGACAGCAACGTGATGGCGGGCCGCACCGGCGAGGCCGACGCCGGCGGACGCTATGGGGGACTCACCTACCTGCCGATCACCGCCGCCAACGGTTTTGTCGCCCCCCTGCCGGAGCAGCCGGTCGACCTGATCTACCTCTGCTTCCCCAACAATCCGACCGGTGCCGTTGCCACCCAGGAGCAGCTGAAGCAATGGGTGGACTATGCCCTGGCCCACGACGCCCTGATCCTGTTTGACGCCGCCTACGAGGCGTTCATCACCGATCCCGAGCTGCCCCACTCCATCTACGAGATCGAAGGGGCGCGACGCTGCGCGATCGAGTTCCGCTCCTTCTCCAAGAACGCCGGCTTCACCGGCACCCGCTGCGCCTTCACCGTGGTGCCCCGGGGGCTCACCGGCCGATCGGCGGCCGGCGAGCCGGTGGAGCTGTGGGGTCTGTGGAACCGGCGCCAGAGCACCAAGTTCAACGGGGTGAGCTACATCGTGCAGCGGGGGGCCGAGGCGGTGTACTCCCCGAAAGGCCAGGAACAGGTGCGGGCCCTGGTTGGGTTCTACATGGAGAATGCGGCCATCATCCGCCGTGAACTGGCGGCCGCCGGGCTGCAGGTTTACGGCGGCGAGCAGGCCCCCTACGTGTGGATCAAGACCCCCGACGGACTGGATTCCTGGGGCTTCTTCGACCATCTGCTCGGCAAGGCCCATGTGGTGGGCACCCCAGGCAGCGGCTTCGGGGCCGCCGGAGAAGGCTATTTCCGCCTGTCGGCGTTCAACTCCCGCGCCAACGTCGACGAGGCGATGCGCCGGATCCGGGAGCTTTGAGATTCAGAAGATACCAGTTCAAAGCTACACTTCGGGCATCGATTGAAAGCATAATCAATTCGAGCTACGAATCCCTCGGAAAGCTTTCAGTTGGACTCCCGCACACTCATCTCCAACATTCGAGTCGGAGGCAGATCGCGCGGAAGAGAAGCATGTCAGATGAAATCCCCTGGAAGTTGGAGATAGTCTGTAAATCTCTGAAGTCCTCATTCTCCATCCGATACGCTGCAGCTCTCTAGACAGCATTCCGGCCTCGGCCTCTACTTCATCAGCGGAGAGCACAAGAATGGGCCTATCCCCTGAACGGGAAAGCAAGACGTGCCGTACCAACGTTTCAAGACTCGTAAAGTATTGACTCTTGGCAAGACTTTGTTTGGGCAGGGCGCGATGGTCTTCGTAGAAAGATCCAGCGGCATGCGGCTTCTTCCATTGTTCTCTCGCAGGAGAGTAAGATGAGAACGATTTGTTCAAGGACGAGCCAAACGCACTTCGCAAGACGATCTCTGCCGTGAATCGGTCGGGCATCATCACAACCACTTTTGACGGCCCTGTGGAGCTGATACGGAAAGGTGGATTCTCTGAATTCAGGCCAGCAAGACCGAGAAGCGTCATCTGATAAAGGCTTTGCTCATCTGCATACCGGAAACAACTTCTCAAGCACTGATCTCTGCTGAAAGCATAATCTCGCGCACAACGAATACAAGATTCTGGAAAGGTCGGAGGAGCAAGGAGGACGAATACATCTTTTACCACGCTCGCCACGCTTACTAACGAAAGAATCAACCAGGGAAAGACCCCCGTCACTGGGAAGCGCGCCGCCGACGGGGAAGCGCCAGCTTTATCAATACCAACAACTAGTGTTGTCGCAACAAGAGCCAACCAGAATCCGTCGCTACAAGGACTGTGCCTTTCAGCAGGCAGTAAGTCTCCTCTGCTCGCATAGATTAAAATGGAGCCAATCAAGGAAAAAGCGGCCAGACCTCCCCATAAGGAAGAAACTTCCGAGTGATTCGCTCTGAACAGCTTCACCAGGTTGCATACAAGGAGACCAAACGCAGCCAAGGAGAGCATGATCGAGACCTTGTCCCAAAGACCTGTCGTGCCCATAAATCTTCGCGACAGAAAGAATGACACAAATCGCGTCATCGCGGCGAGTATCTTTATCGGCAGATACACCAGATCTGCGCGAAGATTCTGAACGTTCCCAGAAGATCCTTGCAAGGGCCAGACTTTTAGCGCAGAGAGGCTCTTCTGAATCAACAACGGATGAGCGTACCAATAGAGGAACAGGCACCCAGCCAACGCCCAAAGCAGTAGGTATTCAGGCTTTCTATACTTAGGGAATCCCAAGGCCATGATGGGAGTGGCGACCCAAACTCCAAGGCCCAACCCCAGCGATAAGCAAGAAAGTATCGCAAGACAAATCAACAGGAGAAGTGAAAACCATCCACCGGAAGATCTCGATATGACAACCGCTGAAACCAGCAAGAAAAGGAAACTAAGAGAATAGGTCGAAAAGTAGTAATCAATCCAGCCTTGTTGGTGGTAGAGAGTGAACAAGATCAGCGAAAAGAGCAGCATCGCCAACGACCTCACATTGGGCGTCAGATGCACGCCTGGAAGACCGGCAGGAGAGAAGAGAATCCACAACAGACAAAGGTTGATAACCGCAACAAACCAAGTCGTCAGATTCAGGATAAATAGACAATGACCACTTAGATAGACAGAAGCGACAGCCAGCATGCGGATCAGCGCAGGCCGATGCCCCTCGTAGAACATGAGATAGTCTTCAATTTGCAAGTCATTGGTTCGAGCCTTGATGACCAGGTAAGTCGTATCCCACCATTGATCCCCTACTGGGATAGGCAATCCCCGCACCAGCACGAACCACAGAGCCAGACCAGCCGGCATCAGTGCCAAGCAGCCGAGCAGCCCAGGCTTTATTCGAAGACGGCTGAGTTGCATAACGCCTAGATTCGCAATGATTAGCAATCAATTAAGCCTCTCCATCTTGAGCGGCCAGTTGGGACATGAATACCACACAATGTTAGGCATCTCTCTCTAAGGGGGAATGTCATGGGTAGGGTTGACCATGTTCCAGAGGAGAAAACCGATGAAATGCGCTCCCGTAGCATTGCCTCTGGCTTTGCTCCGATGGGCATGAGGAGTCCATCCTTGCTGGGTTGCTCCCTAAACTTGAAAACCTTTCTGACGGCTCCGTCCATGTCCGTCCTTCAGCCCTGTCGCCAACCTCCCCACGCTTCGTGGCTCCTGAGCCCCCGCTCCGGGTTCCTGAACGAAAACCCGGCGGCGACCGAAACCCCCACCCGATCCCCGGGGGGCGCCGCCGTGATCGAGAAGGCGCCGGAGCGGGTGCGCAAGACCTCGCCCCGCTACAAGGTGCTGCTTCACAACGATCCCGTGAACAGCATGGAATACGTGGTGAATACCCTGCGCCAGGTGGTGCCCTCCCTGAGCGAGCAGGATGCCATCGCCGTGATGCTGGAAGCCCATAACACCGGCGTGGGACTGGTGATCGTCTGCGATCTGGAGCCGGCGGAGTTCTACAGCGAAACCCTCAAGGCCAAGGGCCTCACCAGCACGATCGAACCGGAGGCCTGAGTGCGCCCCCGCTGGATTGGCACCCTGCTTTACGTGCCGATGCTTTACGGGTTGGGCTGGCTGTTGGTGCAGCCGCTGGGGCTGCTGACACCAGCGATCCCTCGCGATCGGCTGGATCTGGTCGGCACAGCACTGGCGCTGCTGCTGTTGCTGCTCAGCCTGCCCCTGCGCATCCAGCGGGTCTGGGCAGAGAGAAGACCGTGGCGCCGGCTTGGGGTCACGGCGGCCCCCGCCTTGGTTGCGCAGGCTTTCCTGCGGGGGCTGCTCAAGGCAGGCCTGCTGCTGGCCCTGGTGACCGTTGTCCTTCTGACCAGCGGTCAGGCGTTCTGGCACGGATCACTCAGCGCACCCCAACTGCTCAATGGGATGGCCCTGTTACTCGGTGTGGGATTCGCCGAGGAGTTGCTGTTCCGCGGCTGGCTCTGGGGGGAACTGGAACTGCATCTGGGCACCAGCCCTGCCCTGTGGGGCCAGGCTCTGGTCTTCAGCCTTGTGCACACCCGCTTCAACTTGGGTCCCGTCGGTGCCGTGGGGCTGCTGGGCGGCCTGACGATGCTGGGGCTGGCCCTGGCCCTGCAACGGCGCGCCGATGGCGGTGTGCTGTGGGGGGCTGTGGGCTTGCACGGAGGCCTGGTGGGAGGCTGGTTTCTGCTGCAGGGCGGCTTGCTGGACCTGGCCCCAACGGCTTCTGCCTGGCTGGCGGGTCCGGGTGGTGCCCATCCCAACCCCATCGGTGGGGTGGTGGGTTGGCTGGGGCTGGGGGCTTTGCTGTGGGTTCTCAGCAAGGGGCCACAACTAAATACCACCCGGCGACAATACAATGAGTGAATGAATGGCTGAAGACAAGAATAACTATGCCGGGCCTAGCTCACACAATGACAGGACCTAAAGAGCCGATCAAACTATCCCCGTTGAGATCAAGACCAAAGGACGATTCCAGAGCCAATGCACCCGAGGAGTTAATTGCCACCACGGGATTACTGCTACTC
>NZ_JAFKRH010000027.1 GCF_019038465.1 Synechococcus sp. CCY 0621 | reverse complement strand
CCGCGTAACCTCCGGCAGTGGAGCGGAGCAACGCCACAGATCCCTGGCTCTCCAGGGTGGTGAACGTATCCGCTGGAGGCGGTGGAGGCGGTGGAGGCGGTGGAGGGGGCGACGCCGGGCCGATCACGGTGATCGAGAAGCTCGCAACGCCTGACTCCCTGTTCACACCGCCGCTTGAAGTCGCACCCGAATATCCAATGACAGATTCAACGCTACCGCTTCGCTGGCTGAAGTCATTGTTAGCAGTGACCGTGAATCCGGAACCGAGCAACGCCGATCCTGCAACGAAGAAATTGGCATAGCGAAGGCCTTGGCTCGCTCCCCGTCCCGTGGCGTCGACGCCACTCCCCGTCACAAGGTTGCCATCAATGCTGCCGCCGCGCAGATCAGATCCCTCGTTGAGTTCCAGGCCAGAAGAATTGGTTTCAACGATCGTATTGTTCTTGATCGACAGATCCTGGAAGACGCCGTTATAGGTAGCGACGCCTTTACCGCCTCCCACGATCAGATTCTGCTCAACCCTTACGGAGCCTGAGTTCTGGGCCAGAACAATGTTTCCACCGCCCCCGGTGTTATTGAAGACGTTCCGCATGATGCTGGCGTTCGCAGCACGGTCAATCTGCAGAACCACGGGTGTCGCATTAAAGTCAACAATCCCTTGGAATAAGTTGTCTTCAACGACAATATTGGAGAATGGCTCGGTGTCGTTGGGATCAGGCAGATAGCGGACAAAGGCAAAGTCCCCGAAACCGCCAACAGGCGCTCGACTGGTAATGACAGAATTCACCAGGCGCGATCGATCGGACTCAATGCGCATGTTCACCCCTGCAGAGTTACCCATGAAGCTGAGCCCGTCCAGGGTGACATCAGCAGCGGCTTTGGTGATAGCCACAAACCCTTCAATGATGGTTTCTGGGGCCCGGGGATCGTTGGCACTCCGTCCTTGGTTAGCACCCAGAAGTGTGACAGCTTTGGCTATGGTGAGCGATTCGCTGTAGGTGCCGGGAGCGATAGAAATCGTTGCCCCAACCGGGGCCGAATCAATGGCCGCCTGGATCGAGCGGTGGTCATACCCTGCTCCAACACCTACACGGATCACCCCGTTCGGAAGGCCGGGCTGAGGGGGGGCAGCCCGGTCATCCACGCGGTAGACGACCGTCAAGGTTCTGCTCTGCCCGGTGGCAATCCCTGCAAAGGCGGGATCCGACGCATCGAACGACCATTGGCCATTCTCCTGGAGGGAGAAACCGGGGGCGTTGCTTCCGATACGGCTGTAGTACGCCCGATCCAGAGGATCAGGATCGATTGAGGTGAGCTGGCCGGAGAGCTGGCCGGCTCCGACCGTGATGGCCTGCGACTGCCGGAAGGTGGCAACGGGATTGCGATTGAGCGGCTCACCCTCTGCCGGGTTCAAGCTGATCAGAAAGACATCCGAGACCCCTCCCATGGTGGTGGAGCCATTGAGACCGCCACTGGTCTCTCCGGTCAGGATGAGCTTGCCGCTGGAGGCGACCACAACGTCGTAACCAAGGTCAGAACCAGGCGTGCCGGCGGTGTAGGTCCACAACTTCTGGCCACTCGCGGATAACTTGGACACGAAGATGTCTGCGTCACCAAAGGTGGCCATGCCTCCCAGCCCTGGGGAACCGGCAGTTCTATCCAGACCCGTATGACCCGAGACGTAGATTGAGCCATTGGTGTCGATCGTTAGATCGCGAGCTTCGTCGATACCACTACTTCCATGGATTTGGCTCCAGAGAAGATTGCCGCTGGTATCAAACTTGAGCACAGCTACATCACGCCGCCCCTGATTGGCCAGGCCAAACAGATTGCCATCCGTACTCACGGAGACGACAATATTTCCATCAGCATCAAGGGCTATGGACTGGGCATAGTCCTTCGCGCTGCTGCTGATCTCCTTGGAGAAGACCAAGTTACCAGCACGATCATATTTGCGCAGATAGGCATCTGCATCATTGCTATCCTGGCCGTAGCCCACCATGTAGATACTGGAGCCATCTTTACTCACTACGACTTTCATCCCCACATCCTCTTTGCCGCTGGAAATCAGTCTTGTCCAGCTAGGGCCACCATTCAGCCCAACCAGGCTGATGAACGCATCAAGGTTGCTGTCTGCACTGGCCACCCCCTGAAACGAACTGCTGGATGTATAGCCAACGGCTACCACATAGGAGCCATCCGAGGCAGCGGCGAGCGAGTGCACCAGATCGTATCCATTCCCGACAAACGAAATGTCCTCAAATAATGAACCGTTCTGACGTCGAAACTGGAGGCCATCATTCGCATTCAGTCGGCGGATGAAGCCATCATTGCCGTTCTGGATACCGCCGACGTAGAGAGAATTTTCAGACCCTGCCACAATATCGTAAATCAGATCTTGGCCCGCCGTCGTCACCGCATGGGTCCAAAGGGTGTTGCCGGCAGCATCGATTTGCCTGACTTCCCAGTTCGCATCCGACGACGCCGACGTTTGGTTGTAGTTGTTAATCATGAGATAAACGGAATCGCCGGGGCCTGCGAGCATCCCGTAGCTCGTATCAGCCCTGGCAGAACCCAACAACGTCGTATCCGCCACAGCGGGCGCGATACCCGGCAGGGTCTGGAACAGTCCCTGCCGACTCTGGCTTCCCACCTGCACGGTGTAGGCATAGGTGGTAGCGGCATCCAGGCCTGCAAGGGCCACATCCGTGCTGAACCCAGCGGCTGGATTCCCGGCGGTAACAGCCCTTGGCACCGTCCTGATGGTCTGTGGACTGGCCGACAAGCCCATTCTCCCGTTCACCATCCCGCCGCTGATGGACAGCCCGGTGATGGCATCGGTGCTCGTCCCCCATTGCATGGTGACGGCCGAGCTTGCCACGGCCAGCACGGCGGGCGCGCTGGTGAAGCTGCTGGGATTCGTGGGAGTGAAGCGATAAACAACCCCTGCCTCGCTGAAGGTGCTCAGGTAGGAATCGGCGAGGTAGAGGGCATTGGGGACCGCCAACAGGCCCATTGGATTCCGGAGCTCGTTCGGCGAGATCCAATGGAACGTCTCCCCGGTGATCAGGTCGGCTGCGACGACAGGGTTCTCATCGTTGGGGGAGCCGAATCCACCGAAAAAGGCCGTGAAGACCGTGTTGAGGTAGGCACCAGCAAAGCCAATCGGTGCCTCGGCGATCTCTACCGCACCCTCGTTCTTGCTTCCGTCGGGCAGGCGGGTGAAGACCACCACCGGTGTCCTGTAGGCAGGGTTCTGATCACCCATGCTGACGGGTTGGCCATCGTTGCCGAGTTCGTAGGCCGTATACGCCTCACTGAAGCCGAAGTCGGGAGCCGTGAGACCCAGTTCACTGACCTCGACAACGTTCAGCTCGTCGGCGGATTTCACCGTTCCGGCATCACCTCCCTCGGCAGGACCATCGATGCCGTTGTCCTGGAAAACGAGCTCCCCGCCGGCCCCGATCACCATGCCAGCCGCGTTGCGGAGGCCAGTGGCGATGGTGGTGAGGCCGCTGACAGAAATGCTGCTGCCGTTGTCGCGCACCAGCACCCGCTGGATCGAATCAGGGGGCATCGCACCACCCGAAAACAGGGTGCTGGGGCTGCCTGACACCAGATCCACCATGAGGGTGGCATCGGTGGACATGGAGTTGCTTTGGGAGCCAACTCCGAAGTAGAGCTCCACGCTGTCGGGATCCAGCGGACTGGTCCGTGCCGCCAGGGCGTAGGTGGTGTGCAGAAAATCGGCGGGAAAGTTGAAGAGGAGTTTCCCGGCCAGTTGCAGCGGATCGGTGGCGTGGTTGCCGGTGACAGTGCCGGTGCGCCAGATCGTGATGGAAGGGGCGGTGGTGCTTAGCCGACCCGTGCTGGTGACGAAAATCAGATCGCCGACGCGCTCCACGCTGGTGGCCAGCCCCTCCAGGACGGCCAGTTGCTGGCGGATCTCGGCGACGCCATCACCATCGGCATCCTGCAGCCGGATCAGCCGGGACGGACGGCTGGCGTCGAAGGGATTGGGCCCATCGGTGGTGGTGACAAGCACCGAACCATCCTCGAGCTGGGTCAGGCTGTTGACGAAGCCCAGGCCTTCCGCGAAGCGGGTGACCGAAAGACTGGCGGTGTCTGTAGTGGTGGCAAGCGCGGGCGTGGCGGTCATCTGGAAGGGGGCCGAGCGCTTCAGAGCACTCTCAAAGCCATCACTCAGCTGACGTTAGTCTGTTTGGCTGGTTCTGCTGGGGACAAAGCCCTTCCCTTAGGAGTTGCTTAGCGAATGGTTGTGCCGGCGGCGGTTGGCCCGCGGACTCAACCGCAAGATTGACGGCTGGACCGATTGCAGTCAGCCATCACAGCATCGGCGGTCGACGGCGAGAGCGCGCTCACAACACCGCCGTCGCCAGGGCCTTGCGACCCTCCACGGGCGCCCGCAGGGCCTCCTCCAGAGGAGCCGCGCCGTAATCGCGCTCCAGCAGATCCATCACGGTGCGGCCGAAGTCGCCCGGGTTGAGGCGGAAAGCCTCCAGACAGATCCGGCCGAAGGTGCGCCCCATGGGCTCTGGGTTCCATAGAAGCTTCCGGGCTGTCCAGGGCAGCATGCTCATCGGGTTGTAGCCGGGGGT
This sequence comes from Synechococcus sp. CCY 0621, assembly GCF_019038465.1. Lineage (GTDB taxonomy): Bacteria > Cyanobacteriota > Cyanobacteriia > PCC-6307 > Cyanobiaceae > Cyanobium. The sequence continues at coordinate 1,681 of NZ_JAFKRH010000027.1, read as the reverse complement.
AAGCACCCCCTGCTCAAAGGCGTACTGCTCCAGGTGGGTGTGGGGTTGCAAGCCGATGAAGAAGATGGCTGGCTCCACCTTGTCAGCGCCGAAGATGCGCTCCAATTCCCTGTGATAGGCCACCGTCTGACGGATGGTCTCGGGACGCTCATCGATCACGTTGAACGAGTAATTGACCGACACATGCTCATGGAAGCCAGCACGGGCCAGCATCCGCGAACTCTCCAACACCGTGCGCAGGTTGTAGCCCATGCGCATCTTGCGCACCAGCTCCTGGGAACCTGAGGTGATGCCGATCTCGAAATAGCTCATGCCAGTGGCCACCATCAGCTCGGCCAACTCGTCATCAAGATTATCGGCTCGGATATAGGCCGCCCAGTGAATGTCTGTAAGTCCTTCGGCCTGGATAGCCCGCAGAAGCTGCTTGGCATCATCGATGTAGCGACGTGCAGGGATGAACTGAGCATCGGTGAACCAGAAACCGCGCACCCCTCGGTCATAGAGCTGGCGCATCTCCTTGACCACCTCGTCCACCGGATTCACTCGCACAGCCTTGCCCTCCACCACGGTGTAGACGCAATAACAGCAGTTGTGGGGACAGCCACGCTTGGTCTGAACCCCGACGTAGAAATCGCCACCGTCGAGGTACCACTCGAGCTGGGGCCAGATGGAGGCGATGTAGTCGTAGTCACACGCCGTCTTCTCCAGCCCGGCGGGTTGTTCGTGGATCAGCCCTGCACGGGGTGTCTCCCCGGCCAGATAGCAGCGCTCCCCAGACAGATCGTCGCCGCGAAGCAGTTTCTCCAGCAGCGGTTCCCCTTCCCCCACCGACACCACCGTGCCCGGAGGCAGTTGCCGGCCGAGCTGCTCGTAGAAGACGCTCACCGCTCCGCCACCGAGCACCGCCCGAGCCTCGGGATGGTGGCGCCGCGCCCGCCGCAGGCCGCGACGGATCAGGGCCAGATTGCGGCGCAGTTCGCCGTAGTAGGCCCCCATCAGCCTCAGACCCCCCAGGGCACCCCGGAGGCGTCGCAGGGGGTTACGGGCATAGAACACCTCAAAGGAGTTCTGCAGCGGATTGCCGCCCCGGCCATCCACCGGCGCATAGATCTGGATGTCCCGCCAGGAAAACACCAGCAGGGTGGGGCGGAACTGGTCGACCGCCTCCAGCAGCACCCGCTGGACATCGAGCAAGGGCACGGCCGCCAGATCCAGGATGCGCTGGCTCAGGGCGGGGAAACACTTGTGCAGGTGATCGGCCAGGTAGATGGGGCCAATCGGAAAGATCGGATTGCAGGGCAGCCGCACCAGCAGCACCCGTTGGTCGCTCACGGCTGGCGCGGCTCGATGGTGTGGTCGGACGCTAACAAGCCCTTCCTGGCCGCCGGTGGCCCGGCCCGTACTCAGCGCCTGGGACGCGTCGGCAAGGGCGCGGACGGAGGGAGCGGACCGAAGCACAGCTTTTCTTCATGAAGGCGCCGCTCACACTCCGCAACACTCTGTTACAGTGGCGCCAGGTGGGATTCCGCCTCTACCTCCTTCATCGGATCAGCGTTCACGCGCTGGCCGTTGTTACCTTTTCTCGCACTCATGACCGCCACTCTCCAGCAGCGCTCCGGCGCTTCGGTGTGGAACCAGTTCTGTGAGTGGGTCACCTCCACCAACAACCGTCTGTATGTCG
>NZ_JAFKRH010000026.1 GCF_019038465.1 Synechococcus sp. CCY 0621 | reverse complement strand
GGAGCTGGCGGGACGGCCCGTCAGGGTCGCCCGCAGCACAAGGCTGGCGGCCGCTGCGGTCTTGCTGGGGTCGGCCACCGTGAGGGTGAGTGGATCAGCGGAGCTGAAGATGGGCATCAGCTCAACCGACCCAGCTGTGGATGGATCAACGATCACGCCATTGGCCACCCCGTCCTTGTCTCCATAACCGCCATCGGTCAGGCTGAGATGGAGGAAGTCAGCATGGCCATCCTCATCCAAGTCGTAGAAACGTGCACCACCGCGTTGCAGCGGGTTGTAAGTGAGAGGAGAGATCTCCCTGGTCAATGGATTGATGGAGAAATAAGCCCAGTTCTGTTGACCTGGGTTGGCCGGTTGTTGTCCCCCTGTCAGAATGGAAAGGTCAAGGCCTAGCATCGCCTGAGGTTGACCTGGGATTGTATCCAGGATGAAGTCAATGGCATTTTCACTCAGAGTGATGCCAGCATCGCCAATGAGATTGGCGAACCCCAGAAATGCAGAATCCACAAGAGAATCAGTGGCAATGATCTGAATCTGTTGACCGGTGGCAATACGAATCTCATCGTTGCGGATAGTGCCACTGGCGGCTGAACTAGCGGAATCAAGGCTGGAGCCTGTGGGGTTTGAAAGGGTAATGGTGAATCCCTCATCCGGTTCGATGTCAACGTCTCCTGCGATGTCGACAACAATGGTTCTGGAGATGTCTCCTGCCGCGAATGTCACCATGCCGCTTGGCAGCACACCGGCGATGAAATCACCGGCGCTGGCGGGATTGGAGCCGCTGCCGGTGACTGCCCAGTTGGCAGTACTGAAAGTTGCGGTGTCACCGGTGCGGGTCGCCGTGAAGCTAAAGACGGTGGCGCCGCTGCTTCCCTCGTACTTGTTGGCGGAGGCCGCGGTGATGGCGAGTTCGGATATCGGCAGCACTGTACCGGCATCGGTGGTGACGCTTTCGGCGAAACCCCGCCCATCGGTGTAGCTCACCACCAACCGCAGTTGCTTCCCTTGATCGGCTGCCGCAATGGTGTAGCTGGAGCTATTGGTGCCGACTGGGCTCCAGTCGTTGCCATCACTCGAGGATTGCCAGCTGTAGGTGAAAATCCCGTCCCCATCGGGATCGGCTGAGCTGGTGCTCGCGATCAACGTGTTGCCGACGGCGGGGGGGCCGGAGATCGTGAAGCTGGCGGTACCCGTGTTGCTGATGTCGTTGAGGATGATGCCGGTCACGGCGGCTGTGGTGCCGATCGTGTAAGCCGCACCTGTCACCAGGGTGAGGGCGACGGTTTCATCCGTCTCAAGGCTCCCATCGGCGCTGGGATCCACGGTGACGGTGGCGGTGGCGGAGCCGGCGGCAAATGTGATGCTGGCGGCGATCAGGCCGTAATCGATGCCGTTGGTGGCGGTGCCGCCGATCGCGTAGTTGACGGTGAGGGAGCTGGTGGTGTCGCCGGATCGGCGGAAGGTGTAGAGGAGATTGGCGGCGCCGGTTTCCGTGACGCTGGTAGGCGTGAGCTCCAGAGTGATGCTGGGGAGTGGTGCACCGTCGTCGTTGGTGATCGTGACGGTGCCGAAACTGTTGCCAATGGCGGCACTGTTGCTGGCGCCGGTGATGCTGACATTGAACGTTTCGTCTGCTTCGACCGTGGTATCCCCGATGATCGAGATGGGAATCCTTTTCGTCATCTCACCCGCTGCGAACTGGACAGAGTTAGGGAGGATGACTTGATAATCGGAGCCGAGTTCTGCCGTTCCAGGCGTCACGGTGTAGGTGACTTCGATGGGGGCTGAGCCTCCCGTTCTGGTCAGGTGGAGCTCGGCCGAACGGAATCCTAAATCGCCTTCGACTACGGCAAGACTTTCGATCGATACCGTGCCTGAGGCATCGTCATTCGTGATCGTCGCGGTGCCGGTGTTGTTGCCCAGTACGGCGGCATCGCTGGCACCGGTGAGGAAGACGCTGAATGTTTCACTGGCTTCCACGAGGGTGTCGCCATTGACGCTGACAGAGATCGTTTTGGTGGTATCGCCGGCCGCGAAGCTGAGTGTGCCATCGGTGATGGCGATGTAGTCGGATCCGGGGGTAGCCGTTCCGCCCAACGTCCGGTAGGTGACGTCGAAAGGAGCGTTCCCGCCGGCACGGGTGATGGTGAAGTTGGCCAGGGTGGTGCCGGCATCGCCTTCGCTCACGGTCACGTCCCCGATCGAGATGGTGCCAGCCCCGTCGTCATTGGTGATCGTGCCGAGGGCCTGGGCGTCGGTGATCGTGGCGCCGTTGGTCGGGTTGAGCAGGTTGACGAAGAAGGTCTCGCTGGGCTCGAAGGCAGCGTCGCCCAGGATGGCGATGCTGATGGACTTGCTCGTCTCGTCAGCAGCGAAGCTGAGCAGTGCCGGCGTCAACGCAATGTAATCTATTGCGGCCTTTGCAGAGCCGTCTGCCGTCGCGACAGTCACGTCAAAGGCTGCGAAGCCGGCTGTGCGGGTGACGGTGAAGGTGGCGATCTTGGTGCCGACATCGCCTTCGGTGATCGTGACATCGTTGATCGATATGCTCCCGGCGACGGGTGGCAGATCATCGTCATTAAGAATGACTCCGGCCGCGACACTGGTATCAATCGTGGCGCCGATCGGATTCGATAGCGTGACTCTGAATATCTCTAGGGCTTCTGAATCTGTATCCCCTGAGACATTGAGAATGAGCGTTTTTGATGTTTCGCTTGCAGCAAAAGAGATGACACCAAAGGGTAATGCACCTCCGAAGTCGGCGGCGTCGACATTCCCGCTTATACGATACTCTGCACTGGCAGGACTAATTGTATTGCCCGTGCGAGTTACGGCGAATGTGTATTCGGCAACACCTGTATCGCCCTCTGGTTCTCGAGAGCTGAGGGCTGAGATTGAAAGACTTGGTAAATCTTCTGGATCTACTAAATCTGCAAGGCGTGCAACAAAGACATCGCCACCAAAATTGTTGTCGAGAAAGCCGAGATTGTTGGCGAAGGTGAAGAAGTGAATGGTCTTTCCGTCCCCTGAGATGGAAGGGACGCCACTACTACGATTGGCTTCCAAGCCATCTCCGGTGACCGAAACACGCGTCGTCGTTTTCGTGGCAAGGTCCCGAACAAAAACGTCTCCAACGCCATTGGAATCGCCTGCGATAAGATTTGAAGCTTCGCTATAGAATGCGACACTGCGCCCATCTGCTGAGATTGATGGGCTGCTGCTCATCCGGTTGCCGAGTTCTCCGTCTATGCCTACGGAGACTATGGTGGTAGTGTTTGTGAGTAGATCGCGGACAAAGACGTCATATTGGTCATTCCTATCGTTTGCTACGAGATTAGGCGTGGCACTCCAAAAAGCCACTTTGGTGCCATCGGCAGATATGACCGGTGAGTAACTAATGCCATAAGCACCCGTGGCTGTGCCGTTAGGTGCAGCCGAAACAAGTGTTGTTGATCGGGACATCATATCGAAGACATAAATATCCGGACCAACGTCTCCTGGAAGCTTCAGGCTGTAGGCAATCTTTGTCCCATCTGCTGATATTGAAAGTTGGTTGTCCGCAACTGATCCTGGATCAAAACTGCCGTGTGGGATTATCGTTGTGGATTCACTTGCTAAGTCCCGAACAAAGATGTCGAGTCTATTGTTATTGTCACCAGCAACAAGATTGGAAGCGCTGCTGAAAAAGGCAACCTTGTTCCCATCGGCTGAGATGGCTGGAAAATAGCTGAAGCCATTGGCCTGCTCCCCACTTAATCCGATAGAAGTTGTAGCTGTAGTGCCAGTTGTAAGGTTGTGTACAAGTACATCAGTGATCGCAGACCTGCCGTCTATATAGGCCACCTTGGTTCCGTCCGCTGATATTGATCCGTAGCTTCTTTGGACAAGCGGTCCGACTCCTCCAAAAGAAATTCTTGTCGTTGTGTCTGTGATGAGGTCTCTAACAAAGACTTCTGAAGTAATGGAGGCTGGAGGGTCGATGAGGTTTCCGGCAGAGCTTACGAACGCAACTTTTGTGCCGTCGGCCGAGACGGAAGTGGGGCCCATTCCGAAGCTGTCCCTAATACCTGTGGTTGCTGGCTGACCGAATGCGGCGCTGACGAGTTCAATGCTGAGTGCATTGGTTCCCTCGGGTGTGACGGGCTCAATCGCAGGAAGCTCAAGTGGAACATCCGGAAAGTCCGTACCCGTCGTGGCCACAAGCGACCCGCCTTTGATCAGGATGCCGGAGTCGAGGAAGGCATCGCCGGTATCGATGACTTCCACCTCCAGCAGGTTCTCCACCCCGGATTTCACCGGCGCCTTCAGGGTGAGGACCCGTGTATGGCCATCCGCTTGGGTCTGCCCGCCCAGCGGGTTCAGGATCAAATCGGGATGGGCAGGTCCGTAGGCCTGGGGGAGCAGATTGTCGAGCGTCAGCGAGGCCCCGTCCGACAGGCTGGCGACATCTATGCCGTTGACCCGGATCCGGAAGATGTCGGCGAGGGCTGCGTTGGTCAGTTCAGGCAGCGCTTCTGAAAAGACAACGAACTGGAACTGGATCTTGTTGAGGCCGGCGTCGGGGGTGAAGGCATAGGTCAGTTTGGTCTGATCTCCGACGAGTCCAGGCGAGCCCAGATCGGTACTCATCGCACGATCCCCTGCGATTGGAGAAGAAGAGAGGTTTAGCTCTGCGCCAGCCGTTTCACCAAAGCCACCGCTCTCTCCGATATAGAGATAAAGTGGGCCGTCCGTGTTGACGGGCTGGGTAAGATTGAAGCTGATGCGGCCGCCGTCGCCCAGGGTTAAGGGAATCTCATTGATTGAGGCCGTCCCGGGCGTCTCGAAGCGATCAAGACGCACGAGTCGTTGTTGCACAAGACCATTTACCGATCCGGTCAGATTCGGTGAATTAGCACTAGTGGTTCGTTGTGATCCTGACTGGAAACTGAGAGCATCTGCAGTGAAGTCGAAGACGTCCAGCTTGGACAGGCTGGAGTCGAGGTTGAGGTCCGTATTGCTGTTGACGGCATCAAGCCTTTTGGTGCTGAGCACGATGGCATCCAGGTCGAACCCGCTGAGAGCGCCGCTGGCGCCGCCCTGGCGGCTACCGCTGTCACTGATGGTGAGGGAGCGCAGATCGATGCCGAGACCAGAAAGATCAGCCCTGAAGATCTGGGATCCGTTGGCCGACACCCCGATCGAAACGAATTCCACATCGTTCAGCTGATCGCCCAACGCGGTCGGCGTGTTCGTGTTGGGCCCCACCAGGTCTTCGACGCGTCCGGTGGAAAGGACGAGGCCCGAACCGAGGCCGAAGGGATCGCCCTCAAACACACCGCTCGCCTCTCCCGATCCTTCGATGCTCAGGCGGATGCCGGACAGGCCGGAGGTGGCCCCGAGGGCGCCCAGGAGCGTGGCGGTGTCCGCTGTTTCGGTGACGCTGAATCCGCCGGCTGAAGCGAGGGCTTCCACTGCATCGAATCGTTCGGCAAACGCTGCCAGGGCAGGGATGCTCGCGCCCGGCTCTGGGATGAACAGGGCCGTGTTGTACTTCACATAGCTGGCCCCAAGGTCAATGTTGGCCACCCCTTCGAACCTGGCTGCCAGGTCCTCGCCACTACCTGCAACAATGCGGAAAAGAAGAGAGGAGCCATTGGCGGTTTGCTCGCTCCGATAGTTGCTGCTGCTGCCGTCGAGGTGAAGGGTGTCGCCCTCGGCGATCGAGAAGTCCCTGATCAGGGCATGGCTGGGTGATGGCCCCTCAAGGCTGAAGTAGTAACGAGCGTCCTCCGTGCCGAGCACGAACCAGTCCGCCCCCAGGCCACCGACCAGCGTGTCGACCTCGGCCGAGTCAAACGAACTGGATGAACTGGTGCCGAAGAGGATGTCGTTGCCGTCGCCGCCCTCGAGCAGGTCGTCGCCTGTGTATCCACGCAGCAGGTCATTGCCGCCGCCGCCGCGCAGGATGTCGTCGCCCTTCAGGGTCTGAAATCCTTCCGATTGGAGCGACCTCAGGACGATCCCGGTGCCCACAAGTACATCATTGGCGCCCGTGCCGGTGACATACAGTCGTTCGATCCCGGTGAAGCTCACGTTATTGCTGGTTCCTTCGGCGTAGTGGCCAGCATTCGTCAGCAGTGGAAGGCTGGTGCCCTGCACATTGCCGATTGAAGGCGCAATCGTGATCCCCGAACTGATGCTTGCACTCGAGCTTGTCACGCCGAGGCTGCCGGTCAGCGAGGAGTAATCGAGCACCAGCACATCGCCCGGCGCCCCATAGAACGCAGCGGTGTCGATGATTGTTGAATCTGCCTGGCCATCGGTATCGGGCACAAACAGTCCTGTCGTCTCCCTGCCGCCATCCACAACGTCAAGACCCAATCCGGGCAGGATCACATCACTGCCGTCACCGGTGCTGAAGCTGTTGTCGTGTTCCCCCAGCTGCACCAGCAGGTCGTCTCCCGATCCGGTGACGATGTCGCCGAGGATCTCGAATTCCTCGATGGCCGATCCGCTTGTCAGCGTCAGGTTCGCTCCGCTGTTCTCTCCGGCGGTGTCAATACCGGCTAGGAGGACATCTTCAGCGACACCGCCCAGCGAAACATGGAGGGTGTCGACACCTCGCCCGCCAACCAGATGGAAGTAGTTGCTGCCTGCGTCAGAGCGAAGTGCGCGAAACTCGTTCGTGCCGTAGCTGACCGTGTCGTCACCACTTCCGGCGACGATGACATCGTTCCCCATGCCGGCCACGATTGTGTCGTTGCCACTGCCGGTGGCGATCACGTCGTTGCCGGCGCCGCCGAAAAGGAGGTCCGCTTTGGACGTGCCTGCGATGCGCAGCGTCTCGATCGTGGAGAAGGTGACGCTGTCGATCAAGTCGAGGCTGTTCAGGGCCTGACGGGAGAACGAGCCGGAACTGACCGATCCCAGCGCGTATCCACCGACCAGGCCAGAGCCGATGTCGCCCCTGTAGTAATCGATGATCAGCGTGTCGTTGCCACCGCCACCGATGGCTATTTCGGAGACGTTTGTCGACCCCAGGCTCGGATCGAGCACGTTATCCTCGCTGTCGCCAACGAGCGTGTCCGAGAAGTCGGAGCCGCGCAGGTTCTCGATCGCGACGTAGGTATCGCCCTGGGCCTCGTTGCCGGTGCCGAGGCCTGTGGCCAGGTTGGCCGTAATGGGGCCGGTTGCGCCTCGATAGTCGGCCAGATCAAGGCCATCACCACCTTCGTGACGGTCGGCACCGCTGCCGCCGATCAGGGTGTCGTTGCCGTCATTCCCCTTGAGCGTATCGGCGCCGCCGAGGCCAGTGATGCTGTTGTCGGCATCATCCCCACCCAGGCTGTCGGCCTGCTCGGTGCCTTCCAGATTTTCGAAGGTGCTGTATCCCACCACCGGGTTGGGGCTGCCGTCACGGAGGGCCATGGCGATGACGTCGTTGCCGCCGCCATCGCCCGTCCTCAGATCGACAACGACGCCCGTACCTCCCAGGACGCGATAGGTGAGCAGATCGACGCCGGGAGCATTGAGAGAGCCGCCGCCATCCAACCGGTCGCCATCGCCCAGAGCGAAGACCGTATCGTTCCCCAGGCCGCCGAAAACCGTGTCGAGCCCAGCGCCGCCGGCCAGGCGATCGTCATCGAAGTAGCCATCGATGACATTGGCAGCCCCGTCGCCGAAGATCACATCGGCATAGGCGGAACCCTGAACCCGCTCGATGCTCACCAGGGTGTCGCCCTGGGCATCGCCGCCGAAGCTGATGCGGCGTTGCAGGTCGATGTGGATGCCGCCAAAGGACGTCACATAGCTGGTGCCGTCCTGGCCGCCTTTGCCGAGCAGGACATCGGCACCGCGGCCGCCCAGCAGAAAGTCGTTCTTGTTGGCGGCCCCTTCCAGAATGTCGTCACCATCGCGGCCTTCGAGGGTGCTGATCGGATCGCCGCCTGTGCTGGAGATTAGGTAGTCGCTGTAGGCGGTGCCGACGATGTACTCGATGCTGTCCAGCACATCCCCTTCGGCTTCACCACCGAAGCCGATCAGTTTGCCGTTCTCCTCAAAGAAGGTAACACCGGACAGCAGGCTCCGATTGGCGTCCTCGTAGCTGACCTTGTCTTTATCGGCGCCACCGTCGAGGCGGTCGGCGCCGACGCCACCGTAAAGATCGTCATTGTCTGCACCGCCGCTGAGCCAATCGTCGCCGTCGTTGCCGATCAGGATGTCGTTGCCGGCTTCACCTTCGAAGCTGTCGTTGCCGCGGCCGCCGGCCATGTAATCGGCCCCTGCCCCGCCTTTCACGTTCGATGTGTTTGCCACATCCGAGCGGATCAGCAGGCTGTCGTCTTCATCGCCCAGATTGCCGACGATCAGGGCGAGCGGAGTCTCCGACGAGCCAAACCGCTGGCTGACCCCCATCCCGAAGATGTCGAGGGCACCATGGATCACGTTCCCGTTGGCATCGAAGGCCAGGCGGATGTCGTAGTCCTCGGCGATATCCTCGCCTGCCACCCTGGGCCGATCTTCGACGATGAACTCCCGCTGCGAGGCCCGGTCGCCGGTATTCAGCACCAGATCCAGGCTGCCAAAGGGTGCGGCGCCGATGGTGGCCAGCCCTTTCAGGGGTGGGCTTGCAATACCGTCGGTGGGGGTACAGAAGAAGGAGGAGAAGTCGGCGAGCGTTGCATTCGCCAGGGGAATCCGCTGTGTGAAGGAGAAGGGGTCGAAGCCGACTTCAATTTCAGCACGCAAGTTGGTACCATATCGACCGGAAAGGACTTCGAAAAAACAGCCATCCCCGTTCAGGAAATTGGCAAGGCGAAGTTTACCGGTTTCATCGACATCCAAGTATCCAACGACGTTGGCGTCGATGCCACCGGTGATTGATGCTTTGAGCGGGCCAGCTCGTAGGGCGCCACCGGCGCTGGTGTCGGTACCCAGGCTGAAGATGGGTCTGTAACCTGTAATGGTTCCTTCCCTTTCGGCGGTCGAAAGGTACAAGCCTTTGGCAAAGTCTCCTTCGCTCACTCCACCCGTATCGTAGCCAACGGCAAGGCCGGCTTCGATGTCAATGCTGGCCTTGAGCAAAAGACCGATCGGCAGGCCGGGAATTGCAATGAAGACTTCCTCCTGCTCATGTATATCGAGCGGTGGAAGCCTGAACTCAGCCAGGATGAGCGGTTCGTTGTTCTTGAACAGAAGGTCGATGATCTTGCTTGGATCTTCCAGCAGTGGAATGAACAGACCACTGTTTTCGCTGAAGCTTTCAGTGAGCTTTTCTTTGATGGCGCCCGCCACATCACCAAGGATTCCGGAGTCCCGAATGAAGCTGTCCAACTCTTCCAGGCCATCCGCTCCGACGAGGCTTGTGAAGGCGAACTCTGGGCCGGCTGGGTTGTTGGACAGGATGATGTTGCCCAGATTAATGCTTCCCCCTGCTGCCTGGCCAGTCAGCGTACGGATGAAATTGATCGTCGAGAGGCCTTCAAAGAAGGCAGAGGCATCCTGCAGATTGGGGGCGATCCCATCCGCATTCAGGACGCTGTCTTTGAACTTCGCCAGATCCACCAGGCTGACGACACCATCCTTGAATGTGGTTGGCAGTACATCCAGAAAACCTGTCGCGCCTGTCTTGTTGGCAAGATCGTTCACGACCGGCACGGGACCGGTGGTCAGGTCCAGCAGTTTTCCAAGCGGCTGGGTTTCCAGAATGGTATTGACTGTTTCAAAAGTTTCTTTAAAGATTCCAAAGAACTCGCTGAGATTGATGGTGATGTCGTTGAAGGCAACCGTCGGAGACTGGTTGCCGATGACGTACTCCAGGATGAGATTTGTTGTCACGGATGGTAAAACTCCTGCCACCTCACTGGTCTGGATGTCCAGATCCAGTCCGGCTCGCCCTGTAATGCCGAAGCTGATCGGTTGAGCCAGTGCACCGGCATCCCCGGAGGGCAGATCGATCGAGGCGGCGAAGGACAGCTCCGGCGTGTTCGTGTCTCGGTCCCTGACCGTGATGTCGATGATGCCCAGGGAGGCGCCGGCATCCAGCGAGAGGGAGGCTTCGAGGCCCACCTTCAGTTCTGGCTGTCCACTGTTTCGGATGGAGAGTTGTCCCGTGGTCGCATCCACCTGCAGGGCGATGTTCAGATCGGTGACGAAGGCAACGGCCAGGGTTCCGCCCAGCTGCAGGCCCACAGGTCCGACGGCTCCGCCGATATCGAAGGGCTTGGGGCTCAGGCCCGTGCTGGAGCGATCGACAATCGTGATGTCGATGCCGCCTTCAGCATTCACGGAGGCGGTCACGTCGTCGATCGCATCCAAGGCCGCTGCGAGAGCGGCGGCACTGTCGCCCACCCCATCCAGCGCGCTTGTCAGGGTGGTCTGCAGATCGGCGAAGATCAGGTCCTGTACGGGCGAGACGACAGTGCCGACGAGGGGCACCTCGCCGAAGTCCACCCCGGTGGCCTGTCTGGCGAGATCCGTGATGAGGGACTGGATCCCGGCCACGAGGCTCGAGGCTGAAAGCGCCACGTGGAATACCAGAAAATTTGATTAACTCTGTACGCGAATCGTGGTGGTTGGGCCAGCTTCTTGAAAGTTCATTCAATCCGCGTTATTCGCACGCGGCATCGTGGGCCCCACTCCAGCCCTGTTGCCCCGTCTGATCTTGTCTGAATCCCTTTGTGTCCATGCTGGCCCTGCGAGCGCCCAGATCCGCTATGTGCGGCCAATGACGCTTACTGCAGCCGCTGCACCAGGCGTCCCAGCAGCTCCCGCCGGGCCGGGCCCTGCTGGCCCGCCTCGGTGATCAGCAGGGCCTTCACCTGGAGGTCGTGCTCCGTCATCGCCTCGATGCCCAGCAGGCGCGGGGGTTCCAGCAGCTTCGGGGCCCAATGCGGATCGCTGCCGAAGGCGGCCAGTTCCTCGCCGATCAGGCCCAGGGCGCCGGCTAGATCGCTGATGCTGCGCGGCAGCAGCAGCGTCACTTCCGCCCCCGAGCGCAGCTTGGTGTGGTTCACCACCTGCTCGCAGTGGCTGTTGGGCACCACCACCACCCGCTGATCGGCGCAGCGCAGCTCGGTGCTCAGCACCCCCACATCCACCACCTCACCGGAGCGGCCCCCGATTTCGACCACATCGCCGATGGCGTAGCGGTCGTCGAGCAGCAGCACCAGCCCGGCGACGAAATCCCGCAGCAACCCCTGGAACACCAGCGCCAGGGCGCCGAGCACGGCCCCACTGGCCAGGACGGCATTGCTGGAGAGGTCCCGCAACACGGGAATCCCGAGCACCGTCCAGAGCGCGAACAGCAGCAGGCAGGCCAGGTTCACCAGCCGGCGCAGCACCCGCAGCAGGCTCAGGTAGCGCTGCCGGCGGCGGGCGCGGTGCTCGGCGCTCACGGCCAGATGGCTGGCCCACTGGCTCAGCAGCAGCCCCACCAGGCCCCGCAGCACCATGGCCACGACCAGCAGCAGCAGCGCTTTCAGCAGCACCACCAGCGGCTGCAGCAACACATCGATGGCGGCCGGGATCTGGCCGGGCCAGGCCAGCAGCAGTACCGCGCCCATCGCCACCCCCAGCAGGATCACCAGCGCCGTCAGGAGCCGGCTGACGGCCTGGGTGAGCTGGAGCAGCAGGGGGTCGAAGCGCCCCGGTCGCTCGGCGCGGCGCCGTTGCAGGCGGGGCAGCGCGCGCTGGCTGAAGCGCCACAACGCCACCGCCAGGGCCATCAGCAGGGCCAGGCCGGCCAGGGACAGCAGGGCGATCTGCAGGCGCCCGTTGATCTGCTCCTTCCCGAACACGCCGCGGGCGCTGCGCAGGCGGCGTTCCAGCAGGCCGCGCCACTGTTCGGCCAGCACATCGGCCGGCAGGCCGTTGAACGCGGCGTCCTGCTCGGTGACCGTGAGCAGGGGGAAGGGGCTCGAGCGGCCGGGCACCTGGGCCACCAGCTGCCGGCTTCCGCCTGGCTGGCGCAGCAGCACCACGCGCAGGGCCTCCGGTGCCCCCTGCAGGCCGAGATGGTTGGGGTCACAGGTGGCCTTCGTCCCCTTGAGGCTGAGGCGATCCAGCAGCGCCTCACCGACCCGCTCCCCTGCGGTGCAGGGATTGCGGGGCTCGTACAGCTGGCTCAGGTTGCCCTCGATCACCCGGGCCCGCTCGCTGGCCTCCGGGCCGCTGTCGCCGCCGGCGTCCAGCGCTGGCGAGGCCACCGTGATCGCCGGCACCCCCAGGATCCGCACCGTGCCGAGGCGAAAGCTGCCGGTGTTGACCGGGTCCGCCGTGGCGGGAGCCTCCGCGGCGGCTGTTGCCGCAGCCAGGGGTTGGGGCTGGAGCGCCGCCAGGCCGATGGTCAGGGTCAGGGTCAGGGTCAGGGTCAGGGCGGCTCGCCGCCAGCGCGGCCGTTGTCTGGCCATCGCTGCAGCAACGGCATTGGCTTTCTGGCTGTTCACGTCGGTCCGGCATAACGGCGGCAGGGCTCGTCACGCATACCATCAACTCCCGTGACGACCATCGGCACCGTGCAGGTCCTGCTGCTCGATCTGGTCGTCATCTTCGGGCTTTCCGTGCTGGCGGCAATCCTGTGCCACCGGCTGCGGATCCCCACCTCGATCGGTCTGCTTCTGGCCGGCGTGCTGGCGGGGCCCGATGCCCTCGCCCTGGTGCGGGGTCCCCACGACATCGAACTGCTGGCGGAAGTCGGGGTGGTGCTGCTGCTGTTCGTGGTGGGCCTGGAGATCTCCGTGGCCGACGTGACCCGACTGCGGCGGGAATTCATTCTCGGGGGCTCACTGCAGTTCTTCGGCACCGCCGCCGTGGTCGCCCTGGCGTTGCTGCCGATGGGGATGAACCTTCCCCAGGCCGGCTATCTCGGCTGCGTGGTGGCGCTCTCCAGCACGGCCGTGGTGCTGCGCCTGCTGCAGGAGCGCGCTGAGATCGAGACCCCCCATGGCCGCGCCATCCTCTCGACCCTCATCTACCAGGACATCGCCGTGGTGCCGGTGATGCTCACCGCCCCGCTGCTGGCCGGTCTTGGTGAGGGTTCCTTGCTGCCGGCGCTCTCGGGACTGGCTCTCAAGGTGCTGGTGGTGGCGGCCCTGGCGGTGGTGGCCTACCGCTGGATCGTGCCCTGGGTGCTGGAGAGGATCATCCGCACACGCAGTTCAGAGGCCTTTCTGCTGGGGGTCTTCATGCTCTGTGTGGGCATCGCCCTGATCACCCAGTCGCTGGGCCTGTCCCTGGCCCTCGGCGCGTTCCTGGCCGGTTTCATCCTGTCGGAATCGCGGTATTCCCACCAGGCGGTGGCGGTGATGCTGCCGTTCCGGGACGTGCTGATGAGCTTGTTCTTCGTGTCGGTGGGGTTGCTGCTCGACATCCCGTTCCTGCTGGCCCATCCGGCTCGCATCGCCCTGCTCACCCTGGGCGTGCTCCTGATCAAGCCCCTGATCGCGGCGGCGGCCGCCCTGGTCACCGGGTTGCCGTTGCGCAGTGCGGTGCTGACCGGCCTGCCCCTGGGCCAGGTGGGTGAGTTCTCCCTGGTGGCCACCAAGGCGGCGGTGGCGGTGGGGCTGCTGACGCCGGAGGTGTTCCAGCTGCTGCTTGATGTGGCGGTGCTCAGCATGATGGCCACACCTGTGTTGGTGGCGGTGTCGTCCCCCCTGGCCGACCGGCTGTGCCGTACCCGCCTGATCCATCTCCAGTCCCAGGCAGTGGGCCCTTCGGCGACGCGGGGGCTGCAGGAGGCGCTGCCCTGCAGCGGCCATGTGCTGATCATCGGTTTCGGCGTCACCGGGCGCAATGTGGCCCGTTGCGCCCGCCGTTGCTCGGTGCCCTACGCGGTGGTGGAGCTGAACGGCGCCATCGTGGCCCAGGCCCTTGAGGAGGGTGAGCCGATCCGCTACGGCGATGCCACCCACGCCCCGATTCTGGAGCTGGTCCATGCCGAGGGGGCACGCGCGATCGTGGTTGTCATCGACGATCCCGGGGCCGCCGGCCGCATCGTGGAGATCGGAAGGCGGGTGGCCCCGGAGGCCTACATCCTGGTGCGCAGCCGTTACCTCCGGGAGGTGGAGCCGCTGATGGCCCTGGGGGCCGATGAGGTGATCGCCGACGAGCTGGAGGTGTCGATCGAGGTGTTCTCGCGGGTGATGGCGCGGATGCTGGTGCCCCGCGAGGACATCCAGCGGCTGATCAGCGATGTGCGTGGCCATTGGCGCGACATGGCCCGCACCCTGGCGGCCTCCGCTACCTCAGTGGAGGACTTGAAAGCGGCATTGCCCCATCTGGCCACCCACACCCTGCGCCTGCAGCCCGAGGCGCCCCTGGTGGGCACCACCATCGCCTCCTGCGGCCTGCGGTCGGAGCATGGCGTCACCGTGCTGGCGGTGACACGGGCGGATGGCGAGACGATTGCCGATCCCCGCGGCGCCACGCCGTTGCAGGCGGGGGACATCCTGTTCGTGATCGGACCGGAGGGCTGGGATCCGCACGTGGTGAGTTGACCCCCTCCCCCCCGGGGCGGCCACCTTGGCGCTTGAACATTGGCGAGGCTGCGGCGATGGCTCATCGCGGACCTGGCGGTGGCCATGGTTGGGCTACAGACCAAGACCGCCGGCCTTGCCCAGCGCACAATGCCCATCTCCACCATGAAGACAGCCCCTGCGCAGGATCTCGTAGGTCGTTGGCGGATCGGACTCTGGCTCTCCTATGGCCTGATCGGCCTGGGCATCGCCGTGCAGGTGTTCTGGCTTTCTCCCCAGCCATGGCCTGGCTCCATGAATGGGCCGGTCAGGTTCCTGTTTGACACCCATGACATCGGCGTGTATTTCCGCTCGTCCGCCTGGGCCGTGGGTGGCGGGACGCTCTATCGCGATGTCCCCTCCGAATACCCCCTGGCGGCCAACCTGATCTTCGGCTCCGTCCGTTTTCTGGCCAGTCTTGTGATGGCGCCGGATCGCCAGGAGTGGGGCTTCACCTTGATCTGGATCCTGTGCGGCATGGCGGTGCTTGTTGGTTGCCTTCGCTTGGCGATCCGGGAATCAAGGGACGGTGTTCCCCTGGTCTGGCTGTTGCCGGCTGTCATCTACTTTGCGGCACTTCGCTTCGACATCTACCCGGCCTTCACGCTTCTGCTGGCGATCGCGGCGATGCGGCGCCAGCGTCTGCTGCGATCGGCGGGCTGGCTCGGTGTGGCCATCGCCCTGAAGGGTTTTGCGTTGTTCCTCGTTCCCTGCATGGCCGTGTACGTGTTCCACCTCGCTGGAATCAGAAAGGCCCTGATCTTCTCCGTGGTGTGCCTGGTGCCCCATACCACGATGTCACTCGCAACCCTGCTGTTTTCAGGCATCGATGGTCTGCTGACGTCCTATCTGTTCCACGCCAAGCGTTCCTTCAATGGGGAAAGCCTTTGGGATGGGATGTCTCTCCGCTTTCTGGTTCGCTGGTTTCCTGGCCTGCCGGCCCTTTTGACCATTGGCTTCTCGATCGGGGCGGCCTGTCTGAGGCCCAGATCGTTCGATCGCCTGATCGATGCCTGCCTCGTCGCGGTTGTGGGATTCACCGTGAGCACCGTCTTCTACTCGCCCCAGTTCTGCCTCTGGATCCTGGCCATCGCCTCGTTTTCGGAGCGGCAGCGGATCCTGTTTGTGGTGTATGGGCTGTGTTTTGTGACGTACTTCTATTTCCCCGTCTCCTTTGACATCGCCTGGAACGGGGGCAGCAGAATCCCGCTGGAAATCGCCGTGACGACCGTCAGCCTGTTGCGGCTTCTGTTGATCGTCACGGCGCTCAGAAGAACCCCGACGGCCGTGCCGACGTCTTCCTGAGCCACGGCCACCGCCTCAGGGTTCGGCCTGACGGTCGTGGCGCACGCGGTTGCTGAGCACCTGGGGGCCGCGGGGCAGGCGGGCCTGTTCAGACTGGCTCGCCACCCCGAACCATCTCGGAATCTCCGTATCGAGGCGGTGGCTGTGGAACGTCTCCTCCCTCGCTTCGATCGGCTGCCGTTTGCACGCCCGTCAGCGCGGCAGAAGAGTCGAGGCAGCTGGCCGGCTATCCGTCACCAGGCGGGTGAGTTTGCCGTCATCCCCGCCGGCGCGCTAGGGGCAGATTGAAACCACTCATCTGCCCACGTCCATGGCACGCCTCGCAACCAACCTCAGGCAATGGCTGGCACGGCGCCTGCGGGCGGCGGCCGCGGCCCTGTGGCAGGAGCCACCGCCGCCCCCGTTGGCCGTCAGCAGCCCGCCCCTGGCGCCGGCGCCGGTTCGCCCGCCCGCTCCACCGGCTCCACCGGTTGATCGGGTCGCCGCCCTTTGTCCCGGGGTGCGGGAACCCCTGTCGGTGGAGGCCGCCGTGCTGGGCCGGGACATGACCGTGCTCAAACGGGAAGCTGCCGATTCCCTGGCGGCCCTGGGCGCCGCCCATGCCCTGATCAGCTCCGCCCGGCTGGCCCAGGTTCAGGAGTTGCGGCCCCGGGTGATCGAAGGCCAGGCGTCGGGGGAGTCCCTGATGGCGCTCGCCGCCGAGTACCAGGGCTGGCAGGGTGACCAGGTGCGCATCTTCGACGCCCTGGCGCTGGTGATGCGGATGGGGGTGCCCCGGGGTCTGGTGCTCGACCAGCTGGATCCAGGACTGCAGGAGCAGGCCCGCTCCCACCTGGAGGCCCTGTCGGTGGAATATCAGCGCCGCCTGCTGGCGGATCAGTTCCACACCACCACCTGACGCTGGCGGTGATCCAGGCCCGTCGGCCTCTGGACGCAACGGCTACCATCCCGCTCCGTGATCCGGCCGTCCTCCGGGTTGCTGTGTCCGATGGATGCGTTCCGGCTGCTCGCGCTCCTGATTCTGGTGGCGGTGCTGGTGGGTTTTGTGGGGCTGCTGCTGCGCCGCAACCTGTTTCTCAAGGTCATGGCCATGGACGTGATGGGGTCGGGCGTGGTGGCCCTGTTCGTGCTCGTGGCGGCGCGCACCGGGCTGCAGAGCCCGATCCTGTTGGCCCCTGCAGCCGCTGAGACGGCGACGACCAGCGTTCCCCTGGCTGACCCGATCCCCCAGGCCGTGATTCTCACGGCGATCGTGATCGGCCTTTCCATCCAGGCCCTGCTGCTGGTGGTGATCACCCGCCTGTCCCGCGTGGATCCCAGCCTGGATCTGGGCAGCTTTGAGATGGGGAGCGGGGAAGCGGGGGGTCGGCGCTGATGGCGCCCCTCTCCGGTGAAAGCCTGCTGATCGGCTGGCTGCTGCTGCCGTTCATGGCGGCCTTCCTGGCCGCCCTGCTGCCCCCCCTGGCCCGCTGGCTGGCCCTGGCCTGTTGCCTGGCCACCGCCGCCGTGGCCGCAGCGATCCAGGCCGGTGCCCTGCCGGCCAGCCTCCACCTACTGGGGCCCTACGGCGTGGCGCTGCAGCCCGACGCCCTGGCAGCGCCCTTCCTGCTTCTCAATGCCCTGGTGTCTGGTGCTGTGGTGCTCGACGGCTGGCGCCGGCCGATGCCGGGCCCGTTCCTGCTGCTGCTGATGGTGTTGCACGGGGGCCTGGCCTCGGCCTTCGTGGCGGTGGATCTGATCAGCCTCTACGTGACCCTGGAGGTGGTGGGGATCAGTGCCTTCCTGCTGATCCTGATCACCCGATCGGAGCGCTCCCTCTGGCTGGCGTTGCGTTACTTGCTGATCAGCAACACGGTGATGACCTTTTATCTGGTCGGCGCCGCCGTGGTGTATCTGGAGCAGGGCAGTTTCCAGCTGGCGGCCGTCGGTGCGGCTGGAGCCGCCGCCCTGGCCCTGTTGCTGGTGGGTCTGCTCACCAAGGCCGGTCTGTTCCTCTCCGGGCTTTGGCTGCCCCGCACCCACGCCGAGGCGCCGGCGGAGGTCTCGGCGCTGCTCTCCGGGGTGGTCGTCGTCGCCGGAATCGTCCCCCTGCTGCGGCTGAGCAGCGTCGTGCCCACCCTGGCGGAGGTGCTGCCGGTGATCGGTGTGGCCAGCGCCGTCCTGGGTCTGCTGTTCGCCCTGGTGGAGGCGGATGCCAAACGGCTGCTGGCCTGGAGCACCCTCTCCCAGATGGGCCTGGTGGTGCTGGCACCCGTCGCCGGAGGGCTGTACGCCCTCGGCCATGGTCTGGCCAAGGCCGCCCTGTTCCTGCTGGCCCGGCGCTTTCCCGGCCGCGACCTGGCCGGTTGGACAGGCCGGCCCCTGGCCGCCGGCGTGCTGGTCCCCCTGTGGATCGCCTCTCTGTCGATCGTGGGGGTGCCGCCGCTGCTCGGTTTCTTCGCCAAGACGGGCCTTGATCGCGCCCTGCCGGGGCCGTCGGGTCTGCTGCCCAGCCTGTTGAGCGTGGGCACGGCGGCGGTGTTCGCCCGTCTCTGGTGCGCGCCCTTGCAGCCAGCGGCGCTGCCGCCTTCAGCCAGCGTGCAAGCCGATCCGGCCTGGTCGCCTGGGGTGGTGCTGCTGCTGGCGGCGCTCGTGCTGCTGGGTGCCGGCGAGGCCAGCCGCAGCTGGGGTCCCGCCCTGGCAGCGGAGGCCGCCAAGGCGGTGTTGGTGCTGGCGGCTGGGATGGGGCTGCACCGGTTGCTGCAGCCCCTGCGGCGCAGCCCCTGGTTCCGGCTGCCCGACCTGGAGGGCTTCCCCGATCTGATCGGCGGCATCGGTGTGGTGGGGGCCGGACTGCTGGTGTGGGTGCGATGAGACGCCTTCTCCCCCTGTTGCTGACCACCAGCTTCCGCCTGGCGGTCTGGTGCCTGCTGACCGCCGACCTGAGCCGCCTCAACCTGCTGATCGGGCTGGTGGTGGCCCTGCTGCTGCCCCGCGCCCACTCCCGGCCCCTGCCCCTGCGCGCCCTGCTGCGGGCCCTGGGGCGCAGCCTGCTGGCCGTTCCCCAGGCCTACCTGGAGGCCCTGCGGCTCATCTTTGGCCCCGAGCCGGTGGAGGCTGAGATCAGCGAGTCCGCCACCGAAGGGAGCATCCCCCTGCTGGTGTTCCTGGACGTGTTCCGCATCACCCTCACCCCCTTCACGATCGTGCTCGGCCTGGAGGATGGCGGCCGCCGGTACCGCATCCATGCCATGAAGCCTGGCCCCCGCCATGGAGGCCAGACCCCATGACGGTGCTGCTCTGGGGGATGGTGCTGGCCCTGCTGATCCCGATCGCCGTGGCCTGCCGGCCCAGCGACGTCTGGCACCGCCTGGCGGCGTTCGCCAGCGTCGCCACCAAGGTGGCGCTGATCACCCTGGTGGTGTCGGCGGTGCGGGGCGACCGGATGCTGGGCCTGGCCGGCGTCATCGTTCTGTGCGCCGGCAATGCCGGTCTGCTGCTGCTGGCCAACCTGCTGCGGGGGACGGAGCGATGACCCTCGCTTCCTTTGCCGATCACGCCAGCCTGCTGCTGCTGGGAGCGGGACTGCTGTTCTGGTTCTGGGGCACCTGGCCCCTCCTCGAAAGCCGCACCTACCTCAGCAAGCTGCACGCCCTGTCGGTGGCCGACACCCTCGGCTCGACGCTGATGTTGCTGGGCCTGCTGCTGCGGATCCCTGGCCAGTGGCCCCTGCTGGTGCTGGCCCTGGTGGCCCTGATCCTGTGGAACACGATCTTCGGCTACGTGCTGGCCAACTGCTGGCTGGACTCCCGCCGGGAGCCGAAGCCATGAGCGGCACCTTTTCTCTGGCGGGGGAGCTGGACCTGCTGCTGCCGATCACCGCTTTGTTGCCCCTCACTGCCGTGCTGCTGGTGAGCCAGTCGAATCCTTATCAGACCCTGGTGCTGCGGGGGATCCTGGGGTCGGTGTCCACCCTGCTCTACGCCCTGCTGGGGGCCCCGGACGTGGCGATCACCGAGGCGTTGGTGGGCACCCTGCTGTCCACCACCCTCTATGCGGTGGCGCTGCGGTCTTCGATGGCGCTGCGGTTGTCGTATCCGGCCGACGACCCCCCCAGCGAGGCCTGTCTGGAGCGGTTGCGCGAATGGCTGCAGCCCCTGTCGCTGCGGCTGCGGCTGCTGCCACCGGTACCGGAGCAGACCGGCGAGGCCGCCGCGAGCCACGGGTGCCTGGGTCCGGGCCTGCGGCTGGAGCTGGCCAACCCCCGGCTGGTGGCGCGTCTGCGGGCCCTGGAGGGCTTTCGCCGCTGGCGGCAGGGCGGCGGTGAACTGCTGCTGCGGGAGCTTCCATGACCTGGCTCTACCTGCTGGCCGCCACCGCCCTCTGCCTGGCCCCGCTGGACGCGACCCTGCCGCCGGCGCCCCCCATCGGTCCGCTGATCGCGTCCCTCGCCGCCATGACCGATGTGCCCAATCTGGTGTCAGGGGTGATCCTGCACACCCGTCTGTACGACACCATCGCCGAGGTGGTGGTGTTCACCCTGGCCTCCATCGGGGTGCGCTTCCTGCTGGCCGGGGAGCCCACCAAGACGAGCATCCGTGCCATCGAGGATGCCCCGTCGGTGGTGCTCTGCCAGCTGGGGGCCACCATGGCCACCCTGATCGGGGTGGAGCTGGCCCTGCGCGGCCACCTGTCCCCGGGGGGCGGGTTCGCGGCGGGCGTGGCCGGCGGCACCGCCATCGGTCTGGTGCTGATCAGCGGCTCGGCCCGGCTCTCCGACCGCCTTTACCGCCGCTGGCGCGCCGACCTGTGGGAGAAGGCCGCCGTGATCGCCTTCGTGGTTCTTTCCGCCTTTGCCCTCGGGGGGGTCCCCCTGCCCGCCGGAACCTTCGGCACCCTGGCCTCGGGGGGCTGGATCCCCCTGCTCAATGTGCTGGTGGCCGTCAAGGTGACCCTGGGCTCCTGGGCGATGGTGCAGCTGTTCGTGCGCCATCGGGGGTTGCTCTAGGCAGGTCGCGTCAGGCCGTGACCCCCACCCGCAGGCTGGAGCCGCGATCGCCGGCGATCACCTCGATGCCGCCGCGGATGCGTTCCCGCAGGGCGCCCACGTGGCTGATCAGGCCGATCATGCGGCCCCCCTCCCGCAGTCGGTCGAGTTCGTCCATGGCCAGCTGCAGGTTGTCGGGATCGAGGCTGCCGAAGCCCTCGTCGATGAACAGGGCCTCCAGGGGGACGCCGCCGGCGTGGGCCTGCACCGTGTCGGCCACCCCCAGGGCCAGGGCCAGGGAGGCCTGGAAGGTTTCGCCGCCCGAGAGGCTGCTCACCTCCCGCTCCTCGCCGGTGTAGGCATCCAGCACCCGCAGGCCCAGGCCGGCGTTTCGGCCGCCATGGCCGCCCTCGTCGGTGAGTCGCAGCTGGTAGCGGCCGGAGGTCATCAGGGTGAGCCGCTGGTTGGCGTAGCCGCAGATGTCGGCGAGGTAGGCCGAGAGCACCCAGCGCTGCAGGGAGATGTAGGGGGCCGCCTTGCCCTGGCAGCGGTTGGCCACGGCACTGAGCCGCTCGGCCCGCCCCTGATTCGCCGCCAGGGCCTCGGCCCCATCACGGTGTTCGGCGGCGAGGCGGGTGATCTCCCGCTGGGCGCCGCGGGCTTCGCTGTGGCGCTCCACGGCCCGGGTGCGGGCCGCATCGGCGCGGGTCACGGCCTCAGCGGCGACGGCGGTGTCGGGCCGGGTCTCCGGCAGGTCCGCCAGATCGGGGGCCGCCAGGAGGTTGCGCTGCTCGATCACCGCCGCCTCGTAGGCGGCGATCCGCTCGACCAGTTTCAGGCGCCAGCTCTCCTCCTGCAGAGCAGCGGCGGCGTCGGCTGCCGTGGCGAACGGCGAGGCGGCCAGCTCCTGGCCCAGCCGCCGGGCCGCCTGCTCCAGCGCGCTGCTGGCACGGGTGTGGGCGCCGGCCCCGGCCACCAGGGCCTGGAGGGCGGCCTCCAGGGTCCCGAAGCCCCGCAGCACCACGCCCGGCTCCAGCCCCTCCCCCAGCTCCCGCGCCACCTGCTCCGCCAGGCCCCGCTGCCGCTGGCTGGCCTCGGCGGCGGCCCGGCTCTCCAGGGCGATGGTCGTGGTGGCCGCCTCGATGGCCTTGGCGAGCTGCTGGCGTTCCTGCTCCCGATCCGCCGTTCGCTGCTCCAGGGCCGGCAGACCGTCGGCCAGGACCTGGGCCGCCAGCTGGGCCGCTGCGGCGGTGCCGGCGGCCTGGCGGGCGGCGAGCGGATCGGCGCCGTCTCCCGCCTTCTCCAGCACCACGCCGAGGGCGGTCTGGGCGTTGGCCAGGGCCACCGCGGCCGCCTGTGCCGCCTGGGTGGCCGCTTCCAGGGTGCGTTCGGCGGTGGTGATCGCACCGTCATCGACCGCGTCGGCCGAGGGCCGGGCCGGCGCCGGGTGCGCCGTGGAGCCGCAGACCGGGCAGGGGGCTCCGGCGGCCAGACCCCCGGCGAGCCGGGCGGCCATGCCCTCGAGCTGGCGCCGCCGAAGCTCGTTGAGGTCGGCGGCCGCTGTGTTGACGTCGCGATCGGCGCCGTTCCTGGCGGCCTCGGCCGCGTGCTGCCGCTCCCGGGCCGGGGCGATGGCTTCGGCGGCCACGGCACGGCCTTCGGCCTCCCGGGCGGCCCGCTGCAGGCCCTCGAGCTGGTCGCGGGCGCTGCGGGCCTGGGAGAGCAGCACCAGCTCCCGCTCCTGCTCCGCCGCCAGCCGCTCCTGCTGGGCGACGGCGGTGGCCCGCCCCGCTTCGGCCTCGGCGGCCCGCTGGCCGGCGGCGGCTGCGGCCCCCCCGGCCTGGGCGGCTTCCTCGGCCTTGCGGGCCAGCTCTCGCACCTCCGCCCCGCGGGCGGCCAGGTCGGCACCGGCTGCAGCGAGATCTTCGGCGGACGGCAAGGTCGTCAGGTCGAGCCGTCGCACGGAGACCGGCAGGGCCCTGGCCCCATCGCGGGCCCGTACCGCCGCCCCCAGCTGCTGCCCCAGGTCCCGCTCCACCAGGGCGAGGGCGCGGCGGGCCTCCTGCTCGGCCCCCAGGCTGGAACGCAGGCGTTCGGCCCGCTCCGCCAGGGCGAGCTTCTGGCGGTACGCCTCCACCGTCTCCGTTTTGGCCTCCAGATCCCCCAGCCGGGCGGCGGCGGCGGCACGCCGGTCCCAGCGATCCGCCTGCGCCGCCAGGGCCGCCTGGGTCGTCTGGGCCGCCTGCAGGCTGGCGGAGGCCTCCCGCAAGGCGGCCTCGGTGTCCTGCACCACCGCGCCGATCGCCGCCATCAGCGCCTCCAGGCCGCCCTGGTCGGTGGGCGGCGCGGCCGGTTCGGCCCCCTCCGGCGGTTCGGGGGCGTGGGGGCCCCAGGCATCGGCCGCCCGACGCCGCAGCACCTCCTGCTCCCGGGCCTGCTCCAGCGCCAGCTGGCGCGCCTCCCGGGCCCGGTCCTCCAGCCACCAACCGGCCCGTTCGTAGATCACCGTGTCGAAGAGCGTCTTGAGCAGGGCTTCGCGCTCCTCGGCCTTCGCCCGCAGCACCTCGGCGAAGCGCCCCTGGGGCAGCAGGATCACCTGGCGGAACTGGGCGGCATTGAGCCCCACCAGGTGTTCCACCTCGCGGGTCACCTCGGTGGCCTTTGCCGCCACGGCCTGCTCCGGCTGCTCGGCGTCCAGCCGGAACAGGACCGCCTGGGGCGGTTTCTCGGTGGTGCCCTGGCCGCGGGCCTTGGGGGCGGTGTGGGCGGGCGTGCGCTCCACCCGGTAGCGGGCGGCGCCACAGGAGAACTCCAGGGTCACCCGGGGCACGGCGCCGGGGGGGGCGTGGTCGGAGCGCAGCCCCTTGACGCTGCGGTCGCCCGACACCTCGCCGTAGAGGGCGAAGCAGAGGGCATCGAGCAGGAAGGTCTTGCCGGCGCCGGTGGTGCCGTGGATCAGGAACAGTCCTTCGGCGGCCAGGGCGTCGAAGTCGACCGCCACCGGATCGGCGTAGGGCCCGAAGGCCTCGATCGTGAGCCGGTGCGGCTTCACCGCTCCCCTCCCCGTTCCGCCGCCGCCAGGGCCGCCCGCAGCAGCTCGGCCTCCGGCTCGCCGGGCGGCTGGCCCTGCTGGTCGGTGAAGAAGGCGCTGGCCAGCTCCAGCGGCGAACGGGCCTGGCGCACCTGGCGGTGGCGCTCGGCGTCGCCGGCGCGGGCCACCTCGGGGGGTTCGTGGCGGAGTTCGGCGATGTGGGGAAAGCGTTCCCGCAGCCGGGCCATGGCCTGCAGAGGCAGGGTGTCGTCGGTGAGGATCGCCCGCACCCGCGCCTCGCTGGCGGCGGCGTGGGCAGGGTCTGAGCAGAGCTCGTCGATGGGCCCCCGCAGGGTGCACAGGCGCCGGCCCACCCCCAGGGGCACCACCGCCACGGAGGGCGTCCCGTCGGCGGCCAGCTCCACGATCCGCACCGACTTGACGTGTCGCTCCTCGGAGAAGGAATAGGCCAGCGGGGTGCCCGAATAGGCCACCCGGGGGCCATCCAGCTGCTGGGAGGCGTGCAGGTGGCCCAGGGCCACGTAATCGAAGCCCGCGAAGGCCGCCACGCTCACCCGGTCGACGTTGCCGATGGTGAGCTCCCGCTCCGATTCCGAGGTTTCGCCGCCGGCCACGAAGGTGTGGGCCACCAGGACCGAACGGTGGGGCGGCCGTTCGCGGCGGTCGGCGTGGATCCGCTCAATGGCCAGGCGCGTCACCTCCTCGTGGCGCAGGCGCACCGGCGCCCCGGCCAGGGCCGGCCCGACCACCGCCGGCTCCAGGTAGGGCAGGGGATAGATCGCCACCGGCGTGCCCCCGGCCCGGGGCGTCACCAGCACCGGCTCGCTGGCCCGGCCCACATCGCCCCGCACCGTCACCCCGAAGGCCGAGAGCAGCGGGTCGTACACCGACACCCGCACATGGGAATCGTGGTTGCCGGCGATGGCCACCACGGCGGTGCCGCCGGCGCTGAGCCGGGCCAGGGCGTGGTTGAACAGCTCCACCGCTTCGGCCGGCGGGATGGCCCGGTCGTAGAGGTCGCCGGCGATCAGCACCGCATCAACGGCATGCTCCCGGGCCAGTTCGGCGATCCGCTCGATCGCCGCCGCCTGCTC
The DNA here is from genome assembly GCF_019038465.1 of Synechococcus sp. CCY 0621. Classification (GTDB taxonomy): domain Bacteria; phylum Cyanobacteriota; class Cyanobacteriia; order PCC-6307; family Cyanobiaceae; genus Cyanobium. The sequence continues at coordinate 76,071 of NZ_JAFKRH010000026.1, read as the reverse complement.
CTCCAGCAGCGAGGCGCCGTGAAAACTGCGGCCCAGGTGCCAGTCGGAGGTGTGCAGCAGGCGCATCGCGACAGGCTAGGGGGGCCATGCTGGAGCCATGAACCCCTCCACGCCGACCTCCACCGCTGAGCCAGGCCACTGGGACCAGCGCTACCGGCAGGGCACGGACGGCTGGGAACTGGGCCGGCCGGCTCCGCCGCTGGAGCGGTTCCTGCGCAGCCATCCGCTGGCCCCCCGGCCCCCGGGCCAGGTGCTGGTGCCGGGCTGCGGCCGCGGCCATGAGGCCGCCCTGCTCGAGGAGCTCGGATTTGCCGCCATCGGCCTGGATTTCAGCGGCGAGGCCCTGGCTGAATCCCGCGGCCTCCATGGCCCGGAGCGGGCCGGTCTGCGCTGGCTGCAGGCCGACCTGTTCGACCAGCAGGCCCTGGCGGCGGCGGGGCTGGCGCCCGGAAGCCTCAGCGGGGTCGTGGAGCACACCTGCTTCTGCGCCATCGATCCGGGCCGCCGCGACGACTACATCGCCACCGTCCGTCGGCTGCTGGCGCCGGGCGGCTGGCTGCTGGGGCTGTTCTGGTGCCACCGCAAGCCGGGCGGTCCGCCCTGGGGCAGTGACCCGCAGGCTGTGGCCGCCCAGCTGGCCCAAGCGGGTCTGGTGGCCGAGCTCTGGGAGCCGGCCACCGGTTCGGTGGACCAGCGCCCGGACGAATGGCTGGGCCTGTGGCGTCGGCCGCTACACCCGGTTCCAGGGCATGGCGGCCAGCAGGCGGGCCATGCCACAGAAGCCGGAGACGCCCGCGAAGGTGAGCCCGGCGCCCACGAAGCCGCTCAGCCAGATCCAGCCGGGAGCCACGGCCTGGGAGAGGATCACCCCCAGTAGCACCAGGCTGCCGGCGACGATCTGCACCTGGCGCATCAGCGGCAGCGGCGCCCCCTGGAGCTTGCGCACCGGGAAGCCGGCCTGCTCCCAGGTGGGCAGACCACCGAGCAGGTCGGTGACGGGGTGGGGATGGCCCTGCTGGAGCAGCTGGGCGAGACCCTTGCCGCTGCGGTTGCCGCTTTGGCAGACCAGCACCAGCGGACCGCGGGGCAGATCGGCCTGGGCCAGGCGGGAGAGGGGCACGTTGAGGCTGCCGGCGATGTGGCCGGTGGCGAACTCCATCGGCTCGCGCACATCGATCACGGTGACCTCTCGGGCCGCCAGCCGGTCGGCGAGGTCGTGGGCGCCCAGGCGGCTGGGGGTGGTGACGGTTGTGCTGTTCATGGTCGTGGTGGTCAGGAAGGGAGGAGGGAGTGGGATGGGAATCAGTGGCAAACGCTTCAGGCCTGCACGACGCCCTCGAGCGGGAAACCCTCGGCGGCCCAGCGGCTCAGGCCGCCGTGGAGGTTGGCCACCTGCGCCCGGCCCGCCTTGAGCAACTGCTGGGTGGCCAGGGCGGAGCGGCTGCCCGAGTGGCAGACTACCACCAGGGGGCGATCGGTGGGGATCTCGCCGGAGCGGCTCTCCAGCTCCGGCAGGGGGACCAGCAGGCTGCCGGCCACGTGCCCGTCAGGCCCGTCGAACTCCTCGGCGGAGCGCACATCCAGCACGGTGACATCGCCGCGATGGGCGGCCACCCAGGCGGGGCTGAGTTCGGGCAGTCCGGCGTAGCTGCGGGCCATGGGCGCCCAGGCCGGCGGGGTGCTGGCCTCGCGGGGCTTGCCGGAGCGCATGTTGCCGGGCAGGGCCTGGGCGATCCGGTGGGGGTGGGGCAGCCGCATGTTCTCCATGTGGCCGACGAAGTCCCGCTCGGTGGCGTTGCCGCCGAGGCGGGCGTTGAAGGCCTTCTCCTCGGTGACGGAGGTGACGCTGCGGCCGGTGTAGTCGTGGCCGGGATAGAGCAGGCAGTGGTCGGGGAGGGTGAGGATCTGGCCGGTGATCGAGCTCCAGAGGGTGTGGGCGTTGCCCTGCTGGAAGTCGCAGCGGCCGCAGCCGCGCACCAGCAGGGCGTCACCGGTGAAGGCCATCGTGTGGTCGTCGAGCACGAAGGTGAGGCAGCCGTCGGTGTGGCCGGGGGTGGCGCGCACCTCCACATGGCGGCCGCCGAACAGGACGCGGTCGCCGTGCTTCAGGGGACGGGTGACGTTCTCGGCGCCGATGCAGGCCGCCAGGCCGATGGCGCAGCCGGTGGCCTCGTGCATCAGCCAGCTGCCCGTCACGTGGTCGGCATGGGCGTGGGTGTCGATCGCGGCCACCAGCTCGAGACCCAGCTCCCGGATCAGTGCCAGGTCGCGGTCGTGCTGCTCGAAGACCGAATCGATCAGCAGGGCCCTGCGGCTGGCCACCTCCGCCAGCAGATAGGTGAAGGTGCCGGTGTCGGCGTCGAACAGCTGGCGGAACAGCAGCGGCTCACCCCCGGCGGCGGCGGCGAGGGACAGGGAGGGCGCGGGCGCGACAGTCATGGGCGATCAACCATCAACTGCTATGAGCATAGCCGCATAAAGCTGAAGCGGCACATCCCAGGTCATGGCGGTCTTCGCGTCCTCAGGGCGCCAGCCGCTCGATGGTCCAGCTCCCCCCGGCGGGCCGGTAGCGGAAGCGATCGTGCAGGCGGTTGGTGCGGCCCTGCCAGAACTCGAACTCGCACGGCACCACCCGCAGGCCGCCCCAGGCCGGCGGCAGCGGCACCTGGCCATCGGCGAAGCGGCGTTGCATCGCCTGCCACTGCATCTCCAGGATCGAGCGGGAGCCGATCACGGCGCTCTGCTGCGACACCCAGGCCCCCAGCCGGCTGCCGACGGGGCGCGAGAGGAAGTAGGCCAGTGATTCGGCGGCGCCGATGCGCTCGGCCCGGCCCAGCACCATCACCTGCCGCTCCAGCCCGTACCAGGGGAACAGCAGGCTCACCTCGGGATGGGCGGCGATCTCGGTGGCCTTGCGGCTTTCGTAGTGGGTGAAGAACACGAAGCCCCTTTCGTCGAAGGCCTTGAGCAGCACGGTGCGGGCGCTGGGGCGGCGGCCGTCGCTGGTGCCCAGCACCATGGCGTTGGGCTCGTCCAGCCCGGCGGCCACCGCCTGATCGAACCAGCGGCGGAACTGCGCCACCGGATCCTCCGCCAGATCCACCCGCCGCAGGGCCTGGCGCCGGTAGTCGCGGCGCAGCTGGGCGGGGTCGGTGGGGGGCTCGGTCATCAGGTGGGGATCAGGCGCAGGGCGTCGCAGCCGCCCACCACGGCCCCGCAGCCCAGGCGGCGATCGAAACTCACCAACGTGCCGCCGTGGTGCACGGCCAGCGCCAGGAGATAGGTATCGGTGAGTTGACCCGCCTCCAGCAACTGCGTGGCGTCGACCAGCGAAGCCTCGCCCTCTGGTGCGGCGAGCAGGCTGATGGCATCCGGCCAGAAGCGGTGCCGTGGATGGCGAATGAGCTCCTGCATCAGCCGTGCCACCACCGCTGGCGACCCCGGGCTGTTGGGGTAGCGGGGCTGGCCGAGGATCCGCAGCACCGCGTTCTGGGTGAGCGGGCAGGTGGCCCAGCCCAGGTCCTGGGAGGCGGCGAACCAGGCATGGGCCTGCTCGTGGTGCACGTGGCGCCCGTCCAGCAGGGCGATCAGCACGTTCACATCGAGCAGGGCTGCGCTCATGCCAGTTCGTCCCGCAGGCTGTTGACCAGCTCGAGGTCCACCGGAGCCCCCTGCGTGTTCCAGGGCAGCAGGGGCAAGCCGTTGCGATGGCTGGGACCGGTGCTGGCTGCGCCGGGGGGTGGGGTCACCAGCCCCTGGCGGGCCAGCGCGCTGATCACGGCCCCCAGGCTGGTGCGCCTCTGCCGGGCCAGCACCCGGGCGGCCGCCAGCACGTCGTCATCGAGCTGCAGGGTGGTGCGCATCGGATGGCAACGCATCAAGCATCAACTTAGGCCCGGCAGCACCACAGGTTCCGGGTCCCTGAGGATCCAGTACAGGGAGGCGGACAACACCGCACTGAAGAAGCACCACACCGAGGCGAAGGCATAGCCGTAGGCGAGATGCGAGATCAGGAAGGCGGCGAGGATCCCTGCACCGAACCAGCGCAGCCGCCCCGAGGCGCTGAGCATCAACGGTCCGAGGATGATCACCGCATAAATCGTGCTGCCGAAGCCCAGATGGATCCAGCGATCCGTCAGCAAGGTGGTGTGGTAGTCGAGGGAGCCATTCACCACGGCCGGCTGGAACAGGGAAGCGTCGACCACCAGCGGCAACCAGAGCACCCCGCCCATGAGCAGGCCCAGCACCAGCAGCCCCACCAGGATCCGACGCCTCAGGGGCGGCGGCGCGTGGAGGTTCAGCCGCAGCACGCACCAGGGAAACCAGGCCAGCCAGAAGGCATAGGCGAAGAACAGATAGCCGAGCGCGGCGGGGTGCACGAGCCAGCCGGAGCCGCCCTGCTCGAGGCCGAGCCACACCAGACCCTCCAGGGCCTGCTGCAGCGAGAAGAGCAGGGGCGTGAGGGCCAGAGGCAGCAGATCGCTGCGCTGCCGATCCCGGACGTAGCGCACGCTGCCCACACCCAGGGGCAACAGCACGGCCGCCACCACGAAACTGGCGCTGCTGGAGAAACACATCGGCGTGGACGCCGTCTCCGGCAGCGGGGTGTTCCGTTCAGCTTGGCGTGGCCAAGGTGGTCGTAGTCGAGCGACGAGCGCCATTCCCATGAGCAAGCCGCAACGCCCAGCGCCCTTCGAGTCCATCGAGGCGATGCAGAACGATCTCCCCTACGACGAACCGATCGACAAGAAGGACTACAAACGAGACCTCCAATTGCTCCAGATCGAACTGCTCAAGGCGCAGCGTTCTATCAAGGTTGTCGGACAGCGCGTCGTCATCCTGTTCGAAGGTCGCGATGCGGCGGGAAAGGGTGGATCGATCAAACGCTTCCGTGAACACCTGAACCCTCGCGGCAGTGTCCATGTGGCGCTGCCGAAGCCCAACGATGCCGAAGTGTCCCAGTGGTACTTCCAGCGCTACGTCCCGCACCTGCCATCCGCCGGCGAAATCACCATGTTCGACAGGTCGTGGTACAACCGGGCCGGCGTCGAGAAGGTGATGGGCTTCTGCACACCGCAGGAACATGCCCTGTTCCTCCGCCAGGTTCCTGCCTTCGAACAGTCACTCGTCAGCAGTGGGATCCTGCTCTTCAAGATGTGGTTCACCGTGTCGCAGGGCCGGCAGAAGCGGCGATTCGATGCCCGCCGTGAAGATCCCCTCAAGCAGTGGAAGATCTCGCCCATCGACGAGGCCAGCGTGGCGCAGTACGACGCCTACACCCATGCGCGCAACGAGATGCTGCTGGCCACCGACACCCTCGTGGCGCCATGGACGATCGTCAATTCGAACGAGAAGAGACGAGCCCGACTCGGCGCCATCCGCAGCGTCCTCCACGCCCTGGACTACGACCACAAGGACCACGACGCCGTCACTGAGCCCGATCCACGGGTCGTGCGCACGGCGCATTCCCTGTTCATCGACAACTGAACGGGCGTCCCGCCTGCGGTCTTGCTCCACCCCGAAGACGCGATACAACGCGTCTGCCACGCTCCCGTTCGATGGCCCCTGTCTCCTTCCGGCGGGCTCCGGCGCTGTTGCTGCTGCTCCTGCTGCTCCCCGGCGGCGCCGCGGCTGCGGCGGGGACCGATCGGCCAGGGGTGCCTGCGGAGCCGCCGATCCCCGATTCGGCCACCGGGGCGGGTGCGGAAGCGCCGCCCGCGCCTTCTCCCGAGCGGGTCGCCCCGGCCCCCATCCCGACGCCGGCGGCCACCAGGCCGGAGCGTCCGGCGCTGCTGCCCAGGGAGGTGCCGGTGGGCGACCTCGCCCTCCAGGCCAGGGCGTCCGGGGCCGGTGAGGCCGCGGCGGGGCCGCTGGCGCCGCTGCACTATCCCCTCGCCGTGGTGGCCTCGGAGCAGGACCCCTGGGGCTGGCGGTTTTCGGAGGCCCGTGGGGCCTGGCGCCTGCACACCGGAGTGGATCTGATCGCGCCGGAAGGAACCGCCGTGCTGGCGGTGCAGGCCGGCCGGGTGCAGCGGGTGGCGGAGATCAGCGGCTACGGCCTCACGGTGCTGATCGATCACGGCGGCGGCTGGTCGAGCCTCTATGCCCATCTGCGGCAGGCCTCCGTGGCTGAGGGCGACAGCGTGGGGGCCGGACAGCCCATTGGCGAGGTGGGCCAGAGCGGCAACGCCAGCACGCCGCACCTGCACCTGGAGGTGCGCCAACGCCAGCCCCAGGGGCTGGTGGCGGTGGATCCCACACCCCTGCTGCCAGCGCCTCCCGCCGGTGGCGCCATCGCTGGCGACATGCGGCCCTGAGCGTTGGGCGGCCCCCCCCAACCGCCCCACCGCAGGCAGACTCCCCCCAGCGCCGCCCCACCTGATCCCTCAATGCCCGACCCGGATCAGCTCAACGACTTCCTCGAAGCCCTGGGATCGGCCGGCAGCCCCGCCAAAAACCCGGCCCTGCGCGAAGCACCCGGCTGGGAAGAGCCCCTCTACGAAGAGGTGAAGGCGGAACTGGTGGCCAAAGGGATCGTGGTGCGCGGCCGGGGCCGCAGCGACAGCGTGTCGCTGGTGGGGGCCGAACCGGTGGCCCAGGCGGCGGCACCGGCCAGCAACGGCCGCAAGGCCAAGGCGTCCGGCAACGGCACCGCCAACCTGGGCTTCGAGGCCAAGCTCTGGCTCACGGCCGACAAGCTGCGCGACAACATGGACGCGGCCGAGTACAAGCACGTGGTGCTCGGTCTGATCTTCCTCAAGTACATCGCAGGCAGCTTCGAAGAGCACCGCCGACTGGACCCTGCGCGAAGGCGCCCGCGCCCGGATCCGCGTGATGGTCAAACGCATCCTCAACAAATACGGCTACCCCCCCGATCTGCAGGAAGAGGCGGTGAAGACCGTGCTGGCCCAGGCGGAGCTGCTCTGCGCACAGTGGGTGTGAGCCAGCTCTGGATCAGCAGATGAGACACCGGTGGCACTTCCCTGTGCAGCCGCCCCAGCCCCTTGGCCACCCGCGCCGTCTATTCGTTCACCGGTTTCCCCGGCGTTCCGGAGCGCCACCTCTATCTCCACCACGACGGTTACCCCACCGGCGCCGCCTGGCGGTTCGCCACGGCCCTGCGCCAGCGGCCGGAGCCGGAGGCCTTCGCGGCGGCGTTCCTGGCCAGCCAGCCCGGCGCCGAACCCCTGGCCGCCCCCGCCCAGGCTGCCGATGCCGAGTACCGCTACCGGGTGCAGCTGCTGGCCGGCGGGGGGGCGCTGCAGGTGGCCTGCTGGCGGCGGCTGCCGGGCGGCACCACCTGGCAGCCCCGCTGCGGGCCGATGGCCCTGGAGCTGTTCATTCGGCGCTTTTTGCCCGGGGATCCGCTGTGAACCGTTGTTGTGCCCGTGTCAGGCCACGGCGTGCTCCAACGGGCTCGCAAGCGTGGGGAAAGCCCGCAGCAGTTGGCGATCGGAGCTGATCAGGCGGGTCTGGAGCGCCAGGGCGGCCGCCACGAACTCACAGTCGTAGGCGCTGCAGTTGCTCGCCTCCGCCAGCCGGAACACGTCGGCGGAATCCACCGGCACCTCCCGCCCCTGAAGTAACGCTTTCGCCTGGCCCTGGAGCCTCAGCACCTGCTGGCGATCCAGCTGCCCGCGTCGCAGGTAACCGCTGAGCACGTTGCGCAGTTCGCTTCGCCAGAGCGACGGAGCGGCCCATTCAGGGTCGTGAAGCAGCAGCGCCTCAGCCTTCTCGGTCTGTGGACCACCCAGCAACAGAGTGGCCACCACATTGGTGTCCACCACGATCATGGGCGGCCCTCGCGCTGGAAGGCATCGATCTGGTCGGGCGTGAACGCCGCTTCCTTCGGCAGGCTGTGGCGCAGGGCCCTGATCTGCTCCAGTCGCTCGGCGGCCGTGACGGCCTGGGGCGGAAGGGCCGCTTCCAGGCACACGATCGCTTCGTTGTTGAGGCTGCGGCGATGCTGCTGGGCCGCTTGCTTCAGGCGGCCATAGAGGTCGTCGGGGAGATTTTTGAGGGTGAGGCTCCTGGCCATCGCCGTTGCAGGGTCAGCGGCAACCATTCTGCAACCAAAACGGTTTCACCTGATCCTCCGTCGCACGGACTTGAAGGCGCCGATCAGGGGTTGCGGATGCCAGCGGATTCCATCGGCCCTGAGACTCCGGTGGCGCTTCGCCACGGCCCCGCCCAGGCCGCCGATGCCGAGGACCGCTAGCGGGCGGCACCAACTGGCAGCCCCGCTGCGGGCCGATGGCCCTGGAGCTGTTCATCCGCCGCTTTCTGCCAGTTGAGCCGCTTGGATCAGGCCGTTGTGGTGGCCTCAGCCCAGCCAGTCCTGGGGAAGGTGGGCCAGGGAGCGGAAGTCAGGATCCTTGTGCACCAGCACCGCCCCCTCCAGCTCAGCGGCGGCGGCGATCCAGGCATCGGCCACGGAGAGGGGATGGGTGGCCTTGATGGCCGCCGCCCGGTCCAGCAGGGCGTCACTGGCTGCCACCCAATCCAGGGGCAGGGAGCGCAGCTGGGCATCGGCGAGGCGGGCGGTCCGTTCGCCTTCGTCCTTCCACACCCGGTAGAGCAGCTCCATGCGACTCATGAAGCACACCAGGCAGCTGCCCTGGCGGGCCTGGGAGCGCTGCAGCCGTTCGGCGACGCGCTCCGCGCCGGTTTCGTTGTCGCGCAGGGCCAACAGGGCGGAGGTGTCGAGCAGCCAGCGGCCGGCCATCAGGCCCCCTGCTGGCGATCGTGGCGGCGATCGGCGAGCAGACGGGTGGTGGCGCCTCCGGCGCCGGAGCCGCGGAAGGCGGTGATCGGATCCAGGGCAACGGGAACCACACGGATGGTCCCGTCGCCCTCCACGATCCATTCCAACCGCATGGACGGACCCAGCTGGAAGCGTTCGCGGATCGGGGCCGGAACCACCGTCTGGCCGCGGGCGGTGATGGTGCTGCGCATCGCCTGAATTACTGCTGTTCAGTAATCGTAATTCAGATGTCCGTGGAAGGATGGCGCAGAGCCTCGACCCACGCTTCTTCCTCGACGCTCTGCCTGAGCACCGATGATCCGCTGGACGTTCACGACGGCGGCGAACGGGTGTCGTTCATGCGCGAAGCCCACCTGGAGCCTCCCCATCGGCCCCATGGTTCATGGACTCTTCCCTGGGGCGTGTCCTCGGGGCTGGACGTTCAGCGCCTCCGCTTCAGAAACCGCCGCACCTGGCCCGGCCAGTCGCCCGGCAAATCACCCGGCCGCAGGGTCGTGCTGGCCATCGAGGCCAGCAGGGGCGTTCCCCCCAGCCGCAGACTCTCGCCCACGTGAAGGACCACGGCCAGGCCGATCAGCAGCCAGGCCGCCAGGTGCAGGCTGTAGGCCAGGTGGTGCAGCTGGCCGTCCCGCAGCCAGTCCTCCTGCATCAGCTTGCCGGTGGCCACCGCCAGCACCAGGGCCGCCAGGGACATGGCGTTGGTGGCTCGCCGCAGGCGCGCCCGGCCCAGGCTGAGGGCGTAGGCGGCGAAGGCCAGGCCCAGGGGCAGCAGCAGGAAGCCCGCTTGGCCGTGCAGGTCGATCCAGCTGCCGGGCGGGGTGAAGGGCAGCCGCCCCCAGCGGCCGTCGTAGCGGCTGTAGACGATCAGCCCACTCAGCCAGGCGGCCAGTACCAGCAACGCCGTGACGCCATGGAGCAGACGCAGCAGGGAGGGTTGGTAGGGGGGGCGGGCCATCGCCTCAGCCGGTGGTGACCCCCCAGCGTGTCACGCCAAAAAGGCCCGGATCTCTCCGGGCCCGGCAGGGGCTCAGGGCGCCGATGGCTGGGCGGGGTTCAAAGCCCCACTAACCGATCGACGGAGCGCTGAGAGCCACGGGGGTGGCCGATGTGGCGGCCAGATCGAGGGGGAAGTTGTGCACGTTGCGCTCGTGCATCGCCTCGATGCCCAGTCCGCCGCGGTTGAGGATGTCGGCCCAGGTGTCGACCACCCGGCCCTGGTGATCCAGGATCGAGTGGTTGAAGTTCAGCCCGTTGAGGTTGAACGAGAAGCTCACCACCGCCAGGGCGGAGAACCAGATCCCCACCACCGGCCAGGCCGCCAGGAGGAAGTGGAGGCTGCGGCTGTTGTTGAAGGAGGCGTACTGGACGATCAGCCGGCCGAAGTAGCCGTGGGCGGCCACGATGTTGTAGGTCTCCTCCTCCTGGCCGAACTTGTAGCCCCGGTTCTGCGATTCGGTTTCGGTGGTCTCCCGCACCAGGGAGCTGGTGACGAGCGAGCCGTGCATGGCGGAGAACAGGGCGCCGCCGAAGATGCCCACCACCCCGAGCATGTGGAAGGGGTGCATGAGCACGTTGTGCTCCGCCTGCAGCACCAGCATGAAGTTGAAGGTGCCGGAGATGCCCAGGGGCATGGCATCGGAGAAGGACCCCTGGCCGATGGCGTAGATCAGCAGCACGGCGGTGGCGGCGGCCACCGGGGCGGAGTAGGCCACGGCGATCCAGGGGCGCATTCCCAGGCGGTAGCTGAGTTCCCACTCCCGGCCCATCCAGCAGAAGATGCCGATCAGGAAGTGGAAGATGATCAGCTGGTAGGGGCCGCCGTTGTAGAGCCACTCGTCGAGGCTGGCGGCTTCCCAGACGGGGTAGAAGTGCAGGCCGATGGCATTGCTTGAGGGCACGACGGCGGCGGTGATGATGTTGTTGCCGTAGAGCAGGCCGCCGGAGACGGGCTCACGGATGCCGTCGATGTCGACGGGAGGCGCGCCGATGAAGGCGATCACGTAGGCGCAGCCTTCTCGATAGAGAAGCAGACGGTGGCCGCGAGCAGGGTGGGAATCATCAGCACGCCGAACCAGCCCACATAGAGGCGGTTCTCGGTGCTGGTGACCCAGGTCTTGAAGCGATCCCAGGGATGGATCCCGGAACGCGACAGGTTGGTGATGGTCATGGCAGGACATCCGAAGATGGAGAGACCGACAGGGTGCGGCGACACCGCCTTGCGGATGGACCGCTTCCACTGCCGGACGATAAAACGATAACGTTGAATTCCCTGGGACCGGGGCTCCTGCCATGCGTGCTTCTGCTCAACCTTTTACGGCCCCTCCAGGCGCCCGCCAGCGCCCCTGGGCCTCAAGGCTGGTGCCCCTGCTACTGGGGCTGCTGCTGGTGCTGACTCTGGCGCCCGGCCTGGCCAGCGCTGATGGGGGCCAGCGCTGGAGCCTGCGCGACCAGGACGACAACCGCTGGTCGCTGCGGATCTTCGCCCAGCCTGATTCCGCCTACCGCAGCGGCGATCGCCTGCGCCTCAGCGCCCTCACCCCGGGGATCGCCGTCGACCACAGCCGGCCCCTGCTGATCAGCGATGGCACGGGTGGCGCCTGGACCCTGGCCAACCGCAGCGAGGAGCTGGTGGCCCCCGATGGCGGCGCCCTGCCGGAGGGGGCGGCCCAGTTCGACATGGCCGACCTGCTGCCCCGCCCCAGTGAGGCCCTGCCCCTGGAGCTCACCTTGCCCCTGGCGGGAGAGACGTCAGCGTTGCTGGTGCTCGGTCCGGAGGAAACGGAAGCGCTGCACGCCTTGCGCGACCCCGGGGCCCCGGTTCAGGAGGGGTGAGGACGGGGCAACACCGTGATGGAGCCATTGTTTTCCAGAATGGCCCCATGCACGTGGTCAACGGCGGTGCAGCCTGCCGATCGGATCGCCGCTTCCAGTTCATTCCTGGTCAGCTGCGACCCGCGGAGCACGTCGTCGTAGATCGTGCCGTTGTGGACCAGCACCTGGGGCAGACCTTCCAGGAATCGCTCAAAGGCCTTGCTGGAACTGATTGCCGCACCAACGCGATGGTTCATGGCGATCAGGGTGACGGCGGAAATCAGGTCGCCGATCAGTCAGTTGTCGCCGCCATTCATGGAGTTCTGGACGGCGTTCGAAAGGAAGAGCAGCAGCACCAGCAGAAAGAGATAGACAACGGCCCCACGGAAGACAATCTCCCAGATCGGGGTGGAAAGCTATGCCATGGAATCAATCGCTGGTAGGAGGCCCCATCGGGAAGCCCCACCGTGATGGGGCTTCTGAGCGCCTGTCGGCTGCTATCTGCCGAGGCGGATGCCGCGCAGTGAATCCATCAGGCCCACCGCATTGAGCAACCAGAGCACCACCGCCACGACGACGACAATGTTCAGGATGCGTTTGATCTGGCCATCCATGGGGATGTAGTTGTTGACGAGCCATAGCAGGACCCCGACGACAATCAGGGTGACGATCAGTGAAATCAGGGACATGAATAGTTTTCCTCTGGAGGTAAGGCGAATTGGTGGTGCAAATAAAAGACTGTGTCATGCGCTGCCTGAAAAAGCAGGTTGCAGCCCATCTGCGGCAGATCTGCCTTTCACTCGCGCCCGTTATCGAGGTGGCCCCACGATGAACGTGGCCCCCTATTTGTTGGTCCGATGTCTGATTGCTTTGGGGACTACTTGCGCACCATCGGTCGCATTCCCCTGCTGACGCCGTCAGAAGAACTGCACCTTGGTGCCCTTGTGCAGGACTGGCGTTCCCAGCCGGCTCCGGGTCTGGGCCAGGAGCGGCGGGGACGGCGGGCCTTTGCGCGCATGGTGACGGGCAATCTGCGCCTGGTGGTGTCGCTCTGCAAGCAGCAGCACAACCGCATCCGTTTGATGCACCTGGATCCGATGGATGTGGTGCAGGCCGGCAACCTCGGCCTGATCCGTGCGGTGGAGCGTTTCCTGCCCGAGCGGGGTTGCAGGTTTTCCACCTACGGCTCCTGGTGGATCCGTCAGTCGGTGCATCGCCATCTCCAGGAGACGACGGGGCTGATCCGGGTGCCGCCCCAGATGGCGGCCCTGGCCCGCAAGGTGCAGGCGCTTCGCATGGCCTCGGCCCAGCCCCTGTCGCTGGCAGAGATCGGTTCCGAACTGGGCGAAAGCGTCAAGCGGCTGGAGTCCGTGCTTCAGGCGTCCCACGACCTGCAGACTCTTTCCCTTGATCAGACCCTCGGAAGTGGCGATGGGGAGGTGTCGCTGACCGATCTGATCGGTGATCCCAGCGAGCCCGGTCTGCATGACGACTACCACTGGCTCCATGGTGAAGTCACGCTGCTGAACCCCACGGAACGGAAGGTGCTGCAGCTTCGTTATGCCGAAGACGGCTCTCCTTCGCTGGCCCAGATCGGGGAGTGCATTGGGATGTCCAAGCACAAGGTGCAGCATGTGGAGCGAAAGGCGCTGCTCAAGTTGCGGCAACGCCTGACCAAGGACCTGTAATTCCGGGAATCGCCTTGATCTCACACGGTTCCTCGACCACTGAGCAGCCGGGACACAATGACGATCAAGGCAATGACCAGCAGGACATGGATGAAGCCGCCCAAGGTGTAGGACGTCACCAGTCCAAGCAACCAGAGAATCACCAGAATGACGGCGAGTGATTCCAGCATTGGGGCCTCCTTTCAATGGGATGGATGGATCGAATCAGGGCTTACTTGATCTTGTTGGCCAGCTTGTTGGAGGCGTCACCGGCCTTGCGGGCTGCGGACCTGGTGCCATCCTTCACGGCTTCCTTGGCGTTCATGGCAGAGGCTTGCACCTGCTTGGCCTTGCCCTTGATCTGTTGGCCTGTATCGCCGGTGACTTCGCCATAGGCGGATTGCATCTTGCCTTCGGCTTCCTTGGCTTTGGCGCTCATTTTGTCCGTCATGGCGGCGAAGGCGACGGGTGTCACCGAGGGTGCATGGCTGGCCATCGCCGTGGCTGGCCATTGGATCATCAGGGAGATCACCAGGGCGGCCATGGAGGCCAGCGAGAGCAGGCGTCTGCGGAGGCGAATGTTCATCGGGTTTTCCTTCTAAGGGGTGCCTCCTTTCTCTACTGAGCTTCGGGCTCCGCGAAGACGTCTGCTTTCGCCACCTGGGCCCGCAGGATGCAGGGTCCGGCGCTGGTTCAGTGGTACCAGGCTGTCTGGGCTCTGTAGAGATTCATTTCTTTTTTGATGCACTCTGCGTCGCTTCTGTCATAAGCAGCCTGATCCGCTTGCAGGCCGTCATGAACACCACCCGCCTGGAGGCCTTCAGTGACGGCGTCCTGGCCATCGTCATCACGATCATGGTGCTGGAGATCAAGGTGCCCCACAACACCGAGCCCGCGGCCCTGGTGCCCCTGATTCCTGTCTTTCTCAGTTATCTGCTGAGCTTCGTCTATATCGGCATCTACTGGAACAACCACCACCACATGCTGCACACCCTGCAGCGCGTCAGCGGCTCGGTGCTGCTGGCCAACCTGCATCTGTTGTTCTGGTTGTCGCTGGTGCCCTTCGCCACCGGCTGGATGGGTCAGAACCACCGGGCGGTCGCGCCGGCCGCTCTTTACGGGGCCGTCATGGTCATGGCGGCCACGGCCTACTTCGTCTTGCAGGAGCAGATCATCGCCGCCCAGGGCCCCGACTCGCTGCTGCGCCGCGCCGTGGGCCGCGACTGGAAGGGGCACACCTCCCTGACGCTCTACCTGGTGGCGATGCTCGCCAGCCTGCGCTCTCCGGCCATCGCCCAGGCGATCTATGCGTTGGTGGCCCTGATGTGGCTGATCCCCGATCGCCGCATTGAGCGGGTGCTCTCCGACTAGGCGCTCCGGACGCTCACCAGCTCCTGGGCCGTGAAGTGGGCGGCCTGCTCCAGCAGGCGCCGTTCCTCTTCATCGGCCCGGGTGCAGGCGAAGCCGTAGCGGGCCCGCACCCGCTCGGAGGCCTGCCGCAGCGCCAGGGTGCCCTTGGCCCGCAGCTCGGCCACCGTCACGGTCTGGCCCGGGGCGAGGTGCTCCAGGATGACGGTGGAAGGGGAATAGAGCCGGCTCCTGCCCCCATCCGGCCACTCCAGCGTCAGCTCCACTTCCGGCATGGCGCCCCCCACCACCGATTGGGGCCATTGTGCGCCGGGGCCATCCCGGCTGCGGTGACGATCACGACAGCGCCCCGAAGCCCGTGAGCGGCGCCTCACCGCGCCAGATCTCCTCCTGCTGTCCCGCCTGGTTCAGCACCAGCCGGTGTTCCGCCGTGAACGTGCCCACCCGCTCCAACTGCAGGCCGCCGCAGCTGGCGACCCGCTGCGCCAGCCGGCCCTCCTGATCGGGCCGGGCGGCCAGCAGGAAGCCGAAGCTGGGGAAGCCGGTGAGCCAGGGCTCCAGCGCCACCCCCGCGGGGGGATGGATCGCGGCCAGATCGAGGCGCAGACCGCAGCCGGCCGCCTCGCAGAACATGGCGGCGGTCCCCACCAGGCCGCCCATGCTGATGTCCTTGGCGGCATGGACACTGGCGTCGGCCGCCAGTTCCGCCATCAGGGCCAGCTGGCTCCGCAGCCGGGCGGGGTCGGCGCCGGTGGCCGCATCCCAGCAGAGAGACGTGCCGCGGAAGCCGCCGTTGGGGTCGATCAGCAGGTGGCAGTGGTCGCCGGGACGGGCCGCACGGGCCGAGAGCACCGGGCCAGCGGCCGTGCCCAGCACCGCCACCGCCAGGGCGTCGTAGGGGCTGTGCAGGTTGGTGTGGCCCCCCACCACCGGCACCCCGAACACCTCCGAGGCCCGGCGCAGGCCCGCCAGCACCTCCGCCCCACGGGCGGCGTTGCGGCACCAGAGGCTGTTCACCACCGCGATCGGGGTGCCGCCCATCGCCGCGATGTCGCTGAGGTTCACCAGCACGCCGCACCAGCCGGCGAACCAGGGGTCGGCGGCCACCAGGGCCGGGTCGATGCCCTCACTGGCCAGCAGCAGCGGCGTGGCCACCGGCGGCAGCAGGGCGGCATCGTCGCCCAGGGCGGCGGCTGGCCCCAGGGCGGGAAAGGGCTGGTGGGGGAAGGCGGCCGCCGGGGACTGGATGTCGGTCTTGCCGGTGAGGCCGCTGAGCTGGCGCAGCCTGCCGGCCAGGGCGGCCAGAGACAGATCCGGTGCCTCCGGGCGGCTCACGCCACAGCCTGGGGCACTGGCTGCGGTCGCCGCTCCAGGCCGGGCTGGTAATAGGAAAGATCGGCTTCCATCAGGTGGTGGGGCAGGCCGCGGATCTCCAGCGTGTCGATCGACGTCCAGTGCAGGCGCTGGAAGAAGCGCACGTTCTGGAGCTGCACCGTGGCCAGGAAGCGATCGCAGCCCCAGCCGTTGGCGGTGGTGACCGCCTTCCAGATCAGGCCCTTGCCGATCTGGTTGTGGCGGCGGTGGTCGCCGTGCACCCCGAGCCGGCCGCCGTACCAGAGGCGTGGCCGCTCCTCGAGGATCCGCACCACCCCCACCACGCCGCTGCCGCTGCCGGCGCTGTGGTCGAGGGCGGCGATGGGATAGGCGTGGCCATCCTTCTCATCCCGGTCGGTGGCCTCGAACAGGTGCTGCTCCTGGCAGAAGATGGCGCTGCGCAGCTGCCAGTAGCCCTCCTCCAGGGGCGTGCCGCGCCTCAGCAGATGGAAGGAGAAGCGCTGGGAGCTGGCCGTGGGCGAGAGGAGGAAGTCCTCGGCCTCGATCGCCACCCCCCGCCGCACCGAGGGGGTGAAGGCGGCCGGCGCCGAGCTGGCGCTGCGGCCGATGTCGTGGCTGGAGGGGTCGATGAAGAACATGGCCGCGCTCAGGGGGTGGCTTCGAACAGGGACAGGGCCGAACAGGCGCCGCACTTGGCGCAGCCGGCCGCCATGGCCTCGGACCTGAGGTCGGAGGCCCTCAGCCGGTCGCCCACCGCCGTGTAAACCGCCACCATGAAATCGGTGCTGGGGGCGGGATGGGCCTCCAGGGGGGTGCCGGCGATCGGCACGAAGGGCACCACGAAGGGGTAGACGCCCAGGGCGATCAGCCGCTCGCTCACCGCGATCAGCGAGGCGGCGCTGTCCCCCAGCCCTGCCAGCAGGTAGGTGGACACCTGGCCGCGGCCGAACACGGCAACGGCTGCGGCGAAGGCCTCCATGTAGCGCTCCAGCCCCAGCTCCGACTTGCCCGGCAGGATGCGCCGCCGCACCTCCTCCTCCACCACCTCCAGGTGCATGCCGAGGCTGTCGACGCCGGCGTCCTTCATGCGCCGGTACCAGGCGGGGTCGTCCGGGGGCTCGCACTGGGCCTGGATCGGCAGGTCCACCCGGGCCTTGACGGCGGCGGCGGTCTCGGCCATCAGCCTGGCGCCCCGGTCGTCGCTGTTGGGGGTGCCGGTGGTGAGCACCAGCTGGCGCACGCCATCGAGACGCACCGCCGCCTCGGCCACCTCCGCCACCTGCTCCGGCGTCTTTCGCACGAGGGTGCGGCCATCCTCCAGCGACTGCTCGATGGCGCAGAACTGGCACGACTGGCTCCGGTCGCGGAAGCGGATGCAGGTCTGCAGGAGGGTGGTGGCCAGCACGTCCCGGCCGTGCAGCAGGGCGATGGAGCGGTAGGGGATGCCCTCGGCGGTGGCCAGGTCGTAGAAGCGCGGCTCGGGCGGGGTCTCCACGGCCAGGGCCACGGCGGCGTCGGCTGCTAGGCCCGTGGTGGTGCCGCTTACCTGCAGACCGCCTGTGGCGGTGGTGTCCAGCCGGTAGGGCGAGCTGCCGGCCACGGCGTTGTAGACGGGCACCATCACGGTGGTGCCATCGATGCTGAGGGCGCGGTGGTCCGACGGGCCGGCCCCGCCGCGGCGGCCGGGGTTGCCGGGCACCGCCGGGTCGACCACCCCGTGCACCTGCAGTTCGGTGAGCCGCCGGCCCAGGGCGCGGCGATCGTGCTCAGCCATGGTGCAGTTCCTCCAGCAGCGGCAGACCCGGAGCCGGCTCATCGGCAGCGCCGGCGACGGCGAATCCGTTCACGCCCGGCTCTGGGGGCCGCTCATGCAGCTGGCGGGCGGGGCTGCGGTCGATCAGCAGCCCCAGCAGGTCGGGGCGGCTGTAGTGGCCGACGCTGTCCATCATGCGTTTGCGTTTGGTGATCAGGGTCAGGTCGAGTTCGGCGATGGCCAGCCCCTCGCCATCGGGCAGCGGCCCGGCCAGGTAGCGGCCCTCCGGGCTGATCACCGCCGTATGGCAGCCCCCCTGGCAGGCCTTCTGCAGCACCGGGTCGGGCGTGATCCGCTCGATGTCCTCCGGCTCCAGCCAGGCGGTGGAGGACACCACGAAGCAGCCGGCCTCGAGGGCGTGGTGGCGCAGGGTCACGGCGGTCTGCTCGGCGAAGATGGGCCCCACCAGCGAGCCGGGGAACTGGGCGCAGTGGATCTCCTCGCCCTGGGCCATCAGGCTGAAGCGGGCCAGGGGGTTGTAGTGCTCCCAGCAGGCCAGGGCGCCGATGCGCCCGAGGGCGGTGGGCACCACCTGCAGGCCGGCCCCATCCCCCTGGCCCCACACCATCCGCTCGTGATACGTGGGCGTGAGCTTGCGGCGTTTCAGCACCAGCTCGCCGGCGGAATCGATCAGAAGCTGGGCGTTGTACAGGCTGCCCCCGTCGCGCTCGTTGATGCCCAGCAGCACGTGCAGGCCCAGCTGGCGGGCGGCGGCGGCGATGCGGCCCAGGGCCGGGCCGGGCACCGTCACCGCCTGCTCATAGAGCTTGAGGTGCGACTTTCCCATCAGCACCGGCGGCTCCACGAAGGAGAAGTAGGGGTAGTAGGGCAGGAACGTCTCGGGGAAGACGATCAGCTGCACCCCGGCCGCGGCGGCCTCCTCCATGGCCGCGACCACCCGCGCCACCGATCCCTCCAGGCTGTAGAGCACCGGACGGATCTGGGCGGCGGCGACGGTGATCGTGGCGGGCATTCAGAGCGTCCAGGTGTCGAGGATGAAGGCGCCTTCCTTGCGGTGCAGCAGCACGATGTCGAGCACGTCGAGGGGATTGACCGGGATGATCCCGGGGATCAGGGCGCCTTCGCCGTGGCCGTAGAGGGCCTGGAGGGCGAAGCGGCAGGCGTAGACCTTGCCGCCCTGGCCGATGAACTTCTCGATGCGGGCGCCGAAGTTGAGGTGGCCGTCGAAGGCGGCGTCGCCCAGCTTGGGAAAGCCCCGCTGCAGCCCCAGGGTCACGCCCGGGCCGTAGAGCAGGATCGAGGTCTCGAAGCCCTTGTTGATCAGACGGCTGGCCTGCAGCAGGTTGACCAGGCCGATGGAGCCCTCGAAGGCCACCGTGTGGAAGGTGACCAGGGCCTTCTCACCCGGTTCGGCCTTGACGTCGGGAAAGACCTTCTCCTCGTAATCGACGAGGAATTCACCCGTCTGGTTGGCGGGACGGCTGACCTGGGGCATGGGGAAGTGCGGTCGGAAGAATCGGCATGGGGGACCGTGCCACGAATGAAGTTTTGTTCTGTGTCGCCGATGCCACCGAATGCAGGTGCCGGGCAATCCGTGCCTCTCGTTACAGGGCGTATCGCGTCGCACGGCCAGCATCGGCATCCGACAACGATCAGAGAGGCACCGTGGCTAGCGGTACGCAGGCGCTGCAGCGCCACCCGGTGGTGGTGGTGGGAGGCGGGCAGGCCGGCCTGTCGGTGGCCCACTGCCTGCAGAAACGGGGGCTGCGTCCCCTGGTGCTGGAGCGCCACCGCATCGGCCACGCCTGGGCGCGCCAGCGCTGGGAGTCCTTCTGCCTGGTCACCCCCAACTGGCAATGCCGCCTGCCCGATTTCCCCTATGACGGCGACGACCCTGACGGCTTCATGGGCCGCGAGGAGATCGTCCGCTATGTCCAGCGCTTCGCCGACCACATCCAGGTGCCCGTGCGTGAAGGCGTGGCCGTGCGGCGTCTGCAGGCGAGTGGTTCCGGCTTCCGCCTGAGCACCGACGAGGGTGACATCGAGGCGGATCAGGTGGTGCTGGCCACCGGCGGTTACCACCTCCCGAAGCGCCATCCCCTCGCCGCCCGCCTGCCGGAGGGGATCCTGCAGATCGATGCCCGCGAGTACACCAGCCCTGAGTCGCTGCCCGCCGGACCGGTGCTGGTGGTGGGCAGTGGCCAGTCGGGCTGCCAGATCGCCGAAGACCTGCACCTGGCCGGCCGCCGGGTGCACCTGAGCGTCGGCAGCGCCCCCCGCTCCCCGCGCCGCTACCGCGGTCGCGACGTGGTCGACTGGCTCGATCGCATGGGCTATTACGCCATGCCGATCGACCAGCACGCCGACCCGAAGGCGGTGCGGGGCAAGACCAACCACTACCTCACCGGCCGCGACGGTGGCCGCGAGATCGACCTGCGCCGCCGCGCCCTTGAGGGGATGGTGCTGCACGGCCGGCTGGCCGACCTCGGCCACGACCGCATCAGCTTCGCCGGCGACCTGGCCGCCAACCTCGATGGCGCCGACGCCGTCTACAGCCGCATCTGCCGCAGCATCGACGACCACATCGCCGCCCAGGGCCTCAGCGCCCCCGAGCAGCCCCCCTACGTCCCCTGCTGGACGCCGCCACCCGGTGCAGCGGCGCCCCTCGATCTGGTGGCTGAACCGCTGGCGGCCGTGATCTGGTGCACGGGCTACCACCCGGACTTCCGTTGGGTGGAGGTGCCGGTGTTCGATGGCGCCGGCCATCCGGCCCACGAGCGGGGCATCACCCAGGTGCCGGGTCTTTATGTGTTGGGTTTGCCCTGGCTGCACACCTGGGGTTCGGCCCGCTTCTGCGGTGTGGCCGAGGACGCCGAGTACCTGGCGGAGGCGATCCGGCTGCGCGCCTCGCGACGGACCGCCAGCCAGGAGCGGCTGGAGTGCACCGCCCTGCTCGGCACATGAGCCTCAGGCCACCAGGGCCGACCAGGTGAAGGCCAGGCCGATGCCCATCAGCAGGCCGGCGGTGAGGCTCAGCGCACCGCTGGAAGCGTTCTGGCGCCAGCGGCGCACGGCAGTGAGGGCCACCAGCAGCAGCAGGGACTGGCTGACCAGCAGACCGGCCAGATAGAAGCCGATCGGGGCCGGCTCCCAGCCGATCACGGCGCCGCTGAGGGCATAGCCGTGCAGCAGGAAGGCGGGCACCAGCACGGCGGGCGGCAGGCGCCGCGCCAGCACCAGGCCGGTGAGGGCCACCGACAGGGCCACCAGCGGCTCGACCCAGTTGAGGCCCGGCAGGGCCAGCCCCAGGGCATTGCCCACCAGGCCGCAGCCCAGCAGGGCCAGCACCCAGCGGAAGGGCTGGACGATGCCCACCAGGCCGATCGCCAGCAGGAACAGCAGGTGGTCGGGGCCAAGGATCGGGTGGGCCAGGCCGCTCAGCACCCCGGTGAGGACACCGGGCTTCAGTCCGGTGAGATCCATCAGGTGGTGGGCCGAGGCCGGGGCCGCCAGCAGCAGGGGCAGGGCGGCCAGGGCGGCGAGGGCGATGGGCGTGGCGATGGGCCGGATGCCGCGTCGCTCAGCCAGAGAAGGCAGGTTCATGGGAAATCTCCGGTCCTCGCCGGCAGGAAATGGGGTCGAGTGGGGGTGAGCGTTCTGACTGAGGACGCCGGGCCGGGAAGCCTGGTGTCCATCACAGCTGCGGGACAGCGGCGGACTCGGGCAAACCCCTCACCGCCTTTCCTCCTTGCGTCCTCCCCGTGAAGGGAAGGAACCTCCTGGGCGCCATCCTCCCCCCTTCCTGGTCAGAAGCTGCGGTCATCGGGCGGCAACGTCACCGGCTGCGGTCACAATGGGTGGACGGTTCCCGGGATTCACCTCCGGGAGGAAACGAGGAAAGTCCGGTGCACGGCAGGGTTCCCCCCGTCGTCATTCCGGCGCTGTCCCGCAGCTGTGATGGGGTCACCCTCAGCCAGAACGCTCGCCGTGAACCGTTCCTTCCATCCCCGGCGCGGACCGGGCACCTCGATGACCCACTTCTCCGGCCTCCGCTCCTGGACCCTTCTGGGGGGCGCGGCCGCCCTCGGTTTCGTGCTGATCGGCCAGCCGGCCCAGGCCCATGGCCTGGCCCACGGCGGCCTCGGCTACGGCTTCCTCCACCCCATCACCGGCGTCGACCACCTGCTGTTGCTGATCGGTGTCGGGGCGGCGGCGTCCTATCTGTCCGCCCAGCTGCTGCTCTGGGGCCTGGCCGGAGCGGTGCTCGGGGGCCTGGCCGGGGCCATGGGCTTCGCCCTGCCCTTCGCCGAGGTGCTGGCTGCCCTGGCGATCTCGGCAGTGGCGCTGTTGATCCTGCGCTCCCACCGGGATGGCCGCAGCCCCGGGCTGGCCTTCGCCGGCACCCTGGTGGCCGGTGCGGTCGCCCTGCACGCCCTGCTGCACGGCGGCGAGGCCCCCGTCGATGGCTCGGCCCTGGGCTGGTGGGCGGGCGCCCTGGCGGCCTCGCTGCTGGTCAGCGGTGGCTCGTTCCTGGCGCTGCGCCGGCTGCCCCTGGTCTGGACGGCCCGTCTGGCCCTGCTGCTGGCCGTTCTCGGCGGCGCCCTGGCCCTGGCACCCGTGGGTCTGCTGGCCCGTTAGGGCATGGGGTTCGCCCGTTCAATGGCCTGGGAAGGATGGCCAGGGCTTTGGATGGGCGAGCATGTCTCTGACGCGGGCTCCGATGGCGCTGGCCCCGATCTGGCTGGCTTGATACGTCAAATGATTGCCATCGGCGTAGACAAGTTGTTCGCCGAGATAGGCGCCACAGGACTCCGTTGTTTCGCAGTATAACTTTCTCAACGAAAGATAGAAGCTGTTTGGATTGTTTTGCAGTGCTCTCTTGGAGGCTCTGTCCAGTTCGGCCTGTTCCTTGTTGATGCTGGCGAGAGACTGTTTGCATGAGGCGGGAGGGAGGGGCCTCCAGGGGCTTCTGACGCAGAAAAGTGGGTTGCTGGTCTTGAGTTCACCAACGTCATCCAGAAGCAGAAGATAGGCATGTCGCTGCGCCGTCTTCAGGGCCAATCGTTCAAGCGCCTCCGCCTGATGCGGAAAACGCCGCTTCTCTTCCCAGCGATGGCCAACGATCAACAGATCACCCGCCTGCACAACGTTGGCCAGCATCCCATCGACCAGGTCCACGTAATCGGCGCAGTTGACAAGGCCAGAGAGTTCATGAATGCCGATATCACGCTTGTCGATCACGCCGCAGGCCCAACCCACATTGAAGTTCCTTACATCCATGTCCGGAAGGGCCCTGACGATCGCGTTGACGTAGTGCCCGGTATGGGAGTCGCCCAGGATGATCACCTTCGGCTTCACGATGCTGCTGGCTCCGTTCCCTAGGCAGCGATCGAACAGTTCGCGTGTCACCTGGTTCCCGGCGGAGCACATGGACTGTTGGTCCTGGCCTGGTTTGGCTTCAACGGTGTCGTGGTTATTGGTGAACAGTGCGGGCGAATAGCGGCGATCCAGCGACAGGAATCCCGCCGCACTGGCCATTCCAGCCATCAGCCCGGCAGCCCCCAGCAGGGCTGCGCCGCCATAGGCGATGGTTGCCCAGGCCCGCTTCGACCAGCGCGCACGGCGCAGGGGCCGCTCCAGCCAACGGTGGCTGGCCATCGCCAGGACCAGCATCAGGGCCACCTGGAAGGGGGCCGTCCAGACGTGGATCCCGATGGTCCATCGGCTCAGGCAGAGGACCGTCCAATGCCAGAGGTAGAGCGAATAGGAGATCAGGCCCAGGCTCACCAGCGCCGGTCGGCAGAGCAGGGCCTGGCCGGCCGTATCGGCCCGCAGGCTGGCGATCAGCAGGCAGCTCAGTAGAACCACGATCGTGGTGACCCGCACGGTGGTGTAGGGGAGGTGGGCGCTGAACAGGGTCGCCACCAAGAGGCCCAGAACCGGCAAGGGGGGGAGGCGTTGGAGCAGAGCCTTCAGGCGAGCGCGCTGCAGCAGCAGAAAGATCAGGCAGCCGGCTGCGAGTTCCCAGAAGCGGGCTGGCATCAGGTAGAAGGCGCTGGCCGGCTGTTCGTGGCCGTTCAGCCAGTGGAACGCCAGCCAGGACATCACGGCCAGCGGGGCGATGAGCAGGAAAAGTCTCCTGCCCCCCCCGATCCGGGGCCTGCCGAAGCCGCTGAACCAGATGAGGAATGGAAAAACCAGGTAAAACTGCTCCTCCACGCCAAGCGACCAGGTATGGGTGAAGATGTTGAGGTCGGTGGATTCGGCGAAGTAATCGACGGCTTGGTGCAGCAGAAAGAGGTTGGACAGGCCAAACAGAGATGCTGTACCGGTCCGCAGTGAAACGCCCGGATCCGGATCAAAGAGACAGATCAGAAAGGCGCTGATGAGCACGAAGACGATCAGTGCCGGCAGCAGCCTCTTCACCCTCCTGGCATAGAACCGCAGAAAGAAGTCGGCGAAAGATTCCTTGGCGTGGGTGGCCAGGGAGGAGGTGATCACAAATCCTGAGATCACGAAGAAGATATCGACGCCCAGATAGCCGCTCGGGAGTAAACGGTCGTTGAAGTGGTTGATGATCACGGCGACGATCGCCACGGCCCTCAGGCCATCAATGTCCGGTCGATAACGGCTGGCGGTGTTCTCTTCTGGTCGAGACGTCTCGCTGGCACTCACCATTCCCGCTTGAAGAGAATTCATGCATGAAGAGTGTTGCATGAAGGTTCTGGACTTCTGCTTCAGCCCCGGGCGGTCAGCTCCACCGCCATGGCCAGTGCCCCCTGGCAGGCATCACCGGCCGCCGACATCAACCGGCTGCCGGGCAGGACCACCGCCAGCCGGGAGGTGAAGGGGCGTCGCAACTGTTCCAGGTGGTGCAGCGCCCCGCCCATCGGGCACACCGCCGGCCCCAGCAGATCCAGGCCCCGGGCCACCCCCGCTGCCATGGCCGCCAGCGCATCAGCGTTGCGCTCCATCACCGCGATGGCCTCCGCTTCCCCTGCACTGGCTTGCTGATCCACCACCGGCGCCAGCCGGGCGAAGCCGGCGGGGCCGAAGCTGGCCGCCACCACCAGCGCCTTGAGCCGCTGCGCTGAACCCGGATCGTCCGGGTCCAGATCCAGGGCAGCCCACAGGGCCCGCCGCAGGGGGGTGTCGGGGGCGCGGCCGTCGGCCATCTGCAGGCTGAGGGCCAGGCCGTCGCGGCCGATGTCCATGGCGGAGCCGGCCCCATCCAGCAGCCAGCCCCAGCCGCCGCAGCGGTGCTCGCGCCCCTGGCCGTCGCGGCCGACGGCAATGGTGCCGGTGCCGCTGATCACCACGAGTCCGGCGCCGTCAGGGAAGGCCCCGCGCAGGGCGGTGCGCTCATCGCCGGTGACCAGCACCCGCTCCAGGGGCAGTCCCAGGGCCTCGGCTGCCAACGCCTGGCCGTGGGCCTGTACCGGCGAGCCCAGCTCGATGCCGCTGGCCCCCACGGCGGCCGCCACCAGGACGGCCGTGCCGGCGGGCTCGCCGGCGTCGACGAGATGGGCCCGGGCCCGCACCAGGCTCTCGCGCAAGGCGGCCTCGAAACGTTCAGGACCCTCCGGGGCCGCCAGGTGGCACACACCGGGGCCGTCGCCTTCGCCGATCACCCGGACCGGAGTGGGCGCCAGGCCATCGCCGGCCAGGGCCAGTCGGCAGGTGGTGTGGGTCTGGCCGGCATCGAAGCCGGCGATCAGCTTCACGGCAGGGAATCCGCCGGCCGGGCGGCGGCGGCCAGGGTGGCCAGGCTGAACAGGGCGATGAGCTGCACCTCCGGCCGGAAGAAGATCGTGTCGGTGAGGCCCTGAACCCCCAGGCCTGCGAACACGGCCACCGCTGCCAGGCAGGGCAGGGCGAGGGGGGCGCTGCTGCGCCACTGGCCCAGGCCCACCTTGACGGCGCTCAGCAGCAGGCCCAGCCCCGCCAGCAGCCCCGGAATGCCGGCCTCCACGAGCAGCTCCAGGGGGATGGAGTAGGCGCTGAGGGCATTGAACTTGGGCTGCTGGTACAGGGGATAGATGAGGTTGAAGGCGCTGTTGCCCGGCCCGATGCCGATCCAGGGGCGGTCCTGGATCATCGCCAGGGCGGAGGTCCAGACGTTCATGCGGAAGTTGTTGGAGCTGTCCTCCCGGCCCGCCACCAGGCTCATCACCCGCACCCGCAGGGGCTCCACCTGGGTGACCAGCAGAACCAGCAGCACGGTGGCGCCCACCAGGAGCAGCAGGGGGAACAGGCGCCGCCACAACGGCGGCCAGTCGCGGGTCTGCCGCAGCACCAGCAGCAGGCCCAACAGGCCGAGGGAGGCCACCATGCCCATCCAGGCGCCGCGGCTGTAGGTGAGCACCAGGGCCACCAGGCCCAGCACCAGGCTGGCCAGGGCGAACAGGCGCCGGCCCCGGCCCTGCCAGCGCAGAAGGGCCACCACGGCCAGGGGCAGGATCGGCAGCAGGTAGCCCCCCAGCAGGTTGGGGTTCTCCAGGGTGCTGTAGATGCGCACCGTGCCTTCGGCCACCGAGTTGTTGTCCGACCAGCGGGCCAGGGCCCCGGGGGCTTCGTAGAGCTGACGGATGCCGATCACGCTGGTGACCAGTTCACCGGCCAGCAGGGCGCCGACGAGCCGGTCCCACCACACCGGGGCGGTGGCCAGCAGCTGGCGCATCAGGGCGTAGACGCTCAGGTAGCTGAGCAGCTTGAACAGCCCCACCAGGGCGGCCTTGGGCACCGGCGAGAAGCCGGTGGCCACCACGGCCACCGCGATCACCAGCAGCAGCCAGAGGTTGATGGCGCCGAGGCGACCCGGCGGGGTGCGCAGGGCCCAGACCACCCAGAGGAGGGCGGAGGCGGCGATCAGCAGGCTGAGGCCTGCCCGGGTCACCAGGGGCAGGCCGGCCATCAGGGCGCAGAGGATCCAGCCCGCCAGCAGGGGCAGATGGGCGCCGAGACGGCCGGCGGGAAGCCCGGCCAGCAGCCCCTGCCAGCGCAGCAGCAGGGGCACGGGAGCTGGGGCAGGCACCATCAATCCGCTTCAGCGTCGAGGCGATTATCGGTGCCGCTGGCGGTGGGCTCCAGCTGGGCTTCCAGATCGGCCAGCGGCGGCAGGGGGGCGGTGTTGCGGCGGTAGAGGCTGCGGTGCACCGGCAGGCCCCCCGCCAGCACCTGACCTTCCCGTTCGGTGGCCACCGGCAGGGGATTCACCTCGGGGCCGCACTCCTCGGGCCCGGCGGCCTCGAAGGCGCCGCTGGCCTCCACCAGCTGCCGCATCGGGGCGATCAGGGCTTCCACATCGCTCTGCAGGAACAGGCGGCGGCCGGGAGCCAGGGCCGCGGCGATCGCCAGCAGCAGGGCGGGCTGCAGCACCCGGCGTTTGCGGTGGCGCAGCTTGAACCAGGGATCGGGGAACTGCAGCGTGACCAGCTCCAGCTGCCCGGCGGGAAGCAGCGCCAGCCACTCCGGCAGGTTGACGTTGGCGTTGCCGTAGAGGAAGCGCAGGTTGGACAGCCCCTGGCGGCGGCGGTCGTCCTCGGCGGCCTCCACCAGGGTCCGGCGGATCTCCAGGCCCAGGTGGTTGCGCTGCGGCGCCAGGGGGGCCATGGCCAGCAGAAAACGGCCCCGGGCGGAGCCGATGTCGAGGTTGAGGGGCAGGGAGGGATCGGCGAACAGCTCGATCAGCGGCGGCAGGGGCCGTGCCAGCTGGTGGATCCGGCTGAGGGGATTGACGTGCTGACGCACCATCAGAGCGCTGTGGCGGTGCCCCCGGGCGGCTCGTTCGGCACCAGGAAGCCCCAGCTGGCGGTGTAGCCGTGCAGGTGGGTGGTGCCGCCCACCGGGCCGATCTCGCCGTTGCAGAACAGGCCGGCGATCGGCACGGTGCCGAACACCTCCCGGCAGAGGTTCACGTCGCCGTCGGCCTCGCCGTAGAGGCCTTCGCCCCGGCCCAGGCAGGCGAACAGGAAGGCGGCCAGGGGCTCGCTGCGCCGCCGGGCCTGGCCGGCCAGCAGCTGGCGGGATTCGTCCCGGGAGGCATCGGCATCGCGGAGCTGGAACTGCACCTTCTGGCCCACCCGCATCCGTTCGCCCACCGCCACCGCCCCGTTGCGGGGGTCGACGCCGATCAGGTTGCGCACCAGGAAGGAGCCCGGCGCCTCCGCCACGGGGGTGAGGTCGGCGGTGGGGAGGCTGAAGTCGCTGCGGCCGACGCCGAGGAACAGGGAATGCTTCACCTGCTCCCGCTCGGCGGGGGTGAGGTCGGTGAGGATCGACTGCAACGCCGCCACCGGGCTGTTGCGGGTGCTGCCGCAGCTCACCTCGATCACCACGTTGCGCTGGGCCTGCTCCACCTCCAGCACCGGGCCGATCGGCCGGCAGCCCTGGGCCACCAGCGGATCGAGCCGCCAGGAGCCGCTGATCAGGCAGCCCACCGCGCCGGTGCGGACGGTGTCAGCGGGGTCGCTGTCACCGCTGCCGAAGAGAAGCGAGCCGTGGGCGGCGCTGTGGGGGCCGGCGATGCCGCCCACCTTGGTGGTGTTGGGGTAGGCGTAATCCAGGCCGCTGATCAGGTCGTTGATGGCGGTGCCGGTGGGGTCGAGCAGCAGCAGCATCGACTGGCCCTCCTCCAGTTCGGCCCCCACCCGCTCGCGCCAGGGCTCGGCCGGACCATCGAGGTCGGGCAGGGCGGTGGTGTCGATGGCGAAGGGGCGCAGGCTGGCGCCGGGGAGCCGCAGCAGGGTGACCGCCAGGGCCGGCTGGTGCTCGATTTCATGGGGCGCGCCGGCCGGATCGGTGCCCACCACGCCGCCGCCGACGCAGCCCAGCCAATGGGCGGCGCTGAGCTTCTGCTGCAGCAGGGGCAGCAGGCGGGGCAGGTCGCTGGCGTAGCTGGCGGAGGCGAACACCAGGGCCAGGTCGGCCTCCGGGGCGCCCCGAAGCTGCTCGAACACCTGGTTGACCGCTTCCTGAAGCGAGCTGTCCCGGCCGAGGGCGGTGCGGCACCAGGGGCCACCGGGACGGCGTTGCAACCAGGGAAAGGAGGGGAGGGAACCCATCAACGGACCCTATCGCCTGGGGGGCACACGGATAATGGCGCCTTACCGAACCGAGCGGACGTGCCGGAACAGCTCTATCGCTCCCTGGTCTGGCTCGACGTGCGGCTGGGAATGCTGTTCGCCGTGGGGCTGCCGCTGGTGCTGCTCCTCTGGGCGGCGCTCCGCAAGGAGCAGGCGCTGGTGCGTCTGATGGGCCTGTACTGGAAGGTGGCCAGCCTGCAGCTGATCGCCCTGCTGCTGCTCACCGACAACCGCCCCGCCGGCTTCCTGCTGCTGGTGGTGGCGCCGCTGCTGGTGGTGGTGAGCCTGTGGTTCTGGGTGGATCTCAACGAGGAGCTGGCCGACATGCCCCCCTGGCGGGCCCTGCCCCTCACCCTGCGCATCTGGCGCTGGAGCCTGACCCTGCTGTCGCTGGCAGGGGCCAGCCTGGCCGTCACTGGCCTTCCCTGCATGGGCGGCTCCACCCTGCGCCTCTGCCGGGCCTGGCAGGAGGCGCCCCTGGGGCTGCACGGTGTGGTGGCCAAGGTGTTCGCCTTCGTGTTCGGCGGCGAGTGGACGACGGGGGTGGCCGCCTTCGTGGGCTATGCGGCCCTGGTGGCCTACGCCGTGGGGCTGCTGCAATGGCTGGTGGTGCGCCTGCCGCGGCTGGGCCGGGTGGCCGGCGAGTTCTGAAGCCATGACCGACGCCGCCTCCCCCGCCATCGCCGCCCTGCTGGCTGCCCTGGAGACGATCAGCCGTGGTCGCCCCGACCGGGTGCTGCGCCTGGTGGGCACCCTGCCGGCCCAGGGGGAGGACGAGCCCTTCGAGCTGCTGATCTTCCGGGGCTTCTCCAGCAGCATCACCCACCCCACCGCCTTCGACCCCGACCAGCCGGCCCTGCCCGAGTCGGCCCGCATCACCGCGGCCGAACTGTTGGCCGGGCCCCTCAACCCCAGTGACGAGCGGTGCCTGGCGGGACCGCTGCCGGCGGAGACGTTTCTGGATCCGGGGGCCTGGGAAGGAGCGACCGCGGGCTGACGATTCCGTCAGGATCGATGGATGGCGTTGACGATGGTCATGGAGCCCCATGTCCGATTGGCCCGTCCGGTGACGGATCTGCGCCGCACCGAGGTGATGTATCGCGACGGTCTTGGCCTGATGCGCCTCGACAATTTCGAGGATCACGATGGCTTTGACGGCGTCATGCTTGGGGCGCCGGGAGGTAGTTATCACTTCGAATTCACCTGCTGCCGCCATCATCCTGTCGCCCCAACACCCACCCCGGAAGATTTGGTTGTCTTCTTTGTGCCCGATAGGCAGGAATGGTTGCAGCGTTGCCAGGCTATGGCGTTGGCTGGGTTCAAGTCCGCCGCCTCCTTCAATCCCTACTGGGAGAAGAATGGGCGCACGTTCGCCGACCACGATGGCTATCGCATCGTGTTGCAAGGGGAATCCTGGGACAGCCACGCGGAGTAGCTGGGACAAACCGCGCAGGATCTCGGTAAAGTCATCCCCCGAGAGCCCCTGATGAATTTGTTCCGCTCACCCCTTCGATTCGTTGTTCCCCTGGCCGGTCTGGCCGTTGCGCTCGCCCTACCTTCGGCGGCCCGTGCCGGCAGCTGTGAAGACACCTTCGCGCAGAAGGGCAACCCCCTCTCCGGCATTCGCTTCCACGCCGAAGTCACCGTCGCGGAGTTGTCACCACCGGTGGCAATTCGCCAGCTGCGCGGCATCGCGGCCACCCGGGGTTACGACATCCTCAGCGAAGAGGCTGACGACGGCAGCATGTTGCTGGAGCAGCCGCGATCGGGCTCCGCCCGGCCGTTCCCGATCATCGCCACCGCCCTTGCCGAGCAGGCCGCCGCCCGGGTGAAGCTGGAAGCGAAATTGCCGGCCGGCATGCTGGCGGGGGCTGGTGGAGCCCGCAACGAACTCTGCGCCATGCTCAACGCCATCAAGGGTGGCCCCGACGGCATCGCTGCTGCGGAGCGCGGCGCGGGGGCGGTATCATCGGCGGCGCCGGTGGTCATTGATGCGTTGGTGCTGTCGCAGCAGATCTCGCAGGAAGCCGACACCAACGCCGCGTCGATTCCCTCCCGTTACCAGGGCAAGACCTTCACGATCAAGGGTCGGGTGGCCCACGTCGCCAAGGATGGCGGTTCCTATCGCATCGCCTACGAGATTCCCAATTCCACCAACGATCTGGCCATCCGGTTCGGCAAGTTCCGCTTCCTGACGCAGATCAGTTGCCTGGCCGCCAAGGGCCAGGGCGCCTATGCCCTCTCGCTGAGGACCGGCCAGGGCATCCAGCTGACGGGTCAGTACAAGGACTACGACCCTGCCCGGCACGTCATGTGGTTCGAGGGCTGCCGGCCGGTCGATTGACGGGCGGCTGACAGACAAACCCAGGCGGGCCGGCCATCATGACGGGGCCGGCAGGAGGGCCATGGCCGCCAGGGACCCGATCCGCGACTTCTTCAGCTTCCTGCTGGGGGGCGTGCTCTTCAGCATGGGCGCGTTCCTGTTCTTCAACCAGGTGATGGTCAGCTCTGTGCCGATGGGCCTGGGCCTCCGCTTCGGCCGGCGCGCCGCGGGTGGCTGGGGTGGTGCCGGTGCGGCCTGGGGCGGCGGCTGGGGCGGCGGTTTCGGCTTCTCCCAGGGCCTGGGCGGCGGTTTCGGCCTGCTGCTGATCCCGCTGACGATCGGGGTGTGCCTGCTGTTCGCCCTGCGCAACCAGCGCTGGGGCTGGTTCCTGGTGCTGGCCTCGGTGGCGGCCCTGGCGGTGGGCGTGCTCCAGACCCTGATCATGAGCTTCCAGCCCACCTCTCTCTGGAACCTGCTGACGATGTTCGCCCTGATCGGCAGCGGCGGCGGGCTGATGTTTCGTTCACTGATGGCCTACGACGATGGCAAGGAAAGAGAAGACCGTTGAGGACCTGATCGTCGAGATGGAGCCAGTGCCACCCGGGGGACGGCCACCGGCCCTCCCCCCGGCGTCAAAACCCGCCCGGTTTCCGTTCCTCCAGCGGCTGCTGATGGTGGGCCTGGTGCTGCTGGGCTTCGGCGCCGGCTGGATGGCGGCCGGCCTGCGGGCGTCCCTGGCGGAGAAGCCGGCCGCCGGTGGCAGGGGCGAGAGCCGCCAGGACCTGCTCGCCGATGGCTGGGTGGAATCGGATCAGGGGGTGTTCACCCGCCGCTGCCAGGGGATCTGCCGCAAGCCCCGGCTCTATGGCGGCGGCATCATCGATGTGATGGAAGTCGCCTGCCTGGAGCGTCCCTGCGGGGACATCCAGGCCAAGTTCGATGTGCTCGACGGCATGGGCCAGGTGCTCGACACGGTGACCATCGACCGACCCGGACGGCAGGGGGAACGGCTGCAGCTGCTGATCGAATCGCAAAAGCCGCAGGCCCGCAGCTTCGTCCTGCAGTCATTCACGGCCCGCGCCAGGGTGGAGTGACGCTCGTTTGGGGTTCACCGCCTTGAAGACACTCCGCTTCGAAGACGGCGCTGAGATGCCGATGCTCGGCCTGGGCACCTGGAACGCCCCCCCGGGCGAGGTGGGCGCGGCGGTGACGGCGGCGATCAAGCTCGGCTACCGCCACATCGACTGTGCCGCCATCTACGGCAATGAGGCGGAGATCGGCGAGGCCGTGGCTGGGGCGATCGGCTCGGGCCTGGTGCGGCGCGACGACCTCTGGATCACCTCCAAGCTGTGGAACAACGCCCATGCCCCCGAGGACGTGGCCCCGGCCCTGGAGCGCACCCTGGCCGATCTGCAGCTCGACCACCTCGATCTGTATCTGATCCACTGGCCGGTGGCGTTCCGGCCGGGCGTGGTGATGCCCGAGAGCGCCGAGGATCTGGTGTCTCTCGAGACTCTGCCGATCACGGCCACCTGGGCGGCGATGGAAGCGGCCGTGGAGCGGGGCCTGTGCCGCCACATCGGCGTCAGCAACTTCGGCATGGCCAGCCTCTACAGCCTGCTGGGGCAGGCGCGCATCCGGCCGGCCATGAACCAGGTGGAGCTGCATCCCTATCTGCAGCAGAAGGGGCTGTTCGCCTTCTGCGAGGCCCACGGCGTGCACCTCACGGGCTATTCACCGCTGGGGACCCCGGGCCTGCCCCCCCAGATGCGGCCCCCCGGCCAGCCGGTGCTGCTGGAGGACCCCACCATCACGGCGATCGCCACGCGGCGGGGCCTCACGCCGGCCCAGGTGGTGCTGCGCTGGGCCCTGCAGCGCGGCACCGCCGTGATTCCCAAGTCGGTGTCGCCGGCGCGCCTGGCCGAGAACCTTGCCGCCGCCGAGGGCGAGCTGGCCCAAGAAGATATGGACGCGATGGAGGCCCTCGACCGCAGCCATCGCTTCATCGACGGCTCCTTCTGGGTGAAGGAAGGCGGCCCCTACACCCTGGAGAGCGTCTGGGCCTGATCTCTGTCTACGGGTGGTTTCGGAACCGTGTAACACCGCTGGACATGGGAGGTTGTCGCCAAAGCAATTGCAGCATCAGGGTGCCAGGTAATCAACGCGACCTGGAGGCAGGCGCAGACACGGTCTTTGCACCCTGCGCAACAACCTCTCCATCCCCCGGACAGGGTTCCTGCCTTGGCAAATCTCGCACCGGACTTTACGGATTCCGAATCAGTGCCCCTCACCGCTCGATGCACGGTAGGGTGATCAGAGAACATCGCCTGCATTGTTCCGGGCGTGATGACTGGGCCCATCGGAGGAACATGGAATGGCTGATTGCCGCATCAATCCCTTTGGTTTCTGGCTGGGATCTACGGAGGGCGGGCGCCCGGCCGTAGCGGCAGGTTTGTGGCTCATGGGGAGCTCGGGGTCAATCTCCCTGTGAGGCACTTCTAGATGGACTTTGACTTCAAGAAGGGGCTATCGAATAGCCACATCGTTGTCCTCGTGGTGGTGTCCCTTGGTGTCGCTTTGGTGACATCACTGGGTGCCCAATATGTCATTGAACTGGACCGCACGCAGGCCGGCAACAGGGCACCAACTCCAAAGGACAGCTACGAGATCAGTAAGCTGGACGCCGAAATCCGCCAGATCCGCAGCGATACCGCCGGCAGTCTGTTTGCCCTCAAGGTGATCGCCCTCTTTGTGACCGTGGGCGGTGCCGTTGGCGGCTACCTCATCGGGCAAAGCCGTACAACCCAGGCAAGGATCGGCTTTGAGGACAGAAAGAATGTCGACGACGTCTACCAGTCAATCATCCAGGAGCTGGCAGCCGAGTCGCCGGTTCTGCGCGCTGCCGCTGCGGTGAAGCTTGGCTCGGTATTGAACTCCTTCCCGGCGGAGTGGAACGTCAGCGGCGCCCGCCGTGAGCAGCTCATGCAACTGACCAAGCAGGTTCTGGCGGCGGCCTTGTCCATCGAGACTGACCAGAAGGTGTTGAAGACGCTGACCATCAACTTGATCCTTTACAAAGCCAAACCGGACGACCCTCTGGCTGACGTGCGGGGCATAGACCTCTCAGGAGCGAAGGCCCACGATGCCTATTGGGCTCGTTGCGATTTCAGCTACGCGGATTTTTATGCCGCTGATTTAGCACGAGCTTCATTCCGTAAATCCAAGCTGACGTGTGCCCAGTTTCGGGAAGCTTCGGCCACGAACGCTGTCTTCAATGAGGCCGATTGTACCGAAGCGAACTTCAAGATGGCCGACTTGCGCGGCGCGTCATTTGAGAATGCCACCTTGGATTGCACGAATTTCGAGGGAGCCCGCGTGCATGCCGTCTGCCTCGCCGGAGCAACACTCAACAATCTGCCGACCTCCATGGTGGATCTATCGGAGGCAGGGGATGGCAGCCAATTGGTGCCGATCAGCCAATGGCTTGGCACGACAGTCCAGGCCTTGCCCTAGCCCCCACCCCCATGGGTGCGCCAAGGGAGGGTGATGGGACCCCCCATCAGGGGTCCAGTGCCTGGGAGAGCTGGTGGGGTGAGCACGCCGCGGTGAGCCGCCGGCGCAGGTAGGCGATGGCGAGGTCGCCGCATTCGGCCACCAGCCGGTCGCGGCGGCCCTGCTCCTGGGTGGCCGCCAGCCAGAGCAGGTGGCCGACGGTCTTGACCAGCACGTAGGCGATCAGGTGGCCCTCCTCCGAGCTGAGGTGGCTGCCCTCGGCGGCGGCCTTTTCGACGATCAGGCCGCTCCAGTCGTTGATCAGCCGGACGTCGGCCTCCTCCTCGATGGCCAGCAGCTCGGGGGTGGCGCTCTGCACATCCAGGAAGATGGCCGGGTAGCCGGGGTGGTCGCGGAAGAAGCGATCGGTGAGGGCCACGGCGGCGGTGATCGAGGCCTCCAGGGAGAGGCAGCGGCCGTCCCCCCGGTCGAAGAAGGCCGTGAGCAGCCCGTGCAGCTGCTCGGTGTAGAGCTGGGCGAGGCTGCGCAGGATTGCCCCCTTGTCGGGGAAGAACTGGTAGAGGGAGCCGATCGGCACGCCGGCTTTGGCGGCGATGGCGTTGGTGGTGGTGCTGCCGACGCCGCCTGCCACGAACAGCTCCTCGGCCGCCGCCAGGATCCGCCGCACCCGTTTCTGGCTGCGGGCCTGGCGGGGCTGACGGCGCAGGGGCGAGGGCTCGTCGGCCATGGCGGGAAGCGGCAGACCGGGAAAACCTGAGCAATCCTCGCATCCCATTGACAAAGGCGAGGGACGCTCATATTTTCTTGGACGTGAGGACTGCTCACGTTCTTTCGCGACCTTCCCGATGACCTCCACCGTTTTCCGCCCCACCCCCGCAACCACCGCTGTGCCGTTCGAGGCCCAGGAGTTGCCGCCCCAGCTGTTCCGCGTCCTCGGCACCTTCGTGGCCATGAGCGGCGGCGACACCGACCTCGAGCTGGTGGGGGCCCTGGCCGACGCCCTGCTGGAGACGCCCTCCTATGCCCTGATGGCCGAGCAGCTGCGCCGCGATCCGGCCTGCGCCGCGTTGATCGAGGCGCGCTGGATCCCCCCGGCCCACGACCTGGCGCAGCTGGCCGCCCTGCCCGAGGGCAGCCTCGGCCAGGCCTACGCGGCGTCGCTGGCACGGCTGGGCTACGACCCCAACCTGCACGCCGGCATGGCGCCAGGAAGTGATGCGGCCTACGTGGAGCTGCGGCTCAGCCAGACCCACGACCTCTGGCACGTGGTCACCGGCTTCGACACCACGGTGACGGGCGAGATCGGCCTGCAGGCCTTCCATCTCACCCAGTTCCCCTACCCCCTGGGGGCCGTGCTCACGGCCCAGGCCCTGGTGTCGGCCACCCTCGGGGCCCCCGAACTGCTGCCGGAGCTGGTGGAGACGATCCGCACCGGGCTGCAGATGGGCCTGGAGGCCAGGCCCCTGTTCGCCCAGCGCTGGGAGGAGGGCTGGGAGCGGCCGCTGCACGAGTGGCGCGAGGCGCTGCAGCTGCGTCCGTTTGCCGAGCGGGTGGGGCAGCTGTGAGCGGCTCCCTGCTGCGGCGGCCGGGCTTCCGCTGGCTCTGGCTGGGCCAGACCCTCCTGTTCGCCGGCGTCCAGTTCTGGTTCGTCGCCGTCACCTGGCTGATGCTGCAGCGCACGGGCTCGGGCACCTCCCTGGCCCTGGTGCTGATGGCGGCGGCCCTGCCCCGGGGGCTGCTGCTGCTGCTGGGCGGCGTCCTCAGCGACCGCCATCCGCCCCGGGCGCTGGCGGTGCGGGCCGGCTGGATCCTGGCGACGGCCACCGGGGTGCTCACCCTGCTGGCCAGCCGCGACGCCCTCGACCTGGGCCCGGTGCTGGTGCTGGCCGCCGTGTTCGGGGCGGCGGAAGCCTGCCTCTACCCCGCCGCCCTGGCCCTGCTGCCCCGCCTGCTGGAGGACCGCCATCTCGGCCGGGCCCACGCCTGGCTCCAGGGCAGCGAGCAGATCAGCAACGTGGCCGGCCCCGCCCTGGCGGGGCTGTCCCTCGCTGTGGCCGGGGCGACGGCGGCCCTGGCCTTCGACACCGTGCTGCTGCTGCTGGCCGTGGGCTGCTTCGTGCAGGTGCGGCCCCGCCTGGCCGCGGCGGACACGGCTCCGTCGGGGGGCCTGGGGCAGGGCCTGCGGGAGGGGATCGCCTTCGCCTGGGGCCACGGGGCGATCCGCACGGGCCTGACGCTGATCGCCATGATCAACCTGGCCGTGCTGGGCCCGGTGGTGATCGGCGTGGTGGAGCTGGTGACGCTGCGCTTCGGCCGTGGCGCCGCCAGCTACGGCTGGCTCCAGGCCGCCTACGGCGTGGGCGCCCTGGTGGGGGTCTGGTGGGCCGGCCGGTTCGGCGCCATCGCCCATCCGGGGGGCGCGCTGGGCTGGTTGTCGGCCGGGCTGGGGGCGGGCCTGCTGGGGCTGGCGGTGGCCGGCCAGTGGTGGACGGCGGCCGCCCTGCTGGCGGCGATGGGAATCGGCGGCGGGCTGGTGGGGGTGCTGGCCACGGCCTGGTTGCAGCGGGAGACCCCGGCACCGCTGCAGGGCCGGGTGATGGCCCTGGCCATGCTGGCCGGCGTCGCCTTCGATCCCCTGTCCCAGGCCCTCTCGGGGGTGCTGATCGACATCTCCCTGCCGGGGCTGTTCGTGGTCGCGGGGGGGAGCCTGCTGCTCACCGTGCCGTTTGCTCTGCGCAGTGGGCGGGGGTGAGCGGGCTGGATCTCTTTGCGGGACTTGAACTGCTCAAGGTGGGCAGGTTGACAATACTTGGGTATCGCTGGCTACAGGGGGTTATGGTCCCAGTGAACCACTGCTAGAAAGCGGATTTTGCTCTCGAAGGACTGTGCAGCATCGGGATTTCAGGCCATCCTCCCTGCCGCTCGACAGGTGGTTCTCGTAAAGGGAGAATAAGGGAGGAGTGGTTCTTGGAACCGTCTAATGAGTTGATAGGACTACAAGCCGACCACTATGTCATCTCACCCTTACCCTCTCTCCAAGCTAAATCACGAGTACGGCAGGCATGTCATCGACGCAGAATCAGGCCTTGAGGTGTTTGATGCTCCAACCTCTCACTCTTTGATCCAGGCGGCCGGGTACCTAAAGTACAACTTGGCAAAGACGATCGGGCAGGGGGTTTTCTTCCGTGGTCAATGTCGTCTGTACAAGACGTTGTCACCCAGTTTGCTTCGTGGGGTAAATGATGGTCCGCCCAGTGTTCGGCGAAGGGCACTCCTGGATGCACTACTGTCTTCAATTGAAGTTGAGGCTTCTGCGCTACGTGCGGTAGATCTTGACTGCCGTGAACCCCTCCTACAGCATTACGGCATTCGCACTACTTGGCTTGATGTCGTCGATAACATCTGGATTGCGCTATGGTTCGCCTGCCACACGGCTCGTTCAGTTGGGTTGCCTGAAGAGTATCTTCATTTTGAGAAGCGAATACCTAATCCTCGAGTCAATCAAGAGTACGCTTATGTTCTTCTGCTGGCATCTGCATACTCGACTCCTGTGCACGGAAAGCCAGGCCGCTTCAAGGATGATCGATCCGAGACAATCGACCTACGAACTGCAGTTCCTTCGCACTTTGTCCGCCCGCACGCTCAGCACGGGCTGCTGGTCCGCCGGCTGAGCAATACCGGCCAACCTGTTAGTGATCAGTTAGCGCTTCATGTGGGCACTATCCGAGTACGACTCGAAGCTGCCCTTGACTGGCTTGGCGACGCATCAACGCTAACTACACACTCCCTCTTCCCACCAGCGTTCTATGACTATGGCTATCGAGAACTGCTCAGCGGAGTTAAGCCAGCTGGCAAAGTGCTCGGCTCAATTCATCGCATGCAGGCTTAACCAACACCATGATTGGCCAGGCCACCAACGATCTTCAGTATGGGCTCTACACTTCTTGCTTGCCACTCAGGGCCAGCGTTAGGTGTTGTTATGAGCCCAGAGGCATTTCAAAGATACAAGGAGGTCGTAGGCCAGATCAGCGTAGATTTTCAGTGGATTGAGGAATTGCTGAAGATCGTGATTTCTAGTGGCTATGAGGCCATTCGTCGCACGGCGCCGGCAAAGATCAAATTCAAGCGCACCCGAAGCAACTTAGAGAAAGACTCCCTTGGAAAACTCATAACAAAGTACGAAGAGCTGTATGTCAACGATGTGCTTATCAAAGAACTTCGCTCACTTGCGAGTGAACGGAACTACTGTGCGCACCAATCCTTCATCCTCACGTTAGAGGAACAGACGAGCGAAGAATTGCTAGCCAGAATGAGCATCAGATTTGAAGCAGTTAGGGCTCGTTCGCGCGCGTGTGTCAAAACACTTATGACCGAAACTCGAGACTTCGCAACATTGCTTGAAGAGCCCATTGAAGCCGTCACGAATAGGCATTCTCCGGAATCAAGCGGTGAGACATTATGAAGACTTGGCGATTTAGTGGATAATCACCTGACAAGTCAATGTAGCAGACGCCTCCGCGTGGCTTGCTCCGGCGCATTAGGCTTCTTTGCCACAAGAGTGAATCATGTCGGACTCGAAAGCCCCCAGCATTAGCGGGCTTATCTACTAATTTGATTAAGTGGGATAGTTGGCCTTGCTTGATGAGTGTGAGCAGCATTAGTCCAAGTGCGCTGAAGGGCAACAGATCCGCAATCGTCAACAAATTCTGGAAGGCAATCTCATTTGTGAAAACACCGAACGTGGCGAGCGAGGGCGAAATGTTGGATAGTCGTGAGGCGTTAGCGGCTGCTACAGCCCGATTCTTTGAGCTGCACTGGCCCAAAGGGGATGGCGAAGCAGCGCCCCGCTGGTGGCTCCCACTTTGGTCGCTCACGAGTCCTGGACCTATACCGAACCATGATAACAGGGCTGCTACGCTATTTTTGAGCAGAACGCATTGGTCTACATCGGGCTCGCAGCTTCATCGGGTGCAGGAAGATATGTCGGCCACGGCATCGGGAGTCGCCTGTACAAACATGTTCTGTGCATCGACTGGGATAGATCTGCTCAATCCGTGCGCCACTATAAGCCAAAAGAACGCTGGAAATCGGCATCACACGGTACTACTATTGCGTTTCCCGACAGGCTCTCCTACCTCGCGCCAGCTCTTGAAATGTATCTCATCCGGCATTTCTCCTCGGTTCCGGGCCTACAAAACAAGGTCAGCCGGGCAAGGCCTAACATGACGTCCAAGCCGATGCCGCCTCGGGGAGCTGCTTAACTCAGACATCATGCGCATCTAAGCCCTGTGCCATCTGATTTATCCAAGCTACGCTTAGCCAGACCCTGATAAAGAGCAAGCGATTGTGAGTTCAAAGATAAATCTAGATCTCCGAAGCTACTCAAAGGGCTTGTTCGCCAAAGCAGTCAGCCTTCTTGCCCCTGGCCAGTGCGACGACTTTTCGGTAATTAGCGGAAGCATTCTACTCATTGTTGCTCTTGAAAAGCTGGCCAAGAGTGTCATCCAACTCAGGAATCCTCTAATGATTCTCTACGAGAAAGTGTCATTTGAGGAACTTTTGGCTCAGGAGAATGGTGAGGGCTTTGACAACAGGAATACAATCTCATTTGAGTTGGCGCTCAATCGAATCATTAAGCTTTATCCAGCACTTTCTGCCTTCCAGCGAGACATAAAAGCTGTTATTGAAGATAGGAACCTTCTGATGCATAACTATGGCTACTTAGAAATAGCACGTCTTGAGAGAAATGTACAGGTGAGAGTAGCTGACTTTGCTGAGGCTTTGTGCAATGATTGTCTCCGCGAACCGCCAGGGCAGGTAATTGGTCAAGATGCATGGATGCTTCTCCAAAAAAATAGAGATGCCTATCGCAATGCTGAGAGTCTTGAACTTGAGCAACGCATTGCGCATCTTCAAAGGCTGCACACCCAGGGGCAGCCACTTCCATGCCAAAAGATTGACATCAATCCTGAACATAAGCAATTATGCATGATCTGCCCAGTGTGCACCCAAGCGGCATCCGTCCTTTTTGATATCGACTGGGATGTAGATGTGGATCATAGAGAAGGAGTCATTCTAGGCGTCTATGCAGAAGCAACTGCTGTTGCCCTAACTTGTGGATGCGGCTTTACATTGTCGACTCATGAAGAAGTGAAATGCCTGCTGGGCAACAAGGAGGAAGAAATGTGTGAACTTGTTATTTGCAATCTCATGGATGAGCGTGAGTAGAACTGCTTCTAGGCAATGATGTTCGCATAGCACTCACGTCGAGTAGACAGGCCGCTAAATCCGATGAGATGTCTACTTGAAGCCTCATGCCTGCCATTCATGGGTTGGGTTGGAAGGGATTGAACCAACTATTGGCTTCAGGTGCTTTCTGCCACCACCCCATCGTGCACTAGACGCTCCTTTGACGAATGGTCTTGCATGATGCACGCCGGTGCGCTATTTCTGTGTTTGCAGTTCGAGATCGACAGCTCGTAGCCTTCAAATGTCGGAAACCATAAACATTTCCGCCATGGCGGAGCGAGTTCACAGCGACTGCTTAGTCGAATTCGGATGGAAGGCTACGGGGCCGCGCGATCAAAACTGGGAATGTGTTGATCAAACACATGACAAGCTTACGCACCCTTCTGACGTAGTCTTTCACTATTCTAATCCCTATGCTGAGGCCGATGTCCGAACCTACGTGACTACGGATCTGAAGAGCTATGCAGCTGGCTCTCTTACTAAGGCAAGTTTGCGGACCGCCATCAAAAGCTTACTTCTTGCAACTGAATGTGCCA
This sequence comes from Synechococcus sp. CCY 0621, assembly GCF_019038465.1. Classification (GTDB taxonomy): domain Bacteria; phylum Cyanobacteriota; class Cyanobacteriia; order PCC-6307; family Cyanobiaceae; genus Cyanobium. Next base: position 34,647 of record NZ_JAFKRH010000026.1, on the reverse strand, counting down.
ATCTCTCTGGAGAGTTCCAGCGGCGATACGTAGAGCCAGGCATTAACTGCGAAGTAGTTGGGTTATTGTTTATATACAACCACGACGCAAACTATGATAAGAATTTCCGCGCCACCCTTGCCCAGGCTATGGAAGGAGTATCACATGAACTTAGGCGGGGCCGAAGGGTATTCGTAATGGGGCCAGAAGATGTCCTGTACATAAACAATCTGGCTCATGACATGAAAATGCAGCGAGGAGTCCAACGCTATCCGTTATCAAGCGAAGACCTAGAGTTCTTCTACCCGGACTTGGTGAGAGTGAAGGCACGAAAAAGTGAAAATCGTGCGGCTACCCTTGAAATGCTTCTTAGCCCTTACCAGATCGTTCGATACCAGATGCCAAATGGCAGAAGCATTGAGACCAAGTATACTGTCTACTATAGAGGGCCGGGCGCCGACTTTCGAGAGTTTATCTATCTTATCGATGGTCTTTTCCGATTTCAAATTCTTCAGCACGCTGATGAGGTCACTGTCTGTATTGCGCGCCCTGACAAGGAAGCCGCAGCACAATTTAGCCAAGCCGTCGATACGTACGTTTCGCAACAGTTCCATGGTGTCAAAGAGATGAGGCAGAGACTTGAGATTATTAAGTATCGAGCCCTATCCGGCATTGTCCCACAGTTCAGCGAGGTTGAAATTGGGATGGGGGAACGTTGACTACATCTAAGCCCTTATACTTCGCGACAGATGCCGACATTTTTGATCTCATTGAGCCAGAGATCAAGCGGTTTAGCAAGACCCGCCTTCTAGAACTTGCCCTCAGAAGAGGCATAATCCTTTCACCCGCAGAAGATAGGGTAGACATTATTCAGTTTCTCTCGACGCTGCCATTTTCTCAAAGTCAGCTGCAGGATCTATGCGATCAGATTGAATCTCCAGGGAGGGCGCAACGCACAACGTCAGTACGAATCAATACTAGTGCTCATGCGAACACTTTCGCTGACACGATCACAGATCTGCAGAAGGCAAGGACAGATAAGGACGAACAATGGTTGGTCACCAAAAAGGATGACTGCTTGGAAATCAAAGTTGGCTACACAGAACTCAATCACCGAAAGTCTTCATTGAGGCAGCGCACAGAAAATGAGGTTACACTCCAGGTTGAGCCGACATCGACTGGCGAGTATACAATTCGGCATACCGCGAATCCCAAGGCGAAGGAAATCGCCGAGAAGTTAGTCCAGAAACTTGAAAGTAGATCGGCAACCCCCATTCCGATCATCCCGATCTCACTGTCTGGAATCGTAGACCGAGGTGCGCGTACAAAGTTCTGGGTCGAGCTAATTAAGCAGACTCAGGGACTCGTACCGTATAGCGTGACCAAGGTTGGCGTTTGCCGAGATATGGCATCGACTCCATTGGGAGCCGATGCCGGTGAAGAGGACTCAGAGGAAGACTCCGAAAGTGCTGAGGAACTTCTCACGGCAGGTCTTATACACAAGGCTGTTTTCGAAGGTGATGAAGTCTTCGAGAGTGCCGAGTTTCAGAACACTCAGACTGCCTTCTTCGTCTATAAGGCCTCATGGTTGGCAGATTCAACTTCTGGTGATCGGTTTGAGATCGAAGCTCAGTTTCGGGATTCAGCCGCAGCACACCAGTTCGTTTATATTGTGAAAAACGTGTTGCGGAAGAAGGAGAGTGGTGGATTCTACAAGACATCGCAACGTCCGTCAGCTGGTGAAATTCGTGAGTTGAGTCGAGCCCTTGAGGATTCGGCTCACCTGATCGCAGCCAAACTTGAGCACGCCTTCGCCATCCCTGTGCCGAACACAGTGGATATGGTTGGTGTATAGGAGAAGCTGAAATGAAGCGTCGCTTTAGGTGGTATCTCTTAGCCCTAAAAGATAAGGATATTGACTTTGTGGAAGTTTCAATGAAGATGTTGGCCTTGCCTTACAGCGAAGGTAATCCGACAGGTTTCCGCCTCGAGAAAGTCCATTCAACACGCATCGAAGGCGAATTCGTCGAGGAACTTCATGCCGATGTGGAAGCCGTCTCTCCCCTAGGTGGAGTGTATAAATATTCAACAATTCATTTTAACCTCGTAAAATTTCAACTTATGCGATATCCGTTGGCGCTTCGCCTTACTGACCCTCCACGTAGTTTAAAGGGTTTCTTTTCTGAGTTGCGGGGGCTGATGGGAATGAATCTTGAGACGCCACAAATTGATGTACGAACTTGGTTGAATCAGTGGTCGCGTCGTGAGTTCGATGTTGTGGTCCAAGATGTGTTGCTCTCCGACGTGACCGTAGGACGTGCCACGAGAGCAGCGATACGCTTCAGTGGCCAAGGAGATGTTAGGCAAGACGCAAGCCGTTTTCTCTCTGGAAGAGAGCCTTTGATTTCTTGCGCAACACTTGAGTTTACCGATGGAGACTCAAGGGGTACGTGTGAGATACGCGCAAACTGTTCTGCAGTGGTTAACTCATGGCGACCAATGCAAATTGCAGATGATCTCTGGTCAGCTTTCCTTGAGGCTGTGAAGTAATAGGCATTTTGGCAACCCCCTAGAGTAGACAGCCCTCTGCAGATACCCTGATCATGTTCTAAAGTTCTCGTCTTCCAATCTGGGCAGCGCAGAGAAGCGAATTTGCGATTCCCCTACCGCGTCCCGCGAGTAGGAATGCAGTTGCCATTCTTATGCCGCGGCGGTTGGGTCTAGTGGAGGCTTGCGGAGGCCCACTGTTTCTGCCGGGCTTTGACTTCGATTCCTATCGCTGGTCCGGCATCTACGCGGTGACCCCAACCACGACCACCAGTTTTCATCCCCCACGGCCCCGCACCCTCCCCCATGGCCACCAGCGACTTCTTCCGCCCCGACTACCGCTCGGCCCGTGAGGCGTTCCTGGCCGCCGCCGTTGGCGCCTGCGCCCGGCTCAGCAGCCATGTCCTGCCCGATCACCGCGGCCCGGCTGGCGAGCCGCTCGCCATCGATGCGGCGGCCCTGGGTCCCGCCGAGCCCGAGTCCCTGCTGCTGCTGATTTCCGGTACCCACGGCGTGGAGGGCCTGGCCGGATCCGGTTGCCAGGTGGGCGTTCTGCTGGATGAACTCCACGGCGCCCTGCCGGCCGGCGGCGGGGCGCTGCTGATCCATGCCCTCAACCCCCATGGCTTCGCCTGGCTGCGCCGCGGCAACGAACACAACATCGATCTCAACCGCAACGGCCTCGACTTCCGCGGCCCCCTGCCCGAGAACCCCGCCTACGACGCCCTCCACGACGCCCTGCTGCCCGGCGACTGGGACGGGCCCGAGCGGCAACGGGCCGACGCCCTGCTGGAGACCTTCATCACTGGGCACGGGATGGCCGCCTACCAGGCGGCGCTGCAGCGCGGTCAGTACACCCATCCCACCGGCCTCTTCTACGGCGGCAGCCGCCCCAGCTGGTCGCTGTCCACCCTGGAGACGATCCTCACCGACCACCTGGGCCCGGCATGCCGCCGCCTGGCGGTGATCGACCTGCACACCGGCCTGGGCCCCTGGGGCTACGGGGAGCTGATCGGCAGCGGCAGCTCAGGCGACGACTGGGAGCGGCTGCAGCGTTGGTATGGCCCGGAGGTCACCCGGCCCGGCCAGGGCCCGTCCAGCTCGTCGGTGGTGTCGGGGTCGGTACCGGTGTTTCTGCGCCGAAAGCTCCCTGCGGTGGAGCTCACCGTCCTGGCCCTGGAGTTCGGCACCCGACCGATCGATCAGGTGCTGGCGGCCCTGCGCGCCGATGCCTGGCTGCACGCCGTGCCCGATCGCCCCACCCCCCACCGCGAGTCGATCCGCCGCCAGGTGCGCGACGCCTTCCTGATCGACAGCCCCGCCTGGCGGGCCGCCATCTACGGCCGCTGCGCCGATGTGGTGTTGCGGGCTTGTCGGGGGTTGGGGGGTTGAGCGGGGCGGGGCCCTTGATGCGCAGCTCACCGAGCAGGCCCAACGGCGCCGGCTCAGCAAGTCCGAATTGGTTCGACGCGCGTTGACGGTGTATCTCGAATCCTCAGAGCAGGGCGTGGAGGACGCGGCCCAACCCTCCGCGGCTGATCTGTTGGCCGATCTCGTGGGCTGTTGCGAAGGCGGGCCCGCTGATCTGTCATCCAACCCTGTTTACCTGGCTGATTTCGGAATCAATCCTTCGTGACGGTTTGGCTTGATTCGGGACCTTGGGCTGTGCTGTTGAGCTGTGAGGCTGTGGTTGCTGAGACTTGCTTTCACACCGACAAGATTGGAGCTATGCTGAATGAACGCTGACGTAGGACATTTGAACCATTCCTATGGAAAACACATTTGAGGCTGTCGTTGAAAAAGATGGGCGTATCAGAATCCAGAGTCCTGTCCATCTGAAGGCGGGGGCGAAGGTGTTCGTTTCAGTTCCCGGTGACGACCCTGACTCTGTCATCAGCGGAGTTGTCTTGAGTGAAACGGCCCTGGCGGCCGACTGGCTGAACTCAGAAGAGGAAGCTGCATGGGCCCACCTGCAATAGGGGACGTCGTACTCATCCCTTTTCCCTATTCCGACCTCTCGCAAGCCAAGCGCAGGCCGGCCTTGGTCATTGCAGATGTTGGAATGGGAGACTTTGTGCTGTGTCAGATCACAAGCAAGTCCTACGCAGACAGGCTCGCGATTCCTCTTTCGGACAGTGACTTTGCCGAAGGTGGGCTCAAGCGTGAGAGCTTTGTGCGCATCGGAAAGTTGTTCACTGCGAATTCTTCGATCGTTTCTGGAGTGGCCGGCCGGCTGAATCCTGTGAAAATGTCTGAGGCCTTGGATGTGTTGGTCGAGATCCTGCGTGCAGGTGGCCTTGAGCGGTGACGTGCCTCCGCATCAATGGGGGCAGCCCTGGGCACCGAGGGGACGAGAGTGGATCCTCCCGGTGCCCCTGCCCGATGCGATCCCCCCTGGTGGCCCTGTGTGCCGTTGCCGCTCTGCTGATCCCGCCAATCCCGGCGGCCCAGGCCCAGGCCGCCTGGCAGACCTGCAGCTTCAACGGCCGCGCCGAAGCCTGCCTGGTCGCGGGCGGCTCCACCTCGTTCACGGTCACCTTCCGCTCCGACGGCAAGCAGATCGAGATGGAGAAGGTGGGCGAGCCCTGGACCTGCGGCCAAGGGGATCAGGAGGAATGCGGCAAGTTGCTGATCACCGAGCCCAGCAATGGCCGGACCACCCTGGCCACCTACCGGCAGACCGCCTCCGTCTTCCTGGTGCGCAGTGAGCGGGGCAACACCTACTCGATTCCCTATTGAATTCGGTTGGCCATTGGGCAACGGTCAAGTTCGCCTGCTCGTGGCAGCAGGGCTATTCTGTTAATGAAGCTCGGGAGCGCCATTGTCACCAACCGTCTTCCGGGATGGCGAATTTCGGCTTTTCTTCTTTTACGGTTAGTTGAGTTACACCAGCAGGAGATCATCGATGCCTGGAACAACCACTTTGGGGGCTGAGGTCACGAATGTTTCTGGCCATTGCATCTGGATGCTTATTGATGATGAGGAGCTGGCCCTTCCTTATGCCGAGTTTCCTTGGTTCAAAGCGGCTACGATTCAGCAGATCATCAACGTCCTGCGACCCACGGCCGACCATCTCTATTGGCCTGATCTAGACGTTGATTTGTCCGTTGAGTCGATACGCCATCCCGAGAGGTTCCCGCTGAGGGCGAAGACAACGTCCAAGTCATTCCACTCACCTGAGCCGCCCCCTCCAGTCCACTGATGCCATGGGTCTCATGGGGCCCATGCTCTCTGCGGCCTGGTGATGGCAAAGGTCAGGTGCTTCCTCACAAAGAATCTTTCGCGAAGCCCATCCTTTCGCCATGAGCAATCCACAATTGCCCCTGGTTCTCGTGGGCAATGTTCCTTGGCGTCGTCGTGCGCAGTGAGCGGGGCAACACCTACACGATTCCCAAATAGGGCCCTCCAGGCTGACTCAGTGCAGCGAGCCGAGCGCTCCACCGCCGCCACCGGCTTCCTCGGCCTGGCCGATGCGGGCGAACAGATCGGTGCTCTCGCGGTTCAGGTGCACCACCTCCACCACGCTGCCACCGAGCTTGAGCCGGCGGATCACCTGATCGAGGGCGGTGACGCCGCTCTGGTCCCAGATGTGGGCGTCGGCCATGTCAATCGTCACCCGGGCCGGGTGTTCGTGGATCTCGAAACCCGCCCGGAAATAGACGCTGCTCACGAAGAACAGCTGGCCGCGCACCACATAAACGCGATGGTCGTCGCCCTCGAGGCGGCTCTCCACAGCGATCACCTTGGCCACCTTGCGGCTGAACAGGATTCCGGCCAGGGCCACACCGGCGAGCAGGCCGATCGCCAGGTTGTGGGTGATCACGGTGATTCCCACGGTGAGCAGCATCACGGCGGTGTCGCTCTTGGGAATCCGCCGGATCCCCGTGATCGAACCGATGTTGGCGGTGTTGATGGCGATCATCACCATCACGCCCACCAGGGTGGCCATCGGGATCTGGTTCACCCAGTCACGGGCCAGCAGGATCATCGCCAGCAGGCTCACCCCCGAGGCCAGCGTCGACAGCCGCGTGCGGCCGCCGTAGCCCACATTCATCACCGACTGGCCCACCAACGCGCAGCCGGCCATGCCGCCGAACAGGGAACTGACGATGTTGCCGATGCCCTGGCCCCGGGCCTCGCTGTTCTTGTGGCTGGTCTGGTCGGTGAGGTCGTCGAGGATGTCCTGGGTGAGGAAGGTCTCCATCAGCCCCACCAGCGAGATCGCCAGGGCCGTGGGCAGGACCAGGCCCAGGGTGCCGAAACTCAGGGGCACCTGCGGCAGGGCGAACCGGGGTAGACCCGCGGGCAGCGTGCCCAGGCTGGCCACCGTGGGCAGATCAAGCCCCAGGCCGATCGAGATCCCGGTGGTGATCAGGATGGCGATCAGGGCCGACGGCACCACCCGGGTGAGGCGCGGCAGCAGGTAGATGATCGCCAGGGTGAGCAGCATCAGTCCCCACACCGCCGGCAGCTGGGCGGCCTCGACCACCACCGTCTCCGGGTGAAAGACATCGAGCCCCAGCTGGGGCAGCTGGGCCAGCAGGATCAGGATCGCCAGGGCATTGACGAACCCCGCCATCACCGGCTGCGGCACGAAGCGCATCTGGTGGGCCAGCCGCAGGTAGCCCCAGGCGATCTGGAAGACCCCGGTGAGCAGTCCCGCCGCCAGCAGGTATTGCAGGCCCAGCCCCTGGCCCAGCAGCTCACCCTGCTGCACCAGGCCCGTCATCAGCAGGGCCGTGGAGCCGGTGGCGGAGGTGATCATCGCCGTGCGGCCCCCCACCACCGCCAGGGTCACCGACAACAGGAAGGCCCCGAACAGGCCCACGCTGGGGTCCACCCCGGCGATGCCGGAGAAGGCGATCGCCTCCGGAATCATGGCGAAGGCCACCACCAGGCCCGAGAGGATGTCGCGGTGGGGCTGGCCCCACCACTCCTTGATGGAGAAGGTCATGGAAAGCTTGTACGGATCAATCCCTGTTCAGGTCCCCCGGCAGCGGGCCGACCGGGTGCAGCCACGGCGGCGGTGGCCTACGGGGGGGTGATCGTCATGGAGCTGACCGTACCAGCCCCCCGTCACCACTGCCGTGAGACCACCAAGGGAGGTCACGCCGATCTGGCTCCGCCGGCGGGTGCCGGCTGATCATCGGGCGACGCCGGACAGCCTGAACAGCCGACTTAGCCTGCGCGCGCTATGGAAGGGCTGCCTTGATGACCGCTCCAGTGACCACTCCGGAATCCCCCAGGCCCCCCTTTCCCCCCTTCGATGCCGAATCGGCGGCGAAGAAAGTGCGCCTGGCCGAGGATGCCTGGAACGGCCGTGATCCGGAACGGGTGGCGCTGGCCTACAGCCCGGACAGCGTCTGGCGCAACCGGGCCGAGTTCGTCCGCGGCCGCGAGGCCATCCAGCAGTTTCTGGCGCGTAAATGGGCCCGCGAGCTCGACTATCGCCTGATCAAGGAACTCTGGGCGTTCCACGGCAACCGCATCGCCGTGCGTTTCGCCTACGAATGGCACGACGATTCCGGCCAGTGGTTCCGTGCCTACGGCAACGAAAACTGGGAGTTCGATGCCCAGGGGTTCATGCACACCCGCATCGCCAGCATCAACGACCTGCCGATCAAAGAGAGCGAGAGGAAGTACCACTGGCCACTGGGCCGCCGCCCCGACGATCACCCGGGCCTGTCCGATCTGGGGCTCTGATCAGTTCCCGGCAGCGCAGACCGAACCGATCCGCAGCACCTTGGCCCCCCGCCCCTGGCCGGTGCGCAGGTCCTGCAGGGCCCGGTTGGCTTCCGCCAGGGGGAATTCCTTCACCTCCGGGCGGATGCCGGCGGCGGCGGCCAGGGCCAGGAACTCCCGCACGTCGGCGCGGGTCACGTTGGCCACCGTGCGGATCTCCTTCTCGCGCCAGAGATCGCGGGGGTAGTCGAGGCTGAGCAGGGCCGCCTTGTCAGCCTCCTGCTTGCCGATGGCGTTGATCACCAGCCGGCCGCCGGGGTGCAGGTTCTTCAGGGCGGCCACCACCGGTGTCCAGGCCGGGGTGGTGTCGATCACGGCGTGGAGCTTCACGGGGGATTCGGCTTCGGTGGCCCCGGCCCAGGTGGCCCCCAGTTCCAGGGCGAAGGCCCGCTGCACGGCGCTGCGGGCGAACACGAACACCCGCGAGGCCGGAAAGCGGTGGCGCACCATCGGCAGCACCAGGTGGGCCGAAGCCCCGAAGCCGGTGAGCCCCAGGTCCTGCCCATCGGCCAGGCCGGAGAGTTCGAGCGAGCGGTAACCGATCGCCCCGGCGCAGAGCATGGGTGCCACCGACGCGGCCTCCAGCCCCGCCGGCAGGGGATGGGCGAACGCTGCCGGCACGGTCACGTATTCCGCGTAGCCGCCGTTGACGTCCCGGCCGGTGGCCACGAAGGCCGGGCAGAGGTTCTCCCGGCCGCTGCGGCAGAACGCGCAGCTGCCGCAGGCGTGGAAGATCCAGGCGATGCCCACCGCGTCGCCCGGAGCGAAGCCTTCGCTGCCGGGGCCGCTGGCGGCCACGGTGCCGACGATCTGATGGCCCGGGATCACCGGAAAGCGGGGCGGCGGGGTGCGGCCTTCGATCTCATCGAGTTCGGTGTGGCACACCCCGCAGACCTCCACCTTCACCAGCAGTTCGCCGGGCCCCGGCACGGGCGGCGGCAGGTCCATCGGCACCAGCGGGGCCGGTGTGCGCGCCATGTCGCAGCAGGCCTCGATCACCATCGCCTTCATGTCGGCCTCCCCGGCGGCCCGGCGCAGTGTCCCGGCGCGCGTTCGCAGGATCCACTCTGGCGCCCACACTGGCAACGGGGCCCCAGGCCTCCGTACCTTCGCGAGACGTCCGATGCCCGCACCGACGGTCGCCGCCAGGACACCCATCAGCGTGACGCTGGAGCAGGGAAAGGAGTACTTCTATTGCGCCTGCGGCCGCTCAGCGGGCCAGCCGTTCTGCGATGGATCCCACGAAGGCAGCGGCTTCACCCCCCTGTCCTTCGTGGCCGAGAGCAGCGGCAGGGCGCTCCTGTGCCGCTGCAAGCAGACCGCCACGCCCCCCTTCTGCGACGGCACCCATGCCCGCGTTCCCGCCGATCGGGTGGGCACCACATTTTCGGTGGATGGGGTCGCTGATGGTGGCGGGATGCCCGCGCCCCACGCCACGGCGGAGGAGCCCAACCTGGAGCTGATCCACGAACTCGCCGAGCATGGCCTCGACGCGGTGGGGCCGGAAGGGCCGGTAGCGGCCATGGGGGTGCCCCGCGCCCAGCTGCCCCTCTGGGACGACATCCAGATCCTGACGGCCCAGCTGGCGCGCCGGCCCCTGGCCGTTGATGCGCCGGTCGGCACGGAGCTGGTGATCGGCCCTGCGGCCCGGCGCCCCCTGCGGCTGGAGATCCCGCTGCTGGTGTCGGACATGAGCTTCGGCGCCCTCTCCGAGGAGGCCAAGCTGGCCCTGGCCACCGGGGCCGAACGGGCCGGCACGGGCATCTGCTCCGGCGAGGGAGGGATGCTGCCGGAGGAGCAGGCCGCCAACCACCGCTACCTCTACGAGCTCGCCCCGGCGATGTTCGGCGACCGGGACGCCCTGATGCCCCTGGTGCAAGCCTTCCACTTCAAGGCCGGCCAGGCGGCCAAGACCGGCACCGGCGGCCATCTGCCCGGCGCCAAGGTCTCGGCGCGCATCGCCGCGATCCGCGGCATCCCCGCAGGCGAGCCGGCCTGCTCCCCCGCCACCTTCGCCGATCTCCACACCCCGGCCGATTTCCGCGCCTTCGGCGATCGGGTGCGGGAGCTCAGCGGCGGCATCCCGGTGGGCTTCAAGCTCAGCGCCCAGCACATCGAGGCCGATCTGGACTTCGCCCTCGAGGCCGGGGCCGACTACCTGATCCTCGATGGCCGCGGCGGCGGCACCGGCGGCGCCCCGCTGCTGTTCCGTGATCACATCGCCGTGCCCACCATCCCGGCCCTGGCCCGGGCCCGGGCCCACCTCAACCGCCGCGGCGCCAGCGGCCAGGTGACGTTGATCGTCACCGGCGGCCTGCGCACCCCGGCCGACTGCGTCAAGGCCCTGGCCCTGGGGGCCGACGGGATCGCCCTGGCCAATGCCGCCATCCAGGCGATCGGCTGCGTCGGCTCCCGGATCTGCCACACCAACCGCTGCCCGGCGGGAGTGGCCACCCAGGATCCCCACCTGCGCCGCCGGCTGGAGGTCGAGCACGCCGCCCAGCGGCTGGATCGCTTCTTCCGCTCGACGGTGGCGCTGATGCAGGTGCTGGCGCGGGCCTGCGGCCACGACCACCTGCGCCAGCTGGAGCGCAACGATCTGGCCAGCTGGCACCGGGACCTGGCGGCCCTGGCCGGCATCGCCTGGAGCGGCGCCGCCCCCTGAGCGGGGGACTCAGCAGGCCTCCAGCCTCCAGCCCCCGCAGCAGCACGTCGGCGGCGAGGGAGTGGAACGCGCCCGGAAGGTGGGCGAAGACTGCGTTGAGGGTTGGGGCCATCAGCGCCCCAGATGCCGGTAGAACCAGCCCTTGGCCGTTTCGGCGCTCGCCACGTAGGCCGCCAGGATCACCGCCAGCAGGGCCAGGAACACCGGCGGCAGGGGCACCAGGCCGAACAGCGCGCCCACGGGTGTCCAGGGCAGCAGCAGGGTGAGGCCCACCACGGCCACCGTGGCAGCCACCAGCCAGCGGGAGGGCCGGCTGCGGAACAGGGGCCCGCGGGTGCGGATCACCAGCACGATCGAGGCGGCCGAGATCACCGACTCCACGAACCAGCCGGTGCGGAACTGGGCCGCATCCGCCTTCAGCACCCAGAGCAGCACCGCGAAGGTGAGGTAGTCGAACACCGAGCTGACCAGCCCGAAGGTGACCATGAAGCGCCGGATGAAGGGCAGGCTCCAGCGGTGCGGCCGCTCGATCCAGTCGGGATCCACCCGGTCGGTGGCGATGGTCATCTCCGGCAGGTCGGTCAGCAGGTTGGTGAGCAGGATCTGCTTCGGCAAGAACGGCAGGAACGGCAGCAGCAGGGAGGCGCCGGCCATGGAGAACATGTTGCCGAAGTTGGCGCTGGTGGCCATGAACACGTACTTGAGCGTGTTGGCGAAGGTGCGCCGGCCCTCGCGGATGCCCGCCAGCAGCACCGCCAGGTCCGGCTCGAGCAGCACGATGTCGGCCGCCTCCTTGGCCACGTCCACCGCCCCCTGCACCGAGAGGCCCACATCGGCGGCATGGAGGGCGGGAGCGTCGTTGATGCCGTCCCCCAGGTAGCCCACCACATGGCCGGCGTTGCGCAGGGCATGGATCAGCCGCTCCTTCTGGTTCGGTTCGATCTCGGCGAACACATCCACCGCTTCGGCCCGCACCGGCAGGGCGATGTCGCTGAGCTGCTGCAGCTGGGCGCCGGTGAGCACCTCGGGGTTGCGCAGGCCCGCCTCCTGGCCCACCCGGGCCGCCACCAGGGCGTTGTCGCCGGTGATGATCTTGAGCCGCACCCCCAGCCGCTCCAGTTCGGCCACGGTGTCCCGCACCCCGGGGCGCAGGGGATCGCTGAGGCCGAGCAGGCCCAGGAACGTCATTCCCGCCTCGTCCTGGGGACGCACCCGGCGGGGCACCAGGGAGCCTTGCGCGGGCCAGCGCCGCACGGCCACCGCCAGCACCCGGTACCCCTCGGCGCTCCAGGCGCCATAGAGGCGGCGCAGCTCCGGCTCCACCGCCGCCAGCGGCAGCGTGGAACCATCGGCAGCCTCGGCCCGGTCGCACACCTCCAGCACCTTGAGGAAGGCCCCCTTGGTGATCAGCACCGGCGTGTCCCCCTGGAGGGCCAGCACGCTCAGGCGTTTGCGGACGAAGTCGAAGGGGAGCTCGTCGAGCTTGCTCCAGTCGCCGAGATCGCCGCCGCCGGCCTCCCGGATCGCCGCATCGATCGGGTTGCTGAAGCCCGTCTCGAAGCCGGCGTTCACGGCCGCGTGGCGCAGCACCGCCGGGTTGGGGCCACCGTCGATGCCGCAGCTGCGCGCCACCCGGGCCGTGCCCTCGGTGAGCGTGCCGGTCTTGTCGGAGCAGAGGATCGCCATGCTGCCGAAGTTCTCGATCGACGAGAGCCGCTTGACGATCACCTGGCGGGCGGCCATCCGGCGCGCGCCCTGGGCCAGGTTCACGGAGATGATCGCCGGCAGCAGCTGCGGTGTGAGCCCCACGCCGAGGGCCAGGGCGAACAGGAACGAATCCACCACCGGCCGGCGCAGGTACACGTTGACCGCGAAGATCGCGATCACCAGAGCCAGCGTCACCTCCAGCAGCAGGGCGCCGAAACGGCGCACGCCCCGCTCGAAGTCCGTCTCGGGGCTCCGCTGCCGCAGCCGCTCGGCGATGGCCGCGAACTGGGTGGCGGCGCCGGTGCGCACCACCACCGCGGTGCCGCTGCCGCTGACCACGTGGGTGCCGAAGTACAGCACCCCGGTGCGCGCCGCCAGGGGGGCGTCGGCGGCCACGGCCACCGCGTGCTTGCTCACCGGAAAGCTCTCACCGGTGAGGGCCGCCTCGTTGAGGCTGAGGTCCCGTTCCTCCAGCAGGCGGCAGTCGGCGGGGATCCCGGCCCCGGCCGAGAGCACCAGCAGATCGCCCGGCACCACCTGGGCCACCGGGATGGGCTGCTCGCTGCCGTCGCGGCGCACCCGAGCGGTGGTCTGCACCGTGCGCAGCAGCTGCTCCATGGCGCCGGCGGCCCCGTGCTCCTGCCAGAAGCCCAGCAGGCCGCTGATCAGCACGATCACCAGGATGATCAGCCCGTCGGTGGGCGAATCCAGCAGGAAGGAGAGCAGGGCCGCGCCGGCCAGGATCAGGATGATCGGGCTGGTGAACTGGCGCAGCAGCAGCCACAGCGCCCCACCCCGTGCCGGAGCGACGAGGCTGTTGGGGCCCTCGCTGAGCAGGCGCCGGCCCGCTTCCTGGGAGCTCAGCCCGTTCGCCCCCGTACCGAGCCTGGCCAGCAGCTCGGCGATCGGCTCGCTCCAGAAGGGGTCGCCGCTGGCGGTGGCTGGCGGCTGGCCGGGGGCTGGACGGGACATCGGCGCAGGCCCGGATCTCCCCAGGCTGATCGATTCATGGGCAGGCGGCCACATCGGCGCGGGCGCGCCGGAGGGGGCATCGTTAGGCTCCGCTCAGAGAGTTGTGGCGCCGGATGGAGGAGAAACTCGTCTTCGTGAGTGTGGGTGCCACCGCCACGGCGGAGCAGGAATCCTTCGTGCGATCGATCGAAGATCGCCTGCGCAGTGAATCCCTGATCCCCAAAACCGTCGGCCGCAACACCTTCAGCGCCGATGCACCGCTGAAGGCCATCACCGAACTGATGGAGAAGTGTTCCGGCATCGTCGTCATCGCCCTCGAGCGCTCCTACTTCCCCTCCGGTCTCGATAAGCGCGGCGGTCCGCGTCAGGTGAATCTGACCGACACAAGGCTGCCGACGCCGTGGAATCACATCGAAGCGGCGATGGCCTACACCAAGCACTTGCCGCTGCTGGTCATCGTCGAAGACGGACTGAAGGCGGAGGGATTGCTGGAGCCGGGTTACGACTGGTACGTGCAGACCCTTCCCCTGGCCGAGACGGCGCTGGGCTCCAACGAATTCAACGGCGTGCTCGCCGACTGGAAGGAGAAGGTGCTGGCGCGGGAGCCGCATGGGCCCCAGGCCCTCAACCCGGCCGAGCTGTCCATCGCCGACCTGCTCGGTGCCCTCCGTCCGGTCCAGCTGTGGAGTGTGCTGATCGCCCTGGCCGGCCTGCTGGCGGGGGCCTTCAGCCTCGGCGCCCGGCTGTTCCCCCCCTTGAAGCCGAGTCCGCCGCCAGCGCAGGGCGCTGTCCTGCCGGCCCCTTCAGCCAGCCGTCCCGGCGCCCTGGCGCTCGAGCACCCCCACACAGCGCCCGCACAGGCTGGGATGGCTGGGGTGCGCACCGATGTCGTCCTCGTGATGCCAGCAGCGCTCGCACTTGCTGCCTGACGCCCGGGCGATCCGCACCGTGACGCCCTCCTCCCCGATCTCCGCCAGCGGCGCCTCCAGCGGCGCGCCGCCGAGGCGCAGGGCCGACACCAGCAGCCAGTCGGCCAGGTTGTCGACCTCGGGGTGGGGGCTGGTGGCCAGCAGGTCCAGGGCCTCCCGCAGGGGCGCCGACCCCGCCAGCTCCAGCTGCACCTGGGCTTCGAGGGAGGCGCCCAGCTCGCCCCGGCCCCGGCAGCCCTCCAGCGTCCGGTTCACCTGGGCGCGCAGCTCCAGGATCCGCTGCATCGGCGCCACCAGCTCCGGTGCCGCCCAGGTGGCCGGCACCGTGGGCCAGCCCCGCTCGAACACCGAGGCCTCGGCCACCGGATAGGGCAGGTTCTGCCAGATGTCCTCGGCCATGTGGCAGAGCACCGGCGCGATCAGCCCCGCCAGCCGTTCCACCACCAGGTGCAGCACGGTCTGGCAGCTGCGCCGCCGGGCGTCGCCGGCCGCACTCACATAGAGGCGGTCCTTGGCGATGTCGAGATAGACA
Organism: Synechococcus sp. CCY 0621; assembly: GCF_019038465.1. Lineage (GTDB taxonomy): Bacteria > Cyanobacteriota > Cyanobacteriia > PCC-6307 > Cyanobiaceae > Cyanobium. The sequence continues at coordinate 19,574 of NZ_JAFKRH010000026.1, read as the reverse complement.
TTGGAGAGGTCCACCACGCAGAAGTTCTGCAGGGCCTGGAAGAAGCGGTAGAACTCGAAGCGCTCGAAATCGGCGCTCACCTCCTCGATCAGGCTGGCGGTGCGCTGCAGCATCCAGCGATCCAGCAGGGGGAGATCCGCGATTGGCACGGCATGCTCGGCGGGCACGAAATCGTGCAGGTTGCCCAGCAGGTAGCGGGCCGTGTTGCGCACCTTGCGGTACACATCCGCCAGCTGTTTGACGATCCCCGGCCCCAGCGGCACATCGGCGGAATAATCCACCGAGCTCACCCACAGCCGCAGCACGTCGGCGCCGTAGGCCGGCTCCTGTTTCTCGTTCTTGCCCCCTTCCACCAGCACGAGGGGGTCCACCACGTTGCCGAGCGATTTGCTCATCTTGCGGCCCTTCTCATCGAGGGTGAAACCGTGGGTGAGCACCCGGCGGTAGGGCGCCTTTCCGTTCACCGCCACCGAGGTGAGCAGGCTGCTCTGGAACCAGCCGCGGTGCTGGTCGGAGCCCTCCAGATAGAGGTCGGCGGGATAACCCAGCCCCCGGCCCTCCAGCACGGCGGCCCAGGAGGAGCCCGAGTCGAACCACACATCCATCGTGTCGGTGCCCTTGCGCCACTGGTCGGCCTGGTCGGCCCAGGCCGGCGGCAGCAGGCCCGCCTCGTCCCGCTCCCACCACACGTCCGAGCCGTGCTCGCCGATCAGGGCCTCGGCGTGGGCCAGGGTGTCGGCGTTGAGCAGCACCTCGCCCGTCTCGCGGTGATAGAAGACGGGGATCGGCACCCCCCAGGAGCGCTGGCGGGAGATGCACCAGTCGCCCCGGTCCCGCACCATCGCCTCGATGCGGTTGCGGCCGCTGGCCGGCAGCCACTCCACCGCCGCGATCGCCTCCAGGGCCTGGGCGCGGAAGCCGTCGACGGAGGCGAACCACTGCTCGGTGGCCCGGAAGATGGTCGGTTTCTTCGTGCGCCAGTCGTAGGGGTAGCGGTGCTCGTAGCGCTGCTCGGCCAGCAGCAGCCCGGCATCCCGCAGGGCGGTGATGATCGCCGGGTTGGCGTCCTTGAGCACGTTGAGCCCGGCGAAGGGGCCGGCCTCGGCGGTGAGGGTGCCGGCCTCGTCCACCGGGCAGAGCACCGGCAGGCCGTACTTGTTGCCGGTGTGGAAGTCGTCGACGCCGTGGCCAGGGGCCGTGTGCACCAGGCCGGTGCCGGTCTCGGTGGTGATGTAGTCGCCGCCGATCACCACGGGGCTGGTGCGATCCAGCAGCGGATGGCGGTACAGGATCCCCTCCAGCTGGGCCCCCTTGAGGGTGAGCAGCGGTTCGAGTGGGCGTTCCAGGCTCGTGCGCAGCTGCTCCACCAACTGGGCGGCCACCACCAGGTAGCGGGGGGTGCCGCCGTTGGTGGTGCCGTCACGGCAGATGGCGTAATCCAGCTGGCCATTCACGGACACCGCCAGGTTGGCCGGCAGGGTCCAGGGGGTGGTGGTCCAGATGGCCACGAACAGCTGCTCCCGGTGGGCCGCATCGGTGGGTCCGTCGATGCCGGCGGCCGCCAGGAGCCCGGCCACGGCTTCCGGCAGCTCCACCACCGGAAAGGCCACGTAGACGCTGGGGGAGGTGTGGCCGTCGGGGTACTCCAGCTCGGCCTCGGCCAGGGCGGTGCGGGAGCTGGGGCTCCAGTGCACCGGCTTGAGGCCCCGGTAGATGTGGCCGGCCAGCACCATCCTGCTGAAAACGGCGATCTGGGCCGCTTCGTACTCCTTGTTCAAGGTCAGGTACGGCTCGTCCCAGTCGGCCCAGATGCCCCAGCGCCGGAAGCCGCCCATCTGGCCCTCCACCTGCTCGAGGGCATAGGCATGGGCCCGGCGTCGCAGGTCGATGGGGGTGAGCTGCCGCCGCTCTTCACTGCCCAGGCCCTGCAGCACCTTCAGTTCGATCGGCAGGCCGTGGCAGTCCCAGCCCGGCACGAACCGGGCCCGCTTCCCCTGCAGCAGGGCGTGCTTGTTGATGATGTCCTTGAGGATCTTGTTGAGGGCGTGCCCCACGTGCAGGGCGCCGTTGGCGTAGGGCGGTCCGTCGTGGAGGGTGAAGGGGTCGCCCGGGTTGCCGCGGCTCAGCCGCCCATACAGATCGTGCGCCTTCCAGAAGGCCTGCAGTTCCGGCTCCCGCACCTTGGCGTTCGCCCGCATCGCGAAGGGCGTCTGCAGCAGGTTGAGCGTGTCCTTGTAGGACGCCGGGCTTGCCGTCACGTCGCCGGGGCGCGAGAAGGCTGGATTATCCCGCTTCGCCGAGACCCTCCCCCGGCTCCGGCGTCGCCGGCTCGGGCGGGGCTTCCGGCACCGCCTGCTCCAGCAGGGCGTCGATCTCCTCGAAGCCGCTGACCACGACGGGATCGTCGCCAGGCTCCACCGGCTCCTCCACTTCTGGCACCTTGGCTTCGGGCCGCACCCATTTCTTGGTGCTGGCGGGGCGGGCCGTGCGCCGTTCCGCCAGCCAGGAGCCCAGCCCGCCCACCACGCCGCTGGCCAGTTGCAGCAGGCGGCCGAGGGAGGCGCCGATCTGGCTCAGGCTGGTCTGCCAGCGCTCCACCGACCACAGCCGCTGGCGTTCCTCCTCCGTCAGCAGCCGCCAGCGGCCCTGGCCCACTTCCACCCCGAGCCGGCCGATCAGCAGGCCGCCGCAGAGCACCGCCAGCATCGGCGCGCCTGTGAGCCGTTCGGCGCTGGTGACCAGCACCAGGCCCAGCAGCAGCACCACCGCCCCCCAGACCGAGTCCCGGGCCCGACTCAGCTCGGAGGCCAGCAGCGGCAGCAGCAGCAGCAGCAGCCCGAACAGCAGGGCCAGGGAGCCTCCGAGGGTGGCAAGCATGGCCAGGACAACATCTCTGTCCATTCTGGGCGGTGACGCTGGGGCTGCTTCGTTCAGATGGCGACGGCGCCGCTGCTTAGAGTTGCTCAGCGCCCACCTGGCGGAATTGGTAGACGCGCTGGATTTAGGTTCCAGTGGCTCAGGTCGTGGGGGTTCAAGTCCCCCGGTGGGCATCGATGAGCGATCCAGGCCATCCCAGGGGTGTCGTTTGGGTGGCACACCTACGCTGACCACCATCAGGAACCGAAGCATGAAGAGCCCACTCCGCCAGCTCACGGCGCTGCTCCTGGGCGCTGGGTCGCTGCTGGCGGGGGCGCCTGGCCAGGCGCTGGAGCAGATCCAGATGATCCTTCCCCTGATCGATACCCCGTTCACGATCCAGCTCAGCGAGCTCAGGGATCAGCGCAAACTGCTCTCCGGCGACAGCGATCTTGCCGAGCTCGACCGGGCCACCGATGGGGCGATCGGCCAGAGGCTGGTCGAGGCTTTCCAGACCCCCCTGCCCCTGCCGCTGAAGGCCTTCGCCGAGCAGTCGGTCGGGTCGCCCCTGGTCAACCAGGTGCTGCTGCTGCTCTCTTCGGTGGTGCTGGTGGAGGGGGTTACCCAGCCGATCGACAGCCAGGGGTTGGCCGCTTCGCTGGCCGCCAGCCAGGCGAAGGGCAGCCTCAACCTGCTGGACGTGCTCGAAGCCATGCCCGGCAAGAGCGCTTCGGTGGATCTGCAGCGGGTGGTCCTTGCCATTGATCGCGTCACCAGGCAGCAACGTCTGGGCAACTCCCTGGTGACGTCCCTGCCCGCCGCCGCGATCAACCCGGCCCTCAGCCAGACGGGCCCGCTGGCGGTGAAGCGCCAGGAGCTGGCGATCCCCGTCCAGCACCGCCCCAAGCCCCTGCAGGTGGTCACGATCCAGCCGGAAACGGGCTCCAATGGCCGCCTGGTGCTGATCTCCCATGGCCTCTGGGACGACCCGGAAAGCTTCGAGGGCTGGGGCCGGCACCTGGCCAGCCATGGCTACACGGTGCTGCTGCCCCGTCACCCCGGCAGCGACCGCTCACAGCAGCAGGCCATGCTCTCCGGCCAGATGCCGCCCCCCAGCCCGGATGACCTGAGGCTGCGGCCCATGGACATGAGCGCGGTGATCGATGCGGCCGCGGCGGGCAGCCTGGCCTTGCCGGCGGGCCTGCGCACCGACAACGTCGTGGCGATGGGCCAGTCCTATGGCGCCACAACGGTGCTGCAGCTGGCCGGGGCCCGACCCAGCGCGGGCCTGCTCAACCGCTTCTGCAAGGACGTCACCAATCCGGAACGCAACATCAGCTGGGTGCTGCAGTGCAGTTTCCTCACCTCCGCCGACCAGGCCGGCCTGGCTGATCCCCGCGTCAAGGCGGTGGTAGCGGTCAGTCCGCCGATGTCGCTGCTGTTCGACCAGGGCTCAGCCCGCACCATGACCGCCCGGGCACTGGTGGTGAGCGGCAGCCGCGACTGGGTGGTGCCCTCCGGGCCCGAGGCCCTGCGGCCCATGGCGCTGGAGGCACGCAACGTGGGCGGCGGCCACCGGCTGGTGCTGGCCAAAGATGGCGACCACTTCAACCTGCGCTCCTCCTACGAGGAGGGCGGCGGGGCCCTGCGGGGGCTGCTGCTGGCCTGGACCGACGGCGCCTTTACCGCTGGTGTCGCCGTCGGCCCGAGCCCGAGCGCCCCGTCGCTGCTGCCCCCCGATGGCTGGGGCGACACGGAGTTCCCCCTGGTGGATGTCACCGCCAACCTGCGCACCCTGCCGGTTGCCCCAAATCAGCCGTGATGGTGCTGTCGCGCCGATGGGGCGGGTTCCGTAATCTGGGTCCTCCCTCGGGACTCCAGACCTGGCCCAGGTCATGACCGACACGCTGGCACCCTCGTCCGCCACCCTGGCCGCGACCACGGCCGTGCCTCGGCGCAGCGTTCCGAGGGAGTACCTCGATCCCCCTGCCGCCTGGAACCCCACGGTGGGCCTGTTTCTGGCCGGCTATGGCCTGGCGGCCCTGACGATCTGGGGCTGGTTCGTTGGCGGCTGGCCCCTGCCGCCCCTGCTGGCCCTGGGCTTCCTGGCCCTGCACCTGGAAGGCACGGTGATCCACGACGCCTGCCACAACGCCGCCCATCCCCACCGCTTCTGGAACGCGGTGATGGGCCACGGCGCCGCCCTGCTGCTGGGCTTCAGCTTCCCGGTGTTCACACGGGTGCACCTGCAGCACCACGCCCACGTCAACGATCCCAAGCTCGATCCCGATCACATCGTCAGCACCTTCGGGCCCCTGTGGCTGATCGCGCCGCGATTTTTCTATCACGAAGTCTTTTTCTTCAAACATCGCCTCTGGCGCCACAACGAACTGTTTGAGTGGGTCCTGGCCCGCACCATCTTCGTGCTGATTGTTGTGGCGGCCGCCCGCCACAACTTCCTGCCGTTCGTGTTCAACTGCTGGTTCGCCCCGGCCCTGATGGTGGGGGTCACCCTGGGCCTGTTCTTCGACTATCTGCCCCATCGCCCCTTCCAGTCCCGCAACCGCTGGCACAACGCCCGCGTCTACCCCAGCAGGCTGATGAACTGGCTGATCATGGGCCAGAACTATCACCTGATTCACCACCTCTGGCCGTCGATCCCCTGGTTTGAATACCAGCCTGCGTATCACGCCACCAAGCCGATTCTTGATGCCAAGGGTTCCCCCCAGCGGCTGGGACTGTTCGAGAGCCGCACCGACAGCCTCAACTTCCTTTACGACATCTTCCTTGGCGTGCGCTCCCACAAGAAGCGCCGCAGCCGCCTGCGGCCCATCGTCAGGCTGATGCCCACCCGCCATGCCCGCCGGCGGGTGCTGGAGCTGTTGCACCGCACCGCCGTCTCACCCGTTCGCTAGTCCCCCAGGATCCGGGGCACCCGGAAGAAATCGCCTTCCCGCTGGGGAGCTAGCGAGAGCAGTTCTTCCCGTACCGGGGTGGGGTCCACCGCGTCGGGGCGGGTCACGTTCACCACCTCCACCGCCCGGGTGGTGGGGGGCACCCCTTCGGTGTCCACCTGCTCCAGATGGGCCACGTAGTCGAGGATCCGCTCGAGTTGGCCGGTGTAGGTGGCGATGCGCTCTTCCGGCAGGGCCAGGCGGGCCAGGTGGGCCACCTTGCGCACGTCCTCTTCTGAGATCCGTCCCATCGTCCGTCCACACATCCGAACCCGAACCTAGCCGCCGTCCCCTTCCGGCCCCAGGAAAGCGGCCAGGTCCTCACTCAGGGCCGCGGCCGCCAGCTCCAGGAAGCGGGCGCCGTCGTCGGCCGTGGCCAGGAAGGGGTCGGAGCCCATGCGGCCATCGGGATGGCGGCGGCGGAAGTCCTCGGGGCCGTGGATCGGCCCGGCCGGCGCCGCCTCGGGCAGGGGCCGCTGCTTGGCCAAGAGGCTCGGCTCCAGGTGCAGGGTGAGGGCGATCTCGCTGGGGGTCGCATGGTGCCCCTCCCGCTCGCCGTAGCGATCGCGGGCCTCCCGCATCACCGGGCCGGCGGTGAACCAGTTGGCCAGACGGCAGCGCAGCCGCTCGGCCCCCGGCAGGCCCCTGGCCGCGGCCGTGCCGTAGGCCTGGGCGAACGCGGCCCGGGCCGTGGCGATGTTGCCGCCGTGGCCGTTGATCACGTAGATGCGCTCGAAGCCGTGGCGCGCCAGGGAAAGCACCACGTCATGGAGGACCGCCAGCAGGGTGGAGGGCTGCAGGCTGATGGTGCCGGCGAAGCCCAGATGGTGCTCGGCCATGCCGAAGGCCTGGGCGGGCGTCACCAGCACGCCCGTGCGACGTCCCACCTCCAGGGCCACCGCTTCGGCGGTGAGGGCGTCGGTGCCGATGGCGCCGGTGGGCCCGTGCTGCTCGGTGGAGCCCAGCGGCACGATCACCCCACGGCAGTGGGCCAGGTAGGCCTCCACCTCGGGCCAGCTGCGCAGCTGCAGCCGGATCGCCTCGCTGCCGGCGACGGGGCCCGGAACCGTGCTGGGGCCTGGGGCGGTGCTGGGCATGGATCGGGTCATGGTGAACATGGCGGCCGGCGCCGTGCTGCCTAGGATCGACCCTATCCGCGGCGTCACGATGCTGCATCGCAAGCTCGACCGATTTCGCCTGGAGCAGCGGCCGGTCTGGGTCTATCTGCTCGACCAGCAGCGCTGGATCGAGCGGGCTCTGGTGGTGGAGATCGAGGGCGATCTGGTCACCCTCCGCTTCGACGAGGAAGACGGTGACGAGCGCCACAGCTGGGAGGAGAGCGTCCGCCTCGCCTCAATCGGGGCCGTCAGCACCCGGCTGGCCTCGGTGAGCCTCTCCGCCGATGCCGACGACCTGCCCACCACCGGCGACTGTCCCGAGGCCGAGCGGCTCGGGCGTCCCTGATCAGCCCGCCGGATTCAGTGGGCAGTGATCAGTGGGCGGTGCCGTTGCCGTCGTAGTCGTCGGTGTCGTAGTAGCCGCCCTTGGTGCCGAAGAACAGGGTGGTCAGCACGAACAGGCCGCTGACGGCCAGCAGGACGGTGCCGAGGTTGAAGCTGGCGGTTTCCATGCGGGAAGCGTTGATCGGCGGGAGCCTGACAGGTCAGGACTGCCGCCAGTGTGGCCCCGCCGCGCCGGGCCTGCCCCCCTCGGGCCTTCTGGGTCCGCTTCCCCGCACCATTCCCCCGCGTCGCCGCCCGTGAACGTCCGCGAGGCCGTCCCCGCCCTCCCCCCGCGCTTCTTTGCCCGCCCCGCCGAGGTGGTGGCCCCCGAGCTGCTCGGCTGCCTGCTGCTGAAACGCCAGCCCGATGGGGCACTGCTGGCGGGCGTGATCGTCGAGACCGAGGCCTACTGCCAATCGGAGCCCGCCTGCCATGGCCACCGCCGCCGCAGCCCCAGCAACGACACCCTCTTCGGCGAGCCCGGCCGCTTCTACGTGTATCTCACCTACGGGGTGTATCACTGCGTCAACGTCGTCACCGGCCGGCGCGACTGGGCCAATGGCGTGCTGCTGCGGGCGGCCGCCCTGCCGGGGGAGCCGGAGCGGACGGCCGCCGGGCCGGGCCTGCTGGCCCGCCGTTTCGGCCTCGACCGCGGCCACGACGGCCTGCTGGCCGCACCGGCTTCCGGCCTCTGGCTGGCGCCCCGGCCGCCTGAGCTGGCGGCAGAGGCTGGCGAGGCGGGGGTGCTGCAGACCCAGCGCATCGGCGTGTCCCAGGGGCAGGAGCTGCCCTGGCGCTGGTACCTGCGCGCCAGCCGCAGTGTCAGCCGGCGGGCCCGGGGCGATCGCACCCCCCGCCTCGATGGGTTGGCGGCCGTGCTGGCCTCTACGGTTGGAACGTTCGATGGGAGCAGGACGCCTTGAGCGGCTGGAGTCACCGCCACGTGCTCGACCTGGCGTCCTTTTCGGTCGCAGACTTCGCCACCGTTCTGGAACTGGCCCAGCGCTTTCGGGCCCTGCCCGTGGCCGGTGCGCGCCGGTTGCCCGCCCTGCAGGGCCGGCTGATGACCAGCCTGTTCTTCGAGCCCAGCACCCGCACCCGCACCAGCTTCGAACTGGCGGCCAAGCGGCTGTCGGCCGAGGTGCAGAGCTTTTCCCCGTCCTCCAGTTCCCTCAGCAAGGGGGAAAGCCTGCTGGACACCGCCCGCACCTACGTGGCGATGGGGGCCGACATCCTGGTGGTGCGCCACCGCTGCACCGGTGTGCCCCACAGCCTGGCCCGCGACCTGGATCGCTGTGGCGAGCGGGTGTCCGTGCTCAACGCCGGTGATGGCCTGCACAGCCATCCCAGCCAGGGCCTGCTTGACCTCTTCACCCTGGCGCGTCATTTCTCCCCCGAGGCCCCCACCCCCGAGAGCCTGCGGGGCCGCCGCATCGTCATCGTCGGCGACGTGCTCCATTCCCGGGTGGCCCGCTCCAACCTCTGGGCCCTCACCGCCTGCGGCGCCGATGTGGTGCTCTGCGGTCCGCCGACCCTGCTGCCCGACTGCTTCGCCGACTTCATCCTGGCGCCGCCGCCGGGGCAGGCTGCCGATCCGGTGGTCACCCGGGGCCGGGTGAAAGTGGAGCGCCGGCTGGAGCAGGCCCTGCCCGGGGCCGATGCGGTGATGACCCTGCGCCTGCAGAAGGAGCGGATGCAGCAGCACCTGCTCACCAGCCTGGACACCTATCACCGCCAGTACGGCCTCAGCCACCGGCGCCTCGCCCTCTGCGGCGACGGGGTGCCGGTGCTGCACCCCGGCCCGGTGAACCGGGGGGTGGAGATCGCCGGCGAGCTGCTGGATGATGCCGGCCGCTGTCTGGTGGAGGAACAGGTCCGCAACGGCATCCCGACCCGCATGGCCTTGCTGTATCTGCTCGCCGCCACCTGAGCGCCGTCAGCGGCACCTCTCAGAGCAGCTTGAAGCCATCCAGCAGCAGGCCGTAGAGCAGCCCCATGCGGGCCATGTCGAGCACCTGCAGCCGCAGTTTCAGGGGCTGGCGCAGCAGCTTTCTGCGCAGACGGGCCGCCAGCTCGATGGCCAGCACACAGACCAGGGCCCCGAGGGGATCAAACAGGGACAGGGCGCCGGTGATCGAGCCGATGCCGCCGCCGACCACGAATCCGCTCAGCAGCACAATCAGCAGCAGGGAAAGGCGCCGCCAGGGATTCTGCGCCCAGGCCTCCAGCAGATTGCCCGACTGGGTGATGCGCTGCTGGAATCGGGTCTGCTGGAAGCGGGGAGGCAATGGTGGAAACCTGCCGCTGTTGAGAAGGGGGAGCAGGGGGCTCAACACCCAAGGGTGAAAAGCCGCTGGCGGTGATCCCCATCACCCGGCCCAAACCCTGCGACCTCTTGTCTACACCATCTCTGGCGTCTTGACAGCATTTTCCCCCCACCGATAGGGGATACCAATAAAAAAGCCCGAGGCCAAGGCCCGGGCGGGTGATGGGGACGACACCAGCAAACCAAGCTCTTCGGGCTCGGGCAAGGGGGGGCAGCCGCTGACCGGAGCGTCCCTGCGGGGGCTTGACGGCCGGGGTGGTCGGTCTCAGACGTCGCGCTTCAACCGTCCCCGTCCTTCTTGCGAGAGCCCTTGCCCTCCAGCAACTCCAGCAGCGCCTCCATCTGGGCCATCACACCCCGCACCTCGCCGGCCTCGGGCAGCAGGCCATCTTCCATCACGCCCTGGTGCATCTCCCGCAGCTCCTGTCGGATGTAGCGCAGATGACTGACAACCTGTTCTCGTTTGGACTGCGACATCGAGCGGGCCCCTGATCAACCCCCTCTTTTACCCCATCGCCGTCTCACTTCCGTCCGAAACGCTCCTTGGCCTGCTCGTAGAAGGCCAGATCCACACCATCCAGGCCGGCGTCGCGGGCCATGGATTCGATCCGCCGGCGAATGATCGGCCGCACCACGAAGGGAATCTCCTTGAGGCTGGTTTCCGCGTCGCTGCTCCAGTTCATCGCTGCGGGCATGGGGGTCTGGTGCTGGCCGGCGATCACGTCCGGGCTTGGGGGACCCCTGCCTGCGGCCAGAATGGTGGATGGAGAATAGGGGACTCGAACCCCTGACCTCTGCGGTGCGATCGCAGCGCTCTACCAGCTGAGCTAATTCCCCTTCGATCGCCATTATCACCATCCCGTCCCCCTTCCCGGCCGCCCCCTTGGTTGATTCCAGTCTGTCCATCACCCCCGAGCAGCTCGCGGCCTTCGACGACGCGTCCATCGCCGAACTGGCCCGTCGCCTCGAGGAGGACGACTACCCGACACCGTTCGCAGGCCTCGCCGACTGGCACCTGCTGCGGGCCCTGGCGATCCACCGACCCGACCTGATCCAGCCCTACGTCCACCTGGTGGATCAGGAACCCTTCGATGAGGAGTGAGACCCAGCCGGTCTCCCTTGAGGGCCCCAGCGATCCGCTCGCCGGGCGGCGGGTGCTGGTCCTGATCAGCGGCAGTATCGCGGCGGTCAAGCTGCCCCTGGTGGTCAGCGCTCTCGTGCAGCGGGGCGCCCTGGTGCGCTGCGTGCTCAGCCCCAGCGCCGAGCGGCTGGTGAGCGCCGTGGCCCTGGCCAGCCTCAGCCGTGCCCCCTGCCACGTCGAGTCCGACCAGTGGAGCCACCGGGCGGCCCGGCCCCTGCACATCGAGCTGGCCGAGTGGGCCGAGGTGGTGCTGCTGGCTCCCCTCAGTGCCACCAGCCTGGCCCGCTGGGTGCATGGCCTGGCCGACACCCTGCTGGCCAGCACCCTGATCGCCTGCGAGGCCCCCGTGCTGGCCGCCCCGGCCATGAACAGCGCCATGTGGGCCGCCCCGTCGGTGCGCCGCAACTGGCGGGAGCTGCAGGGCTGGGAGCGGGTGCTGCCCCTGGAGCCGGGCAGTGGCCTGCTGGCCTGCGACCGGGTCGGCGATGGCCGCATGGCCGCCCCGGAGCTGCTGCTGCTGGCCCTGGAATCGCTGCTGGTGGCCGGCTGCCGCCGCGACTGGCGGGGGCGCCGCCTGCTGGTGAGTGCCGGCCCCACCCGGGAGGCCCTGGATCCGGCCCGCTGCCTCACCAACCCCAGCACGGGCCGCATGGGCGTGCTGCTGGCCCAGGCCGCCCGACTGCGCGGCGCCAGCGTCGACCTGGTGCATGGCCCTCTGGCAGTCGATCCGGCCTGGCTGGAGGGCCTGCACGGCCACCCCGTCGTCACGGCGGCCGAGATGGAAGCGGCACTGGAGCGGCTGCAGGGCGGTGCCGATGCCATCGCCATGGCCGCCGCCGTCGCCGACCACCGCCGCCGCACCCCGCTGGCCGCCAAGCTCCCAAAGCAGGCCATGGCGGAGGCGCTTCGCAGCGAATGGGAGGCGGTGCCCGATCTGCTGGCGGGCCTGGTGCAACGCCGTCCGCCGGCTCAGGCGATCCTGGGGTTCGCGGCCCAGAGCGGCGAACTGCTGCAGGAGGCACAGGCCAAGTTCGCCCGCAAAGGCTGCGACCTGCTGTTCGCCAATCCGATCGATCGCGCCGATGCGGGGTTCGGGGCCGCCAGCAACGAGGGCTGGCTGCTCGGCCCCAGGGAGCGGCAGCGCCACTTCGGCCCCACGGGCAAACTGGCCCTGGCCCACGAACTGCTGTCGGCGCTGGCCGAGGCGATGGCGCTCAGGGCTCCGGTTCAGGCGACAGCAGATCCATGAACGTGCGCAGCTGCAACCGCGGGATGTAGGGCCAGCCGCCGCTGCTTTCCATCTCGGAGAGCAGGGTGAACAGGCCGTTGCGGTCGCTGGGGAGGCTGTTGCGGAAGGGGCCGTCCTGGATGCTGCGGTGCAGGTGTTCGATGCGACGCAGCAGGTCAAGCAGGGCTTCGGGCTCCTGGGCGCGCTGTTCGGCGATCCGGAGCAGGGCGTCGAGGGGCTCCTGGAGGTCGGGGGCGGCCTGTGCTGGGGACGGCGGCGCCAAGGGCGTGGAGTCGTCGATCGGGTGGGTGCGGCTCAGGGACATCGTCCTCTCATACAGGTTGTTGAGAGCCCACGCAAGCCGCCTGGAATGGGTGTTTTGCACCGGTAGGATCCCGGCCAGCCCAGTTCCCGTTCCGTCTCTGCGGCTTCTCCCCATGCGTTTCCGTCCCCTGCTGGCCCTCGTGCTGGCTCTGTGCCTGACCCTGGTGTCCGCATGCAGCGGCGGGGCCAAGGCCGTTGATCGGGCCAATCTCACCTACGAAGACATCCACAACACCGGGCTGGCCAACGACTGCCCGACCCTGCCCGATTCCGCCCGCGGCACGATCTCCCTGGATCCGTCGGCCCGTTACCAGCTGAAGGAGATCTGCATGCACCCCTCCGAGGTCTTCGTGAAGGGGGAGCCCGCCAACAAGCGCCAGGAGGCCCAGTTCGTCGCCGGCAAGATCCTCACCCGCTTCACCTCCAGCCTTGATCAGGTCTATGGCGACCTCTCCGTGACAGCGGGCGGCCTCAGCTTCAAGGAGCTCGGTGGCATCGACTTCCAGCCGATCACCGTGCTGCTGCCCGGTGGAGAGGAGGTGCCCTTCACCTTCTCCAGCAAGGAGCTGTTGGCCTCCTCCGATGGCACGTCGTTCTCCACCAGCACCGATCTGAAGGGCAAGTACCGCGCCCCCAGCTACCGCACCAGCAACTTCCTCGATCCCAAGGGCCGGGGCCTCACCACCGGCTACAGCAGCGCCGTGGGTCTGGTGCCCGCCGGTGATGAGTTCACCGGGGAAACCGTCAAGCGCTACGTGGATGGCACCGGCACCATGGACCTCTCGATCACCAAGGTGGATCCCAGCACCGGGGAGTTCGCCGGGGTGTTCACCGCCATCCAGCCCTCCGACACCGACATGGGCACCAAGGCCGTCGTCGACGTCAAGATCACCGGCGAGCTCTACGGCCGTCTCGAGCAGGTCTGATCGCGCAAGCCGTTCAGCGAAGGGGCCTGAGGGCCCCTTTTTTCATGGCCGAGCGCCGGTCTGGGAGGATGGATCGAATCCCCTGTGACGCCCCGGCCCGTCGCCATGACGCTCGCCAATACCGCCCCTCACTCCGATCTGATCGCCCCCCATGGCGGCAGCCTCGTCGATCTGATGGTGCCGACCGACCAGCGTGACGGGGTGCGTGCCGCGGTGGACCGGGTGGTGGACTGCAGTCACCGCAACGCCTGCGACGTGGAGCTGCTGATCGTGGGTGGCTTCTCGCCCTTGCGCGGCTTCATGCACCAGGAGGACTACGAGGCGGTGGTGGCGGGCCACCGCACCACCAGCGGTCTGCTGTTCGGCCTGCCGATCGTCTTCGACACCGACGACGGCAGCATCGCCGTGGGCGAGCGGCTGCTGCTCACCTACCAGGGGCAGGACCTGGCCGTGCTCACCGTTGAGAGCCGCTGGGAGCCGGACAAGGTGGTCGAGGCCAAGGGCTGCTACGGCACCACCTCTTTGGAGCACCCGGCGGTGCGCATGATCGCCACCGAGCGGGGCCGCTACTACCTGGGCGGACGCCTCCAGGGTCTGGCCCTGCCCGAGAGGGTGTTCCCCTGCAGCACCCCCGCCGAGGTGCGCGCCACCCTGCCGGCGGGCGAGGACGTGGTGGCCTTCCAGTGCCGCAACCCCATCCACCGGGCCCACTACGAACTGTTCACGCGCGCCCTCGAGGCCCCCAACGTGAGCAAGGGCGCGGCGGTGCTGGTCCACCCCACCTGCGGCCCCACCCAGGAGGACGACATCGCCGGTGAGGTGCGCTTCGCCACCTATGAGCGCCTGGCGGCTGAGGTGGCCAACCCACGCATCCGCTGGGCCTACCTCCCCTATGCGATGCACATGGCCGGCCCGCGGGAGGCCCTGCAGCACATGATCATCCGCAAGAACTACGGCTGCACCCACTTCATCATTGGCCGCGACATGGCGGGCTGCAAATCGTCCCTGACCGGGGAGGATTTCTATGGCCCCTACGAGGCCCAGGACTTCGCCCGCGACCAGGCCACCGAACTGGGCATGGAAACCGTGCCGTCGCTCAACCTCGTGTACACCGAGGAGGAGGGCTACGTCACCGCCGAGCACGCCCAGGCCCGGGGGCTGCACATCCGTAAGTTGAGCGGCACCCAGTTCCGCCAGATGCTGCGCGGCGGCGAAGAGATCCCAGAATGGTTCGCCTTCCGTAGCGTGGTGGAGGTGCTCAGGGCCGCAGCCTGAGCCCCGTCCAGCACCGGACACCGTTTAACATTCTGTTACTTTCATCCTCATCCAGGAGACAGGGCCGTGAAGAAACGCTGGCGCAACGCAGGGCTCTACGTGCTCCTGGTGATCGTGATGATCGCGGTAGGCACCGCCTTCCTGGAGCGTCCTGACCCGGCCCGGGTCCCCCGCACCCTGCGTTACAGCGATTTCGTCGAGGCCGTGCAGGCCAACGAGATCTCCCGGGTTCTGATCTCCCCCGACCGCGGCACCGCCCAGGTGGTCGAGAACGACGGCCAGCGCGCCGTGGTGAACCTCGCCCCCGACAAGGACCTGCTCAAGCTGCTCACCGACCACAACGTCGATATCGCCGTGCAGCCCAACCGGGAGCCGGCGGCCTGGCAGCAGGCGATCGGCAGCCTGATCTTTCCGCTGCTGCTGCTTGGCGGCCTGTTCTTCCTGTTGCGGCGCGCCCAGGGCGGTGGCGGCAACCCGGCGATGAACTTCGGCAAGAGCAAGGCGCGGGTGCAGATGGAACCCCAGACCCAGGTCACCTTTGGTGATGTGGCCGGTATCGAGGGCGCCAAGCTCGAACTCACCGAGGTGGTCGACTTCCTCAAGAACCCCGATCGCTTCACCGCCGTCGGCGCCAAGATCCCCAAGGGTGTGCTGCTGGTGGGCCCCCCCGGCACCGGCAAGACCCTGCTGGCCAAGGCCGTGGCCGGTGAGGCGGGCGTGCCCTTCTTCTCGATCTCCGGTTCGGAGTTCGTCGAGATGTTCGTGGGCGTCGGCGCCAGCCGCGTGCGCGACCTGTTCGAGCAGGCCAAGAAGAACGCCCCCTGCATCGTCTTCATCGATGAGATCGACGCCGTGGGCCGCCAGCGTGGCGCTGGCCTCGGCGGTGGCAACGACGAACGCGAGCAGACCCTCAACCAGCTGCTCACCGAGATGGACGGCTTCGAGGGCAACACCGGCATCATCATCGTGGCGGCCACCAACCGCCCCGACGTGCTCGATTCGGCCCTGATGCGGCCGGGCCGTTTCGACCGCCAGGTGGTGGTCGATCGCCCCGACTACGCCGGCCGGCTGCAGATCCTCGGCGTCCATGCCCGCGGCAAGACCCTCGCCAAGGATGTGGACCTCGACAAGGTGGCCCGCCGCACCCCCGGCTTCACTGGGGCCGACCTGGCCAACCTGCTCAACGAAGCGGCCATTCTTGCGGCCCGGCGCCAGCTGACCGAAGTGTCCATGGATGAGGTCAATGACGCCATCGAGCGGGTCATGGCCGGCCCCGAGAAGAAGGATCGGGTGATGAGCGAGCGCCGCAAGCGCCTGGTGGCCTACCACGAGTCCGGCCACGCCCTGGTCGGGGCCCTGATGCCCGATTACGACCCCGTCCAGAAGATCAGCATCATTCCCCGTGGCCAGGCCGGAGGTCTCACCTTCTTCACCCCCAGCGAAGAGCGGATGGAGTCGGGCCTGTACTCCCGTTCCTACCTGCAGAACCAGATGGCCGTCGCCCTGGGTGGCCGCGTCGCCGAGGAAATCGTCTACGGCGAAGATGAAGTCACCACCGGGGCCTCCAACGACCTCCAGCAGGTCGCCCGCGTCGCGCGCCAGATGGTGACCCGCTTCGGCATGAGCGACCGCCTCGGTCCGGTGGCCCTGGGCCGTGCCCAGGGCGGCATGTTCCTCGGTCGCGACATCGCCGCCGAGCGCGATTTCTCCGAGGACACCGCCGCCGCCATCGATGAGGAGGTGTCCCAGCTGGTGGCGGATGCCTATCGCCGCGCCACCGATGTGCTGCTCGCCAACAGGGCTGTGCTCGATGAGCTGGCCGAGATCCTCGTCGAGAAGGAGACGGTGGATGCCGAGGAGCTCCAGGAGCTGCTGATCTCCCGCAACGTCACGGTGGCGGCCTACGTCTAGGCCTCCCAGCCACACCCTGATCGCCTCCCTGCACCACCAGCCCCTGCTGGTGGTGCTTCGCCATTGGCAGCCGTCCCTGTTGGTTCCCCAACTCGATAAGCTGCGTGATCTGGGGGTGCGGCACATTGAGATCGCCTGGGGCCCCGGCGCCGACTGGATCGCCCAGTGCCAGCAGCTGATTGCCAGCTTCCCGGAACTGCGTCTGGGGGCGGCCTCGATCTGCAGCCAAGCGGCCCTGGAGGCGGTGCTGGAGGCTGGTTTTGCCTACGGCGTCTCCCCCATCCTCGACAGCCGCCTGCTGGCGAGGTCGGCGGCTGCGGGCTTCACCCTCGTCCCTGGTGTGATGTCACCCACCGAGGTGAACCGGGCCCGGTCCCTGGGCTGTTCCGTCGTCAAGCTGTTCCCCGCCACCACGGTGGGCATCGGCTACTGGCGGCGGCTGCGGGATCCCCTGGGCGCGCCGCTGCCCTTCTGCATCGCCGCCGGGGGCCTGAAGCCGAGTGATGTCCTCCCCTGGCTGGAGGCGGGGGTTGATGCCGTCGCCCTGGGGGCGTCGCTGGTGGGCAGCGCCCAGGGGCCGGCGGCGGCCCCCTTCGCCACAGACCCGCTGCGGCAGCTTCTGGCCGCCCTGCCAACGCGGCCCTGATCAGCCCGTCACCAGAGGCTGCACTGGCCCTGCTGGCGCAGCAGGTGATCCGCCAGCACCAGGGCCACCATCGCTTCCACCATCGGCACGGCCCGCGGCAGCACACAGGGATCGTGGCGGCCCTTGGCCGCCAGGGTGGTGGCGGCGCCGGAGGCGTCGATGGTCTGCTGCTCCTTGCGGATCGTGGCGGTGGGTTTGAAGGCCACCCGCAGCCGGATCTCCTCGCCGTTGCTGATGCCCCCCTGGATGCCGCCCGAGTTGTTGGTGGCGGTGCGCAGGCGGCCGTCCTCGCTGGGCAGGAAAGCATCGTTGTGCTCGCTGCCGCGCAGCAGGGTGCCGCCGAAGCCGGAGCCGACCTCGAAGCCCTTGGTGGCCGGCAGGGACATCAGCGCCTTGGCCAGATCCGCCTCCAGCTTGTCGAACACCGGCATGCCCAGACCCACCGGCGGCCGCCGCACCAGGCACTCGATCACCCCGCCGCAGGAATCCCCCTCCCGCCCGATCGCCTCGATGCGCTCGATCATCCGCGCGGCGACGGCCGGATCCGGACAGCGCACGATGGTGCTCTCCACCGCCTCCAGGGTCACCATGGCCGGATCCACGGCGGCCTCGATGTCGTGGATCCGGCGCACCCAGGCGATCACCTCGGTGCCGGCGGCCCGGGCCAGCAGCTGCTTGGCGATGGCGCCGGCGGCCACCCGGCCGATGGTCTCCCGGGCCGAGGCGCGTCCGCCGCCGCTGCGGGCCTGGATGCCGTACTTGGCCTGGTAGGTGGCGTCGGCGTGGGAGGGGCGGAAGGCCACCTCCATCTCCCTGTAGTCCTGGGGGCGCTGGTCCTTGTTGCGCACCACCATGGCGATCGGCGTGCCGAGGGTGACGCCATCGAGGAGGCCGCTGAGAACCTCGACCCGATCGTCTTCTTTGCGTGGGGTGGTGATCTTGCTCTGGCCAGGTTTGCGGCGGTCGAGCTCCGCCTGGATGGCCTCCAGATCGAGCGACAACCGCGGCGGGCAGCCATCGATGATCACGCCCACGCCACCGCCGTGGGATTCACCGAAGGTGCTGATGCGGAAGAGGTGGCCGAAGCTGCTGCCCATGGCGTCCTGTGACTGGCGCGAGACTACGAAGCGGGTGCGGTGAACGGTTCAGGACCGTCGGGCCCTGACCTCCAGGATGATGGGGCCCACCCAGAAACTGCCGGGATCGGCCCGGCTCGCCGCCATCTCCCGCCTGGCCGCCTCGGCTTCTTCCGGGCTCCAGAGCCCCAGGGCCTGGAGCTTGGAGCCGTACAGCGTCACGAACATCTCCAGCCAGCGGGCCGGCCTTTCGCCCGCCCGCCCCAGCACCGGCAGCGGCCGCAGATCCTCGATCACGAACCCCCTGGCGGCGAGCAGGGAGGGCAGCCGGCGGCTGATGTCGGGGTCACCGCCGGCCTGGCGGAAGCTGCGTTGCACGGCCCGGCTGAAGCGGGCGATGGCGTGGCCGTGGGGGTGGAGGCCAAAGGTGTCCCAGTGGACGTATTCGTGGAACAGCACCTGGCCGCCCCTGGCCAGACAGCGCGGCAACGGATCGAGCAGGGGTTCGACCTCTGGCAGGAACATCGCCACCCAGCGGCACCAGACCAGGTCGAAGGCGCCGGCGGGCAGGGGATCGCGGAGCAGGTCATGGCCACGCATCTCCAGCTGGACCAGGCCCGCGTCCTGCGCCAGCTGCTGGCCATGGCTCACGTAGGTCGGGTTCTGCTCCAGGGCCAGCACC
The DNA here is from genome assembly GCF_019038465.1 of Synechococcus sp. CCY 0621. GTDB lineage: Bacteria > Cyanobacteriota > Cyanobacteriia > PCC-6307 > Cyanobiaceae > Cyanobium. Next base: position 727 of record NZ_JAFKRH010000026.1, on the reverse strand, counting down.
TGGCCGGTGGGGCCCACGATCCTGGCCAGATCCACGGCCACGAACCCCGGGCCTGCGCCCAGGTCGATCACCCGTTCCCCGGGGCTGAGCGCGGCCCGCGCGAGGGCGGCCTGCAGGATGGGGCCCCACAGGTCGTGCTGCAGACGGAGCCGGTCCAGTTCCACGGCATCGTTGCCCAGCACGTAGGTGTCGTTGCTGACGGCTGGGGCCTTGGGTTCAGGCGCTGTCAGGGGAGCTGGCGTTCGCTGCCTTCGAGCCTGCCAGACATCTGGGCCGGCGCCTGAAGCCCACAAAAAACCCCCTGCACAGGCAGGGGGTTCAAAGTGATCAAGGACAGACCAGGATCAGACGGTCAGGGGGATTCCAGGGAAACCGGGGGAACCGGATCAGCCGATGGCCGGGGCGGTCAGGGCCACAGGAGTAGCGCTGGCAGCCGCCAGGTCGAGCGGGAAGTTGTGCGCATTGCGCTCGTGCATCACTTCCATGCCCAGGCCGGCACGGTTGAGCACGTCGGCCCAGGTGTTGATCACCCGGCCCTGACCGTCAAGGATCGACTGGTTGAAGTTGAAGCCGTTCAGGTTGAAGGCCATCGTGCTCACGCCCAGGGCGGTGAACCAGATGCCGATCACAGGCCAGGCCGCCAGGAAGAAGTGGAGGCTGCGGCTGTTGTTGAACGAGGCGTACTGGAAGATCAGGCGACCGAAGTAACCGTGGGCAGCCACGATGT
>NZ_JAFKRH010000025.1 GCF_019038465.1 Synechococcus sp. CCY 0621 | reverse complement strand
CGGTCCAGGCGGGATCGCTGCAGGGGCTCGGCAGCGAGGTGCGGCGCTCCAGTGAGCGCCGCCGGGTGGAGATTCGCCGCCGCATCGGTTTCATCTTCCAGAGCCACAATCTGGTGGCCTCCCTCACCAGCCTGCAGAACGTGGCGCTGGTGCTGCAGCTGAGTGAACCGGATCCCCAGCGACGCCGGCACCGGGCCACGGCCCTGCTCGAGGCGGTGGGCCTGGGCCACCGCTTGGATTATTTTCCTTCCGAACTCTCCGGCGGCCAACGCCAGCGGGTGGCGATCGCCCGGGCCCTGGCCCCCGAACCCGATCTGGTGCTGGCCGATGAACCCACCGCCTCCCTCGACAGCACCTCCGGCCAGGAGGTGGTGGCCCTGCTGGGCGACCTCTGCCGCAAACGGGGCAGTTCGGTGCTGCTGGTGACCCACGACCTGCGCCTGCTCGATGACGCCGATCGCATCTGGGCCATCGAAGATGGCAGGGTCGAACCCTGGAAGGGGTCCCATTGAGTCCCCCACCGTCAGGCCCCATGCCCGTCATTCCCCCGGCCGACGCCGGCCCGATGTTCCCGGCGGACTGGCTGGACACCTGGCCATGGCAGGGGCAGACGATCAGCTACGTGCGCAGCTCCCCAACGGCACCGGGCCCGCCTGGGGCGTTGCCCGTGCTGCTGATCCATGGCTTCGGCGCCTGCAAGGAACACTGGCGCCACAACCTGCCGCCCCTCTCCGCCAGCCGCCCCGTCTTCGCCCTGGATCTGGTGGGCTTCGGGGCCAGCAGCAAACCGCCTTCCCGCCTCGAGGGCGAACCCGACGACGGCCTGGCACTGCGCTACGGCATCGACCTTTGGGCCGATCAGGTGGCCGCCTTCGTGCGGGAGGTGATCGGCACGCCGGTCCAACTCGTCGGCAATTCGATCGGGGGCGTCGTGGCCCTCGCCGCCGCCACCAGGCTCAGGGATGAAGCCCGCCAGGTGATCCTGATCGATTGCGCCCAGCGCAGCCTCGACGACCGCCGCCTGGGTGAGCAGCCGCCCCTGCGCCGGTTCGGCCGGCCCCTGCTGAAGCGCCTGGTGCGGCAGCGATGGCTCACGGGCCGCCTGTTCCGCTGGTTGGCCAATCCCGGCGTGATCCGCCGGGTTCTGGGTGCCGCCTACCCCTCCGGCCGGGGCGTCGACGACCAGCTGGTACAGCTGCTGCTGACCCCGGCGCGCAGCCCAGGCGCCGAGGAGAGCTTCCGGGGATTCATCAACCTCTTCCGCGACCGGCTTGCCCCGGACATGCTGGCGGAACTGACCCTTCCGGTCCGGCTGCTGTGGGGGGAAGCGGATCCGTGGGAGCCGGTCGCCGAGGCCCGGCGCTGGGCCGGGGCCTACGGCGCCGTGCGCGACCTGCGGATCCTGCCCGGCCTCGGCCACTGTCCCCACGACGAAAATCCCTCCCAGGTGAACCCGGTCCTGGAGGAATGGCTGGCGCTCGGGGATCAGGCCTGAGGCGGAGCCGGCGGCCTATCGGTACCGAGCCGGGTGCGCCAGCGCTGACGCTCTGGATCCCAGCGCAGCCAGCCCCGTTCCTGCAGCCGGGCCCTCAGCTGCTCAGGAGCCTGCCCCAGGGAGGGGGCGGCGGCGGCACAGCAGGCATCGAGGTCCGGCTCCGCCAGGCCGGCCCGCAGGCCCATGGTGAGCAGTTGCCGCAGCGCGGCGGGTTCGAGGGCCACCAGCCGGCCCATGCTGAGGGGGCCGTCCGGCAGGGCCAGGGGCACCGCGGCTGCACTGGCGCCGGCGGCATCGGGAGGATCAGAGGAGCGCATCGGCGAGGTCGGCCGCGAGTTGGGTCACCCCGGCGCTCCAGGGATGGGAGGGGACATCCACCAGGGCCAGGCTGCCACTGGCGATCGTGAGCAGGTCGTCGCTGAGGGGCAGGATCGCTCCGACGGGAATGCCATAGCTCTGGGCCACCCGGGCGCGCACCTGTTCGGCATCGAAATGGGCCGGCAGCTTGTTCACCACCAGGCGGGCCTCGGGCACCATCAGCCTCTGGGCCACTTCAATCGCCACGGCCGTGCCGAGGTAGTCCTGCTGATCGGGGCGCATCACCATCACCAGGCAATCGGAAATGGCGGTGGACAGCAGGGTCTCCTCGTTGATCCCCGGGTGCGTGTCCACGATCAGCAGATCCAGGTGCTGACTCTGGCCAAGGCTGAACAGGGCATCGTTGAGCCGCTCCACCTCATAGCCCTCGCGCAGCAGCCGGGCGATCCTGTCCCCATCCATGGCGGCCGGAACCAGATAAATGCGTCCCTTGCCACCTGCCAGCGAGGCAGGCGTCACGTCGTGGGAACACTTTTCGATCGGAATGGAGCCTTGAAGATGGTCATTGAGCGTATGGGAATCCGGTCCGGCCGTGAATCCGAACAGCACATGAATGCCCGGTGAAGCCAGATCGGTATCAAACACGCCCACCCTCAATCCCTTGGCGGCGAATGCCGCTGCCAGATTCGCAGAGAGGTTGGATTTTCCCGTTCCACCACGGAAGGAATGGACGGAAAGGATCCTGGTCATGTAGCGATCCAATTCACGGATATGGGAAAATCATAGGCATGGCGATGCAGGCCCTTTTGACAATTCGCCAATGCTTCGCAGGACGCCTCGCAGGACGCTTCGCAGGACGCCTCGCAGGACGGCCCAAGAGCTCATTGGAGGCGAAGCAGGGGCGACCGATGCGTCTGTCGGTGAGGCTGATGCTGCTGGGGATCAGCGGCCCGCTCGTGAGCCTGGCGATCTTCCTGGCGCTGGCCACCATCGGCTCGGTCCGCCTGGCCCAGAAGGCCCGGATCGAGATCAGCACCATGTTCGACCACGACAACCTTTCCTCCCTGGCGGTCACCACCTCGATCATCCAGAAGTCGGCCGAGGAGTTCAGCCGGGTCATCGGTCAGGACTCCCAGGACCTGCGCAGGGCCCTGGCGCCGTTGCGGCTGGATGCGGCCGGCCGCCTGTCCTGGAAGGGCCAGCCCCTCGCGCCGTCCCAGGCCCCCGCCCTGCTGAACAATCAATTGCGACTGCCCCTGGCCCTGCTCCGGGAGCGGGCCGCCATCTACTACCGCGACCGCAACGGCGCCTGGCGCCGGCTGACGGGCATCACCAGCCAGGGCCAGGCCCTGAAGCCCGGCTCACCGGCCCTGCCGGCCACGGTGGACGACTTCGAACATCTCTTCAAGGGCGCCCCGGCCGCGGAGATCAGTCGCAGCGCCATGCTGCAACTGGATGGGGAATGGCGTATGGCCCAGCTGACCATCCTTTCGGGTCGGAAGCCGGGCGAGGGCCACCTGGCCCTGCTGGTGGACGTCAGCACCCAGGCCGCCTCCAAGCTCCTCGCCGCCGGCTCCAGTCTCTTCCCGATCAACACCCACCAGGCGGCCTTCTTCGGCATCACCCCCAGCGGGGGGCTGTACTGCAACTACCAGACCGCGGACACCCAGGCCTGCATCGACCTGGCGATGGCCCTGCGCCAGAACGGCGGCATACCCGATCCCCAGACCCTGGGCCCGACCCGGACCTTCGAGCGCAAGGCCATGGTGCGCCCCCCGGGCACCACCACCCCGGTGCTGCAGCACCTGTACATCGCCACCTTTCCGGAATGGAACTGGCTGGCGGTCGTGTCCGTGGAGCAGGAGGCCCTGGCGGATGCCCTCCTGCCGATGCAGGAGGCCAAGGACAAGATGGTCCGCCGCCTGGTGATCCTCACCCTGATCCTGATCAGCGCCAGTGGCGCCGCCGCCTGGCTGATCGCCCGCGGCATCCGGCGGGAGCTGCGGGAGCTGGCGACCGCCGCCGACGCCATCGCCGACGGCAAGGGTCATCAGGCCCTCACCTACCCAGCGGACGACGCCATCGGCCGGCTGGTGCGGGCCTTCAACCGGATGTCGGGGGCCGTGGCCGACCGGGAGAACTCCCTGCGGGACCAGATCCGGCAGATGGAGATCAACATCAACGCCAGCGACCTGCAGGGTCAGGTCTGCTCGATCCTCAATGACCCCGGCTTCGAGCAGCTCAGCGCCCGGGCGCGGGCGATGCGCCAGCGGCGTCTGGAGCAGATCAGCGCATCTGCGCCATCCGTGTCGGCAGCCGCAGGGTCTGCAGGGGATTGCCCACCGCCTCAAGAAGGGCGGGATCAGGCTGAACGGGGAGGCCGCTCGAGCGGCTGAGCTGCACCAGGGTGTCGTTGTAGGTGGCCAGGCTCTGGATGTAGGAGCTCACCGCCTGGCTGATTTCCTGCTGGGCCTGGACCACATCGGTGATCGTGCCGTAGCCGGCGTTGAAACGCAGGGTCTGGAGGCGCAAGGCCCCGTTGGCCGCCTTGACCCGATCGGCACCGGCCATCACGATGCTGCGACCGGCGCGGGCCTGGGCCACCAGGGATTGCACGTCGCTGCGCACCTGCAGCACGGTGGCGCTGTAGGTCTCGGCGGCGGCGGCCGCCTGACGGCGGGCCGCGGCGGCGTTCATGCGGGCCTGGCCGCCGTCGAAGCCGGTGAAGGTGAGCTGCAGCAGGGCCGATCCGTTCCAGGCATCGGAGCGGGCATCGGGCACGAACGGTGGCCCCTGGGTGAGGTAACCCACCCCCTTCGTCCAGTAGAGGGACGTGATCAGCTGCAGGGTGGGCCGGTAGGTGGCCAGGTAGATCCGGGCCTGGGCCTCGTTGGTCTGGATGGCGAGGAGTTGCTGCTCCAGCACCTTGCGATAGGCGAGGCTCGCGGTGATCGTGTCGTCGAGGGCATGGCCCCAGACGCCGAGGGGCGTCAGGGGCGAGGCCGGTGAGAGGGCGTCGGGGCTGGGGGTGGCCAGCAGCTGGGCCAGGTTGGCCCGGGCCGTCTCCACCTGCTGCTCGGCGGCCAGCAGGGCCTGGCGATCGGCCAGCAGAACGGTCTGCTGCTTGAAGACCTCCAGCTTGGAGGCCACCCCCATCTGCACCCGGGTCTGGGCTAGGCGGTAGAGCAGCGCATCGTTCTCGACGATCTCCCGGCCGGTCTTCACGGCGGCGACGGCCCGCTGCAGGTCGATGAAGGCCGACTGGGTCTTGAGGCGCTGATCGCGGCGAGTGATCACATAGGTGTCCGCCGCCTGGCGCACCAGGTACTTGTTCTGCCAGATCGTGGCCGAGCGGGTGGGATCGATCAGATTCCAGGTGGCATCGACCTGGCCGATCGCCTGGAAGTAGCTCGCCTCGAAGACCCTCTCACTGCCGAGACCGGAGCCCGTGATGGGGAAGCCCGCGGAGGCACTGAAGGGGTAGTTGTAGAAGGTCTTGGAGGCGTAGGGACCGCCGTTGAGGCTGAGGTTGAGGGTGGGCCACCAGCTGGCATAGGCCGCCCCAAGGCTGTTCTGGGTGGCCACCAGGGACTGGTAGGCAGAGCGCACCACGGGATTCCGGTCCACCGCCCAGGCCGCCGCCTGCTCCATCGTCAGGGCCCCCAGGAGCTCGGGGGGCAGCGCAGGCAGACGGTCGTCGGTGGGCATCGGGCCGGGCCATCCCGCCCCCAGACCTTCCACGGCCTTGACCTCAGGTGGACTGACCGAGGCCGGCAAGGACTGGGCCCGGGCCGGGGGCGGCAACGCCATGGGGCCAACGGAGGCCACCAGAGCGAAATGGGTGAGGTGGACAGACAGCGACAGCAGCATCGAAGGCCCGTGGGCCTGGCAGATGGAACGCCGCTTCATCGCGTCTGGGCGATCACATAGGAAAAGGGAAGATCCAGCAATTTGCCGACCCTGGGCACGAAGGCGCGGTGGTTGAAGACGTCATAATCCAATCTCTCGATGACATCAAGGATCCCCCGATACAGTCGCAGGGATGCCCACACGGGCCAGCGGGCATCCGGTGCCAGCCAGCGCACCCCGGCTTCGGAACGGTTGAACCAATCCCTGGCCCGCTCCAGCTGGAAGCGCATCAGCGCCTGCCAGTTCTCGTTGAGACGGCCAGCCATGAGATCGGCTTCGGAGTAACCGAAACGGTCAAGATCTTCCTGGGGAAGATAAATGCGACCCCGGCCGCGATCCTCACCCACATCGCGCAGGATGTTGGTCAGCTGGTTGGCAATGCCCAGGGCCACGGCGGCCTCCGAGGTGTCGGGACGCTCGCTCCAGGGGGCGGAGGTGTAGGCGGCGTCGACCCCCATCACCTCCTGGGTCATCAGACCCACGGTGCCAGCCACCCGATAGCAATAGAGCTGGAGGTCGGAGAAGCTGGCATAGCGATCGCGGAGCACGTCCATCCGCTGGCCTTCGATCATGTCGAGGTAGGCCTGCAGGGGCTGGGGGAAGCGCTCCATCGTGTCCACCATCACCCTGTCGAGGGCATCGACGGCCCGGCCGGCGAACAGGGCACGGGTGCGCTCCTCCCAGGCATCGAGACGCTCCAGCAGCACCTCGGCGGACAGGGTCTGCGCCTGGGCGCTGTCCATCAGTTCGTCGGTGCGGCGGCACCAGACATAGATCGCCCAGATGGCCCGGCGCTTGGCCGGGGGCAGCAGCATCGTGCCGAGATAGAAGGTCTTGGCCCAGCGTGCCGTTTCCTGCCGGCAGGACTCGTAGGCGTCCTGCAGATCGGTGGAGAGGCAGGGGGGGAGCGGGGCCAGCACACTCACACCGTCGCCAGGCTCTGGGCGGGGGCGGGGCCCTGGCCCCTGCCGGAGAGGTGGGCGTCCACGGCGGCGGCGCAGAGCTTGCCGCTCAACACCGCCCCCTCCATCGAGGCCAGGTAGCGCTGCATGGTGAAGCAGCCCGCCAGGAAGAAGTTGGGGATGGGTGAATCCTGGGAGGGGCGCAGCTGCTGGCAGCCGGGCACGGTCTTGTAGACCGAAAGCGGCGTCTTGACGACCACCGACTTGCGCAGCTTGGCTGGCGTCGCGCCGGTGAAATGGACGGGGAACAGGCGCTTGAGCTCCTCCAGCGTGGCGGCCACGATGTCTTCATCCGGACGACCGATCCAGTCGGCGGCTGGTGCGAACACCAGCTCCAGCATGGAGCGATCAGGATCCTCGTACTCCCGGCAGGTGTTGCTCATGTCGGCGTAGACGCTGAGCAAGTCGGAACGGCTGAAGAGCAGGTGGTCGATGTCGGTGAGCTTGCGGTCGAACCAGAGGTGGATGTTGATCACCGGCACACCCCGCAGGCCATCGAGCTTGCTGAAGTAGGGCAGCTGCTTCCAGGGCTCGGGCAGCAGCAGCTTGAGCGGATCGACCGGCATGGCGCTGACGTAGGCATCGGCCTGGATCTCCCGCTCGGGGCGACCCTTGATGCCGCCGATGCGGAAGCCGGTGACAGCCCTGTCCTGGTCGATGCGGATCTCCCGCAGCGGCGACTCCAGGTGCACTTCTCCCCCACGGGCCTCGATATAATCCACCATCGGCTGGCAGAGCCGCTCCGGCGGGTTGCCATCCAGGAAGGCCATGCGGGAGCCGTCGGTTTCCTGCAGGAAGCGGTTGAGGGCGGTGAGCACCACCGTGCTGGAGATCTCCTCGGGGTTGATGAAGTTAAGCGCCTTGCTCATGGCGAGAAAAACTTCATCGTTGACGCGCTCAGGGATATTGTGAATGCGCAGCCATTCACTCCAGCTGTACTTGTCGCATTCCTCCACATAGGCCTGGCCGCGCAGCATGGCCGGCACCAGACCAAGACCAAAGGCGATCTTCTCCGGCCAGGTCAGCATGTCGTTGTTGCCCAGGATCGCCGCCATGCCGTTGATCGGGGCCGGCAGGTCGGGGAAATCAAAACGGCTGTAGGTGCCCGGCACCTCCTTCTGATTGAAGATCATTGAGTGGGACTTCCACTGCAGGCGATCCTCGATGTCCAGCTCGGCAAAGAGTTGGCGCATGTTGCGATAGGCGCCGAAGAAGATGTGCAGGCCGGTTTCATACCAGTCACCGTCGGCGTCCTGCCAGGCCGCCACTTTGCCGCCAAGCACATCTCTGGCCTCAAGCACGATCGGGGTATGGCCGGCGTCACAGAGGTATTTGGCGCAGGACAGGCCGGCCAGCCCGGCCCCGGCGATGACAACCCGCATGTCGAACCCGAGATCAGCAGCAACCTTATCGGGCCCTCCAGGGCAGGGGTGAGCAACGGCCCCGGGCCGGGGTGACGGCATCGGGCTCCGGCCTACCTAAAGTCAACGGAGCACTCAACGGGTGCCGACCCCCCTTTCCCGCATCCCCCGCCCCGAGGTCCAGCCCATGGTCGAGACGCTGCTCAAGTCCACCACCCGCCACATCCGTCTGTTCACGGCGCGGGTTGAGAACGACGATCTCATTCCCGACCCTGATCAGCTGACCCTCGACATCGACCCTGACAACGAGTTCCTCTGGGACGAAGCGGCCCTGGAGAAGGTCCGTGGCCAGTTCAGGCAGCTGGTGGCGGCCCAGGCCGGCCAGGAGCTCAGCGACTACAGCCTGCGCCGCATCGGCTCCGAACTGGAGGGACTGGTCCGGCAGATGCTCCAGGCCGGTGAACTGAGCTACAACCCTGAGGCCCGGGTGCTCAATTACTCCATGGGCCTGCCCCGCAGCCCGGAAATGCTGTGACCCGCTCCCGCAGCAGCAGTGGCCGGCCCGAGCCGGGCGGTTACGCCTCCCGCCCCGACCGCTACGACCCCCGCGCCGATCGCTATGACGAGCGCCCCGACCGCTTTTCCACGGGCTCCGGCCGCCGGGACGACCCACGCGGGACCCAGGGCCGACGGGGCAGCACCGGCGGCGGTGGCGGCCGTCCTCCCTCCGGCAACGGCGGCGGTCCACCGAGCGGCGGCGGCCCCAACATTCAGCTGAACGTGGCCACCGTGGCAGTGCTGGCGGGGGTGCTGGTGGTGGGCATCGGCATCGGCAGCGCCGTGACCAGCACCACCCAGGGCAACCAGGGCAACATCGCCAGCGCCCAGCAGCTCGACATGGCGGTTCCCGACCCCGAGTTCTGCAAGCAGTGGGGCGCCAGCGCCTTCGTGATGGACATCGAGCTGTACACCACGATGAACCCCAGCAGCAGCTTCGTGACCCAGCCCACGCTCCAGCCCGGCTGCGTCATCCGCCGGGAGAACTGGTCGGTGCTGCAGAAGGAAGGGGCGGTGACCGCCGAGCAGATGCGCCAGTGCAAGCAACGCATGAACACCTTCGCCTACATCGGCTCGGTGCGCGACAAACCTGTCGTGCGCTGCGTCTACCAGACGGATATTTCCGGCAACAAGTTCCAGACCCGGGGGGTCGCCGGCGCCGCCGATGACGCCGTCGGCATCACACCGGAGGCCGATCAGTTCTGAGCCCGTTGCGCTCGGCCACCCCCGCTGTGGCCTGCACCTGGCGCAGGGGGCTGTCCGGGCTGGCGAACACCGGCAGCACCTCGCGACGGAAGGCGTCGGCGGCCCTCGAGCAGTAACGGGCCGGGTGGGTGATCAGCTTCAGCTGGCGCCGCACCATCAGGTCGGCCACCTGGGGCCGGTGCAGGGTGCCGGCGGCCAGCTCCCGCTCGATCGACACCACCGGCAGGAACGCCGCCCCCAGCCCCGCCTGGACGGCGTTCTTGATGGCCTCGAAGGAGTTCAGCTCCATCTCGATCTTGAGCCGCTGCACGTCGAGCTTGGAGCGGCTCAGCAACTGGTCGACCATCTTGCGGGTGGTGGACTGGGCGTCGAGACAGACGAAGCCGAGGCGGTAGAGGTCGTCCTTGGTGAGCTCGGGCAGGCGGGAGAGCGGGTGCTTGGGGGGCAGCACCAGGGCCAGTTCGTCGTTGGCGTAGGGCACCACCTGCAGCAGGTCGTTGAGATCCGCCGGCAGTTCGCCGCCGATGATCGCCAGGTCAATCTGGCCATTGGCCACGCTCCAGCCGGTGCGGCGGGTGCTGTGCACCTGGAGCTGGACCGCCACGTCCGGATACTTCTGGCGGAACAGGCCGATCATGCGGGGCATCAGGTAGGTGCCCGTCGTCTGGCTCGCCCCCACCACCAGGGAGCCGCCGCGCAGGTTGTGGAGGTCGTCGAGGGCGCGGCAGGCCTCCTGGCACTGGCTCAGGATCCGGTCGCAGTAGCTGAGCAGCAGGTGGCCGGCTTCGGTGAGCTGGGCCTTGCGGCCGCCACGGTCGAACAGGGACACATCCAGCTGCTTTTCCAGGTTCTGGATCTGCAGGCTCACCGCCGGCTGGGTGACGTAAAGGCTGTCGGCCGCCTTCTTGAAGCTGCCCTCACTGGCGATGGCCCGCAGGATGCGGAGCTGGTCGAGGGTGAAAGGCAGATCTGCCATGGGTCGGGGAGGCCGCGGGGGGACCGTTCGCCGGAGCCGGCAGGCCGTGCGGAACTCTAGGGGGCTCGCCCGGTGGCAAGAATCGGCCTGTCACATCCGCTCCAGGACGCCGCATCCCCATGGCCTCGCTTCCCCTGCTGACGGCGGGACCCCAGCACAGCAGCGTGGTCATGCTGGCCCTGCTGGTCCTCTTCGCCCTGATCCACAGCGGTGGGGCCTCCCTGAGGGTCTGGGGGGAGGAGCGGATCGGGGCCCGGCTCTGGCGCCTGCTGTTCGCCGGCCTCAGCATCCCCTCGGCGGTGGTGGTGGTGGGCTACTTCCTGGCCCATCGCTACGACGGGGTCAGGCTCTGGAACCTGCAGGACCAGCCCTGGGTGGTGCCGGTGGTCTGGACCGGCACGGCCATCAGCTTTCTGTTTCTGTATCCGGCCACCTACAACCTGCTGGAGATCCCCGCCGTGCTGAAGCCCCAGGTGCGCCTCTACGCCACCGGAATCATCCGGGTGAGCCGCCATCCCCAGGCGGTGGGCCAGGTGCTGTGGTGCGCCACCCACCTGCTCTGGATCGGCACCAGCTTCACCCTGGTGGCCTGCGTGGGACTGATCGGCCACCACCTGTTCGCCGTCTGGAACGGGGACCGGCGCCTGCGCAACCGCTTCGGCGCCGCCTTCGAGGAGCTGCGGGCCTCCACGTCGGTGCTGCCCTTCGCCGCCGTGCTGGACGGCCGCCAGACGCTGGTGGCGGCGGAATTCCTGCGGCCCTCCCAGCTGGGGATCGCCATCGCCATCGGCGTGTTCTGGTGGGCCCACCGCTGGATCGGCCTGGGCGCCACCACGTTCTCGCGCACCGCCCTGGCCCACTGGCTGGGCTGAAGCTGCTGCCGGCCAGCCAGGGTCGATGGGCACGCCCCCACAGAGGCGGGGGCATTCCGGTGGGCCTGCCTACACTCGCCCCAACAGAGCCTCCAGGATGCCCTCCGCTTCCGAACTTGCCTGGCTGATACCAGTGCTCCCGCTGCTGGGGGCCTGCCTCACTGGCCTGGGGCTGATCACCTTCAATCGCACCGTCAACCGCCTGCGCAAGCCGGTGGCCCTGCTCCTGATCACCAGCGTGGGCATGGCCGCCGTGCTCAGCTTCGCCATCCTGGCCGAGCAACTGGCAGGGGCGGGCGCCACCGAAGTGCTGTTCGACTGGGCCGGCGCCGGCAGCTTCCATCTGCAAATGGGCTTCCGCGTCGACGCCCTCGGGGCGGTGATGCTGTCGCTGGTCACCACCATCGCCCTGCTGGTGATGGTCTATTCCGATGGCTACATGGCCCACGACAAGGGCTATGTCCGTTTCTTCACCTATCTGGCCCTGTTCAGCAGCTCGATGCTAGGGCTTGTGATCAGCCCCAACCTGCTCGAGATCTACGTGTTCTGGGAGCTGGTGGGCATGTGCTCCTACCTGCTGGTGGGCTTCTGGTACGACCGGGACGCCGCCGCCAACGCCGCCCAGAAGGCCTTCGTGGTCAACCGGGTGGGCGACTTCGGCCTGCTGCTGGGGATCCTGGGCCTGTTCTGGGCCACCGGCAGCTTCGGCTTCGAGGAGATCGGTGAACGGCTTTCGGCAGCCGTCGCTGGCGGTGGCCTGCCCACCGGGGTGGCCGTGCTGCTCTGTCTGCTGGTGTTCATGGGCCCGATGGCCAAGTCGGCCCAGTTCCCCCTGCACGTGTGGCTGCCCGATGCCATGGAGGGCCCCACCCCGATTTCGGCCCTGATCCATGCGGCCACCATGGTTGCGGCCGGCGTCTTCCTGGTGGCCCGCCTGCAGCCGGTCTACGAGCCCTTCCCCCAGGTGCAGCTGGTGATCGCCGTGATCGGCACCATCACGTTGTTTCTGGGGGCCACCATCGCCCTCACCCAGATGGATCTGAAGAAGGGACTGGCCTACAGCACCGTTTCCCAGCTGGGTTACATGATGCTGGCCATGGGATGCGGGGCCCCCGTGGCGGGCATGTTCCACCTCGTCACCCATGCCTTCTTCAAGGCGATGCTGTTCCTCGGCTCCGGCTCGGTGATCCATGCCATGGAAGAGGTGGTGGGCCACGAGCCCGTGCTGGCCCAGGACATGCGCCTGATGGGCGGCCTCCGCAAGCACATGCCGATCACCTCCGCCACCTTCCTGATCGGCTGCATCGCGATCAGCGGCATACCTCCCCTGGCGGGCTTCTGGAGCAAGGACGAGATCCTCGGCCAGGCCTTCAACAGCTTCCCGCTGCTCTGGGCCATGGGCTTCCTGACCGCCGGGATGACCGCCTTCTACATGTTCCGCCTCTATTTCCTCACGTTTGAGGGCTCCTTCCGCGGCCAGGACGCCGGCATCCGCGCCCAGCTGCTGAGCGCCGCCGGCCAGCCCTCCGGCGGATCCGCCGACGACGACCACCACGCCCACGCCAGCCATCCCCACGAGTCGGGCTGGCAGATGGCGGCCCCCCTGGTGGTGCTGGCGGTGCCGTCGGTGCTGATCGGCCTGCTCGGCACCCCCTGGAACAGCCGCTTCGGCAACCTCGTCAATCCCGTCGAAGCCGCCGAGGTGGCCAAGGAGTTCAGCTGGGGGGAGTTCCTGCCCCTGGCGGGCGCTTCGGTGGCCATCTCCAGCCTCGGCATCGGCCTGGCGGTGCTCGCCTACGCCCTGCACCGCATCGATCTCGGCACCGCCGTGGCGGGGCGCTTCCCGGCGATCAACCGGTTCCTGGCCAACAAGTGGTATCTCGATGCCATCAACGAGAAGCTGTTCGTGCAGGGCAGCCGCCGGCTGGCCCGCCAGGTGCTCGACGTCGACTCCAAGGTGGTGGATGGGGTGGTCAACCTGACCGGCCTGCTCACCCTGGGCAGCGGCGAGGGCCTGAAGTACTTCGAGACCGGCCGCGTCCAGTTCTATGCCCTGATCGTGTTCGGCGGGGTCATCGGCCTGGTGCTCCTGTTCAGCGCCTTCGGCTGAGCCCCATCTGTGTGTGACAACGCCCATGCGGTGGGTGTTGCGGAGGCCGGGATTTCTACACTCCGGCCAGATGGACAGCACCGTTCTGTGCCCTTTCCCTGGCTGAGCACCGCGATTCTGTTCCCGATCGGCGCCGCTCTGCTGATCCCCTTCGTACCCGACAAGGGCGATGGCAAGCAGGTCCGCTGGTACGCCCTCGGCGTCGCCCTCACCACCTTCCTGGTGACCGTGGCGGCCTACCTGCGCGGCTATGACCCCGCCGATCCCGGCCTGCAGCTGGTGGAGCGGGTGCAGTGGCTTCCCGATCTCGGGCTGGCCTGGTCGGTGGGGGCGGATGGAATTTCCATGCCGCTGATCCTGCTCACCAGCTTCATCACCTCCCTGGCCTGTCTGGCCGCCTGGCCGGTGACCTTCAAGCCGAAGCTCTTCTACTTCCTGCTCCTGGCCATGGACGGCGGCCAGATCGCCGTGTTCGCCGTGCAGGACATGCTGCTGTTCTTCCTGGCCTGGGAGCTGGAACTGCTGCCGGTGTACCTGCTCCTGGCCATCTGGGGCGGCAAGAAGCGCCAGTACGCCGCCACCAAGTTCATCCTGTACACGGCCGGCAGCTCCCTGTTCATCCTCCTGGCGGGCCTGGCGATGGCCTTCTACGGCGGCGGTGCCCCCAGCTTCGAGTACACGGTGCTGGCGGCCAAGGAATTCGGCACCGGCTTCCAGGTGCTTTGCTACGCCGCCCTGCTGATCGCCTTCGGCGTCAAGCTGCCGGTGGTGCCGCTGCACACCTGGCTCCCCGATGCCCACGGTGAGGCCACCGCCCCGGTGCACATGCTCCTGGCGGGGATCCTGCTGAAGATGGGTGGCTATGCGCTGCTGCGCTTCAACGTGCAGCTGCTGCCGGAGGCCCACGCCCAGTTCGCCCCCCTGCTGGTGATTCTGGGGGTGGTCAACATCATCTACGCCGCCCTCACCTCCTTCGCCCAGCGCAACCTCAAGCGCAAGATCGCCTACAGCTCGATCAGCCACATGGGCTTCGTGCTGATCGGCATCGGCAGCTTCAGCGCCCTGGGCACCAGTGGCGCCATGCTCCAGATGATCAGCCATGGCCTGATCGGCGCCAGCCTCTTCTTCCTGGTGGGCGCCACCTACGACCGGACCCACACGCTCCAGCTCGACGAAATGGGCGGCGTGGGTCAGAAGATGCGCAAGATGTTCGCCCTCTGGACCGTCTGCTCCCTGGCCTCCCTCGCCCTGCCGGGCATGAGTGGCTTCGTGTCGGAGCTGATGGTGTTCGTGGGCTTCGCCACCAGTGAGGCCTACAGCCTCAGCTTCCGCATCGTGATCGCCGTTCTGGCGGCGATCGGCGTGATCCTCACCCCCATCTACCTGCTCTCGATGCTGCGGGAGATCTTCTTCGGCAAGGAGAATCCCGAGTTGGCCTCCCACACCCACCTGGTCGACGCCGAACCCCGGGAGATCTATGTCATCTCCTGCCTGCTGGTGCCGATCATCGGCATCGGCCTCTACCCGCGCCTGGTCACCGACAGCTACCGCGCCGCCATCGAGGCCCTGGTCGAGCGGGAGTCCGTTGCCCTGGTGAAGCTTGGGCGTGCCCCCGTTCCGGCGGTGATGGCGACCGGGGCCTTCGGCAGCCTGCCACCGGCCCTGCTGCACGCCCCGGCCCTGGGTTGACCCCTGGCCCCCTCAGCGCAGGGGGCCGGTTACGAAACGCTGCGCAGGTCCCAGGTGATGGTCGTGTCCTGCGGAGAAGATGCCTACGCTCCTCCATCGCACAGCGAGGCTCTCCATGCGGCAGATCAACTTCCTTCTGATCTTCAGCTTCGGCTTGGCCACGGTGATGTTCACCCTGGAGAACACCACGGCCACCACGGTGCATTTCCTGCCGGGGGTGAGCACCACCCTGCCATTGGCGGCCCTGCTGCTGCTGGTGGGCGGCATCGGCGCCACCGCCGCCTGGATCTACGCCGTCTGGAGCGGGGTGGTGCGCAAGGTGGAAACTCTGCAGAGCAGCGGCGATGTCGAGGCCCAGCAGGTGCGGATCAGCGAACTGGAGAACGATCTGCGCCGTTACCGGGCCACCGTCGACGCCCAGCTCGGCCTGTTGCCGGCGGCTGGGGAGAGTTCGGCTCCGGCCCGTGAGGCGGGCGAAGACAGCCTCACCCTGGCCGCCGACTGAGCCCCATGGGACCAGTTCGGTGACCATCGTGACTGGTGCCTTTCGGCCATAGCCGGTAGCTTGCGCCTGGAAAGGCCCCCCGAGCAGGACATCGCGCGTGGCAGAAGCGGGCGCCAGACTCGCCATCCGGTTGCTCCAGGACGCGGCCGAGCGAGGCGACATCGACCCGTGGGACGTGGATGTGATCGCCGTCGTCGACGGCTTCCTCGACCAGTTGCGCCAACGCATCGAACGGCCCAGGCGGCTGGACCCTCAGGGCGGCAGCTACGAACGGGATCTGGCCGAATCCAGCGAGGCGTTCCTGGCGGCCTCGGTGCTGGTGGGACTCAAGGCGGAGCTGCTGGAATCGGCCACCTTTCCGCCCGAGCCCCTGCTGGAGGATCCCTTCTCCGCCGAGGACGACGAAGGGTGGGACCCCGGAGCCCTGTCCCTGCCCCGCCGGCCGGAGCGGCACCTGCACCGCCGTCCGGTGGCGCCCCCGCCCCTGCAACGCCCCGTCACCCTGGGGGAACTGATCCGGCAGCTCGAGGACATCGCCGAGCGGCTCGAGCAGGACGGAGGGGAAGGCCGCCACAGGCCCCGGGCGCGCCGCTACAGCGAACGGGCCGCGATCGCCCAGGTGGCCTCCCTGGCCCACCGCGAGAAGCTGCCGGAAACCACCGCCGCCCTCAGCCGCTTCCTGCTGCAGTGGTCGCCCACCGCCCAAAGCCTCGAATGGGTGGCCTTCGATGCCCTGGTGAGCGCCTGGGCGGAGGCCGTCGCCAGCGCGCCGGCCGACGAGGACCTGGACCAGGACAGGGTCGGGGTGTTCTGGGCCCTGCTGTTCCTCTCCTCCCAGGGCAAGGTGGAACTGGAGCAGGCCGGCGGCCTTTACGGTCCGCTCAGCCTGCGTCGCCGGTGCGAGGACAGGGCCGAAACGCTGAGCCTGCCGCGACTGCCCGGGCAGGGGTCAGATAGGGGGCCGGCTCTGGAGGCAGTGGCAGCCTGAGTTTTCTCCTTAGGCTGCCTTATCACCTCCGACATGAAACGACGCCGATGAAGGCGATGATCCTGGCGGCAGGCAAGGGAACTCGGGTGCGGCCGATCACGCACACCACCCCCAAGCCGATGATTCCGATCCTGCAGAAACCCGTGATGGAGTTTCTGCTCGAGTTGCTCCGGGAGCACGGCTTCAACGAAATCATGGTCAACGTCTCCCACCTGTCGGAGGAGATCGAGAACTACTTCCGTGATGGGCAGCGCTTCGATGTCCAGATCGCCTACAGCTTCGAGGGACGCATCAGCGATGGTGAGCTGATCGGTGAAGCGATGGGTTCGGCCGGAGGGCTGAAGAAAATCCAGGACTTCCAGCCCTTCTTCGACGACACCTTCGTGGTGCTCTGCGGCGATGCCCTGATCGATCTCGACCTCACAGAAGCCGTACGGCGCCATCGCGAGAAGGGGGCCATGGCCAGCTTGATCACCAAGCGGGTGCCCCGCGATCAGGTGAGCAGCTATGGGGTGGTGGTGACGGATGAAGCCGGCCGGGTGCTCTCCTTCCAGGAGAAGCCGTCGGTTGAGGAGGCCGCCAGCGACATGATCAACACCGGCATCTACATCTTCGAACCAGCCGTCCTCGACTTCATCCCCAGCGGCGAACCGTTCGACATCGCCGCCGATCTGTTCCCCAGGCTGGTGGAGTCCGGGGCCCCCTTCTATGCCCTGCCCATGGAATTCGAATGGGTCGACATCGGCAAGGTGCCGGATTACTGGCAGGCGATCCGCAGCGTGCTGCAGGGGCATGTTCGCCAGGTGCAGATTCCTGGCAAGGAAGTACGTCCAGGGATCTACGCGGGCCTGAACGTGGCGGCCGACTGGGACAAGATCCACGTTGAGGGGCCGATCTTCGTGGGTGGCATGACCCGCATCGAGAACGGTGTGACCATCATCGGGCCGGCCATGATCGGGCCGAGCTGCCACATCTGTGAAGGCGCCACGATCGACAACTCGATCATCTTTGATTATTCCCGCATCGGTGCCGGCGTCCAGCTCGTCGAGAAGCTGGTCTATGGCCGCTATTGCGTCGATCGCAACGGGGACCATTTCGATCTGCAGGAAGCTGCTCTCGACTGGTTGATTACAGATTCCCGCCGCCAGGACGTGGGCACCCCTTCACCGCAGCAGAAGGCCATGGCCGAGCTGCTCGGCACCGACCTCGCCGCCAGCGGCACCCCCTAGGCCCGCCAATCGCAGGATCTGGGGGATGCGGTGCTCGGCCTTGATCGCCATCAGGTGCACCCCCTGGGCGATGGAGCGGTAGGCCGCTACCTGTTCAGCGGCGATCGCCACACCTTCCGCCGCCGGGTCTGCGGCACCGGCGAGGCGCTCGATCAGGGACTGGGGGATGCGGGCCCCGGGCACCACACGGTTGATGAACTCGGCGTTGCGGGCCGACTTGAGCAGAAACACCCCAGCCAGCACCGGCAGCCCGAGTGGGGCGGTGATCTCCTCCACAAAGCGGCGCAGGCAGGCGGTGTCCATCACCATCTGGGTCTGGAGGAAGCGGGCTCCGGCCTCCTGCTTGCGCCGGACCCTGGAGCACAGTCCGCTCCAGCTGGGGGACTGGGGATCGGCGGCGGCGCCGGGGAAGAGCGCCGTGGCACCATCCGGCAACTCCCCCTTCACCGGATCCTCGCCGGCATTGAGGGCCCGCACGAGCTGCAGCAGCCTCACCGCTTCCAGTTCATTCACCGCCCGGACCCCAGGCTGATCCCCAGCTCGCACCGGGTCACCGGTGAGGCAGAGCAGGTTGCGGATGCCGAGGGCGTGGGCGCCGAGCAGGTCAGCCTGGAGGGCGATGCGATTGCGGTCGCGGCAGGTCATCTGCAGCACGGGCTCGATGCCGGCCTCCAGCAGCAGGCGGCACATCGCCAGGCTGCTCATCCGCATCACCGCCCGGCTGCCGTCGGTGACATTGACCGCCTGCACCAGGCCCCGCAGCGCCGCCGCAGCCTCAAGGGTGCGACCGGCGTCGCCCCCTCGGGGCGGAGTCACTTCCGCCGTGACGGCGAAGCGGCCGTCCGCCAGGGCCTCTCGTAGCTGCAACGGCCATCTCCATGACAGGGGCATCATGGATCAGCCGCTGCCTAGAGTGATATCAACCGCCGAGGAGCCGATGGCTGAGCGCAAGCCCCCGGCACCATCGATGCCCCCGTCCCCGGAGCGGCCCATGGTTCATCTACGCAGCGAGTTATCAGAGAGGGAACTCGAGATCATCGAGCTGGTGGCCACGGGCCTCACCAACCTGGAGATCGCTGGCCAGCTGACCATCAGCAAGCGCACCGTCGACAACCACGTCAGCAACATCTTCACCAAGACCGGCGCCAAGAACCGGGTGGCCCTGCTGAACTGGGCCATGGACCACGGCAAGATCTGCCGCGACGGCTTCAACTGCTGCGCCCTGCCCCATGTCGATCCTTCCAGGCCCAGCTGAGCTCAGCCACTGCGGGGCAGCAGGAGAGACTCCCGTTCGGCCACCGGCCACGCCACCAGCGGACGGTGCGCCAGGGCCGCATTGCTGAGGTCGCGGCGCCCCGTGATCTCCCTGGAGCACCAGGCGGGAACGGCCACCGCCTGATCGGCCCGCTCCAGTTCCACCTCCGCCACCACCAGGGGGGCATTGTCGGCCTCGAACACATCCAGCACCCAGTCGCCACCGGGCAGATCCAGGCCGTACCGCGTCTTGCTCACCTGATGGACGGATTGCTCCAACAGGGCCTCAGCATCGATGGCCGGAATCGGGTACTCGTACTCCTGCCGTGTCAGGGCCTGACCGGCGGAGGCTGACGCCGCCACCGCGTCGGCGGCCGGCAGCTTGAGGGTGAGAAACGCCTCCATGGCACCATCAGGGGCCCTGGCCAGCCGCACCCGCAGGGTGAGCTCCCCGTTACCGGTTGAGAGATAAGCCTGGCGGATGGCCCTGGCCCGGTGGGCATGGGAGCGCCATTGGTCGCCGCTGACGAGGAAGCGACGCTCGATTTCCAGGGCCATGGGGAGGGGGTGGCAGGGCGGAGCGGAGCTGTTCAGTTGCGGGACGGTTCACCAGCGGTGAGGCTGCCGGCCCAGTGGAGCTTGTGGGTGAGGGTGCTGTAGTACGAGGGGCTCTGCTCCAACTGGAGCATCAGCACGGGGTGGCGCCCCCGCTGCAGGACGCAGCGATCGCCCGGTTCGAGCACGGTGGCATGGGCTCCGTCCTTCCAGAGCTTGACCCGACGGCTGGTCTCCCCCAGGGGCCAGACCGACAGCCGCGAACCGGGAGGGACCACCACCGCCCGGCTGGAGAGACTCATCGGGCAGATCGGTGTGACCACGATCGCTTCAATGCCCGGATGCAGGATCGGTCCACCGGCGGCCATCGCGTAGCCGGTGGAGCCCGTGGGGGTGGCGATGATCAGGCCGTCGCCCCGGTACTGGTCCACCACCTCCCCGTCGATCTCCAGCTCCAACATGCAGGTGGGAGAAAGCTCATCGAGGTACGGACGGAAGTAGAAATCGTTGAGGGCGCCATGGGGTCCATCGCCGACCCCGTTCAGCTCGCCGTCTGCGGGGACGTCTCCCTCCAGGGGCACACCGTCGCCACGATCGATCCGGGCTTCCAGCATCATGCGCTTCTCGATCGCGAAGCGGTCGTCCCGCAGGCGTTGCCAGAGGGTGTCGTCGGGGTCGTGGCTGCCGGCTTCCCCGTTGGCCTCGCCCCGCAACCGCAGCAGGCGCCGTTCATGGGTGAGGAAGCCCAGGTGACCGCCGACGTTGAAGCTGAGCACCGGCACAGCAAAGCTGGCCAGGTGGCGAGCCGCCGCCAGGACCGTGCCATCGCCACCGAGGACAATGGCCAGGTCGGGAAGATCGCTCTCGGTGGCCAGCAGGCCAGGGAAGGGATTCAAGCCCAGGCCGCTGACGGCGGTGGTGACGATGACACCCTGGGAGCGCAGGTCCTGGGCACAGCGTCGGGCCTGTCGCTGGGCCGCCTGACTGCCCTTGCGAAGGATCAGCCAGACCCGCTCAAGCTGCATGGGCCGGATGGCATGAGACGTGCACGGCTACCAGCGCAGCAGGTTGAACCGCTCCATGTCCACTGTTTCCCTGTTGCGATAGAGCGACAGCAGGATGGCCAGGCCGACGGCCGCTTCAGCTGCCGCCACGGTGATCACGAAGATAGCGAACACCTGGCCGCGGATCAGCTGGCCATCGAGGTAGTTGGAGAAGGCCATCAGGTTGATGTTGACGGCGTTCAGCATCAACTCGATGCTCATCAGCACCCGCACGGCGTTGCGGCTGTTGATCAACCCCCAGACGCCGACGCAGAACAACATGGCCGCGACCGAGAGAAAGGCCTCGAGCGGAATCGGAGAGGCGAGGTCGGTGCTCATGGCTTGGAAAGGAGGGTGGGCGCGGGGGCGGATTTCTCGATCAGCAGGGGCGTGCGGTCCTTTTCGATCAGTCCCTGATCGGCCGGCTCACCGGTGATCACGTCGGTGCTGAAGACGTCGCGGCGAGCCAGCACGATGGCCCCGATCATCGCCATCAGCAGCAGCACCGAGGCCAGCTCAAACGGCAGCAGGTAATCGGTGAACAGGTGCTCGCCAATGCGAATGGTGGCCTCTTCGCCGACGGGCGTCGGGCCCGGCAGCGCCCAGGTGGTGGTGAAGGCCACCCGCAGCAGCAGGGCGAAAAGGCCGGCGCAGACGGCCCCCGAAAGAAGCCGACGCACCAGCAGCCCAGGGATCGCGGCGAGGGTTTCCTGCTTGTTGACGAGCATGATCGCGAACAGGATCAGCACATTGACCGCGCCCACATAGACGAGGATCTGGGCCGCCGCGACGAAGCTGGCGTTGAGCAGCAGATACAGCCCGGCAACCGAAAGAAAGACACCGCCCAGCAGGAAGGCGGAGTAGACGATGTTGGGCAGCAGGACCACGCCGAGCGAGCCGACCACGGTGGTGGCCGAGAGCACGAGGAAGCAGATCTGCTGGGTGGTGGAGGCGATCGACATCAGGACTCTCCGGTGCTGTCGGAAGGGGCGCCGCCGCTGGGGGCTGGCTCCTTCTGGAGGGATTCCAGCACCTGGGAAGGCAGCTGGCCCGCACGGGGCTCGCTGGCGGGCACCCCATGGGGGTCCAGGGCGCCCTTGGGAAGGTAGGCCAGCTCCCGCAGGGCAAACACCGCCGGATCGGAAGTGACGCTGGTGGGCAGGCGGCCAAGGGCGACGTTGTCGTAGTTGAGGCTGTGGCGGTCAAAGGCCGCCAGCTCGTACTCCTCGGTCATGGAGAGGCAGTTGGTGGGGCAGTACTCCACACAGTTGCCGCAGAAGATGCACACCCCGAAATCGATCGAGTAGTTGCGCAGCTCCTTCTTCTTGGTGGCCTTGTTCATCACCCAATCCACCACCGGCAGGTTGATGGGGCACACCCGCACACACACCTCGCAGGAGATGCACTTGTCGAGTTCGTAGTGGATCCGGCCCCGGTAACGCTCGGAGGGGATCAACTTCTCGTAGGGGTACTGCACCGTGATCGGGCGCCGGCGCAGGTGGTCGAAGGTGACCGCCAGACCCTGGGTCATGGTCTGGGCCGCGCTCACCGCCTCCCGGGTGTAGTCACCGACTTGTTTGAGAAACCCGAACATGGCTGGGGGCGAGGGGGTTACGGGATGGGGACCATGATGGCCCTAGGGGCGCAGCGCCGTTGGTATCGGCGCGACCGGATCAGCCGCCGAAGGCGACGGGGAAGGCCAGCTTGAGGCCGGCGGTGACCAGGAGGTTGACCAGGGCGATCGGCAGCAGGAACTTCCAGCCCAGATCGAGCAGTTGGTCGATCCGCACCCGTGGGGTGGTCCAGCGCAGCAGGATCGCGAAGAACACCAGCAGGTAGGCCTTCAGGATCGTGCTGACGATGCCGATCGAACCGGTGATCACCTGGACCAGGGGGGCATCGGGGGAGACCCCGAGCCAGCCGGTGATCCACTCGACGGGCACAGGGAAGCTCCAGCCGCCCAGGTAGAGCACTGACACCAGCAGGGCCGACAGCACCAGGTTGATGTAGCTGCCCAGATAGAACAGGGCGAACTTCATACCGGAGTACTCCGTCTGGTAGCCGGCCACCAGTTCCTCCTCGGCCTCCGGCAGGTCGAAGGGAAGGCGCTCGCACTCCGCCAGGGCGCAGATCCAGAAGATCACGAAGCCGACAGGCTGGCGCCAGATGTTCCAGCTCAGGATGCCAGCTCCGGTCTGCTGGGCAACGATGTCGACAGTGCTGAGGGAGTTGCTCATCATCACCACGGCCAGCACCGCCAGGGCCAGGGGGATCTCGTAGCTGATCGACTGGGCCGCCGCCCGCAGGCCCCCGAGCAGGGAGTACTTGTTGTTGCTGGAGTAGCCGCTCATCAGCAGGCCGATCGGCTGGATGCTGCTCAGGGCGATCCACAGGAAGATGCCCACCCCCACGTTGCTGATCAGCAGGTTCTGGCCGAACGGCACCACCAGCCAGGACAGGATCACCGGCACCACCACCAGCACCGGGCCGAGGCTGAAGAGCACGGAGTCGGCTCTGGCGGGGATGATGTCCTCCTTGAACACCAGCTTGAGGCCGTCGGCCAGGGGCTGAAGCACGCCCAGGGCGCCGGCATATTCGGGCCCGATGCGCTGCTGCACCGCCGCGGAGATCTTCCGCTCCAGCCAGACACTCACAAGGACGCCGACCACGGCCCCCACCAGCACCAGCACCATCGGCAGCGGCAACCAGAGCAGGCGGGCGGCACCGGCGGTGAGGCCCATGGCCTGGGCCAGGTCGATGAAGCTCGACTGGAGATCGAGACCAGGGGGAGCGACGGCGGCACCCAGCAGGCCAGTGGACAGCATCAGAGAACTCCGGTGGGGGGAACCTAGGTGGAAACGGGGTCAGCCAGGAACCGGACGGCTTTCCAGGGGCAACCAGCCCCGTTCAACGGGACCGGTGTAGATCTGCGAGGGACGGTAGATGCGGTTGGCACCCAGTTGTTCCTTCCAGTGGGCCAGCCATCCTGCCGTACGGGCGATGGCAAAGATGGGGGTGAACAGGTCGCGGGGAATACCGAGCTTTCGGTAAACCAGCCCGGAATAGAAGTCGACGTTGGGGAAGATGCCCTTCGGCCCGAGCCGCCGCTCCGCAACCTCCTCGAGCTTGAGGGCCACGTCGTACATGGCGTCGTGGCCAAAGCGCTGGAAGAGCTCCTCGGCCAGGCCCTGCAGGATCACGGCCCGGGGGTCTTTGACGCGGTACTCGCGATGGCCGAAGCCCATGATCTTCTGCTTCTGGGCGATGGCCCGGTCGAGCCAGGGCTCCACCTGGTCGATGCTGCCGATCTGGTCGAGCATGTCGAGCACGTCCTCGTTGGCGCCGCCATGCAGGGGACCGGCCAGGGTGCCCACGGCAGAGGCGACCACGGCGTAGGGGTCGGTGAGAGTACTGGCGGTGACCCGGGCACTGAAGGTGCTGGCGTTGAGGCTGTGCTCGGCGTGCAGGATCAGGCAGGCATCGAAGATCCGCGCCGCCAGGGGATCGGGCTCCCGCTCCGTGAGCATGTAGAGAAAGTTGGCCGAATAGGCCAGGTCGTCCCGGGGCTGGATCGGATCCTGCCCCTTCCGGATCAGCTGGAACGCCGCCACCATCGTGGGGATCTTGGCAATCAGCCGCACCACCGCATCGACGATGTACTGGGGGTCGTACAGAGCACGCCGTGAATAGAAGAGCCCCAGGGACGCCGCACTGGCCTGCAGGGCATCCATCGGATGGCCGGTGGCCGGAAAGCACTTCATCATGTCGCGGATGCGGAAGCTGAGCCGCCGGTGCATCTGCACCTCCTGCTCGAATTCACGCAGCTGGAAGATCGTCGGCAACTCGCCCCAGATCAGCAGATAGGCGGTTTCGAGGAAGCTGCTGTGGCTGGCGAGCTGCTCGATCGGGTAGCCCCGGTAGGTGAGCAGTCCCCGTTGCCCCTCGATGTCGCAGATGGCGGACTGGGTGGCCGGCACCCCCTCGAGCCCGGGGCGGAAGGTGGGGGGTGCCGGCGCCGACGGCAAGGGAGGGGTGCCCTGAGGGTCGCTCGCCTCTGGGGTGCTCGCCGCCGCCATGCCGCTTCCTGTGGATGGGATGAACTTAGGCGCAGGAACCGGCACCTGGCGTAGCGCCCGCTGCCGGCTCAGGGGCGGGGCAGCCAGAGCCCGGGGCGGACCAACCACTCCAGGCGGGCCGTGCCGGCCAGCGAACCGCCGGCTTCCACCACGGGGAGGCGCAGCAGGGCCAGACCCGCCTTGCGCAAGGCGATGGCACCGGGGGGCGCCCCGAGCAGGCGGGACGCCAGCAGCCCCAGATCCGGCTCATGGCCCACCAGAAGCAGCCGGCAGGATGGCGCTTCATCGCCCTGGCTGAACCAGGCCGGCAGCAGGGGCAGGGGATCCCCGCCGGGCTCCAGGATCTGGGCCAGCTCAAGGGCGGGGGCCAGGCCCACCATCCGGGCGATCTCGGCGGTTTGCCAGGCCCGGGCCAGGGGACTGGAGAAGAGGCGATCGGCCCGCAGACCCAGTTGGACGGCCCGCTCCAGCACCGCCTGGGTGCGGGAGCGGCCAGCGGCGGTGAGCTCCCGCCTGGCATCGACCCTGGCAGGGCTGCGCTCCTCGGCGATGCCGTGGCGCAGCAGGAGCAGCTCCCAGACGGGTGGTGCCATGGTCAGGCGGCTCCGAAGTCGAGGCGCGCTTCCACCGCCAGGAGACCGGGCTCTCCCTCCAGCGCCAGGGCCAGGCCGCTGATCGGCTCACTGAGCGGCCCCCCGGCAAGGGCGGTGAGGCGTTGCCAGGGCCTCCAGGCCGCCAGCAGGTCACGGGCCCGCGGACCATCCAGGGCCCATTGCAGGGACGCCTCCGGAACCGCAAGCGCCGCCAACTGCCCCTGCAGACGGCCAGCCCCCCCTTTTTGCGGCCCATCCAGACTCTCCAGCTGGCCGAGCGACTCCCCCCACCAGGCCTGGTCGCCCCGCTGCCAGCGCCAGCCCAGCAGGGGCGCCTGCAACTGCTCCGACCTGCCGTCGCGGCGGCCCGGGCTGGCCTGCAGCCGGGTCCAGGCCAGCAGCGGGTGGCCGTCGACCTCGAGGGGGGCGGCGATCAGGCCATCGGCCGCCAGGGCCGCCTCCAGCACCGAGGGCTCCGGCCGGTCCGCCGCCGTACCCAGCAACCAGCGATTGCCGCTGGCGGCGGCCAGCAGCGGTCCCCCGTCGGAACCAACGACCAGCGCGGGCACCGGACCCGCGGCATCCGCCGCCCCCACCAGGCGCTCAAGCAGCGGCTGCAGCAACGGGATCGTGGCCAGGGTGGCGGGATCCTGCACCAGGGCGAGGCTGGCGGCGGGACGCTGCAGGGCGGCCAGCAGGGCCTGGCCCAGGCCTGCGTCGGCGCCGATCTCCGGCAGGGCGATCTCCGCCGGCAGGCCGAGCAGGGCGGACAGCCGCAGGCTTTGACCGTCGGGTCGCAGGGCCAGCAGCAGCCCACCGGGCCGCTGGTCGGCAGGGGCGGGCAGCGGCAGCCCCAGCCAGCGCTCCAGGGCGCCGGGGGAAGCCTGGAGCAGGGCAGCGCCGGTGCCGAGTCGCCGCAGACCCTCCTGGAAGGACGCCTGGCCGGCCTGATTGAGCTCAGGGATCTGGGACACATCCAGCGCCTGCTCCAGCACACCCCGCCCCGAGGCGATCAGGACAAGGTCGTCATCCACCAGAGCCGTGGCCAGCGGCATCGGTGTGCGGCCCAGCAGGGCCCCCCGGCCGCTGATCAGACCCATACCCCGGTAGGTGCTGATCTGGAGATCCGTGCCCGCCAGGCTGCGGGTCTGCCAGAAGCGCTGCAGAAACTGGCGGGCGCCGTCATCATCGCGGCTGCCCAGGGCCAGCAGCCAGCCGCCCTTTGAGCCCCCTGCGGCGGCGCCGGCGTCCGCCTCGAACAGGGCCAGGCCCACGGGTGCCGCCAGCCAGGAGCGCAGTTCCGCTTCGTAGTCAAGACCCGCCGCGGCGAAGGCCCCGTCGCGCAGCCGGCCGACCGCGGCCGCCGCCTGGCGCCGCTGGCGGGGCGGGGCGACGGCACGGGCGTAGTCCAGGGGCTGGTCGCCGTCGCTGAACAAATGGAAGCTGAGGGGAGCATCCCGAGGCACGAACTGGGCAGCACGCGGCACCACGAGCGGCAGGCGCTGCAACCGCAGGGCACTGCGCTGCCACACCAGCCACCAGCCACCGAGCCCCAGTCCGAACACCACCAGCACCAGGGCCAGCAGCACCGCCAGGAATGGGCGGGCCTTCATGCGTACTCAGCAGGATGGGACCATCCTGACGCCACCCCCCCCTCCGACGCCCGCCATGGACGAGACGACCCGCCCGGGGACCCCCCGGACGCTCACCGCCGCGGAGCTGCAACGGCGCCTCGAGGCCGGCGAGCCGCTCCGGATCGTGGATGTGCGCGAGGACGGAGAACTGGCCCTGGCCAGGTTGCCGCTTGAGGTGCTGCATCTGCCCCTGAGCCGCCACCGGGAGTGGCTGCCACGACTGGAGACCATGCTCGACCGGCAGGAGCCGTTGGTGGTGCTCTGCCATGCCGGCATCCGCAGCTGGGACTTCGGCTGCTGGCTTATCCAGGAACAGGGCTTTGGGGAGGTCTGGAACCTGAAGGGGGGCATCGACGCCTGGAGCCGGGAGGTGGATCCCCAGGTTCCCCGTTACTGAGCCCCCGTGCCGGGCCTGGGGAGGCACTCCGCATACCTAGGATTAATGATCTCTTTTCTTTGCTGTTTCCCCACCGTCCTTGGACACGCTGCCGCGCCGACAACAGGAGGTCCTCCGGGCCACGGTGCGGCACTACGTGGACACCGTCGAGCCCGTGGGCAGCAGCACGCTGGTGCGTCGCTTCGGGCTGCCCGCCAGCCCCGCCACCGTGCGCACGGCCATGGGGGCCCTGGAACAACGCGGCCTGCTGACCCAGCCCCACACCTCCGCCGGCCGGATCCCCAGCCAGCGGGGCTACCGCCTCTACGTCGATCAGTTGTTGCCGGCCCCGGGCGCCGCCGCCCTGCAGCTGGATCGGGAGCTGGCCGGAATCAGTCTGCAGTGGGCCGCCCTGGATGATCTGCTGCTGCACCTGGCCCGCCGCCTGGCCGACCTCACCGGCCTGCTCAGCCTGATCACCCGACCCCAGCGCCCCAGTCCTCTGTTGCAGGCGGTGCGGCTGGTGCCCAGCGGCGACCGCCTCCTGGTGTTCCTCGTCCAGGGACCGGACTTCAGCACCAGCCTGAATCTGCGTCTTGGGGCCGGGCTGGAGGAGGAGCTGCCGATCCTGGAGCGCTGGAGCAACCAACAGCTCCGCGCCAACGGCGACGGGCGCATCCCCTGGGAGCGACTGCCGGCAGAACTGCGCCGCAGCGGCGGCCTGCTGCGCCAGGCCCTCGACAGCCACAGCCGCATCCGCAGCGAGGAGCTCGACGCCGTTGTCGCGGCCGGCCTGGGGGGTCTGCTGGCCCAGCCGGAATTCAGCCACAGCTCCACCCTCCTTCCGGTGGTGCAGCTGGTGGAGCATGGCCCCCGCACCCTGCTGGGGCTCACCGGCGACCCTGCCGCCATCGCCAGCGACGCGATCTGGATCGGCACAGAACACCCCCACGCCGCCCTCGGCCAGTGCTCGGTGGTCCAGGCCACCTACCGCACGGGCCACGGCGGCCGCGGCCAGGTGGCACTGGTGGGGCCGATGCGCATGGCCTACGCCACCGCCCGCGCAGCGGTCCAGTCGGTGGCCTCGATCCTGGAGAGGCTGCTCAGCTGATGACCTATTGCCTCGGTTTTCTGCTCCAGAGCGGCCTGGTGTTCGCCTCCGACTCCCGCACCAACGCAGGCGTCGATTACATCTCCAGCTACAGCAAGATGCATGTGCTGGCGCCGGCTCCGGATCGGCTGTTCGTGCTGATGGCAGCCGGCAATCTGGGCACCACCCAGGCCGTGCTCAATCGCATCCGCCGCGACATCGAGAACCACGGAGCCGGTCCCAGTCCCCAGTGGAGCCGCCAGGACGACCCCCCGGCCGGACCGAGCATGCTCACCGCCCGTTATCTGTTTGAGGTGGCCGATTACATCGGCCGCCTCAATGTGATGGTCCAGAAGGAGTTCAATCCCAACCTGCGCCAGGCGGGTGCCAGCGGCGAGGCCAGCTTCATCCTGGGCGGCCAGATCGCCGGCCAGCCCCACGGGCTCTACATGGTGTATCCCCAGGGCAACGCGATCATGGCCACCGCCGACACCCCCTTCCTGCAGATCGGCGAAACCAAGTACGGCAAGCCTCCCCTCGATTACATCGGCAGACCGGACCTCTCCCTGGAGGATGCGGCGCGCCTCTGCCTGGTGTCAGAGATCGTGACCCGCCGCTCCAATCTCACCGTGGGGCCACCCTTCGAGATCGCCCTAGTGCGCCGTGACGAATTCAAGGTGGGCCGCCACCTCAAACTCGAAAAGG
Source organism: Synechococcus sp. CCY 0621 (assembly GCF_019038465.1). Classification (GTDB taxonomy): domain Bacteria; phylum Cyanobacteriota; class Cyanobacteriia; order PCC-6307; family Cyanobiaceae; genus Cyanobium. The sequence continues at coordinate 42,180 of NZ_JAFKRH010000025.1, read as the reverse complement.
AGGCCCCGGAGATCCAGCACACCATGGATGTGTGGGCCCGCCACATGCAGGAGGGCCTCAACAAGCTGCCCCGTTTCCCCTGGGAGCAGGATCCGCTCTGAGGCCACAGCCTGGCGAGCGGGGCGGGAAACCTATCCGGCCAGGCCGTCGCCCAGCTTCTCCGCCACCGTGTTGACGTCCTTGTCGCCGCGGCCGGAGAGGTTGAGCACCACTTCGGTGCCGGGGGCGAGGGTGGGGCAGAGCGATTCCAGCCAGGCGAAGGCATGGGCCGTCTCCAGGGCAGGGATGATGCCCTCCAGTTCGCTCACCCGTTGCAGGGCTTCAAGGGCCTGGGCGTCGGTGACGGCGGCGTACTCCGCCCGGCCGATGCCCTTGAGGTAGCTGTGCTCCGGCCCCACGCCCGGGTAATCGAGGCCGGCACTGATCGAATGGGCCTCCTGCACCTGGCCTTCGTCGTCCTGCAGCAGCAGGCTCATGGCGCCGTGCAGCACCCCCACCCGCCCTTCGGTGATCGTGGCGGCATGGCGGCCCGTGGCCACACCCTCGCCGGCCGCCTCCACGCCGATCAGACGCACCTCGGCGTCCTCAACGAAGGGGTGGAACAGGCCCATGGCGTTGGAGCCGCCGCCCACACAGGCGATCAGCACATCCGGCAGCCGGCCGAAGGCTTCGAGGCACTGGGCCCTGGCTTCCTGGCCGATCACGGCATGGAAATCGCGCACCAGCATCGGGTAGGGGTGCGGACCGGCCACCGAGCCGAGGATGTAATGGGTCGTCTCCACGTTGGTGACCCAGTCGCGGATGGCTTCGCTGGTGGCGTCCTTGAGAGTGGCGGTGCCGGCGGTGACGGGCTGGACGGTGGCCCCCAGCAAGCGCATCCGGAACACGTTCAGGGCCTGGCGGCGCATGTCTTCGGCGCCCATGTAAATGACGCACTCCAGCCCGAAGCGGGCGCAGACCGTGGCAGTGGCGACGCCATGCTGGCCGGCGCCGGTTTCGGCGATGATCCGCTGCTTACCCATCCGCAACGCCAGCAGGGCCTGGCCCAGGGCGTTGTTGATCTTGTGGGCGCCGGTGTGATTGAGGTCCTCGCGCTTCAGCCACAGGCGCGGTCCCCCCTCTGGACGGCGGTAATGGGCCGTGAGGCGCTCGGCTTCATAGAGCGGCGTGGGTCGCCCGACGTAATGACGCAGCAGGTGGTCCAGCCGGGCGGTGAAGGCGGGATCGGCCCAGGCCTCGGCGGCGGCGGCCTCCAGCTCCGCCAGGGCGGGCATCAGGGTTTCGGGCACGTACTGACCGCCGAAGGGGCCGAAACGGCCCAGGCCATCCGGGCGGACCGACGGCTGCAGCTCGGCCGGATCGACGCGGCGGGTAGGGACGGTGCTGGTCACCGGAGGTACTGAAGGGGATGATTCAGAGTAGGGAGGCACCACCCGGCACGGCTGGGACGGCTCCGCGGATTCCGGAGTGCCAGCTCAGAACCGTGGGCATCACCTGGTGAGACGGCCCAGCCCCAAACGAACGCCAGAGATGCTTCCCAGCCACTACCTCTCTACCCTGACACTGGCGGAACGGCTGTATCGTCAGCAGCCCGAAGTAGCGAGCCAGATTTATTCAGAGCAAGTGCTTCAGTTCCTCCGGGACGGTGTGATCATCTTTCCGCAGGTGATGGACCCTGTCCTGCTCGATCGGGTGGACGCCGACTTGGACGACCTGCCGCGCCTGGCCCAGGCCTCCCTGCTGTATGGCCTGATCGGCATTGACGGCAATGCCGATCACTACGAAGCCAGGGTTCTACGCAATCTTCCAAAGTTGGGTATCACAGATTTGCGCCAGGCAGGACCTGGGCTCAAGCTCAATGACCTGCATCGCTACTTCGATTCAGCCCGCGATCTTGCCTTCTCAAAGCCCATTATCGCTTTTCTCGATGAGCTCTTCGGATCGGCACCGGCCCTGATTCAATCGCTCACCTTCTGGAAAAGCAGCGAACAATCCTTGCACCAGGACTTCTCCTATGTGCACCATCACAACCGGCTGGGCCATCTGGCCGCAGCCTGGATTCCCCTGGAAGACATCAGCGATCAGGCCGGGCCGCTTGTGTATTACAAGGGTTCCCATCTCCTGGCGGAGCATCAGTTCTACGACTGGAACCAGGGCGGAATTCTGGCCAGCCGCAACACCGACCCTCAGACAGCCGCAGGGTATGGGCATTACCTGAGCGCCTTGATCAACCAGCAGGGCTGGACACCGAGCATCTACCTGCCCAGGCGCGGCGACCTGCTGATCTGGCACGGGGCGCTGATTCACGGCGGTACCGCCATGGCCGATCCTTCGCGCACCCGCCGCTCCTACGTCTGCCACTACACCGCCGCCGCGAATCACAAGGCCATGGCCCGCCATCGCGTCGGGGAGGGCTACGACTTCTCCGAACCGCCGTCTCTACCTGAAACGATGCGATCCAGATCCTTGCCGTCCCGGTTGGTGTCCGCCGCCGGCCGCCGCATGAAGCAGCTCTTCAGGGGGGGCCGCACCCATGGCTAAGGGCGGTTGGAGGGAGTTCAGTAGCTCGGAGAGCCTGCAACGGCCAGCGTCCCCCGGTGGCCCTGGCGTGGCCAGGGCCCAGCAGCGGGTGCGGGTGCAGCGCACCAAGGCGGGCAAGGGCGGCAAGCTGGTCACGGCGGTCACGGGGCTGGAGGTTCCAGACGTCGAAGCCCGCGCCTTGCTGCAGCGGCTCAAGACCCGCGCCGGCACCGGCGGCACCCTCAAAGACGGGGTGATCGAACTCCAGGGCGACCAGGTGGCCCTCACCCTGGCTGAGCTGGAGGCACAGGGGTTCCGGCCGAAGCAGGCAGGGGGGTAGGGGAGAATGCGCCCCGATGCTTCTGTGCGTTCCGTGTCCGAGATGACCTCGCCTGCCAAGGCCACCAACATCGTCTGGCACCACTCGACCGTGACCCGCGCCGCCCGGGCCCACCAACGGGGCCACCGCAGCGCCATCCTCTGGTTCACGGGCCTCTCGGGGGCGGGGAAGAGCACCCTGGCCAACGCGGTGAATTCGGCCCTGTTCGAGCAGGGGTTGGCCTGTTACGTGCTGGATGGCGACAACGTGCGCCACGGGCTCTGCAGCGATCTGGGCTTCTCCGACGCCGACCGGGAGGAGAACATCCGCCGGATCGGTGAGGTGGCGAAATTGTTTCTGGATGCCGGGGTGGTGGTGCTCACCGCCTTCGTCTCCCCCTTCCAGGCCGACCGCCAGCGGGCCCGCGAGCTGGTTGAGGCGGGCGATTTCCTCGAGATCCACTGCGCTGCCGACCTGGAGGTCTGCGAACAACGGGACACCAAAGGCCTCTACGCCAAGGCCCGGGCTGGGGAGATCAAGGAATTCACCGGCATCTCCAGCCCCTACGAAGCCCCCGAGGCCCCCGAGCTGCGGGTGGCCACGGGTGAGCAGAGCCTCGACGACTCGGTGGCCCAGGTGATGGCCGAACTGGAGCGGCGCGGCATCATTCCGGCGCCGGCGGAACCCTGAACGGTTCGGCGCGAAGACGCAGGGCCCAGGCATCAAGGAAGGTCTTGGCACAGCTGGCCACCGGCACCGCCAGCAGCAGGCCCAGCAGTTCGCCGAGCCCCAGCAGCCCCCCCAGCCGGGCGCCGATCGGCAGGCTGATCAGCAACCAGGCCGGCTGCAGCCCCACGATCGACCCCATCAGCCGCGGCTGGATCACCTGGTCGACCACCTGGCCGACGGTGATCGCCACGGCCAGCACCTCCAGGCCGGTGCGTGGATCCTGGAGCGCCAGCAGCACGCTCACCCCCACGATGGTGAGGGCACTGGCATAGGGAATCAGCGTGGTGTAGCCGATCGCCACGGCGAACAGCACCCCATAGGGGATCCCGAGCAGGGTGAACACCAGGCTCTGGGCACCGCTGAGGATCAGGGCCAGCACCACCTGGCCGGCGAAATAGCCCCGGAAGGTGCGGTCCAGGGTGTTGAGAACCAGAGACCGTGTGCCAGGGGGCAGCCATTCGGCAAGCCCCTTGGCGATGCCCTCACCGCCCAGCAGCAGAAAGACCGCCAGCACCAGGACAATCACCGTGTTGACGGTGATGCTGACGGTGGCCCCCAGGATCCCCAGCACCTGCTGGCTGAGCTGGGAGGCAATCTTGCTGGTGCGGGTGATCAGTTCGCTGCTGAGGCCCCCGAAGTCGGTGGGCAGCCCCCGCTCGGTGGCCCAGCTCTGCAGCTGCCCCAGCAGGGTTTCCCCCTGGGCCAGCCAGCTGGGAAGGGCCAGCACCAGGTCACCCAGCTGCTCCACCAGGCGGGGGACCAGCACCAGGACGGCCAGCACCACCACCGAGAGGCTCAGCCCCAGCACCAGCAGCAGCGCCACCGGCCGGGGCAGACCGCGCTGGATCAACCAGCGGCTAGGGATGTCGAGCAGGAAGGCCAGCAGGGCGGCCGTCAGGAACAGGGCCGGGAACGGCGCCAGGGGCACCAGCAACTGGCGCAGCACCCACAGGTTGAGCACCAGCAGGGGCAGGGCCAGCGAGAACCGCAGCCATGGGGGCAGCACCAGCCGCTCAAGCATCAGCGGGAGCCGGGCACGCCCCCGGTGGATCGATGAACTCCCATCAGCTTGGCCTGCCGGGCCGGCAACGGCCAGCGCTTCATCCCTGGCCCATCCCCTCCAGGTAGGCAGCGCTGCCGAGGGCCTGCAGGCGCCCATCCTTGGCCACCACCTGATCGTGCAGACCACGGCGGTAGGCCTCCAGGGCCTGCGCGAGCACGGGATCGGCAATGGCCAGGATCGAGGCCGCCAGCAGACCGGCGTTGAGACCGCCACCGATGGCCACCGTCGCCACCGGGATCCCCGCCGGCATCTGCACGATGGAATGCAGCGAATCCACCCCGGAGAGGGCCTGGCTGCGCACGGGCACGCCAATGACAGGCAGCAGGCAGAAGGCGGCCACCATGCCGGGCAGGTGGGCGGCGCCGCCCGCCCCGGCGATGATCACCCGCAGGCCCCGGGAGGCGGCCGCCTCGGCGAAGGCCGCCATCTCCCGCGGGGTGCGATGGGCCGAGAGCACCCGCACTTCGGTGGCCACCCCCAGCTGCTCCAGGATCCGCACCGCCGGCTCCAGCGTCGGCAGGTCGGAATCGCTGCCCATCACCACCGCCACCCGGGGCGGCGGGGCAGACGCGGATGCTGGGGCAGCGGGATCCATGGGGCGGGGGACGGCGAGGATGGCATTGTCCCGTCCCGTGGCTGCCCGGATGCGCTGGCTGACCAACCTGCGACTGGCGGGCGACGACCTGGCCTGCAACGAAACAGAGGCGCGCTGGAGAGTTGGTGTCGACAGCGAAGGGCTGATCGCCCGGGTGCGGCCCACGCCACCGGGGAGCCGGGCCGCCGGCGAGGACTGGGGCGGCGACTGGCTGTCCATGGGGGGGGTCGACCTGCAGATCAACGGCGGCCTGGGCCTGGCCTTCCCCGAACTCACGTCCAGCGATCTGCCCCGCCTGCAGGCCTTGCTGGAGCTGCTGTGGAGGGACGGGGTGGAGGCCATCTCTCCCACCCTGGTGACCTGCGACCCGCAGGCCCTGCGCCAGGCCCTGGCGGTGCTGGCCGAGGCCCGCCGCCGGCACCGGCCAGGGCGTTGCCGGTTGCTGGGCGCCCATCTGGAGGGGCCGTTCCTCGCCCCGGAGCGGCGCGGCGCCCACCCGGCCCAGCACCTGCAGGCCCCCAGCCGGGCCGCCCTCGAGCGGCTGATCGCCGGCTTCGCGGGCGGCCCGGAGGCCGATGTCGCCCTGGTGACGCTGGCCCCGGAGCTGGAGGGGGCCGCCGAGGTGATTGCGGCGCTGCAGGCCGCCGGCGTGGTGGTCAGCCTGGGCCACAGCGGCGCCGATGCGGCCCAGGCCAGCCAGTCCTTCACGCAGGGCGTGGGGATGCTCACCCACAGCTTCAATGCTATGGCAGGGCTGCACCACCGCGCCCCGGGGCCCGTCGGCGCCGCGCTGCGCCAGGGGGAGGTGGCCCTGGGGCTGATCGCCGACGGCGTGCACGTGGACCCCACCATGGCGGTGCTGCTGCAGCGGCTGGCGCCCCGCCAGGTGGTGATCGTCAGCGACGCCCTGGCCCCCTACGGACTGGCCGACGGCACCCACCGCTGGGACGAACGGCTGCTGCTGGTGCAGGACGGCAGCTGCCGCTTGGAGGACGGCACCCTGGCCGGGGTGACCCTGCCGCTGCTGGAGGGGGTGCGGCGGCTGGCCGGCTGGAGCGGCCAGGTGGCCGCTTCGATCGCCGCGGCCACCCTCGCCCCCCGGCGCCTGCTGGGGGAACGGCGGCGGCTGGAGCAGCTGCTGCTGGGGCAGCCGCTGGCGGACACCCTGCGCTGGAGCACGGCGGCCGACGGGCGCCTGGACTGGCGGCGCCCCGAAACCGTGCCCCAGGCCCCACCTGCCTAGGATCCGGCCCACCCGAACGGCCCTGCGCCCCATGCCCCCGGAACTGCAACCCCCCGCGCCCGCCGAGGCACAGGCTGAGACGCAGGCCGAGAAGGCCGAGGTGCAGGCCTACTTCGAAAGCACCGGCTTTGAACGCTGGAACCGCATCTACAGCGACAGCGAAGAGGTGAACCGGGTCCAGCGCAACATCCGCATCGGCCACCAGAAGACGGTGGACGCCGTGCTGGCGTGGTTGCAGCAGCAGGGCGACCTCGCGAGCCGCAGCTTCTGCGATGCGGGCTGCGGCGTCGGCAGCCTCAGCCTGCCCCTGGCGGCCCTCGGGGCCGGCTCGATCGCCGCCAGCGATCTCTCGGCGGCCATGGTGGCCGAGGCCAGTCGCCGCGCCGCCGAGGCCGGCCTGGCTTCCGAGCGGCTCAGCTTCAGCGTCTCCGACCTGGAGAGCCTCCAGGGTCGCTACGACACGGTGATCTGCCTGGACGTCTTCATCCACTACCCCCAGGCCGCGGCCGAAGCGATGGTGCGGCATCTGGCGGCGATGGCCGAACGCCAGCTGATCGTCAGCTTCGCCCCCTACACGCCGCTGCTGGCGGTGCTCAAGCAGATCGGTCAGCTGTTCCCCGGACCGAGCAAGACCACCCGCGCCTACACCCTGCGGGAAGACGGGATCGTGGCGGCGGCCGCCAGCGCCGGCTTCCGCCCCGTCCACCGCAGCCTCAACCAGGCCCCCTTCTACTTCTCCCGGCTGATCGCCTTCGAGCGCGACCCGGCCTGACCAGCGACCGGGGCACGCCGGAGATCGTGACGCAGGGGCTGGGCTGACGGGCTTTCCCCATGGGTATCGCCCATGGGCATTCCTGATTCTGTACAGCCTGTACAGGACCTGAAGCGAAGCATCGAACAGCCGTGCACCGGCTCCACAGGTCTGAAGTCCAGCCTTCCAGCGGCACGGCACGGCGTCGATCAGCCCAGGCCTTCCGCCGGAGGGGCCTGCAGCTCCAGGACGGACCCATCTGGACGGTGCAGCCGCAGCCAGCGGGCCTGGAGCCGGTAGCCGCCTTCGCCCGGCAGGCCCCCGGGGCGGGCCCAGCCGCCCGCCAGATACAGCGGATCCCCCCGCAGCGGCGCTCCGAGAGCGGCGCAGTGGATGCGGATCTGATGGGGCCGTCCGGTGAGGATCGCCACCTCGACCAGATCGGCCTCGCTGCCACTCTCCAGCAGGGTGAGCCGGCTGCGGGCCGGCAGGGCGCCCGGATCGCCGGCCGCGGCCGCACACCAGATCTCCCCGAGCGGTGGGTGGGGTCGCCGGCCGATCGGTGTGGTGATCGCCAGGCTGTCGCCGGCCGCCAGGGCCAGCCGGCCCGGCACCAGCAGGGCCCGGTAGAGCTTGCGGCAGGGCGGCGCCACGCCACCGACGCCGCCACTGGCGCCACTGACCATCGAGCCCGTGCTCTCCCGCAGCTGGGCGCTGAGCGAGGCGCGGGTGGCCGGCCGGCGGGCGCACACCAGAAGACCGGAGGTGAAACGCCCCAGGCGGTGCACCGGCCGCGGCAGGCCGGCGGGGTCGTCGCCGTGGCGGCGCTCCAGCAGCCGCAGCACAGTGTGCTCCAGGAACCCGCCCGCCGGCAGCACGGGCAGGCCGCTGGGCTTGTCGATCACCAGCAGATCGCCGTCGTCGTGGATCACCCCCCAGCGGGCCGGCACGGCGGGCTCCGCCCAGGGGGGACGCCGCCAGAGCAACCGGTCGCCGCCGGCGAGGGTCACGTCGGCCCGCAGAATCTCGCCGTTGCGGCTGATCTCACCAGCCACCAGGCGTCGTTCCCATGCCGCCGGGCTGGAGTGGCCATAGCGCTCCGCGTAGAAGGCCACCACCCCCAGACCGGCTCCGGAGGGGGGAATCCGGTCGCGGTAGGTCCAGCCGTCGTTGGGCTCGGCCGGCAGCCAGCCCGGCGGCAGGCTCAGCGGTGGAAGGTGGGGGGCCTCAATCGACCAGCCCATGCTCGAGGGCGAAGCGCACCAGCTCGGTGCGGCTGGCGGTGCCGGTCTTGATGAACAGCCGGCTCACGTACTTCTCGACGTTGCGGATCGATGTTTCCAGCCGCCGGGCGATTTCCTTGTTCATCATTCCTTCCGCCACCAGTTGCAGGACGCTGGCCTCGCGGGGGGTGAAGTCAAGCTTGACGTCAGAGACGGGCTTCCGGGTGCTGCCGCCGCTGCCGGTGCCCGAACCGCCGCCGCCGCCCAGCATCGAGCGGATCTCCGTGATCTGGCGGGCCATGGCGCCGATGTCGGCATCGGCGAAGCGGGCCGCCTCCGCCAGCAGGCGCTCCTGGCGCCGCACCACGTTGCGCACCCGCGCCACCAGTTCGTCCGGGTCGAACGGCTTGGGGATGTAGTCGTCGGCGCCGGCCTGGAAGCCGGCGATGCGGTCGGCCGTCATGCCCTTGGCCGTGAGGAAGATCACCGGGGTGCCCCCGAGCCGCTCATCGGCCCGCAGCCGCTTCAGCAGGCCGTAGCCGTCGCAGCGGGGCATCATCACGTCGGTGATCACCACATCGGGCATCTGGGCCTGGGCCGCGGTCCAGCCTTCCTCGCCGTCATTGGCGGTGGTCACGGCGAAGCCCTCATCCTCCAGGTAGGCCTTGACCGCCGTGCGCAGCCCGGGCTCATCGTCGACCAGCAGCAACCGCACCGGCGTGCTGCTGGCGGCCTCAGGCGACTCCTCCACCCCGGACGGCTCGGAGATGGGGCCAGCGGCGGCGGAAGGATCTTGGCTCATGGGGGAAATCTATCGACCGGGACCAAGCACCACCTGTTCCCGTTCGGGCAAGCGGCCGCTGTAGCCGAGCTGGCGGGCCAGGGGGCCGAGGCTGGCGGGGTCCTTGCCGGCTTGCTCGGGCACGCAGACAGCCCACCACATCAGGTGGTCGAGGCGGTTGGCGGGGGTGATCACGCCGCCGGGATTGAGCTCGCGGATGACCAGCCGCCGCGCACTGCCGGTGATCCTCAGGGGGCTGGTGGGGCTGCAGCCGATCTTGTCGGTGGCGACGGTGACCCGGTCGTCGAGCTCCTCCCACACCTGCACACGCCACATCCCCGGCTGGCTGGGTTCACTCACCTGGCCGTAGATGCCCACCACCTCCCGGCCCCGGTGGGTCACCCGGTCCAGCAGCACCTTGAAGCCCTTCGGGCGGCTTTCGGCATTGCTGCGGGAGTCGTCCTGGGCGGCGGCTGGCCGGGGCAGGACCAGGCTGGAGGCCACCGTCACAAGGGCCCCCGTCACAAAGGCCGCCGCCAGGGTGAACCCCGCCAGCGAGGCCATGGGGAGGACAGGCCGCAGCCGCAGCGGGCAGGCACCGGAGGAGCGGAAACGGTTCAGCATGACCCCATGCTGACCTACCTCGACCACCACGCGAGCACCCCGTGCGATCCGGCGGTACTGGCGGCCATGGCGCCCTGGTGGACGCAGAACGCCGCCAATCCCTCCAGCCGCCTGTACCGACCGGCCCTGGAAGCGGGCGCGGCGGTGGACATCGCCCGCAAGCGGGTGGCCGGGGCGCTGGGTGTGGACAGCGCCGCTGTGATCTTCACCAGCGGCGCCACCGAAGCCAACAACCTGGCCCTGCGCGGGGTGGCCGAGGCGGCTCTGGAGCGGGGGGAGCCCCGCCGCCGCCTGGTGACCCTGGCCAGCGAGCATCGGGCCGTGCTGGAGCCGCTGGCCTGGCTGGAGCGCCACGGCTTTCCGCTCACCGTGCTGCCAGTGGGAGCCGATGGCCGGCTCGACCCGGAGCGGCTGGCCCAGGCTCTGGGCCCCGACACCCTGCTGCTGTCGGTGATGGCGGCGAACAACGAGATCGGCGTGCTCCAGCCCCTGGCCGACATCGGCGCCCTCTGCCGCCAGCGGGGGGTGCTGTTCCACTGCGATGCCGCCCAGGCGGTGGGCCACATCCCCCTGGCCATGGCCGAGCTCGGCATCGACCTGCTCAGCCTCAGTGGCCACAAGCTCTATGGCCCCAAGGGGGTCGGCGCCCTGCTGCGCCGGGAAGGGGTGCCCCTGGCCCCGCAGCAGCTCGGCGGCGGCCAGGAGGGCGGGTTGCGGGGCGGCACCCTGCCGGTGCCCCTGATCGTCGGCCTCGGTGCCGCCGTCGCCGGGGCCCTGGCCGACCGCCAGGAGCGGGCCGAACGCCTCGGGGCCCTGCGCGACCGCCTCTGGAACGAGCTGGAGGCCCTCGGCGGGGTGCGCCGCAACGGCCAGCCGCTCCACACCCTGCCCCACAGCCTGAGTGTCACGGTGGAAGGGGTGGACGGCACCCGGCTGCACCGGCAGCTGCGCCGCCAGGTGGCTGTGAGCAGCGGGTCAGCCTGCAGCCAGGGCAGCCCCTCCCACGTGCTTGCCGCCCTCGGCCTCGACCGCCGCGCCGCTGGCGCCACAGTCCGCTTCGGGCTGGGACGAGGGACCACGGCGGCGGACGTCGATGTCGCCGTGGCCGCCATGCGCGACGCCGTGGCGGAGTTGCGAGTGCCCCTCTAACTTTCGGGGTCTATGGCCTCGCCTTGATGCACGCACCCGTCGGGCGGCACGGTCCCCGGCTCGACTTCGGTGATGCCCTCCAGGAGGGCTGGCGGGCCTTCAGCCGCAGCCCAGGCCCCTTCGTGGGCTTTCCCCTGGTGGTGATCACCCTCCAGTTCCTGATCCAGCCCCTGCAGAGCCAGATCAGTAACGGCGGCGTGGCCTCCAGCAATCCCCTCGACTGGATCCTCTACCTGATCGGGCTGACGGCAAACCTGATGCTCAACCTCTGGTGTGCCATCGGACTGGTGCGCGGCGCCGGCAGCGCCATCCAGGGCGGCCACCCATCCCTGGGGCAGTTGATGCGCTGGGACGGCGAGGTGTTCGGGCGGCTGCTGCGGGCCTGGCTGCTGCTGGCGGCGGTGGTGCTCGTGCCCCTGATCGGCCTGCTGCTGCTGGTGGGCGGCCCCCTGGCACTTCTCAGCTTCTATGCCGACCAGCTGGTGCCGTTCAGCCGCACCCTCGTGGAGGTGCTGGGCCTGAGCCTGGCGGTGGTGTTCGCCCTGCTTCTGGGGGTGCTGCTGCTGGGCGTGATCTATCTGGCGATCAACCAGAGCTTCCTCACCCAGATCGTGCTGTTCGAGCGGGCCGGCTCCCGCGCCGCCCTGCAGCGGGGGCGGACCCTGGTGGACCCCAGTTGGCTGATGGTGCTGCTGCTCACCCTGATCGGGGGCCTGCTGATGCTGCTGGGTCTGCTGGCCTGCCTGGTGGGGGCCTTCGTGGCCTGGCCCCTGGTGGTCTGCATCGCCACGGCCGCCTACAGACAGCTGGTGCTGGCCAGCGGCGCCGCCGATCCCCTGCCGCCCCACCCCAGCCGCTGAAGCCCTCTGCGCCGCGCCCATCAGCCGGCGAGGCGGGTGGCGAAGGGGCCGGCGGTGAGCAGCACGAACCCCAGCAGCCCCACCAGGGCCAGCAACAGCTGGGCCACGCGACTCACCAGCATCCCGGCCACCACCGCCAGGCCCACCAGCAGGGAGCGGCGCAACCGTCCCAGGCCAGGAGGGCCCAGGGACGGCGGGGCGGTGAGCAGCTCGCCAAGGCTGGCCCCGAGCAGGGGGCCCACCAGGGCACCGAGCAGGGGCCCACCCACCGGCAGGGCCGGCAGCAGCCCCAGCAGGCCCACCACCAGGCCCAGGCCGGCGCCCACGTAACTCCAGCGAGTGGCCTGCAATCGGGCCGGACCAAGCAGCAGGCCCAGGGCCTCGGCCCCCCAGCCCAGGGCGAGCAGCACCACGGCCAGCAGCAGGGCCGGCCAGCCGGCGGACCAGCCCACGGCCCAGCACCACAGCAACGCCCCCAGGGGCAGCAGGGTGAGGCCGGGGGCCACCGGCAGCACGGTGCCGGGGATGGCGAGGGCCTGGATCAGCAGGGCGATCCACCAGAGCACATCGACACGATCGAGGCTGGGCAGGCTGGCCGGGGTCATGGGAAGCGGCTCAGGCCACGCGGCGGGCCACCCTCAGCTTGGCGGAGCGGCTGCGGGGATTGGCCTGCTCCTCCTCCTCGCTGGCCACCAAGGGTTTGCGGCTGAGCCGTTCCAGGCGCGGATCGCTGAGGAAGGCCGTCTTGACGCGCCGGTCCTCCAGGGAATGGAAGCTGATCACCGCCAGCAGCCCCCCCGGCACCAGCCAGCCGGGGGCTGCGGCCAGCAGGCGGTCGAGGGCCCCCAGCTCGTCGTTGACGGCGATCCGCAGGGCCTGGAAGGTGCGGGTGGCCGGGTGGATCCGGCCGTGGCGTGCCTTGGGCGGAAAGCAACCCGCCACGGCATAGGCCAGGTCGGCGGTGGTGCGACCGCTGCCGGCCCAGGGGCGCTCGGCCACCAGGCGCCGGGCGATGCGGCGCGACAGGCGCTCCTCGCCGTAGCCATGGATCAGATCCGCCAGGGCCGACTCCTCCAGCCGGTCGATCAGTTCGGCCGCGGTCTCGCCGCCGTCGGGATCCATGCGCATGTCCAGGGGGCCGGGGGCACGGAAGCTGAACCCCCGGGTGGGTTCATCCAGCTGGGGACTGCTGACGCCCAGATCGGCCAGCACCCCCACCAGGGGAGCGGGCGGGGTGAAGTCCGCGAAATTGGCGGCCTGGATCACGGCCCGATCGCCGAAGGGGGCGAGCCGCTCGGCGGCCGCGGCCCGGGCGGCGGGGTCCCGGTCGAGGCCGATCAGGCGCAGCTGGGGGTGGGCCGCCAGCAGCAGGGCGCTGTGCCCGCCGCCGCCGAGGGTGCAATCCAGCAGCAGCCCAGGCCCCTCACCCGCTCCCGCTTGTTGTCCAGGCAACCCGGCGAAGGCCTCCAGCACCGGATCGGCCAGAACCGGAAGATGGGCGAACGAAACGGCCATGCGACCTTCCTAAGATCCCGGCACTCCGTTCCTTGCGAAGGGCATGACCCAGCTCGAGACCCGCACCGAGCCGATGGTGGTCAATTTCGGCCCCCACCACCCGTCGATGCACGGGGTGCTGCGGCTGGTGGTGACCCTCGACGGCGAGGACGTGATCGACTGCGAGCCGGTGATCGGCTACCTCCACCGCGGCATGGAGAAGATCGCCGAGAACCGCACCAACGTGATGTTCGTGCCCTACGTGAGCCGCTGGGACTACGCGGCGGGCATGTTCAACGAGGCGATCACGGTGAATGCCCCGGAGAAGCTGGCCGACGTGCCGGTGCCGAAGCGCGCCAGCTACATCCGGGTGCTGATGCTGGAGCTGAACCGCATCGCCAACCACCTGCTCTGGCTTGGACCCTTCCTGGCCGACGTGGGCGCCCAGACGCCTTTCTTCTACATCTTCCGGGAGCGGGAGATGATCTACGACCTCTGGGAGGCGGCCACGGGCCAGCGGCTGATCAACAACAACTACTTCCGCATCGGCGGGGTGGCCGTCGACCTGCCTTATGGCTGGCTGGAGAAGTGCGCCGACTTCTGCGACTGGTTCGGGCCCAAGATCGATGAATACGAGAAACTGATCACCAACAACCCCATCTTCCGCAAGCGGATCGAAGGGCTCGGGGTGATCGGCAAGGAGCAGGCGATCAACTGGAGCCTCTCCGGTCCGATGCTGCGCGCCTCCGGCGTGCCCTGGGATCTGCGCAAGGTGGATCACTATGAGTGCTACGACGATTTCGAATGGTCCGTGGCCTGGGAGAAGGAGGGAGACTGCTACGCCCGCTACCGGGTGCGGATCGAGGAGATGCGCCAGTCGCTGAAGATCCTGCGCCAGGCCATCACCATGATTCCCGGCGGCCCCACCGAGAATCTGGAGGCCCACCGCATGGCCGAGGGCAAGAAAAGCGAATGGTATGGCTTCGACTACCAGTACGTCGCCAAGAAGGTGGCTCCCACCTTCAAGATCCCCGAGGGTGAGCTCTATTGCCGGGTGGAATCGGGCAAGGGCGAACTGGGTGTGTTCATCATGGGCAACAACGACGTCACCCCCTGGCGCTGGAAGATCCGCGCCGCCGATTTCAACAACCTGCAGATCCTTCCCCACATCCTCAAGGGGGCCAAGGTGGCTGACATCATGGCCATCCTCGGTTCGATCGACGTGATCATGGGATCGGTGGATCGGTGAGCACGGCCAGCCGGCGCTGGATCCGCCGGCTGGAACGCTGCGGCCCCCTCCTGCCGCTGGGGGCCACCGGCCTGCTGGTGCTGAAGGGGCTGCATCCGGGCCTGCCCGGCTTCAGTTGTCCGCTGCGGGCCCTCACCGGCATCCCCTGCCCCACCTGCTATCTCACCCGGGCCACGGCAGCGAGCCTGGTGGGTCGCTTCGGCGACGCCGTGGCCCTGCATGCCTTCGGGCCCGTGGTGGCGGCCGGCCTGGTGGTCTGGTCGCTGCAGGCCCTGCGCACCGGGCGGCTGGTGCCCTGGGTGCTGCGGGGCTGGCATCTGGCGGTGATGGGCCTGCTGCTGCTGCTCTACTGGGCCGGCCGGATGGGTCTGACCTACGGCATCGGCCTGCAGGCCTTTCCGCTCTCCTGATCCAGCCGGGACGCACCCGACCGAACCCGCTGCCGCCACGGCGATTCAGTGGGCCTACCTACGCTTGAAGCGAATGGACCTCTCCCGTTGCTCACGGTCCACACCCGGAATTCCTTGCCCGTTTCGTCAAGCCCTGCAGCACCCGCCGCTGCTCAGCTTCTGATCGCCCAGCCCGACTACGCCAAACGCCTCCGCCCCCTGCTGCCCGACGCGGCCTTCAGCCCCGACTGGGGGACGCTTCTGGTCCTTGGCCTCAACGGAGCGATCCTGGTGCTGGGCTGGGCCATGGCCCGCCAGCTTCAGGCCAGCCATTGGCAGGGTCTGCTTCTCTTTCTGCCCTTCGCCCTGGTGATGGGCAACGCCGTGGTGGTGATGCTGTTCGGCACCCACGACATGATGCACAGCAAGGTGATCCGCCAGCCCCTGCTGCGCCAGGTGCTGCAGTTGCTCGGCCTCGCCCTGCTATGGATGCCCCCGACGCTTTGGAAGGCCGTCCACAACCGGGAACATCACGGCAAGACCAATTCCGAGCAGGATCCCGACCGCAACTACAACGCCAGCCAGCCAGCGAGCTGGGGGAAGTGGATCCAGAATCTGTTCGTGCCATCGGTTGAAGTGAACCCCTTCTGGCTGTCTGTGGGGATGACCTCGGCCTGGGGGGTGCATGCGTTCCGAAACATCACATCGGTGCTGCTGTTCAACAACGGATCCACGCGCTATCCGGTGTTCTCCTTTCAGGTGAGTCCCAGGGAGAGGCGCCAGATTGCCCTTGAACTGGCCGCCATCGTGCTGATCCACCTGGCCATCATCGCCTTCATCGGCCTACGCCCCGTCCCCCTTCTACTGGGGTACTTCCTGCCGATCTGGATCGGCTACAGCGTGGTGATTGCCTACATTTACACCAATCACATGGCCTGCCAGGCCACCGACACCAACGACCCCCTGATCAACAGCATTTCCCTGAAGATGCCAGCCATCTTCGACGTTCTGCATTTCAATTTTTCCTTCCACACCGAGCACCACATCTTTCCGGGCATGAACCCGGACTATTATCCCCAGGTGCGGGCCCTGCTGCTGGAGCACTACCCGGATCGCTTCAATCTGCTGAGCGCCCCCCAGGCCTGGCAGCTGCTGAGGCGGACCCCCCGGCACTATCTGGATGCCACCACCTTCTCCAGCAGCTGCGGCACCATCATCCAGCCCTGTCCCCTCAGCTGAGCACCCCCTGGTGATAGGCGGCATTCTGGATGTAGAAGGTGGCCACCGGCACCGCCACGAGGGAGCCCAGGCCGCAGGTGAAGATCGTCACCACCAGCACCAGCAACCAGGCGATCAGTTCGATGCCGGCGAATGTGCGGCCCTTGGCTGAGCCGTACACGGCCTGGAACGAGGAGGAGAAGGCGTCCAGGATGGGGCTGTCGGTGAGAAATACCTTGTTGACGTACACGGGCATCACCAGGGTGACGGCTATGCCAGGCAGGATGCAGAGCACGAAACCGATCGCGGCCACGACCGTGAACAGCACCCCGGCCAGGAGATAGCGCACGGGCCGGTGCATCAGCACCCGCAGGGCAGGCTCGGTGCCGATGATCTCGCCACTGGCGTAGTACATCGCCGGCACGGCCACGAACAGCACCCCCACCAGGTTGGAGAGGACCGTGAAGGGCAGCTGCACCAGATTGCCGAGGACCGCCGCTATTCCGGAAGCGGCATCACTGCCGGCGCCGCTGCTGGACAGGCCGACGCCCAGGGCCGTGAGTGCCAGCGAGGCCACAACGCCGATGACGGACAGAACGATCGTGGCCACCCAGATCAGCAGGATCGTGGGGATGTGGGCCAGAAAAGCAGCCCAGGCCTTGGAGATCGTGGGCGGCTCGTAGGCGATGGGGGCGGCCAAGGGGGGCGCTTCGTACTGCGCGGAACCTAGGGGCGTTCCGGGAGGCCAGCAACGGGCCGGGGGCGCCAGCATGGAGGCAAGGGCACGTGTCGCTATGGAGGTTGATGTCCCCAGCCGACCCACCATGCACGCCGGCGGACTGGCTGCTGCTCTGCCGCACGGTGCGCTTCGGTGACACCGACGCCGCCGGGGTGATGCACTTCCACCAGCTGCTGCGCTGGTGCCACGTGGCCTACGAGGAAAGCCTGGAGCGGTTCGGTGTGGCCTCCGGCGCCCTCTTCCCCGGGCCGGGCCGGACGCCGTCCGTGGCGCTGCCGATCGTGCATGTCAGCGCCGACTACCGGCGGCCGCTGGCCTGCGGGGATCCTCTGGCCATCGCGCTGCGGCCCCTGCAGCGCGATGGCGGCAGCTTCGAGATCCGCTACCGCTTCCTGCATGACGGCCAGGAGGCCGCCACCGGCCTGACCCGGCACGTGGCCATCGACGCTGCCAACCGGCAGCGGACGGCCCTGCCGGACTGCATCGTGCTGTGGCTGGCGGCCAGCAGACCGGACGCCTAGCGGCGGTTCAGCAGGGCCCAGGCCAGGGCGGCCAACTGCAGGGGCAGGAGAGCCGCGAACAGGGCCAGAGGGTGCAGGCCATCGTGCGGAGTGCTCCCGAGGGCCATGAAACTGAGCAACCCACCTCCCACCAGCAG
Organism: Synechococcus sp. CCY 0621; assembly: GCF_019038465.1. Classification (GTDB taxonomy): domain Bacteria; phylum Cyanobacteriota; class Cyanobacteriia; order PCC-6307; family Cyanobiaceae; genus Cyanobium. Next base: position 24,576 of record NZ_JAFKRH010000025.1, on the reverse strand, counting down.
GGCGAGGCCCAGCCGTGGGCGGGGGTCAGGCATCAGAACCACTCCCGTGTGGCGTCGATGTACTGGGCCTGGAATTCCTCCGTCGACTTGGTGAGGTAGATGACGCCTTCGATCACCCCGATGATCCCCATCACCGAGGCGCCGAAGCCACAGGTCAGCACCGTGACCAGCAGCATGATCAGCCCGGGTTTGCTGTAGCCCAGTACAAATTTGTGGATACCCAGTGATCCCAGGAAGATGGCCAGCAACCCTGCCGCCAGCTTCTTGTTGCTGGTCTCGACCTGTTGGCTGTCGGTCATCGGTGCAGGTGCCGTTCAGAAGGCTTCTAGCGAGTCCAGCCACCGCTGCCAACGTCCCCGCTCCCATTTGCCGGCGGCGGTGGGCGCCAGCGACGGGCAGAGCTGCCAGTGCCGCGGCCGCTCGGCGGGGGGCCAGGCGACCGTCAGGGCCCGCAGCACCCCCAGCAGCGCCGCCCCGTCGCCCCCTTGCCGCGGCCGCACCAGGGCCACCAGGTGCTCGCCCCATTCCGGGTCAGGCCGGGCCAGCAGCAGCAACGCCTCCACACCAGCCCCGGCGCGGGCCGCCTGCTCCTGCAGCCGTTCCTCCAGCCGCTCCGGGAAGACCGTCTCGCCGCCGCTGTGCAAGGCCCCATCCAGACGGCCCAGCACCGCCAGTCCTTCGGCGTCGAGCCGCCCGGCATCGCCGCTGCGCCACCAGCCTCCCGGCTGCAGCGGCAGGGGCTGCAGCCGGCCCGCCACCAGCCGGCCGGGGCTGAGGCGGCCGCAACGCACCTCCACGGCCCCGGTGGCGCCATCGAGGCGCAGGGCCACGTCGGCCAGGGGCTCACCGCAGCCAGCGGTCCCTGCCAGAAAGCGCTGCGGCGGCAAGGCACACACCATGGCGGCGGTTTCGGTGGCGCCGTAGCAGGGGGCCAGGGGCAGGCGGGCGCGGCGGGCGGCGGCGGCCAGCGGCGCCGGCAAGCCCGCCCCCCCGACCCAGATCACGGCGCAGCCGGCCAGCCAGGCCGTGCCCTCGGGGCTGGCCAGCAACCGGGCCAGCTGGGTGGGCACCAGCGAGAGCAGCACCGGGCGATCCCGGGGCAGGGGGCAGGCCTGGCGCAGCTCGTCCGGCCGGCGCAACAGCGCCGGGGCCAGCCCGCGCCACTCTCCCCCCCAATGGCGGGCACGCACCAGCGGCAGCAGACCGCTGACGTGGTGCAGCGGCAGGGGGTCGAGGTGCAGGCAGGCGGATGGCTCCAGGCCCAGGGACACCAACCAGCCGGCGCTGGCCTCGGCCGAAGCCTGCAGGTGGCCCAGGGGTTGCAGGCACCAGTGGCGCCCGCCGGCACTGCCACCGCTGCCCAGCACCACCGCCGCCCCGAACCGGACCAGCGCCGCCAGCTCCCCTGGGGCCCCTCCGAGGGCCTGGGCCAACTCCCCCTGCTGCCCGGGCCCGGCCAAGGCCACCAGGCGCTGTTGGCCCCAGGCCTGCTCCAGCTGGGACATTGCCGCCTCCGGGTCGGCCGGGGCGGGCTCCAGCAGCAGCGGTGCCCAGGGGGGATCGGCCACGCAGGGTCTCCGTGGAGCGCCACGCTAAGGGCCCCCGCCAGGGGCTCAGGCCGCCGCCGCCCAGACCCGTTGCGGGTCACGGTCGAACAGGGGGCCGGTGGGCGACCAGTCCGGGGCCAGACCGGGGGCCACCGGCGTCGGGCCTCGCCATTGCAGAGCCGCCAGGTGGGCCGTCCAGCGGGCGCCGATGCCGGTCTCGAAGCCGGTGCTGAGCATCAACCTGGGCACCCCCCGGAGCAACTGCCCCAGCAGGGGCCGGGGATCGCCGTCCTGGGACGGGCGCCGCACCTGCCAGCCACCCCAGTGATTCCTCAGCTCCGGCCGCTGCCGCAGGGATTCATCCAGGGCCACCGGAATCCTTTGGGCCAGCTGATCGAGGCCCTCCTGGTCGCCGGCGGCCAGGGGCTGCTCCAGCCACTCCAGCCGCGGTTCCCGCCCCAGCCGCTCGGCCCAGGCGGCGGCGGTGGCCCGGTCCCAGCCGCCGTTGGCATCCAGCCGCAGGCGCCCATCGGCTGGCAGGCGCTCGAGCAGCAGCTCCAGCCACTGGCGTTCCAGCCCATCGGCCTCCGCCGCCACCTTCCACTTGAAGGTGGGCGCCGCGGACGCTGGGCTGGCATGCCGTTGGTCCAGGGCTGCGAGCATGGCCTCACCGGCGGGCAGCAGCCAGGCCGATGGTGGAGCGGCGAGCCAGCCGCCATCGGCCATCGCTCCCACCATCCCGTCGCTCTCCACCAGGGCCGCCCCCAGGGCGAAGGCCAGGGTGGGCGGCAGCGCCGGCAGCCTCCGTTCCAGATCACTCCGCTCCAAGGCGGTGCCCAGCCCCTCCAGCGCCGCCGCCACGGCCGGCCTCTCGCCGGAATCCAGCGGCGCCGCCTCCCCCCAGCCGACGCCACCGGCCGGGCCCTGCAGCCGCAGCAGCCAACCCCGTTTGTCCTCCAGCCGACCGCTGGAGGTCTGCAGCGGCCGGGGCAGCCGGAAGGCGAAGGGCCTGGTCTCCAGAGCCAGCCAGCCCTCGGGCCTCCCCCCGTCCGCGGGGGCGCTCACCGGCCCGCCAGCGCCGTCAGCCAGGGGCCGAGGGCCAGGCCAGCGGCCAGACCCAGGCCGTTGAGGGCCTGGAAGCGCAGGGCCAGGAACTTGCTGCCGATGAGGCGCTCCGGCCGGTGGTGCTCCTCGCCGAGGAGCCGGATCAGGGCCCGGGCCGGCGGCAGGCCGATCGCCCCCAGCAGGGCCGTGAGCGGCCACCAGCCCAGCAGGACAGGCGCCCACTGCAGCGCCAGGGCCGTGGCCACGAACCAGGGCACCAGAGCCGCGGCCCGCTGGCTGCCGAGGCGCACCACCGGCGAGCGCTTGCCGTGGGCGGCGTCCTCCTCCACCTGGTGGAAATGGGAGCAGAACAGCACCAGGGAGGTAGCCACCGCCGGTCCGCTGCCCAGCACCAGCGCTGCTCCCCAGGGCACCACGCCGGCGCCCTCCCCGGCCGGGGCCAGGGCCAGCAGGGCGGCAGCCGTGGCGCAGGGGCCGAAGGCCAGCCAGCAAAGGGGTTCCCCCAGGCCGCGGTAGCCGAGGCGGAACGGTGGCCCCTGGTAGAGGTAACCCAGACCGCAGCAGAGCAGCACCAGCAGCAGCACCACGCCACTGCTGCGCAGGGCCACCAGGGCCATCAGGGCCAGCCCGACCACCAGACAGCCGTTGGCCAGAGCGAGCACCCGGTCGCGCCGGCCGGTGAGGTTGACCACCGAGTGGGGCTTGCCGTGGGTATCGACGCCGGTGTCGGCATCGAAGACGTCGTTGGCAAGGTTCTCCCAGGCCAGCAGCAGCACCGCCGCCAGCAGAAACAGCAGCAGCTGATCGGGCCGCAGGCCCAGCCCCTGGCCGAGCCGCCAGCCAGCCGCCAGCAGCACCGGCATCACCGCCACGGCGTACATGGGCCATTTCACGGCGGCACGCCAGAGGCGGCCGCGAGAAGAGGCCTCAGAGGCGGCGACGCCCCCCGCGGCGTAACGGCTTGCGACGACCTGTGGCTCAGACATGGGGGCCGCGGGCGTTGGGCGGGGAAAGGCCCATACATTTGAGCAGCCTTCCGCCCCGGACCCGCGGCCCCTTGGTGCAGGCCCCTGCCAGCTTCTCCGCGCTGCTCTCGGCAGCCACCGCCGCCAGCCGGCGTCTGGAGGAGGAGGGAGTGCTCAGCCTGGCCCTGCCGATGGCCGCCCTCGACCCCCTTGTGGCCTTGCCCCACCTGGGCGGCAGCGGCGACTTCCGTTTCCTCTGGGACGGCGCCCCGGGGCTCAGCATCGCCGCCGCCGGCCAATGCAACGGCCTGGAGCTGAGCGGTCCGCGCCGCTTCGAGCTGGCCCAGCGCTTCAGCAGCCTGAGCCTGAATCGCCTGGCCCGGGAACCGGGCCCCTGCCCTGCCCTGGCCCGGCCACGGGTGCTGCTGGCCTTCGCCTTCTTCGAGAGCCCCCTGCACGCCGGCACCGGCGCGGCGGGGGTGCAGGCGGTCCTGCCCAGCTGGCAGCTGAGCCGCCAGGGCCGCCACTGCTGGCTGCGGCTGCAGCGTGCCCTCGGCGGCGGTGTCACGGCCCGCAGCGTGGCCGAGGAACTCTGGGACACCCGCCAGCGGCTGGAGGCCCTGGGCTGGGCCGGACATCCCGGGACCGGCCAGGGCGCCCCTGTCGGCATCGCCCATGGCTCCCACTGGCAGGCGGGCTACCGCTCCGCCCTGGATCGGGCCCTGGAGCTGGTGGAGGGTGGCGAGCTGCAGAAGCTGGTGCTGGCGGTGCGCCAGCAGCTGGTGCTGAACGGGCCGCTGGATCCGCTCAGCCTGCTGTCCCACCTGCGCCGCAGCCAGCCCGGCAGCTGCCGCTTCCTCTGGCAGCGATCGGAGCGGGAAGCCCTGGTGGGCGCCTCACCAGAGCGGCTGCTTACCCTGCGGCAGGGCCAGCTGCGCAGCGATGCCCTGGCCGGCACGGCCCCCCTGGGGGAGCCGGCCGACGACCTGCTGCAGTCGCGCAAGGACCGCCACGAGCATGAGCTTGTGGTGGAAACGATCACCGCCGTGTTGCAGAAGGCTGGCCTCGATCCACGCCGGCCGCGGCGGCCGCGCCTGGCCCGCCACGGCTCCCTGGTGCATCTGCACACCCCGATCACGGCCGCGTTGCGGGGCCAGGCCCCGCTCACCCTGGCGGAAGTGCTGCACCCCACCCCCGCGGTGGCAGGCCTGCCCCGGCGGGAGGCGATGGCCTGGCTGCGCAGCCTTGAGCCGTTCGAGCGGGGGCACTACGCCGCGCCGATCGGCTGGATCGACACCGAAGGTGACACGGATCTGCGGGTGGCCATCCGCAGCGGCACCCTGCGGGGCCAGCAGCTGGAGCTGACCGCCGGAGCGGGGCTGGTGCGCGGCTCCCACCCCGAGCGGGAGCTGCAGGAGGTGGCCCTCAAGCTGGGGGTCCTGCAACAGCAGCTCAACCTGCCGCTGGCCGCCGCCTTCAGCTGACCAGCAGGCGCTCGATGACCTGATCGGCGAGGGGACGACGCCCCAGCCACTCCACCTCCCGCACGCCGGTGGGGCTGGTGACGTTGATCTCACTGAGCCGGCCGTCAATTACATCAATGCCGACGAAGAACAGCCCCTCGGCCCGCAGCACCGGCGCCAGTTCGGCGCAGATGCGCTGCTCGGTGTCGCTCAGTTCGGCCGCAACGGGGGCTCCACCCAGGGCCAGGTTGCTGCGGAACTCCCCCGCCTTGGGCAGCCGGTTCACGGCCCCCAGGGGCTCCCCATCCACCAGCAGGATCCGCTTGTCTCCGGCGCTGACCCCCGGCAGAAAGGCCTGGACCATCACGGGCAACGTTTCCTGCAGGGTGACCAGCTCCAGCAAGGCCTTCAGTCCGGGGGCCGCCGCCGTGACCCGCACCACCCCCTGGCCGGCCCGCCCCGCCAGGGGCTTGAGCACCACCTCCTCGTGGCCTGCGGCGAAGGCAGCCAACTGCTCCACCCGGGCGCTCACCATCGAGGGCGCCATCAGATGGCTGAAGCGCAGGGCACCCAGCTTCTCGTTCCAGGCCCGCAGGGCCGCCGGCCGGTTCAGAACGCGCACCCCGACCGCTTCGGCCATCTCCAGCAGCTGGGTGGCGTAAAGGTAGGCCTCATCGACGGGCGGATCCTTGCGCATCCAGATCCAGCGGAAGTGATCCAGGGGCATCTCGCGGGGCTCACCGGCCTCGACCCAGGGGTCCGGCACGGTCCAACCCTCGGGCGTGGCGGCCATCTCAGCCAGGTGCAGCGGCTGGGCCCAGGCCCGGGGACGATGGGCGCCATCGGCCGCCGCAGCGGTGGAGAGATCCGCCTGGGTGCAGGCCCACACCGCCAGACCGGCCCGCTGCGCCGCCTGCATCAGGGCCACACTGGAATCCTTGGCTGGCCGCAGGCGGGTGATCGGATCGACCACGAACAGCTGGGCCTCCCGATTCCCGGTCACGGGGCCAGACGCAGCAGGCCGGCCAGCTCACCGCCAGCGTTCAGTTTCTGCAGCTCGGCGTAGCCACCGATGGCGATGCCGTCGATGAAGATCTGGGGAACGCTGGTGCGACCTCCCGAGCGCTTCATCATCACTTCCTTGTTGATTTCATCGTCGTCGATGATGAATTCGTTGTAGGTGACGCTGAGCCTGTCCAGCAGACCCTTGGCCCGGATGCAATCCGACGAAAAACGGCAGGTGTAGATCTCCACTTTCGCGGGTGGCTTCACCTCCAGGGTGTCCTGCCCGACCAGCTCTGGGGGGACTCCTGGGATCTCCATCCGGTCTCTCATGAGGCGATGCCGCGCAGCTTAAGGGGACCGTCCACGCACCACCGGATCCATTCGTGGCACAAGGGCCGCTGGCCTTTGCCCATGCCGATCGACCCAGGCCCGGCATCCTGGGGCCTGATACCCCGGCTGGGCGTGGTCCGCCGGCTCGATGCCCCCCCGTCCTCCTTCGCCCCAGCAGATCCGCAACGCCCTGCAGGTGGGGTTCGCCGGTTTCCTTGCGGCCGGCATCCACGCGGCGGCCGGACCGGACGTCAATGCGATCGACGGCTTCTATGTGGTCTACGGCGCCGCCCGCAGCCTGCTGCCCACACCGGAGGCCTCGCGGGAGGCGGCCTGGGCGCGGATCGTGGGCACCGTGTTCGGGGGCGCGGTGGTGGTGCTGCTCACCCTGGCCCTGCACAACTGGCTCGCCATCGGGATCGGCTACGTGCTCATCCAGCTGCTGGGGCGCCGGCTGGGGCTGAGTCCGGCCACGCTGATGAACGCGGTGATCATGACCGTGCTGATCCTGGCGGTTCCCGCCCACGAGCGGATGGGGGGCTGGTACGTCGTCGACAGGACCGGCTGGCACCTGCTGGGGCTGCTGCTGGGCATGGCCGTCGAACGCCTGTTCTGGTTCCGCTCACCGCTGCAGCGCCTGGAGGACAGCGAGCGCGTTCTGCTGGGCCGGATCGATGCCCTGCTGGCTGGAACGTCCCACGACGGGGCGGAGGAGCTGATCAGCGCCTACGGCAACCACTGCGCGGTGCGCAGCACCGTGCTGCGAAGCCCCCAAGGCCAGCGACTGGCGAATGAAGGCATGCAGCAGCGGCACGAGGCGCTTGAGCAGGCGCTGCGCCACGCAGTCGCCATGGTTCGGGCGCCGGCCGTGCTGCGCTCCATCGACGCCGACGCTTGCCATGAGGCCCTGCTCCGGTTGCGAAGCCAGGCGGCACCTCCATGAAAGCTCCCGGACGATCGGCCGTGATCGTGCGCAACGGGACGGTGATGGCGCTGGTGGTGGCCGCCTGCAACCATCTGGCGCTTCCGGAGGGGCTGTTCCTGGCCCTGGGGGTGCTCACGATTCTCGAGACCGACCTCGGCGGCGGCTTGCTGGCCGGGCGGGAGAGGATCATCGGCACCCTGCTGGGACTGCTCGCCGTGGTCATCAGCGCGGGGATCCTGGGCGGCCTGTCCAGCGCCCTCGGGGTGTTCCTGGGACTGACCCTGGTGCGGCTGTTCGGGTTCGCCGCCGGCCTGACCAGCGGCTTCGTGGTGGGGGGCCACATGGTGGCGGGCAGCCTGATGAACCACGGCGACGCCTGGTGGCACTACGTGTTCTGGCGAATGGTGATGACGATCCTTGGCGTGATCCTGGGGGTGGTGGTGTCGCGGCAGATCGTCAGCCAGCGGTCCTCCAGCGCCTGGCAGGCCTCCTGTGACGGCTGGCTGCGCGACCTGGCCCACGTCCTGGAGCGCCTGCCAGGCATTCCCGAACCGGAACAACGCTTCGCGTCCCTGCGGGAACACCGCAATGCGCTGCGCCGCCAGCTGCCCCAGCTGGCGGCGGAACGGACGCTGATCCACGGCCAGCCGGACGAGGCGGTGCTGCGGGCCCAGCATCAGCTGCAGCACGGCAGCACGGTGATGAGCGCAGCGCGGGATCTCTGCCTGCTGCTCCAGGAGGAGGCCCCGGTGGCCTGGGTACCGCCTGGGCTGATCCCGCGCCTGATGGGGGCCGGCAGGACGCGAGTCGAGGCGCTGATCCAGGGACGGGACGCCCCTGACGCGGCGGCGGACCTGCGCCGCTGCCAGGAGCAGCTGAGCGCGGCGCTGCCGGGAACGGATCCGCCGCCCCAGGACGCCCGGAACCAGCTGCTGATCGTCAGTCGGTTGCTGCTGCTCTCGGACGCCCTGATCCGGCTGCCCCGGTCCCCGCAGCACCCGGGGCGGCCGGATGCGGGGCGCTGATAGGGTCGAACCATCGCCGGATTCGCCTCCCCTTGCTGGATCTCACCGACTTCAAGCGCGACCTCTCCGAGCTCACCGACCGCCTGGGCCATGCCCAGGACTGTCTTTGACGTACCGGCCCTGAAAGCACGCCAGCGGGACCTGGAGCAGCTGGCCTCCCAGCCCGACTTCTGGGACGACCAGGCCACGGCGCAGAAGAAGATGCGTCAGCTGGATGACGTCAAGGCCCAGCTGGAGCAACTCTCGGCGTGGCGGGGGATCGTGAACGACGGCCAGGCCACGCTCGAGCTCTACGACCTCGAACCCGACGAAGACTTGCTGGCCGAGTCGAACACCTCGCTGCAATCGCTGCGCGCCGACCTCGACCGCTGGGAGCTGGAGCGCCTGCTCAACGGCCCCTATGACAAGGAGGGCGCCGTGATCTCGATCAATGCCGGTGCCGGCGGCACCGACGCCCAGGACTGGGCCCTGATGCTGATGCGGATGTACACCCGCTGGGCCGAGGACCACGGCATGAAGGTGACCGTGGACGAGCTTTCCGAAGGGGAGGAGGCGGGCATCAAGAGCTGCACGATCGAGATCGACGGCCGCTATGCCTACGGCTACCTGCGCAACGAAAAGGGCACCCACCGCCTGGTGCGGATCTCGCCCTTCAATGCCAACGACAAGCGCCAGACCAGCTTCGCCGGTGTGGAGGTGATGCCCAAGCTCGATGAAGACGTCAAGCTCGACATCCCCGAGAAGGACCTGGAGGTCACCACCTCCCGATCCGGTGGCGCCGGCGGCCAGAACGTCAACAAGGTGGAGACGGCCGTGCGCATCCTGCACATCCCCACCGGCCTGGCGGTGCGCTGCACCCAGGAGCGCTCCCAGCTCCAGAACAAGGAGAAGGCCATGGCCCTGTTGATGGCCAAGCTGCTGGTGATCGCCCAGGAGCAGCGGGCGGCCGAGATCGCCGACATCCGCGGCGACATCGTCGAGGCGGCCTGGGGCAACCAGATCCGCAACTATGTGTTCCACCCTTACCAGATGGTGAAGGATCTGCGCACCGCCCAGGAGACGACCGACGTGCAGGGGGTGATGGACGGGGATCTGGATCCCTTCATCCAGTCGCTGCTGCGCCAGGGTGTGGAGATCGCCGCCGACGCGGCCGCCTGATCCCCCTGAGCCAGCGACGTCCCATGTCCGATCCCGCCACGCCCCCAGGCCAGGAAAACTCCAGCTTCGTGAAGCTGGCCATGCGCAACATGGTGCGCAAGGGGCGCCAGAGCCTGCTCCACTTCGGCCTGACCGCCGTGGGGCTGTGCGGTTTCCTGGTGCTGATTGCCTGGCTGGGGCGTCCCAGCCTGCCCGGATGACCACGGCAGGGGCAGCGTCTTTGCCAGGACCGGCGCCGGAGATCGACCTGGCCTTCAGCCTGGAGCCCGGGCCCGGCTGCGGCGCCACCGCCGGCAGCGCCCTGGTGGATCCCGACCTGGCCGAAACCCTCTGGGGCAGCCACCTCAGTGCCTGGCTTGCCCAGCTGGCTCCAGAGCTGCCGGCCCAGCTGCGCGCACCCGGTTACAGCCTGGGGCTGCAGCTCACTGGCGACGCCACGATCGCGGAGCTCAACCAGGCCTGGCGCCAGCACAGCGGCCCCACCGACGTGCTGGCCTTTGCCGCCCAGGAGGAGGCACTGCCGGCTCCAGCGGGGGCGGAGCCGGACTGGCTGGAGCTGGGCGACATCGTGATTTCCCTGGAGACGGCCCAGCGGCAGGCCAACGACGCCGGCCACGGCCTGGCGGAGGAGCTGCTGTTCCTGGCCAGCCACGGGCTGTTGCACCTGCTGGGCTGGGATCACCCCGATGAGGAGAGCCTGACAGCCATGCTGGCGCGGCAGACGGCCCTGCTGCTGGCGTCGCCGTCCTGACAGAGGCTGTTCGCCGCGTCCATCGGCGGTAGTGTGCCGGTTGTCCCTCCAACGGCGGTGCGATGCCGATGCTCGTTCCCGAGGAACAACCGCCGGCCCTGCGGGACGTGACCACTGACGTGCATCGGCGCGGCAGGCGTCTGCGGGTGGGGGCGTGGAAAGTGGCCGGCGACCTGCCGGCGAGCTTCCGCTATGCCGCCCAGGGCCTGGCCTACGGCTTCGCCAGCCAGCGCAACTTCCGCATCCATGTCTTCACCGGCCTGTTGGTGTTCGGCATGGGGCTGTGGCTGCGGCTGGCCGCCGATCGCCTCGCCGTGCTGGTGCTGACGGTGGCGGCGGTGCTGGTGCTGGAGCTGCTCAACACCGCCACCGAAGCGGTGGTGGATCTGGCCATCGGCCGCCAGTTCCACCCCCTGGCCCGCATCGCCAAGGACTGCGCCGCCGCCGCCGTGCTAGTCGCCGCCCTCTCCTCACTGCTGATCGCCCTGCTGCTGCTGGTGCCCCCGTTGATGATCCGCCTCGGCGTCTAGACCATCCCCATGCTTCTGGTTCTCGACAACTACGACAGCTTCACCTTCAACCTGGTGCAGTACCTGGGTGAACTGGCCGCCGACTACCCCCTGGCCGCCGAGGTGCGGGTGGAACGCAACGACGCCCTCAACCTGGAGCAGATCCGGGCACTGGCACCGGCCGCGATCCTCATTTCTCCCGGCCCCGGCGATCCGGACCAGGCCGGGGTGTGTCAGGAGGTGCTGCGGGACCTGGGCCCCACCGTGCCTGTGCTGGGGGTGTGCCTGGGCCACCAGTGTCTGGCCCAGGTGTTCGGGGGGCGGGTGGTGCGGGCCCGCGAGCTGATGCACGGCAAGACCTCACCGGTGCACCACCGGGGCGCGGGCGTGTTCGAAGGCCTGCCCGAGCCCCTCACCGCCACCCGCTACCACAGCCTGATCGCCGAGCGCGACAGCCTGCCCGACTGCCTGGAGATCACCGCCTGGCTGGAGGACGGCACGATCATGGGGTTGCAGCACCGGCAGCATCGCCACCTGCAGGGGGTGCAGTTCCACCCGGAGAGCGTGCTCACCCAGGCCGGCCACCAGCTGCTGGCCAATTTCCTGCGCCAGGCCTCCCACTGCTAGTTTCGCGCCACAAGACGGGCCCGGTGGGGCCAGATGCGATTCCATGGTTCATCCCACCTGCAGGATCACCACCACTGGCCTGCGCCTGGGGGTGGGTCTGGCCCTGGCGGCCGGACTCACCCTGCCGCTGCCGGCGACGGCCCAGAAGGGTGGCGGTGTCACGATCAGCAGCCTGGGCCACAGCGCCCTGATGATCCAGGGGGGCGGTGCCCGGGTACTGCTCAACCCCTTCCAGGCCGTGGGTTGCGCCGCCGGCCTTCCCGAGCCGCGGGTCAGCGCCGATGTGATTCTGGCCAGCAGCCTGCTGAAGGATGAGGGCGCCCAGGTGGCCAGCGGCAAGTTCCTGGTCAAGCCGGGCTCCTACCGGCTGGCCGGGCTGCAGATCGAGGGCATCGCCGCCCCCCACGACCGGGTGGGGGGCCGCCGGTTCGGCAACGCCACCCTCTGGCGCTGGCGCCAGGGCGGCCTCGACATCGCCCACCTCGGCGGCACCGCCGGCCGCCTGGGCCCCGCCGATCGCGTGCTGCTGGGCCGCCCCGACGTGCTGATCATCGGCGTGGGCGGCGGCGGCAAGGTCTACACGGGCCAGGAAGCGGCCGAGGTGGCGCGGGAGCTGCAGGCCCGTCGGGTGATTCCGGTGCAGTACAACAGCGGCAAGCCCCCGGCCGGCTGTGATCAGGGGTCGGTGGAGCCGTTCCTCAAGGCGATGGCGGGCGCCACGGTGCGGCGCAGTGGCCGCTCGATCAGCCTGGTGCCGCCCCTGGGGGACGGGATGATTGTCGAGGTGTTGCGCTGAGCCCGGCTGCGGCGCTCGCACCTCACCCCAGCCCCTCGATGCGGCGGAAGGCCTGCCAGAAGCGGCCCATCTGCTCGCAGCTGCCGAGGCTGACCCGCAGGGAGCCGTCGATCAGCGGCTTGCCAGCCATCGAGCGCACGAGGATGCCCGATTGGCGCAGGTCGGCCTCCACATCGGCTGCGGGGCGACGGGGCCAGAGCAGCAGGTAGTTGCCGCCGGCGGCGTGGTGGCGCACCCCCGCCTGCTGCAGCTGGCCCAGGAGCCAGTCGCGGGCCCGCAGCACCTCGGCCACATAGGCGTCCACATAGGCCTGGTCGGCCAGGGCGGCCAGGGCCGCCGTCACCGCGAAGCTGTTGATGTCGTACGGGCCGCAGACCCGGCCCACCCGCTCCACCAGCGCCGGCGCGCCGATGGCGAAGCCGATGCGCAGACCCGCCAGGCCGGCCGTCTTGGCCAGGGAGCGCAGCACCAGCAGGTTGGGAACTGCGGCGAAGGGGTCGGCGGCCGCCCCGCCCGCCAGCAGCGGCGGCAGCACGCTGTCGCCGGTGAAGGCCTCGTAGAGCTCATCGACCACCACCAGGGTGTCCGGCGCCGCTGTCGCCAGCTCCAGAATCCGCTCGGGCGCCAGCCGGGTGCCGGTGGGGTTGTTGGGGTTGCAGAGCAGCAGCAGCCGCGGGGCACCAGGCCCTGATTCCGACGCACCCAGGGCTGCCCGGATCTCCTCGAAGGGGAAGTCAAAATCCGGTAGGCGGTAAGGGATCGCCTCGATCGCCATGCCCTGCATGCGGGCGCAGGGCGTGTAGTAGCCGAAGGTGGGGCTGGTGGTGAGCAGGCGATCACCAGGGGCGCCGAAGGCGTGAAAGATGGCATGGATGGCTCCATCCACGCCGTTGAACAGGCCGATGTGGGCCGGCGTGAGGCCCCGGCCACCGAGCGAGGCCACCACCGCCTCCCGCAGGCCGTCGTACTCGGGATAAATGGCGTAGTGATCGGCCGGGATGGCGCGGATCGCCTCCACCACCTGGGGGCTGGGCCCGATGGTGTTCTCGTTGAAGTCGAGCCGCAGCAGGCCCCGGCGACCCTCCAGGGGGGCGCTGTAGGCCGTGAGGGTTTCCACCTCGGGGCGGGCCAGGGGGCCTGGGGAAACGGCCGGGCTCTGGCCTGGGGTCGGGCTGCTCACGGAGCCGGAGTCGGATCGCTACGGAAGCCATCCTGCTGCGCAGCCCTACCGTTTGATGACCTGCCTAGGAGATCCGGTGGCGAGGACGGAGCTGGCCCTGCGGGCCCTGGAGCGGGGTGACCTGCGATTCATTCACGACCAGGTGAACAACAGGAGCGTGATGGCCTACTGGTTCGAGGAACCCTACGAGTCGTTCGACGAACTGGAAGAGCTCTACATGCGTCATATTCACGACAATGCCGAGCGTCGCTTTGTCGTTGAGAACAAGGACAAGGAACTGATCGGCCTGGTGGAACTGATCGAGATTGATTACATTCATCGCCGCGCTGAGTTTCAGATCATCGTCGCCCCTGCCCACCAAGGCAAAGGCTTTGCACGCTTCTGCATCCACAAAGCCCTCGACTACTCCTTCACGATCCTGAACCTGCACAAGATCTACCTCTCCGTTTCCGTCGACAACGCCAAGGCGCTGCACCTCTATCAGCAATGCGGCTTTGTCGAAGAGGGCCACTTGGTGGACGAGTTCTTCATCGAAGGCCAGTACCGCGACGTCAAACGCATGTACATCCTCCAGGACGACTATCTCGCCAGATCAGCCAGCCTCACATCCGCTCCAGGGTAGGGATGCCCAGCAGGCCCAGGCCCAGCTTGAGGGTGTCGGCGGTGAGGCGGCAGAGCGCCAGCCGCGATCCGCGGGCGGGCTCTTCGGCCTTGAGCACGGGCACCTGGTCGTAGAAGCGGTTGAACACCTGGGAGAGTTCAAAGAGGTAGCTGCACAGCCGGTTGGGCAGCAGTTCCTGCTCCACCTCCAGGATCACGGCGTCAAACTGGAGCAGCTGGCGCGCCAGCGCCCACTCCTGGTGTTCGACGAACACCAGGGGCGCTGGGAATGCGGCGCCGGCGGCATCGGCACCACCTTTGCGCGCGATCCCAGCGATGCGCACCACCGCGTAGAGAAGGTAGGGAGCAGTGTTGCCGCTGAGGGCGAGCATGCGGTCGAAGCTGAACTGGTAGTTCGTGATCCGGTTGGTGGACAGATCCGCGTACTTCACCGCCGCCAGGCCCACGGTGGTGGCGACCTCCTCAATGAAGGCCCCGTCCTCCTGGCGTTGCTCCTCGGCCAGGCGGCGGCGCAGGTCGGCCTCGCAGCGCTCCACCGCCTCATCCAGCAGCTCCTTGAGTCGCACGGTGTCGCCGGAACGGGTCTTGAGCTTCTTGCCGTCCTCCCCCTGCACCAGGCCGAAGGGCACGTGCTCCAGCCGCCCGCCCTCAGGAATCCAATCGGCTCGGCGGGCCACCTGGAACACCCCGGCGAAATGGCTGGCCTGGCCGGCGTCGGTGACGTAGATCACGCGCCGGGCCCCATCGCCTGCGGGGGGTGCGGCAAAGCGGTAGCGGATGGCGGCCAGATCGGTGGTGGCGTAGTTGAAGCCGCCGTCGCTCTTGCGCACGATCACCGGCGGCGCCTGGCTCGCCGTGCCGTCGTCTGCCTCAAGAAACACACACTGGGCGCCGCCATCGCTCACCAGCAGGCCTGCGGCGTCCAGGTCGGCCACCACCGCCTCCAGATAGGGGTTGTAGAAGGATTCACCGCGCTCGTCGAGGCGGATGTCGAGGCGGTCGTAGAGGAGCTGAAACTCGCGGCGCGACTGGTCGCACAGCAGTTGCCAGGCGCGGCGGCTGGTCGGATCGCCGCTCTGCAGCTTCACCACTTCTTCGCGCGCGGTGGCCTGGAAGGTTTCGTCGCTGTCGAAGCGGGCCTTGGCCTGGCGGTAGAAGGCCACCAGGTCGCCCAGGTCGACGGCGTCGGCGGTGTCGAGGGCCTCGGGAGCCACCTGCTTGAGGTGGGTGATGAGCATGCCGAACTGGGTGCCCCAGTCGCCGACGTGGTTGAGCCGCAGCACCGCATGGCCGCGGAACTCCAGCACCCGGGCCAGGGCGTCGCCGATGATCGTGGAGCGCAGGTGGCCCACGTGCATCTCCTTGGCGATGTTGGGGCTGGAGAAATCCACCACCACCGGGGCACCGCCGCCGGCCACGGCCTCCACCCCCAGCCGGGGATCGGCCAGGCAGCGAGCCACCTCGGCGGCCAGCACCTCGGGCCGGAGGGTGAGGTTGATGAAGCCCGGGCCGGCGATCTGCGGCTGCAGGCACAGAGCCGCGACGGCGGGGTCGGCCTCCAGCTGCGCGACGATCGCTGAGGCAATCGCACGGGGGGCCAGGCGCAGGGGCCGGGCCAGGGCCAGGGCGCCATTGGCCTGAAAATCACCAAACTCCGGCTTTGAGGCGGGCCCCAGCTGGGGATCCAGCGGCGCGCCAGCGACACGGGCGGAGGCAGACGCCTCGGGGAACGCGCTCTCCAGGGCCCCCAGCAGCTGGCTGTTCAGGGCGTGGGCGATGCGCAGCATGGAGCGAAGCCGCTGAAACGGCAGGCGTGGTGTCGATCATCCTCCCCGGCGGAGCGGGGAGGGGGGAGACGCATCCATGGGCCGTTCGATGACCCGCAAGCACTCCGCCAGCCGGTCCAGCTTCGAGCGCTCCGCGGGGAGGGGGCTCAGAGGATCATCCGGTTGCAGCCTGCCAGGATCGTCGGATGTCGCAGCAGGCACTTGCCCCGTTCCTGGATCCACTGCTGCCATTGGGGCGGCAGCAGGCTTTCCAGACGTGCCAGGTCCACGGGGATTTAGCCAGCCGTGGATTCCGTTTCCGCCATGGCCTGGAGCAGATCCAACTTCCGCAAGCCTTCCATGGCAAGGTCCCTATCGGCAGCAAGGCCGAACATCCCGTCGAGGGTCGATCCGAACAGCCGCACGCCATCGATCGCCGGCCAACTCCGTTGCTGGGCCAGGGCGCACTGGCTGGCTGCCGGCAAAGGACTCAACAGACGACAAACGCGGGCCTGCCGCTCCTGCCAGCAGGGACGGTGGGCGATGGAGACCCTCAGGAGGTGAACAGAGGCGGATGGCGGCCGGTGTCCCATCGCCCTGCGGGGTAAGGTCGCCAATGCGCTTGGGGCGCAGATGGATCTCCTCGGCGAGCGTCCGACTGGAGACATCCACCACCACAGAGACGGTGCTAGCGGCCACTCTCGGCACCCCCAAGCCGGAGGCCAACCAGCCGCCCGAAGCAGCCATCAGTTGCCAGAACCTCGGGCCCCACTGCGTGGTTGACGAAGCCAGGACCAGAACGCCGCTGGCCCGCAGAACTTCGGACCGTAAGAACGTAAGGCGCCCAAGAGCTGAAGATCCAGGGGATGGCCTACATCCCTGGCAGCCGCTAAGCCTCGGGGACGGGTCGGCAGGATCGTTAAGCCCTGCCGACTCCTGCAGGGCCAGAACCCCGGAATGGCTTCAGCCTTGAGGAACCCTTCCAGCGACCGGCACGCAAGGGCATGAAGCAAGGATGCAGATCTGCTGCTTTTTTCCTTAAATTTCTTGACGCCATGTCCGGAATTGGTGAGGGCAGCATGCTAAAAATCTAACGTTCTGGCGATTTTTACCCGTGAAGGTCTCTCACCGCTTCTTAGCCATAGGGTCCGTCACCACGCTCTTGGCGGCAGCCCCGGCCTTGGCAGCCGATGACTTCCTAGTGAACTTTGCAGGAGCCACTGGCGTCACTGCAACCATGAAGTTCGACTTCACCGCCACTGGCTCGGACTATTACATGGATTTGGAAGTTACCAATACCACCCCCGACCCTCCGGGCTCAGCAGCACTGACCGGGTTTGCACTATCACTGCCCAGCAGTAATGGCTTCGGATTTTTAACCTACAATCCGTTGGCTTCTCCCTTCCTTCAGATTGTCCAACCTAACCCGGGCGGTAATGTAACACTGGCTCCAAATATTCCATATAACATGGCTTCGCTTAGCGAAGGCACCAATCTACCTCCACTGGGAACATTCGATTTCTGCTTCATTGATTCTGGCGCTAATTGCGCCGGCGCAGGCAACGGCACGACGGGATTGCAGCCGACCGACGTTGGCAAAGTGCAGTTTAAGATTGCCTCAACTGCCGGAAGCACAACGGCGGTTTCTGGCTTGATCAAGCAATTCATTCTTGACAATCAGAGTGCCCAGCCTTATGCAGTGGCCACTCGCTGGCAAGGCATTGGGCCCAATGGCGGCAGCGATAAGGTGCCTGGTTACGTCTGCCCACCCACAGATCCCAACTGCACTCCCCCCCCGCCGGCACCAGGGGATGAGGTGCCAGGGCCTCTGCCCCTCTTCGGTGCCGCAGCTGCATTCGGCTACAGCCGCAAAATTCGTCGCCGCCTACAAGCCAGTAGCCTGATCTCCTGAGCCAACTCATTGAAATCCTACTTACTCCGCACTAACAATTTCTAATTTTTTGGCCTGCTCAATTTGAGCAGGCTTTTTCATTTGCTTGTTTCTTGCTTCCCTTCCAGAGAGAAAGGAAGCAGGTCACCATCTCAGAGGATCACCTCACAGTTGTTCTTGATCGCTTGATGGAGAAATCCCCTTGCGGAGCATCATGGCTCGTCAGTAGGCCAAGCGCGTGGCAGGATCAGAGGGCGAGAGTAGGTAGTACCAAGGCGTACCTTATCAACTGGGCGACGGGGTTGGACTTCTCACTCACACCTGCCGAATGCTCATCACCTGACCTCTCAACGTCGCCTCCATGATTGAAAGCCCACAAAGCAGAAATGTTGAGGCGGCGATCTTCGCCGATCGTCTGGCGTTGGTCGCCATGGCTCTGTTTGCGGTCTATCTGATCTCGGTTCTGGCATTCATCCTGCCGCCCAGGTTGCTCGATCCCCTCTGGCAACTCAGCAGCATCAAGCTAGCCGTGGAGGGAGCCCCCATTCCCCTGCTGGGCCTGGCTCTGCTTCATTTGGCCGCTTTCCTGTGCCCTGGCGACTTCCGACTTCAGAGGCGGCGGCAGGCCCTGACTCGGTTGGCCATCCTGCCCGCCCTTGGCTTTCTGCTGCTCATTCCCCTCCAGGGCCATGCCGTCTGGAAGACCTATCGCCTCTCCAACGCGGTCTCCAACCAACAGCAAGAGAGCGCCAGCCAACGGGCCGATGCGGTTCGTCAGGCCATCGAGAAGGCCACCAGTCCCGAAGACCTTCAGAAACGTCTACTGGCACTCCAACGTCCTGATCTGCAGATCCGGTTGGGGGACACTCCATTTCCAGCCATCCCACTTCCGCAACTGAAACAGCAGCTCCTGGCCCAGGTGAACAGAACGGAAGGTGAGTTCAAGGTGAGGTTCGCACCCGTTGACCCCGCCACCACTGAAAGCATCACGCGGGAGACCTTCCGCGTCATGGTCTCTTCCATCGCCTTCGCCATCGCCTTCGCCGCCCTTGCCCAGCGAAAGAACAGCCCTGTGCCGTTCCTGGTGGAATGGCCTTCCCTGCCAGGCCGCTTGCTCGGTTCGCTCCTACGCCGGCCTGCCCGGTCGGGTCAGGGCAGCGCTGGGAGGACGTTCCTCAAATCCCCCAACCAGCGCGAAGAGGACTACTTCGAAGCCCTGGCCCATCAGGATGACGAAGGCCCACATCCCGCGCCTTGAACGGGAGTGACGCCGGGGCTTCCTGGTGATTCTGCCCCGCGCCGGCAGGCTCAGCACCTAGAGCTTTCCCCTGGCCCAACGTCATGGACCTCGCTAAGCCGGCCCAACCCCTAAGGATCCCCAGCAACGGCTCCCGGCTGAACGAGTGGGGGCTCATCCGCTGGTGGTCAGGTCCGCTGGGAAGTCCCAGCTTGGCCCGACGGTCGAAAGCCGCCGGATCGCCCAGTTCCACCTGGCCAGTCAGCGTTGTCCCGCAGATCACCGCGCAGGGAAAGGCCCCTGCAATCACAAGCGGCAGGCCAACAGGCCCACAGGCCGTTTGAAACAGGCACAGGTTCGGGTCCATTCCCATCGTGGGGAATGGGTCGGCCATGGCAAGCCGGCGTGTCAGGGCGCCCGAACCAACGGAATTCATTCCTGCAGCGGATTTGCTGCGAGCGACGCGAAGCCGGGGTGGAGGCTCTATGGGCGCACAGCCCTGAGCCGTGGGCCCAGAACCGGGACGGGACGGTTGATCCCAGCGACAGCTAGAGATCAGTTCATGGGAATCCACGCCTCCACGGCAAGGGAACCCGGAAGCCCTGAAACTTAAGGACGGGCTAAGGGGGGCTTGAGCCTTTCTGGAAATCCTGTGCTAGGGTGAAGGGAAATTCATCCCTTTGTCATGCCGGCCTTGGCCAAGCGCAACCTGTTCCTAGCCGCGGGGTGCCTCGCAGGGCTCCTAGGAAGTAGCGCGCCCGCCTTGGCATTTGATGTGAACTTCTTAGGCGCTACTGGGGTCGCCGGGAAAATGACCTTTGACTTTACCAAGTCGCAAAGCGTGCCAGGCGAATATGAGATGGCAGTCGGCATATTCAATAACACTCCTACCTTGGGTGGTACCACCGGAGTAATCACAGGATTCGCCATCTCCCTCCCACCCCAAACCCAAACAACAGCAGATGACACAACCACAGACGGAGGATTCCAGTTTTTAGCATATAATCCCAAGAAATCTCCCTTCGTTGAGGTTGAACCAGGCGGGACTGCCACTGCCGATCAATACTTCGACTTGACTCCCTACACTTCGAACGCAAATCTAGGCGGAGTTGGAACTTTTGACTTCTGCTTCGTTGGCTCTCAAAATTGCAACGGTGCCGGCAGTGGGAACGTCGGCGTGAAGCCTCCCAATGGCCAAACCGCTGTTAGCTTCAAGATTCAATCGTCTCTCGCCAGCGCAAATCTCGTATCTCAGTATTTCCAGCAGTATATATATAACACCCAGAACTCCTGCTCAAACAACCAACCATGTCCAATTGCCACTCGTTGGCAGTCCATAACGGGGAGCCTCAACGGAAGTACCAGTGATAAAGTCGTTGGACAAACTGTCTGTAAGAACGGCATTTGTACCGGCCCTGGCCCTGCCCCCGGGGATGCCGTTCCTGGTCCGCTTCCTCTCTTCGGTGCCGCCGCAGCTTTCGGCTACAGCCGCAAGCTGCGCCACCGCATCTCTGCCACACGCGCTCAGCCTTCCCTGGAGTCCTGAGCCACCCAGCTTCACTTTGCCGCAATCCAGCACTTTCGGATTGACAAGGGATGCCGATAGGGTCTTGATAGGTTCAACTTCCATGCAGGTGCCTTGCGCAGCTGCAGTGGTCTAATTGAATTTTCCAGATTTCGTTCATGCCTCCCGAGACAGAATTAAGAGATTTCCAATCTTCAGTCCTTGCAGATCGACTTGGAATCATCGCGATCGTTCTGTTCGTTCTGTACGTCGTCTCGGCCTTGGCAGTCATGCTGCCGATCCAGACACTTGACACGCTCTGGCAACGAAAGGCCATCTCGACCCTGATCGATACCGCCGCTATCCCCCTGGTGGGCCTCGGGTTGCTGCATCTGGCGGCTTACCTGGATCCTGCCAACTCCGCTCTGGCAGATCGCAGAGATCGCTTAGCCCGCTTGGCGATCCTGGCCGTGATCGGCTTCCTGCTGCTGATCCCAGGACAAGTCTTGGCCTCCTGGAGCACCGTGGCCACTGCCAAGGCCCGGGTGACGACGCAGCTGACGAGCGCCAACAGGAACTTTGCCCTGGTCCGCGAAGCGATCAGCTCCGCCTCCAGCGTCGATGACCTCGAGGCGCGCCTGCGATCCCTTCAGTCACCGGAACTGGGTATCCGCTTTGAGGACCTGGGCCTGCCATTGCCCGAAACCAAGCGCCAAATGCACCTCCGCCTCAACGAAGTCGAGGAGCAGGTGAAGACGAGAATCAATGCCCCGCCCCCCGAGGCCATCGAGGACTTGGCCAGAAACTCCCTGCGGCTAATGGGTACCAGCATGGTTTATGCCCTTGCCTTCGCGATGGCCGCCCAGCGCCGCGACCAGGAGGTGCCGCTGCTCGTGGAATTGCTCACGCTCTGGAGCATGAAAAACCCGAGAGGCCGCCCACCGCGTGGAGTTCCCAGCGTCGCTGAAGTTGACTATTACGACCAGCTCACTTCGCCGGAGCACGATCCCACCCGCACACCCTGAGCGCCTGCCTGCCCCGCTGAGGACAGCACCGGGGGGCACCGAGGCAGGAGCAGAACTGCAGCGCAGAAACCTTGAGCAGGGTGAAAGACCTTCCAGCAGAGTGACGGAAGCAAGCATTCCTACGAGCCACAGTCAGGAACACCCCCTGGTGCTTGGCGGCATCGCCGGTACGAGCGACTACACCACCGGCGTCAAGGGCAAGATGGGCTTCGACTTCTGGGGCCCCCTCCGGCACCCTGGTGGAATTCGCCTTCAACGAGCCCTTGCGCGGCAATGGAAGTGAAGCGATTTCCCTGCTGAACGACAGCCCCCTGCCTCTGGGTACGGGCGAGAATTCGGGAACTCAAACAATGGTATTCGCGACAATCCAAATGAGCCACTGGATATCTCCAATCTGCGCACCGCCCCTTACGCCCCCTTTGCCAACTTTGATTTCTGCGCGCGCATGTGCAACCGCAGTGGTTGCCATAGTGGCTTGGGCAGCACAGGGATCGCTGGCGGGACCAACGTGAAGGTTCAGTTTTCGCTGAAATCCAACGACACCAATATCTCCAAAGCCGACCAGATTGTCGAGCATCTCTATAGCCTGTTCCATTCGTTCGAATCTGGCGACCGTTGGAGCAAGGCCAGATGGCCTTTCTCTTCCAGAACGTCAGGAAAGCCAATGAAAGAACAGAACGTGGTGGAGAAGAGCTAGACCGGGGAAGCCTTCTGGCGGATTCCTGATGAACGTGACACAAACGAAGTTCCTAGTCATCTGCCCGTCCTGTGGGGGGCGGCAGCCTTCGTATGGAGCCACAGGGTAAGGCGGCGGATCCAGTGCTCCTCACTCCCAGTCCAATATCGGTACATGAAGACCTGCGCAGGCCTGCTTCAGCGAGGGAGCCCCGCAACGCGCCTCAGCGGCGTGATCTGGCTTACATCAATACTCCTTTCCTGTTTCCTCTGCAATAGCAGTGCCTGCCACTCCTGAGTTATTGGTTGGTGACCAACCACGGACGCATCTCCGTGCCTGGTCATAAGCAGTCACACATTGAAGGGCCGGTCGGTTGGAAGACTGGCAACATCCATTGTCAGGAAATGAAGCTGCTGCGGGAAAGTTCAGCGATCTGAATGCGTACGATTCCGTGGCGCTCGCTAACCATCCCATCGACATCGACGCTGAAAGTCACGCTGGCCAGCCAATGGGCCGGGTTCAAGCCGGGCATTCCTGATGGCCAGCACCAAGGAATTCAGAGAGTTTGATTCGGCCATCCTGGCCGATCGGCTGGCCTTCATGGCGATCGCGTTGTTCGTGATCTACCTCATCACTCTGCTGGCCAGCGTCCTTCCGATTCGCCTGCTGGACACCGCCTGGCAGCTGCGCTTCATCTCGAGCTGCCTGGATTCGGCCACCATCCCCCTGGTCGCCCTCGGGCTGCTCCATCTGGCGGCCTATCTCGACCCAGAGAACCCAACGCTGCAGAAGCGGCGCGACGGTGTGGCCCGCCTGGCGATCGTGGCCGTCATCGGCTTCCTGCTCATCGTTCCCCTGCAGGCCTATGCCGGCTGGCAGCGCGTGGCGACAGCCAGGGCCAATGTCGCCCGCCAGCTTTCTGCCGCCACCAGCACCTTCGATCTGCTGCAGGACACCATCACCTCGGCCAGCAGCCTCGACAACCTTCAGGCTCGCCTCCAGGCAATCCAGACCCCCAGCCTGGGAATCCGGTTCGAAACCCTTGGGGACACCTTGCCGGAAACCAAGCGCACGATGCTGGCTCGGCTCAAAGTGGTGCGAGAGCAAGTGGAGGCCAGGATTCAGGCCCCTGCCCCCCAGGCCATCGAGGCCGCCTTCAAGGACAGCCTGCGGGTGATGTTGTCCGCACTCGCCCTGGCCATCGGCTTCGCCATGGGTGCCCAACGCAAAGGCAGTGACGTCCCTTTGCTGGTGGAGTGGCACACCAGGCTCAGTCTGCAAAGCCCACGGGGGGCGCCCCCCGCGGCTGGGGTCCTGAGTGGTCTGTCCCTTCCCGGGCGGACCGGGTCCTCAAGGCAAGATGCCTACCTCTCCCAGCTGCTGCCCGAAGAGGACGACACCTCGGAAACAGGCGTTCCGCCTCCCCCCTGAAGAGGCCTTGCCTGGCGGCGTCCTGGATGGCACCATCCCCCTAAGACATCGGTCAGATGCACAAAACACTGCGGCTGCAGATGCGGCACAGATCGACTGAAATGCTTAACGACACTTAGGCCGTTGATGCGCTGACCCTCAGCCCGTGGACAGGCTTTGCAAAGGGTTACAATTTCACGGCCAGATCTTGCGAGAAGCCTTGGTACAGCTTGGGTTTGCCCCTCCACCTCCCCCTTGTGATGTTCCTTTCCTGGGTCTGAAACTGCTCAGCAGCAGCCCTCGCAGGATCGCCCGGGACAGGCCGTCTGGCCGCCATTACAAAGATTCTTGAGCCCGAACGCACAGGACTGCCGGTGAAAACCTAAGGCTTTGCTCAGCCACGGCCATAGAACTCTCCTTCTGAATTGGCCTGAGCACAAAGACGGCACGGTTGCTGCAGAACCATGATGCGTTCCGGTGGCAAAGGTTCCCTTCCATCGCCACCCCCCCAGCAACAAAGTCAATCCCCCCAGTGCTCTGGGCGCGATGACTTTGAACTCGTCTTGGAATCTCCATCTGGCAACAGTTGGGTGATCTCGGCGCGGATGGATGTCGTCTTCTGTTCTCCCTCGATTCGCCATGACTTACACCAATCAGGCAGGGGGCCAACAATCGCCTTCCTTCCTCTTCCCAGAGCTCTCCAGCCCAGCGAAGCGTTCCATCGATACAACCCTGTCCCTTCTTACCGACGCCCCTGCAGCGGCAGCGGAGGCATCGAGCCCGCTGATCACAGCTGTTCTGGCCACCACCAAGGCCTCACAACCTCCCCCCGCTGAAGCCACTCGGGACTCACTGGAATCCAGCCATCTGGCGCCCAGCAGCGATGGGGCCGTTTTCCAGAAGGGTGTCGCCATCATCTCGATACCAGATCTGGCGATGAACAGCCATCAGGCTCTGAGCGATTCCCTGCCCGGGGCGAAACCCACCACCGCTGCCATGGGCCCCAGCTGCGGCTGCAGGGCCTGCAGCGTGCTGGCCGTCAGCACCGCTGACGGCGCCGAGGCCTGGGACACCACCTCCGACCAGGCTCCCTTGGTCAT
>NZ_JAFKRH010000024.1 GCF_019038465.1 Synechococcus sp. CCY 0621 | reverse complement strand
CCAGCTGCGGCTGCAGGGCCTGCAGCGTGCTGGCCGTCAGCACCGCTGACGGCGCCGAGGCCTGGGACACCACCTCCGACCAGGCTCCCTTGGTCATGGACGGCGTGGTCACCCTCGGCACGGGTGTGGATCTGAGCAAGGTGTTCCAACTGCACAGCAACCCAACCGCCACGAAAACGATCTTCCTTGACTTCGATGGCTATGCCATCAACAACACCCCCTGGGAGAACGGCGGCAACCTGAGCCTGAAGGGTTTCTACAACACCCTTGATGCCACCGCACTGACGGAAATTCAGCGCATCTGGCAACGGGTCGCCGAGGACTTCTCACCCTTCAATGTCAACGTCACCACCCAGGACCCTGGCACCGAAAACCTGCGCAAAGTCGGCACAGGAGATGACCGCTGGGGCATTCGCGTGGCCTTCACCAGCAACCTCAACCTGCTGACCGGCAACGCCATCATCAACGCCGGTGGCGGCGGTACCGCGTACTACAACAGCTTCAACTGGAGTACCGATGATGTAGCACTCGTTTTCAACAGGGGTGAATACACCGCGGCCGAAACGGCCAGTCACGAAGTGGGCCACACCCTTGGCCTCACCCATGACGGCGCCGGCACCAGCGAGTACTACGGCGGCCATGGCGGCACCGGTCCCACCAGCTGGGGCACCATCATGGGCGCCGCCTGGCTGGGCAACGACGAGAATCTGACCCAGTGGACCAAGGGGCAGTACACCGGTGCCAACAACACCCAGGACGACCTCGCCACGATCACCAACGGCAACGGCTTCTCCTATGCCGCCGATGACCACGGCAACAGCTTCGCCACCGCAACAGCGCTGACCGGTCTGAGCTTCAGCAGCTTCGGCATCGTTGAGCGCAACACGGATGTGGACATGTTCCGCTTCGAGACCAGTTCCGGCCTGGTCTCCTTCAACATCGTCAATGCCTCCAGGGCGTTCACCGGCAGCGCTGGCAACTACGTCACCGAATACCTCGCCGCCCGCGGCGCCAACCTGGACATCGCCGCGACCCTCTACCGGGCCGACCAGAGCATCGTCCAGACCTTCAACCCGGCCGATCTCACCACGGCCAGCTTCTCCATCAACCTCACCGCCGGCACCTACTACCTCGGCATCGACGGCGTGGGATTCGGCACTCCCCTGGCCACCACCCCCACCGGGTACACCGACTACGGCAGCCTCGGCCAATACATGGTGAGCGGCACCGTTCAATCCGCCACCAGCACCCCACCTCCAACCACCACCACGACGCCACCCCCGACCACAAACACCACCCTGCAGGTGCTTGATCCCAACGGCGCCGTGCAGTT
>NZ_JAFKRH010000023.1 GCF_019038465.1 Synechococcus sp. CCY 0621 | reverse complement strand
CAGCGCCTGCTCCAGGCCAGCGAGCACCACATCGGCCGTGATCTTGATCCTGTAGCGGCAGGCCTGGGTTTCGCTGCAGGCGAAGGTGCCGTGCTCCCAGTACTTGTTGCTGCCAGCGCCTCCCCCACAGAGGCCGAAGTAGGCGCACTCCGCGCGGCAGCGGTCGGTGCCGGCACGCATGTCCGCCAGGATGTGTTGGAACTTGGGGCTGGCGGCGATCGAAACGAGGCTGTCGCTCTGAACATGACCCAGCACGAAGTCGCCGTAGGTGTCGGTCTGAACGGATAGCAACTCAGGATCGAAGGTGGAAATCGCCCCGCGGGCATCCACGTTGACGATCGCGAACGGGTTGTTCATGTCGGTGCAGTCGAGGCGGGCATCGGCCTGGGCCAGGCTGCAGATGCCCTCGAACTCCCGCACCCGCATGCGCTCGGGGTGCTCCTGCCACAGCTCCCAGAACCGCTGCAGGAACTGGCGATAGGCCGCCTCAGCATGGGGACGGCTGAGGGTGGACACCCGATTCTCCCCCTCCGTCTCCTCCATGTTGAAGGCCACGTCAGTGATGCCGTTCTCCACGAAGAAGGCGTAGAGGTCGTCGGCGTGGCCGAGGGATTCCTCGGTGATCACGGCGATCACCTGAAAGGGGATGCCGCGGCGGCGCAGATGCGCGATGCCCCGCATCGTGGCGGCGTGGGTCCCGAGGCCGGTGCGGGTGCGGCGGTGGACGTCGTGGAGAAAGGCCGGCCCATCCATGCTCACGCCCACGGCGATGCCGTTGCGCTCGAAGCAGTCGCACCAGGCTTCGTTGATCAGCGTGGCGTTGGTCTGCACCGACTGGTGGATGGTCAGGGGCTCCCCCTGCCAGCGCTCCAACGCCCGACGCACGCTGGCGCTGGCCGCGTCGTAGAAGGCGATCGGCACAGTGAGCGGTTCACCGGCGTGCCAGAGCAGGGTGAAATCGCCGCCCACATAAGGGCTCTCCAGCACCCGCTCCAGGGCCGCCTCCAGCAGCTCCAGCGATAACCGC
This sequence comes from Synechococcus sp. CCY 0621, assembly GCF_019038465.1. GTDB lineage: Bacteria > Cyanobacteriota > Cyanobacteriia > PCC-6307 > Cyanobiaceae > Cyanobium. The sequence continues at coordinate 7,762 of NZ_JAFKRH010000023.1, read as the reverse complement.
TGCCGGTCGTCCCGGTTGGGCAGGTAGCAGTAGTCGCAGTCGAGGTTGCAGTAGGGGGTGGGCTGGATCACCAGCAGCTGCAACGGCCCGAAGCCTTCCGGGTTGCCCGGTGGCGGGGTACCGGTGGCGATCACCAGAAGTTGCGGAAGCCGCCGTTACGGAAGCCACCGTTGCCCCAGCCGCCGTTGCGGAAGCCGCCGTTGCCCCAGCCCCCATTGCGGAAGCCACCGTTGCCCCAGCCCCCATTGCGGAAGCCTCCATTCCCCCAGCCAAAGCGGGGCCCGCCCCCATTCACGAAGATGTAGGCGAGGCGGCCATCAGCAGCTTGGGCCCGGCCTTCCGCTGTCTCCGGCCCGGGGGACTCCTGCCCCATGGCCTGGGAGATCCGCCGCAGACGGGCGTCGATCGTTCCAGGCGAGGCCTCCAGGGGGGATGACGCCAAGGCGCCGGCGGGGGCCAGGGCCGCCAGCAGGACCAGAAAACCGAACAGACCGGAACGGGGGTGGTGCGTCATCGGAGGGCTGCCAGGAATGGAGGGAGGAGCGGGACGGAGCGATCAGGGCGCCGCAGGGCGTAGAGGCAGGACGTCATCGGGGAGCCGCCGGCGAAGGGGCTGCCAGCTGGAAACCTTCCCGGCTCAGGAGCACGGATTCAAAGAAGGCGCGGACCCGCTCGGCGGGCACCACCAGCACACCGGTGGGGCCGACCCAGGGGGCGACGCTGGCCACGGCCTCGGGGCGGCCCTCCAGGTAGCCCTGGAGCAAGCCCGCGATGGCCAGGTTGACCACGTTCAGCAGCCTGGAATTGTTCTCCGGCACGATGCAGCCGACGCCGTAGCTCACATAGGGCTGTTCAGGCACCAGGGCCACGCCGGAGAGCTGGCGTTGATGCCGCAGACCGGCGAGCACATTGGCATCGCCCAGCACCCCCGTCACCTGTTTCTGCTCCAGGGCCGTCACCGCCAGGGCCAGGGTGGGGAAGCTGACCGCCTTGGCGTTGGGCTGGAGCGAACCCAGCAGACCGGCCCCGAGGGAGCCCTCCACCACCGCGATCGGCTGGGCGGCGAGGGAGGCCGGCGAGCCGTCCAGCGTGCCGCTGCGGGTGAGCAGCCTCAGGCCGGAGAGGCCGATCGGCAGGGAGAAATCGACCAGCTTTTCCCGCTCCCAGCTGAACGGCACGCCGCAGGCCAGGCCGGCGTTGCCGCTGGCCACGGCCTCCACGGTGACGGCGGTGTTGTCGACGGGGACGAAGCGGATCCGCACCGTGTTGCCCAGTTCCGCCTTGAGCTGGCGGTCGATGCGGCGAGCCAGATCAATGGCGTACCCGTCCGGTTCTCCCTTCGGCCCGATCTTGACCATCGGCGGGCTGTCGGCGGGACCCACCATCAGCACCTCGCCCGACTTGGCCGCCTGCTCCAGCACGGCGTCGGCGGCGCTGGCTGGCGCCATGGCCCCCAGGGACCAGAGGCAGGCCAGGGCTCCCAGGGCCAGGACCCTGCTGCGGCGGGATCGGACGGAACCGGCGGGAACCAGTGCAGCAGGAGAATCCATGGGCAGAGCCGTGCACGTGCTGCACCTTAAGGGCGGTTTCTGGGCTTGCCCACAGCCCCGTTCGGGCTTGAAACACCCCGGCCTGGTCGGACCTACCAGTTCCGGAACGCCCCACCGCGCATGCCCCCCCCATTCACGAAGCCGCCCCCGCCCCTGGCATTGACGAAGCCGCCACCGCCATTGCGAAAGCCACCGCCGCCGCCGTAATAGGGGTGGCCATTGACGAAGCCGCCCCGGGCCGCGTTGGCGAAGCCGCCCCGGCCAGCGTTGGCGAAGCCATAGGCCAGCCGCTGATCGCCGGTTGAGGCGCCGTCCGCACCGCTCTCTTCATCCTGGGCGCGGAACGCCGCGCTGATGCGCTGCAACCGTTGCTCAATCGAGGCTCCGGTGGCCGACGAGGGCAGCAGGGCCGCCTGAGCGGCGCCGGGTGCGGTCAGGGCCGCCAGGGCCAGGGAGAAACCGAGCAGGGCCGTGCGGGAGGTGATGGACATGGGACGGATCTCCTTAACGGGCAGATGGGGTGGGGGCGACAGATGATGGGGTCGTTGCCGGCAGGGGCCGGACCCGTTCGTAGTTGAGCAGAACGGACTGGAAATAGGCCTTGATCACCTCGGGGGGCAGCTCCAGGACTCCCTTGGGACCCAGCCAGCGGTTGACGCTGGCCACGGCAGCCGGCTCATCGTCGAGGTAACCCTGCACCAGCCGGGCGATGGCCAGATTGACCAGGTTGCGGAAGGTGGAATTGTCTTCCGGGAGGATGCAGCCCACCGCAAAGCGGGAGAAGGGCTCCGCGGGCACCAGGCCGTAACCCTTGCCGCCGAGGCTCTGGATGGCACCGGCGAGCAAGAGGGAATCACCCCCCACGCCATCCACCTGGCCGGCCAGCAGCGCCCGCACCGCCGGCTCGATTCCGGCGAAGGGGACCCGCACCGCCGTCGGCTGCACGGCCGCGATCGTGGCGCTGCCCAGGGAGTCCTTCACCACGCCGATCCGCTTGCCCGCCATCGAGGCCGCTGAGCCATCGAGGCCCCCCTGCCGGGTGAGCACGCGGATCCCGGAGAGGGCGAAGGGCATGGAGAAGTCGACGTACATCTCCCGCTCCCAGGTGAACTGAACCCCACAGGCCAGGTCCACATCACCGCGGCTCACGTCACGGAACACCGCCAGCGGATCCGCGTTGGCGGTGTAGACGATCTTCACCGGCCGGTTGAGATAGGTGGAGACCTCCGCCTCGATCAACCGGGCCACATCCAGGCTGTAACCCACCAGCGCCTTGCCGGCATCGAGGTAGGCCATGGGCACCACGTCGGTGGGGCCCGCCATGGTGATCTCGCCGGTGCGTGCCGCCTGCTCGAGCACCGATTCGGCCCTGGCTGCCGTGGGGCTGCCCAGCGCCGCCACCAGCGCCAGCAGCAGGGAGGGTCCCACCACGGCGCAGCGCCGGAGCTGGGCGACGATACCGCTCGGGACGGTCTGTTGTGGGGGCATTGGCTGCGTCACGGGTCGCTGCGGCACGCGGGTCGGCTCCGGGGTCGGCTCGGGGGTCATCGCCGCCCACTCTGGCAACCAATTGGTGGCGCAGCCATCGGTGCCGGGGGAGTGCGGCGATTCTTCACCCTGGCCCCGGCTCAGGCCAGCAGGGGGTCGAAGCGCATGCTCAGATCCAGCCAGGGGCTGCGGGTGACCGGGGCGCTGGTGGAGATCAGATCGATGCCGGTGGCCGCATAGGCGGCCAGCTGCTCAGGCCGCACCCCCGAAGCCTCCAGCAGCACCGCCGGCGCCAGGGCCCGCAGCTGGGGCACCAGGGCCGCCAGCGCCGCGGGGCTGAAGTCGTCGAGCAGCACCGCATCGGCGCCTGCCCGCACCGCCGCTTCGGCTTCGGCGGCGGTTTCCGCCTCCACTATCACCCGCGCCGGCCAGGGGGCCGAGGCGCGCACCGCCGCGATGGCCGGCCCCACCCCCCCCGACCAGGCCAGGTGGTTCTCCTTGAGCATGGCGGCATCGTCGAGGCCGAGGCGGTGGTTGCAGCCGCCGCCACAACGCACGGCGTACTTCTCCAGCACCCGCAGCCCCGGGGTGGTCTTGCGGGTGTCGGCCAGGCGCACACCGGTGCCCGCCAGCACCTGCACCAGAGCGGCGGTGGCGCTGGCGATGCCCGAGAGGCGCATGGCCAGGTTGAGGGCGGTGCGCTCCGCCGCCACCAGGGCGGCCGCCGGCCCCTCCAGCTCCAACAGCCGCTGGCCAGCCACCACCGACTCGCCGTCGCCCACCAGCAGCCGCACCGACGCCCGGGGATCGAGCAACGCCAGCAGCGGCCCCACCAGCACCCCGCCGCAGAACACACCGTCGGCGCGGGTGGCCCAGTGGGCCCGGCCAGTGCGACCCACCAGGGCCGGAGCCGTCAGATCGCCGCGGCCGATGTCCTCATCCAGCCACTGGCGCAGCTGGGCCTCCAGCGCCGGGGAGAAGGACAGCACCGGGGCCGCAGCCCCACCAGGCGACATCAGCTGCCCGCCGGTCCGACGGGGGGGGTCGGCATCTGGGGCGGGGCGAAGGGCGGACAGACCCGCTTCACCGGATCACAGGCATAGATGGTGGGCTTCTGCCAGGCCAGGGGGATCTCCAGCAGGTCGCGGCTGCCGGTGATCCCCTGCGCCACGAACAGCACCGCCGCCAGGATGGAGGCGCTCAGGTGGATCCGGCGCCAGCGCAGATCCTTGAGGATCTCCGGGCGGGCGGCCAGCGAGAAGACCATCAGCCCCACCACGCCGACTCCGGCCCAGTAATGCGACTGCCAGAACTCGGGGCTGAGCGGATTGTCGCTGAGGCGCCACACCTCCGGCTGGGCGCCCAGGCCAAGCACGCCGGCCCAGGTGAGCAGGGCGAAGACGAGCCGGTAGACCTTGGCCTTCACCTGCCAGAGGGCCAACAGGGACACCACCGTGCCCACCAGCACCAGCAGCAGCTGCAGGGCACGGCCGGGGCCGCCCGTGAAGCCCTCCGGCGGCTGCTTGGTGACGATCACCACCGTGAGGGCCACGAGCACCAGCAGCACCACGCCCGCCGAGAGCCACTGGCCCAGGTCGGCGTGGTCGCGGCCGGTGGTGGGGGGCAGCTTGGCCTTCTCGACCCGGCGCTGCCTGGCCTGGACGCCTATCCGCACCACCATGCCGATCAGGGGGTAGATCAGCACCACGGCCAGGGCGGGGTGCAGGATCCAGAGCCAGTCGACCGTTTGCATTCGCCCGCTGGAGTGGGTTTGTCAAAGCATTGACGCCGGAGGTTAAGCGGTCAACAGGGGTGAGCGTTTCGTGATGACGGCGCCGCTGCCTACTTGCCGATGCAGAAGCGGGAAAAGATCCGCTCCAGCACCGCCTCACTCACCTCCTCGCCGGTGATGGCCCCCAGGCCGGCGATGGCGCCGCGCAGGTCGATGGTCCAGAAATCCCACGGCAGGCCCTGGGCGGCCGCCTCCAGGGAGCGCTCGAGGCTGGCGGCGGCCGCCGCCGCCAGCTCCCGCTGACGCCCGTTGAGGGCCACCTGCAGCCCCTGGAGCTCGCTGGCACCACACCGGCCCAGCAGGGCTGCCACCAGCTCATCGCGACCCGCGCCGGTGAGGGCGCTGATGCGCACCGGGGGCGCCTCCGGCGGGGCCGACGGGACGACGGCGGGGGCGCCACCCTCCGGCAGGCCATCGCACTTGTTGCCCACCAGCAGCAGGGGCACCCCTTCTGGCACCAGGGCCCGCAGCTCCTGGTCGGCAGCTGTCCAGCCGGCCAGCAGATCGAAGAGCAGCAGCACTGCATCGGCTCCCGCCAGGGCCTGACGGCTGCGTTCGATGCCCAGCTGCTCCACCCGGTCGTCCGTGGGGCGGATGCCGGCGGTGTCGAGCAGGGTGAGCGGCACCCCATCGAGCACCAGGTCGCTCTCGAGCAGGTCGCGGGTGGTGCCGGGCAGATCGGTGACGATGGCCCGCTCGCGGCGGCTGAGCAGGTTGAGCAGGCTGGATTTGCCCACGTTGGGCCGGCCGACGATGGCCACGCGCAGGCCTTCGCGCAGCAGCTCCCCCTGGCGGGACTCGGCCACCAACTGTTCCAGCTCGCCCCGCACCGCCAGCAGCTCGGCGCTCACCGCCATGCCGTCGAGGGGGGGCAGGTCCTCCTCGAAGTCGACCCTGGCCTCCAGTTCGGCCAGCTGGTCGAGCAGGCGCTCCCGCAGGCCAGCGATGCGCCGCTGCAGGCCGCCATCGATCCCCGCCATGGCCAGCTCAGCCGCCCGACGGCTGCGGGCCGCGATCATCTCGCCGATGGCCTCGGCGCGGGTGAGGTCGAGGCGGCCGTTGAGGAAGGCCCGCTGGCTGAACTCCCCGGGCCCGGCCAGGCGGGCACCGGCGGCCAGCACCAGCTCCAGCACCCGCCGCACGGCGACCAGGCCGCCGTGGCAGTGAAGCTCCACCACGTCCTCGCGGGTGAAGCTGCGCGGGGCCCGCATCAACAGCAGCAGGGCCTCATCCAGCCGCCGGCCATCGGCCGGATCCACCACATGGCCGTAGAGAACGCGGTGGCTCTCCCAGCACTGGTCGCCGGGGGCCAGAAACAGACGCCGACCGATCGCCTCGGCCGCTGGACCGGAGAGGCGCACGATCGCCACGCTGCCGGCCCCGGCCGCCACCGCGGTGGCGATCGCGGCGATCGTGTCGCCATTAGGGTTCGCGCCAATCGGGACATCTCCCCGCGTCACTGGTCCCATGGCACCGTTTCGCCTTCAGTCTCTGTCCCCGCCGCGGGCCCTGAAGGCGGCGAGAAGAAAGCTGCGGCAGGCCATCGAGTGGGTCTGGCGTCAGGAGGGCAGCCACGGCCAGCGGGCCCGGGGGCTGGCGGCGGGGGTGTTCATGGGCTGCTTCCCGATTTTCGGCTTCCAGACCCTGCTGGGGGTGGCCCTGGCCAGCCTGGTGCGGGGCAACCATCTGCTGGCGGTCGCCGGGACCTGGATCAGCAATCCAATCACCGACGTGCCGCTGATCTGGTTCAACTACCAGATGGGCAGCCTGTTGCTTGGGCCTGGCAAGGGCTGGCCCGGCGGATCACTCCTGCAGCACGAAACCCTCCGCCAGCTGGGCTGGGACTTCACATCCCGCCTGCTGCTCGGTTCGGCCGTGGGTGGGTTTGGTGATGGGCCCCCTCAGCGGTGTCCTTTGCCTTCGGTGGCTGAAGCGCAGGCAGCCTCTGGACACTGGTGGAGCGCACCAGTAATCCCTGCCAAGTCCGGAAGCCTCAATCTGAGCTGGCCCCACGCTGCCACGTCGAGCCGTGACGGATGATCCACAGACCTGGACCTCCCATGGCCATCAAGCTCGATCAGCTTTCAATCTCCTCCACCTGATCCATCGGAGTCCCTTAAGGCCACGGAATCAGGCTGTTGCTTGCTTCTGATCACATCTGCGCCAGACCTTGACCAATCCGGCATTGAGGACGATTTTATCCTGCAAAAGCCTGAAGCAATGCTCACCGGAAAGGAACAATTTCTCTCGGCAGATGGAGGCACAATCAAAGGAGATCCCGATCAGATTCGCCAATGAACTTTAGGCTGAACTGAGCACTTAAAAATAATATTTAACCAGAAGGAGAGTCATTTTTAAGCGGTTCAGGACCAGTGTCTTCACTGTCCATGTGGATGCTTCAGCTGGCATGAGCGCCAACCGCATGCATGGTTGACTATCGCTGATTGTTCTTTCGCAAAACGGCCTTGACTGCCGCATCGAATCCGACGAGCTCCCTCTTCGGCGCTCTTCTTTTTCCTGAATGGTCCAGTCAAGGACGACACTCGGCCAACGCGTTTGAGCCAAGCCGGATCAACGCACCTGCTTCTAAACCCGGCGGGCCGCACCGCCCCGCCATGGAGGAGATTTCCGCGGGGAACGTGGTCCCATCCCCTGGTGCCGCAACCATCAGAGGGGCAGACGCCGGCCGTGCGCTAGCTGCGGGTGGTCAGGGTCTTGAGTTCCAAACAAGCGTCCGCATCGAATCCTCAACGCCTGTCGCCCTGAGCAGCCATGAGATGTTGAGCGACTCCTTGCCAGGGACCGCTACCGATCCAGCCACCATGGGGAAGGCTTCCAGCTGCGGCTGCAGGGCCTGCAGCGTGCTGGCCGTCAGCACCGCTGACGGCGCCGAGGCCTGGGACACCACCTCCGACCAGGCTCCCTTGGTCAT
>NZ_JAFKRH010000022.1 GCF_019038465.1 Synechococcus sp. CCY 0621 | reverse complement strand
ACCACCGGATCCCCCGTGCTGGCATCAATCGTGATCAGACGGTTGTTGGCCTGGTCCCGGAAGAACAGGCTGCCCTGCACCGCCGTGAACTGGTCGAGGAACGCGCCCCCATTGCTGACGCTCAGATCGGGAACTTCCAGAAGAACGGGGGTGGTGGAGGCAGGATCGAGCCGCCTGAGGCGATCGCCGACGATGCCGTCGGTGGCCACGAAATACAGGGCATTGCCCACCGCGATCAGGTTGCGGGCATTGGAGCTGGCAGGGCCCGCATTGAGCTCGATCAGGGTGGGGCTGCTGCTGCCGGCCGTGAGTTGGTAAAGCTCGCTTCCGTTGGAGCCGTTGTTGGCGGTGAAATAGAGCGTGGATCCAACCGCGTAGAAATCGGTGGGGTTGGAACCCGCCGCACCCGGGTTGAGATCGCTCACCAGCACGGGCAGGTTGTCTGCGGGATCCACCTTCCAGAGCTCCGCCCCCGCGGTGGTGCTGGCCCGGAAATAAAGGATGCCGCCAGCGTCAGTGAGGTTGGTGGGACTGGAACTTCCCGTGCCGCTGACGATGTCGATCAGCTGGGGAACGCCGGCGCCATCGATCCACCACAGTTCCGTGCCTGAGGTGCTGGCCCCGCTGGTGCCATTGGCGGTGAAATACAGGCGGCCGCCCACATTGATGAGATTGGCCGGGTTCGAACCGGTGGCTCCAGTGCGGATGTCGATGGTGGTGGCGGTCCCATCGGAGGCGACGCGCCACAGTTCCGCTCCCGAGGTTCCGTCCTGGGCCCGCAGATAGAGCACCCCGCCCACTTCGATGAGGCTGCCCCCGCTGGGCACGGCATCACCGGCGCCGAGTGCGACCACCCCGGCCGTCCCCGTCGTCGCATCGACACGCCAGAGCCTGACTCCGGCAATGCCGTCGTTGGCCAGGAAGAACAGGACACCACCGACACGGGTCAGGTCGGTGGGATTGGAGGCGGCGGAGGTGAGATTCAGATCGGCCGTCAGCTGGGTGCCACCGGTTGTTCCATCGGTTTGCCAAAGCTCCGTGCCCTGCTCCAGGGTGGTGGCCGAAAAGTAGATCTTGCCGTTGCTGTAGGTGAGATTGCTCGGGTTGGACGAGGTCGGGCCGCTGTAGATGTCCTTCAGGAAAACAGGGGCGCCCGTTGAGGGATCGATCGACCACAGCTCCACGCCCTGACCGGTGCTGGTGGCCGTGAAATAGAGCACCCCATTGGCATTGAGCAGGTTGCCGGGGGAGGAGCTGCCCGCGCCGGTCACCAGATCAAGGGCTTCGGGAAGACCGGTGGCCGGATCGATCCGCCACAGCTCCGTACCGATCGCCGTGGCGCCCACATCGCCACTGGCGGTGAAGTACAGAACCCCGTTCACCACGGTGAGATTGCGGGGTGATGACGACGAAGCCCCCGGATTCAGGCTCACGAGCGTGGCCGTGCCGTCGGCGGCGATGCGCCAAAGCTCGTTGCCGTCGGTGCCGTTGGTGGCCGAGAGGTAGAGGACCCCGTTGACGTCGATGAGGTTGGCCGGGGACGAGGTGCCGCTGCCGGGGTTCAGATCGATGACGGTGGTGGTGCCGGCGAGCGGATCGATGCGCCAGAGCTCCCGGCCGGTGTCGTCGTTCTCAGCGACGAAGTAGAGGATGCCTCCGGAACTCACCAGGCTCTGGGGGTTGGACCCAGCGCTCGTCTGGTTGAGGTCCGCGACCAGGAAGGGCTCGTTGGCCATATGAGATAGAGGGCAAAATCCCTGGAAAAAGACCTTTTCAGGCCAACCTTAAGCGCACATCAATGAATGAAGCGCAAAGATTAATCAGATTTTAATTTGTGAAGCCTGTTCGGAATGTACTACTCGATACATAATGCATCTTGTTTGCAACAGATCAGCAACGGTGCCGGTGGTTCACCCAGGCCCCGCCGCGTGTTGTCCTGGCTGGCGCACGCCTGCGGATGAGCTCTCCCCAGGGGAGCTTGAGTGCGTGGTGTGACCTTGATCTTGCGGTCAGCAGGGGGCGCGTTCGTCAGGCCCGGTTGAGGTGCCGCTCCGCCTCGGCCGCCAGGCGGTCGGTCCAGTGGTCGACCTGGCTCTGCTCGGCCGCCTCCACCATCACCCGCAGCAGCGGTTCGGTGCCGCTGGCCCGCACCAGCACCCGGCCGTGGCCCGCCATCGCCGCCTCCGCCTCGGCCACCAACCGCCGCAGGGGTTCGCACTGCTGCCACTGCTGGCGCCGCTGCCGGTCGGGCACGGTCACGTTCACCAGCCGCTGGGGGTAGGGCTGGAAGCTGCCGTCCATCCATTCGTCCAGCTTCAGGCCGGCGCCATGGATCAGGGTGGCCACCTGCAGGGCGCTGAGCAGGCCGTCGCCGCTCATGCCATGGCGCGCCGAGAGGATGTGGCCCGACTGCTCACCGCCCAGGCCGGCCCCCAGGGCCTCCATGGCGGCGTGCACGTGCTGGTCGCCCACGTCAGTGCGCTCCAGCACCCCGCCGCTGGCCTGCCAGGCCCGCTCGAAGCCCAGGTTCGACATCACCGTGGCCACCAGGCGGTCGTCCGGGAGCTGGCCCTCGCGGCGCAGGGCCGAACCCCACAGGTAGAGGGTGTGGTCGCCGTCCACCACCCGACCGCGGCCGTCCACCGCCAGCATCCGGTCGGCGTCGCCGTCGAAGGCGAAGCCCATCTCGGCGCCGCTCTCCAGCACCGCCCGCTTCAGGGGCTCCAGGTGGGTGCTGCCGCAGCCCTGGTTGATGCGCTCGCCATCCGGCTCGCCGTGCAGCACCAGCACGTCCGCCCCCAGGGAGCGGAACAGCTCCTCGCCGCAGGCGGTGGCCGATCCCCAGCAAAGGTCGAGCACGATGCGGCAGCCATCGAGGCGCTGGCCGCCGGCGCTGGCCCGCAGGGAATCGACATAGGCCGCCAGCAGGTCGGGCCGCAGCACCATGCGGCCGTTGCCCGCCAGAGGTGGCGGCGCGGTGCGGCCCTGGAGCCCCGCCTCGATCGCCTGCTGGCGGGCGGCCACCAGCTTGGCTCCGGTGGCGCCGAACACCTTGAGACCGTTGTCGTCGGGCGGGTTGTGGCTGGCCGACACCATCAGGCCGCCGGCGGCGCCCTGGCGCCGGATCGTGCCCGGCACCGCCGGCGTGGGGCACAGCCCCAGCTGCCACACCTCCCGCCCGGCCGCCATCAGGCCGGCACTGAGGGCCGCCACCAGCATCGGCCCGCTGCGGCGCGAGTCGGTGCCGATCACCACCGGACCATCGGCCTGCAGCACCACGCCGGTCCAGTAGCCCACCTGCAGGGCCAGGGCGGGGGTGACGCTGGTGCCGACACGGCCGCGGATGCCGTCGGTGCCGAAACGGGCCAAGCCCTCCTCCAGGGGTGCCCCGAGGGGGGAAACCACCGGATGCGAAGCCGCTTCGGCCATGCCGTTGCCATCACTGGGGAGCAGGCTACGCGGCCTCCCAGGCGGTCCTCAGCGCCAGCGGGGCGGCCACCAGCGCCAGCGCAGCAGCTCCAGGGTGGCCCAGAGCAGCAGCAGGCCCACACACCAGCCCGGCAGCAGCCGCAGGGGCCAGAGCGGCCGCAGCAGCAGGGTGAGCAGGGCCACCACGCTCACAACCACGGCACGGCGGCGCTGGGCTGCTCCGGGCAGGCGGTCGAACAGCGGCGGCAGGGCGGGGAGGGAGGGCAATCGCACCGGGTGCGGCGCAGGCGGATGCCCAGAATGCCCCGGACGCCGTCCCCCGGCCATTGGCCCGACTCCCACTACTGCTGTCCCTTTCGTGCCTGGGTACCGCCCTGGCGCTGGTGGGGGGCCGGGCGTTGCTGGCGCGCCAGCCGGCGCTGACGCCGGCCACCGCCACCGACCGGCTGGAGTGGCTGCAGCACTGGGACGCCGATCCCTGGCGTCGCCGGGAGGCCAGCCTGCTGCTGGCGGCCCGCAGCAAGGAGCCTCGTGAGCAGCGCCAGTGGCTGCGGGGCCAGGGCTGGGGTCCCGATCCCCTGGCCGCCCTGGTGCTGAAGCAGGACGCCCTGGCCGCCGCGGCCCTCGGACGCCCAGAGACGTCCCTGGCCCTCTGGCGCCAGCTGCAGCGGCGCTTCCCCGGCGATCCGGCCAGCGCCGATGCCCTCTACGCCCTCGGCGCCGACAAGCCGGGCAAGCGCGGGCAGTTGCTGCAGCGCTTTCCGGCCCACCCCGCCGCCCTGGCCGCTGCCCTGGCCGCGGGCCCGGAGGCGGCCGAACGCCGACGCGGCGCCCTGCACCTGGCCCGCTGGGGCGCCCGCTGGCCCGGCGCCGAGGCCCGCCTGCGGCAGGTCTGCCGGGAGGACGGCCCGGACCTGAGCCCCCAGCAGCGGGGGCAGCTGGCGGAGGGCCTGGCCGAGCTGGGCGATGCCGAGGGGGCCCTGCGCTGCCTGGGCTCCACGCGCAACGGCCTGGGGGCCAGCGGTCGGCTGAGCCTGGGCCGGGCCCTGCTGGCGGGGGATTCCCAGCAGCAACGCCAGGCGGAGCAGCTGCTGCTGGATCTGGTCCGCAGCGCCCCCACCGCGCCGGAGGCTGAGGCAGCCGTGCGCCTGCTGGCCCAGCAGGGCAGCCCCGCCGCCGCTGCGGCCCTGGCCCGGCTGCCGCCCCGCTGGCGCGACAGTGCCCCGGTGCTGGCCCGGCGGATCCTGGAGGCCCAGCCCACCGACACGGCCGCCACCGACGCCGCCGCCCTCGACCTGCTGCGTCGCTGGCCCCTCGACCCCGCCAGCCGCACGCTGCAGTGGGATCTCGTGCGGGAGCGGCTGCTGGCCGGCCGCTGGTCGGCGGCCATGGCACTGCTGGAGGCGATCCCCACCGACCAGCTGCCGCCGCCGCTGGCCGCCCGCCAGAGCTTCTGGATCGGCTTCATTCAGCAACAGCTCGGTGAAGGGGCCGCCGCCAGGGCCACCTGGGAGGCGCTGCGGCGGCGCCATCCCGGCGGCTACTACGGCTGGCGTGCCGCCGTGCGCCTGGGCCAGGGGGATCTGCAGCTGGACGCCGGCCCCCATACGCCGGCTGGTAGAACCGACTGGCGACCCCTGGCCAGCGGCGACGCGACGCTGGATCGGCTCTGGCGTCTGGACCAGCGCACCGAAGCCTGGGAAACCTGGCGCCACCGCCGCGGGCGCCGCGCCCCCGAAGGGAGTCGGGAGCTGCTGCTGGAGGGGCGGCTGCGCCAGGGCGTCGGCGACGACTGGACCGCCTTCGGCCTGCTGGAGCAGGCCAGCCTGAAGCTCGACGGCAACCAGTGTGCCCTGGAGCGGGAGCTGGAGCGCAGCCTGCATCCGCTGCGTTTTGAGGCGGCCTTCCGGGCGGCAGCGACCCAGGCCGGACTGCCGATGGAGCTGCTGCTGGGGGTGGCCAAGCAGGAGTCGCGCTTCACGCCGGCGGTGCGCTCACCGGTGGGGGCCACGGGCCTGATGCAGCTGATGCCGGAGACCGCCGCCGAGCTGGCCGGTGAGCCGGTGACGGAGCAGGTGCTGGAGGACCCGGCCGGCAACGCCAGCCTCGGCGCCCGCTACCTGGCGCAGATGCTGCGCCAGTGGGACGGCGACCCCCTGCTGGCGGTGGCCAGCTACAACGCCGGGCCCGGCGCCGTGGCCGGCTGGGTGGGCCCCCGCCTGCGCAGCGATCCGGAGCTGTGGGTGGAGGCGATCCCCTACCCCGAAACGCGCCTGTACGTGAAGAAGGTGCTGGGCAACGTCTGGAGCTACCAGCAGGGCAGTGAACCGGGCTGCTGATCAGCGCACCAGCAGGCGGCCGAAGTTGGCACCACCAAGCACCAGCAGGGTGAGCACCCCGGCCAGCACCAGCGGCGGCGGCACCACCCGCACCCGCAGCAGATCCAGCCGGGCCAGCAACACCGCCGAGCCCATGATCAGCACGTTGGCCAGCACGTTGAGGTGCAGCAAGTAGAGGCCACCGACGGTGACCAGCAGCAGGGTGACCACCAGGCTCACCACCCGGCTGGCGGCCATCACGATCGACAGCTGCCGGATCACCAGGTCGGGCATGGTGCAGACGAACACGATCAACATGGCCTGCAGGCACTCGGCCGACCAGACCAGGGTGGTGAGTTCCTGCATCCGGCTGCCGCCGGTCTCCAGGGCATGGCTCCAGTGCATGCCCTGGTAGGTGCTCACCCCCATCAGCACCAGCAGCATCGGCGCCTGGATCGGCAGCAGCATGAGCCGGAAAATGTCCTTCATGGCTCCAGCACCAAGGTGATCGCCTCCAGTGGGCAGCTGGGGATGCACTGCTCGCACACCAGGCAGCGGGAGGCCTCGAACTGCAGCCGCTGGGTGGCCGGCGTGTAGTGGAGGGCGCCGCTGGGGCAGACGCTGGAGCAGATGCCGCAGTCGACGCAGAGCAGCGGATCGATGCGGATTTCGCCGGGGGCGCGGTTGAGCCCCAGCCCCTGGCCCTCCAGCCAGTCTTCGGCGGCATCCAGCTCGTCGATGTCGCCGGAGAGCTCCACCACCATGGTGCCGCTCTGGTTGGGAGCGATCTGGGCCCGCAGGATCTTGGCGGCGATGTCGAAGTCGACGGCGAGGCGGTAGGTGATCGGCTGGTGCACCGCCTCCGAGGGGAAATGGAGAGTGAGGCGCCGTTTCACCGCTCCTGCCCGGGATGCCTGACGCTAGCAACGATGTCCGGAGCCAGCCCCCGTCCGCAGGTTCCCGGCCGGAGGGTCCCCGCTGCCAGAGTGGGCGCCACCTCGTGCCGTTGCCGTCCATGGCCCCGTCGGGCAGTTCCCCCCCCTCCACCCTTGGCCGCACCGAGCGCATGGTGCTGGCGGCCGTGGCGGCCGTGCTGGTGGTGCTGATGGTGTGGCTGCGGGGGGGATTGCATCCGGAAGCCCCCCTGGAGCGGCTGGCCCGCCAGTCGCCCGAGCTCACCGTCGCCCTGGCCGATGGCAGGCCCACCGTGGTGGAGTTCTACGCCGACTGGTGTGAGGCCTGCCGCTCGATGGCGCCGGCGATGGAGCGGATCGAGCGCCAGCAGCGCGGCCAGATGGATGTGGTGCTGCTCAATGTCGACAACCCCCGCTGGCAGCCCGAACTGGATCGGTACGACGTCAACGGCATCCCCCAGCTGGAGTTCTTCGATGCCGCCGGCGGCTCCGTGGGCCGCTCGATCGGCGCCCGCAGCGGCGCCGAACTGGAGGCCCTCAGCAGCGCCCTGGTCGACAACACGCCCCTGCCCCGGCTGGCGGGCGTGGGGGCCGTGAGTGCCTTGCCCGACAGCGACACCGCAACCGACGTTGCAGCCGAAAGCGCTGTACCCCAGGCCGGCCCCCGCAGCCACGGCTGATCGCCCGCCGCCCCGCTCCTTTCTTCCGCACCCCCGCCCATGGATCCCCGCTTCCGGGTCGAGCTGATCGCCGCCACGCCGAACCCGCAGCAGTGCGTCTACGCCGGGATGCACCAGGACTACAGCGAGGGGTTCGTGGCCGCCGACCGGGCCGAGTGGCCTGAGGAGACCAAGGCCGGAGAGATCTGCGTCAAGCGGCTGCTGGCCGGCGAACGCGGCCACTACGGCCCCCTGGAGCACGCCCAGATCGTGCTCAACGTGGGCTGGTTCCCCCACTCGGTGATGCAGCAGGCCCGCACCCACCGTGTGGGGGTGAGTTTCGATGTGCAGTCGATGCGCTACACGGGTGACCGCATCCGTCGGGCCGCCAACGGCGAACTGGAGCTCGAGGAGGTGTTCTACCTGCGGCCGGTAGGGCCCTACAGCGACCGCCAGGGCAAGAAGTACCTCTACGACGACGACCAGCGGGCCATCGACCTGCAACTCTGCCGCACGGCGGCCGGGCGCTACCGCGACCTGCTCGATGCTGGCTTCGCCGAGGAGCATGCCCGCGGCATCCTGCCGTTCGATTACCGCCAGCACTTCGTGGTGAGCTTCACCCTGCGGGCGTTCCTGCACTTCCTCGACCTGCGGGCCAAGCTCGATGCCCAGCAGGAGATCCGTGAACTCTGCGACCTGATGTGGCCCCACCTGCAGCAGTGGGTGCCGGAATTCGCCGAGTGGTACGAGAAAAGCCGACTGCACCGGGCGCGGCTGGCGCCCTAGCCAGCCAGACCCCACCAACGCGATGGGTGGGGTAGACCGATCACTCGCATCATGAAATACACCTTCAGCGCCGCACCCGCTGGGGATGAATAAAAGATTTGACGAAGGCTTGAAATGATAATTGGCGCACCCCAGAAAGCGAGTCCAGCTGGAGGCAGAAATTCCGGAATCGAATGCAAAAAACTGACGAGTGGCCGAAAGACGCGCAGCGAAACGAACGAACGCATGGGCAAGGTCGATTCGACTGTCAGCAGAAAGGCGGTTATCAGAGAAATCGAGATCCATCGCCCGTGATCCATGGCCAGATAGAACAACGGCGCCATGCAAACAAATTGCAGACCACATGCCATGACGAAGAACACCGCCGTGGCCTCGGAGCGCCTCACCAACACCCCAGCAATCAGCAGCACTGCGGAAAGCGCCAAGCCAATCACCAAAACCCAGGTGGGAATGCCCGCGTGCGATCTGAGCAGGGCATCATGCGCATCAGAAATAAAGGCCTCAATGGGCACACCAATGAAAGCGATCGCACCTGGATGGCCGAGGTAGCGCGCTGCCGGCGGCAGCGACGATCGAACCGACTCCAGGATCAACTGACCTTGTGCCAAAGTCCCCTTGTTTTGGACAGAACATGCAAATCCCAGCACCGGGACAAGCAACCAAACCCAACGGCGCGCCTGCCTGACGAAAAGCTGAAGCGGTGGGCCGCTTGCGGCAGAAAAGGCCTTGAGAAGAATCATCAAGACCAACGCTGGCAATCCGAAGAAGACCATCGATTCATGGCTGAGTAGTCCTATGGTCATGATCAGTGAAACGAGCGGCGGAGACCACCACTTCTCGCCCCAGCGCATGGCGAGGCGCAACGACAGGGCCAGGAGGACGAATAAAAAGATATCCTTTCTGCCTAAAACATAATCCACATAAACGGGATAACCCAGCAGCGGGGCAGTGAGCAGGAGCCAGCGAGGCGCCATCCCATGCGCGGCCCCAAATAGGTACCAACACAACAAGGCAAACAGCATTGTAGCGAACAAAACGGTTAAAACCTGCGGCGATAGATGAAGCACCTCCAGGACCATGTAGAGGATGGACCCCGGCAATCCCCTCCTCAGGAATCCCCCCTTATAGTTAATGAGCCATTCCGTTGCTGGGTAACTCCTGACAAAGTCAATATCTTCCGGCCTCCAGCTCAATGTATACACCAACTGAATAGCCAGAACGGTCAGGAATGGAATCACATAAAGAAGAAAGAGCAGAGCGGGTTTCCCCTTCGCGTCAATCGACGCAACAATCGCCTCTCTCGACACTTTCTTCAGATTCACCGACCTCCTCATTGTCCACGAGAAATGAACCAGTGGCACATGGCCTCCGAGCCGCCATGCAAGACACTGGCGGCACTTGATGCCGCTCGAGGGAGTCGGATGAAACGCCTTCGCTGGGCTCTCACCCTCTGCCTGACCCTGGGCCTGCCGGGAGCTGCGGTGGCAGCGACCGAGCCGGTGCTGCGGGTGGGAATGGTGGCGGGCTCACCGCCCTGCAGCTACCGGGAAGCGGGGGTCTGGCGGGGTCTGGCGGTGGATCTGTGGAACCGGGTGGCCACCCTCGAGCAGTTGCCCTATGTGGTCTCCGAGTGGCCGTCGGTGCGGCAGATGCTGGAGGCCAGCCGCGAGGGGCGACTGGACGTGGCGGTGGGCTGCATCAACGTCTCGCCCGACCGCCTGCGGCGTTACCGCTTCAGCCTCCCCTTCCAGGAGGACGGCCTGGCGGTGATGGTGGTGAAGAGCCGGCTGGATCTGGGGCGTTCCTTCCTGGCCGCCCTGCTGACGCCAACGCTGCTGCAGCTGCTGGGCGGCTACCTGCTGGCGATCGCCCTGCTCACCTGGCTCACCCTGCGGCTGGAGGCCCGCACCCACCCTGACCCGGGCAGCCGCCACAACTCCCTGCGCCACAACAGCAAGGTGTTCCAGGTGCTGGCCACGGGGCCTGGCAGCAACACGATCGTGGCCACCACCCGCGGCAACGGGATCGTGATCCTGGCCTACCTGGTGCGGATTGTCTCGGCGTCGCTGCTGGTGGGCTACCTCACCGTGAACGTGGCCGGGGAGATCCAGGGCAAGTCCACCGGCGCGATCCGATCAGCGGCCGACCTGCGCGGCCTGCGGGTGGGGGTGCGCCCAGGCACCGTGAGCGAGGCCCTGCTGAAGGAACTCAACGCCACCAGCAGCGGCGCGAAGGTCACAATTGTGCCGGTGGCCAGCATCGGAGCCGGGGGTGAGCAGCTGGCCGCCCGCCGGATCGACGCCCTGGTGGGCGACAACCTGCAGCTCAGTCACCTGCTGCTGCAGGAGACAGCCAAGGGCTTCCTGCCCAGTCTGGCCCTGGAGGGCATCCGACCCGAATCCCAGGCCTTCGCCTTTTCGCCCGCGTTGCCGGAGGCCACCACCGACCGCATCGACCAGGCGATCAGCGCCCTCAAGCGCAGCGGTGTGGTCAGCGAGCTGCGCCAGCAGGCCACGACCCCGATGTCCCCCCAGAGCCGCTGAACGCAGAGGTCCACCAGCGCTCCACCACCTCCGGGCTGCCGTACCAGCTGGGGCCGAAGGCGCCGCCATGGGCCACCCCCGGCAGCACCAGGGGAGTGGAGCCCGTCAGCAAGGCGGAGGCCACCGGCACCAGACCATCGCCCCGGTCGTGGGGATCGCCGCTGCTGTTGCGGTAAGCGGTGGGGGCCAGGCGCTGGGCCATGGGGGAAGCCGCCTGCAGATCCAGATCCCCCGCCACCGACACGTACCGCACCCGATCAGCGAACGGGGCGCCCGGCAGCCGCTCCGCCACCATCCGGCGCAGCACCGTGGCCTTGAGGGCGGTGTGGGGGCTGCCCAGCATCACCAGGGTGTCGGCCAGGGCCTTGCCGTCATAGCGGCGCCCCTGGAACGGGGCGTCATCCAGGAACAGCCGCAGCATGATGCCGCCGGAGCTGTGGCCAATCAGCGTCACCTTGCCGGTGGGGGAGCGGCGGGCCAGCTCGGCCGCGGTGGCCTGCACCCGATCGAGGATCCGGGCCCAGGCGAAGGCAAACACGGTGAGCAGCCACTCGGGCTTGCCCACCGGCACCAGCTGCACCGGTTGGCCGCTGAGCTGCTCCAGCCGCGCCACCATCGGCCCATAGGCCTCCGGGCTGATCAGGAAGCCCCCGAGGATCACGATCGGCTGGCGGGTCATCGGCGCGGGCTGGCGTCGCAGCCGAGGGACCCTACCCGCGGCGGGCCGCCTCGATCGCCGCGATGTCGATCCTGGTCATCTGCATCATGGCCTCGAAGGCGCGCCGGGCCGCGGCCCGGTCGGGATCGGCGATGGCGGCGGTGAGCGCGCGCGGGGTGATCTGCCAAGACACTCCCCACTTGTCCCGGCACCAACCGCAAGCACTTTCCTCACCTCCGTTGGCCACGATGGCGTTCCAGAGCCGATCGGTTTCGGCCTGATCATCCGTGGCGATCTGGAACGAGAACGCTTCGCTGTGCTTGAACGCTGGCCCCCCATTCAGGCCCAGGCAGGGAATGCCGGCCACGTTGAACAGCACCGTCAGGACATCACCCTGCTGGCCGGACGGATAATCAGCCGGAGCACGAAAGATCTCTCCCACCGCACTGTCCGGGAATGTTTCGGCGTAGAACGTGGCCGCCTCCAGGGCGGTGCCGTCGTACCAGAGACAGATCGTGTTTCTGGGAACCATTCTCCCGCTCCGACGAAGGGGCTGTGAATCCTAGGAGCCACGGACGTTCGCTCCTGCGGGCCACAGACATCCCATAGCCGAAGTGAGAGCCGTGGGTGTCGTAGAGCTGGAGCGCCAGCTCCGTCCCGGCGTCCCCGCCCGTCCCCTGCCGCTCACCATCGCGGTGCAGACCGGTCAGGAGGTCAAGGGGATCCACCGGCTAACGGTTGTGGGTGAAACCCAGGAAGGCCTCCTCCAGCCTGATGGCCGGCAGGAAGAGGTGATACGCCCAGCACGTAGGCGCCCAGGAGGCCAGCCAAAAGTAGACGGAGAGGCCTGGTCAATCGGCCCAGCTCCCTGCGCAGATCTTGTGCCATCCAACACCACCCCGTGGCTTGGTGCGAACGGCTCTGGATGGCGGTAAGGGCTTCACAGCAGTGGATCAGGAATCTGTACATCCTGTACAGGCTTTTGATCCGGCCACGACGACAACCCTCCAGCTGGCCGAACCAGGCGCCGGGCCAGAGCGCGCAGCCGTCGCTGACGCCTCGCCCCGAATCCATCGATCCCCATAGCCTGCCCCACAGCGCCTGCCGGTCCCCGTGGATTTCACCGCCGATCTGCCCGTCGTCCAGATCCGGCGGGCGGTGATGCGCCGGGCCCTGATCGCCACCGATGTGCCGCCGCGGGTGGCGCTGGCGATGGGCGACGAGCCGCTGCTGCTGCGCTACACGGTGGGGCTGTTCGGCTACGGGCTGATCGGCTGCGCCGTCACCGACGCGGAGAGCTGCCTGCGCCGCCTGGCGGAGCAGCCCCACGGGCTGCTGGTCTGCTCCGACAGCCTCGAGGGCGGTGACGTGCTTAGCCTCACCGCCACGGTCAAGGAGCGCCATCCCCAGCTGAAGGTGATCGTGATCGGCACCGCCCCGGTGCAGGACCCGGCGCTGGTGCGGGCGGGGTGGGTGGATGGGCTGGTGGCGGAGCGCGACATGACCTTCCGCAGCGGCGCCCTGCAGGCGGCGGTGCTGGCGGCGCTGGGCGGGCACCATTTCCGCAGCGCCTCGATGCGGGACCTGCCGGTGCCGGCGCCGATCAGCGAGCTCAGCCCGCGCGACTACGAGATCCTCGAGGGCCTGGCCGACGGCCTCACCGACCGGGAAATCGCCGAGCGGCTGATGATCAGCCCGAGCACGGCCAAGTCGTACACCAAACGGCTGCTGCAGAACATGGGCGCCCGCAACCGGCTGCAGGCACTGGTGATGGCGCTGCGGCAGGGCCTGATCCGGCTGCGCTGAGCCGCCCGCGCCCCCGCGCCCCTGCGGCCGATCACCCTCCGGCGCGCCGCCAACCACCCTCCGAAGGGGGTCGCCCCCGCGAGCCGGGGCGCCGTAAACCGTTGGGGGTGATCTGTTCTGAGCGATGCCGTCCGTCGATCCGCTGACCGGGGTGGGGTTCAACGTCGCCGAGGCCCTGCAGAAAAGCTTCCTCTTCTATGAGGCCCAGCGCTCCGGCGACCTCGACGAGGCCCGCAAGCGGATCGACTGGCGCGGCGACTCCAGCCTGCGGGACGGGGCCGACGGGGTGTACTTCGGCGGGCGCACGGCGGCCAACCTGCAGAGCGGCCTGACGCTCAACCTCAGCGGCGGCTACCACGATGCCGGCGACCACGTGAAGTTCGGGCTGCCGCTGGCCTCCACCCTCGCCACCCTCGCCTGGGGCGGCATCGAGTTCTCTGATGGCTATGCCGTCACGGGCCAGACCGATGAGCTGCTCGATGCCGTGCGCTGGGGCACCGACTACCTGCTCAAGGCCCACGGCGTCGACGCCGCCGGCACCACGCTCTATTTCGTGGCCCAGGTGGGCGATGCGGGGGCCGACCACGCCCTTTGGAGTGCGCCCGAAAGCCAGACGATCGCCCGGCCGGCGATGGCGGTGACGCCCAGCAAGCCCGGCTCCGATGTGGCGGCGGGCTCGGCGGCGGCGCTGGCCTCGGCGTCGGTGCTGTTCCGCCAGAACGGCGATGCCGCCTACGCCGACGTGCTGCTCAACCGCGCCGTCTCGCTCTACGACTTCGCCGACCGCTACCGGGGCAGCTACGCCGATGCGATCCCGGAGGTGCGTTCCTTCTACAACTCCTGGAGCGGGTACAACGACGAGCTGGCCTACGGCGCCGCCTGGCTGTCGCGGGCGGTGGGCGCGGCGGGGGGCAACGGCACGGCCTACCGGGACAAGGCCCTCTCCATCTACACCGGCAGCATCGGCGGCCTCTCGCGCGGCTGGACGGGCAACTGGGACGACGCCTCCTACGCCACGGCGGTGATCCTGGCGGAGGACACCGGCTCGGCCCGCATCCAGCAGGACGTGGAGGGCTGGCTGAACAACTGGGTGAACGGCGGCAACGGCGTGACGATCAGCGCCGGCGGCCTGCGCCACATCAGCCAGTGGGGTTCGCTGCGCTACGCCGCCAACACGGCCTTCCTGGCCGATGTCTACGCGGACAACGTGCGCGATCCCGGCGGCGCCTACGGCCGTCTTTCGCAGGGAACGGTGGACTACATCCTCGGGGCCAATCCGCGCCAGTCGAGCTATCTGGTGGGCTTCGGGGTCAACGCCCCCCGGCAGCCCCACCACCGGGCGGCCTCGGGGGTGGGCTGGGACGGGTTCCGCAACGGCCAGCCCAACGCCCACATCCTCTACGGCGCCCTGGTGGGCGGCCCCACCAGCGCCAACGACTTCGCCTACCAGGACCGCCGTGACGACTACGTCGCCAATGAGGTGGCCCTCGACTACAACGCCGCCCTCACCGGCGCCTTCGCCCGCAGCGTCGAACGCCGGGGCGGCGGCACCCCGGTGACACCAACTCCGACGCCCACTCCAACACCGACGCCCACTCCCATTCCCACCCCCGGCGCCCCCATGCCGGCCAGCCTCAACGGCATCCCGCTCACCTCCAGCCCGGATCTGGCGGTGGTGGTGGGCGGCTCGATCTGGACCGGCGGCATGACGGTGCAGCTCACCATCAGCAACGTCGGCGCAGCGCCGCTGAACGGCTGGAACTTCAGCTTCGAGAGCCCGCACCGTCCCAGCGGCACGCCCTGGGGGGTGCGGATCAGCAGCACGGCGCTGGCGGGCGGCCTGTTCCGCCACACCGTCAGTGGCGACGCCTGGGCCAGCGCCATCCAGCCCGGCCGCAGCGTCACCGTGGGCTTCAACGCCAGCCAGGGCCGGGCCCTGGGCCACAGCGGCGCCCTCACGGCGGCGGCCCTGTTCGGTGGCGCCGGCCGGCTGGCCTTCAGTGCCGCCAATCCCCGCTTCCTCACGGGCAACGCCGCCGCCAATGCCCTCAGCAGCGGCCCCGGCGCCGATGTGCTCACCGGCCTGGCGGGCGCCGACACGTTCCGGCTCGCCAGCCTGCGCGATTCGCTGCTGGGCGCCCCCGACCAGATCACCGATCTGGTGATCGTCAGCGACCGCATCGATGGCCCGCAGGCGGTGTCGGCCGCCGCCACCTTCGCCGCCAACGGCGGGGCCACCTTCACCCTGGCCGCCGCGGGCGGCAGCCGCACGTTCCTGGCCCTCAACGACGGGACCGCCGGCTTCCAGGCCGCCAGCGACGCCCTCATCAAGATCACCGGCTACAGCGGTTCACTCACGGCGCTGGCGGTGGTGTGAGAGGGGCCTTCAGACCGCAAACATCTCCTGAAGGATGGTCAGCAGCTGGAGCAGGGTTTCGTTCGGCAGGGTTCCCAGCCGCTGCACCAGCCGTTCGCGATCAACCGTGCGCAGCTGGTCAGGCACGACGTGGCCTTCTTTGCCCTGGAACGAACAAGGAACGCGGAAGGGGTAGGGATGGGCACCGGTCGTCAACGGCGCCACGATGAACGTGCCGATGTGGGCGTTGAGTTCATCGGGGGAAACGACCACGCAGGGCCTGGTCTTGCGGATCTCCTGGCCGCGGGTGGGATTCAACGCCACCAGAAAGATGTCACCGCGGCAGACGGCAACGTCCGTCACCACTCCCATTCCCCTTCGTCGAAGCGGGTGGGTGTGGCCGCATCAAGCAGACCCTCTGGCGCCACGGCTGCTGCTGCCTCGGCCCAACCGGCCCGCGGCGCCGCCACAGGCGTGATGGTCAGCACACCAGGGGCGGCGTGGATGTCCACCTCGTCCGTCAGGCCAGCTTCCTCGAGCAGCGGCTTGGCCAGACGAAGACCGCGTGAATTGCCGATCCTGACCAGCTTGGCCCTCACACGCCCGGCTCCAACCACGTAGTCACATTGTAGCCACGTCAAGCGACAGGTAACACCACCGTGCCCCTGTCACTTCTGTACAGACCCACGTAGACGAGCAGCCCAAGCACCACGAACACCCCCTGCGCCGCAACGGAAGCGGCCGAAAGCCAGGGATAGGCATACCCACCGGCCAGGAAGGTCGAGATGTCCCACAGGCCATGGGCCGCCATTGCCGGCCAGATGAGGCCCGTGTAGCGGCGGAAGACATACAGGAGGATGCCGCTCAGGGCCGCCAGCACCACCTGGATCGCACCGATCCAGCCCATCCCCATGGCCATGTTGGGGAGGTGGAACAGGCCGCGGAACAGCAGTTCCTCGGCGAAGCCCACGCCGACGCCGGCGGCGAGGATGGCCAGGAGCAGGTCCGGCGGCACCGCGCTCCACTGGATGCCCACCAGGCGGAAGGCGATCATCGCCATCCAGGCCAGCATCGACAGCTTCATCAGGCCGGTGCAGCGCAGCCGAACGGGATCCCGCCAGACATGGTCCCAACGGCACCAGCGGCTGAAGGCCAGCAGCGCCAGCCCGCCGAGGCTGAGGGGGACAACCGCCGTGGCGAAGGCATTGCCGGCCGTCTTGAACCAGTCCGTATAAGGAATGCCGGTGCGGAACTGCAGGACTCCGGCCAGGGCGCTGTAGGCGAGCCAGAGCGCGATCCCCAGGCGGATCGTCGGACGGACGCGCGGGCCCCGGACGCCCTCCGTTCCGGTGGTCTCCATCAATGCGCGGCACCTCTCAGGGCACTGCTAGCGAGACCAGGGGGCCCTGTCACCCCGACCCGGCCTGCACGGACGCCCAGCGCCGCGCTGGGTACATTCGAAGCAGTAACGACCCTGCCGATGCGCCGACTTCCGATCCTTGCCGCCTCCGTGCTGAGCCTGGCGTCCGTGGTGGCGGCGGCGCCGGCGCTGGCCGACACGGTGCAGGCCCGCTGCGATGTCTTCCCCGCCGGAGACGACAAGGCCACCTCCTCCGGGCTGTGCACCTTCTCGCAGCGGCAGGGATTCGTCAGCATCCAGCTCAAGGGCGGCCAGAGGATCGAGCTCAAGCCCAACGAGAGCACCCCCAACGCCTACTTCGATCAGCAAGGGGAACCGGCCAGGCGCGAGATCCTGGAGGCCAACCGCGGCCAGGTGTACCGACTGGAGAAACAGTCGATCTTCGTCTTCTGGGATACAGCCCCCTACGGCAAGGAAGCCAGCAGCACCACACCCACCTCGCCCGCGGCGAAACCGCCGGAAATCGTGAAGCTGCTGCTCGGCATCCACCAGGTGAAGTTCGACGGCGCCTGCCGGGTCAACTTCAACAAGGCCGGAAAACAGTTCAGCAAGACCTCCGCCTGCACGCCGGCCC
This sequence comes from Synechococcus sp. CCY 0621, assembly GCF_019038465.1. GTDB lineage: Bacteria > Cyanobacteriota > Cyanobacteriia > PCC-6307 > Cyanobiaceae > Cyanobium. Next base: position 12,930 of record NZ_JAFKRH010000022.1, on the reverse strand, counting down.
AGGTGACCCAGGCCGAAGATGCCATGCAGCGCTTCTTCCGGGAACAGGGTCTCTAAAGGGACCTGGGGTGCGGTGATCACTGGCGGCGGATCGGGCCGGTGGTCTGCGCGTCGGAATCGAACCAGCTGTTCTCGTTCTTCAGACGCGGGTCGCCCTGGATCGTGTAGGGGATGAAGCCGGACTTGAACACCACGGCGCCATCGGAACGTCTGCTGGCCACAGACTTTCCGTTCACCAGCACCTTGTTCTTGCCATCGACACGGATGGGGGAGAGGGGAAGCCGCCGCGACGAGGGTATGACCTGGTTTCCTGTGGGAACCTTTTGCTGGTGGCCGCAGCAGCTTGCCACTCGAGGACCGTGGCTGAAGTGCACCACACCCCTGTCGGTCTCACACCTCTTGGTCAGCCGGAACAACCTGGTGGCACGGCACACGTAACGGCCTCGCACGCAGCACGTATCGATCGATTCCATTCCTGGCGGAGGGCGCTGAGGGGATGGCACGCGCCGCCGGATGGGGCCTGCGAAACGTGCATGACGACGCTCGCGCCCCCCCCCAACCATGGAGACCACGGCGAGGCCCGTCCATCGGGATGGAGGATTGCCGCCGGAGGAAGTGCATCCCTGAAGCTGCATGGAAGCGGCGAAGATACTGCGACGATCAGAGGGGGAAACCAGGCAATCGCTGATAACTTCTACTCAGTACCCCATCAATCACAAGCACTTGGAGTAGATGCTTCGCTCGTGAAGAATCTTTTCTCCAATGGTCGACGACGGATTCCCGGAGCTCACAATCAATCCACGCACAGATGCGAGCTCGGAGCATGGACGAAGAAGGGCACCTGGGGGATTCCCAGGCTTTCTTCCTGCGTCACCCGTCACGTCTTTTCTTCAGGCCCAGGAGTTGCACCTCATGACGACTTCCATCCTTCCCATGCCGAGATCAGCACCACGCCGCAGGCTCTGCCATCTCCGTTCCATGGCGGACGTCGGACCTGGCGGGTCGGACCCATGACCCATCTTCCCCATCCCCTCCGGGCGGTGCTCCCCCTGATGGTGGGTCTGGTCCTGCAGGCTCCCGTCAGCCTGGCCCAGGTTCAGGGACCTCCCCTCTATGACAACCTCGGCTCGCACCACTACCCCCTGTCGATCAGGAATCGCCTGGCTCAGGCGTACTTCGACCAGGGGCTCCGTCTCTACTACGGGTTCAACCACGCCGAAGCGATCCGGGCCTTCCGCCACTCCGCCAGTCTCGATCCCCGCTGCGCCCTCTGCTACTGGGGAGAAGCGCTGGCGTTGGGACCCAACATCAACCTGGCGATGGACCGCGAGGCCGGGCTGCAGGCGTGGGCCGCTCTGCAGAAGGCGCGGGCCAACATGGCAACAGCCTCCCCGAAGGAGCGGAACCTGATCGAGGCGCTCACCCGTCGCTACACGGCCGATCCGCCGGTGGAGAGGGGCCCGCTGGATGCGGCCTGGGCAGACGCGCTGGGGAAGCTCGTTCGCCTGTATCCGGACGACATGGATCTGCGCACGTTGCATGCGGAGGCGCTGATGGATCTGAATCCCTGGACCTACTGGAACAAGGACGGCTCAGCCCGTGAGCACACGGCCGAGATTCTGCGTCAACTGGAGACCGTTCTGCGGATCGAACCCAACCATCCGGGTGCCAATCACTTCTACATCCACGCCATCGAGGAAGTGCAGCCCGAGCGTGCACTGCAGGCCGCCGAGCGGCTGGCCACTCTGATGCCCGGTGCCGGGCACATCGTGCACATGCCTGGACACATCTATGTGAGGGTTGGACGCTATCGCGATGCCATCACCGCCAATGAACATGCCATCCACGCCGATGAAACCTACATTCGGACACAGCGTCCTGGCTTCGGCGTCTATCTTGCCGGCTATTACCCCCACAATTACGACTTTTTAGCCTTCGCAGCCAGCATGGTCGGCCGGCGAGAGCAGGTTCTTACCGCCACCGAGACGCTGCGCACGCTGTCCCCGGATGAAATGCTGCGTGCACCGGGGATGACCTTCCTGCAGCATCACCGCACCCGGCATCTGCAGATGAAGGTGCGCTTCGCTCTCTGGGAGTCGATCCTAGCCGAACCGGCTCCACCGGCGGACCTCGGCCATGCCCGCGGCGTCTGGGCCTATGCCCGCGGTCGTGCCCTCATCGCCCAGGGAAACCTTGTGGAAGCACGCCGAGTCCTGGAGGAGCTACGGGCCCTGGCTGCAGACCCCGAGCTCTCTGCCCAACGGCTTGAGTTCAATACGTCGGGCACGGTGCTGGCGATCGCCAGAGATGTGCTGTCGGCCCATCTCGCGGCGGCTGCGGGGGATTCCGAATCGGCCGAGAGGCAATTCAAGACGGCGGTGTCGCTGGAGGACGCCATGGTCTACGGAGAACCACCGGAATGGTCGATTCCCGTCCGTCAGGACTTCGGGGCCTTCCTCCTCAAGGTGGGTGAGCCTGCCGCCGCTGAGCGCGTCTTCCGTGAAGACCTGAGGCGCTTTCCTGGGAACGGATGGTCCCTGCACGGGCTGGCCAGCAGCCTCCGCGCCCAGGGGCGCCAGCGTGAAGCCACCTCCACCAGCGCCGAGTTTCGCCGGATATGGGAGGGCAGCGACCTTCCATCCTTCGCCACCGCCCAAGGTGGTTGAGGCTGGAAACACCGGATGCCGTTGCATTGGAGCGCAAGTCATCCCTTCCCACCGCCTTGCAGACAGCCTCTTGATCTGCAGGGAACATGCAGGTCAATTCCGACGGGTCAGGCTGGTAGAGCCGTGGTCACATCTGCTCACACCTGAGCGACGCCACCTCACGCCACAGACACAGGCGGAAGCCATGGTGTGGGTACGGCCGCCCATACCCGCCTCAAAGCTCCCCGCATGCTGCAGATCCTCCTGCGCCAGAGTCCCACCCCTCCAGCCTCGGCCAAGCCAGGAGCCGCTTCAGCGATGTCTCCTGCGGGCACGCCATGGTCGCGCTGGAAGGTGATCGCCGCCGGCTCGCTGGCGCTGTGCCTGGCGGGAGGGGGTTGGCTGAGCTGGCAGCAGGGACAGAGCCGCGCCCGGCTGGCGGCCCTCGCCGCCCAGACCGCGCCGGTTGAGCGCAGCAACGTGGTCCTGAAGGTGACGGCGGCCGGTTCGATCCGGCCCACAACACCTGTGAACATCAGCCCCAAGCAACAGGGTCGCGTCACGGCCCTGTTCGTGGATCAGGGGGATCGGGTCAGCGCCGGCCAGGTGCTGGCGCGCATGGATGACAGCAACCTGCGGGGCACGGTGCTGAAGGCCCGGGGAACCCTGGCGGCAGCCGAAGCCAATCTCCAGAAGCTGCGGGCCGGCAACCGGCCCCAGGAGATCGAGGCCGCCCGGCGCAACCTGGAGGCGGCTGAAGCCGATCAGATCGCCGTTCGTTCCACCTTCCTCAGCAACCAACAGCTGTACGGATCGGGCGCGATCGCCCGGGTCAGCTTTGATGCCAGCCGCTCGGCGTTCCTGGCCAGTGAAGCCAGGGTGCGGTCGCTGCGGGCCCAGCTGAATCTCGCCAGCGCCGGCAGCCGCGCCGAGGACATCGTCAGTGCGGCCGCCCAGGTGCTTCAGGCGCGGGGGGATCTGGCCACCATCCAGGCCCAGGTCAATGACACCATGATCCGCGCCCCCTTTGCCGGGGTGGTCAGCCAGAAATACGCCGACGTCGGGGCGTTCGTGACGCCCACCACCTCGGCCAGTGCCACCAGCTCGGCCACCTCCTCGTCGATCCTGGCCCTGGCCAGCGAACTGGAAGCGGTGGCCAACGTGGCGGAAGTGGACGTGGGCGCCATCCGGCCCGGCCAGCCCGTGGACCTGCAGGTGGATGCCTTCCCCCGCCAGCAGTTCCGCGGAACCGTGCGGCTGGTGGCGCCGGAAGCGGTGGTGGAGCAGAACGTGACCAGCTTCCAGGTGCGCATCACCCTGGCTGACGACGCCCGCGGCAAGCTCCGCTCCGGCATGAACCTCACAGCCAACGTGCTGGTGGGCCGGCGCTCCGATGCCCTGCTGATCCCCACCCCGGCGATCGTGAGTGAACGGGGCGGCACTGGGGTGATGCGGCCTGGCAACAACGGCGCGCCCACCTTCCAGCCGGTGCTGGTGGGCGCCACGATCGGCGCCCGCACCGAAGTGCTGCGGGGGCTGAAGCCAGGCGATCGGGTGTTTGTGTCGCTGCCGGGCCGACGTCAGCCCAACAGCCGCCCGGTCTCTGGCTCCTCGCCCTTCCAGCAGCAGCGGGGCCAGGGGAGGCTGCCGCGTTGATGGGACGCCGCCGGCGCGAGCGGAACGGTGGTGATCTGGCCGAGACGGTCGCGCTCGCCTGGTCGTCGCTGCTGGCCAACCGGATGCGCTCGGCCCTGACGATGCTGGGCGTGATCATCGGCATCGCCGCCGTGATCAGCATGGTGACGATCGGCCGCGGCGCCCAGCTGCAGACGGAGAACCAGTTGAAATCGCTGGGTTCGAACCTGGTCTTCGTGCAGAGCGGCGTGGCGGCCAGCGGTGGCCCCGCCTCCCGGGGCGCGGGCTCGGCCACCACCTTGATCTGGGAGGACGCCGAGGCGATTGCCGCCTCCATCCCGGCCGTGGCGGAGGTGGCCCCGAACCTGAGTCAACGCACCCAGGTGGTGCTCGGCGATCGCAACACCAACACCACCGTGGTGGGCAGCACGCCGGCCTACGTGACGGTGCGCGATTTCCTGCCCCTCAGCGGGCGGTTCTTCAACCAGGTCGAACTCAACCAGGCCGCCAGGGTGGCCGTGCTGGGGCAGACCGTCGTCGACAGCCTGGGGTTGACGGAGCGCAGCGCCCTGGATCGCACGATCCGCATCCGCGGCGAGACGTTCACCGTGATCGGCACCCTGGAGTTCAAGGGCAGCACGGGATTCCGGGATCAGGACGATCAGGTGCTGATTCCACTCACCACGATGGCCGCCAGGATCGTGGGCGTGAACACCACGGCCGGTGTGTCGGTGGAGAGCATCGCGGTGTCGGCGCGATCGGCCGAGAGCATGGAAGCAGCGGAATACCAGATCACCAACCTGCTGCGATTGCGGCACAGGATCGTGCCGCCCCGGGAGGACGACTTCCTGATTCGCAACCAGGCCGATCTGGTCAACGCTTCCAACGCCGTCGCCAATGTGTTCACCGCGCTGCTGGGCGGATCCGCCGCCATCTCCCTGTTGGTGGGGGGCATCGGCATCATGAACATCATGCTGGTGTCGGTCAGCGAGCGGACGCGGGAGATCGGCATCCGCCGCGCCATCGGGGCCCGTTGCAGCGACATCCTGCGCCAGTTCCTGATCGAGGCGACGGTGCTCTCCCTGGCGGGCGGCTTGCTGGGTGTTCTGCTTGGGGTGATGGCGTCGCTGGCGATCAATACGATCTTCGGCTGGAGTGCCGGAATCGCCTTCGATGCGGTGGGTTGGTCGCTGGCCTTCTGCCTGGTGATCGGCGTGTTCTTCGGCGCCTATCCCGCCAACAAAGCCGCCCAGCTCGATCCGATGACGGCCCTGCGAAGCGACTGAATCATGCTGCAACTGCGCCGGATCACGAAGAGCTATCGCATGGGAGAGATGGCGGTGGAGATCCTGCACGGCATCGACCTGACCATCCTGCGCGGCGACTACACGGCGATCGTGGGAAGCTCGGGATCGGGGAAGTCCACGTTGATGAACATCCTCGGCTGCCTGGAGCAGCCAAGCAGCGGCCAATACTACTTTGACGCCCGCGACATCACCCTGCTGAGCGATAACGAACGTACGGACATCCGTAATTTTGAGATCGGCTTCGTGTTCCAGCAATTCAACCTGTTGCCGCGCTTGACGGCGCTGCAGAATGTGATGCTGCCGATGGTCTACGCCGGCTACGGACGGCAGGAGCGCAGGCAGCGGGCGGCGGCGATGCTGGAGCAGGTGGGGCTGGCAGATCGCATGACCAATCGCCCCAACCAGCTCTCCGGCGGCCAGCAGCAACGCGTCGCGATTGCCCGCGCCCTGGTGAACCAGCCCGAGCTGCTGCTGGCCGATGAACCCACCGGTGCCCTCGATTCACGCACCGGCGCGGAGGTGATCGAGCTGATGTCCGGTCTCCACGCCGACGGGCTCACGATCGTGCTGGTCACCCACGACCCATCCGTGGCCAAGAACAGCGGGCGGATCATCCGGATCCAGGACGGGCAGATCAGCAGCGACAGCCAACCGCGCTGCCCAGACGACCTGTTTCAGAACTGAGGGGGGAACGGCTCGTGGAGGCTTGGATCCACTGCCTCCGGCAGCTCTTCAAGCACCAGCCGAAGCCGCTGGCCCCTTCCCTGGGTTTGCGACAGCACCATCGTCCCGAGCGGCCATGGGGCCCTCGGTGCCTTGAATCTTGTGATGGTCTGCTTCAAGCGCTTAATGGAGCGATCGAGATAAACTCGTCATGAATTGGTTCAAACCCAGCATCTGCGGGCGAAACAACGGAAATGAAGGTGAGTGGCTCCTGACCGTGATTGCTGACGCCGTGCACACAACCCATGGGAGCGACGACCACATCCCCAGCTGTGATGGCCAAGGAAGAACCAGATGCCTCTGTCTGATAAGTGCCTTGACCGGAGAGAATCGTCCAGGTGTCCTGCCCGGAAGGATGAACGTGGGCAGCAATCCGTTGGCCTGGCTTGACATGCCACGCGACGATTACAGCTTGAGCCATTTCCATGATCACCGACCGTATCGGTTCATCGTCGGACGGCTGCATGAAATCAAGAGCACGAAAAAGGCGGTCGCTACCTATGGCAAATCCCTCGCGTGAAGGGGAATGGCTGACGCTGGAGCAAAAGCAGAGGCCAACTGTATGCCAGTCCCCAGGCAGGAAAGTTGATCGCATGACGGTAGCCATTGCTCGGATCTCCTGGGTGACACTGGCGCCAGAAGCCAGGGGGGAGGGGGGGGGGCACACGACGGCCTCGAGGCCGAGGCCAGTGGTGGCAAGCGCTGAAGCGTGGGGAGCCCGGTCGGGCGGCTCACGGGTCAGTGAGGCAAGTCTGGGCTGATCCGACAGGAATCCCAGCTGGCGCTGACACTGCTTGGCAGGGCCGCAACCCCCGCGCTCGCCCAGACCCGCCGCTAGCCACGCAGCGCTTCCGCATGACGTGTCACCGATTCACCTGTCCTGAAAACCGGGGAAGCCCACCTCTCCTTCCAGCACCCAGCCAGACCACTCAGTGCAGGCACAAAGCCGCGGTGCGCTGGTGGCATGTCGCTCATCGGGAGACAGCTGCCAGAACTGACCATCGACAACGGCACCATCAGCCAGCCATCAGATCATGTTCCTTCCTCTATAGATCATCACAGCACTGGATTTCGCGACCTACGCAACGACTGACATAAGGTCATTTCCCATAGTCTGCCGGTGCTCCACATCTGCGCCCATAGCTTCTGACGAGCTGAATGTTCTGAGCATCGGCCCCATGGAAAGCTCCTTGATTGAGGTTCCACAGTGCATCCCTCGCCCTCGCGCACATCAGATAGGTATTGCCTCCAAGCTCGCTACGTCGAATCGCAGCGATCCAGGTAAGGATAAGGTGGTTGGGACCAGCTGGCTGCGCATGGACAGGAGGGAGCAGGGCTAGCACGAGCGCGAGTCGCAGACAGATTCCAAGCATTCTCATCTTTGGGTTTCCAAAGAGGCGATTCCAGAACTGTATCTGACCTTGCTCCTTCTCGGAAGCCGTCAAGTCCGAAGACGGGACATCCGGAGAAACTCCCTGAATCGCTGCAAAAACTCCAAAGCTTCTCAACGCCATTAACAAGCAAGCTGCGCCCATGGCTCAAATCAAATCAGTCAAGGATCAGTGGGAGAAATTCTGAACTGAATAGACGCGTCCAGTGAATGGGTCCGCCGCTATCCCATAGCCGAATCGGGTATAGGAAGGGGTCAGAAGATTAATCCGGTGGCCTGGACTGTACATCCACGACTTTTGAAACTTTTCAATCAACCGGTAACTGAGCACAACTCCTGGCGCCCCAGTCTGCTGCATGATGTTTTCTCCAACCCCGCCCTGGCCTCCAAGCCTGGAAAAACGGTCTGTCGGAGTCTTTCCCTCCGGAGTCTCGTGGGCGTAGTAGCGCCGGGTCAGCATATCCTGGGCGTGAAGTTGTGCGGCTTGTGCGAGGAGCGCATCTTCGGCCAAAGGGGACAGCCCATTCAGCTGGCGATCCCGATTGACCAACCGAAGAGCCAATGCCCGATTCTCAATAAGCGACCTTGGCTGGTGGGCATCGAGAACTCCGATGCTGGAGACACCGATTCTCCAGTCACTCCCCCCCTTCCCATTCTCAAGAGCAAAGAAGTCTCTAGCGCCAATCAGGACAAAGCCTACGATTAAGGAGACAGACAGGATGACTTGCAGATTGACTCTTTTACCACTCAGTTTACGATATCGTCTTCGTGGGTATCTCGCCATCATCTACTGCCTTTGGTGCACCCCATCAGCACAACCCATCGGCTGGGCGGCATAAGCGAGACAACCTCGGATGTCACAATTTCTGTGCATGGATGGCCATGCGAACGAAGCTTCACCACAGCTCCATTCATCGAGTCAAAGTGCTATTCAGCTTAGCCAGGCAAGTCATCCTGCTCAGGTTTCCCCGCATACCAAGGGATGCGGGGCCAGCAATCACATGGTGCGTCCAACCAGACTCAGTCCTCTCGTCTAGCCATCGGGAAAGACGGATCAGGCGGCTTGGGGGCGGGGGTAGGGCCTTGCTCTGCAGGCTGGTGACGCCTGGACATGAACACGCCGATGCTGGGTGGTGGTGCCAGTGGGAAAAGGCATCGCGTCACTCCTGGCCACCACGCTCCGGGCGGTGGGGTCAGGCCTGCTGAGCGCGGTGGCTGGGCGGCGGCGGTGGCTGGTGAACGGTGAGGTGGTAGACGCAGAACACCGCATCGCGCTCCCAGCCGGCAGAGGCATAGAGCGCCTGTGCGGCGGTGTTCGTGAGGGCGGTGGAGAGCGAGAGCCGGATGGCGCCGGCCTCGCGGGCCTTGCCCAAGGCGGCCTCCAGCAGGCGGCGGGCCACCCCCAGGCGCCGGGCTTCGGGCCGCACGAACAGGTCGTTGAGGATGAAGATCGGTGCCATCGACACCGAGGAGAACGATGGATAGAGCTGGGTGAAACCCACCGCCTGGCCATCGGCTTCGGCGATCAGCAGCACCGAGTCGCCCTGGGCCAGCCGCTCATGCAGGAACGCGCCGACGCGATCCGGTTCGGACGGCTGGCCATAGAACTGGCGATAAGCGTCGAACAGTGGAACGATCACCTCCAGATCGACGGAACCGGCTTGACGGACAACAAAGGGGGACAAGAAACAACGGGTGGCGCTCAGCCATCCTCACGCTGAAGGCGCAGCATCTCGCAGGCCCCCCGCTGAAACTCATAGCCCACGCGGTCCAGCGACACCTGGAATCTCGCCGCCCGCAGCGAATCCACCTGTCCGGCGAGATGGGGTGACACCGTCCCACCCAGCTCCAGCAAGGGAAACACCCTGACCTCCCGGGCCACGCGAGTGAGCTCAAGCAGCGAGGCCTGGTGAAACGCCGCGTCCAGCTGGCGGCTGTAGAGGAACAACAGGTGGGAGCAGAGCGCCAGATCGAAGCTGTGATCGGGGAACGGCAGCACCGGCAGTTCGGCGTTCACGTACCGCCCCTCCAGCAGGCCGGCCGGATAATCCTCGAGAAAGGCCTGCATCGCCGCCATGCGGACCTGACCCAACTCCTCAACGGACGCGATGGTGTCCCAGACGAAGGCTGATGGATTCCGCCTGGTCTGCTCGATGACCTCCGTGTAGGTGGCGTCGATCCGGGAGGCGATCTCTTCCTTCGTGAAGGCGTAGATCGGATCGCAGGAGACCACCGACAGGCCCTGCCTGCTGGCCTCCGCATTGAATCCGGCAGGGCCATCCCCACAGCCCAGGATCCGGCCCGCCAGATCGCTGTCGGCCAGGGAGAACATGGCCACGTACTCCGCGAAGGAACGGCCCCAGGGAACGATCTCCTCCAGCGTAAACATCGTCTCATCCGGATCAGCAGAGCCGGCCATCCTCCAGCGACAGGGTGCGGTCGGCGATGTCGAGGATGCGGCTGTCGTGGGTCACCAGCAGGATCGTGCAGCCCTGCTCCCGCGCCAGCCGCTGCATCAGCAGGACCACCTCGCGGCCGGAGCGGCTGTCGAGGGCGGCGGTGGGCTCATCGGCCAGCAGCAGCGGCGGCTCTCCCACCAGGGCCCGCGCCACCGCCACCCGCTGCTTCTGTCCGCCCGAGAGCTGGTCCGGCTTGACATCGAGGTGATCCCCCAACCCCACGCTCTCGAGGATCCGCCGCGCGCGCCGATCCATCTCCCCGTCGCTGAGGGTGCCGCGCATCTCCAGCGCCATGCGCACGTTCTGGGTGGCGGTGAGGCTGCGGTGCAGGTTGTGGGCCTGGAAGATGTAGCCGTGCTCGCGGCGGGCCAGGGTGAGCTGCAGCGCCGTGGCCCCCACCAGCTCCCGCCCCAGCACCCGCAGCCGGCCCCCCTGGGCTGCCCGCAACCCGCCGATCAGGGTCAGCAGGGTGGTCTTGCCGGAGCCGGATGGGCCGGTGAGCAGCACGATCTCCCCGGCGGCCACCTCCAGCGCCACATCGAACAGCACCTGGCGCCGCACGGCGCCCCGCCCGAAGTGGTGGTTGAGCCCCTCGATCACGATCGCGCTGGCCATGGCGCCGGTCCCCATCAGAAGAGCTCGGCCGGATCGGCCGCCTGCAGCCGCCGGGTGGCGATCGCCCCGGAGGCCAGGCACATCACCAGCGTCAGCACGAACACCGTGGTCGCCCGCCCCAGGGTCATGGCGATGGGCAGGCTGGTGGCCTTCGCCGCCACCGCATACAGCCACAGCGGCATCAGCGCGCCGGGGATGAAGCCCAGGGCCGCCAGGATCAGGGCCTGCTCCACCACCACCAGCAGCAGGTAGCGCTGGCGGAAGCCCATCGCCTTGAAGGTGGCGTACTCCTGCAGGTGGGCGTTCACATCGGTGGAGAGCACCTGGTAGACGATCACCACCCCCACCACGAAGGCCATGGCCGTGCCCAGCCCGAAGATGAAGCCCACCGGGCTGGCCACCCGCCAGTAGTTCTCCTCGAACTGAACGTAGTCGGCATGGCTGAGCACCTGCACGTCGTCCGGCAGGTGGCGCCGCAGCGCCCGGACCACCGGCGCCACCGGTTCGCCCGGCGCCAGGGTGAGCAGCCCGACGCTGATGCTGCCGGCCTTCGCCCGCGGGAACATGCGCAGGAACGTCTGGTCGCTGGCCATCAGGGTGGCATCCGCCCCGAAGGAGGCCCCCAGCCGGAACAGGCCGCCCACGGCGATGGTGCGCCGCTCGATCTCACTGGTCACCGGCTCGCCGCGATCGAGCCGGGCGATCACCTCGCCATAGCGGCCCCGGGCGCCCCGGTCGAACAGCACCGTGTCGGGCAGCTTGAGGCGATCGGCCTGGGCCCGCACCTCCGGCAATCGCAGCACATCGGCATCCGGATCGAAACCCAGCACCTGCACCGTGGCGCTGCGCAGCGTCTGGGGATTGCGCCAGTTCCCCGTACGGACGTAGAGCCCCTGGGCATCCACGACCCCGGGCACATCCAGGGCCTGCAGCAGCCGGCGGCGCGGGAAGGTGGAGAGATTCTGCAGGTTCAGCGCCTTCGGGCTGATCAGCACCACATCGCCCCGGAAGGCGCGATCCAGGCGGGTGTTGCTGTCGTAGAGGGCCGCCTGGAAGCCCAGCTGCATGAACATCAGCAGATCGGCGAAGGCGATGCCGGCGAGGGCCACCAGGAAGCGACCGCGGTCGTGGCGGAGCTGCAACCAACCGAGCGGGGTTCTCATGGCCCGATCACCACCCGCACCTGCAGATTGGTGAATCGCGCCGCCCGCCGGCTGCTCTCCGGCGTCAGCGGGGAGCGCACCTCCACCACCCGGTTGTCGGTGTTGGCGCTCGGATCGGTGTTGATCAGGTTCTGGCGCAGCACAATCGCGCCGATCTGCTCCACCCGGCCCTGCAGCGGCTGGGTCAGGGCCGGGCTGGTGATCCGCACCGGCTGCCCCCGCCGCACCCGCGGCAGATCGCTCTCGTACACCTCCGCCACTGCCTGCATCCGGCCGGTCTGGCCCAACTGCAGGATTCCCGCCGCCCCGGGGGCCTCGCCCGCCCGGGCGAACACCTGCAGCACGGTGCCGGCGATCGGCGCACGGATCAGGTTGTCGTCGCGGGCGGCGATGGCGCGCTGCAGGTTGGCCTGGGCCTGCTCCAGCACGCGCTGGGAGGCCTCCACATCCAGATCCACGCCGCCGTCGCCAGCGGTGCTGCGCGCCTGCTGCCGCGCCAGCAGCACCCGAGCCTCCTGCAGCGAGGCTGTGATGGTGTCGAGGCTGAGGCGGCGATTGTCGCGCTCTTCGGCCGAGACGGCTCCGCTGGTGAACAGGCTCTGGTAACGGGCGGCCTCGGTGGCGGCCGTGCGCTGCTGGGCCTCCAGGGAGCGCACCTTGGCCCGCTGGCCGTCCTCCCCGCTGCCGGCATCGGCGTGGGCGATCGCCAGCCGCGAACGGGCCAGGTTCACCTCGGCCCGGGCCGCCGCCACGGCGGCCTCCAGCTGGGGCTGGTTGTCGAGCAGGGCCAGCAGCTGGCCGGCCTGCACCGCATCGCCGCGGTCGACCAGCAGGGCCTGCAGGGTGGGCTGCCCGGCGCCCGAGAGCGGTGCCGCGATCGTGCGCAGGGCGCTGACCGGCTCCAGCCGGCCCAGGGCGGTGACGGTGCGGATCGGCCGCTCGACCACCGGCGGCGGCGGCGGCGTGCCGCGGCGCAGCAGGCCGACACCCAGGG
>NZ_JAFKRH010000021.1 GCF_019038465.1 Synechococcus sp. CCY 0621 | reverse complement strand
CAGCCGGCCCAGGGCGGTGACGGTGCGGATCGGCCGCTCGACCACCGGCGGCGGCGGCGTGCCGCGGCGCAGCAGGCCGACACCCAGGGTCAGCACCACGGCCCCGCCCGCCGCCACCAGGCCCAGCTGCGTCCTCCGCCCCACCATCGCGCGCCCTCCCATCTCCCGTCACTATCGAGCGGCGCAGCCGGTACAGCCGGCACAGGCGCCAGGCCGTTGCCGGCCTCAGGCGCGGGCATCCTGCAGCGGGCCCCCGTAGGCGGCGAAGGCCGCATTGGCACTGAGCAGGGTGAAGGGACCGCTGATGGACTGGGCCACGAGCAGACGGTCGAAGGGATCGCGGTGGTGCAGGGGCAGCTGCTCGAGCACCAGCAGATGGGGAAGGTCGATGGGGAGGAGCTCAAAGCCGGATGGCTCCGCCCAGGCGATGGCCTCGCCCGCCGACAGGGGCATGTCGCCGCGGGCCAGGGTGTGCTTGATGGCGATCTCCCAGAGCGAGACGTGGCTGAGGAACACCGCGCTGGCCTCTCTGGTGATCAGCTCACGGCTGCGGGACCCCAGCTTCGGGTCATCGGTGATGGCCCAGAGAAAGGTGTGGGTATCGAGCAGCAGGCGCATCAGCCCTGCTTGAACAGATCGGCGATCAGGGGGTTGGCCGCATCGATCGACTCGGGCGCCACGAACTGTCCGCGGGCGAGGCCCAGCCGGCAGGGGCGCTCCGGGGTCTGCAGGCTGGTGAGCCGCGCCACGGGCCGGCCGTTGCGGGCGATCACCACCTCGGCTTCGGCGCCGGTTTCGATCACCTCCACCAGCCGGGAGAGGTGGGTCTTGGCTTCGAGCATGTTCACCACCCGGCTCGGACGGGACACCATGGCGACGGGCGGCTCAACCAGACCAGACTAGACCAGGTCGTTTGATCCGAAAGCACCAGGCCCCAGCGCCCCCAGCAGCGGCACCGCGCTGCCATCGGCTCGCCGGTGGCCGTCGAGAATCGCGGCCTGGGCTGAGGCCATCGGGGCTCGGCTGATCATGGCCCGAGCGATCCGTCGCCCGACATGGAGAATCGCGCCCGTGGCGTGTCTTGGCGTCAGACGCGACATGCCACCACCGCGGCCGGCGTAAGACCCGGCGTAAGACATAGGAGTGGGCCGTCGGAGCCAGATCCTTGAGATGGGGCTTGTCGAAGGCGCCGGTGACGAGGGCGACGATCGGGTCGTCGTCGATGGCTCCGATCGTGGTGCCGCAGGTGCTGCAGAAGGCCCTGCTGGAGAAGGCGGAGGAACGCCAAGTGGCTGGCCTGCCGCCGGGGCCGATCCACTCGACGCTCGCCGCCGGGATCTCCACCCAGGTGAGCGTGAGCGCGCCGGAGTGTCGGCGACAGATGGCACAGGAGAAGGTGTGGGGCCTCTCCGGGACACCGGTGGCTCGGAACCGGATGGCGCCACAGAGGCAGCCGCCCTCGAAGGCCCTGGATGTCATCGACCGGTGCGCAGGGGCGCCACCTCTGCTGCTCTCATCCGCAGCAGCGGAGTGGCCACGATCAGCCTGTCCGCAGGATCACCATGGAACCCATCCGGCGGCAGCCATTCGATCCAGCGAACGCCTTTGCCCGGCCACGAGGCGTCCGGAGCCCAAGAGCCACCAGAGCCAGACATGGGTGTCCAGCAGAACCTTCACCGCAGGGCATCGAAGGCCTGGTCCTCCAGCACCGATTCCTCGGGCTCGGCGTACAGCACTCCGTAACCGCACAGGGTCGTCCATGGGGGAAGTCCCTGAGCGGAGCGCGCGGTCGGGGGCATGAGGCGTGCCGCCAACTTCTCCACCTGCCGGATCAACTCCAGGCACTGGGCACGGAACTCGGTCACGGAAATGTCCATAGGGGCACTTTAATGAACATCTCGATGGAGGCCCCTCTGTCTGCTCAGGGCCGAACCCCACGCCGGTAGGACACCACCGCTGGCAGGATCTCCATGGCCATCTGTAGATCAGGCCAGCACCGTCGATGGACCAAGTCAACGCAGCCGTCCAGCATCCGGGCGAAGCGCCGCCGGCCAATCCCGACCGCTGGTGGACCCTGGCCGCCGTGGAATGCGGCAACTTCGTTGTCTACATGGACGGGTTCATCGTCACCCTCGCCCTGCCGGCGATGGCGCGTCAGTTCGGCGTCGGGCTGCCGGTTCTGAAGTGGGTGATCGTCGCCTACCTGCTCACCGTCACGGTCACCCTGCTGCCGGCCGGACGCCTGGCCGACATCTGGGGACGCCGGCGCATCGTCGTCCTCGGCATGGGCGTGCTCGTCGTCACGTCGGTGCTGTGCGCCCTGGCACCGACGGTGGAGATCCTGATCGGCTTCCGCGTGCTCCAGGGCGTGGGCGGCGGCCTGGTGCTGGCCAACGTGATGGCCGAGATCACCGCCGTCTTCCCGAAGCAGGAGCGACGCAAGGCCATGGCCGTCAATGCCTCGATCCTGGCGCTGGCCCAGGTCACGGGGCTGGTGCTCGGCGGCCTGCTGATCGGCCAGTTCGGCTGGCGCTCCCTGTTCCTGGTGATCCTGGCGGTGAGCCTGGCCGGACTGATCCTCAGCCTGCGGATCCTCAAGGCCCGCCCCCGCAGCCAGGACCGCAGCGCCATGGACTGGACCGGTGCCGTGCTGGCGGTGGTGGCCACCAGCGCCCCCTTCCTGGTGATCGAGCAGCTCTCCCAGGGCGGGCTGGCGCCGGCCAGCCTGGCGATCCTGCTGGGCGGCGGAGCGGCCCTGGCCCTGTTCGTGGCGGTGGAGCAGCGCCTGGCGAAACCGCTGCTGACGCTCAGCCTGTTCCGCTCGCGGGCCTACACCTGCGGCTCGGTGGCGGCCGCCTTCTACTTCGTGGCCGCAGTGGCCTGCTACTTCCTGCTGCCGTTGTACGCCCAGCTGGTGCTGGGCCGCTCGCCGGTGATGTCGGGGGTGCTGATCGTGCCGCTCTCGCTGGTGCTCACCGCCACGAGCCTGACGGTGAGCAGCCTGGGGGACAGGGCCGGGGCGCGGACCCTCAGCACGGCCGGCATGCTCTGCGTCAGTGCGGGCCTGGTGGGCCTGTCCTGGCTGGGTCCGGACGCTGCCGACGCCAGCATCATCGGGCCGCTGGTGCTGCTGGGCATGGGCGGTGGCCTGTTCCATCCCCCCAACAACAGCGCCACGCTCAATACGGTGCCGGCGCAACACCTCAGCGTGGCCAACGGCTTCCTGTCGACGGCGCGCAACTTCGGCCAGGCGATCGGGACGGCGCTGGCGGCCTCCCTGCTCGCCCACGGCCTCGGCGCCGCCGGTGCCGACGCCGCCCTGGCCGGGGAGGTGGGAGCGCGGCTGGGCGGGTCCCAGCTGGAGGCCTTTCTGGGGGCCCAGCAGCTGGCCTTTCGCCTGGCGGCCGCCCTCGGCCTGGTGGGAGCGCTGATCTCCGTTTCCCGTGGAGCCGAGGCCCCGGCGGCTCAGTGAGGCACCACGATCCAGCCGGTCTCCGGTTCGCCGTAGTGCACGCAGGTGCCACCGCTGGCGGCGTGGTGGGCGGTCAGGGCGCAGAGGGCGGCATCGATCCAGTCGATGCTGGTGAGTGGCGCGATGTCGATCCCCGCCTGCTGCAGCAACTCCCGGCGCTGCGTGCGCTTCTGGGAGGCCAGGGCCTGGCCGCCACGCAGGTGCCAGGTGATGGCGTGGGGGAAGGTTTCGAAGCAGCAGGGACCAGCGCCGATCGGCAGAGCGGTGCACAGCGGATGGCTGGGTTCGAGGGCCCGATAGAGCGCTTCGCCGCGAAGCATCCAGTTGAAGTAGCCGGTGGGGTGGGCGACGGCGGCCTGGCGGGTGGGCGAGGCGAAGCAGATGATCCCCTGCTGCCTCAGCTCCCGTTCGCAGGGTCGGGCACGGCCATCGCAGCTCCAGCGGCAGGGGGCATCGATCGCGATCAAGCGGGCCTGCACCAGGGAGCGGCACCAGTGGGCGAGGGCCTCGGCATCGGTGGTGGACAGCTGGCCGGAGTAGGCACCATCGGTGAGGGCGACGGCATGGAAGCCCTTGCGGGGGCCGCCGACGTCGATGCCCACGGTGGTGAACAGGCCATGGCTGAATGGCCGATCAGGCCGTTCGCTGGGCAATGACGGCAAGGTGAGGCTCTGGGAACTGATCGAATTCGAGGTGACGACAGACGCAACGACCGTCCTTGAGGACCTCGAGAAGACCAGGAATTCCCAGGGTCGCATAGTAGACATCCGGCCCCATCGTCGCATCGAAGTGCTCGCCTGGCCCGTCCAATCCTCCGGCGGTGAACAGAAAGATTCCACCGATCTCGAGCGCCTCCATGAGCTTGAGCATCACCGCTCGCTGGCGCTGAAGATTCACGTGCCAGAGACTGTCCCACGCCGAGATGAAGCGGTACATCCGCGGCGGGCTCCAGTCACAGACATCCACATGGTGCAACACGACGGATGGGTCCGCGTCCTGAGCCAGCGCGATCATCCGGGGCGACAGATCAATCCCTTCCAGAAGAAGACCGCGCTCACGCAGCAAAGAATTGAACCTCGTGTTGCAGCCACAGCCCACACTCAGAGACCAACCGCAACCGACTGGACCGAGAAATGCCAAAGCACGTTGATGCTGGCTTACGCCATCGACAGTGCTGAACTTATCATCCTGCCACCGGGGTGCGAGTTGGTCGTAGGCCGCGGCAATGGCTGAATGGGTCATGGGAGTGATCCAGCACGAAGTCTGATGATGAACGCGGGTTCAGCTCCTGGGACGTCCATCAGGGCGCTGCCGACTCACGTCGCGTGCATCATGACAGCAAAGGACTCGGAGTCTTCCGGAGCTTCAAAGAATGAGGAGATGTGGATGAAGTCGTCCTCTGTCAGTTGATGGGAGCCTTCCGGTTGCTCGTCATTCCGCCTGGCGATCCGCGCCAGGCACTCTGCATCTGGCGTGTTCACAAAATACAGGCGGTGATCCGCCCCTGCCTCCTCGAAGAGCGAACGGAACCAGGCGCGCCCGGCCTTGGTGTTGGCCTGAAAGTCAAGCACCACGGATTGACCGGATTTCAGGAGGTCCACCACGAGAGGGCCCACCACAGTTTTCAGCTTCCTTGAGAAGTGAATGTAGTCCTGGAAAGTCGTCATCTGATCTCCGAACAAGCGGGCCAGCCAGATGTCCTCCGAGATCAGAATCGCGCGGGTGTCCCGCGCCACAGTCTGTGCAACCGTCGTCTTTCCAGCTCCGGCTTTCCCGCAGAAGAAGTGCAGTGTCGCGTTGGCGGCCATGGGGCCATGGATAGCGGCTTGGGAACCTAGCAAAATCCTGCGATTCACGTTGGGGAAATATGTTTCCCACAGGATCGGCATGCTTGCTGGCGTGATGCCAGCCAGTTTACGGCCGAACCCCCTCAATCAGCGGGAGGAAGTCGATACCCTAGCCATACGCATAGGAAACTTGAAGGCAGGCCTGTCCTGTGCTCTTGTGGATGGTGAGTAGGAGATACTCGAAAGCCGAGCCACTGGGGAGCCGCAGAGATTTTGGACGACCCGAGAGGCCATAGGTTGCCAGGGACATGGGCTCACCCACTGCACAACTCGGGCCGGCGCGGGCGACAAGGCGAGCGAGGGGAGATGGGACATCCCCTGACGAAGGCACGCTGTCTAGCGCCAAGGCGCGAATCACAGAGTCGGTCTCTGACTGGGTCATGCTGACGGAGCAGGAGCCATCTCGTGTCGAGCCAACCATGCGGCATTCAAGCTGCTGCGGCACGACCGCCGCTGTGTTGAGGATGGCGCGGATATCGGACTCCAGAGCCGAACGATTGACGGCGTTCCATTGGGATTCACAGCCCATGAGCAACAGGCAGGTCAGGGCGCTCAAGCAGCGAAGCACGTTCAACGGGTCTGCAGCGGGAGTCACCTGACGTGGAGAGGCCCACAATGGGTCGGCTCAGGTTCGCTGCTTTGGAAACCAGTAGGCAACCTCCGTACCGCCAGGGAAGAACGGGGAGCGCTCATTGAGAAGAAGATCGTGCCAACCAGCCGCCTGCGTCAAGAAAGCGTGGGCGGCATAAGCGGCAAGCGCAGCATCCCGGATATGCTCGCCGACCTCGGGAAACTCGGGCGCAGACACGAAAGCGAGCGCCGCCGCCGATACCCGCAAGAGCGCCTTGGGATGCGCTTCCGTCAGTGGCGCGGCGGGCCACTGCTCACGGGATAGCTGGGCAACGAGCACACCCTGAACAAGACAGGCCCCACGCAAGGAGTTGACATGGCTGACGGTGCCGGACTGGCCACCAGCTTCACAAACAAGCCTGCGAACCTGTGCATCTGCGCTCCGATCACCCTCGCATACCCAAAACAATGGAGCGTCAATTCCAACTGCGGCTGGCGCTCCGCGCAACAGAGCTGAAGACTGTGCGACAGCGGAAGGCGCGCCACTCACAACATCGCCGGCAACAAACCGGAGGCCATCTGTCGTGGCTTCGACGACTGCCCAGCCAAAAGCCTTTTCGCCACCTGGATCAAACCCTACGAACCGCATGATGGGGTTGCCATGCCTATCCGACGAGAAAGCCAGCGTAGGCGGTGACACTCCGAAGGAGGGAGGAGTTAGGCCTCGGCAGCAAGAGCCATGTGTTCGGCATGGCGTTCCTGGTCAGGGTCTTGGATCACCGGGACCCTTCTGAGCCTATCGATATACGCGGAAGGGAGGTTGTGTTCCATGGCGCCGGCAACCACCAGGGTTCGGTACCACGAATAGGGCAGGATGACCGTATCGATCCTTGTGGCAACATACGCTTGCACATCAACGAACTGACCAGCCAGCTCGACGGTCTTCGTCTGCTCCTCATATCCAAACCCTAGACCTTCCGCACGATCCAGCCGATGCTTCTCACCAAGAAGAATCGCGTAGACAACTCCATAAACGAGACTGTTTGAATCGGCTGCCGCCTCGATGTCGCACTTGCCCGATCCATCGTTGGCGACCTTATGCCACTTCAGCTCATGCGCCCGCAGCACCGCCACGCCGAGCGGGCGTGCGGACGGAACTCGCTGACGCAGCCTGGCTGTCAGCATGTTGGAGCCGTAGGCAAAGTTCAAACAGTGATCCACGCAACCCTGTGATGGCGAACCTTCGAGCCCATCGACCCGCGGAGGCAAGCTTACAGCTCCTTGGCAATAGAACTCATCGCAGAATCAGATAAACAGCGAGAACCAAGATAATCACGCCATACATACACCAATAAAGTCGATCAGACTTTGCAGTGTTGTCGAGTACGGCGGATGCTGGATTTCATGAGTTGCAGTAGACTCTGACATGATTCCTTAAGCGTACGGCCTGACGACCACCTACATGGAAGCCCTTGCGGGGGCCGCCAACATCGATGCCCACGACGGTGGGGCCGGAGGTATTGGTAGAGCATGGGGCGGCGGGAGCTTGGAACCTGGTCACATGGTTGATGATCAACGGCGGGCTTCGCTCACCGACATTGGCGAAAATCCGATTCCCACCTGCTTAGTCTTGATGCTGAAGAGTAGAAGGTCAATGCAGAAAGTCCCAACCACGCCTCTTTGCCATAGGCAGAGAGTCACCATGAATCGCTCAGATGTGAGACCATAGCCTGAACAGCAAGCTTATCTACGGGAATGCCGCAGACTCGCTTGAGAAGCCTTTACATCATTGAGTACAGCAAGATCACAGGGCCGCCAATAAGATTCAACCGCCGGGAGCCTTGAAGTGCTCTCAATAGCGAGAAGGGTGATGCACCAGAGCATCCTATAGCCTTATGCGAAGCGAAATGATTAGCAGGCCGATTCCCCCGCCTACGAGAAAACCCAGGAACCCGCCAAACAAAAGCCCAATCAAACAAGTTGCTATCGCGAATCCCGCTTGAACTCTTCGTATATCTCGATTGAGTCGGCTGGTCTGCTCTTCAAGCAGTTTACGTCTCGCATTCCGCTTCAGCCGATATTGCACATAGTCCTCAGAGCTTGGCCCCTTTGGCTTCCGCAACGTCGATGGCTGTCTCTGAGAGTTAGACCATGTCTTCTGAAGATTTAACAGTCGCTGTCGAAAGAGTTGAACATTATCGTCCTTGACGAGGTCATCACCTCTGGCTCCGCTGGGCTGGTCGGCCTTGGATGTGATTGAATCATCTTCTTTGGACTCACCTCGATGAGTCATGTTGAAATCAGATATCCACCAACGGGGAACATTCTGCCCCCACTTCATGCGTCGATTGCGATCTTCAGATGTCATGCTGAAACTTCAATTCGGAAGCGAAGCCTGGTGTCGCTTGGAACGCCTGGAGGATTAAGCAGCCTAGCAGACCCTCCAACGCTCAAGTTCAGCAGAGGCAGCCCTATTGAGCGAAGGCCTTGAGGCAACATCAGGCCACTGAGCCTAGGTATCAAAAGATATCCGGGCATTGGCGTTCAGCCTTTGCAGAAGTGATCCAATAACTGGATAGCCCAAGGAGGGTTTGCCCCTACCGAATAAGCCTCCAATTCAATCGCCTTACTGGATGGAGATCCCTTGTACAAGGGTGAACCAAGTTGATGCTTGAACACCTCTGCAGCGTTGACCTGGATTCCCATCGGCTCGCTATTCTTTCCAAGGCCACCAGCCCGACAAGACTGAGCCACATGGGCTGTTTCATGAGCCAGAGCTTCAGCCAGAACTCTGCTACCCATCGATACAGTGGAAGGCCGGATTCTGATTTCCGCCGTACCAGGATCCCATTCGCCAGCGGCATGTTCCATCACCTTGTCGGTGATCAGAAGACGTACTCCTTTTCGCTGCAACCGTGTAACCAACTCGCGAATTGTTCCATAAACAGACAGATCAACTGCTTCTCTGTCAGCTTTGCGGGCTTGATCGATGAGTAGCTCTATGTCAGCAGGCGTCTTGATCCACCAAGCATTTCTAGTAGAGGGACTGTAATGAGCGAACCAGTGGGAGACTACTCTTGGGTTTACCATCAGATAGAGATAGCATCCAACCAGGCCAACGGGGAGTAGCCAAGCAATCAAGATCTTGGCAGAAAGCTGTTGCTTCCTTCTCCTCGGAGTGACTGGCTTGTAATGATTTTGCCGCCTTGCCGGTTTGGTTGCTGGGTTATCTCCTACCGCAGAATGAATTTGGCGTCTATTCGGATTCCTTTTTGAGACACTCATAGGCGCTCCACAGACTGCACAAACAGCCCGGCCGCCAAGACTTCGGTCGTAGACGACCGACTTACTATTGCATTGGCGGCACTGGAGGTTCATAGCGAAAGAAAAAAATGCCGTGCGTCAGGCATTTTCCACTGTTAAGGAAGTCTAACTTATTTCAATCATCCAGGGGTGGGGCATGCAGGCCATGTGGTCATTCCATGGATTTCCATACTAGCTATTCCTATGAAGACGCCGCCGATGCCAAACGGATCCCGCTTCGTCTGGCAGACCACACGCCTCAGCGCTCAGGCCCGCCGTGCGCATGAGAACGCCGAAGTCCTCGGTGATGATGAAGAGCGTATTGGGTCGTCCTCGCTCGACCGCCGGAGATCGTCTCGATGGGGCTCTTCTTTCAAGACCCGCTCTTTGAACGGTTTGCCGTCCGCGCCCTGTCGCACGCGCTCTATGGGGGTGCTGATTTCGGCGAGTGCTTCGTCACGGCTGCGCAGATCACGCCCGCAGATCCGAACAGCTGGTATCGGGCCTGGACCGACACCGCCGACCGTGTGTTTCACATCGCCGAATCCTGTGCGGCGGAAGGCCACTCGGTGAGTGCCCGCGAGGCCTACCTGCGGGCCAGCAACTACTACCGCACCGCCTGGCTGCCGCTCTTCGGTGCGCCGGTGGACGTCCGGCTGGTGGAGGCCTTCGACCGGGAGGCCGAGGCGTTCGCCAGAGCAGCAGCCCGCATGGCGCCAGCGGTGGAGGCCGTGGAAATCCCCTACGAGGGCACGAGCCTGCCCGGCTACTTCCACCGTGCCGATGACTCGGGCCAGCCGCGCCCCACGGTGATCGCCACCAACGGCTACGACGCCACCGTGCATGAGGCGCACTTTGCCCATGCCGTGGCCGCCGTGCGCCGCGGCTACCACTGCCTCACCTTCGACGGCCCCGGCCAGGGCCGCCCCCTCATCCACCAGGGCCTGGTGTTCCGCCCCGACTGGGAGAATGTGGTGCGCCCGGTTGTCGACTACGCGCTCTCCCGCCCGGAGGTGGACCCGCAGCGGATGGCGCTGATCGGCTGGAGCTTCGGCGGCTATCTGGCGCCCCGTGCAGCCAGCGGGGAGTACCGCCTTGCGGCCTGCATCGCCGACCCCGGCCAGTGGGATCTCCTCGAAGCATTGCGGGCGAACCTGCCGCTCCCGCCTTCCGTGGGCGAACGCCTGCCCGAAATCGCCCCCGCCGATCTCGAAGACCTGCAGGACCAGATCCGCTCCAATCCATCCCTGCACTGGACCTTCCAGCGGGCCCTCTGGGTGCATGGCCTCGATTCCCTCGCCGACTACTTCCGAATCGCCGGCGACTACAGCCTCAGGGGACGAGCGGAACAGATCCGCTGCCCCACGCTGGTGGCCTGGGCGGAAGGCGATCCGATCGCGCGCTTCGCGGAGCAGCTGCATGCCGCGCTGCGGTGTCCCCGCACCCTGGTGCGCTTCACCAAAGCCGAAGGCGCGGGCGGCCACTGCGAGGAAATGGCGCGTTCGCTATTCCATCAGCGTGCTTACGACTGGCTGGAGGCCGTGTTCGCCAGCTCTACGCCCGGATGAACGCCCAAGATCAGCGGCGGGCGGAAGTTGTGAATCAACCAAGCTATTCACTGCTCCCGTCCGCTGGATCTTGAAGTTAGATCCTTCTTCAGGCTAGTCGCGAAGCTTCTGAAGCGATGTGACCGGCTAGTGAAGTTATGAATGTCTTGAGGCTAGTCATTGGAGAGAGTTCAGAGAACTCTCCTGAAAGGGCAGCCTCGCGGGGTGAGGCCAGTAGGCAAGCAGAACTGTAGAGTCCTTCCCTCATTAGCTTCTGACATAGGAGATCATATCTGCTGAGATAAGAAGCACCTTGAAACTCTTCAAGGACAGGAAAGTGAGGCGAGGCGTCTCGCACAGCTCTCCGTGAACCAGGGGCATCTTCGACCATCATTAGCCACCCTATGAAAGGTCTTGGCTGGTTGCCAAGAGCCCCTTCCCTGTATGCGGTCCAAAGATCATGAGCAGTGCCTATAGCTTCTTCTGTTCGATTGTTAAAGTTGTTACCAAAGGATCCCACTTGGCTCTTCAGTTCAACAGCTGCAATGAGCTCACCTCTATGTAGAACCAACAAATCCCACAGCTTCGTAGGCCGAAAGAATCCAGGCAGAGTAAGCATTGCTCGATTCATATGGATATCTGCATGTGATAGGCCGTTTAAGTTAACGATGTCAATAATCAGCGAGAGGAAGCCGTCCATATTCTTCCCTGATGTAACACCAGCTCGCTCCCCTTGATCTGCTTTGCCCAAGGCGAGTTGGCGTTCTTTGGCTGCATCGCGATTGCCCCAAAATTCCTTAACCGCCTTGTGAGTCTTCTGCTTGTAGTCTGCCAAATCTAACGTCATCTGGTTGCAGCCTTCTCCAGGGAATCCAAATCATCAAGAGTTAAGCCGAAAAGCGTGCAAACGGCTTCATCGCAGGCGGCGATATCCCTAGAAACGGCTGCATCGGCGAGCGCCATCTTCATTGACTCAGACAAGGAGCTCCATTCTGGTATCCGTATTCGCCGCAAGTATTGGGCCTGGAATCGCAGGAAGCCACCTCTCATCTTTGTAGAATAGACAGAAATAAAGGCACGTGATAGCGAAGACAACAGGACGGCTTGAAGACTACGCAGGTCCCACTCTTCTGAAACGATGTAGTACAGGTTGTGGTGAGGATAGAATCTACCATCTTCGTAGACAATATGAGATTGGCCTTTGATATCTGGCACTAGAAGCTTAGGCTTGCGTAAAAGAGAGGGGGTAATTCTATCAATTGTGCGATACCAGTTCCTGGGATTCTTCTGCGCGCAATGACGTCCAGAAATGATTGGCCTTCGGGCTTCAAGATACCGGTTTAGCCTTGGATACTCTGATAAGTCAACCAAACCTCCGTCATCTTTGAACGGATTGATAATTCCCTTGCCCAGCCAACCAACCTCCCCACTTGCTATGTCTCTAGTCCTTACAAGCGGCAGTTTGCGATCATCTTCAACATCAAGCTTCTCATAATCAGCAATAAAAGCCCGATCAGCACCAGTTGCAACGCCAATTCCAACCTTGCAGCCTGCCTCTTCGAGCGTTGGAAACTTTTCCTCTAGGCGTCTGATTAGTTCAATCTGACTGGAACCGCTCAGAAGCCATGGATCTGAATCATTCGTAATACCAGAGGCGAAGCGGACCCTCTCCTTTGTGCCATGATTGCCAGTAGTAAGTTCTACCGCAAGGGCTTCTAGGGCCTCTTGAGTAATGACAGGATGCCGTGCGATATGAGTAGGCCCAGGAGTTCCTCTTTCAATAATTGTTATGGCAGGATAAGCGATTACATCAGACTGGAATGCCTGAGTGTCAGACATGTCGACATAGATTTTTAAGTGATAATCCCCAGATACCAATTTTCTCAACGGACCTCCATATTTATTCTTCATCCAGCGATCTGCACATATAAAACCAAGTACGCCACTTGGTCCAAGTAGGCCTAGAGACCGCTCAATAAATGGAATATAGATATCCGCTCGATCGTAAAGTGTACTGAACCGACTTCGGTATTCTCTGAGTAGCGGCGCAGGGATTAGCTCTTGACGAACATACGGAGGATTCCCGACTACGAAATCAAACCTTCCTTCGATAGGTGCAAGGAGATAATCATCATTCTGCAACCACTTGTTTACTAGAGGCCCTGCGTCCTTCTCTGTAATACCTTCCTGGGTCAGAAGTTCACGTATTGCGTCTCGCGTGTCTTCGAATGTCTTCTTGTGTAGCTCAAATGCAACTATTGAATCTTGAAGTTCCATTCTAGTCGGATTCCGCGACTTATGTATTCGCCAAGATCCCAAGAGTCTCTTTATTGCTGGAATCAGGAAGTCTCCACCCCCAAAGGAGGGCTCTAAAATCCTCAGTTGCGAAAGATCAGATGTAGCCTTGTAGCCAGATAAATCCAGAATAAAGTTAACTACTTCTGGCTTGGTGAAAACCGCCCCTCTGGCCTCAATTCCATCTCCGGCCGCCAAGTGGTGAATCGCTTCTCGCACCTTGGAAGACCGGCTAGCGGGAGGCATGGAAGGGAAAGAAAGCTTCAGCTCACCTTGCCGTGCTTGCATCACTGCTGAGCCCCGTGGTAGTCCAAGTGTACCATCGCCTCGTTATTTGGATTCATTTTGCGATGCTGACCATCCAAGTACTTTTTAGACTGAGGTAGTAGTTCATCAAGCTTGGTTCCAACCCACCCGTTCAGAATGGATCGATCGCCGCGCTCACCGAAAAACTAGGAGCGCCGCGAGTAATTTTTCCAAGTGCAGCGCTTTGTTGTGACTTATACGACTAGCCATTTCAATTTCGCCACATTACAAAACAGATTGAAGGCAGAGTAATGGATGGTTTCTTCAATCTCATACAGTTCATCCAATCGCATAAGTCGTCCGTGAAGTCGAAGATAGTATTTTGCAATTGGATTGTGATCTTGGATTTCTTGACAAGCTTCAACGGTCATTTGATGTAGATACCGGAGGTTTTCAGGAGCATTTGCGCTCTCTTGCCCGAACTCACGCATTTGCTCAAGCATAGAATTTAGAGAAACATCCTCAATGAACTCTGGCTCAGAATGTGCGACGCCACTCGTTCCAGCTTGATAGTAGTTCCATTGCCTATGATTATGTAATCGCTCTACTTTAACAAAATTGGAGTTTTCAACGACCGTTTGGGCTTCAGTATGGCTATAAAGGTCATCTAGTGTGCAGAATGCCGGAGCAGCGTATATAACAAGGGCTTTACGGCGCAAATGATGAGACACTTTTTCAAGAATTCCTTGTTGGTGCTCTGCAATCTCAAATCGCCAGTACTTAGAGCTAAAGCCGTAACCTTTTAGAAGCGATGACGCTCTTCTCAGAGGAGTTGGCCGCTTTGCTTGAATTAGTAGGTTAGTGTTAAACGTAGGTAAACGTCGCTTCCTACCAAGCTTGCGCCACATAAAACCCCACCTTAGATTATCGAGAACTACACCCTTTGGTATGTCGTAGTAACCAAATAAGTCCCAAAATAAAGGGTGCTCAGCCTCTAACGCAGCATCAATTCCAAATTTACCTTCAAACACTTGGCCTGGGGTGGCAATCCGGTGGCTTCCAAACCTTAATTCGTTGTATAGAGGAGCTTCAAAGTCCTTTTCTTCAAATTCTGCTTTCATATGTCACTCATATTCGGTATCGATAGTGCCATAACGATTATGGATAGATCGTGCGCAGCCACGATCTTATCCGAAGTTGAACAAGCCGGCAACTCTGGAGCTCAAGGCTTACTGCAGAAACGTCAGGCCATATTTCACACTTGCTTTAGCTTCTGGCCTAGGTGAAATGACCTGCCGTCGAGGCCTCGGCCTCATCTGTCTGTTGGCCACTGCATCATAGGGGTGCAGACAGGCCGGCAGGTCAGTTCTCTCTTGGAACCAACCATCATCGTCTCCACTTTCTAATCACTACCGTGTATCTCCTTGGCTTCTCTGGCTGATTCAACTCAACTGGGGTCTGATCTCGCGCACCCTCACGGCAACAACCTCCATCACCCCTCCGCACTGCGGACAGCAGATTGGAGGCTTGGGTTTTGGCCGCCATGGTTCTGGCAGCGCCACTCTCAACAGCAGCTGCACCACCTGTAGCAGGCCCAAGCTGTTGCCATGCAGAAGGCCGTAGTCACGGGCACGACGAAACCGCTTGGGCAGCACATGACGCAGCAGCATCCACAGGAACTCTGCCCCGGTGGCGTTCTGGATCATCTCCTGACCCGTGTTGTCCCGCGTCCGAAACGTCACCATGCCATCGCGATCGGAAAGGATGTTCTTCTCCGGCAGCACGCCACGGTAGAGATAACGCCCCAGATAAACCAGTGCCTTCTCACCAGGGCCGACAGACTTGCAGTGCACAATCCAATCTCTTGGGATTGGTGCGTTCACGCTCAAGCCCATTCTCCGCATTCCCTCCAGCCACTTAGCACGGAACACTTTGGCAAGATTGGCCTCAGGGAAGAGATATCCCCTGGCCTTCCAGCGCCACTCTTTTCCGTTTGCTTGCCCTTGTCTCTGTTGATGGATGACACCAGCAGGGACAATCAGATGCACATGGGGATGGTAGTCAAGCCTGCGGTTGTGCGTGTGCAGGATCGCATGGGCTCCGGTCACCCCTTTCAGCTTTGGATCCCGGCGGGCAAATGAATCAACCGTTTGCCAAGCTGTTTTCAGCAAGAGATCATAGGTTGTTCGTTGCCGGCTCCAGAACAGTGCCCGCAACTGAGCCGGTACCGTAAACGTGATCAGGAAATACTCCACTGGCAACAGCTTGGCCTGTTGCCGTTCAATCCAGCGCTGGCTTTCGTGATGCTGGCAGTGGGGGCAACTGCGATGGCCACAGGAATGGGGAACCTTGATGCTGTGGCGGCAGTTGCTGCACTGCAGCACCATCAGGTCGCTGCCCTGGCGGCGACAACGCCGCATCGCCTGCAGGGCCTGGCGGTGACTGGGCAGCAACTGATCGCCGTGGAGCCGCTCGAGCTCACCCTGGTGGCGCTCCACCACATCAGAGAGGAGGATCATCAGCCTTCCTCCTCCCAGCGCAGCTGGAATCCGTTGAGCAGCCTCTCGATGCGATCACCGCTCTGATCCCGCACCACCTGGGTGATGTGGGCGTAGCGGGTGGTGGTGTTGCTGTTGCTGTGGCCGAGCAACGATTGGATCAGGCGTAGATCCATCCCCTGCTCCAGCAGGTGGGTGGCATAGGCATGGCGCAGGGAGTGCACCGTGAGCCGTTTCTCGATGCCACACTCCATGCGGGCGGCCTTGAGCGCGGCCTGGACACCGCTGGCATCCATCGGTGCGCTCGCCATCCGGACGATGAACTGGCTTCCGGCCGGACTGGGGAAGAGCAGACGGGGGTGACGGTGGGTTGTCCAGAACCTGCGCAACGATTGGAGCGTGTGATCGGGCATGGGGACATAGCGATCCTTTCCGCCTTTGGCATCGCGGATGTGCACACGCCTTTGGCTGCCGTCAATGTCCGCCACCTCCAGTCCCAGGCCTTCACTGATTCGCAGACCCAGGCTGTAGATCACCAGCAGAAAGATCCGGTAGCGCAACTTGCGTACCCTGTTGATCAGGGCATGCACTTCCTCTCGGGTGGGAATGTCCGGGAGAGTGCGTACACGGGGAGGCCGAATGATTTTGATCCACTCCATCTCGCGATCGAGCACATAGCGATGGAAGAACTGCAGGCTGCAGAGATCTACCTTGATCGTGCTCCATGAATACTGCTCCAGCAGAGCGGAAAAGTAGCTCTTTAACTCATCAGGACTAAGATCATCGGGACAGCGTCCAAAATGGCCGGCCACCCTCCTCAATGTTCGGCTGTAGCTATCAATGGTCTTGTCGCGCAAGCCATGCAGCTGCATGGCTTGCAAATTGGCATCAAACAGGCGATCAAAACGCTCTTGGTCAGCAGGATTCATCTCAGCAGCTTCCCAGCGGGAAGATGACAGGGGAAAGCACATCCGAGGATGTGCATCCCTCAGTGTCTTCCCGGCGACGGCGATCTCGTTCCGCTGAGAACAGGCTCCGTCCTACGGCAGGCCTGCGGCATGGCAATTAAAGCGTGCACCTGGTGCTAGAAACCGCAGCAGCTCAACTATATTGGCTTTGCAATCTGCCGCGAAGCGGCTTAGTTCAACTCTTTATTGGGCGGTTCCGATAACCACCCAAAAGCCAGACTCCCAGCCGCATAAGGAAAAGTTGCAGCGCAGGCCATTCCCTTGGAAGCCTTCCGTCGCAGCTACTGAGCGCAATAGCGCCGCTCCAGCCAAGCGATATAGAAGGACCTGATAACCACCTGTCCGCTTCGCTACAGAATCCCCATTCCCCTGCCAATTGACCCACCCCCCTCAAACCTTCGCCAGCGTCACCCGCTCAGGCTGGTGCTGGTACTTGCCCTGGCGGTCGTTGTAGGTGGTGGCGCAGGGGTCGCCCTCGAAGAACAGCAGCTGGCAGATGCCTTCGCCGGCGTAGATGCGGCAGTCGGCGCCGGAGGAATTGCTGAACTCCAGGGTGAGGTGGCCCTCCCAGCCGGCTTCAGCCGGGGTGGTGTTGACGATGATGCCCAGCCGCGCATAGGTGCTCTTGCCCAGGCAGATCACGGTGATGTTCGACGGCACCTTCATCTTCTCCAGCGCCACCCCCAGCCCGTAGGAATGGGCCGGCAGGATGAAGTAGTCGCCGTCTTCGTCGCTGTGCATCGGCGCCGGCTCCAGGTTCGCCGGGTTGAACCGCTTCGGGTTCATCACCGTGCCCGGCACGTGGCGGAAGATCAGGAACTCCTTCGGCGACAGCCGCAGGTCGTACCCGTAGGACGAGCACCCGAAGCTCAGCACCGGGCCGGTGCGGCCCTCCGGATCCAGGTGGCGCACCAGCGTCGGCTGGAACGGCTCCAGCATCCCGGCCGCGGCCTGTTCGTTGATCCAGTGGTCGTTCTTGAGCATGGCGTCAGCCGCCGCGGCGCAACTGGGTGACCTGATCGGCCATCGCCATCAGGCTGGCCGGCATCGAGGGGCCCGTCAGGATGACATCCAGATGGGCCGGCCGCTGTTCAAGCGCCTCGATCACCGCCTCCGCGCTCAGATACCCCAGGGCGATCGCCAGCCCCAGCTCATCGAGCACCAGCAGATCCAGGTCGCCCTTGAGCAGCCGCTCGCGGCTCACCTCCCACACCTCGGCCACCGCTTCGAGCGCCTCCTCGGCCGTGGCCCCCTCCTCCCCTTGGGACCCCGGCGGCCCATCCAGGCAGTGGGGCGTGCCCGGCCGCAGCCACTCCAGCCGGCCGCACAGCCGCAGGCTGCCGGCCGGCCCCTGCTCCACGCCCCCTTTCAGGAACTGGCTCACCAGCACCCGGCTGCCCAGCCCGGCGCTGCGCAGGGCCTGGCTGAACACCGCCGCGAAGCTGCCCCGGAACGGCGCCGTGTGGATCTGCAGCAGCCCCTCCGGCTGGCTCACCAGTCGCAGAGGCGGCACCAGCGCCACAGGCCGATGGGGGTGGGAGGTGTCGATGAGGCTGGCGGTCATGGACACCCCAAGGAAGCGTTGGTGTGAAGGGTCCGGACGGCTAGCCCCAGCCCCTCACCTCCCGAATGTAGCGGCCCCTGCCGGCTCGGCACACCATCGGTAGTGGCTCGGAACAGACGTACCACTGGCGCCGCCTACGCTGCCCCTTCCCTGCCAAAGCCCGCGTGCCCACTCCCCGCAACGACGGCCGCCGCGCCGACGAGCTGCGCCCCGTGGGCTTCGACTGGGACCCGATGGGCTTCGCGCTGAGCTCGGTGTTCTTCTCGGCGGGCCGCACCCGCGTGCTCTGCAGCGTCTGCCTCGATCCCGAGGTGCCCCGCTGGCGGCGGGGCTCGGGCAGCGGCTGGCTCAGCGCCGAATACCGCCTGCTGCCGGCCTCCACCCCCAGTCGCCAGGGCCGCGAGCTGATGAAGCTCTCCGGCCGCACCCAGGAGATCCAGCGGCTGATCGGCCGCAGCTTGCGGGCTTCGCTCGATCTGGAGGCCCTCGGCGAGCGCACCCTGCTGGTCGACTGCGACGTGCTCCAGGCCGATGCCGGCACCCGCACCGCCTCGATCACCGGCGCCTGGGTGGCCCTGGCCGCCGCCCTGGAGCGCCTGCAGCAGCAGGGCATGCTGGAGGCCTCACCCTTGCGCCAGCAGGTGTCGGCCGTGTCGGTGGGCCTGGTCGATGGCCAGGCCCTGCTGGATCTGGATTACTCCGAGGATTCCCGCGCCGAAGTCGACCTCAACGTGGTGATGGACGAACAGGGGCGGCTGCTGGAGATTCAGGGCACCGCCGAGGGCGCCCCCTTCCCCCGCTCCAGCCTCGACGCCCTGCTGGATCTGGCCGAACCGGGCCTGCGCGCCCTGCAGGAGGCCCAGCGCCAGGCCCTGGCTGTGGCGGCGGCCACACGCACGACCGGCTAAAGAGTGTCATTGGCTACATGGATCAGCCAGGCCGATCCATAGGTTCCTACCCATTCGCCACGCCTTAATGGTCGGCGCCACGCGTGGCTTCAGCCGCTACCCCAGCAGCCCATCCAGCGGATCCCCCGGGTCCGTGACGCCCATGGGTGCCCCCGGCACCAACACCGTCACCCTGCTGGAAGTGATCCGGGGCTTGGCCGGCAGCAGCGTTGAAACCATCGAGCGCGGCAAGACGATCTTCTTCCCCGGCGATCCCGCCGAGCGCGTCTACCTGCTGCGCCGCGGCGCCGTGCGGCTCTCCCGCGTCTACGAGTCCGGCGAGGAGATCACCGTGGCCCTGCTGCGGGAAAACAGCCTGTTCGGGGTGCTGTCCCTGCTCACCGGCCAGCGCTCCGACCGCTTCTATCACGCCATCGCCTTCACCCGGGTCGAGATGGTCACGGCCCCGGCCACCTCGGTGCGGCGCGCCATCGAGCAGGACGCCAGCGTCGGTCTGCTGCTGCTGCAGGGCCTCTCCTCCCGCATCCTCCAGACCGAAACCATGATCGAGACCCTCACCCACCGGGACATGTCCTCCCGGCTGGTGAGCTTCCTGCTCGTGCTCTGCCGCGACTTCGGCGTCCCCGGCAGCGAGGGGATCACCATCGACCTGCGCCTCTCCCACCAGGCCATCGCCGAGGCGATCGGCTCCACCCGGGTCACCATCACCCGCCTGCTGGGCGACCTGCGCAACGACGGCCTGGTCCAGATCGACCGCAAGAAGATCACCGTCTTCGACCCCATCGCCCTGGCCAAGCGATTCAGCTGAGATTCAGCGGACCGGCTGGCCCCAGCCGGGTGCCAGGAGGCCACCGGCAGGGATACTTGGTGCACCGCAAAACCGAGGCGCAGACGGTGTCGGGTTGGCTGCTGATCCTGGCCCTTCTGGTGCTCGGCGGAGTGCTCTCCACCCTGGGCGACCGGCTCGGCAGCCGCGTGGGCAAGGCGCGCCTCAGCCTGTTCAACCTGCGGCCCCGCAAGACGGCCGTGGTGATCACGGTGCTCACCGGCAGCCTGATCAGCGCCGTGTCCCTGGCGTTGATGCTGCTGGTGAGCGAACGCCTGCGGGTGGGGCTTTTCCAGCTCGACCAGATCCAGGACCGCCTGCGCGACAGCCGCAGCGCCCTGCAGCGCAACAAGGGTGAACTGCAACGCACCCGGGGCGAGCTGGAACGCAGCCGCCTGGATCTGACCACCGCCGAACGTCGCCGTGACCAGGCCCTGGCCAGCCAGCGCCGGGCCCAGAGCCAGCTGCTGGCCGCCGAGCGTCGTGTCGACACCCTGCGCCGCGAGCTGCAGCCCCTGCAGGCGGAGCGCGCCCGGCTGGAGGCCGAGCGGGCCCGGCTCAGCCGGGAGGTGCAGGGCCGGGACGCCGAGATCCGCCGCACCGAGGCCGAGCTGACCAATGTGCGCCGTCGCATCGCCGCCGGCGAGAAGGAACTCAAGGACCTGGAGACCAACGTCATCGCCCTGCGCCGCGGCGATGTGGTGATCGCCAGCGGCCAGCCCCTGGCCACCGCCAAGGTGCTGCTGCAGCGCCCCGACCAGGCCAAGCAGGTGATCGATGCCCTGCTGCAGGAGTCCAACCGGGCCGCGTTCCAGCTGCTGCTGCCCGGCCAGGCTCCCAACCGCCAGATCCTGCTGGTGCCCCGCAGCGACATCACCCGGCTCGAATCGTTGCTCGCCACCCCTGGCGCCTGGGTGGTCAGCATCCGCTCGGCCGCCAACGTGCTGCGGGGCGAGACCCAGGTGCTGGCCTTCCCCGACCTGCGCCCCAACCGCCAGGTGGTGGAGCAGGGGGAGGTGCTCTCCCGCACCGCCCTGGAGCCCGACGTACGCGAGCTCGACGCCGTGCGCAGCCGCCTCAACCTGATGCTGGCCGCCGCCTTCGCCAAGGTCCAGCGCCAGGGCACCCTGGCCAACGGCCTCCAGTTCGATGCCGCCAGCCTCAACGCCCTCGCCCGCGAACTCAGCGAGCGGCCCGCCGGCGTCACCGCCAACCTCGAGGCGGTGGCCAGCCAGAACGCCGACACCCCCGACCCGATCAGCGTCGAACTGCGCTGGATCCGCAAGGACGCCCCCACCGGACCCCTGCGGCCATGACGGCAGGCCCTGGCCCCCTGGCCGGACTCGATCCCGGCCGCAGCAAATGTGGCCTGGTGCTCACCGACCCCGAGCGCCTGGAGATCCGCCAGGCCCTGGTGCTGCCCCCCGAAGAGGCCTGGCAGCGCCTGCAGGACTGGCAGCGCCACCAGGCCCTGGCGGCCGTGGTGATCGGCGACGGCACCGGCAGCGGAGCCTGGCAGCGGCGCCTGGAGCCCCTGCTGCCGGTGGAGCTGGTGGATGAGCGTGGCACCACCCTGGCGGCGCGGCGCCGCTACTGGGAACTGTTCCCCGCCAGGGGCTGGCGGCAGTTGCTGCCCCTGGGCCTGCGCCAGCCCCCCCGCGACTGGGACGACGTGGTGGCCCAGCTGCTGCTGGAGCGCCGGCTGGGGCGGACGCTGATCAGAACGACGCCCGCACCGTGAACACGTAGTCGCCACCGGGTTCGAGCTGGTAGTCGGCCTTGAGCAGGAAGCGCAGCAGGGCGTCCTGGATCAAGGCGCGGCCCAGGGAGGGCTCCACCTGCAACTCGCCCCGATCGAACGCCCAGCGGAAGCGCCACTGGAAGCTGCCGGCGCTGATCTCCCCCTCCAGCAGACAGGGGCTGAAGCTCTGGCGCAGCACCCGCAGCTGTGCGTTGGTGGCAGGAAGGCGACTCACGGGAAGCGGGGGATGCGGCGGGTGGCGGGGGTGCCGCCTGTCTCGATCGATGCTCTCAGGATGGCGGCGGATCGGCCCGAAAACTGTTCAGGCGATTGGCGGCCCGTTCCAGACCCAGCCGGCGGATCAGGTCGATGCCCGCCTCCACCTCCGCCAGCACCGTCTCCAGCACCGGCCGGTCGGCGGCGGAGAACTTGCCCAGCACGTGCGACACCGTGCGGGCTCGGCGCTCCTCGGGCGTCTCACCGGGGGCGCCGATGCCGATGCGCAGCCGCGCGAAGGACTCGCTGCCCAGGTGGGCGATCGTGCTGCGCAGTCCGTTGTGGCCGCCGGCGCCGCCCGAGGCCCGCACCCGCAGGCGCCCCAGGGGCAGGTCCATGTCGTCCACCAGCACGAGCATCTGGGCGGGGTCGAGCCGGAACCAGTCGAGGGCGGCGCGGATCGAGCGGCCGCTGTCGTTCATGAAGGTCTGGGGCATCAGCAGCCGCAGCCGCTTGTCCCCTTGGCCGGTCTCGGCCAGCAGCCCGTGCAGGCGGCCCTGGTTGCGGAAGCTGGCGCCACCGGAACTGGCCAGCCGCTCCAGCACCATGAAGCCGACGTTGTGGCGGGTGTCGGCATAGCGGGCGCCGGGATTGCCCAGCCCCACCAGCAATTGCAGATCCAACGGATGGCCGCCCTCAGCTGGAGGGGCCGGCGCTCTCCTCAACCACCACCACCGGCGTGGCAGCTTCCGTGACGGCTGGGGTCACGACGGCCGCGGTGTCGGCAGCCGGCGGAATGGCGGCAGGTGGACCGGAGATGTCGATGGGCTGGTCGGTGCCCACGGCGGTGCGGAACTCCTTCTCGAACTCCTGCGAGGCCGATTGGAAGCCGCGCAGGGTGCGTCCCAGGGTCTTGCCGAGCTCGGGCAGGCGCTTGGGTCCGAAGACCAGCAGTCCGATGGCGGCGATGACCGCCATCTCGGGCAGACCGATGCCGAAGATGTTCATGGACAGGGGGCGAGAGGAATCAGCCGACGCCGTTCCAGTTGACGTTGATGCCCTCGAGCAGGAGGGACTTGTTGTACAGCTGCAGGATCACCAGCAGAAACACCAGGAAGAGCAGCATGAACACGCCCATCACGGGGGTGGTCCCCCAGCCGGGCACCACCTTTCCGTACTCGGAATTCAGGGGGCGCAGCAGGTTTCCCAGACGGGTGCGTTGGGCCATGGCAGCTCGGACCTCTCGGGCACGGGATCGCGGTGCTTACTGTAAGCGTCTCGCCGGCCACACCGAGATGGGCTGTCGAGAGTTGTGACGGAAGTCCCGCGCCCCCTGCCCCGCCTGAGAGTCCCCCATGGATCCCGCCGCCAGCACCTCCCCCGCCCTCTCCGTGGCCCTCGCGGTGCTCGCCGTGCTCCTGGCCCTCACCGGTTTCGGCGTGTACACCGCCTTCGGCCCCCCGTCCAAGGGCCTCACCGATCCCTTCGACGATCACGACGACTGAACCGCCACGACCTTCTGCAGCGTCCAGTGCCCCAGCTGCCAGGGGCTCAGCTGCAGCGGATCGCTGCCACTCCCGTCCGCCAACCTGTGGCCCAGGCCGTCGCAGCGCTCCAGCACGGTCCAGTCGGGGCCGATCGAGAGGCGGCGCCGGCAGGGTCCGAGGTTCTGGACGCTGAGCAGCGCCTTCCCAGCCCCCCCCTGGCCATCTGTCGCCGCCAGCGGCCGCAGGGCCACCAGCTGCAGATCGTCGCCGAGTGCAGGAAAGAGCGTTTCTGCCGCCACGGCTGAGCCCCCCGCCGTCGCCACCGGCCGGCACCAGAGCGGTTCCCGCAGCCGGGTGGCCTGCTGGGGCGCAGCAGCCGCCCGCCAGCCGCCGGGGCAGGGCAGCAGGGCCAGCCGCTGCCGCTGCCAGCCGTTGTCGGCGCCGGGATCGGGCCAGGTGGGGGCCCGCAGCAGCGACACCCCCAGGCGCTCGGCCGTCGCCGACACCCCTTGGGGGCCGTCCAGCAGCACTGCCAGGCCATCGCCGCGGCCCGGCCCCACCGAGGCCAGCCAGCTGATGGCGCTCACCTCCCAGCGGGCCCGCTCCCGGGCCGTGCGGGCCGTGGCCGGCCGCTCGATCACCCCGCCGGAGGTGTCGGCCGCCCAGCGGCAGGCCGGCGCGGCCAGGGGAATCTCCAGCCGCAGCAGCTCATGGCGCTGCTGCCACTGGGTGCTCAGCACCAGCTCCAGCCAGGGGCTGCCCGCCAGCAGGCGGCCATCCAGACGCACCGGACTCTCGCCGCAGCGGCCGCGCCAGACAAAGCGGCCACACAGCGGCCCCGTCTCCAGCCATTGCGGCGCCCCCTGCCAGCGCCACTCCAGCGGGTGCTGGCGGTAGTCGGCGGCCAGGTCCCAGGCATCCCAGAACTCGCCCCGGTCACGCCAACGGCACCAGGCCAGCGGCCCCGCCAACTGGGGCGTGCCAGCCGCATCAAACACCTGCTCCACCCCCGCCGGGCCGATCAGCGCCGAAACCAGACCGTTGCCCAGGCGCCAGTGCTCCGGCCCGCAGCCCTCGGCCCGCTCCAGCCGCACCGCCGCCTCCACGGGCCAGGCCTTCGCGCCACTGCCCTGGCGCCGCAGCTGTTGCACCCCCACCCCATCGAGGCCGGGGATCTGCAGCCACTGACCGCCGCCGGGAGCCGGCTGCCCGTTCAAGCGCCGGCCGCCGTCCGCCCCTGCCAGCCACCAGTCGCCGGCCGGCAGCCGCAGGGTGCGGGGCTGGGCCGGCAGCGGCTGGAGCTGGACCGCGCACCAGGCGTTCCCTGCCCCGGCTGGCGCCCCCCCGGCCAGACCCCGCC
Organism: Synechococcus sp. CCY 0621; assembly: GCF_019038465.1. Classification (GTDB taxonomy): domain Bacteria; phylum Cyanobacteriota; class Cyanobacteriia; order PCC-6307; family Cyanobiaceae; genus Cyanobium. Next base: position 2,732 of record NZ_JAFKRH010000021.1, on the reverse strand, counting down.
CCAGGGCCCGGTCGCGGCGGCGGGCGGCCCGGCGGCGGGCGGCCCGCCACTGGGGTTCGGCCTGCTCGAACACCTCCGGGATCGAGGTGCCCGGCAGGATGTCGTGGAACTGCTGGAACAGCAGGCTGCGCCAGTCGTCGTCAGCGGCCTCGGCCGGCTGAGCGAACAGCGCCGCGGCCAGATCCGCCTCCCGCAGCAGTCGCTCCAGGGTGCGGTTGTGGCGCTTCTGGTCCGGGCGGCTGGTGGCGCAGCCCCGGTGCAGCTCCAGGTAAAGCTCGTCGCGCCACACCGGCAGTTGGTCCGCCAGGGACTCCAGCGGCTCCAGGTAGGCCCGCAGGCTGCCGTGGCGCTGGCCGGCGGCCACGGGCTGGCCCTGCCAGAGCGCCAGCTGCTCCAGCATCTCGGCGGTCGGCCCGCCGCCGTGGTCGCCCACCCCGGGCAGCCACAGGGCGTCGGCGCAGCCGCTGGCCCGCTGCCACTGCAGCCGGTAGCGCTCCATCGCCACCGGATCGCCGTCGGTGCCGATCGGCGCCGTCATCAGGGCCAGCACCTCGGCGCCGCAGCGGCTGCGCCAGCGGAACAGCCGGTGGGGGAAGGGGTTGGTGGCATTCCAGGCCAGCTTGTGGGTGCAGAACCAGCGCACGCCGGTGGCGGCCGCCAGCGCCGGCAGACCGGCCGCGAAGCCGAAGCTGTCCGGCAGCCAGGCGAGCCGGTGGCTCCACTCCGGGAAGGTGCGCAGGCTGTAGGCCTGGCCCTCCTGGAACTGGCGCAACAGCGAGGTGGTGGAGAGCAGCACGCAGTCGCTCTCCACCCACGGGCCGTTGAGGGGTTCGAAACGGCCCGCCTCCATGGCCCTCCGGACCCGGGCGAACAGGGCCGGCCGGTGGCGCTCCAGCCAGGCGTAGAGGGCCGGGGTGGAATGGCCGAAGTGGAGTGAGCCGAAGCGCTCCATCAGGTCGAGGGCGGAGGCGAAGGTGTGCTCCGCCGCCTGCCAGGTGTCGGCCACCGGCCACAGCCAGGCCAGGTCGAGGTGGGCGTGGCCCAGCACCTGCAGTCGCCCCTCCCCGGGGGCCTCCCCATGGCCATGGGCGCGGCGCAGCTCGCGCAGCTCCGCAACCGTGGCCGCCAGCAGGCCCTGGGGATCGGCCGGATCGAGCGGCTCGAGCTCAATCCGACTGGTCATCAGGGCGCCGTCATCGTGCACCGGGCTGCGCAGCCGCAGCTCCAGATCCAGGGCCTCCCCCTGCCACCAGCGCTCGGGCAAGGGCCAGCGGCAGGCGGTGTCGAACAGATCGCCGCTGTGGACCCGCTGTCCATCGACCCACAGCTCGGCCCGGTCGGCCCACCAGCGCAACACCAGCCGGGCCCGGGCGCCCGCCGCCAGGGGCCGCCAGGGCTCCGGGCAGGAGCAGCGCAGCTGCAGCTGTCGCCACTGGCCGCCCCGCGGCCAGATGATCAGGCCCCGGGCCGCCCAGTCGGGTCGGTGGGTGCGTCCCCACGCCTCCCCCAGGGCCGGACCGCTGCCGCCCCTGGCCTGCGGGCCCTGCCAGAGCGGTTGGAGATCCAGGGGCCGAAGCATGGGGAACGTGACCGAAACGTTTCAATCGGAGCCGGTTGCCCCTGCCAAACGGCATTGGACAGGCTGAATGGCCAACCACCACCCATAAGATGATGCGGCTGCCGAGGGGTCATCGAGACCCGTACCGGCGCCCGTCACTCCCTGTCACCCGCCGGACAGACCATGCTCGCTCTCAAGATCTCGGTTTACTCCGTCGTCTTCTTCTTCATCGGGATCTTCGTCTTCGGCTTCCTGGCCAGCGATCCCACCCGCTCCCCCAGCCGCAAGGACCTGGAGGACTGATCCCTTTCGCGGCGTCGCCCCCCGCCACCCGTCCCGACAACCGGACCGCTGCGGGGGGCAGCCCCCGAACTCCCATGGCAGGATCGGCCGCGACCTTGCCGCCCATCCGCTACCTGTGGTGCTCCATCCCCGCTCGGGACGTCGCCAGGCCGCTGAAGGCCTGACCCCTGGGATGGGCCTGTGGCTGAGCCTTTGTGGTGTGCTGGCGATGACGGCCGCCCCGGCCCAGGCACGGCCGGACTCACCCTCCAGGCTTCAGGCCGCCCTGGCTCAGATCACGCCAGCGACGGCTGCCCCCACCACGGCCAACCCCTTCGAGGACGAGCCGCAGAGCGAGCCGCAAAACCAGCCGCAACCTGCACCGCGAGCCGGGGTCGAGCCCCCAGCCGAACCAGCAGCCCCCACCCCAGCACCCACGGCCACGTCGGCGCCGGACGTCGACCCGGCCACGGCCAGCGACGCGGTGCCCCTGGAGCTGGAGCTGACCGCCAACCAGCAGGGCTACGACAGCCAGCTGCAGCGTTTCGTCGCCACCGGCAGCGTCATGGCCCGTCTGGCCGGTGGCCGCCTGCTGGCCGACCGGCTGGAGTTCGAGGCCAGCACCCGCACCCTGCTGGCGGTGGGCAACGTGCGCTTTCAGCGCGGCCAGCAGTATCTGCAGGGCAGCCGCCTGCGCTACGCCCTGCTGGAGGGGGTGGGGGAAATCGACGACGTCTACGGCGTCATCGATCTGGACAGCACCAAGGAGGACTTCGACCTCGAGCAGGCGGCGTCCACACCCCTGCCGCCGCCGGAGCCGATCAGCTGCACGCCGTCCTATCCGGCCGTGCCCCAGTGGCAGCCCTACCCCTGGGCCGTCACCGCCTGGGCC
>NZ_JAFKRH010000020.1 GCF_019038465.1 Synechococcus sp. CCY 0621 | reverse complement strand
GCCAGATGTATGCCGGTGAATTCGGCGACACCTTCACCTTCAGCGGCCGCTTCCGGCCCGAATATCTGGGGGGGATCGGGATGCAGCGCCGCCTGTTCCAGGCAGGCCCTCTGTCGCTGGAGTTCGATGCCAACCTGCTGGGCCACCGGGCGAGTGCCCAGCCGGGGGGCGGCTTCAACCAGCTGATCCCCTTCGCCAACACCCCCGCCCAGAACTTCGGCGAGTTCACCGGTGGTCTCGGCCTTCGCCTGTGGCTGCGGCCCTGGCTCAACATCTTCTTCGTGGAGGGCCTGAGCGTCACCACGGCCAAGAGCAACTACGAGCAGACCTTCCGCCAGAACTCGGCGCGCCTGCTCAACTACCTGGCCTTCGAGGTGGAGGCCCTGGTCACCCCGCGCTGGTCAGCCGTGGGCCGTATCCACCACCGCTCGGGGGCCTACGGCACCTTCAGTGGTGTCAGCGAGGGCAGCAACGCCTACCTGCTGGGCCTGCGCTACCGCTTCGGCACCGACAAGATCGCCAGCCAGCCGATGCCGGTGCCGCCCGCCCAGGGTTGCCCGGGGGCCCCACCCCTGGCCAGCGAGCAACCCGATGGGCTGGCCCAGCAGCTCGAGCAGGTGACGATGGGCCCCGGCTGGACCGGCACCAGCGGCCAGCCCGCCCCGCCGCCGCCTCAGGCCGCACCCCCCAACCAGGGGGGCGTGTGGCGCAACGCCCGGCATCAGGAACGACTGCGGCGCGAGGCCATCGCCAGGATTCCCCAGCGGGTGGAGAACGTGACCTTCGAGCGCAGCCTCAAGGCTGAGCGGCGCTTCGGCTTCCCGCGGGAGTTCACCACACCGGACACGGCCAACGATTTCGGAACCACCCGCCCCGAGCAGCTCAAGGACCAGACCACCACGGGCAACCAGGAACTGATCAAGGGCACCGTGAGCCGCTGGCGCATCCAGGCCCGGCGCCTCAAGTTCACCCCCAACACCCTCTCCGGCGACCGGGTGGGCTTCACCAACGATCCCTTCACGCCGGCCCAGTCGTGGATGGATTCGGAGAAGGTCGTCATCACCCTGCTGCCCAACGGCGACACCCTGGTGAAGGCGCGCCGCAACACGTTGCGGCTGGAGGATCGCCTGCCGGTCCGCGTCACCCGCCAGCGCCGCATCCAGAAGCAGGAGGAGGTGAGCAATCCTCTGGTGCTGGGCAACGACAGGGAAGACCGGGACGGCTTCTTCCTCGGCTACAACGTGCCGATCAAGATCGGTGAGAAGGGGCTCCTCAACCTGCAACCGCAGGTGATGATCCAGCGCCTCTACACCGGCAACACCGACGCCTACCCCCTGCCCGGGTCACCGTCGGGTTCCACCACCATCGTTGAGCAACCGGCCAAGGGCGGCGACTACTTCGGTCTGGATGCCCGTCTCACGGGGCCTCTGCTGGGCTTCAACGCCGATGCCCGCCTCAGTCTCTCCACCTTCAATCCCGACAACATCGCCAACGGCACCCGCAGCTTCGGCGACCTGTCCCGGCTGGTGCACTTGCCCCTTGTGGGCTACAGCACCTTCCGCCTCTTCGGGGCCTACCGCTTCCGCACCTGGAACGGCTCCCTGGGCGAGCAGGACGTCTACTCCGCCTATGGCGTCTCGCTCGAGAAGCAGGGCAGTCTGCCCAACTGGGGCAAGCTGGCCCGCAGCTACTACTGGCGCATGGGCGTGGGCAACTTCCAGGCCGTGCAGACCAACAACACCGATCTGCTGCAGGTGTGGCGTGCCAACGCCATCGGCTCCTTCAATTTCTCTTACCCGATCTGGACCGGCAAGCCCACCACCAGCCCTCCGGTGATCTCCCTGGCCAATACACCGGTACCGATCGTTCCTGGCCTGCGCTTCAACGCCAACCTGCTCGGCGTGGCCGCTTACTTCAGTGATGGCACCAACCAGAACACGGTCGGCCTCTCCGGTGGTCCCACCCTCACCCTGGGACGCTTCGAGAAGCCCTTCCTCGACTACACCCAGCTGACGGTCACCGGCGGCATCACCTTGCGGCAGGGTCAGAGCCCGCTGAACTTCGACCGCGCCGTCGACCTGGGCACGATCGGCATCGGCCTCTCGCAGCAGATCGTTGGGCCGCTGGTCTTCAGCGGCGGCATCGGCTTCAACGTGGATCCCAATTCGGGCTTCTACGGCGATGTCACCGGCTCCTATGTGGAGCTGCGCTGGCAGCGGCGCTCCTACGAAATCGGTGTCTACTACAGCCCCTACGACGGGCTGGGCGGCATCCGGCTGCGCCTCAACGATTTCAACTTCAAGGGTCCCGGCACCCCCTTCATCCCCTATCACCCCACCCAGGGCGTGCTGCAGCGGCCCTTCTAGGCGGCCGCGAACCCGTTCAGATAGGGAAGCCGGCTCGCGGTGGCCCGCAGTTCGGTGTCATGGTCCACCAGCTGAGCGGTGCCGTTCCATTCGCCGCTCACCAGCATGCGGCGCGGACCGGCTGCCAGCGCCAGGGGCCATTCCAGAATCTCGCTGCCGGCCTCGAGCGTCACCCTGGGTGGCTCCAGATCGAGCTGGAGAACGGCGCCAGGATGGGCGGCGATGGCGGCCTGCAGGGCCAGCACGGCGTCGTGGTCGGCGCTGAGACAGGGGATTCCCAGGGCCAGGCAGTTGCCGAAGAAGATCTCGGCAAAGCTTTCGCCGATCACCGCCCGCAGACCCCAGCGCATCAGCGCCTGGGGGGCGTGCTCGCGGCTGGAGCCGCAGCCGAAGTTGCGGTTCACCACGAGAATCGCGGCGCCCTGGTTCTCAGCCCGATCGAAGGGGTGATCGCCCGCCAGCTCGCTGCGGTCATCGGCGAAGACGCCCTCCGCAAGGCCGTCGAAGGTGACGCACTTCAGGTAACGGGCCGGGATGATCCGGTCGGTGTCGATGTCGTCGCCGGGCACGACGACGGCGCGGCCTGCACAGCCCTGGATCGGTCCGGCCGGGAAAGGGGTGGCGCTCATGCTCGGGTGCTGGCGGACTCTGGGGTCGACGGGGCGGCGACCAGGCGGCGCACGTCGGCCACATGGCCGCTCACGGCCGCCGCCGCCACCATGGCGGGGCTCATCAGCAGGGTGCGGCCGGTGGCCGACCCCTGGCGCCCCTTGAAGTTGCGGTTGCTGGAACTGGCGCTGATCTGACGCCCCTCGAGGCGGTCGGGGTTCATGGCCAGGCACATCGAGCAGCCCGGTTCGCGCCACTCGAAGCCGGCGGCGCGGAACACCGCATCGAGGCCCTCGGCCTCGGCCTCGGCCGCCACCTGCTCACTGCCCGGCACCACGAAAGCTTTGATGCCGGCGGCCACGTGGCGGCCACGGGCCACGGCGGCGGCGGCCCGCAGATCGCTGAGGCGGCCGTTGGTGCAGCTGCCGATGAAGCAGACATCCACCGGCAACCCCTCGATCGGCGCACCGGGACGCAGATCCATGTAGCGGTAGGCCTCCTCGGCGATCGGCCGCTCGTCGCTCTCGGTCTGGTCGAGGGTGGGTACCGTTTCGTCGACGCCGATGGCCTGGCCAGGCGTGATGCCCCAGGTGATGGTGGGCGCGATCGTGGCGGCATCAAACACCACCTCATCGTCGAAACTGGCCTGTGGCCCCGAAGCCAGGGAGCTCCACCAGGCCACGGCCCGTTCCCAGGCGTCGCCGCTGGGGGCGTGGGGCCGGCCCTTCAGGTAGGCGAAGGTGACGGCATCGGGGTTGACGTAGCCGCAGCGGGCGCCGCCCTCGATGGCCATGTTGCAGAGCGTCATCCGCTCCTCCATCGAGAGGGCCTCGATCGCCGGTCCGGCGAACTCGTAGGCATAGCCGACGCCACTCTTGACCCCCAGGCGCCGGATGATGTGGAGCACCAGGTCCTTGGCGAAGACGCCGCTCTGCAGCACCCCCACCACCCGGATGCGCCGCACCTTGAGCTTGGCCATGGCCAGGCTCTGGCTGGCGAGCACGTCGCGCACCTGGCTGGTGCCGATGCCGAAGGCGATAGCGCCGAAGGCGCCGTGGGTGGAGGTGTGGGAATCACCGCAGGCCACGGTCATGCCCGGCTGGGTGAGCCCCAGCTCCGGGGCGATCACATGGACGATCCCCTGGCGGCCACTGCCCAGGCCATGCAGGGTGATGCCGTGGCGAGCACAGTTGCCCTCCAGGGTGGCCAGCATCGCCTCGGCCAGGGGGTCGGCGAACGGGCGGGCCTGGGAGGTGGTGGGCACGATGTGGTCCACCGTGGCCACCGTGCGCTCGGGATGGCGCACGGTCAGACCCAGGTCGTCCAGGGCGGCGAAGGCCTGGGGGCTGGTGACCTCATGGATCAGGTGCAGCCCGATGAACAGCTGGGTGGCTCCGCCCGGCAGGTCAGCGACCCGGTGCAACTCCCAGACCTTGTCGTAGAGGGTGCCGGCGCTCAAGAGGAAGGATCGAGACGGTCTGAAACCACCCTAGAAGGCGTCTGTTCCGCCGGGGCGGGCTCCCGCCGGAACAGCCCATCGAGGTAGTGGCGGGCCACGGCCCGGTCATGGCTGGCGTGCTGGAACAGAAAACCGGCCAGGGCGGCCTGCATCAGCCGGTACTGATCCCACTGGGGGTGGACCCGGATGAACTCCCGCATGGCCTCGAAGAGGTCCTCCGGCATCTGGTTCTCGATGCTCACGGTTCGGGGAGCGTGGTCGGGGATCTGGCTCATGCGGCGCTGGTCGTCGGTCCCCCCATCAGGCCATGGGGCTCCCCCCCGCGTCAAAGTGGGCCCCACCGCTCCGGTCCCAAGGGACCGCCGTTGAGAATCACGGCGGGGGGCGGTTTCCCGGCCACCGGTCGGAGGCGGCGGTCGGACCTGCCTGCGGGGATGCGTGCGGTCAAGGGGGGAAGGCCTTTCCCGCAACAAGACCCGAGCAGCCCTACAGCAGCTCCCCCCGGCCCCGGCAGCCTGTGGAAAAGCCCCGCTCTTTCGGGGGAAAAGTGGCAGGCAGGGGGGAAAAGTCCATGGCACAGGATTCGTGATCGATGGCGGCCGGGGCAGCAGATGTTCCGATGGGGCCCGATCAGATGGCCGCAATGTTCAGCCGTAACCGCAGACGGTTCAGGCTTTCCCCCACCGTCAGCGTCTGGATCCAGGTGCGCTCACGGCCACTGCCGAAGCGCACCGGCTCGCTGCGGCAGCCGTCGGGGCCGGCGATGGCGATGTGCACCAGCCCCACGGGCTTCTCGGTGCTGCCCCCACCCGGCCCGGCGATGCCCGTCACCGCGATGGCCCAGGTCGCTCCCGTCAGGCGCCTCGCCCCTGCCGCCATCGCCTCGGCCACCGGGTCGCTCACCGCTCCATGGGCATCGAGCAGTTCGGCCGGCACTCCCAGCAGGTCCTGCTTCACGGCGTTGGCGTAGGCGATCACCCCACCGAGAAACACCTCCGAGGCCGCCGGCACCGCCACCAGGGCCGCGCCGAGGCCGCCACCGGTGCACGACTCCGCCACCGCCAGGGTCTCGCCGCGGCGGCGCAGCTGCGCCAGCACCACCGAGGCCAGGCTGTCGCCATCGGCGCCGAAACAGCTGGCACCGGTTCGGCGGCGCAGTTCCGCCTCCACCGGGGCCAGCAGGGCGACGGCGGCGGCCCCATCGGCCGCCCTGGCCGTGACGCGCAGCTTCACCTCCCCGGCACCGGCGTAGGGCGCCACGGTCGGGTTCTCCAGCGCCAGCAGGTCCTGCACCCGCTCCGCCAGGTCCGATTCGGCCACGCCCCAGAAACGCAGCATACGGCTGGCGAACACCCCGCCCGCCAGGCCCGCCTCCCGCAGCCAGGGAGCGGCGGTGGCCTCCCACATCGCCCGCAGTTCGCTGGGCACCCCTGGGAACGTGAGCACGGTGAACCCCGGCACCGGGGTCCAGATCATTCCGGGCGCGGTGCCGGTGGGGTTGGGCAGCACGGCGGCCCCACGCGGCAGCAGGGCCTGCTTGCGGTTGGAGGGGGCCACACTCCGGCCCCGGGCCGTGATCCGGGCCTGGATCGCCGCCCAGATCTCGCCGTGCTCCACCAGGTCGGCGCCGAAGGCCGCCGCGATCGCCTCGGTGGTGAGGTCGTCGGGGGTGGGCCCCAGGCCGCCGGTGGTGACCAGCACCCGGCAGCGGCCCGAGGCCTGTCGCACCGCTTCGATCAGCCGATCCCGGTTGTCGCCCACCACCAGCTGGCGGTGGTGCACAGCCCCGAGCGCCGCCAGCTGCTCGGCCAGCCAGCGGGCATTGCCGTTGACGATGTTGCCCAGCAGCAGCTCGGTGCCGATGCAGAGCACCTCCACCCCGGCGCCGCCGGGGGGGCCGCTCACTTGGCCTCCTGCTGCATCTGGCGGCGGCAGACCACGAGCACGGCGATCAGCACCGCCGTGGCCAGGGCCAGCCAGAGGAAACGCATCTCAGCATTGGCCAGCACCAGGGCAATGGAGGCCAGCCACTGGGTGAAGGCGTAGATGACCACCACGGTGCGCCGGTGGCTGAAACCGGCCCGCAGCAGGCGGTGGTGCAGGTGACGGCGATCCGGATAGAAGGGCGAGCGGCCCGCCTTGAGGCGTCCCATGATCACCGCCGACATGTCGGCCAGGGGCAGGGACAGGATCAGCAGGGGCAGCAACAGGCTGACGCTGGTGAGCCGCTTGGCAGGACCCACGATGCTGATCGCCGCCAGGGCGAAGCCGAGGAAGTAGGAGCCGCCATCCCCCATGAAGATGCGGGCCGGGTTGAAGTTGTGGCGCAGGAAGCCCAGACAGCTCCCGGCCAGGGCTGCCGCCAGCAGACCGGCGGCGGGCTGGCTGAGGCTGAAGCTCACCGAGAGCAGGCCCACGGCGGCGATGCCGCTCACCCCGGCCGCCAGCCCATCGAGGCCATCGAGCCAGTTGATGGCGTTGGTGATGCCCACCAGCCAGACCACCGTGGCCAGCAGGCTCAGGCCCTCCGGCAGCGGCAGCCCGGCGAAGGAGTTGCCCAGTCCGAAGGGCAGGTCGATGCTGCCGATGCGTACGCCCTGGTTCCACACCGCTGCGGCCACCAGCACCTGGCCGACCAGGCGTGGCAGGGGAGGCAGGGCGAACAGGTCATCGGCCAGGCCGATGATGAAATAGCAGAGCGCCCCGGCGAGGGTGGTCCAGATCAACTGGTCCTTGTCGGGAGTCAGCTCGGCGAAGCCGCCGAAGGCCCAGGTGCAGGCCAGCGAAAGGCTGAAGCCAGCCACGATTCCCACGCCACCGAGCCGCACCATGGGCAGGGTGTGCTGCTTGCGGTCATCCGGCGGATCGACCAGCCCCCAGCGCAGACCGAGCCTTCGGATCACCGGCACGATCAGCGCCGTGAGCAGGGCCGCCGCGGCGGCTGTGAGTAAGGCCGCCGCGTTGGGGCTGTAGGCGAGGGTCACAACGGCGGGCCGGAAAGCAGCGGTCCTGAAGGCGTCACGTTACGGGCGAACGGGGCCGTCAGGCGTGCTGGAGCTCACGTTGACGCCCATAGAGGGGGAAGCGCCCGCAGAGGGAGGCCACCCGTTCCCGGCAACGCAGTTCGACGGCGGCATCGTCCTGGAGCAGCAGGCGATCGGCGATGACATCGGCCACCTCGCGGAAGGCCTCGGCATCGAAACCGCGGGTGGTGAGCGCCGCGCTGCCCAGGCGCAGGCCGCTGGTGACGAACGGCGACTCCGGATCGAAGGGCACCGTGTTTTTGTTGGCGGTGATGTTGACGTCGCTCACCAGGCGGTCGGCCAGCTTGCCGGTCAGGCCGATGGAGCGCAGATCGAGCAGCACCAGATGATTGTCGGTGCCGCCCGAGACCACGGCGATGCCCCGCTCCTGAATCCGCTCGGCCAGGGCCTGGGCATTGCGCACAACCTGCTGGCTGTAGCTGCGGAAGCTGGGCTGCAGCGCTTCTCCGAAGGCCACGGCCTTGGCGGCGATCACGTGCTCCAGGGGGCCGCCCTGGGTCCCGGGGAAGACGGCCTTGTCGAACTGGCGGCCGAAGTCGGCGTCGTTGCAGAGAATCAGTCCACCCCGGGGTCCCCGCAGGGTCTTGTGGGTGGTGGTGGTGACCACGTGGCAGTGGGGCACGGGGCTGGCATGCACCCCGGAGGCCACCAGGCCGGCGATGTGGGCCATGTCGGCCAGCAGGTAGGCGCCTACCTCATCGGCGATGGCCCGGAAGGCGGCGAAATCGATCGTGCGGGGGTAGGCGGAATAGCCGCAGATGATCAGCTTCGGCCGGTGCTCGATGGCCAGCTGGCGGATGGTGTCGAAGTTCAGCTGGTGGGTCTCGGGGTCGACGCCGTAGTGGACGGCCTTGAACCACTTGCCCGAGACGTTCACCGGCGAGCCGTGGGTGAGGTGGCCGCCGTGGGAGAGATCCATGCCCAGGATCGTGTCGCCGGGCTCCAGCAGGGCCAGGAACACGGCGAAATTGGCCTGGGCGCCGCTGTGGGGCTGGACGTTGGCCCAGGACGCGCCGAACAGCTGCTTGGCCCGCGCGATGGCCAGGTCCTCAATGATGTCGACGTGCTCGCAACCGCCGTAGTAGCGCTTGTGGGGCAGGCCCTCGGCGTACTTGTTGGTGAGCACCGAGCCCTGGGCCTCCATCACGGCCCGGGAGGCGAAGTTCTCGCTGGCGATCAGCTCCAGGTGGGTTTGCTGGCGCCGAAGTTCCTTCTCGATCAGGGCGGCGATGGCCGGATCGCCGCTGGCCAGGGAGCTATCGATGGCAGCCACGCTGAAGGAGGTGGAAGCAGGGCCGTGATCCATTCGGTCCGCCATGGAGCTACTCAAGTTGAGACCGATCGTAGGCAAACGGCGCTGGGCTGGCCGGGCCCCGGTTGCCGGAGCCTCCACGACGGCAAAAAAAACCGCCCCGGGGGGCGGTGAGTGAGAGAACGCGCCTGGAGAGATTCGAACTCCCGACCCTCTGATCCGTAGTCAGATGCTCTAATCCGCTGAGCTACAAGCGCCTGCCAGGTCATTCTCACCCCACGGGGTGCCGATCCGTCAACAACGCCCTTGCCACCCCTGCCCCGATAGGGTCCGCATCAGAGCCCAGACCTTCCCCCATGCCGATCCGCTGGTACGGCCCCGCCGATCCCGACGATCCCACCTATCGGCACTTCGCGCGGGTCGTGAACCTCACCCTCCATGCCGCCCTGTTCGCTGCCGTGAACAGCGGCCTCTGGTTCGTTCAGGGGATGCGCCACCCCTGGTCCCACCTGAACTGGCTCACGCTCGGCTGGGCCGGGCTGCTGCTGATCCATGGCACCGTGGTGGTGGTGCAACGCCCCCAGCCCCAGCCATGACACTTGCTGCCGCTGATCTCGATGAACTGAGCCGCTCGATCGCCGATCGGCTCTACGTGCAGGTGGCCGGCTGGCATCTGTACCTGGGCGATGCGGGCCTGGCCCAGACCCTGGCGATCGAGTGCGCCGCCCGGCTCGACCAGGGCGCCGAAGTCTGTGCCCGCCAGGCCCTGGAGGCCGTGCAGGTGCCGATCGGCGGCGGCGGCACGCGGCTGCCCCTGGCACGGCTGGTGCCCGCCGGCCAGCTGCGGGATCTCGAAGACGTGCTGCAACCCTTTTGCTGACACTCGCAGCCGGAAGCCCCCTGTACCGATAAGGTGACGCCCCACGCAGGCGGGTCGTGCTGGTCATCGAAGTCACCAATGCCCGCGACGTGGTGCGCCAGCGCATCGGCAGGCTCGGGGGTCGTCTGATCGGCAAGGTGGTCGATGCGGAGGCCCAGGTGGAGAAGGCCCTGATCCAGGAACTGGAGACCGCCTTCCGCGATTTCGGCATCGAAGCCCGGATCTTCTCGATCGACGGCCCCCAGATGATCGGCCGCTCCCACCTGGAGATTCCCGTGCAGGTCCGCGAGGAGCGCCAGGTGCGGCTGTCCTAGGCCCTGCGGCGCACCATCTGCAGCAGCTGGCGGGCCTCCGGCACGCCGGCCAGGCTCGTCAGCAGTCCGTAGAGGCCCACCGCCAGACCACTGCAGATCACGTTCTGCAGCAGCAGACCCCCCAGGCCCGGGGGCCAGGCCACGGCCAGCGAGAGCCACCAGCAGGCGGCCCCGCCGGCCACGGCCGCCAGCAGCAGCTTGCCGCTGTCGGCGGCCCAGAGCCGCAGGGGCAGGCCCCCCAGCCGGCGGCTCAGGGCCAGCAGCAATCCCGCGCAGGTGATCAGGTTCACCGCCACGGTGGCCAGCACCAGGCCGGCGGCACCGGCGTTGAGCATCGGCAGCTGGTTGCCCCAGGCGGGGGTGGGGCCGCCGGTGAAGGCCCAGCAGAACAAGGCGTTGAGGCCGATTCCCGCCAACGACCAGCGGAAGGGAGTGTTGCCGTCGCCGAGGGCATAGAAGACACGCACCAGCACGTCCCGGCCCAGGTAGGCCGGCATGCCAATCCCGTAGGCCATCAGCAGCTGGCCCACCAGGGCGGCGGCGCCGCGGTCGAAGGCGCCGCGCTGATAGATCAGGGCCACGATCGGCACGGCCAGCGCCACCATCAGCGCCCCCAGGGGCAGCATCGTGGCGTTGGAGAGCATCAGGCCCTGGCGGATGCGGCCGATCAGCTCGGGCCGGTCCTCCGGCGCCGTGAGCCTGGCATACACCGGCAGCAGTGGCACCAGCAGCACATTGGAGAGCAGGCCCAGGGGCGTCTGCACCAGCAGGTTGGCGTAACCCAGGCCCGCCGCCGCCGCCGGCATCCCCGAGGCGAAGAACAGCGACACGAACACGTTGATCTGCAGCATCCCCGAGGAGAGGGTGGCCGGACCCATCACCTGCAGCACTTCCCGCACGCCGGGATCACGCCAGTCCCAGACCAGCTGCAGCCGGTTGAGACCCTCCTTGGCCAGGGCCGGCAGCTGGATCAGCCACTGCAGGATCGCCCCCAGCGTGGTGCTGGCCGCCAGCACCACCCCGCCGATCACCGCCGTGGCGGGCAGGGTGATGCTGCTGCCCAGCTGCCACCAGAGCAGGCCGATGCCGCCGATGACGGCGACGCTGGAGAGGAGAGGGCTCACCGAAGGCAGCCAGAACACGTCGGCGGCGTTGAGGGCGCCGAAGCCGAGGCCGATCAGACCCGCAAACAGGGCCATCGGCGCCATCCAGCGCAGCTGCAGCACGGCCAGGGCATGGCGCTCCGGATCCAGGCCGGGACCCACCAGATCGATGAGCGGATCGGCGGCCACCAGCAGCAGCACCGTGACAACGATCAGGCCGGCGCCCACCAGGGTGTTGATGCTGGCCAGCACGTGGGCGCCCTCATGGCGCGGCCTCCGGGCCAGCACGCTCACCATGGCGCTGTGGAAGGGGCCGTTGATGCCACCAAGCAGGATCAGCAGGAAGCCGGGCAGCACGTAGGCGTAGTTGTAGGCGTCGTAGGCCGCCCCGACGCCGAAGGCGGCGGCGATCACCTGCTGCCGCACCAGACCGGCCACCTTGCTGAGGGCCGTCGCCACCCCCACGATCAGGGCTATCCGGCGCAGGGATCGGGCCATGGCGGCGGGGCAGTGCCCATCGGAACGCACGGCAGTATGGCCCTCCTCCCTCGGGCAGCCGACCCCATGGCCCCAGCCACCGTTGCCATACCTGTGCTGTCCACCGGTCCGCTGGTGGAAGGGGTGCTGCTGAAGCGCTACAAGCGCTTCCTGGCCGACGTGGCGCTGGACGATGGCCAGACGGTGACAGCCCACTGCCCCAACACGGGCCCGATGACAGGGGTGCTGCTGCCGGGCGGGCGGGTGCGCCTGCGCCACGACCCCTCACCCAGCCGCAAGCTGGCCTGGACCTGGGAACAGGCCCAGGTGGGCGCCCATGGCGGCGGCCAGGTGTGGGTGGGCGTCAACACGGCCCTGCCCAACCGGCTGGTGCGGGCCACGATCGAGGCGGGGAGCCTGGAAACCTGGCTGGGCCCCATCGGCAGCGTGCGGGCCGAGGTGCCCTACGGCGAGGGGCGCCGCAGCCGGATCGACCTGCTGCTGACGCCGGCGGCGGGGGCCGCCGATCCACGGCCGATCTATGTGGAGGTGAAGAACACCACCTGGAGCGACGGCGATCTGGCCCTGTTTCCCGACACGGTCACCGAACGGGGCCAGAAGCATCTGCTGGAGCTCACGGCCTTGGTACCCGGGGCCCGGGCGGTGCTGGTGCCGTGCCTGAGCCGCGGTGATGTCAGCCGCTTCGCGCCGGGGGACAGTGCCGACCCCCGCTACGGGGAGCTGTTCCGCACGGCCGTGGCGGCCGGAGTGGAGGTGCTTCCCTGCCGCTACAGCTTCACGGACACCGCCGTGTCATTCCTCGGCCTTGCCGCTCAGGCGTGGTGAGGGTGGTAGTGGCTGCCGCGGTAGACGAGGTCGAGCCCCTCATCGGTGGGGGAAGGCTGGTGCAGCAGCGGCAAGGCGTAGTGGTGGCCGCGGTAGACGTGCTCGATCGGGGCCGCTGAGGGGCGCTCGTCGTGGGAGTGGTCGTAGGGGAGGCCGCGGTAGCAGAGGGCGGAATGGGCCATGGGAACAGGAGCGGAGACGGAACGGCTGGAGCTGGGGCCCGCTCTGGTCGCGCCGGAGTGCGCCAAGGGGGACATGGACCTGCCTGATGCATTTCTAGCGCCTTTGCAGTGTTCAGGATGAACATTTACGCAAACTCTTTGCACACTTTAAGCAAAATGGCTGGAAGGGGCCCTGCGCCGAGGAGTGCGCCTTGGGTTTCTTTTGGTAGCGAATCGAACATTGCGAAGGGAGCACGTCATGGATAGTCGGTGCTTGTTGATGCCAGCACTGGCGTCAGAAGTCGGACGTTCTCTTCACCACGTTCCCATGATCGCTTCAAGTCACCAGCCCAGAGTTCGACCACCGAGAAGCCTCAAAGAGGCCAGTCTCCTTGAGGCGCCCACCCTGTTAATGCGCAAGGTTCGTGGTCTTTCCTCCCAGGAGGGGCTCACCTGGCTCGCCTGCGTGCCTCTGGCTCTGTTCGGCCTGGGCGTGTTCAACCTCTCCGCCCACGCGGCCGAACTGCCCGAGCTCACCCCCGCTTTCCTGATCAATAACCTCTGGTTGGCCATCGCGGCCTTCCTGGTGATCTTCATGAACGCCGGCTTCGCCATGGTGGAGGCCGGTCTGTGCCGTCAGAAGAACGCCGTCAACATCCTGGCCAAGAACCTGATCGTCTTCGCTCTGGCGGTAACGGCCTACTGGTTCATCGGCTATTCCCTGATGTACGGGGATTCGATCGCCGGTGGCTGGCTGCACTTCAAGGGTCTGTTCTTTGATCCCACCGTCACCGCTGAAATGGTGACCGAAGGCAAGCTCACCCCGAGCGTCGACTTCCTCTTCCAGGCCGCCTTCGCCGGCACCGCCGCCACGATCGTCTCCGGCCTGGTGGCCGAGCGCATCAAGTTCAAGGAGTTTGTGATCTTCTCCCTGATCCTGGTGGGCATCATCTACCCGATCGCCGGCAGCTGGAAGTGGAACGCCAACGGCTGGCTCAACCAGCTCGGCTTCATCGACTTCGCCGGATCCACCCTGGTCCACTCCGTCGGCGCCTGGGCCGGCGTGGTCGGCGCCATGATTCTCGGCCCCCGCATCGGCAAGTACGTCGACTCCAAGCCCCAGGCCATCCCCGGCCACAGCCTCGCCCTGGCCACCCTGGGCGCCCTGATCCTCTGGCTCGGCTGGTACGGCTTCAACCCTGGCTCCGTTCTGGCCATGACCGAAGCCGTTCCCTACATCGCCGTCACCACCACCCTCGGTGCAGCCGGCGGCGGCATCGCCGGCACCCTGATCTCCCAGTTCCACTCCGGCAAGCCCGACCTGACGATGACCATCAACGGCATCCTGGCCGGCCTGGTGGGCGTGACGGCCGGCTGCGACGGCTTCCCGATGTGGGCTGCCTGGGTCGTGGGATTCATCGGCGGTGCCATCGTCGTCTACGCCGTCAGCTTCGTCGACTCGATCGGCATCGACGATCCCGTCGGCGCCTTCTCCGTCCACGGTGTGGGCGGTGTCTGGGGCACCCTGGCCGTAGGCCTGTTCAACAAGGACGCCGGGCTGCTCTTCGGCAAGGGCTTCAATCAGCTCGGTCTCCAGTTCCTCGGAGTCTTCGCCTACGCGGTCTTCACGATCGTCACGGCCTGGCTTCTCTGGAGCATCCTGGGAGCCCTCTCCGGGGGCATCCGGGTCCATGAGAAAGAGGAGCAGGTGGGTCTCGACATCAGCGAGCACGGCATGGAGGCCTACCCCGACTTCGTCTCCTCCTCCAACTGACACAGGGTTTTTTCCCCCTGAATACAACCGCGGTTTCGGCCGCGGTTTTTTTTCGACCGACCCACCGCCGCCCCCCATAGAGTCGGCACACCTGGACATGGCCTGTGGACACCCGTGCCTTCAAGCGCTCTCTCCACCATTCGGATCGCTACAACCGCCGCGGCTTCGGCCTGGGTGAGGAGGTCGCGGGCAGCCTTGAGCAGGCCTACCAGAGCAATCTGATCGCCAGCCTCAGGGAGAACGGCCACGTGCTGCAGCGCGGCCGGCTCAAGATCCGCCTGGCCGAGGCCTTCGGCTTCTGCTGGGGCGTGGAGCGGGCCGTGGCGATGGCCTACGAAACCCGCCGCCACTACCCCAGCGAACGGATCTGGATCACCAACGAGATCATTCACAACCCTTCGGTCAACGCCCATCTGCGCGAGATGGACGTCCGCTTCATCCCCGTCGACGACGACGTCAAGGACTTCTCCGAGGTGGGGACCGGTGATGTGGTGATCCTGCCCGCCTTCGGCGCCACGGTGCAGGAGATGCAGCTGCTCAATGAGCGCGGCTGCCACATCGTCGACACCACCTGCCCCTGGGTGTCGAAGGTATGGAACACCGTGGAGAAGCACAAAAAGCATGCCTTCACCTCGATCATCCACGGCAAGGTCAAGCACGAGGAGACACTCGCCACCAGCTCCTTCGCCGGCACCTACCTGGTGGTGCTTGATCTGGCCGAGGCCCGCATGGTCAGCGATTTCATCCTCGAGCGGGGCCAGGGGGCCATCGATCGACAGGCCTTCATGACCCGGTTCGCCAATGCCTGCTCCCCGGGCTTCGACCCGGACCGGGACCTGGTACGGGTGGGCGTCGCCAACCAGACCACCATGCTCAAGAGCGAAACCGAGGAAATAGGCCGCCTGTTCGAGCGCACCATGCTGCAACGCTTCGGCCCCGCCGAGCTCGACGAGCACTTCCTCGCCTTCAACACGATCTGCGATGCCACCCAGGAGCGCCAGGACGCCATGTTCGCCCTGGTGGACGAACCCCTCGACCTGATGGTGGTCATCGGCGGCTACAACTCCTCCAACACCACCCACCTGCAGGAGATCGCCGTCAGCCGCGGCATCCGCTCCTTCCACATCGATACCCCCGAGCGCATCGGCCCGGGCAACCGCATCGAACACAAGCCCCTGGGGGGCGCCCTCGAGACCCTGGAACCCTTCCTGCCGGCCGGCCCGGTCCGGGTGGGCATCACCTCCGGCGCCTCCACCCCCGACCGGGTGGTGGAGGATGTGATCGAGCGCCTGGTGGGCCTCAGCGAAGAGTGAGCCACCAGCCGGGATGACCCCACCCAGAGCCGGGGCTGACCGGGTGGCTTTACATTCATGAAAGGTTTTCCTCTCCCCCACGGCCGCCGGTGAGAGCGCAACCCCGGTCCTTTCCAGCAGCTCCCTTCTGACCCACCGCACGCCCCAGATCACGATGGCGGCAGGTTCCTCCCTGCACCAGGCTCCCGACGATCCAGGGGCCCCCAAGAGCGAACCCCTGCGGGAGCGGTCCGACCCCTCCGTACGTCGCTACGCCAGCGCCTTCGCCGATCTGATGGAGATGCGGGCTCCTGCTGCGGTGGTGGGCGCCTACCTCGACCGCCACGAAGGCTGGTTCCGCCGCTGCGCTGCCCCCATGACGGTCGAACCGATCGGCAGCCAGGGTTACGTGCTCACCCTTGGCCGGTTCGGCAACTTCGGCTTTGAGGTCGAGCCGACGATCGGCCTCGAACTGCTCCCCCAGGCCGCCGGCGTCTACCGCATCCTCACCGTGCCCCTGCCCCAGGTGGATGAAGCCCTGCAGGGTCTCTACGACGTCGAATTCGCCGCCTCCCTCAGGCTCGACGAGGCCGGCGGGGCGGAGGTGTCCACCGAAGAGGTGGATGGCGTCATGTTGCACACCCTGGTGCGCTGGCAGCTGGATCTGGCCGTGTGGCTGCGACTGCCCGGCATGCTCTCGATCCTTCCCGACCACCTGGTCCAGAGCAGCGGTGACCACCTGCTGCGCCAGATCGTGCGACAGATCTCCCGGCGACTCACCTGGAAGGTGCAGGAGGATTTCCACGCCAGCCACGGCATCCCCTGCCCTCCCCGGCGCCGGGCCCAGTTCTGAAGGATCAGCTCTCTGGCCGCCCGCTGGACGGTGCCACGGCAGAGCCGGTTCTCAGGCCGCCGGAGCGGTGAGGATCTTGTTGACGATCTGCATGCCGCTGACGGCCTGCCAGAGGAACAGGGTCATCACGGTCATGTTGAGGCCGACGTGCACTTTGCGGGCGATCAGATTGCCCGCCTGCATCAGCGGGGACAGGGCCGCCGCCATGGCGATCAGGGAGGCCATGGCCAGTCCCACCAGCAGGTGCGGACCGACGAACAGCTTGCCGTTGTTGATGTAGGTGACGGCCATGCCACCGACGAGGCCGAGCACGAGCACGGCCAGCACGAGGCTGCCGAAGAGGTAATGGCGTTTGGCGAACTGGCCCTTGATCAGCTCCTTGCGGTCCTCGGGCGTGGCCGTGCGGGTCTTCTTGGCCTTGATGCCCAGAAACATCGCATAGCCCGCCAGGCCCAGCAGCACCCACATCAGCAGGGGGTGCACGAAGTTGAGGCCAAAGGCAAGGGAACTGGGAAGGGCGGCGAACATAACGCGTCAGAACTCCACCGGGCCAGGGCCGGCTGTGAGTCCAACGAAGTTACAACTGCCGGCGGCCTCAGTGCAGAAAATGACGACGGCCGGTGATCACCATCACCATGTCGTTGGCCTGGCAGGCGGCGATCGAATCCGGGTCGCGCTTGCTGCCGCCGGGCTGAATCACCGCAGTGATGCCATGCCGTGCCGCCAGCAGCACGGTGTCATCGAACGGGAAGAAGCCGTCGCTGGCCAGAACCGCCCCGCGGGCGGCGTCGCCGGCGGCCTCCAGGGCCAGCCGCGCCGAGCCCACCCGGTTCATCTGGCCAGCACCCACGCCGAGGGTGCGGCCGCCCTGGGCCACCAGGATGGCGTTGGAGCGCACATGGCGCACCACCTGCCAGGCGAAGCGCAGATCGCGCCACTCGGCTTCGCTGGGCTGGCGATCGCTCACCACCTGCCAGCTGTCGGGATCGGCGCGGCCATCGTCCGCCTGCTGGGCCAGCACGCCCCCGAGCACGCTGCGCAGCTGCAGGCGCCCGGAGGCTTCCGCCACGGCCATGGGGTCGAGCTCCAGCAGACGCAGGTTGGCTTTGGCCGCCAGCCGCTGGCGGGCCTCCTCAGAGAAGGACGGCGCCACCACACATTCCAGAAACAGCCCCGCCAGGTGATCGGCGGCGGCCCGGTCCACCGCGCCGTTGAGGGCGACGATGCCCCCGAAAGCCGAGACCCGGTCCGCATCCAGGGCCCGCAGCAGCGCGTCAGCGGTGTCGACGCCGAGGGCGACGCCGCAGGGGTTGGTGTGTTTGATCACCACGGCGGCCGGCTCGGCCCCGGGGCCGTAACCGAACGCCGCCACTGTGGTGAGGGCCGCTTCCAGGTCGATCAGGTTGTTGTAGCTGAGCTCCTTGCCCTGCAGCTGGCGGGCCGCCCCCCAGCCCGCGTTGGCCTCTCCGAACCAGAAGGCTCCCTGGTGAGGGTTCTCGCCGTAGCGAAGCACCTGGCGCAGGGGCTGCTCCAGCCGCAGGGGCTGCTCGGTCCACCCGATGGCAAGCGCCTCATCAGCATCAGCCAGGCGACCCTCGATCCAGGCCGCGATGGCGGCGTCGTAGCTGGCGGTGTGGGCGAAGGCGGCCAGCGCCAGCCGGCGCCGCAGGGCCCCATCGACCTGGCCCGCCGCCAGGGCATCCAGGAAACCCGGGTACTGGTCGGGATCGGTGAGCACCACCACATCCGCGTGGTTCTTGGCAGCGGCGCGGACCATGGCCGGCCCACCGATGTCGATGTTCTCGATCGCGGTCTCCCAGTCAACGCCGGGATCCGCCACGGTGGCCTTGAAGGGATAGAGATTGACCACCACCACATCGATCGGGGCGATCCCGTGGGCCTCCATGTCGGCCCGGTGGGCAGGGTCGTCCCGGCGGGCCAGGATGCCTCCGTGGATGCGGGGATGGAGGGTCTTGACCCGTCCGCCCAGGATCTCCGGGGCTCCGGTGTGATCCGCCACCTTCGTGACCGGCAGGCCAGCGGCGGCAAGGGCCGCAGCAGTGCCGCCGCTGGAGAGCAGTGCGTATCCCTGGGCCAGCAACCCCTCCGCCAGCGGCACCAGGCCCCGCTTGTCGGACACGCTCAGGAGGGCCGTGGGAGCCATGACGGCGGAAAGGGCAGTGGAGGAGCCAACCTACGCAGCAACAGCGGAACGCCACCGTGCCCACGGATCCCTACGCCGAAGCCCAGCTGAGCGAAGACGACGGCACCGCCCTCTGGGTGGGCCCTCGCCAGGCCGAGCACCGTCTCGTGCTGCTGCACGGCTGGGGAGCCGACGCCGACGATCTGCTTGAACTGGGGGCGGAACTGATCAACGCCGATCCCGCCAGCCTCAACCTGAGCGTGGTGGCGCTGCGGGCGCCCCTGCCCCATCCGGGAGGATTGGGCCGCCAGTGGTACGACCTGCAGCAGCCCGAGTGGCCCCAGTTGCCCCAGGCACGCCGCGACCTGCGGCAACGGCTGCTGGCGCTGGGCCGCAGTGTGCCTCTCGAGAACACCTGCCTGCTTGGCTTCTCCCAGGGGGCCGCCATGGCCATCGACGTGGCCACCGGCTGCGGCGCCGACGCCTGCGACCCCCTCGCCCTGGCGGGCCTGATCGCCTGCAGCGGCTATCCCCACCCCGACTGGCAGCCCAAATGTCCCCGCACAGACATCCTGCTTACCCATGGAGAGCAGGATCCTGTAGTGCCCTTCGCGGCGAGTCGGGCGCTGGAGAGCGCCCTGGCAGGGGCCGGGGGATCGGTGCGACGGGTCGCCTTTCCAGGCGGCCATTGCATCGATCCCGACCTGATCATCACCATGCGGGATTTCCTGTTGGCTGGCTGGCGGGGACGCTGACCCCTCCTGCCAGCCCTCGGAATCAGACGAAGGCGTATTCGTACTCTTCCATTTCCTCCCAGTCATCGGAG
This sequence comes from Synechococcus sp. CCY 0621, assembly GCF_019038465.1. Classification (GTDB taxonomy): domain Bacteria; phylum Cyanobacteriota; class Cyanobacteriia; order PCC-6307; family Cyanobiaceae; genus Cyanobium. The sequence continues at coordinate 40,933 of NZ_JAFKRH010000020.1, read as the reverse complement.
GCGAGCGCTTCAAGGCCTTCGAACAGGACCTCTTCGCCGATGCTGTCGACGATCAGTCGCAGGGAGGGGAACAGGAAATGGTTCTCTTCGGCGTACTGGGCGCTGAACAGACCTTTCTCCCCCCAGAAGAAGCGGTCGGTGGTGTGCTCGTTGCGGCGCACGTTGAGGATCGCCGGGGCCATCAGCTCCGTTTCGGCGATGTAGCGGCGCGCCGCCGTGACCGGTTTGTGGGCGCCGGTTTCGAGGTTGAACGTGGGGACATGGGCGAGGACCCGCTGACCCGCGAGACGACGGCGACTGATCCGCTTGCGCTTCTTGGACATGGCACGTATCCCGGTGAAGGGAGACCGAAAGGTGGAGTTTGGGGGGGGGGCTGCAGACGAGCGAGGGTCGGCAGGAGCCGACGACGAGCGCCATGGCGGGCCCGCCACCCTGGAGAGAGATGGCGGGTCCACGTCCACACGACTGTCGACCTGAAGCGGGTCGGAGAGAATCACCGTCGGTAACGCCGGCCTGAACCCCTGGAGGGGTGGTGGCCGGGACAGAGGCGGTATGCAGCTGCCCCTGCTGTAGCCTTGGATGCGAGCGAAGCGCAACACTGGCTGTTGCGACTGCAACTTTCCGCCCGTCCGAGGACTGCGAGGTAGTGGTCGTTACCGACAGCTTAAAACTATTTTTGCGTTTCTACACGCCTCTTTCCAAAATTCCCCGCACGGACGCGGTCCGCGGGTCGTGATGCCTGTCTCCGAGCGGTTTCTGGCCCTGGTGGGCTTCCAGCTGGGTCAGTTCATCGACTGCCCGGAGGTCCGATCCTTGGTGGTCTACGTCACCCAGCAGGGCGAAACGGGCCAGCCCACCCTGCTACCGGTCGGCCACTGGCCCCCGGACGAGCGGGCCCTGCCTCCTGTGGACACGGTCAGCCGACTGCGGGTGCCCGCTGAGCAGCGGCGCTGGCTGCCCCTGCGCGATGGCCAGCGACTGCTTGGTGCCCTGCAGGTGGAGGCCTCGCGCAACCCCTGGCCCGAGCCCCTCGCCCAGCGGCTCCAGGCCGTGGCCCTGGCCCTCACCGAAGCGCTGCGGCTGGATCTGGAGGGCGGGGAACTGCGCCAGCGGCTCACCGAGCGGGAAGAACAGCTGGGGCTGCTGCTCCACCAGCTGCGCAACCCCCTCACCGCCCTGCGCACCTTCGGCCAGCTGCTGCTGCGGCGTCTCGGCCCCGAGCACAGCGACAGCTCCCTGGTGCAGGGCCTGCTGGCCGAGGAGCGCCAGATCAACCGCTATGTCGATGCCATCAGCGAGCTGGTCCACCCCGAAGGCCTGCTCGTCAGCACCGCCTCCCCCCAGCCGCTGCTGCTGCCACCGCTGCTGAGCGGGCCAGAGGGCCAGCCCCTGGCCGGACTGCTCGAACCCCTGCTGCAACGGGCGGCCGCTACCGCCACCCTGCAGGGCCGGGACTGGCACGGACCCGAGGCTCTGCCCGACTGGAGCGGCGACAGCGGGGCGGTGGCGGAAATCCTGGCCAACCTGCTGGAGAACGCCTTCCGTTACAGCCCCCACGGCGCCAGCGTCGGCCTGCACACAGCCAGCGACGGCCAGCTGCTCCAGCTCACGGTGTGGGATGGCGGGCCCGCCATCGCGACCGAGGAGCGGCAGGCGATCTTCGGGCGGGGGGTGCGGGGAACGCGGGGCCAGGACCTGCCCGGCACCGGACTGGGGCTGGCCCTGGGGCGGGATCTGGCCCGCAGCCTGGGCGGTGAGCTGGAGCTGGTGGTGCCGCCCCGGGCGCTGGCCGAGACGCTGCCCGAGCAGGGCAACGCCTTCCGGCTCAGCCTGCCGCGGCCGCCAGCCGCAGCGCCGAGGCGATGAGCAGCAGGCCGAGGGATTCGCTCCACTCCACGCAGGCCCCATAGGTGTCGCCGCTGTGGCCGCCCAGACGGCGGCCCAGGGCCACCGGAACGAACAGGGCCGGCACCAGGGCCACCAGGCCGGTGGGCACCGGCCAGGACGCCAGGCCTGGCCAGGGCAGCAGCAGCAGCAGCGGCAGCAGCAACAGGGTGGGCCGCAGTTCCACCGCCAGGGCGGCCCCGTGGGCGCGATGGAAGGCGGCGCTGCCACCGGGCCGCAGGTAGGGGAACCAGGCCATGGCGGGCAGGGGCGCCAACCGCCCGCAGACCGCCGCCCAGACCAGGGCCATCGGCGCCGCCGCCCCCAGCAGGGCCAGGGCCGCGGTCCGCAGCAGCAGCACCAGCACCAGGGCCTGCACCCCGCTTGCCCCCACCCGGCTGTCGGCCATCGCCTCCAGGCAGCGATCCCCGGCAGCCAGGCCATCGGCGCTGTCCATCACGCCATCCATGTGCAGGCCGCCGCTCAGCCACAGACCCAGCGCCAGCACCAGGGCCACCTGGGCCACCAGGGGCACCTGTCCCTGCAGCCCCCACCACAGCAGGGCCTGCAGGGCGCCGAGAACGGCACCGATCCAGGGCGCGAAGCGGGCGATGCGCTCGAAACGGGGCGCCGGCGCCGGCCAAGCCGGCAGCACCGAATAAAAGATCCAGGCCCCGGCCAGATCCCGCAGCCACGGTGGAGCGCTCAGGCGGGGCATGGGGGCAGGGGCGTCGGTGACGGTGGCGGCAGGAACCCCGCGTAGCGTCGCAGCAGAGCAGGTTCGGCGCCATCGCCTTCAACTTCACGATCACCGCCCGCTGCCCGCGGACCCGGGCCCGCTGCGGCTGCTTCACCACCCCCCACGGCACCGTGCAGACCCCCCGGTTCATGCCGGTGGGCACCGCCGCCACGGTCAAGGGTGTCACCACGCCGCAGCTGCAGGAGACCGGGGCCCAGATGGTGCTGGCCAACACCTTCCACCTGCATCTGCAGCCGGGGGAGTCGGTGGTGGAGGACGCCGGCGGGCTGCATCGCTTCATGGGCTGGGACGGTCCTCTGCTCACCGACTCGGGCGGCTTCCAGGTGTTCAGCCTCGACGCCATCAACCGCATCGACGACGACGGGGTGGTGTTCCGCTCCCCCCGGGACGGCTCGCGGATCGACCTGACTCCCGAGCGCTCCATGGCGATCCAGCGGGCCCTGGGCGCCGACGTGGCCATGGCCTTCGACCAGTGCCCGCCCTATCCCGCCAGCGAAGCGGCGGTGGCCGAGGCCTGCCGGCGCACCCACCGCTGGCTGGAGCGTTGCGTCGCCAGCCATGGCGGCGGCGACCAGGCCCTGTTCGGCATCGTGCAGGGGGGCTGCTTCCCCCATCTGCGCGAGGCCTCGGCCCGGGTGGTGGCGGCGATGGACCTGCCCGGCATCGCCGTGGGCGGCGTGAGCGTGGGGGAACCCGTCGAGGAGATGCACCGGGTGGTCCGGCAGCTGGGGCCCCTGCTGCCGGAGCAGCGCCCCCGCTACCTGATGGGGGTGGGCAGCCTGCGGGAGATGGCGATCGCGGTGGCCAACGGCTTCGACCTGTTCGACTGCGTGCTGCCGACCCGGCTGGGCCGGCACGGCACCGCCCTGGTGGGGGGGGAGCGCTGGAACCTGCGCAACGCCCGCTTCCGCCACGACCACGCCCCCCTTGATCCCAGCTGCGGCTGCCTGGCCTGCCGTCAGCACAGCCGCAGCTATCTGCACCACCTGTTCCGCAGCGAGGAGCTGCTGGGACGCACCTTGTTGAGCCTGCACAATCTCACCACCCTGCTGCGCTTCACGTCCGCCATGGCGCGGGGGATCAGCGAGGGATGTTTTGCAGAGGATTTCGCTCCCTGGGAGCCCGACTCCCCGGCCGCCCACACGTGGTAGGTTCCGGCCATTGCAATGGTTTTCCTCCAGGCATGGCTCTCTCCCTGCTGGCCGGCTCCGCGCCCCACACCACGCCTCACATCCTGGCCCAGCTTCCCGAGGCCTACCAGGCCTTCGGCCCCCTGGTGGACATCCTGCCGATCATCCCCCTGTTCTTCCTGCTGCTGGCCTTCGTCTGGCAGGCCTCGGTCGGTTTCCGCTGAGCGTCGTTCGCACAGCCCCGACACTCAGCGGCGCTCCTGCAACACCGCCCAGGCAAAGGCCGGCAGTGAGAGCATGCGCCGCCAGCGGCTGGGTTCCTTGATCAGGCGGTAGAGCCACTCGATCTGCAGCGCGCCCATCCAGCGGGGGGCGCGGTTCTTGACGCCGGCCCAGACGTCGAAACTCCCCCCCACCCCCATCCACAGCCCGGTGCGTGGCTGGGGCAGCGCCTGGATCCAGGTCTCCTGGCGCGGCACACCCAGGGCCACCAGCACCAGATCGGGGCGGGCCTGCAGCAGCTGACTCTCCAGACCAGGCCAGGCCTTGGGGGGCTGGTAGCCGTGAACGCTGAACACCAGCTGCAGATTGGGCAGATCGTGGGCCAGACGCTCCCGCAACTGATCCATCACCGCCGGACTCGCCCCCACCAGGGCCACCCGCCAGCCCACGGCCGCCGCATGCTCCAGCAGGTGACGGGCCAGCTCGATGCCGGGGCTGCGGCGGACGCGATGGGACTGGCGGCCCAGGGCCCAGACCACCCCGGCGCCATCGGGGATGACCATCCGGGCTGCCTCAATCGCCGCCCCCAGGGCGGGATCCGCCCGGGCCGCCATGGTCATCTCCGCATTGAGGGTGACGATCTGGCCGCCGCCGGCCCCGTGCAGGGCGACGGCATCCCGGAACACGTCGTTGCTTACATTCACAGGAATGCCCAGGACGCGGGCACGGACCGGCGTGGTCGCGAGGGCTGCCATGGGATGGGGCGACGGCGGGGAGAATCTATGGCCTGGCTCCGAAACAGCAACCTCCGGCACGCCCCGTCCTGACGCAACCATGAGCACCACGGCGAGCAACGGCGACAGGGGAGCGGCGGAGGCCCAACAGCTGCTCGAACGGCTCGACCGCCAGATCGAGCATGTCGTCCTGCGCCGGCAGCATCCAATCACCGGTCTGCTGCCCGCCAGCACCGCCAGCACCGTGCACGGCAACTACGGCGACGCCTGGGTGCGGGACTGTGTGTATTCGATCCAATGCGTCTGGGGGCTGGCCCTGGCGCACCGGCGCCTGCAAGGACCCTGCCGCCGCTCCTTCGAGCTGGAGCAGCGGGTCCTGCAGCTGATGCGAGGCCTGATGCGCTCGATGATGCGCCAGTCGGCGAAGGTGGAGCGTTTCAAGACGAGCCTGGAGCGGCTCGACGCCATCCACGCCAAGTTCGACACGGCCACGGGCGATCCGGTGGTGGCCGACGACGGCTGGGGCCATCTGCAGCTCGATGCCACGGCCCTGTTCCTGCTGCAGCTGGCCCAGCTGACCCGCTCAGGGCTGGTGATCATTCAGACCAGCCCCGAGCGCGATTTTCTCCAGAATCTCGTCTACTACGTGGCTCGCGCCTACCGGGTGGCCGACTACGGCATCTGGGAGCGGGGCGACAAGGGCAACCACGGCCAGCCGGAACGCAACGCCAGCTCGATCGGCATGGTCAAGGCCGCCATCGAATCCCTCATCGGGCTGGATCTCTACGGGCCCCATGGCGACGGCAGCAGTTGCCTGACCATTCCCCACGACGCCATCGTGCGGCTCAGGCGCGCCCTGCGGGGCCTGCTGCCCAGGGAATCCGCCAGCAAAGAGGCCGACAGCGCCTGCCTTTCGGTGATCGGCTACCCGGCCTGGGCCGTGGAGGATCCGGCACTCGTGGAGCGCACCCGGGAGAAGATCCGCAGCGAACTGGCGGGGTCGTACGGGTACAAGCGCTTCCGCCGTGACGGCCACCAGACCGTTTTGGAGGACGTGAGCCGGCACCACTACGAGCGGGAGGAGCTGGCCCAGTTTGAGCACATCGAATGCGAGTGGCCCCTGTTCCTGGCCTACGAGCTGATCACGGCCTGCTGCGAGGGCCGCTGGGACGAAGCCCGCCAGTGGCGCCAGCAGTTGGAGGAGCTGAGCGTTCCGGTCGACGGGGAAGCCCTGCTGCCGGAGCTCTACCTGGTGCCAGAGCGGCTGATCGAGGCGGAGCGGCGCCAACCCGGCAGCCAGATCCGGGTGGCCAACGAGAACGTCCCGCTGCTCTGGACCCAGAGCCTCACCTGGCTGTCGGATCTGCTGTTGCACGGCCTGATCACCGCCGACGACCTCGATCCCTGTGGCCGTCGCCACCCCAACCCGCCGGGGGCCCAGGAGGTGCTGGTGGCCCTGGCTCCCGCCGATGCCAGCGTCGCCGCGGCCCTGGCGGACGCCGGCCTGCCGGTGAAGCTGCTGCCGGCGGGAGAGACGCTCCCCCTGCGGGTGGCCAGTTCCCGTGAGTTGGCCCGGCGCCTGGCGACGGTGGGCGCCAATGGGCGGCTGGGGCTTTCCGGCCATCCACCCGTGCGGATGGAGACCCAGGCGACCGCCAGGCTCTACCGCCACAACGGCGAACTGATCGGCTTCCTGCCGGCGGTGCTGGAGGAGGACACCTTCTACCTGGCCGACGATGCCCAGGTCCTGGTGGACACGGTGGCCACCGAGGTGCGGGTGCTGCAGCGCCATTGGCGGGGCGAGGGAGCCCCCCTGCTGCTCGTGCCGGTCCACGCCGGCCCCTTCCGCAGGGACCCCGACGCCTTCCTTGACCTGGGGCGTGATCTGCAGCGGGGCCAGCTGGGCTCGGTGCCCGTACGCCTGGTCTCCCTGGAGGAACTGGTGCCGCTGGCCAGTCTGATCGACCTGCCGCCCCAGGCCCTGGCCGCCTGTGACCTGGTGCCCGACGGCCACACCCTGCTGCCGGCCAGCGCCAGCCACCAACCGCTCACCGCCCGCCAGGAACAGGAGCTGGAGGATGTCCCGCTGGCCCATCTGGTCGATCGGCTCTGGAGCAGTCGCTCCCTGGAGGAGCAGGCTGAGGTGCTGGAACTGCTCAGCCGGCGGCTGGGTCCCAATGCCCGCCTGCAGGGGCCCCGCAGCGGTCCTGGGGTGCGGCTGATGGTGTTGCTGGAGGAGGTTTACCGCCGCGGCCTGGCCGATGCCGACTGGAGTGTGGTGCGCCGCGCCGCCGGCGCCATGGGCCTGGTCCACCCCCAGCTGGAGGATGCCCTCACCGATCTGCTGCTGCGCCAGAAGCAGGTGGTGGTGGGCCGCAACTACACCCACGACTCCCTGCTCAGCCAGCCGGAAGGAAGCCTGGCCATCGCCGCCATGGTGCGCCGGTTCAGCGGCGAGGACGGCCGCGAATGGATGCTCCAGCAGGAGTTGCTGCTGGCCATCGATGCCCTGGCCCGCTCCAACGTGAACCTGCTCAGCGGCAGCCTCACCCTGCAGCTGGGCCAGTTCCTGCTGTTGCTCACCGGTGAACTGGCGGCCGAGGCCAACCTCAGCCCCAGCGAGGCCTTCGAAAGCCTTTGCAGCCTGCCCCCCCACGCCATCCGCCGCCGGCTCCAGGCCGTGCTGGCCGACGTGGAACATGCCCGGGCCTCCCTGCAGCGCAAGGAGCAGCTGCACCTGCGCGGCCGGGTGCGCTGGGAGGTGCCCGATCCCCTGGCCGAGCTGCCGAAGGACGGCAGCTGGCTGCAGCACCGCATGCGGCTGGGGGCGCTGCAGCGGGTGCCGAAGGACTTCTACCCGGGCATCTGGGACCTGCTGCACCACTGCCGAGGCCTGGTGATCGGCGACAAGCTGGAGCGACGCAACCGTCTGGAGAGCGCTCCGCTGCTGCGCGAGAAGACGCCAGGGGAAAAGAACTTCGCCATGTTGGTGGAGCACCTCCTGAGCAAGATCGAAGCCCCGGAATACCGCCGGCTGTGCATCGAAACCCTGCTCACCCTGATGGCCTTCATGGCCGCCAACCCCCAGGTGCAGTTCGACGACGACCTCGCCCTCGACGTGGTGATCGGCCACGCCGTGCGGGCGGGCTGGCAGCAGTGCCATCCCGAGGTGCCCAGCGACCAGTACGGCCCCCACAAGGCGGAGGCCTGGGATCTCTTCTATCGCTCCTCCCCCGCCGACTGCCGCCGCTGGCAACTGCTGGCTCTGCAGGAACTGACCGACCGGGAGGTGGTCCCCCTGGACCGGACCAACCGGCGACAGGTGACCTAGATCGGGGCCTCCAGGGCCATGCAGAGGTTGGGCTGCTCGACACACTGCTCGATCAGGTCGGCCAGCTGCAGCGCCCGCGAGGCCTGAAGGCCATCCACAGCAGGGGTTTCGCGGCCCCGCACGCACTGGAGGAAGTGCTCGAGTTCGGCGTAGAGGGGTTCGATGGAGGTGGTGCTCACCTCCTCGATGAAGCCGTCGTTGCGGTAAAGCAGCTCGCCGTGGTCGGCGCTCACCGACTCATGGGAGCGCCTGTGGATGCGCAGATTGCGGTTGAGGAAATCCGTCTCCATCAGGCTGCTGCGGCAGTGGGCGCTGAGACTGCGGATCTTGCGGTGGGCCATCTTGCTGGCCGTGAGGCTGGCCACCACGCCGTTGGCGAAGCCGAGGGTGGCGTTGACGTAATCGATCGGGCCATCGGAGCTGCGGCCCCCGGCCGCGGCGAGACGCACCACGGGGGAAGCGGCCAGTTCGAGCACCAGATCGATGTCGTGAATCATCAGGTCGAGCACCACCGACACATCGTTGGCCCGGTCGGCGTTGGGGCTGTGGCGTCGCGCTTCGAGCACCACCACCTCCTCGTTGGCCACCACCCGCAGCAGCTCCCGGAAGGCGGGGTTGAAGCGCTCGATGTGGCCCACCTGCAACAGGCGACCGGCGGTTTCGGCGGCGCGGATCAGATCAGCCGCCTCCTCCTGGGTGGCGGCGATCGGCTTCTCGATCAGCACGTGCACCCCGGCCTGCAGGCAGGTCATGCCGACCCGGTGGTGCAGCAGGGTGGGAACGGCGATGCAGACGGCCTCCACCTCACCCAGCAGGTCCTCGTAGGTGGGGAACCAGCGGCAATCGAACTGCTCGACCGCCAGACGGCCACGGGTTTCGTCGGGATCGGCGACACCCACCAGTTCGGCGTCCCGCAGCAGGCTCAGCACCCGAGCGTGGTGCCAGCCCATGTTGCCGATGCCGATGACACCCACGCGCACTGGGTTCATGGCAGGGGCGGAGCAGGTGGGCGCATTATCGATGATCAGGTTCCTTCCATGCTGGCGAGGGTGATCTGCACCCGCTCGATGCGGGGGCCGTCCATGGTGAGCACGTCGATGCGGACGCCGTGCCAGCTGAGGCCCTCGCCCGGGGCGGGGATGTGCTGGAGCCGCTCCAGCACGAACCCGGCCAGGGTGTGATGGCCCTCGGCCTCGGGCAGCTGCAGGCCCAGCTGGCGGTTGAGCTCGACGATCTCCAGATCGCCTGCGGCCGACCAGGTGCCGTCGACGAGTTGCAGCAGATCCTGGGCCGTCTCCAGCGGATTGTCGTCCTCACCGACGATCTCGCCGGTGAGGTCGGAAACGGTGACAAGACCCTCGGTGCCGCCGTGCTCGTCCACCACCACCAGCAGGGGCTGGCCACTGCGGATCAGGGGAAGGAGGTCGGCCAGAGAGGCACTTTCCTGCACCTGGGCCACCGGCAGGATCCAGGGCGCCAGCGGGGTTTCGGGGCGCAGCAGGCCCTTGGCGATGGGCTCGGCCAAGCGCCGCAGGTCGAGCATGCCGCGCACGTCATCGAGGGAGCTGCCGATCACCGGGAAGCGGGCGTGCTGGCTGGCGTGCACCGATTCCATCATCTCGGCGAAGGTGACATCAACCGGCAGGGTGACCATGCCGGAGCGCGGCATCATCACCTCCCGCACCAGGGTGTCCCGCAGGGAGAACACCCCCTCGAGGATGCTGCGCTCGTCGGGCATCAGGCCCGTGACACTGCCGCTTTCGATCAGCGTCTCCAGCTCGCCGGCAGAAAGCACCGGCACGAGCTCATCCCAGTTGCGCGGCAAGCCCAGCAGCCGGAGCAGGCCACCGCTGAAGCGCTCGATCAGCAGCAGCAGCGGCCCCAGGGTGCGGGTGAGCGATTCCAGCAGCGGCGCCAGCCGCAGGGCCGAGCCTTCGGGGCGGTGGAGCACCCAGGCCTTTGGCACCAGACCCCCCAGCAGGGTGGCCAGCAGGGCCAGCGTCAGGAAGACACCGGCGTCGATCCAGGCCTGTTCGCGCCAGCCCATCCAGCCGGCCACCTGCTCCGCCAGACCGCGCGCCAGCCAGCCCATGGCCAGCAACGCCAGCACCAGCCCCAGCTGGGTGGCCACCAGAACACTGCGCATCCGGTGCTGCAACCGGGCGACCGAACGGGCCCCGGGTTCCTCGGCCTCCTCAAGCTGCTGAACCCGGCTGGGCCGCAGCCGAATCAACGCAAGCTCCCCGGCAGCGAAGAAGGCCAGCAGGGCCAACAGGATCGCCAGGACCAGGAAGCGCATTGGTGGGTGAAGTTGGCAGCAGGTTAGGCCCCGCTGCCCGGCTCAGCCTTCGCCGCCCTCGCCGCCCTCGCCGCCCTCGCCATTGTCCCGGTCTTCTTGCTTGTCGTCATCCGACGCCCCTGGGACCGACCTCTCCTGGGCAGGGGCGCTGATGCCGTTCTCGCCGCCCTCCTGATCCTTCGACTCGGGGGCCTGGCCGCAGCCCATGGTGGCCGTGATCAGACCTGTGGTGACCAGAAACAGGGCAATGCTCGAGCGGGTCATGGCAGGACTTCGAGGTGGAAGCGATTGTGCCGCAACACCGCCCCGAGGCCCGATCCGATGCGACGGTGGCCCCTGACCACTCGGCCATGGGAAGCATGCACTTCCGTCTCGAACCGTTGCTGAGCGATGGCCAGGTGGAGGAACTTCGCCTGGCCCTGCTGGCGGAGGGCACACCCTGGCGGGACGGGGCCGAGACAGCCGGATGGCATGCCCGGGGGGTGAAGCGCAACCGTCAGCTGGATTCCAGCTCCGCCCTGCACCAAACCCTCGCCTCCGCCCTGAGCAGCCATCTGCTGCAGCATCCTCTGCTGCAGGCAGCGGCCCTGCCGGTGCAGCTGCACAACCTGCGCTTCAGCCGCTGCGGCATCGGCGAGGGCTATGGCCGCCACGTCGACAATGCCTACATGGCCGGCGGCCGCTCCGATCTCTCCTTCACCCTGTTCCTGAGTGCGCCCGACCACTACCGGGGCGGTGATCTGGTGCTGGAGGATCCGGGCGGAGAAAGCAGGGTCAGGCTGCCGGCGGGCCACGCCCTGGTGTATCCGAGCGCCCTGCTGCATCGGGTGGAGCCGGTGACCTGGGGCGAACGGCTGGTGGCCGTGGGTTGGATCCAGAGCAGGGTGCGCCGCAGCGACAGACGCGAACTGCTGTTTGAGCTCGACACCGCCCGCCGTGCCCTCTTCCAGCAGCAGGGGAAGGACGACATCTTCGACCTGCTCACCCGCAGCTACACCAACCTGCTGCGGATGTGGGGGGAGTGAGGGCCATGGGGGTCCCGGGGATCGAACCCGGCTAGGGCGAATTATGAGTTCGCTGCATTCACCAGATTGCTAGACCCCCTGACACCGGCTTGCCGGCGGCGGTGACTGTTTACCAGAGACCCCGGATCGGCGGGGTCCAGGTGGTGCTGGCCGGCGGGTTGACGTAGGTGGGTACGGCCCCCGCACCAAGGCTGCTGCTGTAGCCATTGGTGATGTCGGAGGTGCGCAGGGGCATCAGGCTGCTCTGGTCGGTGAGCATCACCGAGGCCGTGTTCTCGACAGCGCTGCCATCCCAGATGATGTTCTGATCAGGGAAACCAAAGGCGACGATCTTGCCCCCGTCCCTGCCGGGAACCGAGAGGCCCAGGGTGTCAGTGATCTGATGCAGCAGGTTGACGCCCTGGGCAAAGGGCGCGGAAAAGCTGAAATAGCGATGCTCCATCAGCTCGGGAGCCGAGCGGGTCACGCCGCAACGGGTGACCTCCACCGGACCGGAGCCGGCCGAGGCGGGCATGGGCGCTTCGAGGGTGGTGGTGCACAGCACCGGCCCGGCGAAGGCAGGGGCCAGGACAGAAACCGCGGCGAACGGCACCAGGGCCGACAGGGGTGCGGCAAGGACGGCGGGCACTGCCAGGATCGGTGCTGTCATGGGGTCATACGGCCCCAGCTGCGGGGCGATTTGCACGCAGGTTAGCGACCTCTGACGCACTTCACCATCGCTGCCCAGCCGCCCCAGCCGCTTCGTCACCACGATCCGCCACCACCGATGGTCTCCCTGCCCTCCAGCCCCAGCCAACAGCGCTCCACCCTGCTCGCCCTGCTGGCGGAGCGGGCCTACCGACTGGGCTCCTTCACCCTGGCCTCCGGCCGCCGCAGCGAGCACTACGTCAACTGCAAGCCGGTGAGCCTGAGCGGCATCGGCCTGGCCCTGCTGGGCCGCCTGATGCTGGAGGAGGTGGAGGCTGAGGCCGGGGCGGTGGCGGGGCTGACCCTGGGGGCCGATCCCCTGGTGAGTGCGGTGGCCCTCCAGGCCGCCATGGCCGGCCGCGACCTCGATGCCCTGATCGTGCGCAAGGAGGCCAAGGGCCATGGCACCGGGGCCTGGCTCGAAGGCCCCCTGCCTCCGGCCGGAACCCGGATCACCGTGCTCGAGGACGTGGTGACGACAGGGGGCTCGGCCCTGAAGGCCGTGACCCAGCTGCAGGACGCGGGCTATGCGGTGGAGCGCGTCGTGGCGATCGTGGACCGCCAGGAAGGCGGGGCCGAGGCGATAGAGGGCGCCGGTCTCGACCTGCGCAGCCTGTTCCAGCTTGAGGAGGTGGCCGCCACGGCCGCCGGGCTGAACGGCGCGGCAGGCTGAACCCCGCCCCAAGCGACGCCATGACCTCCTCCTCCGTACCGACTTCGGCCGCGGCCGATCCCTGGCACTGGACGCCGCCGGCCCTGAGCCGGTGGTCACGGCCCGTGGGGCTGCTGCGGCTCGATGGTCCCGACACCCTGCGGGTGCTGCACGGCCAGACCAGCCAGGCGCTCGAAGCGGCCCGACCCGGCCAGTGGCTCGGCACCTGCTGCATCGGCCCCACGGCCCGCCTGAGGGCGGTGGCGGAGGTACTGGTGGACGCCGACGGGGCCTGGCTGGTGATCGTCGATGGGGATCCCGAAGCAGCGCGCCTCGCCCTTGACCGGGTGCTGTTCCCCGCCGACAAGGTGCGGCTGGGGCCGGTGACAGCGGCCACCCTGCACCAGCCGCTGGGATCGGCGGGGCCGGACGCCTCGGCCGCCGGGACCTGGGCGCCGCTGGCGGGCTCGCCGGGCTGGCAACTGGGGGAGGCCCTGCTGCTGCCGGCGGACGCGCCCCTGCCCCCCTGGCTGGCCGAGCGGAGCCCCCTGGAGCCGCAACAGGCGGAGCGCTGGCGGCTCCAGCAGGGCCTGCCGGCGGCGCCCGGGGAGATCAACGGGGACACCAACCCGTTTGAACTGGGGCTGGCCGCGCGGGTGAGCCTGACCAAAGGCTGCTACGTGGGCCAGGAGACCCTCGCCAAGCTCGCCACCTACGACGGGGTGAAGCAGCAACTGCGGCGCTGGCAGGCCACGGCTGTCCCCGATGAGGCTGTTGCCGCCGGCACGCCCCTGCATGACGGGGCCGGGGGGCGCGCCGGGGTGATCACCTCCAGCCTGGAGCTCCCCGGGGGCACCGGGTGGATCGGCCTGGCCCTGGTGCGCCGGGCCTGGCTGCAGGAGCCCGCGCTGCTGGCTGGGGATGGGCCCGGTGCCCGGCTGGAGCTCTCGCTGCCGGCGCTGTTTCAGTCGCCACCGGTCGGGGCGGGGGGCGGTGGAGGGGACGGTAAGGCGTCCTGATCCAGCAGCCAGCGCACCACCGCCCAGGTGGCGAGGCTGTCGTCCTGGTTGTAGCGGAAGATCCGTTGCAGCTTGCGTGCCAGAGCGTCCCGGCTCGGACGCCGCGGTCCGCCGGAACCCTCCCGCCACTGGCGCCACCAGAGCAGGCAGCGGGCTCCGTCGACCCCCTTCTGGCTCCAGCTGAAACCCAGCCAGCCCGCCACGGCCTTCAGCCCGTAGCTGTTCACCGGCAGCAGCCAGTGGCGACGCAGCCGCTGATGCACGTCCACCAGCCGGGCCCGCAGCCGCTCCCGCTCGGCCTCGCTGGCTCCCTGGCGTTCGGCCAGGCGCAGAAGGGACACCGATTCAGTCTCGCCGTAGTGGAGGACGGGCCAGTCGGGATAGCGGGCCAGCAGGGTGCGCAGGCGCCGCCAGAGAAGGGCCTCCCCGTGCTCGTGCAGGGCCATCAGGGGCTGGTAGCGGCCCAGGATCTCCCCTGGGCCCGGGGCCCCGGGCCAGCGACCGTCCACCCCGCGCTCCAGCCGCACCAGGCCGTGCAGGAAGTCATCGCGGGCATCGGGATCGGACTCGATGTCGTACAGGAGCACGCCGGAGGCCGCCGCCAGCTCGGGCAGGGCAGGGCCTATCGCTTCGCCGCTGCGCCGGGGCACGCCCTGCTGCTGCACCCTGGCCTGTGCCACCAGCTTGGGGGCCACCTCCCGGTGCTGCTCGCTGTGGACGGCCAGGTCCTCGGCCAGCCGGTCCGGATCGGCCGCCGCCAGCTGGTCGAGGCTGGTGATGCCCAGCTCCAGGAGGAGCTCGCGGCGCTTGCCGCCGATGCCACTCACCTCGCTCAGGTGTCCCTCGGCGGCCGCGACCCGGTCACAGGCCCCGCGCCAGCTGCAGAGGGTGCATTTCTTGCGATCGCTGACCAGGGGCGGCGGCTCGCGGCGGACCAGCTCAAGGGCCAGCCGCTCCAGGCTCTCGTCGAGTTGACGCTGCAGCGAGCCCCCGAGGGCCAGCCGCTCCCGCTCCAACCCCCGGTCGGCCCCCGCCACCACCAGGCCATGGGACACCGGGGCCCGTTGGTGCTCCGCCAGCAACCGGCCCCAGAGGGCGAGCAGCACGCGGTGTTCACGGGTGAGGCGCCGGCCCTGGCGGGCCAGCACCGGCCGGTAGCTGTGGTCGCCCCAGCGGCTGGGCTCCTCGACCCGCTCCAGCAGGCTCGGGTGGGCTTCCAGCCGCAGGCCGCGGGGGCCGGTTCCCACCAGCCGCAGACCCACCACACCGGGCACACCGGCCCGGCAGGCCGCCTCCCCGTGACCGGGGCGCTGGGGCAAGAGGCTCTGGAAACTGCGCAGCTGATCGTCGAGAGCCAGGGCGCGATGGGCGCTCCACGACCGCTCCTGGGATGGACCGTGGAGGTCGAGCCAGGCCCGACGACGACAGCGCACCCAGCTGCGCAGCAGGCGGTCGGTCAGGACGGGAGTGTCCGGGGACTGGGGCATGGCTGCAGGCTAGGGGGGCCGGTGGCCTGCCATCAGGCCGGCACCTGCCACAGCCAACCGCAGGGGCGAGCCTGCTACGACCGGCGTGCCCTTCCCCTGCGTCCGCGCCGCGCCATGGTCTCCGCCCCCCTGCCCCTTGAGGCCGGTCCGATCCACTTCGGCACCGATGGCTGGCGGGGCATCCTCGGCGTGGACATCACCATGGAGCGCCTGCTGCCGGTGGCCGCCGCCGCCGCCCAGGAGCTGGCCGCCAGCGCCCCGCCGGGCCTGGCCAGCCGGGAGGTGGTGATCGGCTACGACCGGCGCTTCCTGGCGCCGGAACTGGCCGAAGCCATCGGCGCCGCCGTGCGGGGGGCCGATCTGGTGCCCGTGCTGGCAACCAGCCCCGTGCCCACGCCGGCCTGCAGCTGGGCGGTGGTGGAGAGAAAGGCCCTGGGGGCCCTGGTGATCACCGCCAGCCACAACCCGGCGGAATGGCTGGGCCTCAAGATCAAGGGACCGTTCGGGGGCTCGGTGGAGGGCGACTTCACCGCCCGTGTGGAGCAGCGCCTGGCGGCGGGGGGCCTGAGCGTGCCGATCCCCGGCGCCACGGAGCGCTTCGATGCCATGGGCACCTACCTGGCCGGGCTCGGCGCCAAGATCGCTATCCCGGCCCTGGTGCAGGGCCTGTCCGCCATCGGCCTGCAGGTGATCGTGGATCCGATGCATGGCTCGGCCGCCGGGGGGCTGCCGGCCCTGCTGGGCGAGGCGGGCACGGCCGCCGGTGTGATCCGGGAGATTCGCTCTGAGCGGGATCCCCTGTTCGGCGGCCACCCACCCGAACCGCTGGCGCCCTACCTGGGGCAGCTGATCGCCGAGGTGCGCCAGGCCACGGCCGCCGGGCGGCCGGCGGTGGGCATCGTCTTCGATGGCGACGGCGACCGCATCGCCGCGGTGGACGAGCAGGGCCGGTTCTGCAGCACCCAGCTGCTGATGCCCCTGCTGATCGACCACCTGGCCAGGGCCCGCAGGCTGGGGGGCCGCGTGGTCAAGACCGTGAGCGGCTCCGATCTGATGGCCCTGGTGGCGGCCGACCTGGGCCGGGAGGTGATCGAAATGCCGGTCGGCTTCAAGTACATCGCCGCCGAGATGCTCAGCGGCGAGGTCTTGGTGGGCGGAGAGGAATCGGGCGGGGTGGGCTTCGGCATCCACCTGCCGGAGCGGGATGCCCTGTTCGCGGCCCTGCTGCTGATCGAAGCCCTGGTGGAAGGGGGGCTGCCCCTCGGTGCCCGGCTGGCGGCCCTGCAGGAGCGCTGCGGAGGCGCCAGCGTCTACGACCGCCTCGACCTGCGCCTGCCGGACATGGCCAGCCGCGGCCGACTGGAGGCACTTCTGGCCCAGGATCCGCCCCAGGAGGTGGCCGGTGCCGCTGTTGTGGAGGTGAACCGCACCGACGGCGTCAAACTGCGGATGGGGCCAAGCCACTGGCTGATGCTGCGCTTCTCCGGCACCGAGCCCCTGCTGCGTCTTTATTGCGAAGCCCCTGACGCCGACCGGGTGCAGGCGGTGCTGGCCTGGGCCCGCCAGCTGGCGGAGAGCATCTGATGGCCGCCCCATCGGAGACCAGGGTGGCGCCCACCGTGCTGGTGATCGCCAGCGGCAACGCCGGCAAGATCCGGGAGTTCTCCCACCTGCTGGCCTCCCTGTCCCTGGAGGTGCGGCCCCAGCCCGAGGGCCTGGAGGTGGAGGAAACGGGCGCCACATTCGCCGCCAATGCCCGGCTGAAGGCCGAGGCGGTGGCCCGGGCGACCGGCCACTGGGCCCTGGCCGACGACTCGGGCCTGGCGGTGGCGGCCCTGGGCGGCGCCCCCGGGGTGCATTCGGCCCGCTATGCCGACAGCGACACCTCCCGGATCGCCCGGCTGCTGAGGGAACTGGGCACTGCTGATCAGCAACGTCAGGAGCAGGGCCTGCCATCGGATCGCCGGGCGGCCTTCGTGGCCGCCCTGGCGGTGGCCGATCCCAGCGGAGCGATCCGCCTGGAGGTGGAGGGCCGCTGCGAGGGGGTGATCCTGGAGTCCCCGAGGGGCAGCGGCGGTTTCGGCTACGACCCGGTGTTCTTCGTGCCCTCCGAGGGCCTGAGCTACGCCGAGATGGACAAGGGGCTCAAGGGCCGGATCGGTCACCGGGGCAGGGCCTTTGCCCTGCTGGAACCGGAGCTGCAAAACCTGCTGTTACGCCCCACTTGAGCTGCAGAAACTCTCTCGCCTCCAGTTGAACATCAACGCTCATTGGCAAGGCGTCTTTAGCCAACCATCTCGCCAATGAGATCACCGAATCAGTTAACATCTCACCAATGATTCGTCATTGCGGAGGCCAAGGCCTATGCCAATCCCCAAGATTATTCACCAGACATTTGATGCCTACCATAGACTTCCAGACTCGCTGAAAGAGAACTGCAAGGCCATTGCAGCCATGAACAGTGATTGCGAGTATCGCTTTTACGAAGAGAAGGAGATCGCCACTCTCATCCTGAACAACTTTGGAGAAGAGGTCTATGGACGATACAAACGCATCAATCCATCATTCGCAGCAGCCAGGTCAGACCTCTTTCGCTACCTGTGCATCTACTCCTACGGAGGCATTTATCTCGACGTCAAAGCGGATGTGCGCAGGCCAATTTTTGAATCCATTCGTGCAAATGACGACTACATTTTATCCCAATGGGACCAATCCGAAGGCAGTGCCCATATCGGTTGGGGCAGTCATCCAGAGCTGGGCGGCGCACGCTCGTTCCAGCAATGGGTGCTGATGGCCTCACCGCATCATCCCTTTCTGGCTGCGGTCATCGCCACCGTCCTGAAACGCATCGATGACTTCAACGCCTTCCACTACTTACGCAACTCCTGGTCAGCCGTGATCCATACCACCGGTGAGGAGCCTTACACGAAAGCCATTCTCGACGTGATGGATCAGCATCCCCATCGACTTGTCAGCATGGAAAGGGATTTCGACATCGCCTACAGCATCTTTGGCTCCAGTGGACGCGATGTGTTTCATCATCAAAAACTGTATTCGAGTTACGCCCTTCAGACAGCTCCTCTGATTCTGCAGAAATGGCCTCTCTCGTGGCTCTTCTCCCTGATCAGCGGGCTGCGCCAGTTTTCAAGAAGGGCCAACTCCATGCTGGCTGCGGGGAAGTGACATTCATCACCGTGTGAACGCGGGCAGATCAGGCCATCCGAATGTCACCAACTGAAGGGATCCACCCCTGTAACTGCCAGGTCACACAGCCACTGAGGATCATTGGATCCTGCAACACAAACGCTTCAGCAGCCGCATGATCCTCGGCCTGAAAAATCATCAGACCACCACCACCAGGCCGGCCACCTGCATCCACGAGATAACCACTGCTGACCAGCGCGCCGCGGTTCCGGAGCTCGCTCACCCACGCCAGATGCGCCCGGAGATGGGGCGTCACCAATTCACGGGGCTGGCAGAAAACTTCGGTCTTGATGAACCAGGGCATGATCTCAGCGTGACAGCACCATGAAATCGCTCCCACTGCCCAGAGGGAGTAGGAAGGAGACGGACGATCGAACGGAACACCCCATGTCGAAATCTCAGCTCAACGCCTTTTTGACGAAGGTGGCAGCGGATCCAGCCCTCAAGGCCCGGGTGGATGCTGCTGCCGACTCCGATGCCGTTGTGGCGATCGCCCTCAGCGAAGGCCACCTCTTCTCGCCAGCCACCCTGAAACGGTCTGAACGGGGCTGAACCGCGGGAGGCCCCTGCTGCAGGGCTGGCTCAGGCCGCCACCCAGCTGCCATGCAACCCATGGGGGATCGCCAGGGGCAGCTCCAGTAGGGCCTGCTCCTCCATGGTGGCGGCATCCAGCACCACCAGATCGCTGGCGCTGCGGGCGCCGTTCCAGAACAGACCCAGCACCCAGCCGTCATCCTCGTCGGTCGCACCGGGCCGCGGCACCATGATCGGCTCACTGACGAAGCCCCGCGGCGCCGCACTCCAGACCCGCGTCTCGCCAGCCTGAAGATCCAGTTTCATCAGGGCCTGGAGCGGGTCGTTACCCCGATCGCGCTCGGCCACCGCCATCCAGGCATAGCGACTCTCAAGGCCCACCCGTGCCGGGGCCACCATGGCGAACTCGCAGGTGCGCTCGCTCAGCCGCGTGGCCGTCACTGTGCCGCTGGCCAGATCCAGACGGCAACGCTCGAGCAGCCCCTCCGGGATGCGATCGAAGTCCACTTCTTTGTAGTCCTGGTCGGGGCCGATGGAGGGGAAATCGGCGTAATAGATGCTGTCAACCACCACAGCATCGCCATCTTCCCAGGCGTTGAGGTGGTGGAACACGAATCCCTCCGGGGCTTCCAGGACCCGTGGCTCCTGGCCGGCGAAGGCCCCGTCCTGGCGGGGGATCAACCAGAACTGGCCCCGGGCCCCGGGGCGGGATTTCAGGCACTGGGCGGCCCCTTTGCGGCCGAGCACAAAGGGGAGGGGGTTGAAATCAATCGCGTTCTGCAGGAACACCGCCCAGTTGGGGGTGATGGCGAAATCGTGCAGGAAGGCGAAGCCAGGAAAGCTGTGGCTGGAGTCGGCCAGCAAGGTGCCCGCCCCAGAACCGTCCGCGGCGAACTCCATCAGCCGCACCGTGCTGCGTGGTCCGGCCTTGACGCCGAAGGTGACCATCCGGGTGGCACCGTGGTGGCCGGGGTCGAAGCGGGGGTGGGCACTGAAGGCTTCACCGGGCTTGAGGACCCCATCCAGGAGGGTCAGGCCCCGGGTTTCGAGGCTGAACGGATCCAGCGCATGGGGGGAGCTGGCCTCCCAGAGGGCGAGGAGCTGGTCACCGAGCCGCACCACATGGGTGTTGGCGATGTTCTTGAGCCGCAGGTCGAAAGCATTGGCCAGGACCCCACCCGGCTTGGGTGTGCCGAACACGCCGCGGTACAGAAAGGTGCCGGCCTTCTCTTCCGCCAACCAGCCCTCCGTACGCACGAAGCGGTTGCTGAGCTGAGCCCCGCCGGCGGTGAACCGCAGGGCGGTGATCATCCCGTCCCCATCGAAAGGGTGATGGACCCAGTGGCCGCCCCGTTCCAGCCGACCAGGACCATTGCGGTAGAGGGTGCCGCTCAACTCGGCGGGAATCGTGCCCCGGCTGGCCACCAAGGGCACTTCCGTCAGCTCTTCGCTGACATTGGCGAAGGAACTGGCCCAGTCGGAGCGGTCGTAGGCAGGCGAAGCCGTGCCAGCAGGGGAAGCAACGGTCATCGGGTCAGCCCACGGAAAGAACAGCGCCAGGCGCTGATTCGATTATCACGTAACGGAGTGTGAAGGCGTGGGCGGCCGTCCCGACCTCAGGCCTCGCAGGGGAGCTCCACAGGCGGGCAGGGGGGCTGGGAAACCGCACAAGGGGCTGGCTCAGCGACGCTCGGCAGGCAATCGGCAGCCTGGGCCGGAACCGCAGCGGCGATGGTGGCGGCGAGGCCGGCCACAAGCACAAGGAGAGGTCGCATGGGGTCTGGACGGATCACAAAAGGCTAGACGCCACCGGCCGGATTGCCTCCAGCCCCGGCCCGCTCCAGCACGCCCTTGCTGCTGGGCACGGCACCGCCGCGGCGGGGATCGATCTCCACCGCCTGATCAAGGGCGCGGGAGAACGCCTTGAAGCAGGCCTCGACGATGTGGTGGGAGTTCACCCCCGCCAGCTGACGGATGTGGAGGGTGAGGCCGGCGTTGTTGGCCACCGCCACGAAGAACTCCCGCACCAGTTCGGTGTCGTAGGTGCCGATGCGCTGGGCGGGGATGGCCAGGTCGTAGCTGAGGTGGGGCCTGCCGGAGCAGTCGAGCGCCACCTGCACAAGCGCTTCATCCAGGGGAGCCAGGAAGTGGCCGAATCGCCGGATGCCACGCCGGTCCGCCAGGGCCTGGGCGAGGGCCTGACCCAGCGCGATCCCCACATCTTCGTTGGTGTGGTGGTCGTCGATGTGGGTGTCGCCCCTGGCGGTGATCTCCAGGTCCAGCAGGCCATGGCTGGCGAGCTGGTGGAGCATGTGGTCGAGAAAGGGGACACCGGTGGCCACCTGGCAACGACCGGTGCCATCCAGATCAAGCGCGATGTGAACGTCCGTCTCGCCGGTGACGCGATGGATCTCGCCGGTGCGCACAGGGCCGGTTCGCGAAGAGCTGATGGTCACGCGGGCGAAGGCGACGGGCCAGATCTGAATCATGCCAAAGCCCTCACAGCCGTGCCCTGACGACCGGATGCGCCCATGGTGTGGAGCGCTACGGCACAAGGCCGCCGGGGATGGTGGTGTGGGCCCTATGCCGACCTGTCCCGGTGCCGTCCTCGACCAGCTGCGCGCCGGGCACCAGCGCTTTCTCGACGGCCATTCGCTCCACCCCCACAGCGATCGCCTGCGGATGCTGGAGGTGGAAGCCGCCCAGAGTCCCGTCGCGGCCGTGCTGGGCTGCGCCGATTCCCGGGTACCGGTGGAGCTGCTGTTCGACACCGGTTTCGGCGATCTGTTCGTGGTGCGCAACGCCGGCACGATGAGCACGGTGGCCGCCATTGCCTCGCTGGAGTACGCCGTCAGCCATCTGGAGGTGCCGGTGATCGTGGTGCTGGGCCACGCCGCCTGTGGTGCCGTGGCAGCGGCCTTTGATCGGGAGCTCAGCCTGACGCCGAGCCTGGCCCAGGTGGTGGGCCAGCTGCGCATGGAGCTGTTCAGCCTCGGCGGCGAACACAACCTGGAAGAGGCCTGCCGCCACCACACCCTCAATGCGGCCCGCAACCTCGTCGATTCCAGCGTCATGCTCACCGACCGGCTTCGCTCCGGACGGCTGCAGGTGGAAGCGGCCTACTACAACCTGCACACCACCAGCATCGAATGGATGGGTTCAGTGATGGCGATGCCAGCCAATAGAGTTCCCTGAAGCGACTCTTCTTGACGGCAACTGGGACCTTCCATGAACGCCTTCCAATCGGGATCCCATGTCTGAGAGCCCCTTGGCTGGATCCATACCCAGCCAGATATCGGCTGCAGAAAGGCCAAATCTCGTTTATGTGCTCACGACGGATTGCAGAGATGTCTACGCCGACATGGCCCTTGTTTCGATGCTGTCCGTTGGCCTGTCTAATCCAGGCATCACAACAATGCTACTGGTCGATACGATCAGCATGGGGGCGCTGCAAACGTACCGCCACAAGCTCCTGCAAATCAGTGATTCAATCGTTACGGTCGACACCCCCTCAGGCTCAGCTGTGTTCCGAAGTCGCTGGCTCAAAACGCAGGTTGGTCAATTCATCCAAGGGAAAGTGATTTGCCTGGATGTTGATACCATTGTAAGAAGCTCAATCGATTGGCTGGATCAGTTCCACAGCGACTTCGGGGCCGTAGCTGATGCACCAATGCTGGTGGCGAAACAAGATACCTCAAAGCTTCTAATGAGCGAAAAGATGGGCTGGAATCCGCAAGGCACTTACTACAATTCTGGATTTTTCTATTTCGTCTCTTCGCCGGCTGTAACACGATTTTTTGAGACGTGGCATTTGCTCTGGCAGGACTCAAAAGACACCATCAACCACCAGGACCAACCATCCTTCAACGCCGCCATCACCCGTGCCGACTTCAAAGAACAGGAACTCGCTGAGTCCTTCAATCTTCAAATCACCCAGTCCTGGAAGAATTGTCAGCAAAGTAAAGTCTGGCACTTCTGGGAATCAAGTCGAATGGGTGGCGACATTCTGGAAGAGTTGACCCATCAGTCAGCCTACCTATCTTTGGATCAATTGAGAGGCAAAGTACGGCATGCAGTCACGAAGAGAACTCCCGCCGGTTACGCCAATCACTTGGCCCGGGTGATGGATTTGCTGTCTATTGAGCCAGAACTACAAAGGAGGCTTCTGATCCAGAAATCAAGGCTCTCAAGGACACAGTTCCTGCAATGGTCCCTTGGCAAACTGGTGGGTCGTTAAGCATCTCTGTGATCTTTCGATGTTCACATCCCCGTGATGCAATAGCCAGCATCCACGTAGATCACCTGGCCGGTGATGCCGCTGGCCAGGGGGCTGGCCAGGAAGGCGGCGGTGGCGCCCACCTCGTCCTGGGTGACGGTGCGGCGCAGCGGAGCCTTGGCCTCGACGTTGTGGATCATGTCGAGGATGCCGCCGATCGCCGAGCTGGCCAGGGTGCGGATCGGGCCGGCGCTGATGGCATTCACCCGCACCTGCTGTTCAGGGCCCAGCTCGGCGGCCAGGTAGCGCACCGAGGCCTCCAGGGCCGCCTTGGCCACCCCCATGACGTTGTAATTGGGGATCGCCCGCTCGGCGCCCAGGTAGCTCAGGGTGATCACGCTGGCCCCCTGGCTGAACAGGGGCTTGGCGTGGCGGCACAGCGGCGCCAGGGAATAAGCGCTCACCTCCAGCGCCCGGGCGAAGCCCTCCGGACTGATGGCGCTGAAATCACCCACCAGCTCGTCCTTGCCGGCGAAGGCCAGGCAGTGGACCAGCACATCCAGCGAGCCCCACTGCTCCGCGATGCGCTGGAACAGGGCCTCGATCTGGGCCGGGTTCTGCACGTCCAGGGGCTCGAACAGGGTGGGGTTCAGGGGGGCGGTGAGTTCGCGCACCTTGCCCTCGAAGCGGCCCCGGTCGTCCGGCAGGTAGGTGATGCCCAGTTCGCAGCCCGCTGCGGCCAGCTGCTGGGCGATGCCCCAGGCGATCGAGCGGTTGTTGGCGATGCCGGTGACGAGGGCCTTCTTGCCGCGCAGATCAAGGAGCATGGGGAGCAGGGCGCCGGAGGGCGAAGGGATGCAATGCGCCGATTCTCCCGTACACGCGGCGATCGCTCCGGTGGCCTGGCCTGACCCCGGCGGCGGCCTGGAGCAGCCACCCTGGCCCTCCCCCGGACTTGACTCTGCCCCCCTTCTACTGCTGCTTGATCAACGCGAGCCGCAGCTCCAGGCACTGGTCGGGCCCCTGGGGGATCTGCTGGATCCAGGCGAACGGCAACGCCTGCGTCTGCTGCGGCGCCAGGAGGATGGCCAGCGGTTCCTGCTCGCTCGAGGGGCGCTGCGGCAGATCCTGGGCAGTTGGCTGGGGTGCGATCCCGCCGGCCTGATGCTGGGGGCTGGGCCCCATGGCAAGCCCGAACTGTTCCCCCAGGAGGCCGTGGGGCCGGGGTGGGAAGGGCTGCCCCCCCAGTTCAACGTGTCCCATTCGGGGGATCTGATCCTGCTGGGGTTTCACCCCCTGCGGCCGGTGGGGGTGGATCTGGAGCAGCGACGGCCGCTGCCGGAGTGGCAGGGGATCGCCAGGCGCTATCTGCCGCCTGGCGCCGTGGAAGCCATCCTGGCCCTGCCCGAGGAGCGGCGCAACGCTGCCTTTCTGACCGCCTGGTGCCGGCTGGAGGCGGGCCTCAAGGCCAGGGGGCTGGGCCTGTTCGCAACGGCGCCTACCGACGGGCGGGCCCGGGAGGGCCTGGACCGCTGGCCCGTGGTGCTGCCGGAGGGGTACGTGGGCGTCGCAGCCCTGGCCTGAAGCGTCAGGAACCTCCCTGCTGGGACTCCTCCGGTTCCTCGAGGTCGTCGGGGGTGAGGGGCAGGCCCAGCAGCCGCTTTTCGGCCCGCCGGATCGCCCGAGGGTCGCTGAGCAGTTCGGGCTCCTCGAGCAGGGGCAGCACGGGCGGCCGGTGCTGCGCCGCGGTACGGGGCGGCGGCACCCAGACAAAGGCGCTGTCGGGGGAGCGCTGGCGGCAGAGACCCTCCGCCTGGCGCCGCAGAGCCAGCCGCACCGTACCCCGCTCCTGGGCCAGGAAGAATTCTTCCCTCGGGGCAAGCCCGAAGCTTGTGGGATCCGGCCCGTTGCCGCCCTGGAGTCGGGCAGCATCAGGGAGCCAGCGGGGCCGGCAGACGCCGGGACGGCTGGTGTCGGTCTCGATCCAGATGTGCAGGCCCTTGCCGCCGGGTCGCGTCACCACGGCGAGGCCGTCGTGGGGCTGGTGCCGCGGCAGGGGGTACACCCGGCCACTGGGCCGCTGTTCGGCCGGCACGCAGCCGGCCAGCAGGATCGCCACCAGCGGCGACCCCAGCAGGGACCTTCCCAGCCGGCGGCGTGCCAGCGGGCAGAGGGGCGGCACAGCGGAGACAACGCAATGACGACGATGATCCTTACCCGGCCTCCCCATCCGCTCTGCAGCAAGGGCGGCAGATCCATGGTCCTCACCACCTCCACCATGCTGCCCCTGGGCACACCGTTGCCTGCCGCCGCCATGCAGGCCGGGCTGCGGCCGGTCACGGGCGGCCCCTTCGACAGCGCAGCCCTCCTTGGGAGGCCCGTGCTGGTGCTGTTCCTCTGCCCCCACTGCCCGTTCGTGAAGCATGTGGAGGGGGAAGTCACCCGGCTGCAGAACGATCTGGGTGGGCAGGCGAACATGATCGGCGTCTGCAGCAACAGCACCGTCAGCCATCCCCAGGACGGCCCGGCGGGGATGGCGGCCCAGGCCCAGGCCTGTGGCTGGACCTTTCCCTACCTGCAGGATCCCGAACAGAACGTGGCCCGGGCCTTCCAGGCGGCCTGCACCCCTGACCCCTTCCTCTTCGATGCCGAGCACCGGCTTGCCTACCGAGGGCAACTGGATGGCAGCCGTCCCGGTGACGGCATCGCCTGCAATGGCAGGGATCTACGGGTCGCCCTGGCGGCCCTGCTGGAGGGGCGACCGGTGCCGGAACCGCAGCGGCCGGCCATCGGCTGCAACATCAAATGGCATGACAGCTGAACCGGGGGAGAGCGGCCGTCATGGGTCGGATCCGCAGGTTTAATGTTGCCGCCATGCAAGTGCCCCCCTTCAGTCTCAGCGAGCAACTGCACCAGCTGGGAGACGCGCTCGATCACGCCGTCCTCAAGGTCTTGCGGAGCGGCCAGTACATCGGGGGGACCACCATCAGCGGCTTCGAGGCCGCCTTCGCCGACGCCTGCAGCGTCCCGCACGCCATCGGCTGCAACAGCGGCACTGACGCCCTGGTGCTGGCCCTGCGGGCCCTGGGCATCGGCGCCGGTGACGAGGTGATCACCAGTTCGTTCAGCTTCTTCGCCACGGCTGAAGCGATCAGCGCCGTGGGCGCCACGCCGGTGTTCGTGGACGTGGATCCGGACACCTATCTCATCGATCCGGAGGCGATCGGCGCCGCCATCACCACTGCCACCCGGGCCCTGATGCCGGTGCACCTGTTCGGCCGGCCGGTGGACATGGAGCGGATCATGGCCATCGCCGCCGCCCACGACCTGCGGGTGATCGAGGACTGCGCCCAGGCCAGCGGCGCCAGCTGGGCCGGGCGGCCGGTCGGCGGCTGGGGCGACGCCGGCTGCTTCAGCTTCTTCCCCACCAAGAACCTCGGGGCCGCCGGCGACGGCGGCATGGTGGTCTGCCGCGACCCGGAGCTGGCCCAGCGGATCCGCGAGCTGGCGGTGCATGGCATGCCCCGCCGCTACCTGCACACCGACCTCGGCTACAACAGCCGCCTCGATGCCATGCAGGCCGCCGTGCTGATGGTGAAGCTGCCGCACCTGGCCGGCTGGGTGGAACGGCGGCGTGCCATCGCCGAGCGCTACCAGCGGGAACTGGCGGACCTGCCGGGCCTGCTGCCCGCAGCCCCCGGACCGGACGGCCACAGCTGGAACCAGTTCGTGGTGCGGGTGCCCCACTGCCCGGCGGCCACGATCGCCTGCGGCGGACGCTGCACCCCCGCCGCCGACAGCGCCAGCTACGGCCTGCCCGAGGCCTGCTGCCGCGACTGGCTCAAGCAGCAGCTGCAGGAGGCCGGGGTGACGACGATCATCTACTACCCGATTCCCATCCACCGGCAGCCGGCCTACGCCTCCCTGGGCTACCCCGCCGGCAGCCTGCCGATCACCGAGCGGCTCTGCGCCGAGGTGCTCAGCCTGCCGATCTTCCCCGAACTCAGCGTCGAGCAACAAGACAGCGTCATCGCCGCGGTACGCAGCCTGGTGGGGGCCGCAGCGGTCGTCGCCTGAAGACGTGGACTTGGCCTCCTAGCCCCGGGGCAGGGCGGCATGCAGGGCCTTGAAGCGGGCCTGCTGGACCTTGTGGCTGACGATCGGCACGGGGTAACCACGCCGTTCCAGCGGCGCGATGTCACCGCTGATCAGGTCGGCGGTGGCCACATGGGCCAGTTCCGGCAGCCAGCGGCGGATGTAGGTGGCCTCGGGATCGAACTTGCTCGCCTGCGTGAAGGGGTTGAAGATGCGCAGGGGCTTGGGATCCATGCCACTGCTGGCGCTCCACTGCCAGCCGCCGTTGTTGGCCGCCAGGTCGCCATCCACCAGCCGTTCCATGAAGGCACGCTCGCCCCAGCGCCAGTCCACGATCAGATCCTTGACCAGAAAGGACGCCACCACCATGCGGCAGCGGTTGTGCATCCAGCCGCTGGCCTCGAGCTGGCGCATCGCCGCGTCCACGATCGGCACGCCGGTCAGCCCATGGCACCAAGCCTGGAAGCGCGCCGGATCGTTATCCCAGGGGAAGTGGCGCCACTGCGACCGGTAGGGACCATCGGCCAGCTCGGGGAAATGGAACAGGGCCTGCTGGTAGAACTCGCGCCAGGCCAGCTCCTGTTCCCAGACACCGATGGAGCGGAAGGCCTCCTCACTGCGGGCAAGGGCCCGGGCCCCCTGGGCGGCGGCCCAGGCCTGGCGGGGGCTGAGGCTGCCGAAACTGAGGGCGGCGGACAGCCCGGAGGTGCCGGCCTCGCCAGGGAAATTCCGGCCAGGCTCGTAGGCAGCCAGGGGACCTCCATTCACCCCGCCGTCGGCGAAGGCCTGCAGCTGGGCCAGGGCGGCCGCCTCGCCGGGACGGCAGGGGCAGAGGTCGGCACCGGCGAAACGGAACCCCAGCTCCTCGGCCGTGGGCGGCACTTCCAGCCTGGGCAGGGCGGCCCAGAGGGGGGCGATCTCCGCCGGCAAGGCGGCGGGATCCAGATCCAGCAGGCCGATGGGGGCCTCCACCGGCTCCAGGTTGCCGGCGCGCCCCTCCACCTGGCCGCGCCAGTTGCGCAGGAACGGCCCATAGACCCGGTAGGGCTCCCCGGCGCCGGTGCGGATCGCCTCCGGCGCCACCAGCAACTGGTCCCAGTCCACCAGCACCCTGGTGCCCTGGCCCTGCAACGCGGCCGCCACCTGCCGGTCGCGCTCGCGGCCGTAGGGCTCCACCTCCCGGTTCCAGGCCACCACCGCGGCCCCCACCGCCCGGGCCGCCAGGGGCACCAGGGCAGACGGCTCGCCCTGCAGGATCAGCAGCCGGCTGCCCGCCGCCCGCCAGTGATCCGCCAGTTCCCGCAGGCTCTGGCACAGAAACCAGACCCGGGCCGGCGCCATCAGCGGGTCTGAGAGGATCGCGGGATCGAGCACGTAGAGGCCGGTGACCGCCGGGGTGGCGGCCGCCGCTGCGGCCAGTCCCAGGTTGTCGGCCAGGCGCAGGTCGCGGCGATGCCAGAACAGCCAGCGCTCCGGGGCCATCAGAATCCCAGCAGCTGACGGGCGCGGTACCAGGCGGTCACGGTCTTGCCGTCCAGGGCCTCATCGCCACTGGACAGGAGCGCATCCAGCTGCGTGGGCTCCAGCAGCAGCACCTCCATGTCCTCGTCGTCATCGCCGGGGGGACGGTCCTGCAGCAGGGTTAGGTCGCGAGCCAGGAACAGGTGGATCACCTCGTCGGAGTAGCCGGGACAGGGGTGCATGGCCCCCAGGTCATCCCAGCGGCTGGCGCTGTAGCCGGTCTCCTCCTCCAGCTCCCGCCGCATCGAGCCCAGGGGCTCCTCCCCCTCCTCCAGGGTTCCGGCGGGGAACTCCAGCAGCCGGCCGGCCACGGCGAAGCGGTACTGGCGCAGGATCACCACCCGGCCGTCCTCGAGCACCGGCACCGCGAGGGAGGCGCCCGGATGGCGGATCACGCCGTAGGTGCCCTCGATGCCGATCGGCAACACCACCCGGTTGAGCTCAAAACGCACCTTGCGGGCCTCCAGGGAGGCGGTGGTCTCCAGGTGGGTGCTGGGCTCGGGGGGCGGCAGGGGAGCCATGGGGCGGGCCATTCGGGCCCCCAGTGTGACGGGCGGGAGCCAGGGGTCGCGGTTCAGGGGCCCTCGGGCCACCCCGGGTCGCCGGCCAGGGCCAGGGGTTCCGGCTCCCCAGGTACCAGCGGCAAGGCCGCCAGGGCCTCGGCGACCGCAACGGGCCGGCCGGAGGCCGCTGCGGGCAGCAGCTGGTCCGGATCGATGGTCGCCAGTGGGGCCAGCACGAAGGCGCGCTGCCGCAGGCGCGGATGGGGCAACACCAGCTCAGGGCTGCAGCAGGCGGTGGCGCCGCACCAGAGCAGATCGAGGTCGAGGCGACGGGGCCCCCAGTGCTCGCGACGCTCGCGGCCGAACCGGGCTTCGAGCTCCTGCAGGCGCTGGAGCAGCACCGCCGGATCAGGCCAGGACGCGTCCAACGCCGCAGCGGCCCCAGGCCGCGCCAGTAGGACGGCATTGAGATAGGGGGGTTGCCCCGGCGGCCCCCCCACCGGCGCCGTGCGGAACCGGGGCGACCAGCTCAGCTGCAGCGGAGCTCCGGCCCAGGCCTCCAGCGCCGCCGCCAGCAGGGGCCGCACCGCCGCGAAGCTGACGGCCGGATCGCCCAGATTGGCCCCCAGGGCGATGGCCAGGCTGGAGCAGGGGCGGAGGTGCATCGGGGTCCGGCCAGGGCCTGGCGGGCAGGGTATCGCTGCCGCCCTTCCGCCAGACTGCCCCCACCCCCACCCAGCCACTTCCCCATGGTCGTCAGCGGGTCCCCTGCCGCGCCCGCCGGTGCCGCGCCCACCGGCAGCTTTCCGCTGGCCGCGATCACCGGCCACGGCACCCTCAAGCTGGCCCTGCTGCTGGCGGCGGTGGATCCCGGCCTGGGCGGCGTGGTGATCGCCGGCGGACGGGGCACCGGCAAGTCGGTGCTGGCCCGGGGTCTCCATGCCCTGCTGCCGCCGATCGACGTGATCGACCTGGCGGACGGCCCGGGCCTGCTCCAGGCCGATCCCAGCCGGCCCGATGAATGGGACGCGGCCACCCGACGCCGCATCACCGAACTGGGCGGCGATGCCAGCGGCTCCGACCCGGCTGCTTTGCTGCCCACCCGGGTGATGCCGGCGCCGTTCATCCAGGTGCCCCTGGGGGTCACCGAAGACCGGCTGATCGGCTCGGTGGACGTGACCGCCTCCCTGAATGCCGGCGCCGCGGTGTTCCAACCGGGGCTGCTGGCGGAGGCCCACCGCGGGGTGCTCTACGTCGATGAACTCAACCTGCTGGACGACGGCATCACCAACCTGCTGCTGGCGGCGGTGGGCTCCGGCGAGAACCGCATCGAGCGGGAAGGCCTGAGCCTGTCGCACCCCTGCCGCTGCCTGCTGATCGCCACCTACAACCCGGAGGAGGGGGCGGTGCGTGACCACCTGCTGGATCGCTTCGCCATCGCCCTGTCGGCCAACCAGCTGCTCGACACCGACCAGCGGGTGGCGATCACCCGCTCGGCCCTCGACCACGGCACCTCCAGCACCGCCTTCAGCGCCCGCTTTCAGGAGGAAACCGAAGCCCTGGCCACCCAGCTGCTGCTGGCCCGCCAATGGCTGCCGGACGTGGCCATCGACCGCGAGCAGATCCGCTACCTGGTCACCGAGGCGATCCGCGGGGGTGTGGAGGGGCACCGGGCCGAGCTCTACGCGGTGCGGGTGGCCCGGGCCCATGCGGCCCTCTCCGGCCGCGACCGGGTGGAGGCGGACGAT
The DNA here is from genome assembly GCF_019038465.1 of Synechococcus sp. CCY 0621. GTDB lineage: Bacteria > Cyanobacteriota > Cyanobacteriia > PCC-6307 > Cyanobiaceae > Cyanobium. Next base: position 9,882 of record NZ_JAFKRH010000020.1, on the reverse strand, counting down.
CTGCAGGTGGCGGTGCGCCTGGTGATCGCCCCGCGGGCCCTGCAACTGCCCCCCCAGGACCCCGACCAGCCGATGGAGCCGCCGCCGCCACCGCCGCCGCAGGGGGAGCAGCCCCCCGAGGAGCCCGAGCCGCCCCAGGAGGAGCCGGAAAGCGACGAGCCGGACGAGCCGGACGACGACCAGGACGACAACCCGGAGGACCAGGCCCCACCCCAGATCCCCGAGGAGTTTCTGCTTGATCCGGAAGCCACCGCCATCGACCCCGACCTGCTGGTGTTCGCCTCGGCGAAGGCCAAGAGCGGCGGCAGCGGCAGCCGGGCCGTGGTGTTCAGCGACAGCCGCGGCCGCTACGTCAAGCCGATGCTGCCCCGGGGCCCCGTGCGCCGCATCGCCATCGACGCCACCCTGCGGGCGGCCGCGCCCTACCAGAAGGCACGCCGCGCCCGGGAGCCCCACCGCAAGGTGATCGTGGAGGAGGGGGACCTGCGGGCCAAGCAGCTGCAGCGCAAGGCCGGGGCCCTGGTGATCTTCCTGGTGGATGCCAGCGGCTCAATGGCCCTGAACCGCATGCAGAGCGCCAAGGGGGCCGTGATCCGCCTGCTCACCGAGGCCTACGAGAACCGCGATGAGGTGGCCCTGATCACCTTCCGTGGCGAGCAGGCCGAGGTGCTGCTGCCGCCCACCCGCTCGATCACCGCCGCCCGCCGGCGGCTGGAGTCGATGCCCTGCGGCGGTGGCTCACCCCTGGCCCATGGCCTGGCCCAGGCGGCCCGGGTGGGGGCGAACGCCCTGGCCACCGGTGACCTGGGCCAGGTGGTGGTGGTGGCCATCACCGATGGGCGGGGCAACGTGCCCCTGAGCCGCTCCCTGGGCCAACCGCCACTGGAGGGGGAGGAAGCGGTGGATCTCAAGGAGGAGCTGCGGCAGGTGGCCAGCCGCTACCGCAGCCTGGGGCTGCGGCTGCTGGTGATCGACACCGAGCGCAAGTTCATCGGCAGTGGCATGGGCAAGGAGCTGGCCGAAGCTGCCGGCGGCCGCTATGTGCAGCTGCCCAAGGCGAGCGACCAGGCCATCGCCGCCATCGCCCTGGAGGCCATCAACGGTTTCTGACGGTGGGGGCAAGCCGGTCCTGGGCGGCCTGACGGGCGGCCTTCGCCTCCTGCTGGCGGGCGTCCTGCCGCGCCTTGCGGTCGCGGGCCGCCTCCACCTCGGCCGGATAGAGCTCCTCGAAGAACCTGCCCAGGCCGACCGAGACGCTGCGGATGCCGTCGAGGAACTTCGGATCGCCGGTGAGCTTGCTCATGTCACCGCCGACGGCCGACCAGCGGTCGGTGAGCTGCTTGGCGTTGGTGAGGGTGGCCTGGAGGTCGGCCACGGTCTTGGGGTTGTCGAGCGCCGCCGCCAGGTTGCCGACGTGCTTGCTGGCCCTGGCGGCATCGGCGCTGGCGAGGTTGAGGTTGCTCAGGATGGGATCCACCTTGCCCGCCGAGCGGTTCAGCTGGCTGACGAGGACCTGGGCGTCCCGCAGGAACACCTGACCGCTTTTGGTGAGCAGCTCGGTCTCCTTGGCGGTCTTGGAGAAGGCGGCGGTGGCCGCCACCATCTGGTGAACGAGCTGCTCCTTCTCCGCCTGGTTGAGCAGGCTCTGGACCGACTCGGTGACGGTGTCGAGGCTGGCTGCCGCAATGCCGCTCACCTGGCCGTCGTTGCAGACCATGCGGGCGTTGTTGCAGTCCCGATCGCGCGGTCCCGGCAGGCTGGCCGGCAAGGGGCCGCCGCCGGCCAGCAGGGACACCTGGGCATCCCCCCCCAGCATGGAGGCCGAGGCGACACGGGCCACCAGGGGCCGGGCCAGGCGCAGGCGCGGGTTGGTGATTTCCAGATCGGCCACAACGGCCGCATCGGTGACGGTGATCTTGCGCACGTTGCCCACCAGTACGCCCCGGAACAGGACCGGCGAGCGGACGGCCAGGCCGCCGGCATCGGCGAAACTGGCCCGGATCGTCCAGGTGTCGCGGCTCAAGGAGACGCCACGCAGCCAGAACCACAACCCCAGTCCGCTGGCGATCGCAGCCAGCAGGGAAAATCCAACCAGGGCTTCACGGACACTCCGGCGCATGGGCTCAGTTCTCGGCCGGCTGCATCGGTCCATGCAGACTACCGCTCCGAAACTGCACCACATAGGGATTGGTGCTGACGCGGAAGTCCTCCACCGTGCCGACCCAGCGGAAGCGGCCGTCATAGAGGAGGGCCACCCGTTCGGCGCAGCGGTCGATCGTGCTCATCACGTGGCTCACCACCAGGGTGGAGGCGTGGACGATGCGGGAGGTGCGCACGATCAGGTCTTCGATGCGGGTGCAGGCCACCGGGTCGAGACCGGCGGTGGGCTCGTCGAAGAGCAGCAAGGGGGTGCGGGCCGAGGCCAGGGTGGGGTCGTCGATCAGGGCACGGGCGAAGCTCACCCGCTTCTGCATGCCGCCGCTGAGCTCCCCCGGCATGCGGTCGGCGATGCCCGCCAGCCCCACGGCCTGCAGGGCCTGGTCCACCCGCTCGGCGATCTCCCGCTCCCCCAGACGGCTGAAGCGGTAGAGCAGGAAGCCGACGTTCTCCCGGACCGACAGCGAGGCCAGCAGGGCGGGGTTCTGGAAGACCAGACGCACGTCCGGGGGGTGGCGCTGATCCAGGCGCAGGTAAATCTGGGGTTCGCCGTGGATGCGCAGCAGGCCGGAGGTGGGCAGCTGCAGCCCCGCCAGCAGGCGCAGCAGGGTGGATTTGCCGGAGCCCGAGGGCCCCACCACGACGAGGCGCTCGCCCGGCGTGAAGCTGAGGTCGACGCGGTCGAGGACCAGGTTGGGTCCCCAGCGCATGCTGAGGTTCTCCATCTGGGCCACCGGAGGGATGGCCGGGGGAACTTTCAGCGCGAGTTGACTGGAGGCCAAGGAACCACGGCGAGGGGGCCCCGTGGGCCCGGCTCCCATCCTGCCGGTTCAGGAGTGGCTTTTCATCCGTACAGTTCGGTAGGTCTGTGCCGCGTCGCCACGCCCTGCCCTTGACGGTCCGAGGCCCCGCTGCGAACGCCCGCCGGCGCCGAGGCGGCTCCCGCCCCGGGCGCCCCCGCTGGGTGGGCCGCGGTGACCTGCGCAAGCAGGATCTGATGAGCCGCTCCCGGCGGGCGGCCCGCTGGCTGCAGCCGGGGCTGGTGGTGAAGCGCTGGATGATCACCTCAGGCTTGGGGCTGGTGATCGCCCTGCTGGGGGCGGCCGTCTGGGCCGACCTGCAGCCGATCTACTGGACCCTGGAAACGATCCGCTGGGGCCTGAATCGCCTCACCCAGGTGATGCCCCGGGGGATCACCGGCCCGCTGGTGCTGCTGATCGGCGCCGCCATGGTCTGGCTGGGCCAGAGCCGCAGCTTCGGCGCCATCCAGCAGGCCCTGGCCCCGGAGAAGGACACCCTGCTGGTGGATGCCCTGCTGGCCCAGCGACGGCTGAACCGCGGCCCGAACATCGTGGCGATCGGCGGCGGGACGGGCCTGGCCACCCTGCTGAGTGGCCTGAAGCGGTATTCCAGCAACCTCACCGCCATCGTGACGGTGGCCGATGACGGCGGCAGCAGCGGCGTGCTGCGGCGGGAGCTGGGCGTGCAGCCCCCCGGCGACATCCGCAACTGCCTGGCGGCCCTGGCGAGGGAGGAGCCCCTGCTCACCCGGTTGTTCCAGTACCGCTTCAAGGCTGGCAGCGGCCTGGAGGGCCACAGCTTCGGCAACCTGTTCCTGAGCGCCCTGACGGCGATCACGGGCAGCCTGGAATCGGCGATCATCGCCAGCAGCCGGGTGCTGGCGGTGCAGGGCCAGGTGGTGCCGGCCACCAACGCCGACGTGCGCCTCTGGGCCGAACTGGAGAACGGCGAGCGGATCGAAGGCGAATCCCAGATCGGCCATGCCCCCTGTCCGATCGTGCGCCTCGGCTGCACCCCGGAGCGGCCGCCGGCCCTGCCACGGGCGCTGGAGGCCATCGCCAATGCCGACCTGATCGTGCTGGGGCCGGGGAGCCTCTACACCTCCCTGCTTCCCAATCTGCTGGTGCCGGAACTGGTGAGCGCCATCAGCGCCAGCAAGGCGCCGCGGCTGTACATCTGCAACCTGATGACCCAGCCCGGCGAGACCGACGGCCTGGACGTGGGCGGCCACCTGCGGGCCATCGAGGCCCAGCTCGCCAGCCTGGGGGTGGAGCAGCGCCTGTTCAGCGCCGTGCTGGCCCAGGAGGAACTGGCCGATTCCAGCCTGGTCGACCTCTACCGGCTGCGTGGCGCCGAACCGGTCACCTGCGAAGCCTCACTCCTGGAGGAGCAAGGCTATGAGGTGATCCTGGCGCCGCTGCAGGGAGCCCGGCCCAGTGCCACCCTGCGGCACGAGCCACGCAGTGTGGCCAAGGAGGTGATTCGGTACTACCGGAAGCACCGGAGGGATTGAGCCGATGATGAACAACGACCGATGAACCGCACCGCTTTGATCCTCGGCGTCACCGGACAGGACGGGGCTTATCTGAGCCACTTGCTCCTGGGCAAGGGCTACAGGGTGGTTGGCACAAGCCGCGATGCTCAGATGGCGAACACCAGCCGGCTGCAGCGGCTGGGGGTGGCAGACGCCGTGGAGATCCGCTCCCTGGCACCGAACGACTTCCGCAGCGTGCTCAAGGTGGTGAGCGGGGTGGAACCGGATGAGATCTACAACCTGGCCGGCCAGACCAGCGTCGGGCTGTCGTTCGAGCAGCCGGTGGAATGCATGGAATCGATCGCCGGCGGCAGCCTCACCCTGCTGGAGGTTATCCGCTACCTAGGCTCCCCGGTGCGGCTGTTCAACGCCGGCAGCTCCGAGTGCTTCGGGGATACGGGCAAGGAACCGGCCAACGAGGACACCCCCTTCCGCCCCCGCAGCCCCTACGCGGTCGCCAAGGCTACGGCCTTCTGGCAGGTGGCCAACTACCGGGAGGCCTACGGTCTGTTTGCCTGCAGCGGCATCTTGGCGAACCATGAATCGCCGCTGCGGCCGGAACGCTTCGTGACCCAGAAGATCATCCAGGGGGTGAAAGCGATCGCCAACGGCAGCAAGGAGAAACTGAAGCTCGGCAATCTCGACATCTGGCGCGATTGGGGCTGGGCACCTGAGTATGTTGAGGCGATGTATTTGATGCTTCAGTCACAGGAGCCGAAGGATTACGTGATCGCCTCTGGGCGAACACATTCGCTAAGAGAACTAGTGGAAACCACCTTTCACCATGCCGGCATCAGGGATAAAGAATGGGTTAAGGTATCAGAGGAGCTGATGAGGCCCGCAGATGTGACCTATTCTTCAATGGATCCAACTCGTATCGGATCGGCTCTTGGCTGGAAAGCAAGGCGAGGCCCAGATAGCATCGCAAAGCATATGATGGAAGGCACACTTTTCTAAGGTGCTTATGGATCCGTGGTGGGACGCAACATGCCTCGCAGAATGACATGATAACCACTTTACTGGGATCCAACGGGGTACACCAAGAGTCCACAGATAATCAAAAGGGATAGGAATTGACCCTACCCTCATTCAATTCGGCGCCGACAACTATCAGCTCACAAGAGTGTCTGGAGATGAGCTTCCTGACTTGATTCGACAAAACCTTTCCGAAGAGGGATGGGCAACAGATTTAGGTGCTATTAAACATAATAGCCAGGTTCCGACGCACGACACTCAGGGCCAGGAGACTTCGTTACAGGAGAATCAAGAACCATTAAAGGGGCCTTCTTAGATAAGTCATCGGACCGGGGGGAAGGGTGAGGTGGCCTGGTTTTCAGGCCCATCGTTAGCCTTTGAGGCGGGGCACCGCCCCTGAAAGGGGCTCCCACCATGCGCAAACGCCGCAACCATAGCCCCGAGTTCAAGGCCAAGGTCGCCATGGAGGCGATCAGTGGCACCAAGACGCTTCAGGAGATCGCTGCCGACCATGCGGTACACCCGATCCAAGTGAGCCAGTGGAAGAAGCAACTGCTGGAGGGCGCCAGCGACCTGTTCACCCGGGGCAAGAAGACGCAGGCCAGTGATGAGAGCTAGGACAAGGAGACTGAACTGTCCAAGCAGTACTTCTTCGCAGAAGCCCTACGGCTACGGCAAGCTCCAGATGGAGCTGGAGCAGCTGAAAAGATCTCAGCTGCTCTGATGCCCGTGAATTGCGCAAAGTTTTCAATCACAGCAACCCTGGGTCAGGGTCAGCCGTCAATTTGGGCGACTGGGTCTACCTGGATACGCATTATATTACCAGCCGGTGCCTGTCCTTGACTCCACTATCCTGATCATGGCCAGGATCGATGCCTTGTACATACAGGATCCCACCATCGGCAGCTGGCGGCTGGTGCAGTACCTGGCCACAGACGGCAGCCCGATAAGCCATGACAGTATCCGAAACCTCATGCGGGGCCTGGGTTTACGAGCGATCAACCAGAAGCCCTTACCACGGTGCCGGGCGAACCATCCGAGCGCTTTCCCTGTCTGGTTGATGTCAAAGCCGTCACAGCTACAGATCAGGTCTGGGCCACAGATAATTCCTTCATCCCACTGCGGAAAGGCTTCTTTTACCTAGTGGCGGTTGTGGATTTGATGTCCAAGCACGTGCTCAGCTGGAAACTCTCAAATAGCCTTGACATTAAGCTCTGCCTGGAGGCCCTTGAGATGGCCGTTGCCAGTGGCCGCAAACCTCAGATATTCCGTTCCGTTAAGGGCTGCCAATCCACCTCAAAAGCCTTCATGGGCCATCTCAATGCAGATGAGATCGAGATCAGCTGGTCAGGCCGGAAGGGCTTTTTTTGACAACATCATGGTGGAGATGCTGTGGCAGAATGTCGAGTATGAGGAAGAGTATCATCGAGCCTACAGTGATGGCTGTGAAGCAGAGGTCAGACTGGCCCGCTTATTCTGGACGTATAGCCATGTAAGACCGCACAGCGCACTCGGAGGCAAAACTCCCCATGAGGCCTACACTAAGCCCAAACCCTGTTCCTCCCGCCCGAGTTTAACGATGTCAGGGGCCGAGTTTGTCCAATTAACGCCATCCAACTCAATCCGGCGCTTCACATCAGCCTTGACGGCCGTTGCTGTAACGAGGCATGGATCGGCTCCATCAAGCCCCCGGATGTGGGATAGAGAGGGGTAGCATCTTTCCTGAAAGCGGAGGCTTCGGCGCACTACTGCAAGCAAAGCTACCCAAAGAACTAGAGACACTCCCGCAGTAGCAAGCATGAAGCCATGCTCACCCAAAGGCGAAGTTAGGCGAAACCGCTGTATACGGCAAGCGGGTTGCACTTGCATCAAGAGAATACATGGCTAGCCTAACTGAGATTCTTGCAAGCCAGCTTGTCGATGACCTTTGAAACGTTTTATTCTCAAAATTTTGAGGATGTTCTTTTGGCGAGAGTTTTTGCCGAAGTTTCATCAGGATTTTATGTCGACGTTGGTTGCCAAGATGAGGAGAAAGAGTCGGTCACCAAGTATTTCTACATGAGAGGGTGGCGGGGGATTAACATAGATCCCATGCCGGACTACATTCGGCAGTACGTAAAGAGAAAAAGAGATATTAGCATTTTGTGCGCGTGCGGCTCCGCCGATGGTGAAGCCCTTCTTTACCCAGCCGAATCAACTGGCTTATCAAGCCTTCTTGCCTCTCGCGCCGAATATGCGCAAGAACGAGTATTAGCCACTAGCACGCCAGTAACCACCAAGGTATTCACCTTGAACACAATACTGGAGAATAACCTCAAGGAGTTCCAAGAGATATACTTCCTAAAGATTGACGTCGAAGGCTATGAGCTGGAAGTACTCAAAGGCATAGATCTCAATACTTACCGTCCCAAGGTAATCCTTGCGGAAACTACCGAACCTGACTCATGCCGCCTAACATCAGAGCACTCTAGGATCAATGACCTTCTAAACACTTTTGCTTATGAGCAAGTCTATTTCGACGGGATCAATACATGGTGGCTTGCTAAAGAGGCGTCGGCACTGAAAGCCAGGTTCTCCTACCCCATCGGCATTCATGACGGCTTTAACCCCTACTCAATTCACAGCCAATTGAAGGCGTTACGCAGCGCAAAGGCAGAATCTGAGGCAAGGGCATTAGCCTTGAGCTCAGTCTGTAGAGAATTGGGTGAAATACTGGACAAGAACATGCTAGTACAGACGAAAAGAAGAATTGATCGTCTCTATAGGAATGGCAAGAAGATAGTATCCAGCGGCTTTAGACATGCGACAGAGCAGTTGCGCAGAAGGAGAATCTACATTGACGTAACCGAATTCGCAAAACATGACGCCAAGACAGGAATTCAGCGGGTGACAAGAGCCTTGTGCACGGATCTACTGGAGCATCCACCGAGCGATCTAGATGTCGTTCCAGTTTATTTTCACAAAGGCTACGGCTGGTACACAAAGTGCCTCCATGCATTCCCACACTCAGACAAGAACAACTATGCAGATGAGGCAAGAAAGCCCATTGGAATAAAACCAGGCGACATCTTCCTAGGCCTTGATCTCACGGCAGATATCATTCCTATTTCAAGAGCATCACTCATAAGAATGAAAGAAAAGGGACTTCGCATTTGCTTCATAATATATGACTTGCTTCCCGTTCGGCATCCTGAATGGTGGCCTGAAGGAATGGGTGAAGTCATGGAGAACTGGGCAGAAGTGATCACCGAAATTTCGAATCAAGTCATCGCAATCTCTAAGTCAGTTTGCGATGACTACCTCTGTTGGTGTTCAGAGCAGAACATTCAGAAGCCTCCAAAGGCTACATGGTTCCATCTAGGGGCAGACCTGAGGAACACACTTCCTACGACAGGACTTCCAGAGGATGCAGATTTACTGATAGAGGCAATCGGCAAGAATCCATCCTTTCTAATGGTTGGTACCATTGAGCCAAGGAAAGGGTATCGCCAATCGCTTTTGGCTGCAGAGGTTCTTTGGCGGAAAGGGGTGAATGCAAATCTGGTCATAGCAGGCAAGCTCGGTTGGATGATGGATGATTTTATGGCCACAATACAACTACACTCGGAACTTGGCGTTCGTCTTTTCTTCATTGACTCACCTAGCGACGAATTCCTAGAAATGATTTATAAGCACTGTACAGTCCTCCTCGCTGCCTCTGAAGGCGAAGGATTTGGGCTACCTCTCATCGAAGCAGCCCGTCATGGCATGCCGTGCCTCGTAAGGGATCTGCCTGTGTTCCAAGAAGTCGCCGACAGTAGTACTACATTTTTCTCAGGACTAGAAACAGTAGACCTTGCAGATGTAATGGAAGCATGGCTGTTATCGCATGGTACCAAAAAAGCCCAACCTACACCTAGCTGGATAACCTGGCATGAAAGTGCCGATCAATTACTAAGGGGCCTTGCTATTAGCAGAAAAACATAGCGTAGACATCATCGGCTATCAAGGGGAGGATCCCGATTGCAACTGGACTATCTCTTTTTGGCCTAGTCAAAGAGGATTAGGCTTGTATCTCAGTTTTCCATCTTGCCCTCTGCAGTTGACTCTGCTCACTCAGTGTGTAGTGCCACCAGGTTGTTCCGGCTGACAAAGGGGTGTGAGGTCGACAGGGTTGTGGTGCGACCCAACAGCCCAAGACCTCACATCCCATGCATACACACCCCAATGCCCGCCTGACACCGATCGGTCGGGAACGCCTGATCCGGCAGCACCTTGATGAAGGCAGGAGCCTTGCTCAGGTGGTGTCCCGTGTCAATCAGGTTGACCGGTAGAAGCGGTGGGGTTGCCCCGGTTTCGTGGACAGGTCGATAGGAGTCACGCCATGACCCTCAGACTGTCCATCAATGAACAACCCGACCAAGACAAGGCGCCGG
>NZ_JAFKRH010000019.1 GCF_019038465.1 Synechococcus sp. CCY 0621 | reverse complement strand
AACGATTGGCTACCTCAGCCCGATCGACTACGAGCAGCAGTCCATCAACACCCGTACACTCTCACCCGTGGAGCCCTGACACTTGTCCACCGAATCGAGGTAACCCCAGGAGGTCCTTCTGGTCGCTCATCGTCAGCAGCGGCTGGGCATTGGCATCCTGGGCGGCCTGGCGCCAGCGGTCCACCTGCTCGGGGAACAGCCCACGCTCGCGGCAGTAGGCGCCGAGTTCGGTGGCGTTGAGACCCGCGGTCTCCAGCACGACGGTGAACTTGTCGGAGGAGCCCCAACCCTCAGGATCCTTCTGGGTGGCCGGCACCACCTCCCCCTGCAGACGCCAGGCCTTGCGCCATTTATAGAGCGTGATCACGTGAATGCCCAGCTCCTGGGCGATCTCGGTGCAGCTCTGGCGGGAGGGAGGCCCCATCCGCCGGCGAACATCAGCCTTGACGGCCTCGCTGTAAGGACGCATCGATCGATTCCATCAAGCCCCCTGGTGGTTGAAATGGACGGACTGGAGAGGCGTCATCTTTCCTGGCAGAGGGGGGGCCGGCTCGATGGAAATGTCGAGCCCATAGGATCCTCGTTTGGACCAACGCAGTAGTAGCATTAGAAGCGATGAACATCCTAATTGCCACCCCCTATCTTCCCTACCCCCCAAATAGCGGCGGCAAAGCAGCACAATTTTCGATGCTTGAAGCCATTCCAGGACATTATAGCATCAGGCTAGTTTATAGAATGCAGACGAAAGATGACGTAGATTATGCAAAACAGCTCGAAGCTCGACTGTCGAATGTAAAAGTAATTCTATGCGATCAAGATAGATGCCACCGCCTAGAAAAGCAGTCCGAAGAGTCAACAAGCATTATACGCTATATCCTGCGCTTTCCTGCAAGGGTTGGCTGGAAGCTACTTTTCTCCTATGAGAGGCTGATACGCACAATTGCTCCCCTTCCAACTCAGCCTACCCTCCCCGAAAAGAGCAAGCCTGAGCAAATAGCTCTCCCGTTTCCTGCATTTTGTGAAGTCAGCAGTTCGGTCTTGAACTCAATCAGGGAAAATTTGGACTGGGCTGACCTTGTCCAGACAGACTTCATTGATTTACTGACGATTTCATCCCTCTCGCTACACTCAAAACCAAAGGTCTTTATAGTCCATCAAGTTCACAAAAGCTATGTAGACACTTTCTTTCAATCCCTTGGCTCGACCGGAAAGGATAATTTCCTTGTAGAATACCATTCTCAACTAACTCGCGTTGTAGAACGTGCTTTTCTTCAAGAATATGATGCCATCATTGTATTCAGCCAAGAGGATTCTGACGCGCTCAAGGCAATTGGCATAACCAAGCCTATCATCATCTCGCCCTATACATATCCACTTGATATCAATCCAGTCAATCCCCAAGAACTCACTCAAGGGGATTGGAAGAAGGAACTTGTGTTTATCGGCTCAGGTGAGCACGGCCCAAATGAAAAGGGTCTGGAATGGTTTTTAGATCATGTCTATCCAAAGCTGGATGCTAACCAGCCTAAAGACCGAAAACCTCCATTGTTGGTGGTTGGAGACTGGAGCCTAGAGCAGCGGCAGAAGTTTGAAATAAGTGGCGTAAGTTTTGTTGGATTCGTTGATGACCTTTCAGCAACCATCAGGGGAAGAGTCTGCATTTGTCCGATTCAGATAGGTGCTGGTCTACGCACAAAGCTGCTGGCCGCAGCAATCTGCGCATCTCCCATCGTCACCACCTCACTTGGCTGTCAGGGAATTGGGATGAAGCACGAAGTGCATTGCCTCATCGCCGATAGCGCTCGTGATTTCACTTCTCAACTCACACGGCTACTGAACAATATGGGAAGTCTTGGGTCGGAGCTGGCGGTCAATGCCAATAGCCTTGTGAGGAATAACTTCTCTCAAGAGGCAGGATCCAAGAAGAGGCTAGATCTTTATGAAAGCTTGGCAAAAAGAAGAGATTAACTCATGTCTGGAGTCTCATAATTTCAAGAGGTCTGCATCGTCTCTGCAGCGGAAACGATGTTGGAGGCAGCATCCAACCATGTATGTGGTTTGTAGTGTTTGAGGATGTGAGATTCTCGCACAGTCAACACGTCTTGATGAGTGAAGTAGAAAGCAAGACGCTCAACCCAAAGTGCTACATTCCAAGGATCCAGATATTCGCAAAACTCTCCACCAGCTTCTGGGATTGAAGCAGCATTAGAAGCTAAGCAAAACTTGCCATGGGTCAGACTTTCACTGACCGGTAATCCCCACCCTTCATAGACAGAAGGGAATACAGTGAAAAGACAGTGGCGATAAAGCAGAGATAGGTCGCCATCAGAAACATGCGAAAGAAATCTAATGTGCTTTGCCACACGCTTTGTTATTTTTATATCGGCAAGAAGATCATCAACACCCCATCCTGGCATGCCAACAAAAACCAGTAGCGGCAATTCAGAATGTTCTTGATCTATCAGCCTTTGATAAGCACGATAAAGTGTATCATGGCCCTTTCGACGCTCAATTGTCGAAACAAGCATAATGAACCTGCCGTGATCAATAACCTCTTTGGCAGCCGAAGAAGGCGACTGGTCAACGGAATGTGAAGGAAGGTCGGTTCCAAGGTAGAAAACCTCTGAATGAGTGGCAGGCTGCCCTGACTGGACAAGAAAGGAATCTAGATCGCTCTTGGTAGTCCTGGATATGCACATTATTTTATCAGCACTTCTTGCAAGGCTTAATATATAGCCTGGGAAGCGCTCAGCTACATGCTGAGTTGTCAAGCCAGGTGTCTTAATGGGAATCAGATCGTAGCAGCAAAGTAGGGATTTGAGGTCAAGGGAAGCCCTTAGTTTTTCAAAATAAGTCCAGTCTTTGTGTTCCCAGTCCATCCCAACCGAGATATAAACATCATCCTTATGAAATGGACAAACGAGATCTGGTTGGACCATTTCAGAATCAGTTGTTCTGGGCGAGCCCAGGAACTGCCTTAGAGTTCGAGCAGCTTTGGACCCCTGACTTACAAAATAGCCCTTGATCGAGTGGATGCCTTCGTAAGTGGCGATAACCAGGGTAACGACTGGAGCCTTGATAGCCTTGACGGTTCTATCGGCCAATGAGCGCAGCGGGGGCATTCGACGCATGCCCTGATCCTCAATTGACACATTCGCATCTGCCATCTGAACCGGTCCTTGTTCAGCGTCTTGCGATGATCCTATGAGATTTGCCAAAAATTCAAGTTTCTCAATAACTTCTTCCCTTCTGACAGGATAGTAGGCATTTCGAAACTTCGCAAATCGGCAGAACTGATAAAAACTGGGCTCTTTCTCAAGAAAGAAGCGTGCTACTTCAGTCTCAACACGCACAACCCCAACGGCAGGGCGGTGCCAGCAAAGGATCGTCGTAACGTCGAGCCAAATAGTCATTGGACTATATTTAACACATCTTCTGGATTGGAATAGCTGCGTAGAATAAAGACCATATTGGAAGTGAAGATATCAGTAGCACAAGGATGGGAATGCTTTTATCGTCAAAACCTCAATAAGCATCCTGCATCTCATAGAAATCCGGTTGCACATAATCCTTCCGCAGCGGATAACCCTTCCAGTCCTCCGGCATCAGCAGGCGCTTGGGATGGGGATGCCCCTCGTAAGTGATGCCGAACATGTCAAAGGTTTCGCGCTCCTGCCAGTCGGCACCGCGGAACAGGCCATAGAGGCTGGGGATCGTGAGCGCGCCTTCACGGGGCAGGAACACCTTCAGGCGCACTTCCTCTGGCCGCACGTCGGGCGGCAGGGGACCGTTGCCACCGGCCAGAGCCTCCAGTTGATCCAGCATCGCGGCCATCTTCACCAGGTGGTAGAAGCTCACCAGCCGCCCGCCCGGTCCCTCGTCATAGCCGCCCTGGCACTGCAGATAATCGAATCCGGCGGCCTTCAGGGCGGTGGCCACCAGGGGCAAAGCAGCGGGCTCCACCCCCAGCATCTCCACACCGTTATGGTCGGGGCCCAGCGCCGCGGCTTCGAAACCCTGGCCGCCCAACCAGGTGCCCACCGGACCGGTGGCAGGGGTCATGATCGAGGACTCCTCAGGCATCGGTGCTAGGGGCGGTGGTGGTGGCAGGAACGGTGGCAGCCATCGGCAGGCCGGCAGCGGCGGCGAGGGCCGCCTGTTGGGTTTCGGCCCGCAGGTAGGCACCGGTGACGATGGGCTCCATCCGCTTCATCTGGTGGGGGATGGTGCAGTAGCGGTGGGTGGGGCGCAGGTTGCCGCGTTCGGCGAAGGTTTCGTTACCCACCTTCTTGCGCAGCTTGATCACCGCATCAAAGATCGCTTCAGGCCGTGGTGGGCAACCCGGCAGGTAGAGATCAACGGGGATCAGCTTGTCGACACCGCGCACCGCTGTAGTCGAATCGGCGGAGAACATGCCGCCGGTGATCGTGCAGGCCCCCATGGCGATCACGTACTTCGGCTCCGGCATCTGCTCGTAGAGCCGCACCAGCGCCGGCCCCATCTTCATCGTGACGGTGCCGGCCACGATCAGCAGATCCGCCTGGCGGGGGCTGGAGCGGGGCACCAGGCCGAAACGGTCGAAGTCGAAACGGGAACCGATCAGGGCCGCGAACTCGATGAAGCAGCAGGCCGTGCCGTAGAGCAGCGGCCAGAGGCTGCTGAGCCGGGCCCAGTTGTGCAGGTCGTCGAGGCTGGTGAGAATGATGTTCTCGGACAGGTCGGCGGTGACACCGGGGGCGCCCACGGGGCCGCAGCTGGCTTCACGCAGATCGCGCAGTGCATCGACCGAGAGGGATCCTGCAGGGGAGGTGAGGGTCATGGTGGGGGTGTGATCAGCTCCACTCGAGGGCGCCCTTGCGCCAGGCGTACGCCAGGGCCAGCACCAGGATGGAGATGAAGATCAGGGCCTCGATGAAGGCCAGCAGACCCAGCCGGTGGAAGGCCACCGCCCAGGGGTAAAGGAACACGGTCTCGACATCGAAGATGACGAAGACCAGCGCAAACATGTAGTAGCGGATGTTGAACTGGATCCAGGCGCCGCCGATCGGCTCCATCCCCGATTCATAGGTGAGCTGGCGCTCCCCCTGGCGGCTCTTGGGGGCCAGCACCTTATTGGCCACCAGCGCCAGCACCGGGACCGCCGCCGAAATCAGCAGGAAGCCCAGAAAGGCGTCGTAGCCGGAGAGCACGAACATCGGCAGACCCAACCTGCCGCGCATTCTGCCACCTGCCTCAGGGTTCGGCGGTCGTGGCGACGACCGCTGGCGCAGGCCGTGCGGGGGGACCGCGGGGGCTGGAGCCACCCTCGATAGAGTCCTCAGGTACGGCCAGGCATGGGATGAGCACGGAACCGCCCACGGAGATGCCGATCGAGGCGCCTGAAGCCGTCGTCGACGACCCCGCCGGCCACCGCTTCGAGTGCCGCAGCTGCGGCTTCGTCTACGACCCGGGTGAAGGGGTCAAGAAGCTGGCGATTCCCGCCGGCACCTCCTTCCTCGACCTCGACCCCGTGGGCTTCCGCTGCCCCGTCTGCCGCAGCAGGGTGGGCGCCTTCAAGGACATCGGCCCTCGCAACAAGCCCAGCGGCTTCGAGGAGAACCTCAACTTCGGCCTGGGGGTGAACCGCCTCACCCCCGGCCAGAAGAACGTGCTGATCTTCGGCGGTTTCGCCCTGGCGTTCGCCTTCTTCCTCTCCCTTTACTCCCTGCGTTGATGCCAGTGCTGATGGCCTTCCTCCGCCCGCTGCGGCCCCTGCTCTCCCTGACGTTCTCGCTGGTGCTCGCCTTCGGTCTGACGGGCTGCGTCACCACGGGCCTGCCCACGGCGGCCGCCAGCCCCTGGCAGTCAGTTCCCCTGGACACCCGCTCCAACCCCCTCGACGTCGCCTTCACCAACGCCGACCACGGCTTCCTGGTGGGCAGCAACCGGTTGATCATGGAAACCGACGACGGCGGTGCCAGCTGGCAGGAGCGGGCCCTCGATCTGCCCGAGGAGGAGAACTTCCGCCTGATCAGCATCGATTTCAGGGGCGATGAGGGCTGGATCGTGGGCCAGCCGGGCCTGCTGCTGCACAGTGACGATGCCGGCAAGAGCTGGAGCCGGCTGCTGCTCGACACCAAGCTCCCGGGTGAGCCGTACCTGGTCACGGCCCAGGGGCCGAAAAGCGCCGAGCTGGCCACCAACGTGGGCGCCGTGTACCGCACCAGCGATGCCGGCTCCAGCTGGCAGGCCCTGGTGGGTGACGCCGCCGGCGCCATCCGTGACCTGCGCCGCAGCCCCGAGGGCGACTACGTGAGCGTCAGCAGCCTGGGGAACTTCTTCGCCACCTGGGAACCGGGCCAGCCCGCCTGGCAGGTGCATCAGCGCGTCAGCAGCCAGCGGCTGCAGTCGATGGGCTTCCAGCCCGACGGCCATCTCTGGATGGTGGCCCGGGGTGCCCAGCTGCGCTTCGACGGTGACCCCAGCACCGCCGAGACCACCGAGAGCGGCGACTGGAGCAAACCCGTGATCCCGATCACCAACGGCTACGGCTACCTCGACATGGCCTGGGATCCCCGCGGCGCCATCTGGACCGGCGGCGGCAACGGCACCCTGCTGGTGAGCAACGATTCCGGCGCCAGCTGGCAGCGGGATCCGGTGGGCAGCGAACAGCCCACCAACTTCTCGCGGATCGTCTTCGCCCCCGGCGGCAAGGGCTTCGTCCTGGGCGAGCGGGGCGTGCTGCTGCGCTGGGTCGGCTGAACTGCGTCCCTCTGTAACCAACCCCCCGCCCCGCCGTCGGTGCCCCCCGGTCGACCCCTAGGATCTTCGGGCTGAACGCTTGTTGCTATGGCTGCCGGCTCCACAGGGGAACGTCCGTTCTTCGAGATCATCACAAGCATCCGCTACTGGGTCATCCATGCGGTGACACTGCCGGCCATCTTCCTGGCGGGCTTCATGTTCGTGTCCACCGGCCTGGCCTACGACGCCTTCGGCACGCCCCGTCCGGATGCCTACTTCCAGGCCCAGGAAACCAAGGCTCCCGTTGTGAGCCAGCGTTACGAGGGCAAGAGCAGCCTTGATCTGCGCCTCCAGGAACCATGACCCAGTCCACCGCTCCCACCACGCCGCGCAACTATCCGATCTTCACGGTGCGTTGGCTGTCCGTCCATGCCCTCGGCATCCCCACGGTTTTCTTCCTGGGTGCCCTGGCCGCCATGCAGTTCGTCCGTCGCTGAGACATCCATGCAGCGCAATCCCAACCCCAACAACCTGCCGGTCGAACTGAACCGCACCAGCCTCTACCTGGGCCTGCTGTTCGTGTTCGTCATCGGCATCCTCTTCTCCAGCTACTTCTTCAACTGATCGGGAGGCACCCCATCCATGAGCGGCAAGAAATCCTCACTTCCTGACGGCCGTATTCCCGACCGCCTTCCCGATGGCCGACCGGCCGTGGCCTGGAAGAGCCGTTGGACCGAAGGGGTTCTGCCCCTCTGGATGGTCGCCACCGCCGGCGGCATGGCCGTCATCTTCGTGGTCGGCCTGTTCTTCTACGGCTCCTATGTGGGCGTCGGTTCGGCCTGATCCAGCCCAGCGACGAGAATCATCAGATTGTTGGACGCTCCAAGTAACAGGAGCGTCCTTTTTTTATGGCGCCCTATTCTCGCGCCGGTCTCCCCTCAGGTGTTGAGCTGATCGAGGCTGAGCGCCAGGAAGTCTGTCTCGCTCATGTGGCGATCCGTCTGTCCTGCCCCAACCTCGGCTGGCCGGGCCACCAGGGGCATCAGCCGCACGCTGCCATTGGCCGCCTCCTCATCCCCCAGCAGCAGCGCCCAGCGGGCCCCACTGCGGCGGGCCCGCTTCAGCTGTTTGTCAAAGCCTGCGCCCGAGAGATCCACCTGAACGGCCAGCGGCTCCCCGGGCCGATGGCGACAGTGGCGGGCCAACCGCATGGCATAGGCCTCGCCCGCCACCCCCCGGCTCACCACGTACAAGTCGGGCGTCGCGACTGGCCGCTGTTCTGCTCCCTCGTCCTGCAGGGCCTGGCTGAGCAGCAGCACCAGCCGCTCCATGCCCAGGGCCCAACCGACGGCAGGCGTGGGGGGACCGCCCAGCTGCTCCACCAGGCCGTCGTAGCGACCGCCGCCGCAGACGGTGGCCTGGGCCCCCAGCTGGCTGCTGGTGATCTCGAAGGCGGTATGGCCGTAGTAGTCGAGGCCGCGCACCAGGCGGGGATTGAGCCGGAAGGGGATGGCGAGGGCCTCGAGGCCCTGCCGCACCCGCAGGAAGCGCTCACGGCTCTCGTCACCGAGGGCGTTGGCCAGGGTGGGGGCCCCGGCCAGCAAGGCCTGGGTCTGGGGGTTCTTGGAATCGAGCACCCGCAGGGGGTTGGTGCTGATGCGCTGCTGGGAGTCGGGATCCAGATCCTGGCGATGGGCCTCCAGCCAGGCCACCAGATCGCTGCGGTAGCGCAGGCGGTCGTCGGAACTGCCCAGGGAGTTGAGCTCCAACGACAGACCTCCCACCCCAAGATCCATCAGCAGATCCCAGGCGATGGCGATGGCCTCCACATCGCTGCGCGGATCGGCGTGACCGAGAAACTCCAGACCGATCTGGTGAAACTGCCTCTGGCGGCCGGCCTGGGGCCGCTCGTAGCGGAACATCGGGCCGCCGTACCAGAGCCGCTGGGGCCCCTGGGCCACCAGGCCATGCTGGATGGCGGCCCGCACCACCGAGGCGGTGCCCTCCGGCCGCAGGGTGCAGTGGCGCTCGCCCCGATCCTCGAAGCTGTACATCTCCTTGCCGACCACGTCCGTGGCCTCACCGATGCCCCGGGCGAACAGCTCGGTCACCTCCAGCAGCGGCGTGCGGATCTCCTCAACAGCGGCCCGCCGGAAGTGGTCCCGGGCGGTGGCTTCGATCCGCTGCCAGAAGGGGGTCTGACCGGGCAGCAGGTCGACCATGCCCCGCAGGCTCTGGAGCGGTTTCAAGACGGTGCGGATCGGCAGCGATTCATTGTGCCCGAAGGGGTCGGCTCAGCCGCCGTGGAACTGCTTGAACCAGGCGGCGAAACGCTCGATCCCCGCCTCGATCGGGGTGGAAGGGCGGAACCCCACCCAGGCCGCCAGGGCCGTGGTGTCGGCCGCGGTGGCCGGGACGTCGCCTGGCTGCATGGGCTGCAGATCCATGATCGCGGGGCGTCCGAGGGCCCGCTCCAGCAGGGCGATGAACTGCAGCAGGGGCACCGGCTGGGCATTGCCGATGTTGAAGATCCGGTGCGGGGCGGCAGCCGTGGCCGGGTTGGGATGCAGCGGATCGAAGTCAGGATCCGCCGTGGCGGGCTTGTCGAGGCAGCGGATCACCCCTTCGACAATGTCATCGATGTAAGTGAAATCCCTTTCCATGCGGCCGTGATTGAACACCCGGATCGGGTCGCCGGCCAGGATCGCCTTGGCAAACAGCATCGGCGCCATGTCGGGCCGCCCCCAGGGGCCGTAAACGGTGAAGAAGCGCAGCCCGGTGGCCGGCAGCCCATAGAGATGGCTGTAGGTGTGGGCCATCAGCTCGTTGGCCTTCTTGGTAGCCGCGTACAGGCTGACCGGATGGTTGACCGGATCCTGCTCACAGAAAGGCATGTGGCGGTTGCCGCCGTAAATCGAACTGCTCGATGCGTACACCAGGTGATCCACGGCCCCATGGCGGCAGGCCTCGAGGATCGTGGCAAAGCCCACCAGGTTGCTCTGGATGTAAAGCGATGGGTTGTCGATCGAGTGGCGCACACCGGCCTGGGCGGCCAGATGCAAGACCCGGGCGGGCCGCTCGGCGGCGAACAGGGCCGCGACCCCTTCAGCGTCCACCAGGTCGAGCTGGTGGAAGCGGAAGGCCCCTGGTGGGGCCAGAGCCTCAAGCCGCTCCAGTCGCGCCCGCTTCAGGGCCGGGTCGTAATAGGCGTTGAGATTGTCGAGCCCGATCACCCGATCGCCACGGACCAGGAGCGACTCGGCCACAGCCCCTCCGATGAAGCCGGCAACCCCGGTGACGAGGATCGGTGCCTTCGCCGTCAACGACCGTCCCGCAAGCGTTCCCGGAAATAGGAGATGGTGGGCTCCAGTCCCTCGTCCAGGCTCACCTTCGGCTCCCAGCCCAGCAGGTCCCGGGCCAGATCGATCACGGGCTGACGCTGCAAGGGATCGTCCTGGGGCAACGGCTGGGTGGTGAGCTCCAGACCGGGCTGAATTCTGTCCCGCACCCGTTCGGCCAACTGGCGGATGGTGAACTCACCGGGATTGCCGATGTTGATCGGGCCGGTGTGATCGCCGTTCATCAGCCGGATCATGCCCTCAATCAGATCATCCACGTAGCAGAAGGAACGGGTCTGGCTGCCGTCGCCATAGAGGGTGAGGGAATGACCCTGCAAGGCCTGGACGATGAAGTTGCTCACCACCCGGCCGTCGTCGGGGAGCATGCGGGGGCCGTAGGTGTTGAAGATGCGCATGACACGGATTTCGGTTCCGTGCATGCGCTGGTAATCGAAACAGAGTGTCTCGGCGATGCGCTTGCCTTCGTCGTAGCAGGAGCGGATGCCGATGGTGTTGACGCAACCCCGGTAGCTCTCGGGCTGGGGGTGCACCTCCGGATCGCCATACACCTCACTGGTGCTGGCCAGCAGCAACCGGGCCCCGACACGGCGCGCCAGCCCGAGCATGTTGTAGGTACCCAGGAAGCTGGTCTTGGCCGTCTTGATCGGATTCGACTGATAGTGCACCGGCGAGGCCGGGCAAGCGAGATGCCAGATCCGGTCGACTTCCAGCCGGATCGGCTCGGTGACGTCGTGGCGAATCAGTTCGAAGTTGGGGTGGCCCAACCAGTGGCGGATGTTGTCTTTGCGGCCGGTGTAGAAGTTGTCGAGGCAAATCACCTCCTCCCCGGCCTCCATGAGCCGGTCGACCAGGTGGGAGCCAAGGAAACCGGCCCCGCCGGTGATCAGATTGCGGCGTGTCACTCAGCCCTCACCCACCCGCCAGACGTTAAGCCCCGCCGTGCGGGCGGCGGCGGCATCGGCAATGGCCCTGGCGTCAAACAGCCAGGCCGGGCGACGCATCACCGCCGCGATGGCACCCCAGTCGAGGCTGGCGTAGTCGCGCCACTCGGTGAGGATCAGCACGGCGTCGGCGCCGGTGGCTGCCTCCAGGGGCGAAGACGCGGCCTGCCAGCCGCCATCGGCATCTGAGGGGGGCTGGCCCAGGTCAGCGCCGATCTGGGCGGGCGACACCTTGGGATCCACGATCACCAACCGGGCCCCCTCCTCGATCAGGTTCTGGCAGATGCGGATGGCGGGGGCCTCCCGGGTGTCGTTGGTGTCCGCCTTGAAGGCAAACCCAAGCAACGCCAGCCGCTTGCCGGTGACCGTGCCGAACAACCGTTGCACCACCATCCGGGCGATGCGGTCCTGCTGCCAGGTGTTCAGCGTCACCACCTGCTCCCAGTAGCCCGCCTCCTCGTCGAGACCGTAGTGGCGGCAGAGATAAACCAGGTTCAGGATGTCCTTCTGGAAGCAGCTGCCACCAAATCCGGGCCCGGCCTGCAGGAACTTCGCTCCGATCCTGGAATCGGTGCCGATCGCGCGCCCCACCTCGCGAACATCCGCCCCGGTGGCTTCGCACAGGGCGGCGATGCTGTTGATCGAGGAGATCCTCTGGGCCAGGAAGGCGTTGGCCGTGAGCTTGGAGAGCTCGCTGCTCCAGAGGTTGGTCCGCAGGATCCGCTCCTGGGGCACCCAGGTGGCGTAGATCCCGGCCAGGGATTCGATCGCCGCAGGATCCTCACCGCCGATCAGCACCCGGTCGGGGGCCTCGAGATCGCCGATCGCCGTGCCCTCGGCCAGGAACTCGGGATTGGAGAGGACGGCGAAGGTCTTGGCTTGCCTGCGATCGCCCTCCGGGCGGTTCTGCTGGGCGGCCCCCAGGATCGCCTTCACGGTCTCGGCGGTGCGCACCGGCAGGGTGCTTTTCTCCACCACGATCGTGTGGCCCCTGGCGGAGGCGGCCACCTGGCGGGCCGATACCTCGATCCAGCGGAGGTCGCTGGCCTGCCCGGCGCCCACACCCCTGGTCTTGGTGGGGGTGTTCACCGAGAGGAACACCATGTCGGCGGCGGCAATGGCCGCATCCACCTCGGTGGTGAAGTGGAGGTTGCGCCCCCTGGCCCTGCCCACCACCGCGTCCAGCCCGGGTTCGTACACCGGCAGGCACCCCAGATCCGGATCGTTCCAGGCCGCGATCCGCTCGGCATTGAGATCGACCACGGTGACCTGAATCCCCGGGCATCGATCGGCGATCACCGCCATCGTGGGCCCCCCCACATAGCCCGCGCCGATGCAACAGATGGTGCGAATCGGCGAAGGGGCCGGATCCATAGGGGATGACAATGCTGCGGGGACACTACTTCCATCGCCAGGCTTTGGCTGTGGACTGGTGTTGGGCTGGGAGAAACCCGACGGGTGGGAAGGTTAAGGACAGGTAAGTTGTGTTCGACAGCCTGAGGGGGGCCGTTCCTTGACCAAGGTCCTGCTCACGGGAGGAGCCGGATTCATCGGCAGCCACACCTGCCTGGCCCTGCTGGAATCCGGCCATCAGGTGGTCGTGATCGACGACTTCAGCAACGGCAGTGCCGAAGCTCTGGGCCGCGTGGCCGAATTGGCGGGACTTGGGCCCTGGCGACAGACCTCGGCGGAACGCTGGTCAGGGGCGGAGCCTGGGGGCAGCCGTCTCACCCTGTTCCGGGGTGATGTGCGCTCTTCTACGGATCTCGATCGAGCCTTCGAAGCCGCGGACCTTGGCGGAGGCATCAGCGCCGTGCTCCACTTCGCCGGCCTCAAGGCCGTGGGCGAATCGATGGCCCAGCCGCTGCGCTACTGGGACGTGAACGTCACCGGCACGGTGAGGTTGCTGGAGGCGATGGGCCGCCATGGTTGCCAGACGCTCGTCTTCAGCAGCAGCGCCACCCTTTACGGCACCACTGACACGGTGCCGATCCCCGAGACAGCCCCCCTGCAACCGATCAATCCCTACGGCTACACCAAGGCCGCCGTCGAGAGGATGCTCACGGACGTGGCTGCCAGCGCCCCGGGGTGGCGCATCGCCCTGCTGCGTTACTTCAATCCCGTGGGCGCCCACCCCAGCGGACGCATCGGCGAAGACCCCAACGGCCGGCCCAACAATCTGTTTCCTTTCCTTTGTCAGGTGGCGAGTGGGCGCCGGCAGCACCTGGAGGTGTTCGGCGGCGACTGGCCCACAGGCGATGGCACCGGCGTCCGGGACTACCTGCACGTGATGGACCTGGCCGAAGGCCATGGCCGGGCCCTTGACGTGCTCCAGGCGGAACCGCCCCAGCTGCTCACCCTCAACCTGGGCAGCGGCCAGGGCCATTCGGTGCTCGAGCTGTTGCGGACCTTCGAAACCACCAACGGCCTGACGCTGCCTTACACCGTGGTGGAACGCCGGCCTGGTGATTCCGCCGTGAGTGTGGCCGATCCCAGCCAGGCGGAACGTCGCATGGGCTGGCGGACCCGGCGCTCCCTGGCGGAGATCTGCCGCGATGGCTGGGCCTGGCAGAGCGCCAATCCCCAGGGCTACAGCACCAACAAGCCGCAGCACACACCTGAACTCATCGGGACGCAGCACGGGTCCTGAGGTAGATCCTCATCCCATGCTCGCGCCGGACCAGCCGAAAACCCACCCGTTGCAGCTGGGCCGTGGTGAGGCTGTTGAGCGAAAGATCGGCGTAGCTGCTGACCAGATTCGGCTGCCAGTGGTTGCTGGCCCGGCCGATCCTGCTGTCATACGGCACATAGGCCTCGCGCAGCACGACCAGATCAACACGGTTCCGATCCAGCCAGGCTCCCAGAGCGGCGGACGAACCCAGGGCACGACGCAGGCCCGGATACTGCCCCGACTCCACCGTGGACGCCGCCAGCTTGGTGATGTCCCTGGCCGCCACAGGAGCCAGGCACTGGCGTTTGCCCACCACAGCACCAACGTAGGGATCGCTCAACAGCGCCCGGCCCTTCAACAACGGATCGCGATCACACAGCTCATCCAAAGGTCTGAGGATCGGTTCGATCGTGGCGCCGTCCGCCGGCCGCACCTCCTCCAGGGGGGTGAGCAGATGGGGCACCTTGGAAACAAAGACATTGGGTCGGCCCCCCACATCCAGCGGGAACGCCAGCACGGCGATCAGGCCTGCGATGGTGGCGACCAAGCCTCGGCGCATCCACGAGGGCGCCCCTTGCATGCTCAGCCTCCACCTTCGGTCAAGAGCCCAGGCCATCGCGGGAATGCTGATCCAGAACAGGCAGGTCCAGACCAGCCGGTAGGCGCTGTCCGGCTCGATCAGCTTGAAGACCAGATCGCTGACGAAGGG
This sequence comes from Synechococcus sp. CCY 0621, assembly GCF_019038465.1. GTDB lineage: Bacteria > Cyanobacteriota > Cyanobacteriia > PCC-6307 > Cyanobiaceae > Cyanobium. Next base: position 20,036 of record NZ_JAFKRH010000019.1, on the reverse strand, counting down.
GGCCCACCACTCCAGCAGCACCAGCGGCGCCAAAAGGGCCAGGGCCAGCACCGCGCCGGGGGGTTGCCGCCAGCTCCGCCAAAGGCCGAGGCACACCCCCGAAAACCCCAGGGCGACCAGAAAGACCGGCTCCCAGGTGGCCACCGGCAGGCTGGGCCAGAAATAGAAGAAGCGATGGCCCAGAAGCCGGTAGTCGTGAACGAAGCGCATGGCCTCCGGCCAGGCGTAGAACGACGCAAGCTTTGGGTGCCAGGGCAGCCGGTTGAGGGCCAGGAGCAGTAAACCGGCCCCAACGACTCCGATCACTCGGCGCTGCCGTGAGGGCCAGAGCACCAGGCTGGCGGCGCAGGCCACGATCAACAGATTGACCGTGAGAAAGGCCGTGACGCCATGGGCGTGATAGGCGAAGTACCCGGAAACCAGCAGCACGGCCGTCGCCTGCCCCACCCGGCGCGTCCCCGGCCAACCAGGCCTCTGCAGTAACCCCAAAAGCGGTGTGGCGCCAGCCATCACCAGGGCCAGTCCCGGGAGGGTGCCGTTAAGGGCAATCTGATGGAAAAAGGAAAAGTTCTGGTGCCCCATGCCCAGCAGAAACAGCAAAGCCGTGAGCCAGCAGAGGGCCACCTTGCCGGTGAGCCGCAGGCTGAGCTGGCAGCTGGCGAGCAGCACCAGAAAGGTGTTCAGTGCCGCCAGCAGACTGGCCCGCCACGGCTCAAGTGCTTCTGGAAATCCGAACAGGAAGCTGGCCGCCGTGAAGAACCAGTTGGCTGGTGCGCTGTAGCGGAACGGATCGAGTTGCACCGTCTCGAGCAGATCGCTGCCGAAATAGGTGGCGTAGTAGACGAACCCATCGGAGGGAAATTCCAGAATCACCCCGCGCCAGCCCAGGGCCACCGCGCACACAAGGGCAGGCGCCAGGACCGCCAGCAGCGGCCGCCGCAGGGCCCGATCCGCCAGCCGCTCGCGCCAACGGCGCGGCCGGACAACCAACGCCGCCGCCACCAGGAGCACGTCCAGGCCCACCATCAGCCCATAGGCCTGCCGCAGGCCTGGTCCCCCCGGCAGCAGGGACAGCCAGCCGATGGCACCCCAGGAGCCCACGCCCAGAACAAGGATCTGCCAGGTGGGTCGCCGCCAGCGCCATCCCCACAGCAGCGGCGCCGCGATGGCCAGCAGCAGCGGAGTCAAGGGAACGGTCAACGCAGGCATTCGGCACAGGGGGAGCCGCTGGCTCGAGACCCTAGGGGACCTTTGCCCACCCGCTGCAACCGTTCAGAGCCGCTCCAGTTGCAATCGCTCACCCCGCAGTTGGCGCAGGCGCTCCCCGAGGGCCGGTCCGGGCTTCAGGCCAGCGGCGATCAGGTCGGCCGCCGCCACCGGTGAGGCCAGATGGCGCCAGCGGCACCACCAGCGCAGCAGGGGGCGCCGGGGGAGCACTCCGCTCACCAGCGCCAGGGCGACGGCCTCGGGGGACCAGCCCGGCTGCTCCAGAAAGGTGCTCCAGGCCAGCGCCGTGCAGGGCGGGGACTCGCAGTGGCGCCAGGCCTGGCGCAGCAGAGCCAGCTGCGCCAGCAGCCGCTGCTGCCCGTGGGGCAACTGCAGCCGCATCGCCACGGCTGAGGCCGTCTCGCCGACGGCCAGCAGGGCCGCCAGAAGCGGCAAGCCGCTGCGCCGAGCCCAGCGCAGGCGGCGGCGCCAGGTGACGTCGGCCTGCAGGGCCGGATCCACCAGCACCAGGGCACCCCAGGACTGCAGGCAGGTCAGGGCCTCTTCCCAGGGTTCCCGATCCAGCAGCAATTCCAGCTCCATCCGCAGGCGGGTGCCCAGCGCGGGGGGCATCCGGCCTGCCTCCGCAGCGGAATCGAGCGTCCCCCAAGGCCAGCGGGCCAGGGTGGAGTGCAGCTGATCCAGGCTGGCAGGCGCCAGGGTGAACCCCAGCCGGGCGGCGTAGCGGGCGGCCCGCACGATCCGGGTGGGGTCGTCTTCCAGGCTTCGGTCATGCAGAAGACGCAACTGCCGCCGGGCCAGATCGCCGCCACCACCGTGGGGATCCAGCAGGCGCAAGCCCGGCCCGGGGACAGCGAACACCAAGGCCATGGCATTGATGCTGAAGTCCCTGCGGGCGAGATCATCCTCCAGGGAGCCGTAGGAGACGACGGGGTTCTCCCCAGGAGCCGGGTAGATCTCGCTGCGGGCCGAGGCCAGATCCAGCCGGATCCCGTCGAGCTCCAGTTCGACGGTGCCGAAGGCGGGATGGAACTGGCAGTAGCCCACCGCCGCGGCAGGGGCCTCCCGCAGCAGCGTCTCGGCCAGACGATGGGCCGCGGGCTGCGGATCAGCCACGTCAGCCTGCGGAGCGAGCTCCACCACAAGGTCGAGGTCGGGAAGGCCCCGGAGGGGATCGAGGTGCACCCGATGCAGCATCAGATCCCGCACGGCGCCACCCACAACCGCCAGCACCGCGCAGTCGCTCGACCGATGGAACGCGGCCAGCAGACGGGGAGGCAGGCTGAGATCCTGGGGGTCGATCACGCAGACCGTCATCGCGGCAGGCCCATGGAACGGTGTCCAGAAGGCGCACGGTACACTCGGCCGATCGGCATCGCGCCTGATGGCGATAGGGGAATCATGCTGACCTTGCAGCACTGATTTTGCAGCTCTGACCTTGCAGCCCTGATGCTCAATGATTGATGCCCACCACCTGAGCCGGAGCCTGGGGAATCAGGCCCACGCCGCAAGGGTCGCATCGAATGACTGACAGCTTCAAGAAGGTCCTCAAGGCCCCCCTGGGTCTGTGGAAGAAGATCAAGATCAAGACCTTCATCCTTGGCAACTATCTTCAGGCCCAGATCGATTATTGGATCGGTCCGGATGGCGTGCGAAGCACCCCCCAAAAGCGCCTCCAGCCCATCGGTCGTCAAACCGACGCGCGGAGCGCTGGAAGCTCCGGCCCATCCAGCGGCACCCCGGAGAGAATCGCTCTGTTCATTGCCTACGCCAGAAGGCTGACGAACTCCAACAGGGCTTACATCGAGACGCTCAAAGCGGCGGGCTTTGCGGTTGTTTACATCAACAACGATCACACCGACCCTGAGGATGTCGCCCTCCTGGATGATCTGTGCTGGCGCGTGTTTGATCGGCGCAACATCGGCCGTGATTTCGGTGGCTTCCGGGATGGGGTGCTACTGCTTCATGGCGAAGGTCATCTGGAGCGCTGCCAGTTGCTCTGCATTGCCAATGACTCGATGCAGTTCATCCCGGGCCGCAACGCTCAGGCTCTCGTTTCTTCTCTGAATGCCTTCGCCAGCTCAGGGAAACAGGCATTGTTCAGCCACATCAGCCATCAGATCCAGACCCACTACCAATCCTATTTTCAGGTTCTCAAGCCAGAGATTTTCCGCTCCAGATGGTTTCTGCAGTTCTGGAAGGAATACAGGCCCCTCTCCCACCGCGGCCATTGCATCTACAATGGAGAGATTGCACTCTCCCAAACTGTTTATCGGCGCTTTTCCGCCGTTGAAACCCTCTACACGAGCGATAAGCTCCAGGAAGCGCTCGAGAACTACTTTCGCGACGAAGGTGGTGTGCCCGCCGAAGAAGTCCTCAGGCTCATGCCTTCCCCGGCGCGCACCTCCCAGCGACGCAAGATCGGCTATTCCCTGCAGCAACTGATGCTGCTCAGTGATCATCACGAGAAACTCACAGGAGCTCAGCTTTACAGCGTCGCCGACCTGATCGAAAACGGGAACCCGAGCCACCTCGCCGCTTTCCTCTACCCGGTCTATCTTCACTGCCCATTCGTGAAGCATGATCTCTGCACTGCCGGCAGTTACACCATGGCCCAGGCCATCAGCCTGTTCCGCGAAGTGGTCCGCCAGTCCCTTGGAGACGGGGAAAGCGCTCAGGTCGGGAGTCTGGTTGATGAGTTCAGGAATCTCATGTACAGCCGAGGCGTACCCCTCAGCTATGACAACCGGCTGCGTGAAGCCGCCGTCAAGGGGATCACAGGCACCTTCATCTATCCCTCCACCTATGAATGATGACGGCCTGCATCGCGGGGCCATGAAGACCAGTTGATGGTGAGCTCACCGGACAGCGCCTCCACCATCTACTTCATCACAGTGAATTATCACTGTGGAGGGTTGATTCGCGGCCTGGTTGAGGACACCATGGCCAGCGGGGAGGAATGCGACTCCCTGAGGTTCATCATCGTCAATAACTCCCCTGCCGATCAAAGCCTGCGCCAATGGCTCGAGGCCGCCTCCCTACCGCTGCCAGTGCAGCTGATTGAAGCGGGCGCCAACCTCGGCTTCGGCAGCGGCTGCAATCTGGGCCTCCGCCATGTGTGGCAGACCGACCGTCGGGCCTTGGCCTGGCTGATCAATCCCGATGCCCGCCTCGATACCGGCGCGATCGCCTATGTGAGGCAGTGCCTGCGTGACGACACCGAGATTGCCATGCTCGGCACCCGGATTCGGGACCCCCAGGGCGACGTCTGGTTCAGCCACGGCAGCTTCAACCGCTGGAGCGGCCAGCTGGGCCATCGCTTCCCGGGCGATGACTGCCGCCCCACCCCGGTCCGCACCTGGCCCACCCGCTGGATCTCCGGCTGCAGCATGCTTTTCCGCCTGGGGATCTTCCAGGACTGCCCCGCATTCGACCCCCAGTACTTTCTCGATTACGAGGACGCCGACATCTCCGAGCGCCACCACCGGCTGGGCTATCGGCTGAGGGTCACCCAGGCCGTGCTGGTGGAGCATCAGGTCTCGGCGATCACTCAGCGGGCCCCACGGGCCAAGTACCAGCACGCCACCTTCAGCAAGCTGTACTTCCTGCACCGCCACGCCACGCCGCTGGCTCTGGGACTGAACCTGCTCTACTACGCGCTTCGGCCCGTGAGTTTCTGCCTCTCCGACCCGGCCCGTGCCCAGGGCCGTTGGTGGGGAGTAGGGGATTATCTGCGCTGGTGCTGGCGACGGCTACGGCGGCGCCCCGGCCTGTTCCATCCCCGCACCTCCTTCACCGTTTCATCCTGAGGAAACGCCCGCCGAGGGCCCGCAGGGTGGGCCAACGCTGGGCGGGGGGGCAGTAGCGCCAGAGAATCGCCGCCACCGCCGGCAGATAGAGGTGGGACTTGGGATGGAAGAAGGTGAACATCAGGCCCCGCAGGCTGCCCAGGGGTAAGCGCTTCTGCTCCTCGCCAAAGTCGTTGAGAACCACGATGGCCGGGGTCACCTTGGCGTCAATGCCACGACGGACCGCCCGCATCACCCACTCGGAATCGGCGTGGTAGTGGGGAAGCCAGAAGGCGTCATACAGGCCCACACGGCGGAAGACCTCCTGGCGGATCAGCACCCCGTTGCCCGGCATCGCCTCGGCCACGAGCACCTCGGCGGCCGCCATCGCCGGATCCAGCTGGCTGGCCAGCTCGCCGTGATGGGACAGGCGCAGGAAGCGATCCGTGCCCCAGTCGGTGCGGGTGCCCAGGGCCCAGATCCGCCCGGGCTCCGCCAGCAGATCGATGCGGCTGCCCAGGATCCCGCAGCCGTGGCGCTGGGCCAGGGCCACCATCCGCTCCACATAATCCTCAGGCACCACCGCGTCGTCGTTGATGGTGAGGACGTAGTCGGTGCCGGCCGCCAGGGCCCGGCGGACGCCCCGGTTGGTGGCACCGGCCCAGAAATCCCGATCGCCGGCCGCCACCACCGTCACCTGCGGATGGTGCTGACGGATCACCGCCACGGTGCCGTCGCTGGAGTTGGCATCCACCACCACGAGGCGCAGGGCCCGGTAGGTCTGGGCGGCCATGCGCTCCAGGAAGCGCAGGGTGGTCTCGCGGCGGTTGCGGGTGGGCACCACGGCGGTGACCAGCGGCAGGGTCATGCCGGTTCGATGGGGGCCAGGCGCGGATCGAGGATCTTCGGGCCCATGCCTTCGAACTTCACGGCGATGGAGGTCTTCTCACCGCTGCCGAACAGGTGGGTGACATGGCCTTCGCCGAAGCTGCTGTGCCGCACCCGATCTCCCACCGCCCAGGCGCGGGCCGCGCTGCGGCGCCGCACCGCATTGGCAGGATCCCCGGCCGGCCCGCCGGCCGCGACCCGTTGGCTGTCGTCGCGGTCGACCCGGGTGAGGCGCTCCAGCCGCTGCTCCCGCCGCAGGGCCGCGCCGCCGCTGCGGGGGATGTCGCCCTGCAGCAGTGCTTCGGGCAATTCGGAGAGGAACACCGAGGGCACCGCCGGCTCCCGCATGCCGCCCCAGAGCCGCCGTTCGCTGGCATGGGAGAGGAACAGCCGTTCCTTGGCGCGGGTGATGCCCACATAGCAAAGGCGACGCTCCTCCTCGAGGGCGGCGGGGTCCTCCAGGGAGCGGTAGCTGGGGAACAGGCCCTGCTCGAGCCCCACCAGAAAGACCACCGGAAACTCGAGCCCCTTGCTGGCATGCAGGGTCATCAGCGTGACCCGGTCGGCCTCGGTGTCCTTGCTGTCGGCATCGCTGGCCAGGGCGGCGGAGGCCAGGAACCCCTCCAGGGAGCCCTCCTCGTTCTCCTCCTGGTACTGGAGAGCCGCATTGACCAGTTCCTGCAGGTTGCGGCGCCGCTCCTCCGATTCATCGGTGGCTTCGGCCAGCAGCTCGGCCAGGTAGCCGCTCTGCTCCATCACCCGCTGCACCAGCTCGGAGGGGGGAGCGTCCTGAAGGCGACGGCTCAGGTCGGAGATCAGTTCCTGGAACTGCAGCACCCCCCGGGCGGAACGGCCGGCGAGGGAGCGCACGGCCTCCGGATCGCTCACCACCTCCCACAGGGGCAGCCCCAGCTGGTTGGCCGCATCGGTGAGCCGCTCGATGGTGGTCTTGCCGATGCCCCGCCGGGGCACGTTCAGCACCCGCAGCAGGCTGACGGTGTCGGCTGGGTTGACCAGCAGGCGCAGGTAGGCCAGCACGTCCTTGATCTCTCGCCGGTCATAGAAGCGCAGGCCCCCGACCACGATGTAGGGCAGACCCCAGCGCACCAGCGACTCCTCCATGGCGCGGGACTGGGCGTTGGTGCGATAGAGCACAGCCATGTCGCCCCAGCGCAGCTCGGGGTGGGCCGCCTCCAGCATCCGCATCCGGTGCACCACCGCCTCGGCCTCGGCGATCTCGTCGTCGCAGCGGGTGAGGCTGATGGGCTCCCCCTCGCCGCGGGTGGGGCGCAGCACCTTGTCGATGCGCTCGCTGTTGTTGGCGATCAGGGCGTTGGCCGCCTCCAGGATCGTGGCGGTGGAGCGGTAGTTCTCCTCCAGCTTCACCATCGTGCCGGTGTCCCCGTCGAGGGAGCCGTCGCCGAACTCCTTCTGGAACCCCATCAGGATCGTGAAGTCGGCGGCCCGGAAGCTGTAGATGCTCTGGTCGGCGTCGCCCACCACGAACACGGAGCGGCCCTCCCAGTCGTCGAAGTGCTCGGGGGGATGGCCGTTGGCCACCAGCAGCTTGATCAGGTCGTACTGGGTGCGGTTGGTGTCCTGGTATTCGTCCACCAGCACGTGGCGGAAGCGGCGGTGCCAGTAGTGGCGGATCTGCTCGTTCTGCTGCAGCAGCTGCACCGGCATCAGCAGCAGGTCGTCGAAATCAAGGGCGTTGTTGGCGGCCAGGGCGCGCCGGTAGCGGCGGTAGGCCTCGGCCTCGTGCTTGCCGCGGGGGCCGGGGTGCTCCTCCTCGAGCCGCTCCGGCAGCCAGCCCTGGTTCTTGGCGCTGCTGATCGCCCAGCGCACCTTCTTCGGCTCGAAGCGCTTGGGATCGAGCTGCATCTCCTGGGTGACGATCTCCTTGACCAGGCTCTGGGCGTCGCTCTCGTCGTAGATGGAGAACTGACGCGTCCAGGTGAGTCCTTCGGGGTCGCGGAACTTGTCGATGTCGAAGCGGAGCAGCCGGGCGAACAGGGCATGGAAGGTGCCGATCCAGAGGTCCTTGATCACCTCCCGGTAGATGCGGCTGCGCAGCTGCTTCTGCTCCCGGGCCGGCAGGGTGCTCCAGGGCTGGCCGAACTGGCTCTGGGCCAGCCGCTGGGCCAGCAGCACCTCCAGGCGCTCCTTCATCTCCCGGGCGGCCTTGTTGGTGAAGGTGACCGCCAGCACCTGGGCCGGATCGACGCCGTGGTGCCCGATCAGATGGGCGATGCGGTGGGTCAGGGCCCGGGTCTTGCCGCTGCCGGCCCCGGCCACCACCAGCAGCGGGCCGGTGTGGTGATCGACCGCCCGCCGCTGGGCCTCGTTCAGACCGGCCAGAAAACTCACAGGCTCCGGCGCAGAGGTTTCATTTTTGACGTTAGCAGCCGCACCTGATCAACGTGCTGACCTCATCAGATGCAAGAGCAATCCGTAGAACTAACGATCGTCATTGATTCCTAAATGCTTGGTCAACAGCCATCCAATGAAGGCCATAACGTTCAGCCAAGCGGACTGGACAGCCGCCGCTCAAAAGAGGCCAGATCGTTGAAGGTATCGGAGCGTTGCCGCAGTTGGTCGAAGGTGCCGGAAGCCTTGATCCGACCGCCTTCGAATTCAAAGATGCAATCAGAGCGCATCACGGTGGAGAGCCGATGGGCAATTACCACCAAGGTACAGCGACGTCCAATCACCTCAATGGCATCCATCACCTCGGATTCGGTGCGGTTGTCGAGCGCACTGGTGGCTTCATCCAACACCAGGAACTTGGAATTGCGGTAAAAAGCGCGTGCCAGGGCCAATCGTTGCCGCTGCCCCCCGGACAGCCGGATGCCGTTATCGCCGATCGGTGTGAACAGGCCCAGGGGAAGTTCGGCGACGATATCGGCCAGCTGGGCGGCCTGGAGGGCCTCCCAGACCCGCATCTGATCGACCTCATCGACCTCCTCGGCAAAGGCGATGTTCTCGATGATATTGCCATTCAAGAGATTGATCGCCTGGGGCACATAGGCGCAGTTCGCCTGCCAAGCCGGCACGTCGGAATCCACCACTTCAATGCCATCCAGCTTGAGACTGCCGGAGCTGGGTCGCAACAGACAGAGCAGCTGGTTGGCCGTTGTTGTCTTGCCGCTGCCGGTGGCACCGACGAAGGCCACGCGGGAACCCACCGGGATCGACATCGAAATGTCATGGAGGACATTGACGTCGGAGCCGGGATAGCGGTAACTGACATTACTGAGGCGGATCGCTCGCTTCGGCATCACCCCATCCGGGGAGGGGACCCCCTCGGAGCGGATGGTGAGCCGGCTTTCCGGCAACTCAATCAACTTCAGGGTCTCCTCCAGGTCAGGCAGGCCCGCACGCAGGGAAGTGATGGCCCTGAAACTATCTTGAAGGGGTGGCGTCAGTTTCAGCGACGTGACCGCCACGGTGGCCAGGAACGGAATGATCTTCAGCAGCGCACCGGGATCCGGATTGGACAGCAGGGGCAACATGCCTGCCGCGAAGATCATCGTGATCCCGAGGGGTTCGATCAGAGCGCGGGGGGTCTCAGGCAGGACGTCAGCCTTCCAGATGAACGGGATGGTTTCGCGACCTGCCTCCTGGTAGTGGCGCTCGAAATAGGGCTCCGAGCCGGTGAGCTGCACATCCAGGATGGTGCGCATCGACTCAGAAAGTATCGTGTTCGTGCGGACCTCCAGCAGGATCCTCTGCCGGGCTGCAAAACGCAGGAAAGGGGTAATAGCGGTGGAGATCAGCAGGTAACCAGCCAGCAGACCCACGATCAACACAACGGCTAGCAACTTGCCGACGATCAGCATGCCGGCGGAGAGCAGGGCGATCACGAACACCCCACTGGCCAACTGCAACAGCGGCAACACGACAATGTCCGCAACACGCGACACATTGATCAGCACCTTGGCGGAGATATCTGACTTCGATTCACCCAGAAAATAGACATAGGGCTGGGCAATCAACTTGCGCTGAGCCATGTCAGACAGGTCGCGCCAGATTGATGCCTTGAGCCGCAACTGGAAGGCCCGCAGCAGAAGCTTCGAAAGTGAGGAGAACCAGGCAGCCGCCACAAAGGCCACCACCAGGACCACCACCTTGACGCGTGGATCTTCCGGAACCAGGCCTTCCCAGGGGATCGAAGGACGATTTTCCCCGCCGACGACCACCGTGAACAGACGGGCCACCAGGGCCACCACCACCAGATCGGCGATACCGGCAAGGATCGCCAGGGGGATCAGACGGATCAGCGCGCGCTTGCGGTGCGCCGGCAACTGGGCCAGAAGTCGCACCAAACTCCTGAAGGTTTGGCTTTTGCGAAACATCTGGTCAGACTTTTGCGGAAAGCGTACCCGTGCCGCCAGAAAGCCCGCCCCGACGCCAGCCAGTCAATTCAGTGATCGCCACAAGGTCCAAAACCGTCGCCGCCACTGGTCGATCCGCAGAGCCAGCAGGGGGGGCGAACGCAGCGGCGAGGCCCCCTCCAGCAGCAGGTGGCTCCAGTGGGCGTCGATGGCCTCCAGGGCCGAATGCCAGCGTTCCTGGAGCAGCGGCTCGCTGCAGGCCTCCAGCAGGCTGGCGAGCCGGGCCGGCGGCGGCAGCCAGGCCTGAGGGTCGGCCACCGCCGCCTGGATCCTCTCCAGATCGTGCTCCAGGCTGCCGCAGCCGATCTGGTGACCCACCACCCCCGGATCGAGGCTGTCGGCCAGGGCATGGTTGAGGCTGCTGAACACCACACAGCCGCAGGCCATCGCCTCCAGGGGCGGCAGGCCGAAACCCTCGCTCACCCCCCGACCGCGCCAGTAGTCGGCGGAGTCGTAGAGGACGACGGCCGCGCTGTTGAACAGATCCACCAGATCGTCCACCCAGCCGCTCTGGACCTCCACCCGCAACCCGCGCCGGCGCAGGGCCGGCACCAGCTGCGCCAGGAGGTAGTGGCTGCTCTTGCGCTGCTGCACCAGGACATCGATGGGCCGGCCGCAGCCCACGGGCGCCGCCCGGTTGCCCCGCTCCAGCCACTGGGGCTGCAGCGCGTTCGGCACCAGGAACAGGGGGTTGCGGGGAGCCCGGTCGCCCCAGTAGCCGAGGGTGTTGCGGCTGACGGCCAACACCGGTACGCCGGGGGGCAGAGAGAACCCGTAGCCGCTGCTGTGGGCGTGATAGGCCACCGGCCTGCCCCGCAGGCGACGCAGCAGACGGGGCACATCGAACCCCCAGCTGACGATCCAGAGGGCCTCGCCGGGCGCCTGCTCCCGGGCCAGCAGATCATCCAGGAACGGGTGGTCGGCCTCCCGCTGCCGGTAGGTGACCACCTCGGTGGGCGCCAGCTGGGCCGTCAGCCGGGCCGTCTGCAGCTCCACCAGCAAACCGCCACAACGGAAGCGGCCGGTGGTGCCGGGGAGCAGGAAACGGATCGGGCGCACGCGGATCGGGGTGGCGGCGGCCGCCGAAGGCCTGGGAAACCTAGGCGGGCACGGCCTCGGTGCTGCCGGTGCGGGAACGGCGGGTGAGGAAGCCGAACAGCACCTTGCCGATCGCGGCCACCAGATTGCCCTCCAGCTCCTGGAACATCTTCATGTTGCAGTGGAAGGCCTCGTTGGCCTCGGCCACGATCCGGTCGGCCATGGCCTGATCGATGGGCAGGCTGTCGAGGGTGATCCGGTAGGTGGCTTTGAAGGCCTTCTCGTCATCGATGGCGTCGAATTCGTAAAAGCGCAGGCCATCGTGCTCACCCAGATTCATCGCCTTCTGGGCGATGTTCTTGAGGATCTGGCCGCCGGAGAGGTCGCCGATGTAGCGGGTGTAGTGGTGGCCGACCAGCAGCTCGGGGCACTCCCGCGCCACCTGGTGAAGGCGGGCCACGTACTCCTGCGCCCCGGGGGTGGCGCGGATCTGCTGGCGCCAGTCGCCACCGAAGTAGAAGGTGAGATCGGCCTCGAGGGACTCGCGGCGATTCAGGGCCGGTGAGGCGATCGGACCGACGACCGGGTGGTCGACCAGCTTGCCGATCTCCTCTTCCATGGCGCTGTAGACGAACCACAGGTCGGCCACCAGGGTGCGGTAGCTGGCCTTGTCGACGACTCCCTTGAGGAAACAGCTCACGAAACCGGTGTTCTCGGCCATCGTGTGGGCTTTCTTCGTTCCCTCACGGAGTTGGGAAGCAAGGGCGACGGGCATGGGATCGAAAGGCTGCGCGGGCAGAGGATCCAAAGTAGGTGGGGCCTTCCGGGCGAGGCGGCAAGGTTGCGAAGGATTACGCGGCCCGCGTCCCTCGGTCCGCCACATCACCGAAGAGATCGAACAGCTCACGGCAGATCTGCTGGAGCGAGGACACCACCTCCACCGAAGGGAGATGGGACCCCGAAGGCTGCCAGTCTCCGACCGTGGCCAGGCGCCAACGCTCCGATTCATAGGTGAGGCCCCGGATCAGCACGCCCAGCAGCCGCGGCCGTTCGCCTGATCCGGCTGGAGCCCGCTCCAGCCGCAGCTGCACGAGCAGGGAGCGGCACTGCAGGCGGGGACTCCAGCCGGGGAAGTGGAGCGAGAGATCAAGGGTTTCCCGCTCATCGAAGGCACGGGTGAGGGGATCGTCGCGCCAGGGGGTGAGATTGGCCCGGGCGGCGGGGAAATGCAGCCGGAAATGACCCACCACCGCGGCGATGGCGGCAGCCAGTTCCACCGATCGGGCCTGGTCGGCCGCATTCATGCCGTTTCCCCTGAGCAGAAAGCCAATGTGTCCGAAACCTAGGCTCAACGGTGCGTTCCGTGCCGACTCAATGGCCACATACGAGAAGCTCACCGTCCCGGCCAACGGCACGGCGATCCGGTTTGAGGGCGGCCAGCCGATCGTTCCCAACGACCCGATCATTCCCTTCATCCGCGGCGATGGCACCGGCGTGGACATCTGGCCGGCCACCCAGCGGGTGCTGGACGCGGCTGTGGCCAAGGCCTACGGCGGTGAACGCCGCATCGAGTGGTTCAAGGTCTATGCCGGCGATGAGGCCTGCGAGCTGTATGGCACCTACCAGTACCTCCCCCAGGACACCCTGACGGCGATCGAGGAGTTCGGGGTGGCGATCAAGGGCCCCCTCACCACCCCGATCGGCGGCGGCATCCGCTCCCTCAACGTGGCCCTGCGCCAGATCTTCGATCTGTACTGCTGCGTGCGGCCCTGCCGCTACTACGACGGCACCCCCAGCCCCCACAAGCGGCCCCAGGACCTGGACGTGGTGGTCTATCGGGAGAACACCGAAGACATCTACATGGGGATCGAATGGGAGGCCAGCGATCCTGTCTGCATCGAGCTGATCGCCCACCTCAACGACACGGTGATCCCCGCCAACGGCAAGCTGGGCAAGCGCCGCATCCCCGAGGGGGCCGGCATCGGCATCAAGCCAGTGAGCAAGGCCGGCACCCAGCGCCACGTGCGCAAGGCCATCCGGCACGCCCTGGGCCTGGAGGGCGCCAAGCGCCACGTGACCCTGGTGCACAAGGGCAACATCATGAAGTTCACCGAAGGGGCCTTCCGCGACTGGGGCTACGAGGTGGCCACCACGGAATTCCGTGACCAGTGCATCACCGAACGGGAGAGCTGGATCCTGGGGAACCTGGAGGAGAAGCCGGGCCTCAGCATCGAGGACAACGCCCGGCTGATCGAGCCCGGTTACGACAGCCTCACCCCCGAGAAGAAGGCGGCCGTGGACGCGGAGGTGAAGGGCGTGCTCGACGCCATCGGCAGCAGCCACGGCGGCGGCCAATGGAAGTCGATGGTGATGGTCGACGACCGCATCGCCGACAGCATCTTCCAGCAGATCCAGACCCGGCCCCAGGAGTATTCGGTGCTCTGCACCCTCAACCTCAACGGCGACTACATCTCCGATGCGGCCGCCGCGGTGGTGGGCGGTCTGGGCATGGCGCCGGGAGCCAACATCGGGGATAACGCGGCGATCTTCGAGGCCACCCACGGCACCGCTCCCAAACATGCCGGCCTCGACCGCATCAACCCGGGATCGGTGATCCTCTCCGGCGTGATGATGCTCGAGTACATGGGCTGGCAGGAAGCCGCCGATCTGATCACCCAGGGGATCAGCGCCGCCATCGCCAACAAGGAGGTCACCTACGACCTGGCCCGGCTGATGGAGCCCCGAGCCGAGTCCGTGAGCTGCTCGGGCTTCGCCGAAGCGGTGGTGCGCCACTTCGGGGGGTGAGGGGACAGGGCCAAAGGGCCTGAGCGAGCGCCCACAATGGATCGCATGAGCCTTCCGTTCATCGCCGCCGACCCGTGCGTCCACTGCGGCTTCTGCCTGCCCACCTGCGCCAGCTACCGGGTGCTGGCCACCGAAATGGACTCCCCCCGGGGACGGATCCATGCCCTAAAGGCGATCGACGCCGGGGAGCTGGTGCTGGATGCCACGGTGGCGAAGCATTTCGACAGCTGCCTGGGCTGCTTCGCCTGCGTCACCGCCTGCCCGGCGGGCGTGCGCTACGACCAGTTGATCGAGACCATGCGGCCGCAGCTGAACGCGCCCGAGCTGCGCAGCCCCGCGCAGCGGGCGTTCCGGCGGCTGATCTTCGCCCTGCTCCCCTACCCCCAGCGGCTGCGGGCCCTGCTGGCACCCCTGCGGGCCTACGCCGGCACACCCCTGCAGGCCCTGGCACGCCGCAGCGGCCTCACCCGGCTGTTCGGGCCCCAGGTCGCGGCGATGGAGAAGCTCCTGCCGCCACTGCCGATGCAGTCCTTCCGCGACGACTGGCCCGTGCTGGTGCCGGCCCAGGGGCCCCGCCGGCGCCGGGTCGGGCTGGTGCTCGGCTGTGTCCAGCGCGTCTTTGAGCCAGGGGTGAACGCCGCCGCCATCCGGGTGCTGGCCGCCAATGGCATTGAGGTGGTGATCCCCCCCGACCAGGGCTGCTGCGGCGCCATGACCCACCACCAGGGGGAACTGCCCCAGACCCGGGCGCTGGCGACCGCCCTGGTGGCCAGCTTCGAGGCGGTGATCGGCCCGGGACGGGCGGCGGGGCCCGAACCCCTCGATGCCCTGCTGGTGGCGGCCTCGGGCTGCGGCCACACCATGAAGTCCTACGGGGAGATCCTCGGCAGCCGCCATCCCCTGCTGGGCACGGTGGCCGACATCCAGGAATTCCTCGATGAGGTCGGGCTCAGCGACAGCTTCCAGGCGGCGTTGCGGCCGCTCCAGCACAACGACGGCACGGCCGCCAGTGCGGAGCACCCCCTGGAGTTGGCCTACCACGATGCCTGCCACCAGTTGCACGGCCAAGGCCTGGCGGCCCAGCCCCGTCGCCTGCTGGGCCGGATCCCCCATGTGCGGATCCGCGAAGCCACCGAAGCCGGCGTCTGCTGCGGCAGCGCCGGCATCTACAACCTCGTCCAGCCGGAGGAAGCCGCCGAGCTGGGCCGGATCAAGGCCGCGGATCTGAGCGGCACCGGCGCCGAACTGGCGGTGAGCGCCAACATCGGCTGCACGCTCCAGATCCGCCAGGCCATGGAGGGGCAGGGGCGGCCGCTGCCGGTGCTCCATCCGATCGAACTGCTGGATCGCAGCTACGGCGGCCCGGCCTGAGTCTCCATCCATCGCCACGCCTGCCGCAGGGTGCCGTCATCGCCCAGGTTGCCGGGGAAGGTGAGCACGGGCAGGGGCTCCTGATCGGTGTCTGGGGCGGCCAGCACCAGGGAGAGTCCTGGCAGCAGCTGGCCCTGGAGCTCCACCTGCTCCAGGGCCAGCCCATCGGCCAGCAGGGTGTGGGTGGTGATCCCCCCCTTGCTGATCAGATAGCCCAGATCAGGGGCGACGGCCGCCGCCAGCCGCGCCATCACCCCCGCCAGGGCCAGGCCCAGCACCCGGCGCTCCTGGCCGTGGCGACAGCGGGCCTCGCCACGGCTGGTGAACAGCACCGGCGTGTGGCCGCCGGCCAGCACGTCCGCCAGCCGCTGCCCCCAGGCCAGCTCCAACGAAGCCAGCAACCGCACGGGCTCTGGACCCTCCAGCAACCGCTGGACCTTGGCCACCTCCAGTTCCACCCCGACGCAACCGGGTTCCGCCAGTAAGTGCTCCAGCTGGCGGTCGGCCAGGGGCACATGGGAGCCCACCAGCACCAGCCCCGGCAGGGGCCGCTCACCGCGGCGGCGGCGCAGGGCCGCCAGGGCCGCCGCCGCCAGTGGCTGGGGGGGCAAGCCCGCCAGGGCCTGGATCAGGCTGGCGGCGCTCTGGAACAGGAAGCGGCGAGGCCTTGCATCGAGCGTGGCGTCGCCGGAGGCCACCAGGGTGCGCACCGCAGCGGCCAGGGTCGCCAGCTGCGGGGCGGAGGCCCCATCCACCGCGACGCACCCATTGCCCTCCAGGCGTGCCAGGTGGCGCAGCAGGGGGACGCCACCCACGTCCAGCTCCCGCCAGCCGATGCGGTCCACGGCGGTGGCCGGGATGCGGCCACCACTTTTCTCCTCCACCCAGTCCGGCAGATGGCTGGTGGTGTAGGCAAACAGTCCGTCCTGGGCGAACGGGCTCTCATGCACAGGCTGGCCGTGGAGCCGATGCACCCCATCCACGGTGATGCGCCCCCCCTCCAGGAAGGCCGGCACCAGCAGGGTGGCATCGAAGGGGCCCAGCTCCTCGTTGATCACGTCCACCTCCAGCGGGAAGTGGCCCCGCAGGGTGGAATCGCCCCGGCTCACCACCAGCCAGCCAGCGATGCGGCCGCAGGCCACCGCCTTCTCCAGGGCGGGCCGCAGGGCGCGGCAGATCTTGCGCACCCGCTCGGCCGCCGCCGCCGGCGCCAGGGCCCGGGTGTTGGCCAGGAGGAACAGCAGCGGCGACGGGTGGGCCAGGCCGGCGGCCAGGGTCTCGGCGTCCCAGCGCAGCAGCAGCGGACAGCCGTGCACGGTCTGGGAGCCGGTGGGGTCGTCGTCGATGACGACGATCTTGAGATCGGGCCCGGAATCGACGGTCGCCTGCGCCATGGCACCATCGTGCCGTGATGCGACCTGAGCCCAGTGAGCTGCAGGAGCTGGTGCGCGACCTGCACCGGCAGGGTTCGGCCTGGCTGCCGGCGGGCCTGGGCAGCCGCCTCGACTGGGGTCCGCCCGTCCAGGCTTCCTGCACGGTGCTCAGCTGCGCCGCCCTGCGAGGGGTGCGGGAGTTCAACCCCGGCGACTTCACCATCACCGTGGCCGCCGGCACACCACTGGTGGAGGTGCAGCAGACCCTTGGGCACCATGGGCAGTGGTTGTCCGTGGATGCCCCCTGGGGGGACGCCGATGGCGCCGCCGCCGGCAGCATCGGTGGTCTGGTGGCCAGGGGCCTGGCGGGCGGCTACCGCCAGCGTTACCTGGGGGTGCGGGACCAGTTGATCGGCCTTGAGCTGATGCGGGCCGATGGGGTGACCGCCAGGGCCGGTGGCAAGGTGGTGAAGAACGTGGCCGGTTACGACCTGATGCGGCTGTTCACCGGCAGCTGGGGCTCCCTGGGCCTGATCACCGAACTGACCCTGCGCACCCTGCCCCAGCCGCCCCTGCGCCGCAGTGTCTGCTTCCAGGGCGAGGCCGGGGATCTGGCCAGCCTCAGCCGCTGGTTGCTGGGCTCCAGCCTCAGCCCGGAGCGGATCGACTGGTGGAACGGCAGCCTGGCCGCCGCTGCCGGCCTGGCGCCGGAACCCCTGCTGCTGATCGGCCTGGCCAGCGTTGATGCGTCCACCCTGGAAGAGCAGGTGCGTTGTTTGCAGGAGCGCAGCAGCCTGCAGGCCCGGGTGCTGGACGCCAGCACCACCGCGACCTGGCTGGCCCTGGCCCGGGGAGGCGCCGTCACGCCCAGCACGGCGGCCACCGCTCCAGCCTGGCTGCTGCGGCTCGGCGTCAGCCCCGACCGGCTTGAGACCCTGATGCAGGCCCCGGCCCTGGCCGGGCTGGCCGTGGACATGGCGGCCGGCAGCGGCCTCGGCCTGGCCTGGACAGGCCCAGAGGGACCCCACCAGGCCGCTGTGACCTCAGGCCAGGTGATGGCGCTGCGCAGCCTCTGCACGGAGCTGGGCGGCCATCTCACCGTGCTGCGCCAGCCCCGACGAGCCGGCCTGCCGGCTTGGCTGGATGCCCCCTCCCGGCCGCTGATCGAAGCGATCAAGCGCCGCTTCGATCCGTCCGGGCAGCTGGCGCCGGGGCGGCTGCCCGGCGTTGCTCAGAGCGTTTCGACGCTGTAGCGGCAACCCAGCTCCAGGGACTCCCCGGCGGGCACCAGCAGGCGCCGCTCCCCCGTGCTCAGGGCTCCCCGCGGCCCGCTC
Organism: Synechococcus sp. CCY 0621; assembly: GCF_019038465.1. GTDB lineage: Bacteria > Cyanobacteriota > Cyanobacteriia > PCC-6307 > Cyanobiaceae > Cyanobium. The sequence goes on along the minus strand of NZ_JAFKRH010000019.1, from coordinate 1,815 downwards.
CAGGGCTCCAGGCAGAGCATCGGCCGGGGCGGGTCACTCCACACCACCACCAGATCCATCGGCGCCGCGGGATGCAGCGTCACCACCCGACCCCCCGCTGGATCCACCAGCCGCACCGGGCCCTGGCCACTGCAGAGGAAGTCCACCCCCTGCTCCAGCCGGGACAGCTGATCCACGGTGGCGGCCGGAGCCATGCTGAGGTGGTCGATGCAACTCTCCGGCAGGCCCTCGAGCCGCACGCGGGCCAGATCGGCGACGGCGATGTAAGGGTGCAGGCCAAGGCTGAAGGGAAGGGCCGCTGTGCCGGCCTCTCCCCGGTTGGTGATCCGGGCCGTGATCGCCAGGGCCGAGGACTGCAGCCGCAGCTCCAGCTCCAGGGCGAAGGCGAACGGGAAATGGGGGCGGCTCTCCGGGCCGTCCCGGAGCTGCAATAGCACCCCATCACCGTCCTCCCGTAGGGCGATCGTCCAGGGCAAGTCGCGGGCGAAGCCATGCTGGGCCAGCGGGAACGCCCCCTGGGGCAGGGTGAGCACATCACCCGGCAGGTTGCCGCAGATGGGGAAGAGCACGGGGATACCGCCCCGCACCGACTTGGCGGGGTCTGCGAAGCGCTCCGCATCGAAGTAGAGGATCTCAGCTCCGCCACAGCACCAGCCGGTGACCAGCCCGCCGCGCTCGGGGACGACCGTGAGCGAATCGCCGCTGGCCGGATCGGTGAAGCGCCAGTGGGGGGAGGACCCAGTGGGGGGTTGCAGGGTCATGGGGAGGGGGAGGCGGTGGGCCGCGGGCTGGTGAGGCCCTGCTGTTGCAGGAACCGTTCGAACGGGGCTGCCAGTGATCGGCTTCCCGACACGCTCAGGTGATGGGAATCGGCGTAGAGCGGCGTGCCATCGGGCCGGCGGTAGACCACCCGGCCATCGGGACCGACCAGGTAGGGGGTGGGGTCAAACACATGCACGTTGGGCAAACCTGCAGCCACTTCAGCCAGCAGGGTCCGTAGGGTCGCCCGCATCCGGGCCGTGGTGGCGGCATCGCCGGCGCAACTGCTGCCGGCCGGATCCTGGCAAGCCACCGGCTCCCTCGCCAGGGACGGGTTGTCGACCACCAGCACCAGCTGCAGGCCCCGGGCCGCCAGCCGCTCGGCGTAGGCCCGCAGGCCGGCGACATGGGCGCGGCGCACCTCGGCGATGCGCAGGCGGCGCTCGCCCAGGTAGGTGGGGGCCCCGTAGCCCCGTCCCTCGATGTCGTTGCTGGCCAGGTAGTTGTGCAGGAAGCCCGACACCAGGACGATGTCACCGGGCTTGAGACGCTGCAAGGAGCGATCCATCTCCCCGGCGGAGAACTGGCGACAGGATTCGTAGCGGCCCCGCTGCCAGGTGACCGTGAGCTTCGGATCGATCAGGCAGGCGCCCATAGCGGCGAAGGTGAGGCGCTGGCCGGTGCGGGCGGTCACGGCGTCCAGCATCGGCAGCAGGTGCTGGGCGTGGGAATCGCCCAGCAGGAAAATCTCCCGGGCACCGGGGAGGCCGGGCCGGTTGCACTTGTCGAAATTCGGCCGGGTGGTGGCGTTGTAGGGCTTGCCACTGGCGACCGTGCAATCGCTGGTGATGCCGGTGCCGGGGATCAGGGGATTGAGGGCATGGACCCGCTCACTGATCGGCACAGGATCAGCATCCACACCCAGGAACAACTTGCCCCGTAACTGGTGGTGCAAGGCGTCGATGCCGAGCCACAACCCCACCACCGCCAGCACCGCCAGCAGCGTCTCCCACCACCACTTCAGCGGATAACGGCGCACCGGCTGCTCCACCAGCC
>NZ_JAFKRH010000018.1 GCF_019038465.1 Synechococcus sp. CCY 0621 | reverse complement strand
CCCCGCGCAGTGCATCGATGTCCGGCCGGTAGGTAAAACCTCCCCCCTTTCCGCCCGCTCCAGGCGCTTTGCCGCTCGCCGCTGGGGCGGTTCCGGTGCCCGTGACGGCGGCGATCAAGTCGGCCCCCCATGTGTGGAGGGAAATGTACCGACCAGCGGCCGCCGCCGGGTTCAGTGGGCGGTCAGCGCGGCAACCGGGCTTTCCACCAGCCCCGCCAGCCAGTCCAGCAGGGCCCGGTTGACCTGGTCGGGCACCTCGTCGTGGGGGCAGTGGCCGGCGTCGAGCACCACTTCCGTTGTGCGGGCAGGTGCATGCCGCTGGAAACTGGCCCGGCGACCGGCGGCGTTGATCCAGGGGTCGCGGATGCCCCAGAGCAGCAGCAGCGGGGCGCTGAGGTCGGCGAACAGTTCGTCGAGGGGCTGGCCGCGGGGGATGTCGAAGACGGTGCGGAAGACGCCGAAGGCGCCGGGGTCCCGCGAGGGCCGCAGGATCGCCTCGACCAGCGCGTCATCGACGTTGGTGCGGTCGATGTAGACCTGATTGAGGGTGCGGCGCACCGTGGCGGGGCGGCGCATATTCTCGAACAGGAGGCGCTGCAGCACCGGACTACGCAGCAGGGCCGACCCGATCGTCTGGCGGGCGATGGCCCCCCACCCCTGGGGTGGCTGCTGCTCGTCGCTGAAGGGGCCGGCGGCGTTCAGCAGCGCTACGCCCGCAGCCTGATCACCAAGGGCGGCGCCGGCGGCCAGGGCGGCAAAGCCGCCGAGGGAATTACCCACCAGCACCGTGGGCCGGCCGATCCGCTGCTCCACATAGGCGCAGAGCTGGTCGCGCCAGAGGGCGCCGCCGTAGGTGAGGCCAGCGGGTTTGGCGCTGCGGCCGAAGCCGAGCAGATCGATGGCGTGGACCTCATGGGTGCGGGCCAGCACCGGAATGTTGAAGCGCCAGTGGTCGGTGGAGGCCCCAAAGCCATGCACCAGCAGGATCGCCGGGCCGGTGGGCTGCTCCGGAGCCGAGCGAATGGCGTGCACCCGATGGCCCAGGAACTGCCAGGGGATTTCGGGTGACGAAGCCATGGACGCAGGGGCGTTGCGGTGAAGGACGATGCTAGGAAGCCCGGCCAGCGTGCGGCCCCGCCCCCTGCGCCTGCCGCCATGTCCGACGCCTTCACCCTCGCTGACCTGAGCCCGTTGCTGCCGGGGGTGGCCCTGTGGGCCCTGGCCCTTTACCTGCCCCTGAGCGTGCCGCTGGGCCGGCTGGAGCAGGCCCTGGCCGAGGCGTCCCTGGAGGAGGGGCTGCAGCAACTGGTGCTGGTGGGCGGCAGCCTGCTGCTGGCCCTGGCGGTGGGCCTGGTGGTGGAACTGCTGCTCAGCTGGGCCCTCGGGCCTGGCTGGGCCGGAAGCCTGGGTTTGATCGCCGTACTGGGGGGACTGTCGCTCAGCCTGGCCGCCGGCAGAGCCGACGACCGAGAGCGCTGAAGCCGGCCGGACCGGCACAGGGGATCAGGCGGCCTGCTCGGTGGGCCTATCTGCAGACCCATCGGCGGGGGCCTCCGTGGGGACCTCAACGCCGTTGAGCGCCAAGCGCAGCAACAACGGCGCCAGGAACGTGGTGCCGATCACCATCAACAGGATGGCCGCCTCCAGGGGCGCCGAGAGGATGCCGGCCTGGCTGCCCAGACCCAGGAAGATCAGACCGACTTCCCCGCGGGGCATCATCCCCAGGCCCACCACCAGGCGGTTGGTCTTCTCCTTGCTGATGTAGCTCCAGCCGGCGGCCACTTTGCCGGCAATGGCGACGGTCAGCAGGAACAGGGCCACCACCAGCCCTTCGCGGTTGTCGGGGTTGAGGGGATTCATCACCGACAGGTCGAGGGCGCTGCCGATCAGCACGAAGAACACGGTGGCGAACAGGGCCACCAGGGGCTTCACCGACTGCTGGATCGCCTTGGTGTGCTTGGAGGCACTGAGGATCAGGCCGGCCGCGAAGGCCCCCAGGGCCGCCTCCAGGCCGATGGCCTCGGCGACGAAGCAGCACAGGCCCAGCACCACGAAACCGGCCACCACCACTTCCCCTGGGGCCTTGAGGCGATCGAGGATCCAGTCGAAGACCGGCGCGCCGGTGCGGCTCAAGAACAGGGCCACGGCCACGAACACCGCCGCCGCCAGCACCAGCTGCAGGATCGGACCGGCGGCTAGCACCCCGTCACCGGCCAGGGCCACCACCACCGCCAGGATCACGATGCCGAAGATGTCGTCGAGCACGGCGGCGCCGATCACGGTCTGGCCTTCCCGGGTCTTGAGGAACTTGAGTTCGCCGAAGACGCTGGCGGTGATGCCGATGCTGGTGGCGGTCATCGAGGCGCCGGCGAACACCGCCGGGAACAGCGGCACGTGGAAAAGGAGGTACAAACCGGCCGTGCCCAGGGCGAAGGGCAACACCACGCCGGTGAGGGCGACGGTGGTGGCCTGCTTGCCCACCGCCATCAGTTCATCGAGTTCGCTTTCCAGGCCCGTGAGAAACAGCAGGGCATAGAGACCGAGCTTGGAGGTGGCCTCCAGGGAGGGGAAGCTCTCGGAGTAGATCTCGGCCACCGTCTCGGGGCTGACGCCGGCGCAGCCACCCACCAGATCGAGCATGGTCTGGTTGAGCTCGGCGTGGACGGCCGGCGGCAGGATCAGGTGCAGCCCGGTGACACCGATCAGCACGCCCGCCACCAGTTCGCCGAGGATCGTGGGCAGCTTGAGGCGGACCATCAGCTCCGCCAGGGCCCGGGCCGCCAGGAAGATGACCAGGTAGCGACCCACCTGCAGCAGCGTTTCCACCGTCTCGATCTGGGTGGTGCCGACCTCGAGCAGAAGGCTGGGGGCGAACATGAAGGAAATCAATGCCGCACGGACGCTAGGGGCGTCGGCGTTGGTCACGTGTTCCGTTGCTGATCTCCCAACAGGCCAGGCGGGAGGAATGGCAACCACCGCTACGGTCTGGGGACGCACGGCCAGACCTGTGCCTGAGGGATCACCGCGCGCCGACCGCCATGACCGACCAACAACCCCGCAACCTGAGCCTGCCCACGCCCGGGTGTTTCGCGGACCCCGATCGCAGCGGCCTGACGGCGACGGACGTGTTCGACGGCATGACCGAACACCTCTTTTATACGCTCGGCAAGCTCGCCCCCAGCGCCAGCCGCCACGACCTCTACATGGCGCTCAGCTACGCCGTCCGCGACCGGCTGATGACCCGCTACCTGGCGGGCATTGAAGCGATTGCCGCCAACCCCAAGCGGATCGTGGCCTACCTCTCGGCCGAATTCCTGATCGGCCCCCAGCTCGGCAACAACCTGCTGATGCTCGGCATCCAGAAGGAGGCCGCCGAGGCCCTCAAGCAGTTCGGCATCAACGACATCGAGGAGATCCTCGACGTGGAGGAGGAGCCGGGCCTGGGCAACGGCGGACTGGGTCGGCTGGCCGCCTGCTTCCTCGAATCCCTCGCCTCCCTCGAGATCCCCGCCACCGGCTACGGCATCCGCTACGAGTTCGGCATCTTCGACCAGCTCATCCGCGACGGTTGGCAGGTGGAGATCACCGACAAGTGGCTCAAGGCTGGCTGGCCCTGGGAGATCCCCCACCCCGACCAGGCCTGTTTCGTGGGCTTCGGCGGCCACACCGAGAGCTACCGCGACTCGAACGGCGCCTACCGCGTGCGCTGGATCCCCGCCGAGCACGCCATCGGCGTCCCCCACGACGTGCCAGTGCTGGGCTACCGGGTGAACACCTGCGACCGGCTGCGCCTCTGGCGGGCCGATGCCACCGAATCCTTCGACTTCTACGCCTTCAACAGCGGCGACTACTACGGCGCCGTGGAGGAGAAGGTGGGCTCCGAGACCCTCTGCAAGGTGCTCTACCCCAATGACGGCACCGCCAAGGGCCGCCAGTTGCGCCTCAAGCAGCAGCACTTCTTCGTCAGCTGCTCCCTCCAGGACATGATCCGCAGCCTCGATGCCCGCGGCATTCCCATCGAGGAGTTCCCCGACCACTGGGCC
>NZ_JAFKRH010000017.1 GCF_019038465.1 Synechococcus sp. CCY 0621 | reverse complement strand
GCAAGGCCGCCCCGGGCTACGCCATGGCCAAGCTGATCATCCGCTTCATCAACGGCATCGCCGATGTCGTCAACGCCGACCCCGACATGGACGGCCGCCTGCGCGTCATCTTCCTGGCCGATTACAACGTCAAGCTCGGCGAACGCGTCTACCCCGCCGCCGACCTCTCCGAGCAGATCTCCACCGCCGGCCTCGAGGCCTCAGGCACCGGCAACATGAAATTCATGATGAACGGTGCCCTCACCATCGGCACCCTCGATGGCGCCAACGTCGAGATCCGCGAGCAGGTGGGCGACGACAACTTCTTCCTCTTCGGCCGCACCACCGAAGGCATCGCCGCCCTCCGACACGAGGGCTACCGGCCCTGGGAGTTGATCGCCTCCACCCCGGAGCTGCCGGAGGTGCTGCACCTGATCGAAAGCGGCCACTTCAGCAACGGCGACAAGGAGCTGTTCCGTCCCCTGCTGGACAATCTCACCGGCCACGACCCCTTCTTCGTGCTGGCCGACTTCGCGTCCTACCTGCAGGCCCAGCAGGCCGTCAGCGAGGCCTGGGCCGATCGCCCCCGCTGGAACCGGATGTCCCTGCTGAACACCGCCCGCAGCGGCCTGTTCTCCTCGGATCGCTCGATACGGGAGTACTGCGAACGGATCTGGCAGGCGGAGGAGTTCCCCGTGACCATCACCTGCGAGATCGACGAGGCCCCGGCGAAGGGCCGCCGCCTGCCGGCGGCGCCATGACGATGGCCCGTTGAGGGGGGCCTGAGACGGGCCGGGGCGGGTCAGCCGCCCCGGTGATCGGGTAGGTCGGGGGTCTGGTGCAGCAGCCGGTTGAGGCGCAGCCGGTCGGCGTTGAGGGGATCGGGAGCCAGCTCACCGGCCACTTCCCGGAAGGTCTGCTCCACGGGCTCAGGCACCCTCACGTCGAAGATGCGCTCCATGAGGGCCTCGATGGAGAACAGGTGAGCATTGATGTTCTCCAGATCGGCCATGGCCTGCTGGATGGCATCGCTTTCGGGGACAACCTCGCCAGAAGCTTCCTGCAGCCCGGCATCGGGCGCTGCGGGGGTGGGGGGAGCATCACCGTCGCCGTGCTGCTTCTGAAGCTCCTCCAGCACCCGGCCGGCCAGGGTACGAAACGACTGCAGGGCGGCCCAATTGAGCTCCTGCTGCTGGCGGAGGCTGGGATTTTCGCGGATCAACCGGTCGTGTTCCCGATAGAACCGCTGGCAATCAGGACATTGGCAGGGCTCTTCTGGCACCGCGTCCCTTCTTTCATTCAACGACCATCATGGCACCGTCAGGCCGCCAGGGGGCCCTGATCGGGCCGATCCCCCGCCTCACTGAGCAGCGGCAGGGGAATTTCAATCGAGCTCACCACCTGAATCACGTCGCGCAGGCGCATGGAATCGGCGAACCAGCCCATGGCCTGCTCCACGTCGCCGCGACGCTCGGCATCGCTGGCCTGCTCCTCATGGGCATCGGCGAGCAGGGCCAGCCAGCAGAGGCAGCGGGCCTGCACCACCGAGAGATCGAGTTCGTCGGGGTGAGCGTGGGCGATGGCCTCACTCTCCTGCTGAACCAGCAACCGCAGGCGCAGGTCGTGTAGCTGGGTCATCCACTGCTGACGACTGGAACAACGCTAGCGGGAGTGCCCCAATTGGGGAAGGGCACCAGTGGTAGCGCACGTTACGGCTGGACGATCCGCTCAGTTGGCGGCGAAGGCGATCCCAAGCCGCACTTCCTCAATGACCTGGTTCACCAGGCCGATCGCCCGATCGCGGTGGCCCCCTTTGTTGGGGGCAGCCATCTGCAGGGACGACTGGGCGCTGAGCAGCGAATCCAGGGCGTTCTGCATGTTGGGCTGCTGGGCGATGGCCACTCCCGAGGCGACGGCCGCACCGGCAAGGAAGGCTGCGGAGACGGTCAGCCCGCAGGAGATCGGGGGACGCGGAGCCATGACCTTAAGAATTCCTCAAGGAAATCCAGGCCAGCCCAGACCGTTTCGAGGACGGCTCGGGCCTGGCTACGGGGCTGGCGGGACTCGAACCCACGACCTACGGTTTAGGAAACCGTCGCTCTATCCGGCTGAGCTACAACCCCTATAAGGCCAATTATGAAGGCTTCAGGGGGCCGTCTGAGCCATCGCTGGACGCTCCGAACCGAGGGGCAGGGAAGGCCCCCTTCCAATAACCCAGCCGAAAAGCAAGTGCTGAACAGGGGGATCCTGGCCAGAACGTCACGGTGCCTGTGCGGGTTTGCGAACCCTGAGAAGCGGATTCTGTGAAACGGGTGAGAGGTGGTAGTATTTTGGCGGTACGACTCCTTTCCTCCTACCCACCATGCTTTCGCTCAGAACGCCTATAGGCCTTGGGGCTGCGCTCAGCGCAAGCCTGGCTGCCTCCCTGCTTTCCGGGTCGCCGGTACAAGCCACGCCCTTCACCGGAAATGCTCCTCCGGCCGTTGACTGTGTCGGTCAGACCGGTGCCACGATCTTCTCGCAGGGTTTCGCCTGCATCATCGGTGACAAGGTCTACAGCAGCTTCCTCAACATTTCAGGGTCCCCGGCCCTCGACACTGCTTTCTTCTCGTTCACCAACAACGCACCCAACTTCAGCATCTCGATCATCCCCGTCCCGGGCACCAATTTCCTGCCGGGGTTGTATGAGTTTGGCTATTCGATGACGGTGTTTGACGCCGTTGCATCCGGTCAGCGGATCAAGAGCATCTCCACGGGCGCCACCTCCTCCGCCCAGCCCACCCCCCCCAACCCTGCCTACACCCAGACGCTGCAAGCAACACCGACCCTAGTGATTGCAGGTGAAGGTGATCTGGGGGGTGTAATCCTTGCCACGGAAACCAGAACCAACGGCAATTCTCCAGTCAATTCTGGGGCGATCAATTTCACCACCCCGGTCGTTTCCGCCGATTTCATTTCCACCCTCGCGGTTGGGAATCAGGCGGGCAACTTCGTGAGCAACTTCAACAACTCGGTCATTCAGTTGAACGCTCCGCCGCGCGGTGAGACCGTTCCCGGCCCCCTCCCCATCCTTGGTGCAGCTGCCGCCTTCGGCATGTCCCGCAAGCTGCGTCGCCGCATCCGGCAGATCGCCTGAGCAACCTACAGCTGATCCACTGGCCCCCTGTTTCGGCAGGGGGCTTTTTTGGTATCACGAATCGTTAGCCCGCTCACCCAGATCCATTCAACGGCTGCAGTGCCGCTAAGTTTCCATGACAACAGCCACGCCCATGGACATCGCGACAGAGCAAAAGATCCAGACGCCCATAGACAGTGACAAGCGCAACCAGAGGGACATCGCCGAATTGCTCTCCACCACCGGGCTGGTGATGGTCGGCTATGGCCTCACCGCGTTGCTGTTCGCCTGTCTGCCGATCAGGCTGCTGGATCCCGAATGGCAGTTGCGGGCATCCGGAGCCTTCAGCGCCTCCGGCCCCTTCCTGCTGATCGGCCTGCTGCTTGTCTGCCTGGCCAGGTCGTTCAATGGCTCAAGCCAGCAGCTGATCAGCAGGGTCAAACTGCTGCGAAGCCTTAGCACCTGGGCAGCCATTCTTTATCTACTGCTGGTCCCCATCCAGCTCCATGCCGGTGTCCGCCTCCTGCAGCAGAAATCCGGCCAAGAGGCCCAGTTGCAGGCCCAGTGGAGCAAATTCAAGGCCCAGCTCCAGGCCACCACCAGCGAGCAGGAAGTGCGCTCCCTGCTCGCCACCCTGCCCCAGCCTGTCCAGCTCCCCGCAAAGCTCGACATCCCCCTGCCTGTCCTGAAGAAACAGCTGTTCGCCAACGTCGATTCCCGTTTCAATGCCCTCCGCTACCAGACCGCCGAAGCCCGCTCCCAGCGATTGCAGAACTTCCTGGGCGAGGCGTCCAGCAACTGTCTAAAAACCCTGCTGGTGGCCCTGGGCTTCGCGGCCTTCGCCCAGGGGCGTGAAGGTGGGCCCACACTGCTGCAGAAGGCCCAGGGGTTGTTTGGTAACAAGTCCCGCCGGCGCAGCCGCTCGGCATGAAGCCTTGAGGGGGGCTCCCTACACTGACCCCGGAAAGCAGGCGAGGTGATCGCGATCGGTGCGGTGCGGCCTTCGGGCCAAGGCCGCGGCCGGTTGAGGAAAGTCCGGGCTCCCCAATGGCCAGGCCTGCTGGGTAACGCCCAGTGCGGGTGACCGTGAGGACAGTGCCACAGAAACACACCGCCGATGGCCCGGGCTTGCCCGGCGCACAGGTAAGGGTGCAAAGGTGCGGTAAGAGCGCACCAGCGGCATCGAGAGGTGCCGGCTCGGTAAACCCCGGCTGGGAGCAAGGCCCAGGGACAGCGGTTGGCCATCTTCCCCGTCCCGATTCCCATGCGCCGCTCGAGGCCGCCGGTGACGGCGGTCCCAGACAGATGATCACCCCCCCTGCCGGCGGCGTGCCGCTGGCAGGGGAGAACAGAACCCGGCTTACGTCCTGCTTCCCCCCCCTTGCCCCGCGATGACTCCCCAGCGCCGCCAGCAACTCCTGGCCTTTCTGGAGAGTCTCGGCTTCGGCAGCGGCAACGGCCTGCTGCCCCTTGATCCGGCCGCCGCCGACGCCGCCTTGGCCACCCTCGATGAGGCCCTCACCCACAGCTCCACCGGCCAGCCCCGCCACCACGACCGCCTGGAGTTCCTCGGCGATGCGGTGCTGCGGCTGGCGGCGGCCGAGTTTCTGCGCTCGGCGCACCCATCCATGGGCGTGGGCGACAGCTCCGCCCTGCGGGCCCAGCTGGTGTCCGACCGTTGGCTGAGTGATCTGGCCCAGACCATCTCCCTTGAGCCGGTGCTGCTGCTGGGGGCGATGGCCGCCGGCGATCGGGCCGGCCGCGCCACCGTGCTGGCCGAATGCTGCGAAGCCCTTGTGGGCGCCATCTACACCGTGGGCGGCGGTCCCCAGGGCGGACTGGTGGCCGTGCAGCACTGGCTGGCCCCCCACTGGCAGGCCAGCACCGCCGAGCTGCTGGCCGATCCTTTGCGCCACAACTGGAAGTCGGCGCTGCAGGAATGGAGCCAGGGCCAGGGCCAGGGCCTGCCCGCTTACAGCTGCCAGGAGCGCAGCCGGGTGCACGGGGATCCGGAGCGCTTCGCCTGCCGGGTGGACGTGGGCGGGCTGAGCGGCGAGGGCCGGGGCGGTTCGCGACGGGAGGCGGAGCAGCAGGCCGCCAGGGCAGCCCTGGAAACCCTCGACCTCAGGCCTGCTCCAGGGTGCTGAGGGGCACGGTCACGAGCTTGTCCCAGTTGCCGCCTTCGAACAGCACCGCCGCCATCGCCCCACTGATGCGCTGCACGAAGCCCTGGTAGCCGTTGTAGATCGAGCGGGGATCACGCACGACCACGGTGGAACCGGGCAGGATCGGGCTGCTGGCCATGGCGTAGGCCCCCGGAAGGAACCATGTAGTGGGGCCATTATCGTTGCCAGGAGGCCCTGTTGCAGTGGCGGCGGGCACCGCCACAGGGCCCGTGACGCGATGATGCGCCGCGAAGCAAGCGCTGAGGCCGTGGCCGACACCAGCAACCAGGCGCAAGGAGCCGACGACCCAGGGGAGCTGATGGCCGTGGGCCGGTTCGTGGCGGCCCAGGGCATGGGCGGTGAGGCGCGCCTGCTGCCCCTCAGCGACTTCCCCGAACGCTTCACCAGGCCCGGCCAGCGCTGGCTGCAGGCCCCCAAGGGCGAACCACGGCCGGTGCAGCTGCTGGCCGGCCGGCCCCTGCCCGGCAAGAACCTGTTCGTGCTGCGCCTCGAAGGCGTCAGCGACCGCACCGCCGCCGAAGCCCTGGTGGACCAGCACCTGCTGGTGCCCGCCAACGACCGTCCCAGCCTGGGGCCGGGGGAATTCCATCTGCTTGATCTGGTGGGGCTCCAGGTGCGGCTGCTGGCGGAGCCGCAGGCGTCCCTCGGCACCGTGACCGACCTGATCCATGCCGGCAACGACCTGCTGGAGGTGGAGCTCGCGGCGGGGGGCCGGCGGTTGCTGATCCCCTTCGTGGAGGCGATCGTGCCGGAGGTGAACCTGGCGGAGGGCTGGATCGGCCTCACGCCGCCCCCCGGCCTTCTCGACCTCTGAAGTGGCCCCGGGTGCCCAGGAACGCTGACGGCCGGGGCCACCTCGGGTTGAATAGGCCCGACTGATGGTCCTGCGGGACAGCGGCAGCCTCCATGCATTCCCCCTCCCTGGTTCCAGTGATCCTCTGCGGCGGCACCGGCACCCGCCTCTGGCCCCTGTCTCGGGCCAGCTACCCCAAGCAGTACTGGCCCCTGGCCGGTACCACCGAAGAAACCCTGCTGCAGCAGACCCACCAGCGCCTGCAGGGCCTGCCGGACCTGGCGCCGCCGTTGCTGATCTGCAACGAGGACCATCGCTTCATCGTGGCCGAACAGATGCGCCAGATCGGCGTGGAGCCGGCGGCGATCCTGCTGGAACCGGTTGGCCGCAACACCGCACCGGCGGTGGCGGTGGCGGCCCTGCAGGCCACGGCCCGCGGTAACGACCCGCTGCTGCTGATCCTGGCCGCCGATCACGTCATCCGCCGCGCCGCCGACTTCCGCGCCACGGTGGCCGCCGGCATGGCGGCAGCGTCCGACGGCCAGCTGGTCAGCTTCGGCATCGTGCCCACCAGCGCCGAAACGGGCTACGGCTACATCGAGGCGGCCGGAGCCATGGACGCCGCCACGCCCGTACCGATCGCCCGCTTCGTGGAGAAGCCGGACAAAGCCACTGCCGAGGCCTTCCTCGCCACCGGCCGCTTCACCTGGAACAGCGGCATGTTCCTGTTCCGTGCCAGCACGATCCTGGCGGAGCTGGAGCACTTCGCCCCCGAGGTGGTGGGCGCCTGCCGCACGGCCCTGGAGCAGGACAGCGCCGACCTGGAGTTCCTTCGGCTGGAGCGGGAAGCCTTCGCCAACGGCCCCAGCATCGCCATCGACGTGGCGGTGATGGAAAAGACCGACCGGGGCGTGGTGCTGCCCCTCGATGCCGACTGGAGTGACGTGGGTAGCTGGGCGGCCCTGTGGGAAACCTCCCAGCAGGACCCTGAAGGAAACGTGCTGCGGGGCCGGGTGATCAGTGAGGGCAGCCGCAACTGCTACCTGCGCAGCGAACACCGTCTGGTGGTGGGCCTGGGCGTGGAGGATCTGGTGGTGGTCGAAACCGACGACGTCGTGCTCGTGGCCCATCGCGATCGGGCCCAGGAGGTGAAGGGCATCGTCGGCCGGCTGGAGCGGGACGGCGCCCCCGAGAGCCGCGCCCACCGCCGCATCTACCGGCCTTGGGGCCACTACGACGGCGTGGTGGAAGGGGAGCGCTGGCAGGTCAAGAAGATCTCGGTGAAGCCCGGCGCCAGCCTCTCCCTGCAGATGCACCACCACCGGGCCGAGCACTGGGTGGTGGTGCGCGGCACCGCCGTTGTGGAAAAGGACGGGGTGGAGGAGCTGGTGGGTGAGAACCAGAGCACCTACATCCCCCTCGGCGCCCGCCACCGCCTCACCAACCCCGGCAAGATCGCCATGGAACTGATTGAGGTCCAGAGCGGCCCATACCTGGGCGAGGACGACATCGTGCGCTTTGACGACCGCTACGGCCGCAGCGATGCCCCGGCCCTGACCGAGCCCCTGAGCCAGCCTTGAGGGCGCCGGCCTGTGGCGGGCGAGCCCGCGGAGCGGGCAACGCCGCCTTCGGCCGGCCCCCTCAAGGGGGCTGGCTGGGGCTGGCGATGGAAGGCTCTCGAGCCCCCTCCCCCAGGAGGGTGTCGGGCCTGTGACCCCCGAAGGTGGGCGTTGCCCGCGTCAGCGGGCGCG
>NZ_JAFKRH010000016.1 GCF_019038465.1 Synechococcus sp. CCY 0621 | reverse complement strand
TGGAAGGCTCTCGAGCCCCCTCCCCCCGGTGGGTGTCGGGCCTGTGACCCCCGAAGGTGGGCGTTGCCCGCGTCAGCGGGCGCGCCCACCGCAGGGCGTCACAGGACCGACACCCTCACTCGACAGTGACGCTCTTGGCCAGGTTCCGCGGCTGATCGACGTCAAGGCCGCGGTGGGCGGCGATGTGATAACTGAGCAGCTGCATCGGAATCACCGTGAGCAGGGGGCTGAGCAGCTCGTCCACCTCCGGCAGCGGCAGCAGCACGTCGAATAGTTCTGTGTCCGGGCAGGCTGGCGCCACCCCGATCAGCTGGGCATCGCGGGCCTTGGCCTCCTGGGCATTGGAGAGCACCTTCTCGAACACGGTTCCCGGCACGGCGATCGACACCACCGGCACCCGGGCATCGAGCAGGGCGATCGGGCCGTGCTTCATCTCCCCCGCCGGGTAGCCCTCGGCGTGGATGTAGCTGATCTCCTTGAGCTTGAGGGCCCCCTCCATGGCGATCGGGTAGTTGATGCCCCGCCCCAGGAAAATGACGTCCTGGGTGTCGGCGAACAGGTGGGCCAGCTCGGCGCAGGCGCGGTCGTGGTCGTCGACCAGCCGCTGCAGCACCGCCGGCAGCGCCCGCAGCTGCTCCGCCAAAGCCCGCAGCTCGGCGGGGGTGCGGCCGCCGCCCAGGGGGTGGGCCGTGCCGCCGCGGCGTTCGGCGAAGGCCAGCGCCAGGCCGTAGAAGGCCAGCAGCTGGCCCAGGAAGGTCTTGGTGGCGGCCACCCCCACCTCAATTCCGGCGCCGATGTCGAGCAGGTGGGGCACCAGGCGGCCGAGGGAACTCTCGGGGCGGTTGGTGATGCCCAGCAGTCGCGGCGCATAGGCCGGATCGGCCACCAGGAAGCGACGCTCCTGCTCCATCGCCAGGGCGGCGAGGGTGTCGGCCGTCTCGCCTGACTGGGTGACACCGATGGTGAGCGTGTGGGGCTCCAGCGGCGGCGGCGCATAGCGGAATTCGCTGGCGTAGAACACCGACGTGGGCAGCCCCGCCAGCTGCTCGAGCAGGTGGGCCCCCACCTGGGCCGCATGGCGGCTGGTGCCGCAGGCCAGGATCTGGATTCGCTCCACCCCCTCGTAGACGGACTCGTCCAGGGGGAGCGCCACCAAGGCTCCTTCGGGCAGGTGGCGGGCCACCCACAGGGCCATCGTCTCCGGCTGCTCGTGGATCTCCTTGTGCATGAAGTGGCGGAAGCTGCGCTTGTCCGCCACGTGCTCGGTGCCCACCAGCAGGGTGGGATTGCGCTGCACCCGCGTGCCGGCAGCGTCGTAGAGCTCGATGCCCAGGGGCGTGAGCAGGGCCACCTCGCCGTCCTCCAGGGGCAGGATCGTGCGGGTGAAACCCGCCAGGGCCGGTGTGTCGCTGGCGCAAAGAAACTCCCCCTCCCCCAGGCCGATCAGCAGCGGCGCCTGCCGCCGGGCCACCACCACGGCCCCGGGCACCGCCGCCCACACCACCGCCAGGGCATAGGCCCCCTGCAACAGGGGCAACACCTGCTGCAGGGCCTCCAGCAGCAGCGCCGGCGAGGCCACCGCCCCTTCCGCCTGCCGCTGCCGCAGCTGGCGGGAAAGCAGGTGGGGGATCACCTCGGTGTCGGTGTCGGAGCGGAACGCCACCCCTTCGGCCTGCAGCTGCTCCCTGAGGGTCCGGTGGTTCTCGATGATGCCGTTCTGCACCACGGCCAGCTGGCCGCTGCCGTCGAGGTGCGGGTGGGCGTTGCGCTCCTCCGGCTTGCCGTGGGTGGCCCAGCGGGTGTGGCCGATGCCGCACTGGCCGGGGGCCCCCCGCTCCTCGTAGCGGGCCGTGAGGTTGACCAGCTTGCCCTCGGCCTTTAGGCAGTGCAGGCCAGTCCCGTCAACGGTGGCGATGCCGGCGGAGTCGTAGCCGCGGTACTCCAGCTGGCGCAGACCTTCCAGCAGCTGGGGGGCCGCCTCCCGCGAGCCGATCAGGGCAACGATGCCGCACATAGGAGAAGCAATCCGGCGGGAAACGGGGGTGGGGGCCAAAAAAAAGCCCGGCGCTGGCGCCGGGCAAGAGCTTATGGGAGGGCAGCGGAGCCGCCGGCGTCAGTAGGCCAGGCCCATGGAGCGGCTGGTCTCGTCGCCCAGGTAGACGCGGATGCTCAGGAAGTCGGTGGGGCAGGCGGTTTCGCAGCGCTTGCAGCCGACGCAGTCTTCGGTGCGGGGTGAGGAAGCGATCTGGGCGGCCTTGCAGCCATCCCAGGGCACCATCTCGAGAACGTCGAGGGGGCAGGCACGGACGCACTGGGTGCAACCGATGCAGGTGTCGTAGATCTTGACGGCGTGGGACATGCCAGGGCCGGGAACGAACGGCGAGGTGCCCAAAGTACCCACACCGTTCCGGCGCAGGGCCAGACCCGACGTCGGCCGTCACCCTTGTTCATACGGCGAAAGGCCCCGACCGGGGCGACCCGTAGGATGCTGCCTCCCTCACAGCAGCTATGTCCCAGGAAGCGATCTTCGAGAAAGTCCGGTCGATCGTTGCCGAACAGCTCAGCGTGGAGGCTGACGAGGTCAAGCCGGAATCCAACTTCCAGAACGACCTGGGCGCTGATTCGCTCGACACCGTCGAGCTGGTGATGGCCCTGGAGGAAGCCTTCGACATCGAGATCCCCGACGAGTCGGCCGAAGGGATCACCACGGTGGGCGACGCCGTCAAATACATCCAAGAGAAGCAGGCCTGAGGCGTCCATGGTGGAGGGTCTCCGCCGCGTCGTCGTCACCGGCCTGGGCGCGGTCACACCGATCGGCAACAACGTCGCGGATTACTGGGAGGGGCTGATCAGCGGCCGCAATGGGGTGGCGCCGATCACCCTCTTTGATGCCTCCCGTCATGCCTGCCGCTTTGCCGCCGAAGTCAAGGACTTCGATACGGCGGGCTGGCTGGAGCCAAAGGAAGCGAAGCGCTGGGACCGCTTCTGTCAGTTCGGCGTGGTTGCCGCCAAACAGGCGGTGGCCGATGCCGGATTGAGCATCGACGACAGCAATGCCCAGCGGGTCGGGGTGGCGATCGGCTCCGGCGTGGGCGGGCTCCTGATGATGGAAACCCAGGCCCACGTCCTGGCCGACCGCGGTCCCGACCGGGTCAGCCCGTTCTGCGTGCCGATGATGATCCCCAACATGGCCACCGGGCTGGCGGCCATTGCCATCGGCGCCAGGGGTCCCAGCAGCGCCGTGGCCACCGCCTGTGCCGCCGGCTCCAATGCCATCGGCGACGCTTTCCGGCTGATCCAGATGGGCCTGGCGGACGTCATGGTCTGCGGCGGCGCCGAATCGGCGATCACCCCCCTGGGCGTGGCCGGCTTCGCCAGCGCCCGGGCCCTCTCGTTCCGCAACGATGACCCCGCCACGGCCAGCCGTCCCTTCGACGCCGAGCGCAACGGCTTCGTGATCGGCGAGGGGGCTGGGGTGCTGGTGCTGGAGAGCCTCGAGCACGCCACGGCCCGGGGCGCCAGCGTGCTTGGCGAGATCGTCGGCTACGGCATGACCTGCGACGCCTACCACTACACGCTTCCTTCCCCCGGCGGGGTGGGGGCGGCGGAGGCCATCCGGCTGGCCCTGGCCGATGCCCGGCTGGAGCCGGAGGCGGTGGATTACGTCAACGCCCACGGCACCAGCACCCAGGCCAACGACAGCAACGAGACCGCCGCCATCAAGTCGGCCCTCGGGGCCCACGCCATGACCATCCCGGTCAGTTCCACCAAGTCGATGACCGGCCACCTGCTGGGCGGCAGCGGCGGCATCGAGGCGATCGCCGCGGTGCTGGCGGTGGCCCACAACCAGGTACCGCCTACGATCAACTACAGCACGCCCGATCCCGCCTGCGATCTGGATGTGGTGCCCAACCAGGCCCGGGAACACAACGTCAACGTCGTGCTTTCCAACTCCTTCGGATTCGGCGGCCACAACGTCTGCCTCGCCTTCCGCCGGATGCCCTGATCACCCGACGCGCCAGCGCCTCGGGCCTCCCATCCCAGGAACACCTCCCTCTTCCCTGCACTCCCCCGTCAAGCCATGGTCGCCGCCACCACCACCCAGGTCGATAGCCACGTAGAGACGCTCTGCATCAACAGCATCCGCTTCCTGGCGGTCGATGCGATCAACAAGTCCAACTCGGGCCACCCCGGCCTGCCGATGGGCTGCGCTCCGATGGCCTTCTCCCTGTGGGACAAGGTGCTGCGCCACAACCCGAAAAATCCGCAGTGGTTCAACCGCGACCGCTTCGTGCTCTCGGCTGGCCACGGCTGCATGCTGCTGTACGCGCTGCTGCACCTCACCGGCTACGACAGCGTCACCCTGGAGGACCTCAAGCAGTTCCGTCAGTGGGGCTCCCGCACCCCCGGCCACCCGGAAACCTTTGAAACCCCCGGCGTGGAGGTCACCACCGGGCCCCTGGGCCAGGGCATCTCCAATGCCGTGGGCCTGGCGATCGCCGAAGCCCACCTGGCGGCCAAGTTCAACAGGCCCGACGCCAAAATCGTCGATCACTACACCTACGTGCTGATGGGTGACGGCTGCAACCAGGAGGGCGTCTCCAGCGAAGCGGCCTCCCTGGCCGGCCACCTGGGCCTGGGCAAGCTGATCGCCCTCTACGACGACAACCACATCACCATCGACGGCAACACCGGCGTGTCCTTCACCGAGGACGTGATGAAGCGCTATGAGGCCTACGGCTGGCATGTGCAGCACGTCGAAGACGGCAACACCGATGTGGCCGCCATCACCAAGGCGATCGAAGCGGCCAAGGCGGTCACCGACCGTCCCAGCCTGATCAAGGTCACCACCACCATCGGCTACGGCTCCCCCAACAAGGCCAACACCGCCGGCGTGCACGGCGCCGCCCTGGGTGCCGAGGAAGCCGAGCTCACCCGCCAGCAGCTCGAGTGGAGCTACGGAGCCTTCGAGGTGCCCGAGCCCGCCTACGAGCACTGGCGCGCCGCCATCCAGCGCGGGGCCGCCGATGAAGCCTCCTGGAACGAGAGCCTGGCCACCTACCGCAGCCGTTACCCAGCCGAAGCCGCTGAGTTCGAGCGCCTGCTGCGCGGTGAACTGCCCGAGGGCTGGGATGCGTCGCTGCCCGTCTTCACCCCCGCCGACAAAGGCCTGGCCACCCGCCAGCACTCCTACAACGCCCTCAACGCCTTCGGCCCCAGCCTGCCCGAACTGATCGGCGGTTCCGCCGACCTCACCCACTCCAACCTCACCGACATCAAGGGCGAGGCCAGCTTCCAGAAGGGCCATGAGGCCAACCGCTACCTGCACTTCGGTGTGCGGGAGCACGCCATGGCGGCGATCCTCAACGGCATCGCCTACCACAACAGCGGCCTGATCCCCTACGGCGGCACCTTCCTGGTGTTCGCCGGCTACATGATCGGCGCCATGCGGCTGTCGGCCCTCTCCCAGCTGGGCGTGATCTACGTGCTCACCCACGATTCGATCGGCCTGGGTGAAGACGGCCCCACCCACCAGCCCGTGGAAACCCTGGCCAACCTGCGCGCCATCCCCAACCTGCTGGTGATGCGCCCAGGCGACGGCAACGAGACGGTGGGGGCCTACAAGGTCGCCGTCACCAACCGCAAACGCCCCACGGTGCTGGCCCTCAGCCGCCAGGCCATGGTCAACCAGGCCAACTCCGCCGCCGACAAGGTGGCCCAGGGCGGTTACATCCTCGAGGACTGCAGCGGCACCCCGGATCTGATCCTGATCGGCAGCGGCACCGAACTCGACCTCTGCGTCAAGGCCGCCGCCCAGCTGAGCGCTGAAGGCAAAGCCGTGCGGGTGGTGTCGATGCCCTGTGTCGAGCTGTTCGAGGAGCAGGACGCCGCCTACCGCGAGTCGGTACTGCCCGCGGCCGTTCGCAAGCGCGTGGTGGTGGAAGCCTCGAGCTCCTTCGGCTGGCACAAGTACGCCGGCTTCGACGGCGCCACCGTCTCGATCGACAGCTTCGGTGCCTCCGCCCCCGGCGGTGTCTGCCTGGAGAAGTTCGGCTTCACCGTCGACAACGTGGTGGCCACGGCGAAGGCCCTGGGCTGAACTCTTCCCGGTCAAGAACACGAGCAAGGATGCATGGACAAGAAGCCGGGATTCCGATCTCGGCTTCTTTGGCTGTTGGCGAAACTTCTCAGCCTCGTCGGTTACTGGCTGGAGTTGACCTGTGGCTCGCTGATTCGTTCGTAGAGGATGCCCAGCTCGTTGCTCTGCCGCACTCGGTAAATCTCCAACAGATTGACGTTATGGCGTCGGGCGAGTTCAGCCAAGGGGGGGTAATCAGCCGCAGCCATCCCGCCGCCTTTGCTCGGGGAGGCCACATGGTCGAGAACGAATCGGGGCCTGCCCTGCGGAGCTGTCAGCGCATGGATGTACTGCTTCGTGTCGTGGTTGACCCAGGACAGAAGGAGTAGAACGCCGAGGTTGAGGTCGCTGATGTGGGTGTTATGAAGGCCGAGAAGGCGGGAGTTCAAGCCATAGAGATGAACACCTGCCTGATGGGTATCAGCAGGAAGCGAAGCCTCCTGTCTGTGGTTGCTATCCACGAGCTGGCGGTTCAACGTCAGGCCCGTACCAATCAGCAGCGTGATGATAGGGGAAAGGGCAAGAGGTGGGACCCACCAGGGGACTGTGAACGGACGGACAAGCCCTGATGCCGCAAACCTGGAAGATGAAGCGCTTGAGGTAAGGCCGGAGAAGTTGGCTAGCCCTGTAGCCATCACCACTACCGCTGTTGGGATCAGCAACAGGTAATAGTTCAACATGCCCTTGTTGGGCAGAAGGATCGCAGCAATGGTGGCCGCGGAGAGCAAGAGCGCCGCCATGAGGTAGTGGCGGGAATGGCTCCCATAGGGCTGTCGTCGCAAAAGGGGCACCAGCCACACAGACCAAGCCAGCAGGAATTGTGGGGCTTCAACAACCAGGGTGCGCAGAGTGGACAAGAAACCCATGAGCCGACCAGGAGCACTACCTGCCAAGGTGTAAACGTTGACGATTAACCAGACAGCCATCTCCCGGATTGCGAAACCAGACTCCCCCTTGCTGGCCCCATCAACATCAACGATGCCCATGTAGTCGCCAAAAAGCGATCCTGCCCTACCGAACAAACCAAACCCCCCCAGTCTGTAGACAAGAAGGTCAACCACTAGACAAGCCACCAGAGAAATGCACAGGAGCCGGAAGGCTCGTTGCCGGCCAAGACCGCCACCCATGATGAGAGCCCAGACCTGGGGCACAAGCTGGTATTTGAGATGAAACGCGCCGACCGAAAGCATGACAACCCCAGAAAGGGCCTTGAGCCCCGGAGGTCGGTGGACGAGCAAGGTCCAGATGCCCAGGAGCAACACACTGCCAAGGATCTCACCGTTGGGAGTCACTTGCGTCGTAGCCGTGTCCAAAGGGCGCAAAAGAAGCGGCGGACCGATGCAGAGGAAGCAAACGGCAACGGATGCCCCACGATTCAGCAGGGCCCGGCTACCGACGAAAGCCAGCAGAGCAATGAGGCCGACTGCAACCGACTGAACAAAGGCAATCGCTAGTCCATCCTGCAATGGAGGGGGGGTGCCAATGGCCCGGAGCAAGGCCAGAAGGGGCACGTAAAGCAGCGGATGGAGAAAACCCTGCGTGTACATGTCCACCACCTCAGTACCGGGAGGCATCTGCAGGTAGCGACGGGCCAGAGATGCGGCCACGTGTACGTCATCCTGGAATCCGCTTAAAATGACACCATGATGCAAGATACGAACAAGAACGGCAGTCGATGAAACGACAAAAAGCAGCAGGCTGATGCTCTGGTCCGTTGAGCTGAGCACAGATGACTTTGGCTCAGATGGATGAAGCCGTGGTGCGGCCAGGCCCATGAAACGGACTCGATTGTTCACCAAGATACACGACATGTACGGGGATCAAGGTCCCCACGGCTGCTTGGAAGAGAGCAAAGGGGCCAGGGATTTAACCCTGGCCTGAACAATTGGTGGACAGAATGGCAGCAGCCGGAATTCCATCTGGGGGCCATGGGGACGTGACCCCGCTCCTGAATCTGGCGCGTTGCAAGGGGAATGTCATGCACCAGGGCGAAAGGGCACAGGGAATCGGATGGCAATCGAGAATATTCGGCTAACGTAAGGAAAACAGCACTCGTCCGTAGCATGACATCCGATCGACTCGTATACGTAACGACGGCCTACAATGAGTCGCTGAATCTGGAGGAGTTGCATACTCGCTGTCGTCAAGCCTATGAGCAGATCAGAAAGGCCCTTCCAGATCCGGACGGGCTTGAGTTCGGAATGGTGATCGCCGACAATCACAGCAGCGATGAGAGTTTGGGAGTGATCGAGCGCATTGTCTCGAAGGATCCACATGTCATCGGTATCGCTAACAGCAGCAACTATGGACCAGAGGCCTCAGCAGTGAACGCCTTCAGGCATGCGGGCAATTGCAGCTTGATGATTTGCCTCTGCTCTGATCTTCAGGATCCTCCCGAGCAAAGTGTGGAGATGGTGGTGCGACTGCTTCATGACAATTCCAAGGATGCTGTGCTGGCTGTGAAGAGTCGGTCGGCGGGGGGGCCAATGCTGCAGATGGCACGCAGGACGTACTACAAAGCCTTGGGCTATTCCTCCAGGCTCCAACAGGTTCCCAGCGGGTTCCACGGCTTCGGCTGCTACCGCAAAGAAGTCGTGGAGGAGATCCTGCGCTACTGGGATGAGTCAGGGATGAACCTGCGCATGTGCATCGCCAACAGTTGCCATTCGCCCGTGCTGATTCACTACAGGCAGGCAGATCGAACACGTGGTACATCTTCGTATCGGGGCGCAGGCTATGCATTGGAAGCCATACGAGCTCTGCTGTCCGCAGACGCAGCCGCCAGTCGATTGGCGCTGACCATCGGGGGATTTGGGATTCTGTTTGCTTTCATGATGGCCGTGTTCCTACTCGCCAACTATTTGTCTGGGAACAGTCGCTACGAAGGCGGGATCCCGACGGTCATGGCCTTGGTTCTGGTCAGCTTTGGCCTGCAAATGCTGACCATGGCAGTTGTCTCTAGGCAGATTGAAGGACTACGCCTTTCCGGCTTCAGGCCGAAGCTCAGATATTCACTGATGCGACAGAACCAGAGCTCGAATGATTAGCCATTCATTCACCCGTTATGGACTCAACGGTATCGCATTTACCATTCTAGGCCCGGCTATTTTTTGGCTTGCCTATCCGATGGGCGCCTTTCTCGCCCTAGGAATTACAGAAGCAACCTGTCACATCCTAAGGTACTTCAGCTTTCGGTTTCTTGTTTTCCCCAAGAGCCAGGGATATCGGGTTTCCATACCGCGCTATATCATTTCGATCGTGCCAACGATTACGGCTGGAGTCATAACCGTAGCCATCTTCAAAGGAGTGATCGGCAGAACAGAGCTGACGGCACTTGGAGCCTTGATTTCTTTAATCGTTGGTTATGCATGGAGCACGCTTGTCTATAAACAAAAGATATCGACCAAGCGCACTGAGGAAGATGCATCTCAGCACTGAAC
Source organism: Synechococcus sp. CCY 0621 (assembly GCF_019038465.1). GTDB lineage: Bacteria > Cyanobacteriota > Cyanobacteriia > PCC-6307 > Cyanobiaceae > Cyanobium. The sequence continues at coordinate 52,129 of NZ_JAFKRH010000016.1, read as the reverse complement.
CACCATTCTTGGAAAGGCGAGAACAAATGATGCCATCGGCGCCATTGGCAGTGTCGAGATTAGAAGCATTCTTAATGGGTCCGTACTAGCATGACCAAGATACAAACACCATCACACTGCGGTTCGCTGATCAGGGACACCAGTCTTCGAACTCTCAACCAAGGCCATTTCTGCAGAATCCATCATGAGACAGACTTGCCTCGTTTGCGGTCGTAAATTATCGGAGCCTATCCTTCACTACAGCGATCTCCCTTCAGGCGCTCAACAGATGCCAACGAAGGAAGAATTGACTTCAGACAAAGGAATCGACTTCAACGTGAGGCAATGCCTCTCTTGCGAGACACTGCAGCTTGACTGCGAACCAGTTGCGTATTATCGCGATGTGATCAGGGCGATGCCTGTCAAAGGAGTCTTTGCCAGTCTGAAGCTTGAGCTGTTCAAGGACTTTGCAAAGAAGTTTTCTTTGGAGGGCAAGCATCTGATCGAAGTCGGCTGCGGCAAGGGCGACTTCATCCAGCTCTTTTCCGGCGAATCGGTAAGGATCTCTGGAATTGAGCATGCGAATGCCTCCGTCCTCGCCGCACAAGGCAAGGGACTGAACGTCATTGAAGGATTTGTCGACTGCGCTGAAAGCCGAGTACCGAATGCCCCCTATGACGGCTTTCTCTCGATCAACTTCCTTGAGCACCAACCCGATCCATGCGGGATGCTGGCTGGAATTCACAGAAGCCTTATGGCCAATGGTGTTGGCCTGATTACGGTGCCAAGCTTCGATCACATTCTGCGCTATGACGCCTATTACGAGTTTGTCAGGGATCACCTGCTCTACTTCACAGAAACCACGTTGCGGCGCATGCTCGAAACGAATGGGTTTGACATCATGGAGATGGGCCTATTCAATGAAGATACGATTTATGCCTACGTCAGGAAGCGGCCTGCTGTTGCCTTGAGTGGGCTGGCCACCAACTACATGAAGCTGCGCAACGAGCTGAATGCGTTGATTGATGATCTCAAGGCCCAGGGCAGGCGCGTGGCCCTATGGGGAGCCAGCCATCAAGGCTTTACGATCATCGCCTGTGCGGGCATTGGAGAGAAGATTGAATACATTATTGATTCGGCAGGTTTCAAACAGGGCAAGTACTCGCCCGCTACGCACATTGAAATCATTTCTCCAGCTGAAGCCCTATCTCGGGCAGCCAATGCCATCATCATCGCCGCACCGGCGTACACCAAAGAAATCCTCGGCGTTATCCTGTCGACCTATCCATCGGATACGCATGTTTCTGCACTCAGGCAGGACGGGATTGAGGTTCTACATCAGCCGGTCAGCCATTGAGGCCAGCAGCGGTATCGGTGATCTGCTCGTCCAGCGTCAATGCGGAAAGCCCATACGTTGAGAGGAAGCCGAGGAAAGGTGCGGGATCAGAGGAGTAGACATGAGGAGTGAGACCCGGGTCAACAGACGAGACGGTCTCAGGAAGGCTGAATAACCTGCTGACTCTCTGTGCCAGGGATGTCAGGTCGGTTTCCTCGCTGACCGTGGCCAATGGAGCATCCAGGGGTGGATGGTTGCTTGCCAGCCACGCCCAGCCCGACGCCACAATGTTGCCGGCATGGCCAAAGCCTCGAACGACACGGTTCTTGGACTTCAGGATGATCTGGCTACCGTCCCGGGCTTTCAGAAGAAAGTCACCCAGGGCATAGATCTCGGGGTTCGTCATGAATCTGCCCGAGAGCGTATAGATCCTCAGGATGAGGCTGGCGGTGAGCTCTCTGATCCGGACCTCCTCCTCATACTTGAGGGCACCATAGGGGTTTTCTGCGATCTTCTCTTCAGAGGCGGGAACGGTGGGGTCAAAGGCTGCCGCGGCTCCGGAGGAGATGTTCACAGCCCTCACGCCTGGTGAATGCACAACGGCCTCGCAGACCAGCCTCGTGATCTCACGGTTGATCGCGATATAGGCGTCGACACCGACAGCATCCAACCCGGAGCGGGGGAAGAAGGCCGCATGGAAGAGATAGCCATAGGGCTCCTTCTTCGCATGCTCCGGCAGCTCGGCCAATGGGTGGACGGAATAATCGAACTGCTGGTCTTGTCCATAGGCTGTGGTGCTCAGCAAGCCTGGCTTGCTTGCATAAGCTCGGACCTGCTGACGAAAGACGTCTGGCTCAAGGATGCGCTGGAGTTCATGCAGGGCAGTTTTTCCCACCCATCCGGTAGCACCCGTGACCGCAATAAGCTTGGATTGAAAATCGGACATCAGCAGATGGAGTGGGGGTGAAACAGGCTTACCGTCAGGTCAGGATCAAGCGTCGCGCTCAAGGACCTTCCAACGACTCTCAAGCATCTCGATACGCATTTGATCTTCTTGATGCATCAAGCCATAATACTCACGTTTATTAAGTAGCCAGAGCAATTCAAAATGAACAGCTTGCAGCAAGGCTTCCGCGAGATCAGGAGAGTCAAGAGCTGATCCCTCGAAGACAACCTTGCGAGTTTCAAAGCGATTAAGGTGAACAGACTGGAATCTCTTCAGATTAGGGAACGCATCAATGGAGACAGCCCCACCAACAACGAACTCAAGGCCGGCATTGAGGCACTTCTTGGCGATATCCTCGCCAGCCTCAGTGACTTCGTGTCCTTCCAGTCCCTCCCTGCCAACGCCGAGCGAGCAGCTGAAGTCAACACGGCCAAACACGACGCCATTGCAGCCAACCGCCGCAGATGCTGCAGCAATCAGATCATCGATGCAGCGATAGGCTGCAATCGTTTCCACGTTGAACAAGAACTTGACATCCTCCTGGTCCTCGGGAGAAAAGACCTTGTTCTTCGCGGCAATGAATTTCCCCAATGCATAAGGTGATTCCACCATGGGGGCAATGATGTAATTGACACCAAATTGCCTTGCCTCAAGCATGTCACGGATAGCCTCGCAGCCACCCACCTTCAGAGCCATACCCACATCCGCCTTATGGGCAATTTCGAGCAGCCTCAGGAGCTCGTCCGTCCGGGTACCTTCAGCCTCAAACTCAGCCTTTGTTGCGACCACACCGAAACATTCTCTTCCGCGCTTAAGAATATCCAACATCTTCCGTTCATGAGCGTTCATAGATCTCGTGACGATTGGTCGAATCTTACCAGAAATGGACGCTTTTTATTACTCGGATGAGTGTAGGTATCGGTAAACACAAGATGCAATCTCGTCAGGGAGGTCGGGAGTCATCCTGTGAAGCGGATTGGATTCCATGCCACCTTGGGCACTGATACGGCTGGAGATTTTTGGGAAATAGCTTTGCTCCGGATCGATGGGTACAAGGAACAACGCTGGAGATGGACGCTCCCATAACTCAAGGAACACAGGATCGTCAGAACACCACCCAGCGGAGAGGGTGTGGACGGGCACGTCATAGGCCTTGCCAAGGAGCCTCCAATCGGGAAACCCCAGACCGGAACGGACGTCACAGCCAACATAGGAACCTTGAAAGTAGTTTTTCTGGGTCATGCGGATCGATGCATACCCCTCATTGCAGAACAGAAAGATCTTGAGATTCAGGTCGTTGACGGCGACCGTGGCCAGCTCCTGAAGGTTCTGACTGAACCCACCATCCCCCTCAACCAGAACGGTGCGATGGAGGCGGTCGGCGAGGGCCACACCGATCGCCGCCGAAAGGCCATAGCCCATGCTCGCCAGCCCCTTGTTCGTGAGCATCGTCTGGCCTTGACGCAGGTGAAAGGCCTGCATCATCACGGTGAAGGCACCGCCACTGCTGCAGGGAACGATGTGGTCGGAATCCCCACAGATCCTCGAGAGATCCATCACCATGTCGTAGGGGTTCAGATAGCCCTCCGCCGTGGCATTGCAGGCCTCAGAGAGGGGCAACAGGGATTTGACGTCATGGCAGAAGGCCAGCCATTCCGTGTGCTGGCCAAGATCATGACGGAGCAGCTGGCTCAGAAAGGCATCGGCATCGGCCTCAATGGCATCCGCCAGCGTCGGATTCGGCTTGGCAAGCTCGGCTGGGTCGATGTCGACCTGAATCACATCCCCCACCGGCAGGAACTCCTGCCAGTTGAAGCCTGTCTGCTGCAGCCCGAGCCGGGTGCCGATGGCAACCAGCAGGTCGGACTGCTGCAGCAGGATGTTGCTGTAACGCTGCCCCCAGGTGTTGGGCCGACCGAAGTAATTGGAATGCTCAGATCCATAGCGATCGGCCCCATTCCAGGTGGTCATCACCGGCAGCCCCAGGGATTGCAGGAGCGACTCCAGCTTCTGGGCACAGGGCCGCGAGACACCGCCACCGAGGAGCAGGACCGGCCGTTGGGATGCGGCGATGCGTGCCGTGACCCGGGGCACAATGGTGGCGATGTCGGGAATCGCGGCAGGGGTGGCAGGGGATGGCGGAGCCTCCGCTGCAGCGTCCCATTCTTCGGGGACCGGGTGGGCCTGAACATCCAGGGGCAGCTCCAGAAACACGGGTCCGGGCCGTCCCTGCCAGCTCAGGGACACGCTGGCCAGAAAGGACTGGCGATCAAGGGGCTCCCGCAGACAGAGACTTTGCTTGCACAGTGGCGTCGCCAGCGCCACACCGTCCACCTCCTGGATACCCAGCTGACGCAGGCCGGGAGGGGCAAGATCACTCACTTTGACCTGACCTCCGAGCAGCAGCAGCTCACGACTTTCCAGCCAGGCACCAGCCAAGCCCGTGAGGGCATTGGTCAGACCCGGGCCTGCCGTGACAAGGACAAAGGCCCGACCGATTCCTTGCGCAGCTGTTCCCGAATTCAGCGTGGCATTATGATGTTCAGCCCCAATGACAGACGCGACCTCGTGAACTGTTGGTACGCACACCATCTGATGACGGGCTGAATTCAGCAGATGCATAATATTTCCCCCTGCAACAAAATAGCAGTGGGTGAACCCCGCAGATTGGAGCCACTGAAGCATCACATCGGAGTATTTCATCAAACAATCTCCAGGGGAACGTAAGAAACAGCCTGCAAGGCCTCCTCCATGGCGAGCTGAATGTCTGCCAATTGAGGGGCGCCGGCTGGGGTCGTGATTTCCTCTACCCCAAGCTCCACACCGCTGGAAGTCGGTACGATCAGGTGATAGTAACCGGAGGAATGCTTCTTGTCAGCAAGAAAAGCACGACGGAAGCGTTCTGGCTCAAACAATTCAACAGCCGTCGGATCCAGGGTCGGGTGCAGGAGCTGGAGGCAATGATCCCAGAGCGGAATACAACAGGACGGTGATCCAAGGAAGCGGACCGCTGCCATCATCCCCAGGGCCACCGCCAACCCGTGGGGAATGGCGAATTGGGTGGCCGATTCCAGGGCGTGCCCCCAGGTGTGGCCAAAGTTGAGGCATCGCCTCTCGGCTCGGTCGAATTCGTCCTTCTCAACAAACCACTGCTTGACCAGCAAGGTGGCATGCAGCAACGCGGTCAGATCATGCTCGCTCCAGGCCCCGGACAGAACAGGCTGCACCAGCTCCAGATACCTGGAAAAGGTCTCAGGTCCACGGCAGAACGCAATCTTGGCAGCCTCTGCAGCTCCTCCTGCCATCTCCACGGGAGGCAGTGTGCGTGCGAAGACAGGGAGAATTTTTATGCACCGAGGAGGGTGGAAGTTGCCAATCAGATTCTTGAAAGCGCCGACATTGATCGAGCTCTTGCCTCCCATACAGGAATCTGCCATGCCCAGGAATGTGGTCGGCACATAGTCCCAGGCGATGCCTCGCATATACAGCGAGGTTACGAACGTGGCGATGTCCTGAATGACGCCACCCCCCACGGCGAGCAGGCGGGACCCACGACCGAGACCGGCCTGTTTGAGCGCGACGAACAGCTCGATGATCTGCGGCAGGGACTTGGCTGCTTCGGTGGCCTCAACGAAGATGACTGGCTGGCCTTCCGGAAATCTTATCCTGTCCCGGAAGAACGCATCCATCAGGATGAGGTCCGCCTCGGGATGCCATGACCCGAGATCGGTCAGCCCATGGAAGTCGATGGTGTAGTTGGAAAGTGAGCTTCGGATGACGATGGATGGAACCGAAGCCATGGGAAGGGAAGTCATGAAGCTTGATAGGCGATTGTTTATGTGTGTTTGAAGCCGATGAAACCGCCATCCACAGTCAGGAACTGGCCCGTCATGAATCGATTTGAGGGACCGACGAGGAAGGCCGTGGCTTCGGCGATGTCCTGGGGTTGCGCGAGGCGGTTCAGTGCCGTCTGGGACGTGATCGCATCAATCTGTTCTGGGGACAGGTGACGTCGTGTCATCGGTGAGTCCACCACACCTGGAAGAATTGCATTGATCAGAATGCCTTTCGCACCAAGATCCATAGCGCATGACTTCACGAGGCCCTGGAGTGCAGCCTTGGATACGGTGTAAGAGAGTTTTCCAAGCCGACTCTCCAGCTGCCAGATTGAACTGATGACGCAGAGGCGACTGCCGCGCTGCAGTCGCCCAGCCAACAGCAAAGCCGAAAGGCTGGCGGCAATGAACACAACATTGCATTGCCAGAGCCTCTCGAAGGTGGTCGGATCAAAATCAGCGATCGAGTCACTGGCATTGAGACCGTGGGCCCACACAACCGCATCTAGCGGTGGCAAGGCCGAAAACAGGTCGGCACTCGGTGGTTCTGCATAGGAGAGGGCAACGTGGGAACGCGCACTCTCTGAGGAGGAAACGGCTGCCGAGCCAGCCGTGTGGAGGTCGTCACCCCTGGCCGTCAGTGCTGCGGCAATGGCAGAACCCAGGGCACCACCGGCGCCGAATACCAGCACATTGCGGGTCTGCTCTTGTGGAGGAACGGGGCTCATGGAACCGTGACCACTGCGTCGCCATCAGGCAGCAGCGGCTGGAATCCGGCCCCTTGGCGCAAGGCGTCTTGGCACAGCCTCGATGAGTGGCGCATGTTGGCCAGCAGCAGGAAGCGTTGCAGAAACCAATGGTAAGGGGACTGCTCGGTTTTTTCAGGGCCTGGGCGGCTGGTGGGACAACGGGGGAACCCCTAACAGGAGTCGGCTCAGCCCTGGCGGGACGGCACGTTGTGGCGGCTGCGCTCCACCACCAGGGGGAGGCGCAGGGTGCGCTGGTTGATGAAGCCGATGTATTCGCCCAGGATGCCGAGGGCGAACATCATGGTGCCGGCGAAGAACAGCGCCGAGACCGACAGCATGGCCACACCGAACTGGAAGCTCTCCCAGAAGACCAGCTTGCTGACCATCACCACGAACGACAGCAGAATCGAGAGGGCCCCGAGTGACAGGCCGGCGGTGGTGATCAGCCGCATCGGCTTGCGGGAGGAGGTGACGATGCCGAGCACACCGAAATCCACCAGGAACGAGAGTGAGGCAGAACTGCTGCCTCCCTTGCGATCGGCGCTCACGTAGGGAATCGTCGACCACTTGAAGCCGATGGCGCAGACCAGCCCCTTGATGAAGGGGTAGGAATCGATCGATTGCCGCAGGGCCAGAATCACGGAGCGGTCATAGATGCCGAAACCGGTGGTGTCCCGCACCATCGGATAATCGGAGAGCCAGGAGAGGGTGGCGTAGTAGATCTTCTTGCAGAGGAACAGGATCGGGCTCTCATGGCTGGAGCGCCGGACGGCGAAGACCACCTGATTGTCCCCCTGCTTCCAGGCCGTGATCAGATCGGCCACCAACTCGGGTGGATCCTGCAGATCCGCCATCAGAAAGACATTGGCATCGGCATCAGGGACCAGCAGGGCATTGGCGGAGGAGCGAACAAAGCCAAAGTTTGAGACATTGCGAATCAGGCCGATCCGTGAATCCCTTGCCGCCAAACCCTCGATCAGAGCGACCGTGTGGTCAGTGGAGCAATTATCAGCGAAAACAATCGAGAAGACATCGTCCGGAAACTGCTCAAGGACCTTGGCAAGCCTCACATAGAGAGCTTCGACATTAGAGGACTCGTTGTAACATGGAATGCAAATGGCGATATGATGGCCCAATGTTGACAAAAAGCATGCTGCAGGCAGTGTATCTTTTGGCTGCCGTTCTCGCCGCCTGCCTGGGCCAATTCATCTTGCGGATCCGTCCTCCGGCCGAGGGCATCCGCACCACGATCCTCTACCTGGTGGCCTCGCTGCTTTGCTACGGCGCCTCCTTTGGAATCACGGCCCTGGTGCTGCCTGCCGCCGACCGAAAACTGGCGGTGCTGATGCTGAGCCTGCAGTATCCGCTGCTGTATGTGCTCTTCGCGATCAAGGATTCGGCCGCGCTGCAGCCGGCCAGCGTGGTGGCGATCACCCTGGGCTACGCAATCGTCGCCGTGGGGATGTTCGGGCGTTAGGAACGCGCGGCGCAGAGCCTGGCCCTCTGCCGCTCACCCAGTCGGAAATTCCAGGTCGGCCCGCCATAGATCTGGATCAGCGTCGGCTGGGGGCTCCCACACAAATCACGGAGCTGGTCGGCATACTCCAGCGTCCGCATCTCTCCGGTGGGCGTTATGAATACGATGGGCCTGGGGACGACGTTGTTGTGATAAAAGACCAGCGTCAGCACCAGCCAGATCGCCAGGGCACGGCAGGCGGTGCTCTGGCGGGTGCGGTGCTCCCGGGCCAGCAGCACGAACGCGATCAGCAGCACTGACAGGAACAGGACGGTGTTCCAGTAGAAGAAGCGCCCGCCCGCATCTTCGACGCTCAACATCTTCAGGTCCACCCCGCGACGGGTGGCCACCAGCAGGCTGGAGAAGGAGAGCACCAGGGTGGAGAAGATGGCCAGGTAGAGCAGGGCCGGCTGGCCCATGCGCCCCGTCACCACCCGCACGGCCAGCACCACCAAGGCCAGCACCCCAAGCACGGCCAGCAGCTGCAGGGGATCGGGTAGATCCCGCAGGTACCACCAGGGCTTGTAGCCCCCCAGCAGCGGGGCGATCAGGTGCACCGTGAACCAGTCGAGCAGCACGGCGGGCCGCGTCAGCAGCCTGGCCAGCGCCTGGGTCGTCGACAGGGGGTAGGTGGTCTGCAGCTGGGAGAAGTAGAGCTGCAGGGAAGAGAGCAGCACCGGCAGGCTGAGCCACAGGGGCCTGATCGGCAGCCGGCGAGGGCGCAGGCCAGCGAAGATCAGCAGCGGGATCGTGTAGATGGCCATGAACGGGCCGGTGAGGGCCGCCACCAGCCCATAGGACAGCAGCAGTCCCTTGAGGAGGGGTGATCGGAAGGCCTCCGGGCGCCCGCTCCCCTGCTGGGCCACCGCGCCGTAGGCGATCAGGATGAACCCAAGCGGGAAGAAGATGTAGGCATTGGGCAGGTTGAGATAGGTTTCGCCGGCGTAGGGGTAGAAGACGTAGGGGATGTAGGCCAGCCGCATCAGCCGGCTGAACACGTTGGAGGCGATCAGGGCCTCCACGCTGACCAGGGGCAGCAGCCAGGACCCCCAGGCCACCAGCAGGAAGAAGCCGGGATAGGCCAGCGGCGAGAGCAGGTTCACCGCCGTCAGGGCGCTGATCCGCTGGAGCAGATGGCTGTAGCCCGCATAGAGCTGCAGAAGCGATCCGGCGCCCTGGTCGATGGCCTGCTGCAGGAAGACCGAGCCATCCTCCGCATAGAGGGTGGGCGCCAGGGAGACGGAGGGGCGACGCAGGTGGTAGGCGAGGGCGCAGAGGCCGATCAGGGCGGCGGAGACGAGCAGGCCGTGGAGCCGGGGGGGCAGGCGCCGCTCGGCTGACTGGCGGAACTGCTGGATCTGCTGCATGAGGGTGGCCATGGGTGCGCGCAACGGCTCCGCTCAGGCCGGCATGAGGTTGGTTTCGGTCCAGGCGAGCATGCGGCTGACGCCGTCACGGCAGGAGATGGCCGGCGACCAGCCCAGGAGGCGCTGGGCCTTGCCGATGTCGGCGATGAAGCAGTCCTGGTCGCTGGCGCGGCGGGGGGTGGGCGTGTACACCAGCGGCGGAATGGCCTGCAGCTCGGCGAGCAGGGCGAACAGCTCCAGCAGGCTGAGGGAGTTGGCGGCGCCGCCGCCGATGTTGAAGATCTCGCCGGTCATCCGCTCCCGGTGCTCGTAGGCGGCCCGATAGAGACGGATCAGGTCGTCGGCGTGGAGCACATCGCGCACCTGCTTGCCGGTGCCGGCGATGGTGAAGGGCTCGGGGGCCACACCGGCCTGGTGGGCGCGCTTCTGTTCGATCGCCTTCTGGCAGAACCAGCCCACCCAGCCCTGGTCGAAGGAGGCGAACTGGCGACCGCCGAAGATCGAGGAGTGGCGGAACACCACCGTTTTCAGTCCATAGACGCGGGCCCAGTCGCGCACGTACTGATCCGCCGCCCCCTTGGAGCAGCCGTAGGGGGTGGAGAAATCGAGGCCGAGGGCTTCGTCGAGGCCTTCGGGGTGATCGGGGAGGCGGTAGCGGGTGGGGGTCTCCTCGTAGCGGAGGCCCTCCAGATCGCCGTAGACCTTGTTGGTGCTGCTGTAGGCGATCAGTGCCTGCGGGGAGAGGGCCCGGGCCGCCTCAAGCACATGGAACGTGCCCAGCACGTTGGTCTGCAGGTCGCGGGCGGGATCGGTCAGGGAGGTGGTCATCGCCACCTGGCCGCCCACATGGGCGATGTAGTCGAAGGGGGCGTGGCGGCGGAAGACGGCCATCACGGCCTCGGCCTCGGCCAGGTCGCCCTGGATGAAGTGGAAGCGCCCGGGGGCGGCCTGGGACTCCAGCCAAGCCAGGTTGGCCGCCGAACCGCGCCGGAACAGGGCATCGAGCACGATCACCTCGGCGCCTTCCTGCAGGTAGGAGGAGGCCAGGTTGGAGCCGAGGAAGCCGCAACCGCCGGTGATCAGGACCTTCATCGGATTCAGGGCAGAGGGGACGCGGGAAGCCTCAAACCAGCCAGGTCCGGAACGTATCGCTCGATCTGATCGGGGCGGTCGGGAAGCACACCGGGGCGCAATCTACCGGTCGCCCCCAGGCGGCTCCACTCCGCCTCAGCGAAGGCCAGCAGGCTGGTGGCGACGCCCGAGCCGATGTTGGTCACCAGGGGGCGGCCCGGGTCCACATCGAGCCGGCTGCAGGCCGCCAGCAGGTGGGCCGCCACGGCGGTGACGGGCACGAAATCACTGACCTGGCGGCCGGAGGTCATGGGGAAATCCTCCCCGGCCAGGGCGGCGCGCCGCAGGGAGGGCCAGAAGTTGCCCGCGAACTGGCCCTCGCCGTAGGCGGTGAAGATGCGCCCGTAGAAGAGCTCCAGGCGCCGCTCGATGGCGAAGGTGCGCAGCAGCTGGAAGGCCGCAGCCTTGCTGGCCCCATAGGCGCTCAAGGGCTCCAGGGGGGCATCGGGGGGAATGGCCGCAAAGCGGCGGGCGGCGTTGCCGTACTCGTGGCTGGTGCCGGTGACGACGCAGCGACGCACCCCCGCCGCCGCCGCCAGCTCCAGCAGCCGCAGGCTGCCGGCCACGTTGGCCTGCACCAGCTCGGCCCACGGCACCTGCTTCGGGCTGACGCCCGCCGAGGCCAGGTGCAGCACCGCCTCCACCCCCTCCAGATCGGAGGCCGGGAGGGTGAGCAGATCGCCCTCGCACCACTGGGGCTGGCACGGCAGGGGAATCACCGGGGCGGAGGCGGGGCTGCGGCGCAGGGCCCGCACCTCATGCCCCGCCGCCAGGGCCGCCGCCAGCACGTGGGAGCCGATGAAGCCGGTGCCGCCGGTGAGGAACAGCCGCATCAGGCCTGGCAGAAGGCCCGGATCACGTCGATCTCCTTGGCCAGCATCGGCGCCGTGAGGCCCGGGTAGGTGCCAAGGAAGAGGGTGTCGACCATGATCGCGTCGGCGCCGGCCAGATCGCCCACCACCCGCAGGGCGTCGGGGCGATCGGCGCGCAGCTGCACGAAGGCCGGCTGGCGCACCAGGTTGCCGCCGAACAGCATGCGGTTGCCGATGCGGTGGGCATCGAGCTCCCGGGCCAGGTCGGTGCGGCGGAAGGGGGCGTCGGGCTTGACGGCGATCTTGAAGCCGAACCAGGAGCAGTCGGTGCGGCAGCCGCTGGCGTCCCAGGAGAAGCCGGTCTGCGGATCCCAGCCGGTGGCGTGGGTGGGCAGGGAGAACTCCAGCACGTGCTCGGTGGCCACCAGCCCTTCGCGCAGGGTCTGCCAGTTGCGCTTGCGGGCCTCGATGAACTCCGGCAGGCGGCGCAGCTGCACCCGGCCGATGGCGGCCTGGGGATCGAGGGGTTTGAGGTTGAAGCCGAGGTGGCTGTAGATGTACTTGTGGTCGTAGCCGGCGGGCAGTTCGCCCAGCTGCCAGTCAAAGCGCTTGCCGCAGGTGTCGTCCTTGCCGGAGGGGCACCAGCAGTCGCGGCCCCAGTCGCGGAAGCTCTCGGCCACCACCTTGAGCTTCTGGTCGCGGACGATGTTGACGGCGCCGCCCTCGCCCATGGTGAGGTGGTGGGGCGGGTAGAAGCTCTGGGTGCTGATGTCGCCCCAGGTGCCGGTCCAGCGGATGACGCGGTCGGGGCCCTCATCGAGGCCGGGGCTGTTGTCGCTGAAGCCGAGGGATTCGGCCAGCTCCCGGGGCATGGAATAGGAGCAGCCGAGGGCGTCGCAGTTGTCCTCCACCAGGTAGAGGTCGTGGGCGCGGCAGAAGCGCAGCACGGCCGCCAGGTCGAAGGGGTTGCCCAGGGCGTGGGCCATCATCACGGCCTTGGTGACGCCGGGGGTGAAGGCGGCTTCCAGCTGGTCGCAGCGGGCGTTGCCGGTGATCGGATCGGCGTCGATGAACACCGGCACGGCGCCCACCTGCAGGATCGGCGCCACGGTGGTGGGGAAGCCGGCGGCCACGGTGATCACCTCATCCCCGGGGCGCAGGCGCCGCTCGGCGGGCAGGCGGTGGGAGGTGAGGGCCGAAATGGCCACGAGATTCGCCGAGGAGCCGGAGTTCACCAGCAGGCTGTGGCGCACCCCGAGGAAGGCGGCCAGCTCGCTCTCCATCGCGGCGCCTTCCGTGCCGAGGGTGAGCCAGAAGTCGAGGGTGGTGCCCACGGCCGCTTCGACTTCGTCTTCGGTGAAGACCCGGCCGGCGTAGGGGATCGTCTGGCCGTCGGCGTGGGGGGTGCGATCCGGGTCATCGCCGGGGCGGAAGCCGGCGTGGGCGCGGCGGGCGTAGTCGCGGGTGAGCCGGAGGATCTCCTGCTTGAGCTGGTCGAGGTCGGCGGTCATGGGGTGGATCGGCCCGGCGGGCAGCAGGCGAGATAGGCGGTGAGGTCGTCGAGGCAGCAGGACACGGGGTCGTCGCCGGCTTCGATCACGCGGCGATACCACTGAAGCGTGCGGGCGGTGGTGGTCGCGAAATCCCAGCGGGGCGACCAGCCGAGGCGGTGATGGGCCTTGTCGACCACCAGATTCAACAGACCGGCCTCGTGGGGGGCGGTGGGGTCAGAGGCATCGATCCAGGTGCCGGGCCAGTGGAGCAGGGCCTGCTCCACCAGCTCCTGCACGGGCCGGTTGGCCTCCAGCTGGGGCCCGAAGTTGAAGGCTTCGGCCATGGCCAGCCCATCGGACGGCTCGGCGAGGGCCTCGGCCAGGGCCAGGTAGCCGCCGAGGGGTTCAAGCACGTGCTGCCAGGGGCGGGTGGCGCCGGGGTTGCGCAGGGTGATGGGCTCACCGGCGCGCAGGCAGCGGACGGTGTCGGGAATGATGCGGTCGGCGGCCCAGTCGCCACCGCCGATGACGTTGCCGGCCCGGGCGCTGGCCAGGCGCAGGTGGGGCGACTGGTGGGGCAGGGTGCCGCAGTAGCTGGCGCGCCAGGAGCTGATGGCCAGCTCGGCGGCGGCCTTGCTGCTGCTGTAGGGGTCGTGGCCGCCAAGGGGATCGTTCTCCCGGTAGCCGTAGAGCCATTCGTTGTTGCGGTACACCTTGTCGGTGGTGATCAGCACCGCGGCGCAGGGCTGGGCCAGGGGCCGCAGGGCCTCGATCAGGTGGATGGTGCCCAGCACGTTGGTTTCCCAGGTGAGCACCGGTTCGGCGTAGCTGCGCCGCACCAGGGGCTGGGCCGCCAGGTGCAGCACCACCTCCGGCTGGACGGCCGCCACCAGCTCGCGGAGGGCGGCCGGATCGCGCAGATCCCCCACGTGGTGATCGAGGCGGCCGGCCAAGTCGAGCTGGTCGAACAGGGAGGGTTCGGTGTCCGGCGCCAGGGCGAAGCCGGTGACGCGGGCCCCCAGCTCGCAGAGCCAGAGGGCCAGCCAGCTGCCCTTGAAGCCGGTGTGGCCGGTGAGCAGCACGCGTTTGCCCTGCCAGAAGGCGGGATCGGGCTGCTGCCAGGCCCGCCGGGGGGAGGTGCTGGCCATGGTCAGCTCCAGATCTTCCAGGGGGCGCGGCCCTGCTGCCAGAGGTCTTCGAGGCGCTGGCGGTCGCGCAGGGTGTCCATGGGCTGCCAGAAGCCGCGGTGCTTGAAGGAGTTGAGCTGGCCCTGGGTGGCCAGGGCCTTGAGGGGGGCCTGCTCCCAGACGCACTGGTCGCCGTCAATCAGGTCGATCACGGGGGGCTCGAGCACGAAGAAGCCGCCGTTGATCCAGGCATTGTCGCCGTCGGGTTTCTCCTCGAAGTCGGTGACCACATCGCCGTCGAGGTGCAGGGCGCCGTAGCGGCCGGGGGGCTGGACGGCGGTGAGGGTGGCCTGCAGCCCCTGGCGCTGGTGGTGGGCGATCAGGGCGGTGATGTCCACATCGGCGACGCCGTCGCCGTAGGTGAAGCAGAAGGACTCGTCTTCCGGGAGGTAGCTGCGCACCCGGGCCAGCCGGCCGCCGGTGAGGGTGGCATCGCCGGTGTCGACCAGGGTGACCTTCCAGGGTTCGGCCTTCTGGCGGTGCACTTCCATATGGTTGAGATCCATATGGAAGGTGACATCACTGGTGTGCAGGAAATAGTTGGCGAAGTATTCCTTGATCACATAACCCTTATAGCCACAACAGATGATGAAATCGTTGATGCCGTGGTGGCTGTAGATCTTGAGGATGTGCCAAAGGATCGGCTTGCCGCCGATCTCCACCATCGGCTTGGGCCGCAGGTGGGTCTCCTCGGCGAGTCGTGTACCCAGTCCACCGGCCAGGATGACGGCTTTCATCAGGCAGCAACGGGCCAGGCAGGCGGCGGCAACCTAGCAAAGGTGCCGCTGACCACCGGCGCAGGCAGGCAGGCGAAAGACGACAGTTTCCTAAGCCCCCAGGCAACGCCACAGGCCACTGGGCAGCATGAAACCCCTTTCCACCACTGGCCTGTGGCCGCCCGAAGCAAGAAGCTGACGCTGACGGAGGTCAGGGTGTTGATCCAGGCGCTCCTGGCAAAGCCGGACCTGGGCGAGGCCGACCTGCTGGCCTTCGCGCAGACGATCAACGGGGCAGCGTTCAAGGATCCGCCACCACCGAAACCCAAGCCCCCCACCGCCACCGAAATCAAGAACAAGGTGCTGGCCCACTTCCACTGCAAGACCGTCACCCAGCTGCGCAAGGACAAGAACTTCCAGCTCTCAATGACGGGCGAAGAGGTGGCGCTGAAGACCAAGGACGACTGGCTGGTGCTCTACCGGCGCTTCATCGGCATTCCGGCCAACGAACGGAACCTGGAGGACGGACCCACCGTGATCAACGGCATCGACGTGCTGCAGCACTTCCGGCCCTGGGTGGTGTTCGGCCTCGACCCGAAGACCGCCACCGCCGATGAGGTGCGCGAAGCGTTCCGGCGCCTGATCCAGGTGCACCACCCCGACCACGGCGGCGATCCCCGCGTGGCGGAACGCCTGCAGACCATGAAGGACTCGATCCTTGCCCTGATGCCCTGAAACGATGCGCGACCTTTTGACGGCCAAAGAGACGGCCCGGATTCTCGGAAAACGGATCGACAGCCTCTACAACATCGTTGACGCGTTCGATGCCAAGGCCGACGACGAATGGGAGCTGGTGGAGGGCGAGCATTTCGAGTACGCCGGCCCAGCGGTGGCCGGCGCCAGTGGGCGGCGCCCCCGGCGCTTCAGCGAGGAGGGCGTGGAGGCCCTAGCCCGCTACATCGAAGCCACCGAGAAAACGGGCTTGCTTGGCAAGATCCGCGAGCGACTGTTCAACGTGAAGCAGAAGCGCAAGCAGCTGCTGGTGTCACGCCGGATCACCCAGGAGTTCATCGAAGCCGGCGGCACCCTGGAGATCCGTGGCGATCTGGCCTTCGTGAGCCGCAAAACCACCGTGGGGATCCTGCAGACCAACTACCTGGGGCTGAACAACTCCTGGAACCGGCTGCGCACCGCCGGCACGGAGGAGGGGGAGGAAGCCCTGGAGCTCAACAAGGACTTCCTGGAGAGCGAGGAGCGGCAGCTGCTGATCAGCCAGCGGGGCATCGCCCGCGTGGCCCGCGATATGCGGGTGAACAGCCGGATCACCAAGACGCGCCAGGCCTGGATCGAAGCCGTGGGCGATGTCGTGGAAGCCTGCTTCAACTCCGAAATCCGCTACCTCACCGAAGGGGTGGACCGGGCCATCAAGCGCGCCAAGTCGGCCGCCGGCCACCGCTGCGAGATCACCGGCAAGAAGGCAGCGGTGCACAAGAAGATCGACCTTGACGGCCACCATCTGTTCGACCGCCGAAGCCGCCCTGACCTGGCCGACCTGCCGGAAAACATCCTGGTGTTGGTGCCCGATCTACATCGGGAGTTCCACGGCTGGAAGAGCGGCGCCTGCAGCCCCAAGGATGTGCTGGTGTTCATCGAAACCGCGCGGGGGGATCTGTTCGATCCGGTGAACTCCCGTGACATGAAACGGCTACGGGCGCTGGCCCACCGGCTGCAGCGGTTCCAGAGTGAGCGGGAGGGGCAGAAGGTGAGGTATCACCGGAGCTAACACTCCAGATCAGAAGCAGGCAGAGGCTTTACCACTAGCGGTAGCCTCCGCTCCCGTCACCTGTGTCTTGATGGTAGACACGAGCCTTCGCCCTTTGACAGTACTGACAGTAGGACTCCGAGTGGTCACACTTCATGCCTTGAACAGGATAATTAGCGTAGACCTTGATTCCAGAGGTCATGACAAAGAAGTTACGTCGCACTAGCTCGACAGCCACATTGCAGAGATCGCGAAAGTGGCAATCACTGTTTTTATGTACTTCAAGATTTAAATAGTCCTGCCCTTTGGGAATACTCTCGTACAGCACAAGAAATGCCTCAATGGTCTTGTCGCTAATTTGAGAAAAGGAGTACATGGCACCAATTAGATAACTCTCGTCATCCCAGCGGTCACGACAGATGAGAGCGAGCGCGCCTAATCCGATTCTCGAGTGGGTCTGGCGCACTGTCTCAAGTACAGCATAAAGGCAGTTTGAGTAAGTCTCATCGCTTATGATCTTGTCGATGAGTTCCTGATCTATTTCTGCCTCGGACACAAACCTTACGAAGCGACGCTGGAGGTGCTTGTCATAAAAGAGCTCAGCGAACCTAGCAATTAACTCGACCCCAGGAAGACCAGCCTCTTTGGTTAGCTCGGCAATATCACTTCCGGCTTGGGCGATCTCCTTGCCCCATTCAATTTTTTCTGAGCTCATGGTGCCTCCTGTTGCATGCGCCTAACATTGGCGATGGGCAGGCGGCAACTCGAGGCTTCCAAGACGTCGAAACGACGTGACTCCGTCGCACCATCCCCATCGCATCGTTAGGCTTCGGTTTTATTGAATCCCAGATAGTGCCAACAACTCACGGTCGTCGAATTGTTCAAGTCCTAGAATTGCCCCATAAGGCTCACCGGACAATCCAAGAGCTTTGGCAAACGCAGGTTCGGTTTTCAAGCCCGAACGTTTCAATTCCGTCACAGTTGACTTTAGGCTAGGAGACAAAGCGAGTAACCGCTGTTCAATTCGAAAATGCCGTACGCCCCACTGTTTGGCTGTCGGAATGGGTTGGCAGAAGATATCAACATCCCATCCGAGCGCTTTGAACTGAACAACAATAGATGCGTGGTCTTGAAAGATGCCATGTCGAACTTGAAAGCCATCTTGCGATTCGTATTGACGCGTTGTGAAGTCTGCAAACAGGTCAAGATCATCACAAGAGCAGGCAATGTCGATATCGCTGCTGGAAACATCAATTCCAAGCGGCAGCGTTCCGATCACTATTGGGTCGAATGAACACAGGTTGGCAAGCAGGCCAAGCCTCTCAATGGCTTGTTCGTAAGAGATTCGCATCAAAAATCTAAGTCAGGTGGGACCACGATCAAGCTCACCGAACGCAAATAGACTTTTCTACTCAAGAAGTCAATGTGGCTCGTTTCGGTGCAGCAACTGATGAGACGCCCTAAGCCTCTCTCGGGCATGAATGAATTGACTGATCCCTTCAACGAGTTCAGGCACAACTGGCAGCGTCGGGTCGGAGTAGGAAGCATTTTGCTGTTTAGGGTCTAATGAAACAGCCTTTAAGACGTGATTCATCCCTTCAATCATTCTAAGCTCCGCATCAGGCTTGGCCGTTTTCAGGGCTTTTGCCTCACTGACAGGCACTTGGATATCTGTGGTTCCTTGAACAATGAGAGCAGGAATCGTGAGGTGCATAATCTCCTGGGCAGGGGTGTAACGGAACCAAGACATGAGATAAGGCTGGACGCTCGCTCTGAAGAGCATGTGTAATTCCGGTGGAGCGGAGATCACAGGGTTACCTTGCTCTAGGGAAACAAGAATCTGCTCGCTCTGTTGCCATAATGACTCTGGCAATCTCGATTGTAGTTGTTTTCGTAGAATTGCTGATGCCGATTGGGCGGGGCCGGCGATGGAGACAAACGCATCTGCTTCCGCTTTGTAGGTCGCCAGCATTCCAATCAGAGAACCTTCACTGTGACCAATTACGGTGACGCCTGAGAAACGAGGATCTACCTGGAGTTGTTGAATCCAGAGTGCTGCATCTTCAGCATAGGTATCAAAACGCAAATCAACTTCTTCAGGCCCTGCGGATGAGCTTTCTCCAATACCACGCTTGTCATAGCGTATCGAGGCAATGCCGTGATCGGCTAATCCTTCAGCTAGTTGCTTGAGGCTGTTATTCTCGCCAGCTAGAGGCCCGTTCCCATTGCGATCAGTCGGACCTGAACCCGCGATGATCAGCACGACTGGTGTTGGCAGATGAGAGGTTGGAATGATCTGTGTGCCATGGAGAGTGCCTGTGGATGTAATCAGGTGAACTCCGGCAGGCGTTGAGGGGTTTGTCATTGAGCCTCCATCATCAGGAATCAAGGCAGAGCCAGCAGCCAGCGATGAAACCTACGGAATGACGAGAACTGAGGGGCATAAAGTGAAGTGCGTTGAATTGATTCCGAACATACTCAGATCTGAAAAGATAAAGGCGACTAACGCTCAAGATCATCGGCTGACAGTGGCCTTAGCCAAGGATCAAGCACCGTTGAAGCCTTGCGTTGAATCTTGATGCTAGCTATCAGCGCGTTGAATCCGCAGCATTTCACATGCGCCTCTCTGGAATTCGTAGTTCACCCGCTGAATCGATACATTATGCCCAGCTGTACGCAGCATCTCGACACTCCCTTCCAGATAGGGCGAACGCGCACCGCCCAAGGCAAGAGGTGGAAACACCCTGACTTCTTTGGCAACTCGGCATAGCTCCAGCAGTGAGGCATGATGAAACTCTTCGTCCAGCTGTTGGCTATACAAGAAGAGAAGATGCGAGCAGAGGGCCAGGTCGAAATCGCCGGTAGGGAAGGGCAGAAAAGGTAAAGCCGCATTCATGTACCTACCCTCCATGAGGCCGGCAGGATAGTCAGCCAAGAACGCATTCATGGCGGCCATGCGCACCTTGCCAAGCTCATCGTCCGATGTGATGGCTTCCAAACGAACTCCTCCTGGTTTTGCCTCGTCTGATCAATCACTTGCTCATAGGTAGCGGCAATACGAGCTTCAATATCGGCATTGCTGAACTCATAGAGTGGATCGCATGAAACAACCTTGGCTCCTCTTCTTGTTGCTTCTGCATTGAAGCCTGCAGGTCCATCCCCACAGCCAAGGATTCGGCCTGCCATATCGGCCTCGGCCAGTAAGAACATGCCAGTGTATTCCTCGAATGAACGACCCCAAGGGACAACCTTTTCAAGCGTGAACATGATGTCCTTCGCGAATGGCTAACGTTCGAGGTAAGCAGGCAGCCTGCCGTTGGTGCTCAGCTTGACCGAGGGATTAGGCCGCACCGTTCACCCGGCAACAGGAGTGCATAGTTCAATGAGCGTACCGTCTGGCGCACGGACATAGGAGACTGTCTGGCCCCACGGCTTGGCCACGGGTGCAGCCAGCTCCTTGGCTCCATGCTTGATGGCGGATCGGTGGGCCTCCTGCACGTCTTCGGTAACGAGAGCGATCTCCATGCCCAGGGGTTGCTGGGACTCGCTTGCATGCACGTGACCGACTGGAAAGTTCATTGCACCCAGTGCATGAGAGGCGAAGGCGAGGGTGGTTTCTCCTGTCTTGAGCTCGCCGTAGTCACCTGAGTCGTGAAAGAACCTCCGCTCGAGGTCGAAGGCCCGCTCGTAGAACTGAAGCGAGTCCGCAACGCGGGGGACGTAGACGATGGTGTAGCCGAGTTTCATGGTGGGAAGAAGTGGTGTCGAGAGGGTGGCTCGTGTTGTGTGTTCTCAGCGCCGCAGGCTGAAAAGGCGTTGCTCGTACGACCCAATCCGCTGCGATGAGAGCAGAGAGTTGCTCGCCTTGGCGGCGGATGCTTTCAGCCCAGCGTGGATTGACATGGTGATAAACAGGTGCGATATGGTCATAGAAGCTTGGCATGGGCGTTGAGAGGACCAACGCCTCAAATCAGCGGCGACAGACGAACTTCAACCTAAAACTTGTACCTTTTAACCGTCCGCTACATTTGAATTGTTCGGCGGCGATCGCGTTCCTCCAACTTCAATCTAAAGCCCAAGCAGGCGTTGCTGATCTGACATATGAATTTCGTAGGGGCGGTTCGCGAGCCGCCCCTACTGCAAGAATGCTCATCCGCGAATAATATCTACATTCAGCAAAGCCCATAAGGATACAGGTTATGTTCAGGCTGTTCGTAGATGTTCAATATCTTGAATCGGCGGCGCACCGAACATCCGAGCATACTCGCGACTGAATTGCGACGGACTCTCATACCCTACCTGATAGGCAGCATTGGACGCATTAGAGTTTTCAGCAAGCATCAGACGGCGCGCCTCGAGGAGTCTCAATTGTTTTTGATATTGTAGCGGACTCATGGATGTCACGGCTTTAAAGTGATGATGAAACGAGGAAGCAGACATCCCGACTTGTCCTGCTAAATCCTCGATCCGCAATGGCTGCGTGAAATCAGCCTTGAGCTGTTTTATCACCTCAGCAATCCGCTGCATATTGCTACCCGATGTGGCAATCTGGCGAACTGCTGCGCCTTGGTCACTCATTAAAAGGCGGTAATAGAGTTCGCGAATGATTAGCGGTGCCAGGACGGGAATATCCTGTGGTGCATCCAAAAGTTTCGTCAGCCTGAGAGCACAATCGAGCAACGGCATATCAATAGTGCTGACAAATAAGCCTCTCACAGCATTTTCTTGCTGACGCTGAATCGGACTGGCTTGAATTATCAGATCACAGAGTTGATAGGGATTTAACGTCAGCTTAAATCCCAGATAAGGCTTGTCAGCAGACGCTTCTACAACAAATGCGGTTAGCGGCAGATCAACTGATACAACCAGGTATTGCGCCGCACCATACCGATAGATTTCCTCATTCAGAAACAGTTCTTTTTTACCTTGAACCAGAATTGCAAAGATCGGGTCACAAACACCGCGTAGTGCAGTGGAAACTGAAGATTCTCGCTGAAATTCCAATTGATCGATCGCGGTTTGATGAAACCCATTCCCCTTGCCATCGGTATGACAAGTGATCAGGTCTGCCAATTCCTGGCACTGCTTTGTAATCTCAGCTTGATGGCTAACTGAGCGAATGAGTTGAGGTGTCATGGGATTTTACCGACTCATTAAATCACCTTCCACTCAGCATTATAGACGACCAACAAAATCCCAGCTTGGAGGATTAGGCAAGAATCCGGGAGGTCTATGTATTTAGCTTTCTTGCCTTTGCCTTTACTGTTAATCTATACAAACTCATCATTCAGGAAAAGTGACTATGTTGAACGTTGAAAAGAAAGTTGTCGTCATTACCGGAGCCAGTAGTGGAATTGGTGAAGCAACTGCTCGATTGCTGGCTCAAAATGGCGCAAACGTTGTTCTAGGAGCGCGACGGGCAGAGAAGCTCGGTAAGATTGTCAAGGAAATTCGTGATCAGGGCAACACAGCAGGATTTAGAGCGGTGGATGTCACCAGTCGTGAGGATATGAAAGAGTTCATTCACTTTGCCAAAGATAGGTTTGGCCGTGTTGATGTGATTTTTAACAACGCAGGCGTGATGCCGCTATCACGGCTAGATGCGCTGAAAGTTGAGGAATGGGACACCATGATCAATGTCAACATTCACGGCGTATTAAATGGCATTGCAGCGGGACTGCCGATCATGGAAGCGCAAGGTGGTGGACAGTTTATCAATACTGCGTCGATCGCCGCTCATTGGGTCGGACCTACTGCTGCGGTTTATTGCGCCACAAAATACGCAGTTTGGGCAATCTCCGATGGACTGCGTCAGGAGTCAAAAAATATCCGTGTCACGCTTATCTCCCCTGGCGTAGTCGAAACTGAACTTGGCTCTGATATCACGGACAATGCCAGCAAGGGGTTTTTACAAGAACTTCGCAAGACGGCACTCACATCAGATGCGATCGGCATAGCTGTCTTATATGCGATTGCTCAACCAGCGGATGTGGATGTCAATGAAATTATTGTTCGCCCGACCGCCAGCGCATTCTAAAGCATTGCCCATTCATCCTCATTGAAAGGCACAGTTCAGCTTACAGACAAAAGGAAAATCAAAATAATGGCGAGCTATGTTGTGTTAGGAGCGACAGGACAGACCGGTGCAGTGACGGTAAATGCCCTGATGGGACAGGCAACAGTGCGGGTAGCGGTGCGGAATGAAAGCAAAGGTGCCGCTTGGAAAGCACAAAGGGCTGAGGTTGCAATTGTCGAAGATTTTGCCGATGTGGATGCCTTGGGTCGTGCTTTTGAAGGGGTGTTAGGGGCGTATGTTCTGAATCCGCCTGACTACGCCTCAGATGATTTATTCGCATGGACTGAGCAGGTGATTTCAGCGATCGTTGAAGCAGCACGACGAACACGCTTGCCGAGAATTGTTGTCCTGTCTTCCATTGGAGGCCATCTCCCGCGAGGAACTGGCAACATTCTGACCGCCTACAGGATGGAAGAGAAGCTCAAAAGCTTGCCGTCTAAGGTCGCGATTGGTTTTGTTCGGGCGGCGGGGTTTATGGAAAACTGGCGATCGCTTTTGCCGATTAAAAAACAAACGGGAAGGTTGCCATCTTTCTATGCTCCGCTAGATCGGGCCGTGCCGATGATTTCAGCGATCGACATCGGGCAGACGCGCGCGGATATGCTGATACAAACGTGGCAAAACACGCAGGTCAGGGAACTTCACGGCTTACACCCTTTAAGCCCAAATGATGTTGCCGCCAGCTTTAGCAAAGCCTTGGAGCGGGACGTTCAAGCGATCATCCTGCCTGAGCGTGAATGGTCTTCGGTGCTGGCGCAAATGGGGAGCAGTCCTGCCACTGTCCGTTCGTATAGTGAGATGATCTGTACTTTCAACGCTGGAACGCTAGTCTTTGAGGAAAATGGGACAAACAGGATTCAAGGAAAAATCACGATCGACGATGTTGTTCATTCTTGGTTGAGCAGCAATAGTCTGAGTTAAAGCCGATAAAAGCCGCCGAACACTGCCCCTGAGTGGCAGGCAGTGAGTGTGGAACGAAGACAGGGCGCTGGTGGTGGACTGTCCACTCGAGGGGCTTGTTTGATCTCATTTTGCTACTCTCGCTCTTTCGGAGGCATTAACTAGGCCTTTTAGAAACCGGATGCCCTTTTCCAATTCTTCTCTTTTAACCTTGTGTGGTTGGGCACTAGGGTGTTCGGAAGTATTTGCTTGATGGGCCGCATCTCCTCTTTTAGCTATAAGGACATCGAGCGTCTTCTTTGCCGTAGCCGTATCGTAATTGTCCCAAGACCACTCCTTTGTAATGTCTACCTCAAAATAGTCCAAGAATAGTCGCCGAGTCCTTTCAGAATTCGGATTAAAGAAGCGCTTTAGATCTTCTTCGAGGCGCCTTCGGACAAACTTGCCAATCGGACTGCCTTCCACCGATTGCAACCATACTGAGATTTCGTCTCTTACACGGTCTTTGACGTACGTCTCCCAAGCCGCCAAAGCCATGACGAGTCCGGCACGCTTGAGAACCTCACCGTTCTGCGGATGATTTGTAGTTGCCCTCTCAGCCTCAAAGCGCATTAAGAGCTCTTCTGCGTCGCTGATGGAACGATTGAAGGCTTCTGATGCTTTTGTCATGGGTGGCTAGAAGGTCTGGCTCTTTATTGGACGGTTCCACGAACCACCCCCAGCCGGCAGGTCCATTCCAGATAAGACAACTGAGCTCACAGCAGACAGTCTCTTCATCCGTTGGCCCGCAACGGCACTCTAATCAGGAACTCCAATCCCAGCCGTTGTTATCGGGTCCGAGAACCATTTGTGTTCACGGCTACAACAGAGCGCCATGCTGTAATTCAAGCAGGATGCTCCAGCGGCAGCCCCTGCGCCTTCCAGGCCCGCAGGCCGCCGCGCAGGTTGGCCACCTGTGTGAGCCCTTTCTTCTGCAGCTGTTGGGTGGCCAGGGCGGAGCGGCTGCCGGAGTGGCAAAGCACCACCGTGGGCCGATCCGTGGGGATCTCGCCGGACGCGCCGGCAGTTCGGGCAGGGGAATCAGCAGGCTGCCCGGGATGCGACCGTCCGGGCCCTGCACCTCCGCTTCGGAGCGCACGTCCACCAGCGTCAGGGCCTCGCGGTGGTCGGCCACCCAGTCGGCCGTCAGTTCCGGCAGGCCGGCGTAACTGCGCTCGATCGGTGCCCAGTCGTCCGCCTCCTCCAGGCAGCCGTCAGCGGGCCGGCCGGAGCGCAGGTTGGCCGGCAGGGCCACGGAGATCCGGTTGGGGTGGGGGAGGTGCAGGTTCTCCATGTAGCCCACGAAGTCACGCTCGTCGGCCTCGCCCCCAAGCCGGCCGCTGTAATCGTCGGCCGGGTAGAGCAGGCAATGGTCGGGCAGGGAGAGGAGCTGCTCCGTGATCGAGTGGTAGAGGGTGGAGGCATCCCCCTGCTGAAAGTCGCAGCGGCCGCAGCCCCGCACCAGCAGGGCATCGTCGGTGAAGGCCACGCTGTGGTCATCAAGCACGACGCTGAGGCAACCGTCGGTGTGGCCGGGGGTGGCACGCACCTCCAGATAGCGGCCGCCGAAGCTCACCCGATCACCGTGGCGCAGGGGCAGGGTCACGTTCTCGGCCCCGGCGACGGCGGCCTGGGCGATGGCGCAGCCGGTGGCCCGGTGCAGTCGCCAGCTGCCGGTCACGTGGTCGGCGTGGACGCGGATGCTGCTCGTACACCGAATCGATCAGCACCCCCTGCCGGGAGGCCACATCCGCCAGCAGGTAGGTGAAGGTGCTGGTCTCGGCATCGAACAGCTGCCGCAGCAGCAGCGGAGCACCGCCGGCGGCGGCCGCCAGGGCGAAGGGAGCGTTGCAAGCCATCGCGTCGGGGCGTCAGCCCTGCAGCTTGGGGCGGCCTTCCGCCAGCACCCCCTGCAGGTAGGCGCCCACGAGCATCCCGGCCAGGCCGATCAGCACCGGCCCGTTGCCGATGCCGATGCTGGCCACCGCCGCCCCGGGGCACAGGCCGCTCAGGCCCCAGCCCATACCGAAGATCACGGCACCCGGCACGGTGCCGGCCAGCATCGGCTTCACCTCATGGGAGAAAGGCAGCCCCAGCAGCGTGGTCTGACGCAACCGCGGGGCCAGCCGGAAGCCGATCGTGGTGACCGCCAATGCCGCCGCCATCACCAGCAGCAGGCCGAGGTCGCGCAGCTGCAGGAAGCTCAGCACCACCTCCGGCCGGGCCATGCCGCTCCAGGCCAGCCCATAGCCGAACAGACCACCACCCAGCAGGATCGAGATCAGACGCTTCATGGGGTCACCCCCAGCAGCAGCACGACCCGGGCGGTGACGATGGCCACCGCCATGAACACCGCCACCGCCAGCAGGGAGGCCCTCGAGAACGAGGCGACGCCGCAGATGCCGTGGCCGGAGGTGCAGCCCGAGGAGAGCCGGGTGCCGAAGCCCACCAGCAGCCCCCCCAGCGCCAGCCGCCACCAGCCCACCGCCGTGACAAAGAAGGACTGGTGGGTCGCGGCATACAGCCAGGCGCCGAGCACCATGGCCAGGGCGAACAGCAGGCGCCAGTCGCGCGAGCTGCGCTCAGCCTTGAGCGGCGTGACGTAGGTGAGCGTGGAGCTCAGGACGGAACTCGCCCCGGCTTTGACGCCGAGGGTGAGGTACATGACCATCAGTCCCAGTCCGAGGAACAGCCCCCCGTACAGATAGGACGTGACGCCATTGGGGAAGGGGAAGCCCAATCGATGCGGTCAACAACGACAGTTAGACCATAAATACATCGAAGACAGCGGGCAACTCACACCCCCAGCGGTTCCCCCTGGGCCTTCTTCTGTTCGGCCAGCACCTGCTCCAGACCCTCGATGTCTTCGTCGGTGATCTTGGTCTGCATCGGGCAGTGCTTGGGGCCGCACATCGAGCAGAACTCGGCCTGCTTGTAGATGTCGGCCGGCAGGGTTTCGTCGTGGTACTCGCGCGCCCGCTCCGGATCCAGGCTCAGGTCGAACTGCTTGTTCCAGTCGAAGGCATAGCGGGCCCGGCTCAGCTCATCGTCGCGGTCGCGGGCGCCGGGACGGTGGCGGGCGATGTCGGCGGCGTGGGCGGCGATCTTGTAGGCGATCAGGCCCTCGCGCACATCTTCGGCGTTGGGCAGGCCCAGGTGCTCCTTCGGCGTCACATAGCAGAGCATCGCCGTGCCGTGCCAGCCGGCCAGGGCCGCGCCGATGGCGCTGGTGATGTGGTCGTAGCCGGGGGCGATATCCGTCACGAGGGGGCCGAGCACGTAGAAGGGCGCCTCGCTGCATTCCTCCATCTGCTTCTTGACGTTGAACTCGATCTGATCCATCGGCACATGGCCCGGACCCTCCACCATCACCTGCACGTCATGCTTCCAGGCGCGGCGGGTGAGTTCACCCAGGGTCTTCAGTTCCGCCAGCTGGGCCGCATCGGAGGCATCGTGCTGGCAGCCGGGCCGCAGCGAATCCCCCAGGGAGAAGCTGCAGTCGTAGCGCTTGAAGATCTCGCAGATGTCGTCGAAGCGGGTGAACAGCGGGTTCTGTTTGTGGTGGTAGAGCATCCACTGGGCCAGGATGCCGCCGCCGCGGCTGACGATGCCGGTGAGGCGGCCCTTCACCAGCGGCAGGTGCTCGATCAGCAGGCCCGCATGGATGGTCTGGTAGTCGACGCCTTGCTGGCAGTGCTTCTCGATGATGTGCAGGAAATCGTCGGCGTCGAGCTTCTCGATCGAGCCGTGCACGCTCTCCAGCGCCTGATACACGGGCACCGTGCCGATGGGCACCGTGGAGGCGTTGATGATCGCCGTGCGCACTTCATCGAGGTTCACGCCGCCGGTGGAGAGATCCATCACCGTGTCGGCGCCGTACTTCACCGCCAGCTTCAGCTTCTCCACCTCCTCGTTGAGATCGGAGGCATTGGGCGAGGCGCCGATGTTGGCATTCACCTTGCACCTGCTGGCAATGCCGATCGCCATCGGCTCCAGGCCAGGGTGCTCGATGTTGGCCGGGATGATCATGCGGCCCCGGGCCACCTCCTCCATCACCAGCGACTCGGGCAGGTTTTCCCTGCTGGCCACGAAGGCCATCTCCTCGGTGATCACCCCCTGGCGGGCGTAATGCAGCTGGGTGACGTTGGCTTGACCACGACGCTTCTGGATCCAGGCGCTGCGCATGACGGGCTACGGCAAAGGACGGGGGCGCGGCCTGAGACTGGTTTCACATTCCTGTTCCACTTCCCTGCGCCGGCATGACCCGGATCAGGTTCGGAGGGTGTGATCTCAGCCCTGGGCGAAGCGATCGGTGGATCCTGCGCCGGGCACCCCTAGTGACTTTTGAAACCTAGCAAGGCTGAACGGGGGTAGGGCTCCACACCAAGGAATCCCGGTTCTGTACAGGCTGTACAGAACCGGGAAACGGCGCGCCACCACCTCTCCGGGCTGATGACCCGTCAGGCCTGCAGACCATCGAGGGCCACGGCCGTCACCCGGTGGTCGCCATCAGCCTGCAGCGACGCCAGGGCCTCGCGGGCCTCGGCCGCCTCTGGCCCCCGGCCATCGCGCACCAGGCGCCCCAGGATCTCGGCCCCGCCGGCCCGCACCGTGCCGTCGCCATCGGCGATCGCCAGCCGCGCCAGCTCCAGCAGCCACGCCGCCGGCATCGCCTCCTGCTCAGCCAGGGCCGAGAGGATGCTGCAGCGCACCAGCCACTGGTCGTCGGCCACGAAGGCGTCCCGCAGCAGGGGCCAGGCCCGCTCCACCCCGTAGCTGGCCAGGGCGTTGGCGGCCTCGGCGCGCACATTGGCGTCCTCGTCCTGCCGCAGGGCCACAGCCAGCGCCTCCCAGCCCAGCTCGCTGCGCTTCACCCCCAGGCCGGCGCAGGCCAGCGAGCGGATCACGAAGGTGGTCTGCTCCAGACCCAGCAGCAGCAGCGGGATGGCCGCCTCTGCCTCCACCGCCCGCAGGCCCGCCAGGGCCGGCATCGCCCGGCTGGGGTCGCCCGAGGCGATCGCCTGCCGCGCCGCTTCCAGATCGGGGGTGGCTGCACTCACGTGGATCATGGCGGGGATCCTTCACCTTGGCGCAGCGCACTTCAGGCCTGTGGCCCCTGGCGCAGCGCCCGCAGCAACTCGGCCCGGCGGCGGCGGCGACGCAGCACGCTGGTGCCCAGCAGTCCGCAGCCGATCACCAGGGCGGGCAGGGCCGGCAGCCTGTCGGCCCCCTGGCGGGTGAGCAGCACCAGCAGGGCCAGCAGGATCAGCAGCGGTGCAGAAAGCGCCAGCAGGGCGGCCAGGAAGCGAGGGGCCCGACGGACGCTCAAACCGGCCGCTCCATCCAACGCAGCAGGCTGAGGGCCAGCACCTTGATGCCCACCTCCAGGCAGCCCTCGTCGGGATCGAAGCTGTTGCTGTGCAGGGGCGAGCAGCCGTCGGGTCCGGCCACCCCCAGGCGGAACATCGTGCCGCGGGTGTTGGCCAGCAGTTCGGCGAAGTCCTCGGCCCCCAGCGACGGCTGCTCCAGCCACTGCACCCTCGAGCGGCCCAGCAGGGCCACGGCCGCATCGGCCACCAGCTGGGTGAGCTCTGGATCGTTGTGCACCGGCGGCGAGATGCAGCGGTAATGCACCCGCGCTTCGCCGCCGTGGCCGCGGCAAAGGGCATGCACCGTGTCTTCGATCCAGCCCGGCAGCTGGGCGTGGACCTCCAGATCCAGGCAGCGGACCGTGCCCAGCAGCCGCACGTGGTCGGCGATGACGTTGAAGGCTTTGCCGCCTTCGATGAGCCCGAAGCTCACGACCACCGGATGGAGGGGATCGAGCCGGCGGCTGATCGCCTCCTGCAGGCCGCTCACCACCCGGGCGGCGATCCAGATCGCATCGGTGCTCTGGTGCGGCCGGGCGCCATGGCCCCCTTCGCCCAGCACCTCCACCTCCAGTTCCCCCGCCGCGGCCGTGAGACTGCCGCTGCGCACCCCCACCGTGCCCACCGCCAGGCTGGGGAACACGTGCACCCCGAACAGGGCCTGCACTCCGTCCATCGCACCATCGGCGCGCATCCAGGCCGCCCCCTCCGCCGTTTCCTCCGCCGGCTGGAACAGCAGCCGCACCCGGGCCGTGAGCTGGTCGGCCACGCTGGCCAGCAGCCGCGCCACCCCCAGGCCCACGGTGGTGTGGATGTCGTGGCCGCAGGCGTGCATCAGGCCCTGGCGGCTGGAGGCGTAGGCGAGCTGGGTGCGCTCCTCGATCGGCAGCGCGTCCATGTCGGCCCGCAGGGCCACCAGGGGAGCCCCCAACGGCCCCAGTTCGGCCACCACGCCGGTGCGCCCCACCGCTTCGCGCACTTCCCAGCCCAAGCGCCGCAGCTCACCGGCCACCAGGGCGGCGGTCTGCTGCTCGTGACCGCTCAGCTCGGGGTGGCGGTGGATGTGGCGCCGCAGCTGGATCAGCTCCGGCAACGCCGCCTGCAGGGTCGCGTCCATCCCGAGCGCCTCCCAGGTGGCATCAGCCGGGGCCATGGGGGGAAAGGACAACGGGGTCATGGGCGGAGGGTGCGAAGCCGTTTCAGGGGGCCAGGGCCAGGAACTGGGCCAGAGCCTGCACGGGAACGGGCGGCCAGCGCCGTATCTGCAGCAGCCATTCTTCCTGCCGGTAGCGGGGATCGAGGCCGGAAGCCGCGGCCCAGTGGCTCTCCGCCTCCCCCCGGGCGCCCTTTTGCCAGAGCAGCGCCGTGAGGCCAGCGCGGGCATCGGCGAACAGGGGGTAGCGGCGGATCAGGTCGCGCAGCTGCTTCTCCGCCGCCGTGGTGTCGCCCAGCTGGAAGGCGGCGAGGGCGGCGCTGGAGCGGGCCATGGCGAACCCCGGCCGGGCGGCGGCGGCCGCCTCGAAGCATTGGCGGGCCGCCGGCCAGTCGTCCTGGGAGCCCTCCACGTTGCCCAGGTTGTAAAGGGCGGAGGCATCCTTCGGATCCCGCTCCAGGATCCAGCGGTAGTCGGCCGCGGCGGCCGGCCATTGGCCCAGGGCCTCCTCGGCGGTGCCGCGGTTGAGGTGGGGGTCGGCACTGCCGGGCTCCAGCTCGATGGCCCGGTCCTGGTCGGTGATCGCCGCCCGGGCGTCCCCCAGGGCCAGCTGCACGTTGCCCCGGTTGCTCCAGGCCGAGGCGTCCTGCGGCGCCAGTTCCACCACCTGGTCCCACAGGGGCAGGGCCTCGCCGAAACGCCCCTCACGGCTGGCGGCCAGGGCCCGATCGAACAGCGCCGGCAACGATGGTGGCCTGGGGACCGCCTCGGCCCACCCCGCCGGCGCCCAGGCCAGGAGCCCCGCCAGCAGCAGGGCCAGCACCGACAGAACCGCCCCCTTTCGGTGCCTCACGCCGCCACCGCAGCGGGACCATCGAGGTGGGCGCGGCCGGCGGCCGTGACGATCCGTCCCCGGGGTGTGCGCTGCAGGAACCCGAGTTGCAACAGGTAGGGCTCCACCACCGCTTCCAGGGTGGCGGGATCCTCCCCCAGGCCAGCGGCCAGGGTCTCGAGTCCCACCGGGCCGCCGCCGTAGGCCTCGAGCATCAGCTGCAGCAGGCGGCGGTCGCTGGCATCCAGGCCGCGGCCATCCACCCGGTGCAGGGAGAGGGCCGCATCCACCAGCGCCGCATCGATCTGGCCGTGCCCCCCCACCGCCGCCACGTCCCGCACCCGCCGCAACAAGCGGTTGGCGATGCGAGGCGTGCCCCGGCAACGGCGGGCCACCTCCTGGGCGGCGCAGGGCCGCAGGGGCAGCTGCAGCAGGCCGGCGGCCCGCACCACGATCGCTTCGAGGTCGTCGAGGCCATAGAACTCCAGCCGCTGGATCAGGCCGAAGCGATCCCGCAGCGGCGAGCTGAGCGAACCGGCGCGGGTGGTGGCCCCCACCAGGGTGAAGGGGGCCACCTCCAGGCTGCGGGTGCGGGCCGTGGTGCCCTTGCCCACGGTGAGATCGAGGCGGAAGTCTTCCATGGCGGGATAGAGGATCTCCTCAGCCACCCGGTTCAGCCGGTGGATCTCATCGATGAACAGCACCTCGCGGGGCTGCAGGTTCACCAGCAGGCCGACGATGTCGCGCGGGCGTTCCAGGGCCGGCGCACTGGTGATGCGGCAGCGCACCCCCAGCTCCTCCGCCAGCACCAGGGCCATGGTGGTCTTGCCGAGGCCGGGGGGGCCATAGAGCAGCACATGGTCGAGGGCCTCCTGGCGGCTGCGGGTGGCCTCCACGGCGATGCGCAGCACCTGCTTGAGCTCGCTCTGGCCGATGTAGTCCGCCAGGCGCCGGGGCCGCAGCCCGTCCTCCCGGACCACCGGCTCCTCCTCGGGCCGGGCGGTGGGGTCAACGAGGCGCTCCGAGGCGGCTGGGCTGGCTTTGCCCCCGCCCGCTCCCGGGGCACGCCCGGCCGGTCCCCCCGAAGAGATGATCGCCATAGCTGGAGGGTACCGGCTGCTGCCTAGGGTCGGGGAGCACCCAGGTGATCCGGGACGAAACGATGGCGAAGGGGCCTGGCAGGAAGGGCGGTGGCGCCAAAAGCGCCGACCCGGCCAACCGGCTGCTGGCCGACAACCGCCTGGCCAGACACCAGTACGAGATCCTCGAAACCCTCGAGACCGGCATCGAACTGCTCGGCACCGAGGTGAAGTCGATCCGGGCCGGCCAGGTGAACCTCCGCGACGGCTTCTGCCTGATCCGCAATGGCGAGATGCAGCTCCACAACGTCCACATCTCCCCCCACAGCCACGCCGGCAAGTTTTTCAACCACGAGCCGCTGCGGGTGCGCAAGCTGCTGGCCCATCGGCGCGAGATCGACAAGCTGCGCGTCTCCCTCGACCAGAAGGGCCTCACCCTGATTCCGCTCAACCTGCACCTCAAGGGCTCCTGGATCAAGATCACCATCGGCCTGGGCAAGGGCCGCAAGCTGCACGACAAGCGCCAGGACGAAAAGAACAAGCAGATCGCCAAGGAAACCCGGGCCGCCGTCGCCCGGCTCTGAGCGGCGCCCTCAGGGGTTGGCGGGTTCCACCGGCGGCGGCGGTGTGGGGGCCGCTGGGCTGGCGGGCGTCTGGCCGGCGCCAGGTGTGGCCGGTGCCGGCACGGGCGGCGTTTCCGGTGTCTCCTCGGGAGCCGGTGGGGCGTCCGGGGCCGGTGGGGGCGTGGGCGCCGGAGGATCGGCCCGCAGCGACAGCCGGATCAGGGCCGGTGCGACACCGTCGTTGGTGAGCAGCAGCTGCACCGGCGAGCTCTTCTGGGAGCCCAGGGTCAGCACCCGCAGTGGTCCCCTGGCCTCCAACGGGGTGCCCTCAGCGGAGAAGACGCTCATCTGCAGCAGGGGGGAGCCGTTGACCCCGAGGGCCAGGCCATGGCCGGCGGGAAGCCGGATCGGGAACAACCGGGCGCCGCTGGCGGGCACCTCGGCGGTGAGGACCTGGGTGGCGCCGGAGGGGGCCTCGATCGGCTCGATCCTGAGGTTCTCGAGCGTCAGCTCAGCGGCGGCGTACCAGATCTGGCGGAAGGGCTCCGGCGGCATCGCCTGGGAGGCGCGGCTCGGCAGCAGGTTCTGCACACTCGCCGACACCAGCTCGCGCAGCACCGCCGGGCTCAGCCCCTGGCGCACGAAACCGGCCTGGCGGGACTCCCAGTCGGTGGCACTGAAGTTGCCCAACCGCCGCCGCAGGGGCAGGGGCAGCTGCTCCACCCGGGCCAGCCATTCCTCGGCCAGTTCGTTCCAGACCCGGCGCAGCGGGGCGTCCTCAAGCGTGTCGGAGGGGAGCCGGCCGTTGCGTTCGGGGTACTGGGCCAGCAGGGCCGCGTCCACCAGGCTGAGGAACCAGGCCCGGTCCACCTGCATCGCCCGCAGACGGTTGAGCAGCTGCTGGCGCTGATCCACCTCCGAGGG
Source organism: Synechococcus sp. CCY 0621 (assembly GCF_019038465.1). GTDB lineage: Bacteria > Cyanobacteriota > Cyanobacteriia > PCC-6307 > Cyanobiaceae > Cyanobium. Next base: position 18,364 of record NZ_JAFKRH010000016.1, on the reverse strand, counting down.
GGGCAGGCTGCTGGGCAGCTCGGGCACCCCGCCGGGGGGCGGTGTGGCCACCTTGCCGCGGCTCAGCCACCACCAGCCCACCGCCGTGCCGACCACGGCCGACAGCACAAGGGCGATCAGCACCGGCCAGAAGCCCCCTTCGGCCGCCTCTTCCCGTTCCTCGTAGCGGCGACGCAGGCTGTCGGGGCCGGCCTGGGCCGGAGGTGGCGGCGGGGGAGCCGCCATGCGGAGCGGCAGCTGGGGCTCCACCCGGGGCGATTCAGGCGGGCGGGGGGCCTCAGCAGCCACCACGTCCCGGGCGATGGCCTCCGCCGGCTCCCTCTCCGGTGGCGGTGGTGGTGGCGGGGCCGGCGCCGCCGCGGGCACCAGGATCACGGTGCGGTCGGCCCGGGGCACGGGACCCGTGCTGTCGGGCATCGCCAGGGACTGGAACGCCACCAGGGCCTGGCCGGCCGAGGCGAAACGCTCGTCGGGGTGGCGGCTCAGCAGGCGCTGCAGCTGCTGCCGCAGGTCGGGCTCAGCCTCCAGGGCCGCCGGCCAGCGCCATTGCATCGTGGTGGGGTCGAGCAGGCCCCCCGGGGCATCACCGCTCAGCAGCACCAGGGCCACCACTCCGAGGGCGTGCAGATCCATCCAGGGCTGGGCGGGCTCCCCCCTCGCCAGTTCCGGCGGGGCATAGCCCGGCGTGGCACCCAGCAGCCGCTCGCCGGCGGTGCCATTGGCGCTGCCCCGCACCAGTCCGAAATCAAGCGGCACAGGCAGGCCGTCGCTGTCGCGGCGCAGCAGGTTGGCGGGACTCAGATCCCCATGCAGCAGGTCCTGGCTGTGCAGGGCAGCGAGCACCGGCAGCAGCTGGCGCAGCAGCAGCAGCACTTCCCCCGCCCCGAACACCAGCTGGCGCTCGGCACGCAGCTCCAGCAACTGCTGGTAAGTGCGGCCCGCCTGCCACTCCCGCACCAGCCAGAGCTGGCCCTCGGCCTCGATCACGGCGCCGATGCGGGGCACCTGGGGGTGGAGCACGCCCTGCAGCCGCGACCAGAGGTCCCTGGCCCTGGCCTGGTCCTGCTCCGGTCCGACGCGGCGCAGGGCCACGGGCGCGTCGGCGGCCAGCTGGTCGCTGGCCAGCCACAACGCCCCCTGGGCCCCGCCCGTCTCCGCACCGAGACAGCGCTCCAGCCTGTAGCGGCCGCCGATCACCTGGCCCGGGGCTGCCGATGTCATGGGATCAGGGCTGCGCCGCTGCGCTGGGGTTGCTCCAGGCCGCGGCCCGCCAGCCAGTCGTGGTCGTAGAGCCGGGAGCGGTAGCGATCACCGCTGTCGCACAGCACGGTGACGATGCGATGGCCGGGCCCCAGCCGCCGGGCCGTCTCCACCGCCGCCGCCACGTTGATCCCCACCGAGCCCCCCATAAACAGGCCCTCCTGCCACAGGAGGCCATAGATCGTGCGCAGGGCCATGGGGTCGTCGATGCGCACCGCATCGTCGATCGGCGCCCCCTCCAGGTTGGCGGTGACGCGGCTGTTGCCGATGCCTTCGGTGATCGAGTTCCCCTCGCTCCTGAGAGTGCCGTCGGTGGCCCAGCTGTAGAGGGCGCTGCCGCAGGGATCGGCCAGAACGCAGCGGATCGACGGATCCTGCTCCTTGAGATACAGGGCCACCCCCGCATAGGTGCCGCCGGTGCCGGTGGCGGCCACCCAGGCATCCAGCCGCCCGCCGGTCTGCTGCCAGATCTCCGGTCCGGTGCTGCCGTAATGGGCGCGCCGGTTGGCGAGATTGTCGAACTGGTTGGCCCAGAGGGCCCCGGGCGTCTGCTCAGCAATGCGGCCGGAGAGGCGCACGTAGTTGGCCGGGTCGCTGTAGGGCACCGCCGGCACCGTGCGCACCTCGGCGCCAAGGCTGCGCAGCAGGCCGATCTTCTCCGCCGACTGGGTCTCGGGGATGACGATCAGGCAGCGGTAGCCGCGGGCATTGCAGAGGTGGGTGAGGCCGATGCCGGTGTTGCCGGCGGTGCCTTCCACCACCGTGCCCCCCGGCTGCAGCTGGCCGCTGGCCTCCGCCTCCTGCAGGATGCCCAGGGCGGCCCGGTCCTTGACCGACCCGCCGGGGTTCATGAACTCCGCCTTGCCGAGGATCTCGCAGCCGGTGAGGGCGCTGAGGGCATGGAGCCGGATCAGCGGTGTCCGGCCCACCGCGCCACTGAAACCTTCGGTGATCCCTGTGCTCATGCCATCGCTGTGGGCTCCCATGCGGCTGGCCTTCTCCATGGCTGCGTGGCCGGATCGTAGGGAACATCCCTAAGGTCGGCCCCAGAGAAGGGCAGGTCCATGGGCTCCAGGGCACACTCCCCGGCGGACAGCACCAGGCTCCTGCAACGGCTCCAGGCGGTAAGGCAGCACAGCGAGCGCCTGATCGACGGCCTCGAACCGGAGGACCTCTGCCTGCAGGGCATGGACGACGCCAGTCCGGCCAAGTGGCACCTGGGCCACACCACCTGGTTCTTCGAGACCTTCCTGCTGGAGCCCCACCTGAGCGGCCATGAAACGCCCGATCGCCGCTGGGGCCATCTGTTCAACTCCTATTACGAGGCGATCGGCAGCCGCCACCCCCGCCCCCAGCGGGGGCTGCTCACCCGCCCGGCCATCGGCGAGGTGCTCGCCTGGCGCCGGCGCGTCGATGCCGGCCTGGAGACGCTGCTGCTGGAGCTGGATCGCCAGCCCGCCGAGACGGCCGGCCCCCTGCTGGAGCTGGTGGAACTGGGGCTGCAGCACGAGCAGCAGCACCAGGAGCTGTTGCTGATGGATCTGCTCGACGGCTTCAGCCGCAACCCCCTGGAGCCCGCCTATGGCGTCGAACCCCCCGGCGCCGGGGCGCCGGGACTCGACGGCGGCTGGCGCTCCCACCCCGGCGGGCTGGTGGCGATCGGCCATGAAGGCGGCGGCTTCCACTTCGACAACGAAGCCCCCCGCCACCGCCAGTGGCTGGAGCCCTTCAGCCTCGCCGAAACCCTCGTGACCAACGAGGCCTACGCCGCCTTCATCGCCGATGACGGCTACCGGCGGCCGGAGCTGTGGATGAGCGAGGGCTGGGCGGTGGTGCAGGAGCGTGGCTGGTGCGCCCCGCGTTACTGGCGCGGCGACTGGGAATTCAGCCTGGCGGGCCGCCGGCCACGCCACCCCCAGGCGCCGGTGCGGAACCTGAGCTGGTTCGAGGCCGATGCCTTCGCCCGCTGGAGCGGCGGCCGGCTGCCCAGCGAAGCCGAATGGGAGCTGCTGGTGACGGAAGCCGCCCAACCGGGCGGCCGTCCCCTGCCCCAGGCCTTCGGGGCCCTCTGGCAGTGGACCGCCACCCCCTACCGGCCCTACCCCGGCTTCCAACCCGCCACCGGTGCGGTGGGGGAATACAACGGCAAGTTCATGACCTCCCAGTTCGTGCTCCGGGGCAGCAGCTTCCTCACCCCAGCTGGCCATGCCCGCCCCACCTACCGCAACTTCTTTGCGCCCCACTGCCGCTGGATGGCCGCCGGCCTGCGCCTGGCCCGTGACGGTGCTGCCGAGCCATGCTGATCGACCTCCATCCCGAGCCGGCCGACATGGCCCGGCTGGTGATCGAGGGCATGGGCCGCCAGCCGAAGCAGCTGCCGGCCTGGTTGCTGTACGACGCCGAGGGGTCGCGGCTGTTCGAGGCCATCTGCGAGCAACCGGAATACGGCCTCACCCGCACCGAGACGGCCCTGCTGGAGGCGCGGGCGGCCGAGCTGGCCGCCGCCCTCGGGCCCGGGGTGGTGGTGGAGTTCGGGGCCGGCAGCGCCCGCAAGGTGAGCCCCCTGCTCAGCGCCCTGCAGCCGGCGGCCTACGTGGCCCTCGACATCAGCGCCGACCACCTGGCCCCCGCCTGCCAGGCGCTGCAGCAACGCCACCCCGACCTGCCGGTGCTGGGCATCTGCTGCGACTACAGCCTCCTGGAGCAGCTGCCGGATCACCCCGCCCTGGAGGGTCACGGGCTGCTGGGCTTCTACCCAGGCAGTTCGATCGGCAACTTCGATCCCGCCGGCGCCCAGGCACTGCTGCGCCAGTTCCGCCGGCTGCTGGGGGCCGAAAGCCGACTGCTGATCGGCATCGACCAGCCCAAGGCGGTGCAGCGGCTCGAGGCGGCCTACAACGACGCGGCCGGCTGGTCGGAGGCCTTCGCCCGCAACCTGCTCACCCGCCTCAACCGCGATCTGGACGGTGACTTCCAGGCGACGGACTTCGCGTACCGGGCCTGGTGGGACGCCGATCAGGGCCGCATCGCCATGGCCCTGGTGAGCCAGCGGGCGCTGGAGGTGCGCCTGGCGGGCCGCTGCTGGCCGTTCGCGGCCGAAGAGCCGCTGATCACGGAGTACAGCTACAAGTACGGCCCCGAGGCCTTCCTCGCCCTGGCCGCCAGCGCTGGCTGGCGGGGGGCAGGCCGCTGGAGTGACCCTGACGGCGATTTCGCCCTGCATCTGCTGGTGCAGGCAGACTCGGAACAGCAGCGGAGCGATCGATGAGCAGGGAGGAGCAGCGCCAGTCCATGCGCGAGGTGCGCGAAGGGCTGATCGAGGAACTTGAGGACCTGTACCGCAAGGCCTTCGACCGCATCGGCGAGCAGGACCTGGGCGAAGGGGCCATCGCCCGACTCACCCAGTTGCTGCTGCGCTCCCGCGAGGCCGCCATCACCCCCCTGCAGGAGGAGATCGAAGCCCCCCTGATCACCCGCGCCCCCGGCGAACCCCTGCCATGAGCAGCTGGCTGGAGGAACTGGAGGCGCGGCTGGATCAGCAGCTGGAAGGCTTCCTGCGCACCAATCCCCAGCAGGAGGAGCTGCTGCGGGGCCAGGCCGCCCGCGACCGGCAGCGACAGTTGCTGGCTGAACGGCTGCGCCTGCGGCAGCAGGCTGAGGAGCAGCGAAAGCAGCTGCTGAAGCTGGCCGAGGAGATTCGCCAGTGGCAGGGGCGGATCGGCCGGGCCCGAACCGCCGGGGCCGGGGAGCTGGCCGGCCGCGCCGAAGCCCATGTGGTGGGCCTGATGGACCAGGGGCGCCAACGCTGGCAGGCCCTCAGCGACCTGGGCCAGCGCTTCGCCAGTGTCGAGCAGGAGCTGGCCGAACTCACCAGCCAACGCAGCACCGGCCCAGCCGCCACCCCCGATCTGGAGGCCGACTGGGCCCGGTTCGAGGCCCAGCAGGAGCTGCAGGAGCTGAAGCGGCGCCAGCAGCGCTGAGCTGCCCCACGCCATGGGTTTTCTGCTCTCGAAACTGCTGCCGCTCGGCCTCTACCCCCTTGGCCTGGCCCTGCTGCTCCAGATCGCGGGCCTGCTCAACCGCCAGCGCCGCTTCGGTCCTGTCCTCTCCAGTGTGGGGATTGTGCTGCTCTGGCTGGCTGCCACGCCCCTGCTCAGCCGCCAGCTGGTATGGGGGCTGGAGGAGCGGGCCGCCCGGCTGACGCCCGCCCCGATCCCCCGGGCCGATGCGGTGCTGGTGCTGGGGGGAGGGTTGCGGCCGGCCCTGCCGCCCCGCCAGGGGGTGGAAGTGAACGAGGCCGGCGACCGGCTGCTGCGCGCCGTGGCCCTGATGCGGGAGGGCAAGGCCCCCTGGCTGCTGGTGACCGGCGGCAGGGTCACCTTCATGGCCAACGATCCGGCCGCCGGTGAAGCCCGGCTGGCCAAGGCCCTGGCCACGAGCCTGGGGGTGGCGGCCGATCGGATCGTCACCAGCGAAGAGGGGCGCAACACGGCAGAGGAGAGCGCCGCCCTGGTGCGGCTGGCGCGGCAGCGGGGCTGGACCTCCCTGCTGCTGGTCACCAGCGCCACCCATCTGCCCCGCTCGCTCGCCACCCTGCGCCGGGCGGCGCCGGACGTCCGCATCATCCCGGTGGCCTGCGACTTCCAGTTGCCCGAGCGGCGATCGTTCGGCACGCCCACCGTGGCCGGCACCGTGATGGGGCTGCTGCCCAGCGCCGAGGCCCTGGTGCTGACCACCACCGCCATGCGGGAGCATCTGGGCCTGCTGGCCTACCGCTGGCGGGGCTGGATCTGAGTCGCCCCTGGCGGCCCGTTGGCGCTCTACTTCTTGGGGACCGGGGGCACCAGGCTCACCCCTTCAGGCGGTGGGGTGGGATCGGGATCGGCGATCAGCATGTGCTGCAGCACGATCTCCGGGCGTTCACTGTCCCGCCAGCGGATGCGATACGCGGGCATCTTGGTGCCACGGCTGGTGGTCTGTTCCACCGGTTCCATGACCCAGCCACGGCGAGACCGTCCCTGGGGATTGCGCTTCACCACCGCATCGGCGTGTTGAAAGCGAAAACCGACGCGCTCACCACTCATACCAGAGCCCCGAGGGGGAGAAGGCCTACTGGAGACCATTATCCCACTGCGTCGGTTCCGGCCCTTTCCCGGGCCTCCGGGCGCAGCAGGGGGAAGGCGATCACGTCACGGATCGAGGGGCTGTCGGTAAGCAGCATGGCGAGGCGGTCGATGCCGATGCCGAGGCCGCCGGTGGGGGGCATGCCCACCTCCAGGGCGTGCAGGAAGTCCTCATCCACCGTCTGGGCTTCGGGGTCACCCGCCTGGCGGCGCAACTGCTGCTGCTCGAGCCTGGCCCGCTGATCGAGGGGGTCGATCAGCTCACTGAAGGCGTTGGCCGTCTCCCGACCGACGATGAACAGCTCGAAGCGCTCCACCAGCCCCGGCTTGCCGCGATGGGCCCGGGCCAGGGGCGAATTCTCCACCGGGTAATCCATCACGAAGGTGGGCTGCTCGAGCGTGGTCTCCACCGCCTGCTCGAAGGCCTCCACCAGCAGCCGGCCCACGCTGTCGGCCGCCTCGGGCGCCACCAGGCCGGCGGCCTCCATCGCCGCTGCCGCCTGGGCACGATCGCCGAAGGTGTTGAAATCCAGGCCGGTCGCCTGCTCCACCAGCTCATGCATGGTGACCCGCCGCCAGGGCGGGGTGAGATCGATCTCTGCCCCCTGGTAGGTGATCCGGGTGTCCCCACAGACCTCCAGACAGGCCGCGGCCAGCAGCTGCTCAGTGAGGTCCATCATCGTGTGGTAATCGGCGAAGGCCTGGTAGATCTCCACCGAGGTGAATTCGGGGTTATGCCGGGTGCTGATCCCCTCGTTGCGGAAGATGCGGCCGAGCTCATAGACCCGCTCGAAGCCCCCCACCACCAGCCGCTTGAGGTGCAGTTCGGTGGCGATGCGCAGGGTGAGGGGCAGGTCGAGGGCGTTGTGGTGGGTGGCGAAGGGGCGGGCGTCGGCACCGCCGGCTTCGGTCTGCAGGACGGGCGTCTCGATCTCGAGGAAGCCGCGCTCGTCGAGCCAGCGGCGCATGGCGCTCACCAGCCGCGCCCGGCGCCGGAAGGTCTCCCGGGTGTGGGGCGAGACGATCAGATCGAGGTAGCGCTGGCGGTAGCGCTTCTCCACGTCCGCCAGGCCGTGCCACTTGTCGGGCAGCGGCTGGAGCGCCTTGGTGAGCATCACCCACTCGGTCACCTTGACCGAAAGCTCGCCCCGGTCGGTGCGGCGCAGGCTGCCGTGCACGCCGATCCAGTCGCCGCCATCCACCAGGGAAGTGATCTGGGCGAAGCCTTCGGGCTCCTCCGGGTGGGCCGCCAGCAGGCTGGCCTTCTCAATGAACAGCTGGATCGGACCGGATTCGTCGGCGATGGTGAAGAAGGCCAGCTTGCCCATCACCCGGCGGGTCATCACCCGGCCGGCAACGGCCACCACCACCGCCCGCTCTTCGCCGTTGGGCAGGTCGGCATGGGCCTGCTGCAGCTCGGCGGTGCGGTGGCTGGGGGCGAAGCCGATTGCATAGGGAGCCCTACCGAGGGACTCCAGGGTGCGGGCTTTCTCCAGACGGGTCTCACGCAGATCCGACAAGGCAGGCAGGGCGATGGAGAAGGGTCGCAGCCCATCCTGCAGGACCGGCCGACGTCGGCTTCAGGTGGTGGGCTCAGCCGGCGGCGGCCAGGGTGGCTTCACCCATCCGCTGGGAGGCGTAGCCCGTACCCCGCACCGTGAGGATCAGCTCGGGGTTGCGGGGATCGGGTTCGAGCTTGCCGCGCAACCGGGCCACATACACGTCCACCACGCGCAGGTCGGCGGCGCGGCGGGGGGGATAGCCCCAGAGCTGCTCAAGGATCTCGGCCCGCGGCACCACCCGGCCCGGCTCCCGAAACAGCAGCTCCAGCAGACTGAATTCGGTGTAGGTGAGGGCGATGCGCTGGCCCTCGCGGGTCACCTGACGGCGGTTGGTGTCGACCACCAGATCCCCCACCCGCAGCACACCGGAGCCGGTGGGCAGCTCGCGCGGTTCGCTGGTGGCCGCCCCGCGGCCCATGCGCCGCAGGATCGTCGAGATGCGGGCTTCGAGTTCCTTGGGGCTGAAGGGCTTGGGCAGGTAATCGTCGGCCCCGAGATCCAATCCGGCCACCCGCTCGGCGATGGCATCCAGGGCGGAGAGGAAGATGATCGGCACGCAGGATTCGGCCCGCAGGCGCCGGCAGACAGCGAAGCCGTCCAGCTTGGGCAGCATCACGTCGAGCACGACCAGGTCGGGCTGCTCCTGGTGGAACAGGGCCAGGGCCTCCTCGCCGTCCTCGGCACAGAGCACCCGGTAGCCCGCCAACTGAAGACGCATCAGCAGGACACGTCGCACCGCCGCTTCGTCGTCGACGACCAGCAGGGTGGCGATCGGCTGGGAGGGGGAACCACCTCCCGCGGAAGCCTCCAGATCAGCACCATCGGTGAAGGAGGAGGCAACCGTGGGCATGGGCATCGCTCCGGTCCACTCGGGTGAAGAATCGCAACCATAACGCGACGCCGTTGGGAGCCGTGAGCACGTAAACGGCTCCAGCAGCGGGGTTCTGGGCGTAAGGCAACATTTCTTCGGAATCCCTGACCCACCAGCCGCTCCCCTCAGGGCCAGCGGGCCTCGGCGTAGCGGTTCCACTGCAACGCGGCTTCGGCCAGGGCCGCGTCGCTATCCAACTGCCCCAACATGGCCCGCTGCAGCTGGGTGTAGAGGATCGCCTGCAGCCGCTTCACCCCGGGGGTGGCCGGCACCAGCACCCGGGCCTGGGCCAGGGTTTCGATCGAAAGCAGCCGGGCGTTGTGCACCAGACGTTCCTGGCCATCGCTGGGGACCGCCCCCCGCAACCTGCGCTCCAGGCTCGCCAGCGCTCCCCGGGAGGAGGGCAGCACCCGGGCCTCCTCGGCGAAGGCCAGCTGGTTGGCCGCATCGCTCAGGAACAGGGCGAAGCTCACCGCCTCCTTGGCCATGGCGCTCTGGCGCGGCACCACCAGGTTCATCACCGCCACATTGGCCTCACCGCTGGCCCCGGTCAGGGGCGGGAAGGGGGCGGAGGTGGCGGCGATGCCGGGGGCGTTGGTCTGGAGGTTGCGCAGGAAATCGGGGCCGCTGGCCACCTGGGCCAGATCGCCGGCCTGGAACAGCTCAATGGCCCGCCGGTAGCCCTGGCTCACCACCTCCCGCGGCAGCAGCCCGCGGCGGTAGAGATCGCTCCAGAAGGCGAAGGCCCGGCGACCGGCCGGACTGTTGAAGGCCGCACGCTGGCGGGTATCGAGCAGTTGCACCCCCATCTGCACCAGCGCCTCCATCAGTTCACCGGAGTCGTCGGGGACGACGGTGACGAACAGGGCGTAGCGGCCGGTACGGCGCCTGACGGCTTCGGCGTAGGCCGGCACCTCCTCCCAGCGGCGGGGCGGGGCAGAGAGGCCGGCCCGCTGCAGCAGCCGGCGGTTGGCGATCGTCACCCGGGCCGTCAGGTACCAGGGGATGCCGAACTGCTCGCCCTGCTGCTGGCCGGAGGTCCAGATGCCGGCCAGGTAGCGATCGGCGGCGTCAGGGGGGAGCAGGGGGTTGAGATCCCGCAATCCCCCCTTGCTGGCCAGGTTGGCGGCGAAGTTGGGGTTGAGATTGACCAGGTCAGGGGCGGTGCGGGCGAACACCGCCGCCAGCAGCTTGCGTTCCACCGAACCCCAGGGCACATCGGTCCAGCGCACCGTCACGCCGGGATGGCCCTGCTCCCACGCCGCGATCACCCGCCGCATGTAGGTGTTGAAGCGGGGCGCCAGATCCAGGGTCCAGACGTTCAGCACCTTGCCCGCTTCAGGCCGGGGCCCCCGCGCGCAGGCGCCGGCGCCCAGGGCGAGGGCGACGGGGGCGGCCAGCAGCCGCAGGGCCTGGCGTCGTGGCAGGGATCTGGGCATCACTCAGCGCCGCCAGCCGGAGCCCAGCTGGCGCCAGAGCAGCAGCTGCAGGGAACAGAGCATCGGGGCGAGCAGGGCCGTGATCAGGGTCTGGGAGAGCAGGACCCGCAGGCCGGGTCCTGCCAGATCATCCCAGCGCCACCCCGGCAGGGCCAGCAGGGCAGGATTCACCCCCTGACCCTCCAGGCGGCGGCCCAGCTCCGGTCCCGCCAGCCGGATCGCCTCCCGGGTGCTCACCCAGTCGTGGACGCCCCACTGCAGCATGAGCGTGAGGCCAAGCAGGGCCGTGCCCAGCAGGGCCAGCAGACCGAGGCTGAAACTGCGCTGGATCGGCGGAGCCCGCCGTCCCATCCGCCCCCACCACCAGCCCAGCAGCAGCAGGGCAGGCGCCTGGGTGACGCCGCCGGGGTACACCGCATCCAGCAGCAGCCCCAGGGCAAGGCCGGCGCAGGCCCCCGAGAACGGACCGTCGCTCAGCGCCCAGGGCAGCAGCCACAGCACCGCCCAGCAGGGGCCGACGCCGTCGAGGCTGAGCCAACCCGGCGAGGCCAGGACGAGCAACGGCACCAGCAGGGCGGAGGCGGCAAGCAGGGGCTGCCGGGTGAGCAGGTCCATCAGCGCACCTGCACCTGCACCCAGTCGAGGGCCGAAACCGGCGCGATCAGCTGCACCACCGCCTCCGGGGCCGGGTCGGCATTGGCATCCATGGTCTGGATCACCCCCACCGGCAGGTTCGGCGGCACCAGGGTGCTGGCGGGCGATGTCACCACCACATCACCGGGTCGGGCCTGGGGGTCTTTCTCCAGGAAGCGCAGCAGGGGACGGCCGGTGCCGATGCCGGTCAGCAGGCCGTGGTGCTGGGTGCGCCCCACCCACACCCCCACCCGGCTGCGGGGATCGGTGAGCAGGGTGACGCTGGCGGTGCTGGGGGTGACGCTGCCCACCAGGCCGACCAGGCCGCCCGGACCGAGCACCGCCTGGCCGGCGCGGATGCCGCTGAGGGCCCCCTGGCCGAGCAGCAGTTGCCGCCACCAACCGGAGCCATCCCGGGAGATTACCGGGGCCGTCACCCGGTTGGGGTTCTGCTTCTGCAGCTCCAGCAGGGTCCGCAGGCGTTGATTGTCCTGCTCCAGCTGGGCCAGCCGGGCCCCGTCCTCCACCCGACGGGCTGACCGCAGCCATTCGGCCTGGGCCGTGCCGGGCCAGAAGGGTCGGCTCAGGAAGGCATAGGTATCGGCGACCAGCGCCCCCTTGCTCAGGCGCACGGCCACAAGGGCCAGCAGCACCAGCAGCCAGGGGGTGATCCGTCGCAGGGACGAGCCTTGGACGAAACGCAGCCAGCGCCATGCCGGCATGGGGATCAGGCCGTCTGACGGAGAAATTCGGGGGTGTCAAGCACCCGCTCCAGCCGGCTGTAATCCTCCAGCACCATGCCGCAGCCGTTGACCACGCAGAGCAGGGGGTCTTCGGCCACGTGGGTGAGGATGCCGGTCTCGTGGCTGATCAGGTCGCAGATGCCACGCACCAGGGCGCCGCCGCCGGCCAGCATGATGCCCCGGTCGACGATGTCGGCCGCGAGCTCGGGAGGAGTGCGCTCCAGGGTGCGCTTGACCGCCTCGACGATCACGTTGAGCGGCTCGGCCATGGCTTCACGGATGTCTCCGGCGCGGATGTTGATCGTGCGCGGCAGGCCGGAGAGCAGGTGCAGACCCCGCACGTCCATGGAGGTCTCGTCGTGGGCGTCGTCGGGGAACGCCGAGCCGATGCGGATCTTGATGTCCTCGGCGGTGCGTTCGCCCACCACCAGGTTGTGCACCTTCTTGAGGTAAACGCTGATGGCGTCGCTGAGCTCATCGCCCGCCACCCGCACCGACTCGCTCAGCACCGTGCCGCCCAGGCTCAGCACGGCCACCTCGGTGGTGCCGCCGCCGATGTCGACGATCATCGTGCCCACCGGATCGGTCACGGGCAGGCCGGCGCCGATGGCGGCCGCCACCGGCTCATCGATCAGGTGCACCTGCCGGGCTCCGGCCAGGCCGGCCTGGTGCACGGCGCGGCGCTCGACGCCGGTGACGCCGCTGGGGATGCCGATCACCAGACGGGGGGCGATCACGCCCCGGCCCTCGTTGCCCTTCTGGATGAAGCTCTTGATCATCTGCTCGGCGGCATCAAAGTCGGCGATCACCCCGTCGCGCAGGGGCCGGATCGCCCGGATGTTGCCGGGGGTGCGTCCCAGCATCAGCTTGGCCTCCTCCCCCACCGCCAGGGGGGTGCCCCGCTCCAGGTCGATCGCCACCACGGACGGTTCCTGCAGCACGATCCCCTTGCCCGAGACGTACATCAGTGTGTTGGCCGTCCCCAGATCGATGCCGATATCGCGGGAGAACTGGAAACGGCGGAAAAACACGGGCAAGGCCTCTGGCAGCGGTGAATCATAGGTGGGGCGATCCCTGTCGACCGGCCAACCCGCCGTGGGTGTGACAACCGGGACGAAGGGTGGAACGGAAAGGGAGAGGCCCCCGATCGGGGTGCCCCATCATTGATCCACTCGTTCCAGGAGCACGCCATGGGCGTCAATTCCATCACCCTCGTCGGCCGGGCCGGCCGCGACCCGGAGGTCCGTTACTTCGAATCCGGCAGCATGGTTGCCAACCTCACCCTTGCGGTGAACCGCCGCAGCCGCGACGACGAACCGGACTGGTTCAACCTGGAGATCTGGGGCAAGCAGGCCCAGGTGGCCGCCGACTACGTCCGCAAAGGGGCCCTGATCGGCATCATCGGCTCGTTCAAGCTCGACCGCTGGACGGACCGGGGCAGTGGGGAAGAGCGCAGCAAGCCCGTGATCCGGGTCGACCGGCTGGAGCTGCTCGGCAGCAAACGGGACGCCGAAGGCGGCGGTGGCGGCGGCAGCTTCGCCGGCGGCTTCGGTGGCGGTGAGCCCAGTGAGGAAGAAGTGCCCTTCTGAGCCTTTCTACCCAGCTGGCGCTGCGGGGGCTTGTGCCAGTGACCCAGCCGGGTTATCAAGCGTCCGAAGCCAGAGAAGGCGCCCCTCGGGGCGCCTTTTTTACTGTCAGGGGCTGTTGCGGCTCTGCCTCCAGATGCGCAGCCCCAGCCACACGGCCCCGGCCAGCACGGCCAGCACCAGCAGCACCTTCACCACCCTGGCGGCGGGCTCGATCCAGAGCTCGACCTTGGTGTAGCTCTCCCCCAGCGCCAGGCCCGCCAGGGTCAGCAGCAGGGTCCAGATCAGGCTGCCCGCGGTGGTCCAGAGCAGAAAGGGCGTCAGCGGCATCATCTCGATGCCGGCGGGGACGGAAATCAGAGTGCGGATGCCAGGAACCAGCCGGCCCCAGAACACCAGGGCCGTGCCGTGGCGGCTGAACCAGCGGCGGCTACGGCGCAGCTCCTGGGGGCTGATGCCGATCCAGCGTCCGTGGCGCTCCAGCCAGTGCTCGATGCGCTCCTCGTTCACCAGCCGGCCGATGCCGTACCAGGGAAGGGCGCCGAGAACCGTGCCCAGCAGTCCGGCCAGCACCACCGGAATCAGGGAGAGCTTGCCCTGATGCACAAAAAAACCCCCGAGCGGCATGATCAGCTCGGAGGGAATCGGGGGGAACAGGTTCTCCAGAAACATGGCCGCGAAGATCGCGCCATAGCCCGCTGCCGGGTTGGCCTCCACGGCCGCCCCGATCATCTCGGGCAGCTTCTGGACCAGTTCGATCGCCATCGGGCCAGCCGGATCAGAGGCGCCAGTCTTCCACGACGGCCCGGACGCTGCCAGCAGCGCCGGGCCGTTGCCGCTCAGTAGCGGTAGTGGTCGAGCTTGTAGGGGCCTTCGACGGGAACGGCGATGTAGGCCGCCTGCTCGGCGGTGAGCTCGGTGAGCCGGGCGCCGATCCGCTCGAGGTGCAGGCGGGCCACCATCTCATCGAGGTGCTTGGGCAGCACATAGACCTCCTTGCCGTAGGCGTCGCCCTTGGTGAACAGCTCGATCTGGGCCAGCACCTGGTTGGTGAAGGAGTTGCTCATCACGAAGCTGGGGTGGCCGGTGCCGCAGCCCAGATTCACCAGCCGACCTTCGGCCAGCAGGATGATCCGGTTGCCGCTGGGCAGGATCACGTGATCCACCTGGGGCTTGATGTTGTCCCAGGTGTACTGCTTGAGGGACGCCACATCGATCTCGTTGTCGAAGTGGCCGATGTTGCACACGATCGCCTGATTCTTCATGGCGAGCAGGTGCTCATGGCGGATCACGTGGTAGTTCCCAGTCGCCGTCACGAAGATGTCCACATCGGCCACCACGTCCTCAAGCCGCACAACGCGGTAGCCCTCCATGGCGGCCTGCAGGGCGCAGATCGGATCGATCTCGGCGATCATCACGGTGGCGCCGAGCCCACGCAGGGACTGGGCCGAACCCTTGCCCACATCGCCGTAGCCCAGCACCAGGGCCACCTTGCCAGCCACCATCACATCGGTGGCGCGCTTGACGCTGTCGACGAGAGATTCGCGGCAGCCGTAGAGGTTGTCGAACTTGCTCTTGGTGACCGAGTCGTTGACGTTGATGGCCGGGAACGGCAGTTCGCCGCTCTTCTGCATCTGGTACAGACGGGCCACGCCGGTGGTGGTCTCTTCAGTGACGCCCTGGATGTTGGCGTAGATGCGGGAGTAGAAGCCGGGCTGCACCGCCAGCCGCTGGCGGATGGAGTTGAACAGGGCCACTTCCTCCTCGCTGGAGGGGTTGTCGAGCACCGACAGATCCTTCTCGGCCTTGGTGCCGAGCACCACCAGGCCGGTGGCATCGCCGCCGTCGTCGAGGATCATGTTGGGGGTTCCACCGTCGCTCCACTCGAGGATGCGGTGGGTGAAGGCCCAGTACTCATCAAGCGTTTCGCCCTTGTAGGCAAACACCGGGATGCCGGCGGCGGCGATGGCGGCGGCGGCGTGGTCCTGGGTGGAGAAGATGTTGCAGGAGGCCCAGCGCACTTCGGCGCCGAGGGCCACCAGGGTCTCGATCAGAACGGCGGTCTGGATCGTCATGTGGAGACTGCCGGCGATGCGGGCCCCCTTGAGGGGCTGCGCGGCGCCGTAGGTCTGGCGCAGGGCCATCAGGCCGGGCATCTCGGTTTCGGCGATCGCCAGTTCCTTGCGGCCCCAGTCGGCCAGGCCGAGATCGGCGATCACATAGGAACTGGTGGCCTGAACGCCAGCAAACGCAGCCTCAGGGCTGGAAGGTGTTGCCACCATGAAGGAAAAGCTCCCGGACGGGAGGACGAAACAATGGAAATATCTGCAGAGACGCCGAGGCTTCGGGCTCGCTGGGAGGCAATCTACAAGGGTGGAAACGAATGACGCGATTGAGGTGTGCCATCTGGCCGACCCCTCCGCCACCGACGCCCTGGGGCGGCGGCTGGCGTCACAGCTGATCACCGCGGGTGCCAGTGACGGCGCCCTGCTGCTGCTGCGGGGGGAACTGGGCACGGGCAAGACGTCGCTGGTGCAGGGACTGGCCGCCGCCCTGGGCATCGCCGAACCGATCAGCAGCCCCACCTTCGCCCTGGCCCAGCACTACGACACCGACGCCGGACCCGACGCGGGCGCCTCTGCCCTCGTGCACCTGGACCTCTACCGGCTGGAGCAGAGCGCCGCGGCCGATGAACTGTTCGCCCAGGAGGAAGAGGAAGCCCGCCGCATCGGCGCCGTGATGGCGGTGGAGTGGCCCGAGCGGCTCAGCTTCCGGCCGGAGGGTGCCTGGGAAGTGGACTTGAGCCACAACGACGATGGCGAGGGCCGATTGGCCCGCATCACCCCGCCACGATCCTTGCCTGCAGCGCCGCGATGATGCGGGCGTTGGCGGCCGGAAAGGGGTAGCTGGCGAGCTCCTCCGGTGCCACCCAGCGCACCTGCTGGGACGCCAGGGGCTGCGGCTCCCCCGCCAGCCATTGGCAGAGATGCACCACAAAGCGCAGCCGCTTGTGGCTGTAGGCGTGCTCGAGGGTGATCAGCTCCTCCTCCACCGTCACCTCGATGGCCAGCTCCTCACGCAGCTCCCGCTCGATCGTCACTTCGATCGCTTCACCCGGCTCCTGCTTGCCACCCGGAAACTCCCACAGACCTCCCAACAGGCCCTCCTGGAGCCGCTGGTCGATCAGCACCCTCCCCTGGCCGTCCCGCACCACGCCCACCCCGATCACCTGGAAGGGGATGGGGGTGGTGGTGTCCTTCACGGGGAAACGGCCGGGATCGCCGGCAGCGTAGGCAGCACAGCGCCCGTGCCAGGGACAGGCGCCGCAGCAGGGCTGGCGGGGGGTGCAGACGCCGGCGCCCAGGTCCATCAGGGCCTGGTTGAAGGCGCGGGGGCGTTGGGGGTCGAGAACGGTTTCGCTCAGCCGCCAGAAGAGGGGCAGCTGCCGCTTCGGTGGCCCCGGATGGGCGACCAGCCTGGCCAGCACCCGCTGGACGTTGCCATCAAGGATCGGGTGGGCCAGATCAAAGGCGGAGGAGAGGATGCTGGCGGCGGTGCTGCGGCCGATGCCCGGCAGGGCCATCCAGCCTTCCAGGGTGCGCGGCCAGGGGTCACCGCCAGCGGCTGGGGCCAGGTGCTCAGCGGCGACGAGCTGCCGCGCCCCGGCGTGCAGGCGGCGGGCGCGGGCGTAGTAACCCAGGCCCTGCCACAGCATCAGCACGTCGTGCTCACTGGCGGCGGCAAGGGTTCTGAGGTCGGGGAACGCCGCCATCCAGAGGTGCCAGTAGGGCAGCACCACCGCCAGCTGGGTCTGCTGCAGCATCACCTCGGCGACCCAGACGCCGAAGGGATCGAGGGGCTCACCGCGCCCGGGGCGAAATCCGTCGGGGCGGAGCTTCCAGGGGATGTGGTGGCGGCCGTTGGACTCCCACCAATCCAGCAGGGAGTCCCGCAGGGGCTCGACCGGGCCCGGTTCCACCACCTTCCGGCTTACACAAATCCCCCCGGCCGTGGCCGGGTGCTGGAGAGGGACACATTGCCCTGGATGGCCCCCTGGACCGCCACGGGCGAAGCGGCAGGCCGGGGCGGCGGCTGGGGCACGGCGACCACGTTGAAGGCGATCGACCAGCGCTCCCCTTCACCGCGGAACGGGGGCACCGAGTGGGGTTGCCAGGCCGGAAACACATAGAAGTCCCCCGGCACCGGCAGCACGTAGTGGGCCATGCCGGTGCGGAAGCTCTGGATGTGCCATTCCTCCGGGCCATGGAAGCAGAGCTGGCCGTCGAAGCGCTCCGCATTGATCTGGGGGGGCACCTGCAGGAACAGCACGCCGGAGAAGCTGCCGCCGTGGGTGTGGGTGGGGTTGTAATCGCCGGCGCGCTGGGCATTGAGCCACAGGTCGATCATCTGCAGGCCGTAGCGGCCCGGCGTCCAGGGACCCCGGCCCTGGGGCGGCTGCTGGTCGATCACATGGCGGATCCAACGCTCACAGGCCGGCAGGATCACCGAGCGGCAAAGCTCGGCGGCGGCGGGATGGTCGGGCCCCAGCTCCCGCTGCTGGGACAGCTGGCCGGCCAGCTTCACCGACGCATCCGGACTGCGTTCGGGCTGGGCCAGCACCGCCCGGGCCATGGCCAGCAGATCGGCCAGCTGGGCCGGGGGTAACTGGCCCTGCAGCAGATAGCGGGGAAAGAGACTGACCACCTCCATCGTGGGCTCTTCCGGGGGCGTGCCGACCATGGAAGTGAAGGTGCGTGCTGGCCTCAAGCCTCGCAAACGGCGGATTCAGATCGCCACGTAGGCCTCGACGGCGTCGCTGAGGCGGCGCAGGCCGGCCAGGCCGTCGCGCTCCAGGTTGCGCACCCGGTCGCGGCTGATGCCGAGGATGCGGCCGATGCCGGTGAGGCTCATCGGCTCCTCGCCGTCGATGCCGAAGCGCATCTTCAACACGCGGCCCTGCAGGTCCGGCAGTTGCTCGAGCAGGGCCCGCAGGTCGCCCTTGAGACACTCGCCGTCCACCAGCTCAGACGGCAGCAGGTCGTCACCGGCCAGCAGATCCAGCAGCTCGGTGTCTTCGCCATCGCCCACCTTTGTTTCGAGGCTCACCGGCTGGCGGGCGCGGCAGAGCAGGTCTTTGACTTCCTCTT
>NZ_JAFKRH010000015.1 GCF_019038465.1 Synechococcus sp. CCY 0621 | reverse complement strand
TTGGTGTACTTCTTGGCCACGCTCACCACCAGGCGCAGGTTGGCCGCCACCATCCGCTCCTTGGCGCGACGGCCAGCGTGCAGGCGCTTGCGCAGCACCTCGGGCCGCAGGCCCACCGCCACTGCCAGTTCCTGCTGGCTCGGATCGTTGCCGCCGGAGCGCATCTTCAGCTCTTCGCGCGTCTCCTCCAGGGCCATCAGCTCCTGCACCTGGCGGCCCAGGGTGATTTCCTGCTCATGGCTGAGCAGCGGCACCCGACCAATGTCCCGCAGATAGGAGCGGACCAGGTCGCCATCGACGGGGGGCATGGAACGGCCCGGGGAAGGGCGAACCACCGTCTGGACAGAGACGGGACGGACAGCGTCGGAGGTCGAGGGCTGGGCAAGGGCGAGGGCGACGACCATGGAACCGATCCATAACTATCTGTAAAGCGTAACATCAAGAAGTGTGAACTCCTCTCAGAAAGCGCCGATCCGCCGGGTCACCCCGTTCCCAGCCTTGGCAGCAGCAGCTGGGCGGTCTTGAGGTAGATGAAAACGCCTGCCACGTCTGTGGCCGTGGTGATGAACGGGGCCGACATCAGGGCCGGGTCAAGGCCGAGCCGGTCGAACAGCAGGGGCAGGGCCGCGCCCGCGGTGGCGGCCAGGGTGGTGATCGCCACCAGGCTGATGCCGGCTGAGGTCGCCACCAGCGCACTGCCCCCCATGGTCCAGGCCCAGGGCACCACCACCACCGCCAGCAGGCCGCCCAGCAGCGCCCCGGCGACCAGCTCCCGGCCGATGGTGCGCCAGGGGCCCAGGGACTGGAGCCGCTGGGTGCTCAGACCCCGGATGACCACGGTGGAGCTCTGGGCCCCGACGTTGCCGCCGGTGCCGATCAACAGCGGAATGAAGGCCGCCAGCAGCACCACCTGCTTGAGCACCAGCTGCTCGGAGGCGATCACGGCCGAGGTGCCGGTGTTCGCCACCAGCAGCACCAGCAGCCACACCACCCGGCGACGGGCCACGGTGAACAGGTTGCTGCGGAAGTAGTCGTCCTCATCGCCGGCCTGCACGGCGCCAGCGGCGTAGAGGTCGCGGGTGGCCTCCTGCTGGATGACGTCGATGACGTCGTCCACGGTGACGATCCCCACCAGCCGCTGCTCCCGGTCCACCACCGGCACGGCCAGGAAGTCGTAGCGCTGGATCACCCGGGCCACCTCCTCCTGGTCGGTGTCGGTGGCGACGCTCATCACCTCCCGCGTCATCACATCCCCCAGCCGGTCCTCCGGATCCGCCGTCACCAGATCCCGCAGCGAGAGCATGCCGCTGAGGTGACGCGAGGCATCGGTCACGTAGAGGCTGTAGATCGTTTCGGTGTCGCGGGCGCGGCGGCGGACGATGTCGAGGGCCTGCTGGGCGCTGTGGAACTCCTTGAGGTCGATGAATTCGGTCGTCATCAGGCGCCCGGCGGTTTCGGCCTCGTAGCCCAGCATCTGGGCCGTGACCCGCCGCTCTGCCGGGCTGAGCTCCGCCAGCAGCCGACGCACCACCTTGGCCGGCAGTTCGTCGAACAGCCGCACCCGGTCGTCGGGGGACATCTCCTCCACCAGCTCCAGCACCTCACCGGAGCGCAACCGCTCCAGCAGGCTCTGCTGCACGGAGCCATCGAGGTACTCGTAGACCTCGATCGCCTCGTTCTTGGGCAGCAGGCGGAAGGCGAGCGCCTGGAGCGTGCGCGGCAGGGTGCCGATCGCCTCAGCGGAATCCACCGCCTGCACGGGCTGCAGCAGCAGTTTGGCGCCGTCGTAATTCCCCGCCTGCAGCAGTCCCTCCAACTGGCGGGCCACCACCTCGGCGACGGCGGAGGCCTCAGCCATCGCTCCTCGCATGCCGGTGGGTACGAGTGTATGGGCTCAGCCGCTAGGGTCCGCGGCGACCTTCCCTTTGTAGAAATCCATGGCGCTGAATGTGAGTGACGTGGTGGTGCGCAGCGCCAGCGGCGAAGAGCGCCAGCTCGGCGCATGGGCAGGGACGGTGCTGCTGATCGTCAACGTGGCCAGCCGCTGCGGCTTCACCCGCCAGTACACCGGCCTGCAGGCCCTGCAGGACCGATTCGGACCCCAGGGCTTCGCCGTGCTCGGCTTCCCCTGCAACGACTTCGGCGCCCAGGAACCGGGCACGCTGGAGGAGATCCAGCAGTTCTGCTCCACCACCTACGGCGTGGGCTTCGAGCTGTTCGACAAGGTGCATGCCACGGGCTCCAAGACGGCGCCCTACGACACCCTCACCCAGGCCGAACCGGCCGGCGACGTGGCCTGGAACTTCGAGAAGTTCCTGATCGGCAAAGACGGCACCGTGCTGGCCCGCTTCAAGAGCGCCGTGGAACCGGACGGGGCTGAGCTGGTTGCCGCGATCGAGAAAGCGCTGGCCGCCTGAAGGTCAGCTGCTCAGCCCGCCAGCCAGCCGCGGCTGGGCTGCCCGGCGGCGGTGGAAGTTTCCACCTGGAGCCAGCGGCGGCCACCGGGCTCCATCCACTCACGCAACACCCGCAGCGGGGCTCCCGTTTCAAGGCGCGCCAGCACCGGCGCCTGGCAGCGGGGGGCGCAGTGGAGCCCGACGGTGCCGTTGCTCAGCAGGGGTTCGGCCTGGCGTTCGCGGCGCCGGACATCCGGCAAGCGCCGTTCGCCGCCGCCGGCGGGCAGGGCCGCCGGCGCCAGCAGGGCGAAACCGAGCAGGGCGGCCCAGCGCCAGGCCGGCACTGCCATTGGATGGCGTGGGGTCATCAGATGTCGAGCTGGGCGAAATCCAGCTCGGCGCTGTGGGTCTCGATGAACTCCCGCCTCGGAGCCACCTTGTCGCCCATCAGGATCGTGAAGATGCGATCGGCCTCGAGGGCATCTTCGATTTCCACCCGCTTCATCATGCGGGTCTCCGGATCCATGGTGGTTTCCCAGAGCTGCTTGGGCATCATTTCGCCCAGACCCTTGAAGCGCTGGATGTTGTAGTTGGCCTTCTCACCGAAGCCCGAAAGCACCTTCTTGAGCTCGTTTTCGTTGTAGCAGTAGTTGTGATTCTTGCCGCGCTCCACCTTGTAGAGCGGCGGGCAGGCGATGTAGATGTAGCCGCCCTCCACCAGGGCCTTCTGATAGCGGTAGAAGAAGGTAAGCAGCAGGGTGCGGATGTGGGCGCCGTCCACGTCCGCATCGGTCATGATGACGATGCGGTGGTAGCGGAGGTTCTTCTCCTCGAACTCCTCGCCTTTGATGCCCAATCCGAGCGCCGTGATCAGGGCCTGGATCTCGGTGTTCTTGTAGATCTTGGCGTCGTCGGTTTTCTCGATATTGAGGATCTTGCCGCGCAGGGGCAGGATCGCCTGGAAGCGACGGTCGCGGCCCTGTTTGGCGGAGCCACCGGCCGAATCCCCTTCCACGATGTAGATCTCTGATTCGCTCGGGTCGCGGGAGCTGCAGTCGGCCAGCTTGCCGGGCAGGGTGGAGCTTTCCAGCACCGACTTACGCCGGACCAGCTCCCGCGCCCGGCGGGCGGCTTCCGCAGCATTGAAGGCCTGGATCGCCTTCTCCAGGATCAGGTCGATCACCTGGGGGTTGAACTCCAGGTATTCGCCCAGGGCCTCACCCACCGTCGTGTCGACGATGCCACGCACCTCGGTGTTGCCCAGTTTGGTCTTGGTCTGACCTTCAAATTCCGGTTCCGGCACTTTCACCGACAGCACGGCCGTGAGTCCTTCGCGGATGTTCTCACCGGCCAGGTTGGTGTCGGCGTCCTTACGCTTGCCGCGCTTCTTGGCGAAGGTGTTCAGGGTGCGGGTGAGCACCGTCTTGAGGCCCTCGATGTGGGTGCCGCCATCCACGGTGCGGATGTTGTTGGCGAAGCCCAGGATGCTGTCGGAGTAGGCATCGACGCACCACTGCAGGGCCGCCTCCACCTGGACGCCATCCTTGGTGGCATTCACATAGATGATCTCGGCATGCAGAGGGTCCTTCTCCGCATTCATGTAGGCGACGTACTCCTTGATGCCGCCTTCGTAGTGATAAACCTCCTCGTGGGCCTCACCAGCGGCGTTGGTGGCCGCAGGCCGCTCATCGCGGAAGACGATGCGGACCCCGCCGTTGAGGTAGGCAAGCTCGCGCAGGCGCGCCGACAGGGTGTGGTAATCGAACTCGATCCCGCCACTGAAGATCTCGAGATCGGGCCGGAAGCGCACCGCGGTGCCGGTGCCGGCGTCAGGGGCGTCCTCGGAGACCAGGGTGCCGATCGGGAGGCCGCGCTCGAACCGCTGGCGGTGGACCTGGCCCTGGCGGTGGACGGTGACCTCCACCCACTCGCTGAGGGCATTCACCACCGAGATGCCGACGCCGTGCAGACCACCGGAGACCTTGTAACCGCCACTGCCGAACTTGCCGCCGGCGTGGAGCACGGTCAGCACCGTCTCCAGGGCGCTGCGGCCGGTGCGGGGGTGGATGTCGGTGGGGATGCCGCGTCCGTTATCGGTGACGCTGGCGGAGCCATCCGCGTGCAAGGTCACCACGATGGCGTCGCAGTGGCCGGCCAGGGCCTCGTCCACCGAGTTGTCGACCACCTCGTAAACGAGGTGGTGCAGACCCCGGGGGCCGGTGGTGCCGATGTACATGCCCGGCCGTTTGCGCACCGGCTCCAGGCCTTCCAGCACCTGAATCTGTTCGGCGCCGTAGGCCGCTTCGACTTTGATGGCGTCGCTCATTCAGAAAAGGTCTCCCCAGGGGGCTGACAAGGGCGGCGAATCCCGGGGCGGCGGGGCGGCAATGGGGCGAAGCGGCACCCAAAGGACGCTGCGCAAAGACCAATCTATCACCGCCATCCCGGAGAGCCCCAGAGACGCCTCTGGGAACCGATTTACCCCAGGGGTGCAATCACCGCATCGATCCACCTCCGGCAGGATGGCCCGATCCCCCTGTCGCGCCCGGCCTGCGGCCGCCGCACCCGACCCCCGTGGCGCCCTCCCCCGGAGCCGATCTGCCCCTGGTGATCGCCCTGCTCGGCCCGACCGCCAGCGGCAAGACCGCCCTGGCGATCGAACTGGCCGAGGCCCTCGATCTGGCCGTGCTGTCGGTGGACTCGCGCCAGATGTACCGCCATATGGACGTGGGCACGGCCAAACCCACGCCTGAGCAGCGGGCCCGGGTGCGCCACGAACTGCTGGATCTGAGTGACCCCGACCAGCCGCTCACCCTGCAGGAGTTCAAGGCCCTGGCGGGCGCCGCGATCGCGGCGGAACACCAGCGCCGGGGCGTGGCCCTGCTGGTGGGGGGAAGCGGGCTCTATCTCAAGGCCCTGCTGGCGGGCCTGCAGCCGCCGGCGGTGCCGCCCCAGCCGGCCCTGCGGGCCCAGTTCGCCGACCTCGGTCAGGCTGTCTGCCACCAACTGCTGCAGCAGAACGACCCACAGGCGGCCGGTCGCATCGCACCGGCCGACGCCGTCCGCACCATCCGGGCCCTGGAGGTGCTCTATGCCACCGGCCGGCCCCTGTCGGCCCTGCAGAGCCAGTGCCCTCCCCCCTGGCGCGTGCTGGAGCTGGGCCTGGATCCGGCCGACCTGCCCCAGCGCATCGGGCGCCGCACGGCCGCGCTCTACGGCGGCGGACTGGTGCAGGAAACGGCCCAGTTGATCGATCGTTTCGGCGCCGACTGCCCGTTGCTGACCACGATCGGCTATGGCGAAGCGGCGCAGCTGCTGCGGGGCGAACTGGAGCGGGACGCCGCCATCGCCCTGACGGAGCGGCGGACGCGGCAGTACGCCAAACGGCAGCGCACCTGGTTCCGGCGCCAGCACCAGCCCCTCTGGCTGACGGATGGGGCCATGGGCGGGGCTTCGGAGGCCGATGTGCTTCAACAGGCCATGGGAGCGGCCACGGGCGGTTTAGGGTGAACAGCTAACCGCCCCTGTGAATGCCTCCCCGTCCCCGTTTTGATCGCCGTGCTCCCGTGCGGGAGCTGCCCAACATCAACGACCGCATCAGCTACCCCAACCTTCGTGTGGTGGATGCGGACGGCAGTCAACTGGGAGTCATCACCCGAGAGGCGGCCCTTGATGTCGCCCGCGACCGCGAGCTGGATCTGGTCCTGGTGAGCGAGAAGGCCGATCCGCCGGTCTGCCGGATCATGGATTATGGCAAGTACAAGTTCGAACAGGAAAAGAAGGCCAAGGAGGCCAAGAAGAAATCGCACCAGACCGAGGTCAAGGAGGTGAAGATGCGCTACAAGATCGACTCGCACGACTACCAGGTGCGCATCGGTCAGGCGGTCCGCTTCCTCAAATCGGGCGACAAGGTCAAGTGCACGGTGATCTTCCGGGGCCGGGAGATCCAGCACACGGCCCTGGCCGAGCAGTTGCTGTATCGCATGGCCAAGGACCTCGAAGAGAACGCCGAGATCCAGCAGCCCCCCAAGCGGGAAGGCCGCAACATGATCATGTTCCTCAGTCCCCGCAAGCAGGCGGCCGGCAAGACGGCCGCTGCCGCAGCCGGCTGAACCCGCCCTCAGGCCGAGCCCCTGCCCCCTTGCGAACCCAGCACCTGATCGAACGCCTCCAGCAGCAGTGACCATCCCAGCTCCGCCGCCTCGGGGCGATGGTCGGGCCGAGCTGAGCACATGAAGCCGTGGCCCCCTTCCAGCAGCACCAGCCGGTGGGGCTGGGGCGGAACCGCGGCCAGAACCCGGGCGGCGTTGGCGGCCGACAGGGCCGTCTTGATCGCGGCCACATCCGCCGGGGGGATGAGGGGATCGCCATCGCCGCAGATGCAAAGCAGCGTGCCACCAATCGACGGCACCTGTTCCAGGCTGGCGGGACCACCACCGGGGCGGCCCGAGGCCACGCCGGCTCCGTAGAAATCGACCGTGACAGCCACCTGGGGCAGGCTGGCGGCCAGCAGGGCGACGTGGCCGCCGAAACAGAACCCCACACATCCCAGGCCGGCGGCGGGCACGGGCAACTGCTGCTGCAGCCAGTCGGCGGCGAGGCCCACGTCGCTCAGCAGCTGGTCGGCGCGGGTGAGCTCTTTGTGGTGGCGGCCCAGCGCCAGGTCGGCGGGGCCATAACCCAGCTCCAGCGCAGGGGCGGTGCGGGCATAGAGGGGCACCGCCAGGGCTGCGTAGCCCACCTCGGCCAAGCGCTGCGTGACGCTGCGGATCCAGCCATTGATCCCGAACACCTCCGGTAACACCAGCACCCCTCCCCGGGGCGGTGTGCCAGTGGGCCGGGCCCACCAGCAGCGCAGCGGAACCTGCTCCGGCCGCTGGGGCTCGAGCTGCAGCCAGGAGGCGACGGAATCGGAGACGGACAAACCGGCACATGGCAACCGGCACATGGTCGTATGACAACGAGGGAATTGTCACGGGGCCCAAAGCTCCTTAGGGTGGCGGCCAGACCCCCTGGCCACACTGGCGTGCGATTTCACATCCAGCAGGAGAGCGACATCCCGGCGTCGACCCAGCTGTACAACCAGATCTGCTTCGCCATCGCCGCCCGGCACTACCCGCCGGGCCACCGATTGCCGAGCACGCGCCAGCTGGCCATGCAGACCGGCCTGCACCGCAACACGATCAGCAAGGTCTACCGCCAGCTCGAGACCGACGGCGTGGTGGAGGCCATGGCCGGTTCGGGGATCTATGTGCGCGACCAGCAGAACCCGCGCGAGATCAAGCCACCGCCGGGGCTGCGCAGCAAGGCCCTGCCGGACATCGACCGGGAAGTGCGCCAGAGCGTCGATGGGCTGCTGAATGCCGGTTGCACCCTGCAGCAGGCGCGGGAACTGCTCACCCGGGAAATCGACTGGCGGCTGCGCTGCGGTGCCCGGGTGCTGGTGAGCACCTCCCGCGAAGACATCGGCGCCTCGATCCTGATCGCCGAGGAGCTCAAGCCCAGCCTGGAGGTGCCGGTGGAGGTGGTGCCGATCGAAGAGCTCGAATCGGTGCTGGAGACCTCCAGCAAGGGAACGGTGGTCACCAGCCGCTACTTCCTGCAGGAGGTCGAGCAGATCGCCAAGGTGCACGGGGTGCGGGCCGTGCCGGTCGACCTCAACGACTTCGGCCACGAACTGGGCATGCTCAAGGAACTGCGTCCCGGCAGCTGCGTCGGCCTGGTGAGCATCAGCCCGGGGATCCTGCGGGCCGCCGAAGTGATCCTGCACAGCATGCGGGGCAACGAACTGCTGGTGATGACCGCCAATCCCGACACCAGCAGCCGCCTGCTGGCGTTGCTGCGGGCCTCCAGCCACGTGATCTGCGACAAGCCCAGCCTGCCCCTGGTGGAGCAGACCCTGCGCCAGAACCGCGCCCAGCTGATGCGCCTGCCGATGGTGCACTGTGCGCAGAGCTACCTTGGCGCCGCCACCATCGACCAGCTCCGCAAGGAGATCGGCCTCCTGGCGGTCTGAGGGCCAGAACCCATGCTCGATGCACTCAGGGCCGACCTGGCCATCATCCGGCAGCGGGATCCGGCGGCCAGGGGGACCCTGGAGATCCTGCTCTGCTACCCGGGCTTCCACGCCCTCGAGCTGCACCGGGTCAGCCACCGCCTGTGGCGACTGGGGTTGCCCCTGCTGCCGCGGATGCTGAGCCAACTGGGTCGCCTGCTCACCGGAGTGGAGATCCACCCCGGGGCCCGGATCGGCCGGGGGGTGTTCATCGACCACGGCATGGGCGTGGTGATCGGCGAGACCAGCGTCATCGGTGACAACTGCCTCCTCTACCAGGGCGTGACCCTGGGGGGCACCGGCAAGGAGCACGGCAAGCGCCACCCCACCCTGATGGACAACGTGGTCGTGGGGGCGGGGGCCAAGGTGCTGGGGGCGATCACCGTGGGCACCAACACCCGCATCGGTGCCGGTTCGGTGCTGCTGCGCAACGTGGGGGCCGACAGCACCGTGGTGGGCATTCCCGGCCGGGTGATCCACCAGGCGGGGGCCCGCATCGATCCCCTGGCCCACTCCGCCCTGCCAGATGCGGAGGCGTCGGTGATCCGCAACCTGATGGAGCGGATCGACAGCCTGGAGAACGACGTCAACCGGCTGCAGGCCTGCCTACAGGAAGTGGCCGCCGGCAGGCCCCTGAAGGAGCCCTGCAGCGGCACCGCCCAGAACTTGCGTGATCGGGAGATCCTGGAATTCCTGGGAGACAACCCGGACATCCCCAATTGAAGCGGCGAAACGTCTTCAGAACACGGCCACTTTCACATCGGTGCGCGAAAAGTCGTCGCCCTTGAACAACAGGGGCCGATCCAGGGCCATGGCCAGGCCATAGCTGAAGCAATCACCGAAGTTCAGGCCTGCCTGGTGGCGGCCCTTGCCGTAGTGATCCCAACCATGCAAGGCCCAGCGCAGATGGTTCGCATCGAAGGCCAAGGGCCGGATCTCAGCTCGACTCAGCAGCAGTTCCAGGTCAACCAATCCAGCGTCACCAACCTGGCTGACCATCACCATCTGAGCCTCCAGCAGGGTGGGCATGGCGATGGTGCTGTTGCGACTCCCGCCCAAGCAGTGCAGGAGGGCCGCTGCATCCGCTTCTGCCTTGAGGATCGCCACCAAAGCAGAGGTATCCACCACCATCACACCGGCAACCCATGGTCGTCATAGAGCTCGTCCTGCAACTCCTTGCTGGTCAAACCCTCCGGCCATGGAATCTGGCGAAATCGCTGCAAAAGTTCCTGAAGCCGTGCATGCCGAGCCGCGACCGCACTGGCCATCTCTTCCTCCTCGTGCTGGCTGCGTTCAAGCTCGGCGCTGAGGGCCTGTCGCACCGCATTGGTCACGGTGGTGGACCGGCGGGCAGCCAGCTCTCGTGCCATGGCATGCACTTCAGGATCCTTGATGTTCATGCCCATGGCACCACCAGGGTAGAAGAGATAAAAGATTCTACCCTTGCTGACCTTCAGGCCGTAACCGCCTGCGGCACCTGGGGCTGGAACATGAACATGGAGTAGATCACGTTGCGGCGCATCTGGGTCATCATCTCCAGGAACATGTCATAGCCCTCGTTCTTGTATTCGATCAGGGGGTCCTTCTGGCCGTAGCCCCGCAGGCCCACCGATTCCCGCAGCGCTTCCATGGCCTGCAGGTGCTCACGCCAGAGGGTGTCGATCTGCTGGAGGATGAAGAAACGCTCCGCTTCCCGCATCAGGCCGGGCCGCATCTGCTCGATCTGGCCCTCCTTGATGTCGTAGGCATTGCGCATCTGCTCCTGCAGGAAGGCCTTGAGTTCCTCCATCGACAGGCCGCCCACCTGCTCGGGGGTGAGATCCTCCAGCAGATAGATGAACTCCTTGACTTTCTCCACCAGGCGGGTGAGATCCCACTCCTCGGGCGGCAGGTCGGGGTTCACGTAGGCCTCGACGATGTCGTCGATGGTGCGCTCGCCGTAGCCGATCACCTGCTGCTTGAGCTCCCGGCCCTCCAGCACCCGACGCCGCTCGGTGTACACCGCCTTGCGCTGGTTGTTCATCACCTCGTCGTACTCGAACACCTGCTTGCGCATGTCGTAGTAGTACGTTTCCACCTTCTTCTGGGCCCCCTCCAGGGAGCGGGTGAGCATGCCCGATTCGATCGGCATGTCCTCCTCCACCCGGAAGGCGTTCATCAGGCCCGCCACCCGGTCGCCGCCGAAGATGCGCAGCAGATTGTCCTCAAGGGAAAGGAAGAAGCGGGTGCTGCCCGGGTCGCCCTGGCGGCCGGCCCGGCCCCGCAGCTGGTTGTCGACCCGACGCGATTCGTGGCGTTCGGTGCCGATCACGTGGAGGCCTCCGGCGGTGCGGACCTGCCCCTCCTCCTGCTTGACGACGACGTCGTACTCGGCGCGCACCTGGGCGATCAGCTCCCGCAGGCGCTGGATCTGGGGATCGTCGGTGGGGGCCTTCTCCGCCGCCTGGGCGATGCGGTCCTCAAGTTCCAGAACGGTCAGGGTGCGGTCGCCCCAGGCCGCCACCAGCTCACGGGAGAAGCTGGAGAGCGCCTTCTCCGTGTCTTCGGAGAGGCTGCAGGGGTAGAGGTTGCCGATGGCCCGGGCCTCGATGGCGGGCCTGGAGCTGGGGGCCACGGCGCCGCCGAAGCCGGCCGGCGCCTCGGTGGAACGCTGCAGGGGCACCGGCGGGCGATGGCCCTCCTCGGGACGCACCAGCCGGGGCAACAGCACCTCACGCAGCTTGAGGCGGGCCATGTAGTCGCTGTTGCCACCCAGGATGATGTCGGTGCCCCGGCCGGCCATGTTGGTGGCGATCGTGACGGCGCCGGCCCGGCCCGCCTGGGCAACGATCTCAGCCTCCCGCTCCACGTTTTCCGGCTTGGCGTTGAGCAGGTTGTGGGGGATCGCCTGCTCCTGCAGCAGGGTGGAGAGCAGCTCCGATTTCTCCACGCTGGTGGTGCCCACCAGCACGGGCCGGCCGGACTGGTGCACCTGGGCGGTCTCGGAGGCCACCGCCTGCCATTTGGCCGTTTCGGTCTTGTAGACCTGATCGGGCCAGTCGGCGCGGGAGCGGGTGCGGTTGGTGGGCACCACGGCCACCTCCAGCTTGTAGGTCTTCTCGAACTCCACTTCCTCGGTCTTGGCGGTGCCGGTCATGCCGGCCAGGCGGGGGTAGAGCAGGAAGAAGTTCTGGTAGGTGATGCTGGCCAGGGTCTGGGTCTCGGGCTGGATCGGCAGGGCCTCCTTGGCCTCGATCGCCTGGTGCAGGCCGTCGCTCCAGCGGCGCCCCGGCATCACCCGACCGGTGAACTCATCGACGATCACCGCGTCGGAGTCGCGCACGATGTAGTTGACGTCCTTGACGAACAACTCCTTGGCCTTGAGGGCGTTGTTGATGAAGTGGGCCCAGGGGTCCTGGGGGTTGAACAGGTCCTGGACGCCGAGCAGCTGCTCCGCCTTCTGGTAGCCCTCGTCGGTGAGGGTGACATTGCGCTGTTTCTCGTCGACTTCGTAGTCGCCCTCGGGATCGATGCCGTCCTTGCCCATCTCGGCCGCACGAAGGAGCTCGCCGGCGATCCGGGCCGCCTGCATGTACTTCTCCTGGGGCCGCTCGATCTGGCCGGAAATGATCAGGGGGGTGCGGGCCTCGTCGACGAGGATCGAGTCGACCTCGTCGATGATGCAGTACTGGAACTCCCGCTGCACCACCTCGGCGATGTCGCTCGCCATGTTGTCGCGCAGGTAGTCGAAGCCCAGCTCCGAGTTGGTGGCGTAGGTGATGTCGCAGGCGTAGTTGCGGCGTCGCTCCTGCGGGCTCATGTCCTGCTGGATCAGGCCGACGCTCAGCCCCAGGAAGCGGTGGATCTGGCCCATCCACTCGGCGTCGCGGCGGGCCAGGTAGTCGTTCACCGTGACCACGTGGACCCCTCGGCCGGTGAGGGCGTTGAGGTAGGCCGGCAGGGTGGCCACCAGGGTCTTGCCCTCGCCGGTCTTCATTTCGGCGATCTGGGCGTTGTGCAGCACCATGCCGCCGATCAGCTGCACGTCGAAGTGGCGCATGCCCAGCACCCGCTTGCCCGCTTCGCGCACCACCGCGAAGGCCTGGGGCAGCAGCTCATCGAGCAGGGAATTGCGGCGCGCGGCCGTCTCAGGCTTCTCCAGCTTCTGGCGGAACTCTGCCGTCAGGCCCCGCAGCTCCTCGTCGCTGAGGGGCTCGATCTCCTCCTCCAGCAGGTTGATGTCGGACACCAGCGGCTGGTAGCGCTTCAGCTTGCGGGCATTGGGGTCACCCAGCAGCAGCTTGAGCATGGAGAAAGCCTGTCCGTAGTTGCTTACCCTACCATCGCAAAACCGTGGCCGAGAGCGAAGAAACTTGCTGCTGCAAGGGTTCTCGGCCTCTCTTTCGCCGGGGATCCGCACCTGCAGGCCCCTCCGGCACCGGCCGCCGAGCAGGATTTGCAGCTGATGA
The DNA here is from genome assembly GCF_019038465.1 of Synechococcus sp. CCY 0621. Taxonomy (GTDB): domain Bacteria; phylum Cyanobacteriota; class Cyanobacteriia; order PCC-6307; family Cyanobiaceae; genus Cyanobium. The sequence continues at coordinate 256,307 of NZ_JAFKRH010000015.1, read as the reverse complement.
CCTCCACCCCGGCCCGTTGAGCACCGCCACACCCAGGCCTCCAGTCCCCGCCGCCGCCCCCTCAGTCAGGCTGATCCGACACGGCGGCCTGTGCCTGCGCCTGCGCTGGCGGCTGGCGGCCCTCCGCACCCTGCTCGATGGCCACAGCTTCTGGGCCACCGGCCGCCGGCCCACCCAGCTGAGTCGGATGCTCAGCGGCAGCCAGGTGGTGGTGAGCGCCTGGCAGGGGAGCACCTTGGTGGGCTTCGGACGCGCCACCAGCGACGGCGTGTTCCGCGCCGTTCTCTGGGATGTGGTGGTGGCCGAGGAGCACCAGGGACGGGGACTGGGGCGGCGGATCGTCGAGGAACTGTTGGCCAGCCGGCCCGTGGCCGCCGCCGAACGCGTCTACCTGATGACCACCACCGGCGAGGGTTTCTACGAACGGCTGGGCTTCAGCCGGGTGGACAGCCAGAGGCTGATGCTGAAACAGTCAAGCGGATGAAGAGATTCGAACTCTCGACCCTCTCCTTGGCAAGGAGATGCTCTACCACTGAGCTACATCCGCAAAAGCGGCACCATTGGATGCAAGAGCCCAGGGCTGTAAACAGCTGTGGAGGCCTGCCGTTTGGATGCCGATCCAAAAATCATGGACCACGGAGGGCCTGCCTGTCAAACCGACCAACCCCACCCCCACTGACCTGTCCACTGTATGGGAAAATGCGGCCTGAGCCGTTGGGACGAGGTCAGGACGTGAGGTCAGGCGGAAACCAGGCTGAAGCTCCGGGGAAGCCGAGATCCCAGCGAGCCAAACAGGCTTGCTGCACAGGCAAAGGGTGAATCAATGGTGCGCCCGACTGCACTGATCATTGGAGCGACAGGACAGGACGGTGCCTACCTGACAAAGCTGCTGTTGACGAAGGGTTACAGGGTCGTCGGTACCAGCCGTGATGCTCAGGCATGCGATCTGAGTCGGCTTCGACGGTTGCGGGTTGACGGGGATGTGGAAATCATCTCGCTGGCACCAAACGACTTTCGTAGTGTCCTGAAGGTTGTGTCGTCGATAGCCCCAGACGAGATCTACAACCTGGCAGGCCAAACCAGTGTTGGCCTGTCTTTCGAGCAACCGGTGGAGTGCATGGAATCGATTGCTGGAGGATGCCTGAATGTTCTGGAAGTGATTCGCTTCCTGCAACTGCCAACAAGACTGTTCAACGCGGGGAGCTCAGAATGCTTCGGTGAAGCTGCCGAAAAGCCCGCTGATGAGAGTGCAGCCATGCAACCGAGAAGTCCCTATGGAGTCGCGAAGGCAACGGCATACTGGCAAATCGCCAACTACCGGATTGCCTATGGACTTTGGGCATGCACTGGAATACTGGCCAACCACGAGTCACCCTTGAGACAAAGCAGGTTTGTCACGCAGAAGATCATCCGAGGAGTTCGACTGATCAAGGAGGGTAAACTGGACAGGCTAGAGCTTGGCAATCTTGAGATCTGGAGGGATTGGGGCTGGGCTCCAGAGTATGTGCAAGCCATGCATATGATGCTTCAGACGGACAAGCCACAAGACTTTCTGATCGCTTCAGGCGAGACATCGTCGCTGAAAGAATTCGTGCAGACTGCCTTCGAAATGGCTGGCCTGAAGGCCGAAGAGCACGTCCAGACAGAAGGCTCACTGATGCGGCCCAGCGACCTGCGATACTCGGCGATGAACCCATCCAGAATCAACAAAGAGCTGGGCTGGAGCGCCAGAACAACCCTGCGCGAGATCATCGGCAAGATGTACAACGACATTCTTTTCTGATTTTCCCATGGGCAAGGACCACACTCCACGCGCATCAGATAGAACAAGTGTACAGAAGTTCGAATCCCGCCGGACGGATACTTTGCGGGGATGCACTTGCGCAGTGGCATCACGCCAGGAAGAGATCAGGCTGAGATCGGAGGGGGACCGGGTGGACAGAAAGTCTGCTGAAGCCAAGGCCGGGAGCAAGACATGAGTGAAGGAAGAATTAAACCCAAGCAAACGATAGTCATTGAGCCAAGAAAGAGCGTTAGGCTCCTTGATATTGACGAGTACTTAAAGTATCGGAGCATGCTCAAGCGCATGGTCAGAAGGGAGATTCAGACAAAGTTCGATGATATGAAACTGAGCGTGCTTTGGAATCTGGTACGCCCCCTATCAGTAACTGCTGTCTTCAGCTTATTCAAGCATGCTTCAGGTGCAACAACAGGCGAGTCAGCGCCCTATCCCATATTCATTTATAGCGGACTGATCATCTGGTACTACTTCACAGATGCCACCCAGGAATCCGCAAGCTCTTTGCGCAAAGATGCCGGAATGATCAAAAAAGTCTATTTCCCGAGGCTCATCATCCCTGCCGTGCCAATTCTATCAAATCTCCTCCTGCTGGGAATGGCTTTCCTACCGTTGCTGGTCATGCTGATGGCCTATGGGGTCAGAATAAGCTGGACAGTACTGCTTCTGCCCCTAGTGATTGCTCAGTGCGGAGCTCTGTCCCTGGGCATGGGCATATTGTTTGCATCAATATCACTGCGCAACAGGGACTTTGAGCAACTACTTTCATTGATGCTATACATAGGCCTCTTTGTATCTTGTGTATACTTCTCTCCCAACCTCTTTCATGGCCCCATAGCACTACTGATTAAGTTGAATCCCATGGCCGCAACACTGCAGTCATTCCGTGCATGCCTAGGGAGCACCGGGGAATTTCCCTTCCTTTGGTGGCTCTATGCCGTTTTGGTTTCAGTGGGATCGCTGCTGGTAGGGCTCGTGGCCTTCAACTCAGTCGAAAGGGAGTTGGCAGACAGACTATGAATCGAAATTACGCCGTACAATGCAGTGGGATTGGCAAGAAGTACAGAGTCGGGATCAAAGAGTTCTGGGCATTGCAGAATATCAGTATGAACATCAAGGAAGGTGAGCGCGTTGGCATCATTGGTAGAAATGGTGCAGGAAAGTCGACTCTCCTGAAGATACTGTCACGGCTTGTGTACCCGACGGAGGGCAGAGTCGAAATCACAGGCAGGGTGGCCTCACTTTTGGAAGTGGGAACTGGATTCAACATGGAGCTCACTGGGAGAGACAACATCCACCTCAATGCCTCCATACACGGAATGGAGGGTGATGAGATCCGGAATATCTTTCAACAGGTTGTAGAGTTCTCTGGAGTTGGTGAGTTTATCGATACTCCAGTCAAGCATTACTCAAGTGGCATGTACATGCGGCTAGCCTTTGCTGTCTCAGCTCACCTGGATCCAGATATACTTATAATGGATGAGGTTCTTGCAGTCGGAGACCTAAGCTTCCAGAAAAAGTGCCTATCGCGTGTTGAAGGCTTGGCCAATGGAGGCAGGACAATTATCTTTGTCTCCCATAGCATGGGAGATATTGCACGGTTCTGCGAGAGAGTGATCTGGATTGACCACGGAGAGATAAGATTTGATGGGAACTCGATAGAAGGCGTTAATCAGTACGAAGAAGAAATGAATCCCAAAGTATCTGTGGCCTTAGATAGTCGTCGTAGAGAGGGGACCGGAAACGCCAGGATCGTTGAAATCAAGAGCCACGGACCAGAAGCAGCGCAGCCAGAAGCGATGCGCACTGGAGAGCCCTGCACTATAGACTTGCGCTACGAAGTGTACTCAGAATATGCGAACATTCACGACGTATTTGCATGCATTATTTTTACGAATGAGGTTGGGAAAAGAGTGTTTGGAGTTCCCAGTGAAGTTCTATCTGTGAATCTTACTAAGCTAGGCCACAAAGGAACACTCACATGTCAGATAGATAGACTGCCTCTTGTTCCTGGCCGCTACAGTCTTTCCGTAGCACTCCTGATCAACAATCAACTCGTAGACAAGGTAGAAATGGCATCATCAATCAAGGTCCTCGATGGAGATTTCTATGGCACAGGAAAGCTACCATTGAAGACGATGGGTGATATCTGTGTTGATTTCGGCTGGAAGCTCGAGTCTCAACTCGCGGCAAAGAAGAATGAACATACATCAAATGGGAAAGCATATATGCAGGAGTAGGAATGTAAGGCAAGCTCGTCCATGCTACATTCATTTAAAGACTGGAAAGCCCTCAGATGACCGTCAAAAAAGAAGTATTAGAGTTGCGGAACAGAGTTCTGTCAGGCGTCTTGGCCAAGATAATCAGAAATGATCCTGAGCTATCTGGAGATCTTGAGCCTCTCCTGGCCATGCTAGGCAAGAAAGAAGAGAAGGACCTAGTTCTGACCTTTACGCATTGGTTAGCAAGGCAGGGTCCTGAGATCAAGGCCAGTCTTGCAAGTGAAAAGCAGAGCGGAGGCGCTAGTCAGTTAGAGATACTCCTAGAGTTAATCCTTGATTCGATGAACAGGATTAATCCACTCGAAGAGAAGGTGCAAACCAGAATCAAAGTCTTGACTGAGATGATTCAACAGATCATAATCAGCGATTACGAGTTTTCTGGAAATCTTGAGCTGCTCCTAAAGCAACTAGGTACAGATCCAGAAAGAAATATGATCACTACACTCACACGCTGGGTCTTCAATCAGAATGATCATACTCTTGATCTCGCCGGAAAACAATCCGGCGCAAGCAATACAACTCCATTAGAGCAACACTTGGCGTTACTCAAGGAAGATTTGGTAGTGGGAAGCGCAATGACAGAAGGTCAGATCCGATCAACGTACATGAGTGAAGTTTTCGGGGACATGGCGAGGGTAAGAGTCCCATTAAGCGTCATCCACCAGGAAACACAGCACATGAACCACATAGATATGGTTTATGTTTGTGCAATCCCTAAGCTACGTGAAGCAAAGAAGATCTTCGAAATCGGCACCTACAGGGGCCAAACAACATGTGGATTCGCCGATGTTTGTGAAGACGCAGAGATTTACACTCTCAACCTTCCACCGGAGCAGGATGGGCGCTATGGAGAATACATTGGATCATTCATTAAGACGAGTCCGAACAAGCACCGTATTCACCAGGTCTTCTCTGATTCCAAGACTTTTGACACGACACCCTATCGGAGAATGATGGACTATGTGTTCATCGATGGTGATCATAGCTACGAGTATGTAAAGAATGATACGCAGAAAGCGTTTGAACTTTTAGCTCCTAATGGAGCCATCGTATGGCACGACTTTGCCGGAAAGTCTGAAGGAGTAGTTCAATACTTAAGTGAACTAGCTGTCGAAAGACCACTCATGCGTATAAAGAATACTTGCCTAGTCCTATACCTTGACAATATGGATTTTGAGACCTATCAGTGGAAACCGCTTCTAGCAAGTCTTGAGGAAAGAGAATATGGCTAGTCTTAGGCATATACTATCGTTTTTGAAGCAAGAACGGAGAGGGCCTATGGTTTCAAAAGCGGTTCAGAGCTATCTCGACAACGGTCGGATCCCTTGGTCGCCAGGCTATAAGCAATACAAGCTTGAGCAATTGGAAAAGACTCTTCAGAGTAATGATCTACTTGAGGTTTTTCGAGCAGGGAAGAAACTACCATTAGGCTACGGCTATGGAGTCGATGAAAGGATGGTTGAATATCCCTGGCTTTTCTCAAGAATGAATAGCCATGATGAACGCTTGTTGGATGCTGGTTCTGTGCTCAACTATCCATATCTCATTGAAAAGACAGTTCTTAAAGATAAGGATGTCGTACTAATGACATTGGAGCCAGAAAGCACAATGATGAAACGAAGTCGCCTCTCCTATATGTTCTGTGATTTACGAGCCAATCCCTTCCAAAGCGAAGTATTTGACACAGTGGTCAGCCTGAGCACCGTAGAGCATATAGGAATGGATAACACATTGGTCTACTCAGACAGGGATAGGTACAAGGAAAGGGATGATGCCAGTTACCTGATTGCAGTCAATGAAATGGTCAGAGTCCTGAAGACTTCCGGCAAGCTCTTTCTATCCGTTCCGTTTGGAAGAAAGGAGTTCCACGGATGGCTGCAGCAGTTTGACGGCGAAATGATTGCACAACTATGCAGTGAGGTGCATGGTGCCTCATTGATTGAGGCCTCCTACTATCGATATGACAACAAGGGCTGGCAGTTAGCCGACGCTGAGAGTTGTAAAGACTGCGAGTATTTTGACACGCATACGAATCAGCGCGTTCAGGAGGATCGTGCCGCAGCGGCCAGAGCAGTGGCATGCCTTGTCTTTCAGAAAAATGAAAAGGTAACTGAATGAAAGGAGCTCTATCAGCGGGTGGCACAGCAACAAACAGGGCAGCATCTGATGCTCCGACATTGACATCGCCATTGGTATCCATTGTTCTTGGCACTTATAACCGTCTCGAGCTGCTCATAAAGACAATTGATAATGTCCGAACGGAGAGCCGTGAACTCAACAGCGAACTGATTGTCATTGATGGTGGATCAACTGATGGATCCATTGAATGGCTGAGCAGCCAGACAGACATCGTGACAATCATTCAACACAACCGAGGCCGGGATCCAGAATCACCAGGTCCTCGTCGCAGCTGGGGATATTTCATGAACTTAGGTTTCAAGATTGCTCAAGGAAAATATGTTTTGATGGTGAGTGATGATTGCATACTCCTGCCGGGGTCTCTCAGAAGAGGCACAGAACAGTTCGAAAGACTAAGTCGAAAAGCCAGGATTGGAGGACTCGCTTTCTACTTCCGAAACTGGCCTGATGAAGAAAACTACTACGTGCAGAGGACGTTAGGCGGAAAGCTCATGGTTAATCATGGACTATTTCTGCGTCGTGCCCTAGAGGATGTCGGATGGGCAGAGGAAGACTATTACAAGTTTTACAAAGCAGATGGAGACCTCTGCCTAAAGATCTGGGAACGAGGATACAAGATACTTGAGGCAGACAGTTGCTACATTGAGCACTACATGGACAACGGTGAGCTTGTTAGAGTACAAAATAACCGTACTCAGATGGAAGACGCCGAGCGGTACCGCTCGAAGTGGAAGTACCACACTCAGGTGACAAGGATTAAGAAGAACATGGGAAAGGTATACTGTGAATTCAAAGATGCAAGTCAGCAAGCTGAGCATTGCTTTCGCGAGTATCGCAACCGAACGATAAAAGGCCAAGAATCAACAGAATTAACCAGTGATCAGGCACAGGAGCAAAAGGCTGCTTGCCAAGAAAGTCAGTCAATGGAAGTCACTAAGACTTTGGACAAGTCGACACAAGGCGATCAGTCATGAAAGATAGGATTCGCAATCTCCTGAAGAGCAGTCCGTTATCAACACTGGTAAACAGGAGAGACCAAGGACTCACAGTGCAGGGAATACCTCGAAATAAAGTTGAGAATGTGGATTACCTGCCAGATTGGGCAAGGCTGCTTGGGAGTGAGCGTTCATTCTGGGAAGAACGGTTGAAACGATGCGTTGGGGCCCCAAAGATCTTGCTGCCTACAACTGTTGGAGGGATGGCAGCGCTGAGCTCCATGGAAAGTCTCCTTGCAGTATCCCTGACGCTGCGTGGGTTTGAGGTGCATGTGCTTCTATGTGATGCCGCCTTGCCAGCGTGCCTACGTGTTGAGCACACAACGATCAAGGATCCAAAGGACATCATCTCGTCAGAGTTTCAGTCGATCATCTGCAAGACATGCCAAGCAACAGGAGAGTATCTGTTTTCTGCCCTAGGTATCCACATCCATCGGCTGAGCGAGCTCGTCACCAGTGAGCAACGAGAAAACGCCAAGTTAAAGAGTCAGGAAGTTGCATTCTCAGAGATTTCCAGCTTGAAGGTTTCAGACATCCCAGTCGGCGAACATGCCTATGCAGGGACATTGCGCTACTTTGCCAGCGGAAATCTTGATGACCAGGAAATGGGGGAAGCAGTACTTAGATGTTATCTTGAGGCATCTATCGTGACCATGAATGCTGTCAGTGAACTCGCCAATCGCTACCACTATCAGTCATCTTGTTTCAACCATGGTATCTACTGCCCTCATGGCGTTATAGGAGAAGTATTAAGATCAAAAGGGGTCAAAGTCAGTACATGGAACATTGCCTATCGGAAAAAGTGCTTCATCTTTAGCCATGACGATACTTATCACCACACCTTGCTAAATGAGCCAAATGCAAACTGGGAAGACATCGAGTTTGATGAGCCGGCTCAAAAACAGGTTTTGTCGTACCTACAGAGTCGTCTCAATGGCAGTAGGGACTGGATATGGTTTCACGAAAAACCGCAAGAGGACTTCAAAGAAATAAACAAGACTCTTGGACTGGACCTTACCAAGCCAATCATTGGCATGCTGACCAATGTGATGTGGGATGCACAGCTGCACTACGAGGCGAATGCATTCCCTGACATGCTGAGTTGGGTCTTCGAGACTATCAAATACTTTTCTGGACGTACTGAGCTACAGCTTGTGATTCGGATTCACCCAGCGGAAGTCCGAGGTACCCTACCCTCGAGGCAACCCTTGCTCGCTGAGATTAACAAACAATGGCCCACTCTGCCAGAAAATATCAAAGTGATCGGACCAGAGAGTCAGATCAGCACCTACGCTGTGATGGATAAATGCGACTCAGTGATCATATACGGAACCAAGACAGGCGTGGAGCTGACGAGTGTTGGGATTCCGGTGGTCGTGGCAGGTGAAGCCTGGATACGCAACAAGAAAGTAACCCGTGATGCCAGCTCTGTAGAAGACTACCTGCAGATTCTGGCAAGTCTTCCATTACGCCAACGGCTCGATGAAACAACTCAGAAACGGGCACTAAAGTATGCCTTTCACTTCTTCTACCGGAGAATGATTCCTCTTCGATGCATGGGGAAGACTGGAGCATGGCCTCCCTATAAGCCCGCCGTCCGCTCATTGAAGGGATTACTACCTGGCGTGGACATCGGCCTTGACATCATCTGTGATGGCATCACACAAGGTAAAGAGTTTATCTATCCTGCAGAAGACTATGTCCTTCGCCGGCAGCGAGTGCTGTCTTCGTGGCGCCGGAAGTCAGCAAAGTTGAATCGTTGGATTCGTCGTCCAGAAAGAGCAAAGAGCATGGAGACACGGCTTCAAAGCCTAGGAGTTCAGAAACTGATCATTCTGAATGAAAGGTCTCAGAAACGAGCGGAAGGTCTAGCCCAGAGGTTTAGATCCAAAGACCGACTACAAATCCAGATTGTCGATCAGATGCATGAGGGAATCCTGTCGGAAGCTTTGGGAAGTGGGCCAGCTATTCTTTTCGTAGACATCCAGGATGATCGGAGCAGCTTGATTGCAAGCCTGAAAAGTCCCACAGTTCAGTTCGTAAGCTTGCAAAAGAGGCTTGACACGGATTCAGATGAAGACAACACCTATGATGCCATCCACCAAACGCTTGAACAGTCTGGCTTCCGACTTTCAAGAAAACTTGAGGACACGATATGCAGCATAAACGGACATCCACACATGATTGAAACCATCTACAGACGGATCTGATCAAAGGATGCCGATTTCAAACCAGACAGCCTTGCTATCCGTCGTCATTGGTTCCTACAACCGACTATCACTTCTTCATGCGTGTATTCAGTCAATCCGCGAGTCGTCTATCAGTACTCGGATTTATATTTCGGATGCTGGATCAGAGGACGGAACGGTTGAATATCTTCAGAGCCTGAATCCGCAGGAAGTTACGTGCATCTTTCATCCGCAGAAGATTGGCCAAGCCAAAGCCTACAATGAAATTTTTTCGAAGATCACAACTCCATACACATGTTGGCTGAGCGACGATAATATCGTTGTCAACGACGGTCTCGCCACTGCAGTCAACATCCTTGAGCAAGACACCAAGATTGGAATGGTTGGCCTCAAGGTCCGTGATATGCAAGGCCCGTTCGCCAGTGAACCATATATCGGTGGCATTTCGACCTGCGGGATTCTCAATGTAAACCAAGGTCTTCTTCGTACAAAGCTTCTACAAGAGCTCGGAGGATTCAGCGAAGCTTTCATGGACTATGGAATTGATCCTGACCTTACGGCGAGGATGCTCTTCAGCGGTCGAGATATTGTCTATACACGCAACATCGCACTCCAACATTGGCGCGATTGGGGAACAGACACGCAACTAGAAAGGCAGCTACAAAAGCAAGAAGATTACCAGAGTCTCTATAGCAAGACCTTTGCGAAGAATCAAACAAAACCCAAAAGTCGTCGCCTCAAGCGACTGTATCGCAATGTAGGGCGGCTGCTCAAGCATGCTCCTGGCATGCGAAACAACCAAGGACTAAAAGGCCTGCTGAGAGATATCAACAACATTCTTACCTGCCACTACATCAGTCCCTACGATCCAATACTTTGTACTGGCAAAGCATACCATTTACGACAATCCTTGCAAAGGCAGACTATACTTGGATCGTCTGTGAGTATGCCTACGAAGAAACTTGAGAGTGATCCGGAAGATGTGCAAGCACAGAATCTCGCCATCAAGACGATTCCAACAGCAGGGGTAAGAGTTGCAATCAACGCACAGCTTCTTGAAGGAAGTGCGGGAGGGATCGAAACCAATCTGCTTCAGTTGATTCGTGGCCTTGCATTGCAGAATGAACCAGGGGACTCCCAGTTCCTAATTGGTCCTGGCGGAGAATCGGCATGGTTAGAGTCACATATATCATCGTCCCAGTCGATAGTTGCTTGGCGTCCGATACGGTACGCCTCTGGTTCTATTTTCGGATGGCCTCATCAACTGCTTCGATATCTGCGGGATGTTAAGCAATCCTTGCGCATGGCTTCTGCGAAAGATCACACTGGCGTCACGGGACTTGATAAGATATTCAGGTTAAACGGGATTGAACTGATACATTTCCCTTACCAACGTTTCTATCCAACGTCCTTACCATTTATCTTTGAGCCTTGGGATCTTCAACACATCCACTTGCCGGAGCTGTTTGCAAAAGAGGAGATCTTGTTCAGAAACAGGCACTATTCGGAAGCCTGTAAGAAAGCAGCAGTGGTCGTGACGGCAACAAGGAGTACAAAGTATGATATTGCACGCTATTTCCAAATCCCTGCCTCCAAGATCGCTGTCATCTATCGTGGAGTTGAACCACCCTGCGAAACGCCAGTAGCCTGGAATCAGAAAGTTTCACAAGCAGAGAAGATGCCCATAGAAGCAGGGAGCTATGCCATCTATCCTGCCAAACCATGGCCACACAAAAACCATGAGCGACTCTTCGCTGCCTTGGCAAAGATCAAAAAGGATTCTGGGCTTCGCATTCCAGTCGTCTGCACTGGGCGAGCGGTGAAAGGCCGAGAAGGCCACCTTGAAGCTCTTGCTCAACACTATGATATCAGTGATCAGATCTACTGTATTGGATATCTATCAGAGTCAGAGATCCAACTCTATCTGTCCAGTGCACGGCTTCTACTTTTCCCATCCCTTTTTGAGGGGCTGGGGATTCCATTGCTGGAAGCCATGGATCGGGGGGTGCCCATCACCTGCTCAAACGTCTCCTGCATCCCCGAAGTAGTCGGAAAGGCTGCGTTGATGTTCGATCCATACTCAGTCGACGACATAGCCGCTAAGTTAACATCAATCTGGTTAGATGAAAACCTAAGACGAGAACTGGCTCAATGGGGCAAACAACGAGCAAAGGACTTTTCTTGGGAACAGGCCACAAGTTCATTTCGGTTACTTTATCGATATGTAGCGAAACGCTCACTTTCAGATAGCGAAAAAGTGCAGCTACAGCGAATGTTCGCTTAACATGTTGAAACATGTTAAGCCCAGTTCAGCCTCTCAGATCAGCAAAGTACACGACCCACATTTCAAGAGTTAGGATGATGCTTGGGCTACTCGACAAGGATCTCAATCGGTATGCAAGGATGACGGACAATCAGCTTTACAGAAGCTCGGACATAGGGGCAGCATTCAAGCGAATGGACGCCCGTCAAATCGAGGTCAATAGCCTGATCAATATTGGTGCTGGGAAGGGTGATGACATAGGTTTCTTCAGAAATCATTGGAGCCATCTCGTGGCCTTGCTAATTGATATGGATGAAAGGTTTGAACCCACTTGGAAGGAACTCTCCAAAAGCTATCCCGGTATTAAGCATGTTGTTTGTGGCGCCGGGAGTGAGGACATCGAAGGCATGTTTCAGAAGAGCAACGATACTGGTGGAGCCCTTGGAACTGGCGACGGCAGCGGCGCAAACACCCACCGAACTCCCATTCGCAGAATCGACACACTGGTCAATGAGTTCGCAATGCCAGGCCCATATTTCCTCAAGTTTGACACCCATGGAGTTGAGCTTGATGTGCTGAAGGGTGCCACCGAGACGCTGAAACAAACCAACTTAATCATGATGGAGTGCTACAATTTTAAATTAAACTTTGTCGATGGCAAGAACCTAACATTCGACGAGATGTCACTGCACATGAAGTCAATTGGCTTTCGCTGCATTGACATGTGCGATCTCTTGTTCCGACCTGGGGACTTAGCATTTTGGCAATTTCACATGATCTTTATACGGTCGGACCATCCCACATGGAATCGACGTAGCTACTCGGCAAAGTAGTCGAACAAGTAAGAGTTGGACATGCCATTCACTTGCCTAGTGCAGTGACCATGGTCGAGTGCTGCCACTGGCGCGTGTCGTAGCACTCGGTCCAGAAAGCAAGTTCAAGCTGCAGCTGACCTTGTTCTCCACCAGTAGCTGGCGAGAGTCAGTCGATAAGTATTGACTCCCCAGATGATCCGGATGGACCTGGCGGTGAACGAGGGATCGGCTAGGAGCCTCGATCAGCAGAGAAGCAGCCATGGCTCGATACTGCATCCAACCGACAACACTCAAACTGAACAGGTTGATCCAATCGGCCAGGTAGCGCCGGGCATCATTGGAGCCGAGTACAGGTCCGCAATGGCTTGCAGGTTCTGCCACTGTGCTGAGCACACTGGAAGGGCCAGGCGACACGGTGACGACCAAGCTTCTGGGCTGAGCTCCCCCGGCCAAGGGTCACACGCGGACCGCCATGGAAGCCACGCTGCTGCTTGAACCCCGCTGGATCTCAGCGCGGATCAGAACCGATCTGGATCACCCGCCGTACGGGAGAATCCTGGCACTGCCCAAAGGCGTCGAAGCCACTGAGGCGCCAGCACAGCTGCTGGAAGATTGAGGAGACGAAGTGACGGCATCGACGCTCATCGATCAGGCGAAACCATTGCGAGGCTCTGTGGCAACGAGGGGTGCCATCAGCCATAAAGATGCCTTCTCCTTCCTCAATTCCTGCTGACATTGTTAAGAGGGTTCAGGACCCAAGCTCAGCTGCACTGAGCACATCCTGAGCATGATCAACGTGGGGCTACTATACCCAGAGGAGCATGCAGCTGAAAGGCGGGCCCAAACACTTAGCCACGGTGTTGCAGTTCAGCCCCTCCTGCAGGCGAAGGTGAACAGCCCGCTGCCTCTGCTGGAGAGGAATCCAGCGTCTAACCTTGGTGGGGGTGGCCATCGGTTGCCCCTTAGCGACCTGTCCACGGAACCGGAGAAAGCCCAGAGTAGTATCACTTAGAGTTCGATCAGTGCTGGCTGGATGGCATGATCACAGGATAAGTAGAGGCACGTAAAGGACACCTAACAGTTGCGCGGCAATTCCAAGTCAAGTTCGAGAATGGTCCTTAAGCACCGATGCAACGTCGCCACACCAGGCATCACACTGGTTCCAATGCCTATACCGCAACAAACGCAAGGAGCTGGCCTGAATGGCAGATGAGGCGTCATGATGTCGATTAGGCGTGTTGCCCAAAATCTCCTCAAGGCTGCATTCGCCAAATTCAGGAATAGGCCAGCAATCGACGCTCGGCCCAGAGATGTCGACTTGCCTGTCACAGCCAAAGAAGAGTCCCGCTATACCGATCTTACCAGGCTTCTTGAACTGTTCAGCTCAGAAGAGACTGCACCGAATGTACTCTATCTCGGGGATTCAGTAGTTGAGCGGACCTCCAAGCATGATTCAGATGCAAGAACCCTCGGCAAGATGCTTGCAGACTGCTTGCACGACAAGCTATCTGTAGCGTCAATTTCAGGATCTGCCTATCACATGCAAGTATTCCTTGGATTTGTGCAGATTCTAAGCACCCTTCGGCTACAACCGAAGATGCTAGTTTTGCCAATCAACCTGAGAAGTTTTTCACCACAGTGGGATCTGAATCCCCTCTGGAGACTAGAGCCCGAGATAGCCGCCATCAAGTCGTACCTTGCAGAACCTCACAGAGGGTCTCCAGTCTTAGAAAAAGCGGATCAGAACAAGCTTGTAGATGCAATCGACTCCTATGCCAACAGAGTTGTGGAGTACCCACTAAGTGAGTTCAGCCAAATTGGCCAGTTCCGCGAGGTCATAGCGTCCAACCCTCAGGACGAAACAGAAAAGAATTGCAGGTGGCGACATATCTACATTTTTCATTATACACATCCCCTTGATTGCAGCCATCCTAAACTAGGAGTACTGACTGAGATAATCAATCAACTCGCCGACATGGGAATCAAGATCTTGCTCTACATTACACCCATAAACTACTGTGCAGGCTTAAGGCATGTCGGCAGCGAGTTTGAAGCGATCGTACGCGAAAATATCAGGGTCATCACCAACTGCATTGACCAACACACCAGTCTCGATAGCACCAGACTTCTCGATTACAGCACTCTCTTAACTTCTGATTACTTTTTTCATGACAATGATCCAACAGAGCACCTGAATCAAGCGGGTCGAAGTGCATTGGCTAACAGTCTAGCCGACCAAGTTCTTGACCTCCAAGCAGCTGAGCAATGAGCGCAAGCACAGACGGGAGTTTGCCCACATTGACGGCTTCACTCATTCGTGCGACCTGGCTAGTTCGACTGAGAACAAGGTCCCCCTCTGCCAGGAACGTTGAAGGCTCTCCATCCCGACCATTCCGACCACCAGGGGGCCTGATGGAATCGATCAATGCGTCCCTACAGCGAGGCCGTCAAGGCTGATGTCCGCCGGCGGATGAGCCCGCCTCACCGCCAGAGCATGGCGGAGATTGCCCAAGAGCTGGGCATCCACGTGATCACCCTCTACAAGTGGAGGAAGGCCTGGCGGCTGCAGGGGGAGGTGGTGCCCGCCACTCAGAAGGACCCTGAGGGTTGGGGCCCGGCCGACAAGTTCACGGTGGTGCTGGAGACCGCCGGCCTGAACAGCACCGAACTGGGTTCCTACTGCCGGGAGCGGGGCCTGTTCCCCAAGCAGGTGGACCGTTGGCGGCAGGCGGCCCAGGATGCCAATGCACAGCCGCTGCTGACGATGGCCGAGCAGAAGGACCTCGAGAGGCGCCACCAGGCCGATCAGCGAGAGATCAAGCGGCTGCAACAGGAGCTCCGCCGAAAGGACAAGGCCCTGGCAGAGGCGCGGCGCTGCTGATCGCCTCAAAAAAGATCCAGGCCTACTGGGGAGAGGACGCGGGGGATTGACATCTCCTGCCGATCGCCGCAAGGCCCTGGAGATCCTCGATGCGGCGATGGCTGCCGGTGCACGGGCCCGTGCACTCGCCGCTCTGCTTGGCGTGGGGCTCACCACGCTGCAGCGCTGGCGGCAGCAGTTCGCCGGTGTAGGGGACGGACTGGATCGCCGTAAAGGGAGTCCAAGTCTGGTGTCTCACCGGCTTTCCGATGATGAGCGCCAGCGGATCCTGCTGACCTGCAACCAGCCGGAATTTGCGGCGTTGCCACCGGGCCAGATCGTGCCGGTCCTGGCGGATCGGGTGCTCTACATCGGCTCGGAGCGGAGCTTCTACCGGGTGCTTCATGCCCGCGGTGTCCGGCGACAATTAGTAGGCGGCCGCCTACGTAGTTGACACCGGGCACCCACGGCCAGGCCCACCGCCGCGGGAGGGCGCGTCCGCCCCAGGCGCCAAGACCGGTGCCACGGCTGCAGGCCATGGGGCCGAATCAGCTCTGGAGCTGGGACATCACCTACCTGCCCACCAGCATTCGGGGGGTGTGGCTGTACCTGTACCTGGTGATCGACGTCTGGAGCCACAAGATCGTGGCCTGGGACGTGGCGGATCGGGAAGACGCACAGATCGCCGCTGATCTGGTGGGCAGGGCCTGCCTGCGGGAGCGGATCTGCAAGGACCGCCGCCAGCCGCTGATCCTCCATGCCGACAACGGCAATGCCATGCGGGCAGCCACGCTGGAGAGCCGGCTGGAGGAGCTGGGGGTCCTCAGATCCTTCTCCAGGCCACGGGTCAGCAACGACAATGCCTCCTCGGAGTCGCTGTTCCGCACGGTCAAGTACCGACCGGACTACCCCAGGCGACCCTTCCGCAGCCAGGAAGAGGCCTGCAGCTGGGCGTGTGCATTCGTGGACTGGTACAACCACAGGCACCGCCACAGTTCCATCCGTTTCGTGACGCCTGATCAGCGCCAGAGCGGTCAGGCCATTGAACTCTGTCGTCACCGCGCCCGTGTCTACGAGCAGGCCCGCCAGCGACACCCCCGCCGCTGGAGCCGCGGTAATCGCTGCTGGCGTCAGCCGGGGGTGGTCTGGATCAATCAACCGCTTCCAGAAAACGCCATTGATCCAGCTAAGTTGGTCATGGCCGCTTGATCAGCGGCAGGGGCGTCATCTTTCCTGGCAGAGGGGGCATCTTTCCTGGTAGTCACCGCAACGGGATGAAGGGCAGGCAGCCGCCCTGGCCAGAGCTGATGGAGGACCGCCTCAATGGGCACGTTCAGCTGAAGAACAGAGCCACAGCGTTCGCTCAGGGCCGGCATTCGCCGTGACAGGCGGGCTTCTGCTCTATGGGCAACAAACTCCTAGCACCACACTCCACCTCAATCTGTTGATGAAAAGGTGGGGAGAGCAAATCCACCCGCAGACATCAACCATGTCGAGCTCGCGGCAAGGGCAGACTCAAATGTCCCTGGCAAGGACTCTGGCGAAAATCCGGGTGGCGTCAGGACGACAACAGAAATGCATGCAAACAGTGGCTCTCTCTACCATGATGAAAAGGGTACTAAAAGAAAACAGAGTAATGCCTGGACCAAGTCAACCCATGAATGCACTGTTCACGAAAGAAGTCAGCCCGATATATTGGAAACATCAAGGACTGCTTCAATAACTAGATCATGATTGAGACCAATCCACAAAGGCAACCTCACAAGACATGCTGCTACCGACTCTGTCACAGGGAGCAAGGCCGGTGGCAGATGGGATGCAATCATCATCTTCGCATTGTGGAGCGGAACATAGTGAAACACGCACCTGATATCCCGCTTCAGCATGCAAGAAATAAATGCGCTCCTTTCTGCCAAGTCAGCCAGGAGCAGGTAGTACATATGGGCGTTGTGAACACAGTCATCAGCGATGACAGGTCTACGGAGACGCCCTGCCTCCTCAAGAACCTGGAAGGACTCATGGTAGTCATTCCATATCTTTAGACGACTGGCAGTGATCAAGTCGGACTCCTCCATTTGGGCCCAGAGGAAAGCTGCGATCAATTCACCAGGAAGATAGGAGGATCCAATATCAACCCAGGTATATTTGTCCACCTGTCCACGAAAGAACTGGGTGCGGTTGGTACCCTTCTCACGAATGATTTCGGCACGCTCAGCAAATGCAGGGTTGTTGATGAGGAGCGCACCTCCCTCACCAGATATAATGTTCTTTGTTTCGTGGAAGGAGTAGCAGCCGAGGTCACCGATCGAGCCAAGCAGACGCCCCTTATAGGTGGCCATCACAGCTTGGGCCGCATCCTCAATAACCAGCAGGTTATGCCTGCTGGCAATCGCCATAATCGTATCCATTTCACAGCCGACACCAGCATAATGAACTGGAACAATGGCCTTGGTGCGGGAGGTTATAGCGGGCTCAATCAGGCGTTCATCAATGTTGAGAGTGTCTTCGCGAATATCAACAAAGACAGGGACACCACCTCGAAGCACAAAAGCATTAGCCGTAGACACGAAAGTGTATGAGGGCATGATGATCTCATCACCAGGCTGGATGTCAGCGAGAATCGCCGCCATCTCAAGAGCCGCAGTGCATGAATGGGTCAACAGTGCTTTATGACAGCCTGTTCGCTCCTCAAGCCAAGTATTGCACTTCTTGGTGAAGTGGCCATCGCCTGCAAGCTGACCTCGAGCATGGGCTTCAGAGATGTGATGAAGTTCTCGCCCGGTAAGATAAGGTTTGTTGAATGGAATCATGGCTTACGCGCCAGCAGGAGAAGAGAACCACCGGCAGGAAAGCGTAGTCCAGCGCGCAACAGAACGATCTCAAGCTGCATGACAAAATACAGCATGGAATTCACAATGGGATTGATCCTTAGCTCATCAGCCAGGCGATAGGTCTTTCGACTTGCCGTAAGTCTCTGGAGAGCCATGACTGGCAAAAGGATACTGACGAAAGAAGTGCACTCCTGAATGTGGAAACCTGCACGAAGAACCTTCTCTCGAAGTTCAGATCGTGAGTAGCGGCGCACATGGTGAGCGAATTCGTCCGCCCCTGACCAAAGCCAGGCGTGCTGCGGAACAGTCAGCACAAGAAACCCGCCTGAACGCAGAGCACGATGAAAGTTAAGAAGCACGCGCTCATCAGCCTGAATATGCTCCAAAACGTCAAAAGATCCAATGCAGTCATAGACATCTGCTTCGGCCATCTCAGTGGCATCGAGTTGTCTAAAATGACAATTTGGAACCCGCTGCATGGCAATCAACATGCCATCCTGAAAGTATTCAGTGGCTTCCAGGCCTACACACGGGAGTGCGTCTGAAATGCTTCTTAGAACATAACCAGTGCCGCAACCGACTTCGAGAAAGTTGCTCAGCCCATAGACTCTTGTCTTCAGAATCCAAATGAGAATCTGACTTCTCGCCCGAAACCACCAATGCTGATCTTCCGCATCAGCAAGATCGATAAAGGCTTGTGGAGGGAACGGGGAAGAGGGAAGGGTTGCTTTCATAGGCTTGAGCTATACAAAAACAAAAAAGCGGCTCAGAAGAAATAGCTCACCAGCCACTATCGTAACACCAGCTAGCTGCGCAAGATAGTGAGGCACACCAAGAGCATAATGAAGCACGGCTAACAGAACAAGATTCGTGGCATAACCAACGCACTGAACCACGACATATCTAAACAAAGATCTGCGCACGGGAGCATTCGAAGAGAATGTCCAGGATCTGTTCAAGAAATAATTAATGCCGGCCGCCATGACGTAGACGATCGACATGCCGAGAACTGGACTTAGGCCAAATGACGTAATGAGAAGGTAGAAGCCATAGGCGGCACCATTGGAAGTGACACCAACAAGTAAGTATTTGAAGAGTTGGCTACGGAGCTCGAGATGTTGATTCATGCAGACATGCAAGTAACTTGAGAGTCAAAGGAGGCTGACTGACTTATCTCCAAGTGACGACGCACGGGCGTGATAAAGATATGAGCGTTCCCGCACAACGAAGCCACATTTTAGATACAGAGATCGTGCACTGAGGTTAGAGAGTTGAGTTTTGACTCGTAGCTTTCCTATCCGTCTTCGCATGCAGAAGCTCTCAACATGCCTGATCAGCTTTGTAGCGATTCCCCTACCCTGGGCTGAGTCAAGAACTGCTAGCAGGCCGATCGTGCAAACTGAACGATCCCACTCAAACGTGATAAGCCCAACAGGGTGACCGTCCATCTGATAAACAAAGACGGATCCGAATGGATGGCGTTGCAGGGTATTGGCGACCCAAGTAGCATAAAGCGATTCATATTTAGTCCTCGGGATGTGTGGATCAATCCTAAACCTAGACAGTCGCCCACTAGTATAAGCAAGATGGCAGATAGCGGGAGACAGGGGCAGGCTTCGATAGGAAGAGATATTCCTGCCGGTCTCTTGGTCCTCAGGATGAGCCAAAGGAGTCTTGTCAAATTCAATCTGTCCTCCGACATCAAGCAGATGGAAGCAATCATTCGACGAACCTGATAGTTCGTAGCCAGAGTAGATATACACCAGCTTGAAGTCTCCATCACCTGCTTGCACCTGTGCTGTACTCCACGACAAGTCAGAGTCAACAGTGCACCTTCCAACCTTAAGCTCGAAGAACTTCGTATCCCAGTCAAGATACTCAATCAAGACTCAGAACCTCATCAACAATGAAGACTGGACGACCCTTGATTTTTTCAAAGGCCTTACCCACATAAATTCCAACGAGACCCAAAACAAATATGTTAAAGCCCGCAGTAAGCCAAATGGATATAATGATACTTGCATAGCCAGCGACCTTGATAACACCAAGCGCATAACCCCCCAAATAAATAAAGCCAATAAGCATAGACAGGCAAGAAAGGGCTAACCCTCCTTGAGCGACTAGCCTCAAGGGCTTGTCCGAAAAGGAAATAATGACGTCAATCGCAAGCCGAAGCATTTTCTGCAAGTTATAGGTAGATCTTCCATGCACTCGTGAAGCGTGGGCGACGTCAACAGACGTCGAATAAAATCCAACCCATTGGACCATGGCCGGAAAGTATCGAATGTTGTCCTCCATGCTAAGGATTGCCCGAATAACCTTCTTACGGTAAATACCAAAGTTGGCAATTGAGGCATCTTGGGTTGTGCCTGTAAGGTAGCTAAAAAAGGAATAGAAACAGCGTGAATAAAATCTCTTCAATATGGAGTCTTGCCTAATCAGTCTCCTTGCTGTGACGACATCATATCCTTCGGTTGCCTTGCGATAAAGAGCAGGAATTTGATCAGGTCTGTCCTGAAGATCACAGTCCATGACGACAATCCAGTCTCCTGTTGCATGGCTCAGTCCAGCAGTAATTGCAGAGTGCTGTCCAAAGTTTCGACTAAGCCTGAGACCAATCACATGACTGGACTTGCGGCACTCAACTTCAATTGACTGCCAAGACTGATCCTTACTTCTATCATCGACAAGGATGATTTCGTAGCGATCAGTCAGATTCTGGAGTGTATTGGATAGTTCCCTGACCAGATGCGGGAGCGCCTCTGCAGCTTGGTACACAGGAGAGACCACAGAGATCATTGGCACTGGCTCTGGCTCCCGCTGTCCCGATAATTTCATCCATCTTAGGAGCCAGAGGTGCATGGATCACCAGCACAGCTGAACGTCACATGATGGTGGACAGAAACCAGCTTCACAAGGAGTGGCTCGGTGACAGCGCACAAAGATGAAGTTCCTGGCGCTTATCCGGCGCACATTGCCAACTTAGGCCGATAGACGATGTTTCTGGGGGCGTTGAATTGAACACGAGCATCTCCGGCCACAGCCAGCAGCAGCGATGACGCTGGCGGCCCTGCTGATGCGCGCAGCCAGACTGCTGCGATTCCTAGCAGGGGGTGTCGATGCTGACCTGTGGGATGGGGAAAGGATTGGAGCACAGCCAACTCATCCAGGCATGCCTCAAGGGTGAACACCCTTATGGTGTTACCGATGTCACCACGGACGCTGGTGAGCCTGGACGTGGGCATGCAGCACCCTAACTTCGCTGCGAGCGTAAGCGTAGCCGCAGGCATCCACCAAGGAGATGGACAGGGACGGTCCGCAAGTGCTGGATCGCTCTGTCCAGGCGGCGGACCGGCGGATTCCGGCGGGCTACAGGGGAGCAGGATCCGTTTGAGCTTCTCATCGATGGAGCAATGAGAACCAGGGCAGTGGCTGCCCAAACGGCCATCCAGACTCTCCCCATCAGCCCAAAACTGACGCCGCCTCCGCAACGCTGCCGCAGTACCTGCATGGAGCATCTCCGGTGCTCTCCAATGATTAAAAAGGAGAGATCAATTCCCCCCTACCCTGCCCTGACAGCCTGGTTCATCGTTGAGGCGAAATGCATCGAAGCTGCCTGCGGCTACAGCAGTGCCGGCGCCTCCGCCAGGGCCTTGTCCTTACGACGCAGGTCCTGCATCAGGCGGCTGACCTGGCGCTGGCCTGCTGGTGACACTTCTCCGCAGCGATCTGCTCAATCATCGCCTGCGGCGGCTGAGATTTGGCATCCTGGGCGGACTGGCGGGAAGAAATCAACGATCAATTCCAGCAGGCCCACTGGTGGTAGCAGTGGACGGGATATAGAAGCGTCAGCGCTCACTGCAGAAGGATCTCCGAAGAACAGAGAAACGAATGAAAGCGCATAGCTTAGCGACGAAAGCTAGTCGCATGGACCAGAAAGATCACTGCAAAGCAAAGATCATTTTATGAACCTGCAATGGAGCAGCAAGATGAAGACTCTACATCCAATGTTTCAAGCAAGAAGTGTGGTCGCTGGACTTATCAAAGCCTGGACATGATCAGAACCCCCTGGCTTCGTCCGTTCTTCATACGGACACGGGCTTTGGTTTCAAGAACTTGCAAGTCCTTTCCGCCCTTAGCCATCTGTTGCAAGTGACTTTGCACGGATGGCATGTAAAGGTCAAAGGCATAGGAAGGTGGAGCTATCTCACCGGACTCAAAGACAATGATATCCGCACTGTCAATTTCACGGATGAGTTCCTGCTGACCAGTGACATTCTCGCCGTCAGTTACATGGAATGACTTGCCCCGTGGCGACTGTATCTGGAGATAGGCCTCAACAAGATCTCCGTGAAGCGACTCCGTAGCGGCCACAAATACCCGACTATTCGCTCGCGACAAAGCAGGCGACTGACTCAAGAGCGCCAGCGCCTGGTCGACAGTATCCCGATGCAACATGCGTGCTTGCAGTGAATTACCTGCCGACCACAAAAAGGCTTCCGGCGGCGGTGCCGCCATAGCCAGAACGCCCATACAAGCGACTAGCAGCAAAGCCAAGGAATGCAAGAGTCGTCTTCCAGATAAGCTCAGCTCCAGCACTAAAGTCGCGAGGATGCCCGCAAGCAGAAGCGACATGAAGATACCGATGAAGGCCCCAAGAAAGTAACTCTTATTATTCGATACGCTCGCCATAAGAAAATAGGGAGCGCCACAGAGCAGTGCCAATGCAAATCCCTTGTAATAGCCGTGAGAAAGTTCGCTTCCCAGTCGCCGGCATAGCGCAAGACGCACAACAAGAAAAAAGACAATAGATACAATTAAGATCAGATTATTCAGGGGAAGACTGATGGCGCCTCCGCCAGAAGGTTGCAAGTACCAGGACAGTCGCTCAATCAGACTTTGGCCCTCAAACGGCCCACCCCAAATGCGTGAATCCGTCACGAACGCCTTGTAGAGATACGAAGAGATGGGAGCCAGATTAATCAACAAGAAAGGGAGCAGAAGCGCAACGCTTACGGAAATAGCAAGAGAAATGGATGACTTCCTTAATGGAGCCATCCCGAGGCCCCGTCGCGCATAGCAAAGGTAGACAAGCAGAATCGTCGCACCCGCAGTTATGAACAAAGGAAGAAATGTTGTTGGCTTAGCATAGAGGGAGGCAAAGATAAAAAGAGGCGCAACAATCAGTGGCACCCGTTCATTGAAAGCTCGCTGGCATAGCGCTAACACGCCAGCACCCAGCAACAGGCCACTGATCAGGTCAGGCCTGAACTCGGTGATCAAACCACCCGTCCAAGCGAAGCTATAAGTGGCGAAAGTTCCAACAAAGATCGGCAGGCCAAATGCCTGGAACCTGAACAGGCACCAGAAAAGGAGCGGAATGGCCAACAACATAGAGAAACCCGCCACCTTGCTAGGCAGGTAAAAGCTTGACCAGTCCTTCGATCCATGAACGTATCGGGGCGGAGAGACGAGGTAACTAGAGGTGCCAATGGCATTCAGCAGGGGAGAATGACGATGGTGAAATATATACTCAACAGAGCCAAGACTCCAGCCTCTCGCACGAAGCTCATTGGCATCCTTTATTGCCTGCAATTGATAGCCGATGTCATCTGGCCTTGGGGGGATGGACAAACGCCCCTGAGATTGCGAATAACTCACCACATGTCCAAATTTAACAGAGGCTATAACAACAAAAAAGACTAACAGGAGAGCCATGGCAAAGCACTTCTTCAACGGGTTCAACGAAGAGGCTTTACCCATAATGACCCAACCGTGATTCACCGGTCACCCTAACACAAAGATGTTGAGTCCAGCTGCTGCGTCATCAACTCCAGGACACAACAAGCGCCGCATTAAGGCTGTCAGGATGGTGGCAGTCTGCCGTTTTTAATGCCCAGGCTTGCGAACTCAACCCTCATACGCACTGAAGGACTCTGATGAGAAGGAAGGCGAGAAATTCGCTAGCCAGATTTTGATTACATGCAGCGATCCGTTGGTAGTGGCCGTTCAAGGCCATGGATGTCGGCAGCGCGATCGCAAAACAATGCCCAAGGCAGTGTGGGATGAGTAGATGACTTAGGAAAATGCTGCCAGGAAATGCAGGGGCTGAGCTCCTTGCCAGGTCTGATGATCCAGGATTTCTGGAAGGCCAGGCTGCGGGCCTCATCGTGATGACACTGGGCACAACGTGAACAACCAGCAGGTCCTCTAGCAGAAGAGGTCTGGGCTGTGTCCATACGTTACATGTAATGAGGCAAGATCGTCCGACTAGTGAATACCAGGAATTCCAAGGATAATTGGAGTGCCATGAACAGGCTGTCAATTGATGAACAGAATGAATGCGCTTCTACAGCTCAAGGGAAGACTCAGAGCAGGAGAACCCTCCTACGGAGTCATCCTGCAGTTGGCCTGCCCGACGGTAGCGGCACTGATGGCCGCTCAAGGATTCGACTGGATCTGGGTCGACACCGAGCATGGTGCGATCTCAGTGGAAACAGCCCAGCTGATGATCCAGGCCAGCCAGGGAACAGACGCCGTACCACTTGTGCGAATTGCAGAGAATTTGCCGTGGCTCGCCAAAGCACATCTGGATGCCGGGGCCATGGGAATCATCACCCCGATGGTCAATTCCGCCAAGGAGGCCTATCAAGCAGTGGCTGCTGTGAGATATCCACCCCAAGGAGTCAGAGGGTTCGGTCCAGCCATGGCCCCAGCGCGCTGGGGGGTGAATGGAGCCGGCACCTACGCGAAAGTGGCAGATAACGAAATTCTAGCCATCGCCCAAATTGAACATATAGCGGCCGTTGACGCCATTGATGAGATTGTCTCCGTCCCCGGCCTTGATCTCGTGTTTGTGGGCATGTATGACCTTTCCGCAAGTATGGGGCTCCTTGGGCAGGTAGACCATCCAAGTGTCGTGTCAGCAGCAGGACGTGTTCTAGTGGCCGCCCAAAGAGCTGGTGTCGCCGCCGGTGTGATCGCACTGGAACGAGAGTCCATTCGACGCCGGCGGGAAGAGGGCTTTCAGTTCATTGCAGTGACCACCGATACGGTGCTGCTAAGCGGAGGGGCCGGCGGCCTTCTCGCGGAGCTGAATCACTAGCGACGGCTTACGTGATGAGGATCACTTCATCAGGGCGAGTGGAAGGGAGAGGGTTATCATCACCTGCATCAATGCCGTAGACGGCTTCCATACGAACCCTGTCATTGGCGTGAGGAGTAGAAGCCTCAATCAGCACACAGTCAGTGATGGCTTCTTCCTGGTGGACCGAACCTGGCGGGAAACGAAAACTTGCGCCAGGACCAACCAGTTTCTCAACAAGTTTGCCGCTTCCATCGTCGTATCGAAGGCGCATCGTACCGCTGACAAGAAAGGCGCTCTCATCCTTGAAATGGTGATACTGCAAGCCACCGCGTGAACCCGCCTTTACGAAAAGATGCTTGAGGGAATACTTCCCAGGAGAAAGGGCAACCAAGGTCTCTGTCCCCCAGGATCGTGGGCCCATGTCCCTGGGTGCAAAGAATTCTGGTGTTGGCAGGGGTTCCGTCATGATCAGTGCAGGCAGCACATCATTACCAGCCTACCAGCCCCCACTTTCGGGAATAGATTACAAAGGACCAAGCAGCAGAAAGGAAAGGGATCAGACGGGTACGATTGAAGCGAGCCCAATGGTGATAGACGAGCACCCAAGGACAATGCACACACGGACCATAAGCCGCGAGGCGGCGGGTCAGATCAGCATCTTCCAGATAGAGAAAGAAAGCTGGATCAAACCAGCCAGCTCTGTGTAGCTTATCCGTACGACATAGCATGAACGCTCCTGAAAGATACGTGGATAAAACCAGCGAACTGCCGTAGGCCTCGCTTTGCATTTCATACCATTCGTTGTACCGACGCAAAGCCCGGTGGTAGATCGGACCAAGCACGGCTCTGCCGATCTGGGCAAGCAAGGTGGGATCACGCTTGCATAATCGCTGCACATGGTGAGGTGGAAGCACATCACAGATCAATGGCTGTATCATTGAAATTGAAGGGTTCTCGTCAAGTACCGCTACCAGGCGCTGCAGAACGGTAGGTTCTGGGAACACAATGTCGGGATTTAGAATCAGATGAAAGGTTCCCAGCTCAAGATTCCTTACAAGATTATGAGCTGCACCAAATCCAAGATTTCGGCCACCCAAATGCAAGTAGTGAATTCGTGGATCGCTGGGTAGAACTGCTTCTAAACTGGATTCGCGACTATTGTCAACGATGTAAAGAGGCCCAGCAAATCCGGAGGAAAGCAAACCCATAATGCAATCAGCCAGCCGCGCCCCATAGGCAGAGTCTCCACCACGTCGATAGGTAACGATGGTCGAACTGATCGGTAGAGATCGATACATAGCAAACAAGACTACCGAGGCAAACCTAGATGCCGCACAAGGTTAAGCCAAGGAGTAGACTCATCAGTGTTGAATCTTCACCGTGACATCAGCCAGCACGGTCAGCCGCGATGATTCCAGCGAGTCTTGGTGATGTGGTGATCTCAACTTCTAAAGCATGGCTAGTTTTTTCAAATGAAGTTTAGCATCCGGAAGCGGATCAAGCGATTGCCGGCGTTCGGCAGCATATGGAGTCGCACGGTTTTGCCGGTTCGCCTGAGACGTCGTGCACACAGGGCCCTGACTCTTTTCTCAAAGGCTGAAAAAAGGCCTGGTTCCAGCAGTTATGGGCAGAAGCGAATTCTGATTGCCTGTTCGACCCTTGGAAACGTAGATATCTCCAGTCTAGATATATGTCTGGGTATTCGACTTCAAAAACAAGGAGCATCCGTCGCTTTTCTTATATGTGAGGGTAGCCTGACTGCCTGTTCCCTATGTGAGAGCGAGCGGTTCCTTAGCGATCGGGAGTTTGCTCAGAAGGGACCAGGACACACCTGCACCTACTGTTCCGGATCCTTCAATGCCTATATCCGCCACCATTTCCAAGTCTTTACATATGCACATGTGCATGAGGCGGATAAAGCAGACATGGATGGGTGGATTCAGGGATTTCTACATGGGCAAGAGGCCAGCTTCCGCGGCGTGCCAATCAGCGAACACGTACGCTCGGGCTTGATTCGTTTCTATGGCAAGGTTGTCGAACCCAGCCAAGTGCCCACCTCAGTCGTTCGTCGATTTGCGGAAGCCGCTTGCCAAACCGTTCTGCGAGTGGAATCCATACTGGAGACCTACACCCCAGAAGTTATTGTTGTCAATCATGGTCTCTATGTCCCTCAGGGGGTCATCGTAGCCACTGCCCATGCTCACGGAGTCCGAGTTGTCACCTGGCACAAGGGATATCGTCGTCATACGCTTCTCTTGAGCCACGGCGATACCTATCACCGCCAACTCATTGAAGAACCGAACGCTACATGGGAGAATCATGTGCTCAGCGCTGCTGATCGCGTCTGGCTGAAGAACTACATGACATCACGCCGGACAGGTACTCAGGACTGGGTGAGCTTTGTACACAGGGGCGCCGAGTCAAAGTCGCCTGTGTTTTCCGGCGACCAAGGTAGCCCGCTTGTCTCCGTCCTCACGAACGTGGACTGGGACGCACAGGCTCACTTCAACGCCAACACTTACACCGATATGCAAAGCTGGCTGCGTGACATCGGTCGTTGCGCAGAGAAACTTCCTGGTACACGGTTCGTGGTGAGGATCCATCCCGCCGAAGTAACCGGCCGAAGGATAGCGGCAACGACATCTGCAGAAGTTCTCCGGGAGACCGCCCACCGCTGCGCCAATCTCTCGATCATTGAGGCCGACGAACCCATCAGTACCTATCAACTGCTGGAAGCCAGTGATCTGGTGGTGGTGTATGCCACAAAGACGGCTGTGGAGGCCGCGTATCTGGGCAAGCCCGTACTCATCTGCGGTGAATCCTGCCTACGGGGAAAAAAGGTGGGTCGTGATCTGCAACGAGGCGAAGATCTGCCCACGGTGGTGCAGGACATGCTGGAGCATCGAACTCTTCCCTATCAAGAACGTGCTGAACGGTATGCGTTCCACCTATTCAGGCGACGCATGATCGAGTGGGAACTTCTCACGGCATCCGAAGCCAGCAATGGCGAAAAGGCTATTTTGGACGGCATTGCAATTGGGACACCCTTTCATGCAGCACCTGATCATTGATTTCAGCTACGCCAAAGATGGCGGGTACCTGAAAGGGACGTTCCAGTATGGCATTGAACTGGCCAAGTCCCTAAGCCTGCAAGTCCTCCCGTTTCCAATTGAGTGCGTGGTCAGCGGGCCTTCCAACGCTGCGTATCTCCGCATGCGCCTCTCTGACTGTGACGTCAGCATTCGCTCCATACAACTGCCTCAGATGCTCTGGCGTCGCTACTTGAGCAGACAGATCTATTTCCTGCGGAACGGCAGAACAGACAACATTGTGATCTCTGTCGGTTCCTGCGGAGTCTTCGGTAGTACCCACAATGTTGTGGTCATCAATGACCTCTACTGGCAAGACATGCCAACTGTTTACCGCTTCAGTCAATATCTTTACTATAAGCTCATCGTCGCTGCCAACCTGCGCTGGGCAGACTTATTGCTCGTCACCACCTATACCAACAAAAATCGAGTCGACCAGCTTCGCAACAGACCCACCGCCACTAGTTTCGTCCTCTACTATCTTCTAAAGGGAACCTCAAAGCGTCTGGAGATTGTTGAAGACTCCCAGATTGAGAAAGACGAATTTGCGAAGCGTTCTGATTTTTCGATCCTGACCGTTGCAGCCAACACCGCCAACAAGAATCTACCAGGAGTCCTCGCTGCCTTTGGAAAGCTTTTGAAGACAGACTCCAGGTGGCGGCTGACCATCGTTACCGACAATGCAAATGCTGTACAGGAACTGGCTCGGCCCTTGAGTCATGGAGTACAGGTGCTGGAAAGGCTCTCAGAGGATGAGCTAGTGAATCTCTACCGTATGAATCTTTACTACTGGCAATTGTCTTTCGTGGAAGGATTCGGACTGCCACTGATTGAGGCGTTGAGTGAGAACTGCCGCATCATCTGCAGCGACATACCTGTCTTTCGGGAGATTCTGGATGATGCCGCCTGCTATGTGGATCCGATGGACACGAGCTCCGTGTCTGATCTGTGTCGGGATTGGCCCCTGCCCGAAGATGGGAGAAGCCGTCTGGCCGTGTTTGAGAGGATGCATCAAACCAACCGAAGCGAACTGCAGAGACTCTCCAAACAGCTGAGCCAATGGCAGAGTTTCACATGTTAGAGTGGATTTGAACGATATTTCATGATGCTAAAACATCTGAGGTCTTCCCATCAGTCTCTGATTATCGCCGAGGTGGGACAGAATCACCAAGGCAAACTTGAAAATGCGCTCGAATACATTCACCGCTTCGCCTCAGCCGGAGCTGATGTCATTAAGTTCCAGACCAGAAACAATCGCTATCTTTTTTCTGAAGACGCCTACAATAAACCATACGATAGTGAAAATGCGTTCGGCCCCACCTACGGCGAGCATCGCGAGCAACTTGAACTGACTCCCGATGAGAAACGAATTCTACGCGCAAAGTGCCGCGAAGCTGGGGCTCTGTTCATGTCGACACCGTTTGACGAGTACAGCCTTGAGCTGCTGGTTGACCTGCAGATCGACCTGCTGAAGATTGCCTCCTTCGACATCGGGAATCTTCCTTTTATCGATCGTATCGCCCAAACCGGCATACCCGTCGTGGTAAGCACTGGGGGAGCAAACGATGAGCAGATTCGAAACAGTGTTGACACCATTCTGCGTTACCACGACGAAATCGCTCTCCTGCATTGCGTGTCAGAGTATCCCTGCGACCACAATCATTTGGGATTGCAACGTATCGAGCGCTTTCTGAATGATTACCCAACGATCACGATTGGACTGTCCGACCACTTTAACGGAATCGTTAGTGGTCCTGTTGGATACATGTGTGGTGCACGGGTGTTTGAGAAGCACGTGACTCTCAACCGTTCGTGGAAGGGAACAGACCATAGCTTTGCGCTGGAACCCGATGGCTTCCGGCGATTCGCCCGTGACATCAAGCGCATTCCCGAAATGATGCCACCCAAGCCAACTGAAAGCCTGGGCACCGAGCCTGTGTTCAAAAAGCTGGGGAAATCATTGGCCGCGCGAGTGCCACTCAGCCCCGGTGATGTCATTACGCTTGACAAGCTCACCGGCAAGATCTTCGAGACGACGTACATTCCTGTGCGCGAAAGCAACTCCATTCTCGGTCAGAAAGCCATCGCTTCAATTGATCAGGGCATGCCCATTCGCTATGAGCAGTTATCCGGCCCTGGCTAAGCAGTCCAGTTTCGATACTTTGGTTGCCCGAGTCTGTCGCTCCTCGTCGTTCCTGGCTCCTACAACATGGTCTCCTACCCTGACCTCAGAAACATTCAAATCATTTTCTACGACTTTGACGGGGTATTCACTGATAATCATGTTCTGGTCGATTCCAATGGAGTGGAGTACGTTCGTTGCTCCAGATTTGATGGATTCGGCATCTCTAGACTTCGCTCGCTGGGGCTGATCCAGTTCATCATCTCCACTGAGGTGAATCCAGTTGTGAGCCGCCGGGCCGAGAAACTTCAACTTCCTGTGCATCAGTCCGTTGGAGACAAGGCTGAAGTCGTTGCCAAGGTGTGTGGCGAGCATGGTATCGCTTTAGAGCACGCCGCCTTCGTCGGCAACGACATCAACGACATTGATGCCATGAGATCTGTCGGCATCGCTTTCACCGTTGCTGATGCGTACCCCTCCGTCTTTAAGCATGCCGCGATCATCACCGATCGCCCTGGGGGCCAGGGGGCCGTCCGCGAGATCTGCGATCTCATCGGCGACGCCATTGAGTCGGCTAGTTCTCCAGCCCCATGATGCGAATTGCCCTCATCCCTGCCCGCAGCGGCTCCACCCGACTGCCGGATAAGAACGTGGCTGAGCTGGCCGGGCATCCCCTGTTGTCCTACAGCATCTCCGCGGCACTCGAGAGCGGCTGTTTCGATGCTGTTCACTGCATCACCGACAGCGCAACCTATGCTGACATCGCCCGTTCCTATGGCGGCACCGTAGCTGAACTGCGCCCCACATCAACAGCGCAGTCCAACTCACCGGACATCAGCTGGGTGCGATGGTTTTTCGAATCCTGCTTCGTCGATGCACCCATTGACTACTTTTCAATTCTGCGTCCCACCAGCCCATTCCGCCAAGCGGACACCATCCGTCGTGCCCTGGCGATTCTGCAGGACAACTCTCGAGCCGATTCCATCCGTGCCGTTGAAAAAACCAGTCTTCATCCCGGCAAGATGTGGAGAATGAATGGCCCCTTCATGACGCCGCTTCTTCCCTTTGAACAGGATGGAACACCATGGCATAGTTCGCAGATGGCCGCGCTGCCAGAGATTTATGTACAGAATGCCAGCCTCGAGATAGCTCGCTTTTCTTGCTATGCCGAAACCGGTTCAATCGCCGGACATCTAATTGTTCCATTTCTGACATCTGAAGCGGAGGGCTTCGACATTAATTATCCACTCGATCTGGAAATTGCCCGCATGAGAGTGGCGCGAGGCGAATGGGTTCTACCGAGGATATGTCGTGAAGCTCATTAGACACTGGCAACACCCCTACACAGAGCCACTGCTAGCAACATCTTCTGCAATTCAACCGCCTGAAAGAACGACAGCCCATGGCTTCTCCCCAGACGCCTACTGATACCAGAGCACCCCACAGATTCTTCAGGAGTCTAGGAAATAAAGCTTGCTAACTGTTCTGAACGCCTTGACAATTCCATTCCTTACTGGCCGCAAGGCATTTTCGATGAGCGAATGCTTGTATCCATTAGGCCCTATCAGTGATTAGAATCAGGCTGATTCCGATCTCGGAATGCCAAATGAGTCAATTGCATTGACCGACGGGACAGGAAGTCTCAAACTGAATACTTCGTGCTAGAAACTGCAATCACACAAAGCGCTCACTATATGACTCTAGTAGAAGAATCCACTTTCACGAGACTTTCGGCGAAAGTCGTGACGCCGTCAT
This sequence comes from Synechococcus sp. CCY 0621, assembly GCF_019038465.1. GTDB lineage: Bacteria > Cyanobacteriota > Cyanobacteriia > PCC-6307 > Cyanobiaceae > Cyanobium. The sequence goes on along the minus strand of NZ_JAFKRH010000015.1, from coordinate 224,082 downwards.
CACCTCCCCCTCGCCTTGAGTACCGTCTTGATCGTCTTCAGCAGGATCAGAAGATCAAGCCCCGTGCTCCAGTGCCGCAGATAGTAGAGGTCGTAACTGAGCTTGAGTTCGGCCTCCTCCACGCTGGCGTCATACGGTGCACAGACCTGGGCCCAGCCGCTGAGGCCTGGCGGCATCCAGTGACGCTTGCGGTAGTGGGGAATCCGCTGCTCGAGGTCATGCTCCAGCTCCGGACGCTCCGGCCGCGGTCCGATCAAAGTCATTTCGCCCCGCAGCACGTTGAGGAGCTGGGGCAGTTCATCCAGCCGCACGCGTCGCAGGAAAGATCCCACTCGGGTGATCCGCGTGTCCCCCTGGATGGTCCAGGTGGCGGGAACATCTGGAGAGGCCAGACGCATCGTTCGCAGCTTATAGAGACGAAACACTTGGCCCATCCAACCGCTCCGCTCCTGCACATAAAACACCGGTCCCCGATCCTCCAGCCAGATCAGCAGCCCGGACAGAGCCATCAGCGGCATGGCGGCCAACAGCAGCAACAAGGCCACAGCAACATCGGCGCCCCGCTTGAGCTGGCGCTGCACACTCAAACCGTCCGCCCAGGGCAGGTCCTCCAGGGTCAAGGCTTCCTCAGCCAGCAGGGCAGGCAGAAGGCGCTGCTGCTGGGATTCCATCTTCTCGAGCAGGCTTGGGAATCTGGGCTGGCGATGGCGGACCATTCGGCGCAGGGCAAGCCTTGTCGCCAGAGCCCAGAGGCTGAGCCACGCCAACAGCAGTACCTGGGTGCGACGGTGGCCCAGGGTGAAGGTGGGAGGAAGGCTGAGCGCCCAGTAGGCGAGCACCACCAGCAGCGTGCTGGCCAGGGCCGCCATCCCCAGCCGCATCAACACCTGAGCCCCACTCAGGCGCGGCAGGCGTAGCAGGGTGTAACTGCCGAACAGCCAACTCAACAGGACGTAGACAAGGCCGAACGTCACCAGCCACTGGGGATCCTCCAACAGATCCGTACCCAGACAGGCATCCATCAGGGCTGCGCCGGCAGCAACCCCAACCAGGTCAAGGACCGCACAGAGAGCCAGGACGCTGCGCGGCTTGCGCAAGAACACGTTTCTCCACCCGGATGGTCGTATCAGTGACTCAACTCAGCCGTCAGGTTCACGCCCGGGTTGGCCCAAGGGTGCCACGGCCTTGCGGGGAGGCCCTGCTTCACACCACCAGCAGGCTCATGCCCCAGTTCACCAGCACCAGGGCCACCCAGGCGGCGCCGCCGATCAGGATCAGGCGGTTGGAGCGGCCGCTGTCCTCGGTGCTCGCGTAGAGCACCGGCACTGCCACGATCAGGGCGAAGGACATCACCACCAGGGCCAGAACGGTGAGGGTATTGAGGATCTGCATGGGGCAGGAAGGCTCGGGGCCGGATCAGGCAGCGTGGGGGATCCTGCCATGCAGAGCGGGGCCCTGCCCGCCGCCGGAGCCATCCTTCACACGTTGTCGGGCGCGAACAGATCCCCGGCGGCCGCCAGGGCCCCGAGACCGGGGGCGGCGGCGTCCTTGGGGGCCAGCAGGGGCTGGTGGGGCTCTGGGAGCTCCCCCAGGGGCCAGTCGATGCCGATGGCCGGGTCGTTCCAGGCCAGGGAGCGCTCGCACTCCCGGCTCCAGTACCCAGCGGTCTTGTACTGCACCTCGGCCACCGCGCTGAGGGTGAGGAAGCCATGGGCGAAGCCCACCGGCACCCAGAGCTGGTGCTGGTTCTCGGCGCTGAGCCGCTCGCCCACCCAGTGGCCCAGGGTGGCGGAGTCCTGGCGCAGGTCGACGGCCACATCGAACACCTCCCCCAGCGTGCAACGCACGAGCTTGCCCTGGGCGTGAGGCTGCCGCTGGAAATGCAGGCCCCGCAACACCCCCTGCAGGGAGCGGGAGTGATTGTCCTGCACGAACTCCGGGGCGTCGGCGTCCGCCTTGCCGAGGGCATCGGCGAAGCGGCGCCGGTTCCAGCTTTCGCTGAACCAGCCCCGCTCGTCGGCATAGACCGCCGGGGTGAGCAGCAGGGGGCCTTCGATGGCCAGGAACTGCACGTTCATCGCTGGGGCTCCAGGGCCAGGTGGTCGCTGGCGGCCTCCTGCAGCAGGCGCAGCAGGTAGTCGCCGTAGCCGGATTTCTTCAGGGGCAGGGCCAGGCGCTCCAGCTGGCCGTGGTCGATCCAGCCGAGGCGCCAGGCCACCTCCTCGGGGCAGCCCACCTTGAGGCCCTGACGCTTCTCCAGGGTGCGGATGTAGCTGGCGGCTTCGTGCAGGGAATCAGGGGTGCCCGTGTCCAGCCAGGCCATGCCCCGACCCATCAGCTCCACCCGCAGCAGTCCCTCCTCAAGGTAGAGCTGGTTGAGGTCGGTGATCTCCAGTTCCCCCCGCGGCGAGGGGCGCACCTGCCGGGCCCGCTCCACCACCGTGTGGTCGTAGAAGTACAGGCCCGTCACGGCGTAGCGGCTGCGCGGCTGGGCCGGCTTCTCCTCGATGCTCAGCACCCGGCCGTCACCGCTGAACTCCACCACCCCGTAGCGCTCCGGGTCGCTCACCGGATAGGCAAACACCGTTGCCCCCGGCCGTTCGCCGTTGGCCCCCTGCAGCTGGGGGATCAGGTCATGGCCGTGGAACAGGTTGTCCCCCAGCACCAGGGCCGCCGGGGCGCCGTCAAGGAAATCGGCGCCGATCAGGAACGCCTGGGCCAGGCCATCGGGGCTGGGCTGCACCGCATAGCGGATCTCCATGCCCCAGGCCGCGCCATCCCCCAGCAGCCGCTCGAAGGCGGGACGGTCGGTGGGGGTGGTGATCACCAGCACCTCGCGGATGCCCGCCAGCATCAGCGTGCTGAGCGGGTAGTAGATCATCGGCTTGTCGTACACCGGCACCAGCTGCTTGCTGACAGCGGTGGTGAGGGGCGCCAGCCGCGTGCCGCTGCCCCCCGCCAGGATGAGTCCCTTGCGGTTCATGGCTGTTGCTTGGGCAGGGCGGCCATCAGGCTGCCCATCTCCAGGGCCTGGAGGCCATAGCTCCAGCCCAGGTTGCTCTTGATGCCGGCCCGCTCCAGGGCCTGCTGCAGGGTGTCGGTGGTGAGAACCCCGAAGATCACCGGCACGCCGGTGTCGCGGGCCACGGCGGCCACCCCCTTGCTCACCTCGGCCACCACCACATCGAAGTGGGGCGTGTCGCCGCGGATCACCGCCCCCAGGGTGATCACCACCTGGTAGCGGCCGGTGGCGGCGAGTCGCTGGGCCACCAGGGGGATCTCGAAGCTGCCCGGCACCCAGGCCACGTCGAGCTGGCTACTCTCGGGGCCCACATCAATGCCGTGGCGGGAGAGGGCATCTAGGCAGCCGCTCAGCAGCTTGCCGGTCACCAGATCGTTGAAACGGGCGATCACCAGGCCGATCCGCAGATCGGCGACATCGGTGAAGCGGCCTTCGAAAACCGTCAAGGGATCAGACCACGCAGAAGCTCACGACCCAGTTGAGCAGCATCCGGGCCTCCTCCGCCAGCGCCGGGGCGTCTCGAGTGGGATCTCCCCGGCAGGCCCCCTACGATCGGGGCGCTCCAGGCGGCGGGCCCATGGCCAGGGAAGTGCAGCAGCAGCTCCCGCTTGCGGACGACTCCGGACTGCAGGGCGACCTGTTCGGGGTTGACGTGGCGCCGGCACCGGAGCCCGACGGCGGCTTTGATGAGCAGACGCTGCTGGCGGATGCCAGCGCCAGGCCGCGTGCGCGGCGGCGGCCCTCCATGCCGAAGCCGGAGCCTGCCAAGAGCGAGAGCCCGGAGCCTGAGGACGACCTGCCCCGCTGGCACCACCATTCCCTGGTGGACCCGGCGACGCTCACGCCGGTGCTGCGCCACTACGTGGAGCTGAAGGCGGCCCATCCGGATCGGGTGCTGCTCTATCGCCTCGGCGACTTCTTTGAGTTCTTCTTCGAGGACGCGATCCTGCTCTCGCGCCTGCTGGAGCTCACCCTCACCGGCAAGGACGCCGGCAAGGCCCTGGGCCGGGTGCCGATGGCGGGCATCCCCCACCACGCCGCCGAGCGCTACTGCGCCGACCTGGTGCGCCGCGGCCTCAGCGTCGCCCTCTGCGACCAGCTGGAGGCCACCCCCGCCAAGGGGGCCCTGCTGCGCCGCGGCATCACCCGGGTGCTGACCCCCGGCACGGTGCTGGAGGAGGGCATGCTGGCGGCCCGCCGCAACAACTGGCTCTGCGCTGTGGTCCTCGACGGGGACGGCAGCGCAGCGGGCCGCTGGGGTCTGGCCGTCGCCGACGTCAGCACCGGTGAATTCCGCGTCAGCGAACGGGACGGCAGCGGCAGCCTGCACCAGGAGCTGCTGCAGCTGGAGCCCGCTGAGGTGGTGTGGCCCGGCCAGGGGGAAGCCCCCGCCTGGTGCCCCGAGGGCCTGCGGCTCACCCCCCTGGCCCGCACCCCCTTCGAAGCCACCGAAGCCGCCGCCCTGCTGCGCCGCCGCTTCCGGCTGGCCAGCCTCGATGGCCTCGGGCTGGGGGAAGCCCCCCTGGCGCTGCGGGCCGCCGGGGGCCTGCTGGCCTACCTGGACACCACCCAGGCAGCGGCGGCCGAGAGGGCCGCGTCGATCCCCCTGGAGATGCCCCGGCTGTGGCACGCCGGCGACCAGCTGGTGCTCGACGCCCAGACCCGCCGCAACCTGGAGCTCACCCGCACCCAGCTGGGCGGCGCCCTGCAGGGCTCCCTGCTCTGGGCCCTCGACCGCACCGCCACCGCCATGGGCGGCCGCTGCCTGCGGCGCTGGATCGAGGCCCCCCTGGTGGACCTGCCGGCGATCCTGGAGCGCCAGGAGGCGGTCAGCGAGCTGGTGGAGCAGCGGCCCTTGCGGCTGGGTCTGCGCCGGCTGCTGCGGCCCATGGGGGATCTGGAGCGCCTGGCGGGCCGGGCCGGCGCCGGCAGCGCCTCGGCCCGCGATCTGGTGGCCCTGGCCGATGGCCTCGAGCGCCTGCCCCGCCTGGCGGCCCTGGTGACCCAGTGCCGCAGCGGCCCCCTGGCGGCCCTCAAGGGTCCCTGGCCCGAGCTGGCCGCCCTGGCCGAGCAGGTGCGCCACCACCTGGTGGAGACGCCGCCTCTGTCGCTGAGCGAGGGCGGGCTGCTCCATGACGGCGTCGATCCGGTGCTCGACGGCCTGCGCAACCAGCTCGACGACCAGGAGGCCTGGCTCTCCCGTCAGGAGGCGGTCGAACGGCGGGCCAGCGGCAACCCCAACCTGCGCCTCCAGTACCACCGCAGCTTCGGCTACTTCCTGGCGGTGAGCCGCGCCCGGGCCGCCGCCGTTCCGGACCACTGGATCCGCCGCCAGACCCTGGCCAACGAGGAACGCTTCGTCACCCCCGAGCTCAAGGGCCGCGAAGGCCGGATCCTGCAGTTGCGGTCGAGGGTTTGCCAGCGGGAGTACGACCTGTTCTGCGAGCTGCGCCGCCGCGTTGGCGAAGCGGCAGGACCGGTGCGGGCCGCCGCCCGGCGGGTGGCGGAACTCGATGCCCTGGCCTCCCTGGCCGAGGTGGCGGCCACCTCTGGCTACTGCCGGCCCGAGCTCAGCGAGGGCCGCGAGCTGGTGATCGAGGCGGGGCGCCATCCGGTGGTGGAGCAGCTGCTGGTCGACACGGCCTTCACCCCCAACGACCTGCAGCTGGGCGCCCCTTCACCGGATTTGATCGTGCTCACCGGGCCGAATGCCAGCGGCAAGAGCTGCTACCTGCGCCAGAGCGGCCTGTTGCAGCTGATGGCCCAGATCGGCAGCTGGATCCCCGCCCGCTCCGCCCGCCTCGGCATCGCCGACCGCATCTTCACCCGGGTGGGGGCCGTGGACGACCTGGCCAGCGGCCAGTCCACCTTCATGGTGGAGATGGCCGAAACCGCCAACATCCTTCACCACGCCAGCCCCCGCTCCCTGGTGCTGCTCGACGAGATCGGCCGGGGCACGGCCACCTTCGATGGCCTCTCGATCGCCTGGGCCGTGGCGGAGCACCTGGCCGACGGCATCGGCGCCCGCACCATCTTCGCCACCCACTACCACGAGCTCAACGAGCTGGCCGAGCTGCTGCCCAACGTGGGCAACGCCCAGGTGCTGGTGGAGGAGACCGGCAATGACCTGGTGTTCCTGCACCGGGTCTGCCGGGGTGGCGCCAGCCGCAGCTACGGCATCGAGGCGGCCAGGCTGGCCGGGGTTCCCGCCTCGGTGGTGCTGCGGGCCCGCCAGGTGCTGGGCCGCATCGAGGCCAACAGCCATGTGGCGGTGGGTCTTCAGGGGGGATCCAGGGCCGCCTGATCCTGGGGCGCCTGATCCAGCCAGGCCCGCCGCAGCAGGGCATTGGCGGCGGCACCCACCAGGCCGGCCCCGCCCTTGCTGCCCTCCAGGCGGATCTGGACCAGATCGCTGGCGGCCAGGTGGCGCTTGCTCTCGGCCACCCCCACGAACCCCACCGGCATGCCGATCACCAGGGCCGGGGCGGCGATGGTTCCGGCCTCGACCAGCTCGATCAGCCGCTCCAGGGCCGTGGGGGCGCTGCCCACCAGCACCACCGCCCCCGGGTGCTCCGCCAGCGCCCGCTCCATGCCCGCCGCCGCCCGCGTGCCACCAGCCGGCGCCACGGCCGGCGCCCAGGCCAGCACCGAATGCACCGGATTGGCGAAGGTGCGCCGGGCCATGGGGGCCACGGCCGCCGCGGCCATCGCCGTGTCGGTGAGAATCGGCGCGCCGGCCGCCAGGGCTTTGAGGCCGGCAGCGCAGGCCCCTGGCCCGATACGCAGATCCGGCGCCAGGGCCAGGTCGCCGCTGCTGTGCACCAGGCGCTCCAGGACCTCCTGCTCGACCCCCACCAGGCCGGTGGGCCCGAGCCAGGCGCGGATGCGCCGCACGCTCTCCTGGAAGATCGGGTGATCGAGCGAGGCCTCGAAGCTGTTGATCGCCTGGCGCGGCATGGGGGCACCGGGACGGGAAGCGGCGAGGCTACGGGATGCACCCTGGCCGTGCTCCGGGTGGGCAGGGGCCTCTGCCGAGCAAAATCCAAACCTGTACATTGTGTACAGAACTCGATTGCGGCCGCCAACACCATGGACACCCTCGGCGTCCTGGAGGCCAGGAAGCGCTTCCCCGAGCTGCTCGATCGAGCCCACGGGGGCGAGGAGACCCTGATCTCACGCCACGGCCACCCGGTGGCGGCCCTGGTGCCGCTCTGGCGTCGCCACCGTCCCCAGCGGCAGGCCCTGATCGCCCTCAAGGGCAGCGGCCTCGCCTGCTGGCCGGACCCGCTCCCGCCGAGCCAACCTTGGCCGGTCCAACCCCTGGAGAGCAGCGCCAGCCTGACCCTCGGTTCGGCTGTGGCCGTCGACGCCACGGTGTTGATCCCCTTCCTGCGCGGCGACGCCTCCAGCCGCCACGCAGAGCCCCTGATCGCCGCGATCGCCGCCGGCCGCTGGCGGGGCGTGCTGAGCATGGCCACCTTGATGACGCTGATGGAGGGGCCCCTGCGCCTGGGGGATGAAGCCCTGGCGGCCCGCTACGAAGCGGTGTTCAGCGACCCGGCGGCCTGGACCCTGGTGAGCCTCACGCCCCAGGTCGCCCTGGCGGCAGCGCGCCTGCAGCGGCCAGGCATCCACGCCGCAATGGCGCCCGAGGTGGCCCTGGAGCTGGCCTCGGCCCTGCAGGGTGGCGCCACGGCGATGATCAGCCGGGACCCCCGCCTGCTCGCCGCCCTGCCCCAGCCGGCGCCCCTGCACTGAATGCCGATTCACCTCTACTGGGGCGACGATGAAGCCGCCCGCCAGCGGGCCCTGGCGGCCCAGATCGAGGCCCTGGTGGATCCGGCCTGGGCCTCGATCAACCTCAGCCGCCTCGACGGTGCCGATCCCGGTCAGGCGGCCCAAGCCCTGGAGGAGGCCCGCACGGCCCCCTTCGGCGCCGGAGCCCGGGTGGTGGTGCTGCAGCGCAGTCCCTTCTGCCAGGCCTGCCCGGCGGAGCTGGCCGCCCAGCTGGAGGCCGCCCTCGAGCTGATCCCCGCCGATGGCCACCTGTTCCTGGTGAGCGAAGGCAAGCCCGACGCCCGGTTGCGCACCACCAAGCGGCTGCGGGCCGTGGCGGAGGAGCGGTCCTTCCCCCTGCCCCCCATCTGGGACGGGGCCGGCCAGATCGAGCGGGTGGAGAGCGCCGCCCGGGACCGGGGCCTGGCCCTGGCCCCCGGGGCGGCTGAAGCCCTGGCCGAGGCGATCGGCAGCGATGGCCTGCGGCTCGCCAGCGAGCTGGAGAAGCTGGCGCTCCACGCCGGCAGCGCCGCCGGCCCCATCACGGCCGAGGCGGTGGCCGCCCTGATCGGCGGCCAGGTCACCAGCAGCCTGGCCGTGGGGGATGCCCTGCTGGCCCAGCGCCCCGCCGAGGCGATCGCCCTGGTGGAGGCCCTGCTGGAGGCCAACGAACCCGCCCTGCGCATCGTGGCGGCCCTGGCCAGCCAGATCCGGGGCTGGCTGTGGGTGTGCCTGCTGGAGCGCAGCGGCGAGCAGGACGTGGCCGTGATCGCCAAAGCCGCGGGGATCGGCAATCCCAAGCGGATCTATGTGATGCGCAAACAGATCCGCGGCCGCAGCCCCGAGCAGCTGCTGACCCTGCTGCGCCGCCTGCTCGACGTTGAGGCCGCCCTCAAGCGCGGCGCCGACCCGGGCGACGCCTTCCGGGACGGCTTCCTGCTGGCCGCCCTGGCAGAGCCCGGCAGCGCCCCGCGTTGATAATCGAGCCCGACGCGCCGGCGACGAGCCCATGGGCCTGCTGATACAGAAGTTCGGGGGGACGTCGGTGGCCGACACCGAGCGGATCCGGGCGGTGGCCCGCCGCATCGCCGCCAGCCGCGAGGAGGGCCACGAGCTGGTGATCGTGGTGTCGGCCATGGGGCACACCACCGACCAGCTCACGGGCATGGCCGCCAGCCTCTGCAGCGACCCGCCACGGCGGGAGATGGACATGCTGCTGGCCACGGGCGAGCAGGTGTCGATCGCCCTGCTGGCCATGGCCCTCCATGCCGAAGGCGTCCCTGCCGTCTCGATGACCGGCACCCAGGCAGGGATCATCACCGAATCGGCCCACGGCCGGGCCCGCATCCTGGAGGTGCGCACCGAACGGCTGCGCCGCCTGCTGGAGGACGGCCACGTGGTGGTCGTGGCCGGGTTCCAGGGCACCAGCAGTGGCCAGGCCGGCACCCCGGAGATCACCACCCTGGGGCGGGGTGGCTCCGACACCTCGGCGGTGGCACTGGCGGCGGCCCTCGGCGCCGACGGCTGCGAGATCTACACCGACGTGCCCGGGGTGCTGACCACCGATCCCCGCAAGGTGAGCGACGCCCAGCTGATGGCGAGTGTCAGCTGCGACGAGATGCTGGAGCTGGCCAGCCTCGGGGCCGCGGTACTCCACCCCAGGGCCGTGGAGATCGCCCGCAACTACGGCGTGCCCCTGACGGTGCGCTCCAGCTGGAGCCAGGCCCCCGGCACCCGTCTCACCAGCGGTCCTGCCCGGCCGATCGGCAGTGAAGGGCTGGAACTGGGCCGGCCCGTGGATGGGGCCGAACTGGAGGCCGACCAGGCGGTGCTGGCCCTGTCCCACGTGCCCGACAGGCCGGGCGTGGCCGCCACCCTGTTCGAAGCCCTCGGCGCCGCCGGGCTGAACGTGGACCTGATCGTGCAGGCGATCCACGAGGGGTCCAGCAACGACATCGCCTTCACCCTGACGGCGTCCGAAATGGAATCGGCCCGACGGGTGTGCCAGGAGGTGCTGGCCGCCATGGGGGCCGATGGGGCCCAGCTCTCGGCCGAAGCGGGCATGGCCAAGCTGAGCATCGCCGGCGCCGGCATCCTGGGCCGCCCCGGTGTGGCGGCCCGCCTGTTCGACACGATGGCCCGCCTCGGCATCAACCTGCGCCTGATCGCCACCAGCGAGGTGAAGGTGAGCTGCGTGGTGGATGGGCAGCTGGGGGCCCGGGCGCTGCGGGCCGCCGGGGAGGCCTTCGAGCTGGCCGACCAGCAGCTGCGCCACGATCCACCCCCCTGCCACCTGGGCGATCCGGCGGTGCGGGGGGTGGCCCTCGACCGCGATCAGGTGCAGGTGTCGGTGCGACGGGTGCCCGATCGGCCGGGGGCCGCCGCGGCCATCTGCCGGGCCCTGGCCGATGCCGGCATCAGCCTGGACGCCATCGTGCAGTCGGAGCGCACCCACGGCGGCCCCGAGGACCGGCGGCGGGACATGAGCTTCACCCTGCGGCGCGACGACCGGCCGGGGGCCGAACGGGCCCTGGCACCGATCCTGCGCCAGTGGGACGGTGCCTGCTTCGAGGAGGGGCCCGCCATCGCCAGGGTCAGCGCCGTGGGGGCCGGGATGGCCTGCACCGCCGGCACGGCGGCGCGGATGTTCCGCTCCCTGGCCGATGCGGGCATCAACATCTCCCTGATCGCCACCAGCGAGATCCGCACCAGCTGTGTGGTGGCGGAAGCCGATGGGGTGCGGGCCCTGCAGGCGGTGCACCAGGCCTTCGGCCTCGGCGGCACGACCCGCCACGCCGCTGAGGGAACGGAAGCCCCCGCAGCTGAAAGCGCCTGCCCTTCCTAGGGTTGGTCCGGCAACAGGGTGGCGGCATGCTGGTTCGGTTCTGGGGAACCCGCGGTTCGATCGCCAAACCCGGCCCCGACACCTTCCGCTTCGGCGGCAACACCTCCTGTGTGGAGGTCCGCTCCGGAGCAGGCACCCTGCTGGTGATCGACTGCGGCACCGGCGCCCACGGCCTGGGACAGGCCCTGATGCAGGAGAGCCCCGACGGCATGGAGGGGTCGCTGCTGATCAGCCACACCCACTGGGACCACATCCAGGGCTTTCCTTTCTTCGCCCCCTTCTTCGCCCCCGGCCACGCCTGGGACGTCTACGGACCCAGCGGCCTCTCGGGCAGCCTGCGCAGCGTGCTCTCGGGCCAGATGCAGCACGCCTACTTCCCGGTCACCCTCGACCAGTTCGCCGCCGCGATCCACTACCACGACCTGGGCGAAGGCACCTTCCGCATCGGCGACGTGACGGTGACGACCCACTACCTCAACCACCCCGCCCTCACCCTGGCCTACCGGCTCCAGGCCGATGGGGCCACGGTCGTCTACTGCTGCGACCACGAACCCCACGCCGCCGAGCTGGCCAGCGGCATCGGACCGCTATCGGGCCAGGACCTGCACTACGCCGAGTTCATCGAGGGGGCCGACCTGGTGATCCACGATGCCCAGTACACGGCCCTGGAGTTCCCGGCCAAGCTCGGCTGGGGCCACAGCTCGGTGGAGTACGCCGTGCGCCTCTGCGAGGAGGCCGGGGTGGCCCGGCTGGTGCTCACCCACCACGATCCCCTGCGCAACGATGCAGCCATCGACCTGATCCTGGCCCGGGTGCGCGCCGATCTGGCCGACCGGGGCTCCCCCCTGGAGGTGATGGCGGCCTCGGAGGGACTGGTGCTGCGCACCTCACCCACCCGGGGCGCCGTCGCGGAGACCGGTGCCGCGTGTGGTGGCCAGGCGGAGATGCCCGGCGGCCCTCCGGCCCTGGTCTGGGTGGCGGACAGGGACCTGGAGGCGGGCCTCAGCACGGCCCTGCGCCTGGAAGGCTTGCCCTGCCGGGTGGCCCCCGATGAAGCGGACCTGCTGCAGGCCCTCGAGCAGCAGGGGGCCTCGGTGCTGCTGCTGGAGCAAGCGCCAGGCCCGGAAGGCCCTGGACTGACCCACCACCTGCGGCAGGTCCTGGGCACGTCGGCGGCCGCTACCCCTGTTCTGATGCTGGCCGCCGAGGAGAGCCTGGCCCGGAGGGACGACCCCCTGGTCAGCGAGTGGCTGGTGCAGCCCATCTCCGAAAGCTTCCTGCGTGCCAGGCTTCGGGCCTGGAGCCTGGGCAGCCCCTGCCGCTGGCAGCGGGCCCGGCCACCGGGGGACGAGCCGCGCCGCCTGCGGCGCCTGGGCGAGCTCGGCCTGCTGGACACGGAGCGGGAGGAACGCTTTGACCGCCTGACCCGGATCGCCGCCGCCGCCTTCGACGTGCCGATCGCCCTGATCAGCCTGATCGACGCGGAGCGGCAGTGGTTCAAGTCGTGCCACGGCCTGGCCACCTGCCAGACCTCCCGCGATCTGGCCTTCTGCGCCCATGCGGTCGCGCAGAAGTCGGATCTGCTGGTGGCGGACACCTGGCTCGACGACCGCTTCGCGGACAACCCGCTGGTGCTGGGGGAGCCGCGCATCCGCTTCTACGCCGGCTCGCCCCTGACCCTCGACGACGGCACCTGCCTGGGCACCCTTTGTCTGATCGACAACCGGCCGCGCCAGCTCAGCAGCACCGAGCTGGCCCTGCTCCACGACCTGCGCGACCTGGTGCTGCTGGAGATCTCCCCCACGCCATGTCCGGCCACCGTTCCGGGATCCTGAACCGGCTGGCGGCGGCCCTGCTGGTTCCCGCCCTCCTGGGGGGCTGCCAGCCGGCGCCCAGTGCCGCCGCGGTGCGCAGCGTGCCAGTGGTGGGCGGCCTGGAGCACCCCTGGGCCGTGGCCTGGCTGCCAGGCGGCGATCTGCTGATCACGGAGCGGCCGGGCCGGTTGCGCCTGGTGCGGGGCGGTGTGCTGCAACCGGAGCCGATCGGTGGTGTGCCGAAGGTGCTGGCCGCCGGCCAGGGGGGCCTGCTGGACGTGGCCGTGCATCCCGACTTCGCCACCAACCGCTGGATCTATCTCACCTATGCGGCCGGCAGCGCCGCGGCCAACCACACCCGGCTGGCCCGGGCCCGCTTCGACGGCCGTGGCCTCAGCGACCTGCAGGTGCTGTTCGCCGTGCCGCAACGCAAAGCCGGCAGCCAGCACTTCGGCTCGCGCCTGCTCTGGCTGCCCGATCGCACCCTGCTGCTGGCCATCGGTGACGGGGGCAATCCTCCGCTCCAGCTGGAGGGGCAGCTGATCCGCACCCAGGCCCAGAACCCAGGCAGCGCCCTGGGCAAGGTGCTGCGCCTCAACGACGACGGCAGCCCCGCCAGGGGCAGCCCCTTCGCCGGCAGGCCCGGCACCCTGCCGGGGCTCTGGAGCCTCGGGCATCGCAACATCCAGGGCCTGGCCCTCGATCGCCGCACGGGCCGGGTCTGGGCCAGCGAACACGGCGCCAGGGATGGCGACGAGCTCAACCGGATCGAGGCCGGGGTGAACTACGGCTGGCCGAAGGTGACCCACAGCCGCGAGTACTTCGGCCCCGCCATCGCACCGACCAGCAGTGCACCGGGCCTGCGGGATCCGGCCCTGGTCTGGACGCCCGCCATCGCCCCCTCCGGCCTGACGCTCTACGACGGCGATCGCTATCCAGGCTGGCGCGGTGATCTCTTCGCCGGCGGGCTGGTGTCGCAGCAGGTGCATCGCCTGCGCCTCACTCCGCAGGGATCCGCGACACCACAGGAGGAGATTTCCATCGGCGCCAGGGTGAGGGACGTGCGCCAGGGACCGGACGGTTTCCTGTATGTGCTCACCGATGGGGCCGGCGATGGCCAGCTGCTCCGGCTTGAACCCATCTGACCGCGATTGGCCCACTGGCCATGACCTAGGAAAGGACTGTATTCACAAGTGATTCCCATGGCCCGGCGCAGCACGTCTTCCTTTCTGAGCGACTTCAAGGATTTCATCAACAAAGGCAACGTGGTCGATCTGGCGGTGGCCGTGGTGATCGGCGGTGCCTTCGGCAAGGTGGTCGATGCAATCGTCAGCCTGGTGATGACGAGCCTGCTGGAGCCGGCCCTGAAGGCGGCGCAGGTCAATTCGATCAGCGCCTGGCCCGCCGGGGCGGTGATCGTGGCCCTGATCAACTTCCTGGTGATCGCCTTCGTGGTGTTCCTGATCGTGCGGGCCATCGAAGCGATGAAACGCCAGGAGGAGATCAAGGCCGCCGATGCCGGGCCCGATCCCCAAGCCGAACTGGCCGCCGCCGCCAACCGCCTGGCCGAAGCCCTGGATCGGCGCGCCCTTTAAGCCGCCGGCCGGCCCACCAGCTTCTGGCGCAGGTGCTTGATGCGATCACGCAGGTTGGCGGCCTCCTCGAATTCCAGGCCCTTCGCCGCCACCTTCATCTTCTCCTCCAGCTGCCTGATCAGTTCGGGCAATGCATCAAGGGACACCTCGTTGTGCTCGGCCTGGTCGGCCGCCACCTCCAGCTGATCGTCGGTGAGCCGACGTGAGAGTTCAAGGAAGCTGAGGATCGAATTGCCCGCCCGCTTGCCGGCGGGGGTGGGCGTGATGCCATGGCGCTCGTTGTAGGCGTGCTGGATCACCCGACGCCGTTCCGTCTCGGAGATCGCCCTGGCCATCGAATCGGTGAGGTTGTCGGCATAGAGAAGCGCCACCCCATCGATGTGGCGTGCCGCCCGGCCGATGGTCTGGATCAGGGAGCGTTCCGCCCGCAGGAAGCCCTCCTTGTCGGCGTCGAGAATCGCCACCAGAGACACCTCGGGCAGATCAAGGCCCTCCCGCAGCAGGTTGACCCCCACGAGCACGTCGTAGGCGCCATTGCGCAGGTCCTGAATGATCTCGATCCGTTCGATCGAATGGATCTCCGAGTGCAGATAGCGCACCCGCACGCCGTTCTCAGCCAGGTAGTCGGTGAGGTCCTCCGCCATGCGCTTGGTGAGGGTGGTGACCAGCACCCGCTCCTGGCGATCGGCACGCACACGGATCTCACCGAGCAGGTCATCGATCTGACCCTCGGAGGGGCGCACCTCCACGATCGGGTCGAGAACGCCGGTGGGGCGGATCACCTGCTCCACCACCTGCTCCTTGCTCTGGGCCAGCTCCCAGGCGCCGGGGGTCGCCGAGACGAAGATGGTCTGCCGCGCCTTCTCCCAGAACTCATCCCCCTTGAGGGGCCGGTTGTCGGCGGCGCTGGGCAGGCGGAAGCCGTGCTCGATCAGCACCTGCTTGCGGCTCTGGTCGCCGTTGTACATGGCCTGCAGCTGGGAGCAGGTCACGTGGCTTTCATCCACCACCAGCAGCCAGTCGTCGGGGAAGTAATCAATCAGGCACTCGGGCGGCGTACCGGCCTCCCGGCCCGCCAGATGCCGGGCGTAGTTCTCGACCCCGTTGCAGTAGCCCACCTGCTCCAGCATCTCCAGGTCGTAGGTGGTGCGCTGCTCCAGGCGCTGGGCCTCCAACAGCCGCCCCTGGCCGTTGAGCACATCGAGCCGTTCGCGCAGCTCGGCGCGGATCGCCTGAATCGCCCCCTGCAGCCGCTCCTTGGGCGTCACGAAGTGCTTGGCCGGGTAGATGTTGATCGTCTCCAGGCTCTGGAGGATTTCGCCGGTGGTGGGATCCACGTAGCGGATCGCTTCCACCTCATCGCCGAACAGCTCGATCCGCACCAGCCGGTCTTCGTAGGCGGGTCCGATCTCCAGCACATCACCCCGCACCCGGAAGCGCCCGCGGCTGATCTCGATGTCGTTGCGGGAGTACTGGTTGTTGACCAGATCCCGTAGCGAACCGCGCAGATCGAGCTTGTCGCCCACCTCGAACTTGACGGCGGCCTTGAGGTATTCCGAGGGGATGCCCAGGCCGTAGATGCAGCTGATCGAGGCCACCACGATCACATCCCGCCGCTCAAACAGCGAACGGGTGGCCGAGTGCCGCAGCATGTCGATCTCCTCGTTGATCGAGGCGGTCTTGGCAATGTAGGTATCCGAGACGGGAACGTAAGCCTCGGGCTGGTAGTAGTCGTAATAGGAGATGAAGTATTCGACGGCGTTGTTGGGGAAGAATTCCCGCAGCTCGTTGCAGAGCTGCGCCGCCAGCGTCTTGTTGTGGGCCAGCACCAGGGTGGGACGACCGGTGCGGGCAATCACATTGGCGATCGAGAACGTCTTGCCGGTGCCGGTGGCCCCCAGCAGGGTCTGGAAGCGTTCGCCGGCGTCAACGCCCTTCACCATCGCTTCGATGGCGGTGGGTTGGTCACCCTTCGGCACGTAGGGGGCGTGAAGCTGGAATGGCATCGGACCATTCTGGCGTTCACCCCCGGTGAACGGCTCGGCGGGGAAAACCGATCAGCCCAGACCCGTGGTGGCCGCCATCGCCCGGGTGAAGGGAATCTCCAGGCCGAGCCAGCGCAGCACGACAGTGCTCAAAACGCTGTAGACCAAGGCCCCGAGAATGGCGCTGACCAGACCGTTCTTGAGCCGGAAGCCCTGGATCAGCCAGGCGGCCAGGCCGAACAGGATGATCGTGATCAGCCAGTTGAACAGGAACGACACCGGGCTGATGATGCCGCCCAGGGAGGTGACAGCCCAGATCGGCCCGAGAATCAGCTTCAGCGGCCAGATCAGCAGCGTGCCCAGCAGGCCGATGACGACGGCCGAGAGCAGGGCGACCGGGAAGCTCGCCATTTCCACTCCCAGGGGCAGCCGTGCCACCAGGAGCAGAATCAGAGCTCGGATCGGCCATTGCAGAAGCCAGACAAGCGAGCCCATGGGAGGCGAAGCAACAACCCGATCAGCTTACTGAGGCCGTTCGCCTTGAACCACCGCTGCCAACGGCATCGCTTCCCGCAGAGCACGCACCACCGCCACCATGGCGAGGTCGTCGTTGAGGCGGTTAACGGCAGAGCCGACCCCCACACCAGCAGCGCCGGCGGCCAGGGCCATCGGCACCGTGACGGCCGACAGACCGGAAGCGCACAGCACCGGTACGGCCACCGCCCGGCTGATGGCATGGGCGGCCGCCAGGGTCGGGGCGGCTTTTTCGATCAGGCCCAGGGCGCCGGCACTGAGGGGACGGGCGCTGGTTCCGCCCTCGGTCTGGATCAGATCGGCACCAGCAGCCACCAGCTCCACCGCCAGCCGTTCCTGGCCGTCGAGGGGCAGGGTGTGGGGCACGGTGACGGACAGCACCGTCTGGGGCAGCAGCTCACGGGTGCGGCGGGTGAGCGCCAGCACTTCTTCGGCACCGAAAACGCGCCCCTGGGGATAGAAGCTGTCGTAGTTGCCGATCTCCACCATGGCCGCGCCTGCGTCGACGGCAGGGGGGAACAGGGCCGGATCCACCGCCGAGACGCAGACCGGCAGCTGCGGTGCCAGCTCCTGGGCCAGGCGCACCAGGGCAGGCTCACAGGCCAGATCCACCAGATCGGCGCCACCGGCGGCCGCGGCCCTGACCACCTGCCGCACGCGGGCCGCGTCGAAGTTGTCCAGTCCGGCGATGACCTTCAGCGTGCGCCCCTGGCGGATCGACTGCTGCAGGGCGGTGGGCAGGCTGGAGAGACGGGACATCGGCGGACGAACGGAAGCGTGACGTGATTCTCCCACCCGACCCAAGTCAGCCGCGGCGGCCCTGGGGAAGCGACCAGGCACGCCTGCACCGCCATCTGCTGCGGCACCCCTGCCTGCTGCCGGCGGGGGGGTCCCTGCTGCTGGCCGTGTCCGGCGGGCAGGATTCGATGGCCCTGACCACCCTCCTGCGCGACCTGCAGCACTTGCATGGCTGGTGTCTGCAGCTGTGGCACGGGGACCACGGCTGGCGCCCCGACGCCGCACGCCAGGCCGAGGAACTGCTCCAGTGGGCCCGGAGCCAGGGACTGCCCCTGTGGCTCGATCGGGCCGACCCCGTTCCGCTCAGCGAAGCCGAGGCCCGGGACTGGCGCTACGGCGCCCTGGCCGAGGCGGCGCTCCAGCTGCCATGCACCCATGTGGTCACGGGTCACACCGCCAGCGACCGGGCCGAAACGATCCTGCTCAACCTGGCCCGCGGCAGCCACCTGCGGGGCCTGGCCAGCCAGGGGGCCAGCCGCCCCCTGGGCCGGGAGGCAGACAGCCTGCGGCTGGTCCGCCCCCTGCTCGTGTTCGATCGCGCCGACACGGGCCGCCTCTGCCGGGAACGCAGCCTGCCCGTCTGGGAGGACAGCAGCAACGCCGATCGGCGCTTCGCCCGCAACCGGCTGCGCGCTGAGGTGATGCCGGTGCTGGAGGACCTCCACCCCGGCGCCTGCCGCCGGATCAGCGCCCAGGCGGAGCGGCTGGAGCAGCAGTTTGGGGCGGAAACGGAACTGCTGGAGCTGGCCCTGGGGGCCCTGGAGGCCAAAGGGGCTCCCGGGCGGTTGCAACGCCGGCGTCTGGCCAGCCTGGCCCCGGCCAGCCAGCGGCGGCTGTTGCAGCACTGGCTGCGCCGGCACCTGGGCAGCGACCCTGGTGCTCGAAACCTCGAGACACTGGTGACCCGGCTGGGCCAGGGGGGGGATCCTGGCCGTCTCGATCTGGCCGGAGGATGGCAACTGCACTGGGATCGCAGCACACTGTGGGTCCGAACGCCCGACGCGCTCCATGGCTGAGACCACCGCCAACGAAGCCGCCCAGCGCTACGCGGTGATCGAGCAGGCCTATTCGAAGGAGAACTGGGCCGCCGTGCTGCAGAACGGCGAAGACCTGCTGCTGCTGCTGCGGCAGTCGGACAATGTCCAGCTCCTTGGGCTGCAGATGCGGTTGCAGCTGCTTCTGGGCCACACCCAGCTCTACGGCTACACCAACAAGACCGCCGCCGCCGTGTACTACGGAGCCGTGGCGGCCAAGAGCAATGAAGCCGCCCTCACCAAGATCGCGGCGCAGGGACTGAAACAGTGCGCCATCGAAGAAGCGCACGCCGAGCCAGTCCAGGCAGAGGCCCCGAAAGAGGCCGTGGCGCCTGTCGTCACCCCCAGCAGCGCCGGGCCAGGCCCGGCGGCCCCCTGGCTCACCGCCGCTGCAACCACAGCCACTGCTACCACCGCAGCATTGGCGACTGAGCCGTCGACGCCTACCCCGATCGTGGAGGTCGAGACCCAGCCCGCCGTGGAACCTGGGGCTTCGACGCCGGCCGCCCCATGGAGCGAGCCTTCGTTGATTCCGGAGGTGGTCGAAGAGCCTGAACTGATCGAATTGCACCAGGCTGATCCGGCCCTCTCCGAGGACGTGGAGCTCGACTGGAAGGAACCGGCCCCAGCCTCGGCGGCCGTGGACATGGAAGATGGGGACCTGGTCAGCGGCCTGATGCTGGTCCGGATCAGCTGAGTCCCAGACCCTTCATCTG
The DNA here is from genome assembly GCF_019038465.1 of Synechococcus sp. CCY 0621. GTDB lineage: Bacteria > Cyanobacteriota > Cyanobacteriia > PCC-6307 > Cyanobiaceae > Cyanobium. The sequence continues at coordinate 204,963 of NZ_JAFKRH010000015.1, read as the reverse complement.
AGGCCCCAGGCGGGGCCCAGCCGAAGGACGTACGGCGCTCAGCCTGCGGCGGCGGAGCGCCGGCGGCGGACCCGACCGGTGGGTTCCGGTTCCTCAGGGGGGGCCTTGGTGACAACCGCTGCGGGGGCCGGGGCCGGCGCTGCCATGGTGGCCGCTGGAGCCGCAGCCGCGGCCGTCACCAGCTGGCGCTGGGGCACGGCGGCGGCCGCCTGGCGGCCACCCCCATCCCTGCGGCCGCCGCGGGGCGCCGGCCGGGTGTCGGGTTCGGCATCGGCCCGACCCTTGTAGGCCGGGGTGCCGGCCGGGGCAGGCTGCACCAGGCAGATGATCAACGGGTCCACCTGGAGCTCGCGGCGCAGGCGGCGCTGCAGGCCCACCTCCACTTCCCGCTGCACGCCCACCCAGTCAACGTCTGGAGCCTTGCCACCGGTGTTGCGGGCGAGCTGGTTCCAGCGGTTCTCCAGCACCCAGGTGATCTCCCGTTCCGCCCAGACCGAGAGCTTGCGGGCATCGGCGGCGGTGACCACACCGCGCAGATTCACCCGCGGCGGCGCCGCCATCACGCCGTCGGTGGTGATCACCGCCAGCAGGGTGATGACACCGTCCTCGGCCAGCTGCTGGCGCTCCTTGAGCACCCGGGCATCGACGATGCCGTTGCGCGAGGCATCCAGCAGCTCAATGCCGGCCTTGACCGGCTCGCCCTTGTTGATGGTGTCGGGGGTGAGTTCCACCACGTCGCCGTTGTCGATGATCAGGATGTGGTCGGCCGGCACACCCATTGACTGGGCTGTTTTGGAATGGCAGACGAGCATGCGGTGCTCGCCATGCACGGGCACGAAGAATTTCGGCTTGGCCAGCGCCAGCATCAGCTTGTGGTCCTCCTGGCAGCCGTGGCCGGAGACGTGGATGCCCTCGCCCTTGCCGTAGACAACCTTGGCCCCCATCATCATCAGTCGGTCGATGGTGTTCACCACCGAGATGGTGTTGCCGGGGATCGGGCTGGCAGAAAAGATGATCGTGTCGGTGGACTTCACCTGCACCTGGGGATGTTCACCGCGGGAGATGCGGCTGAGGGCCGCCAGAGGTTCGCCCTGGCTGCCGGTCATCAGCAGCAGGGTTTCACGGTCGGGCAGGTCGCGGATCTGCTTGATGGGAACGAACAGATCATCGGGGGCACGCATGTAGCCGAGCTCGCGGGCCTTGGCGATCACGTTGAGCATCGAGCGGCCCAGCAGGCCCACCTTGCGGCCGTTCTTCATCGCCAGTTCGAGGATCATCGAAACGCGATGAATCGAGCTGGCGAAGGTGGTGATGATCACCCGGCCGTCTGCCTGGCTGATGTGGCGATCCAGATTCGGGAACACGGCCCGCTCCGGCGGTGTGAAACCGGGGATCTCGGCGTTGGTGGAATCGCTGAACAGGCACAGGACCCCCTGCTCGCCGTAGTGGGCCAGGCGCTGCAGGTCGAAGGCCTCCCCATCCACGGGGGTGTGGTCGAACTTGAAGTCGCCGGTGAAGATGATCACGCCAACGGGGGTGGTGATGGCCAGCGTGAAGCTGTCGGCCATCGAGTGGGTGTTACGGATGAACTCCACCTTGAAGTGCTGGCCGACATGCACCACATCCCGCGGACCGACCGTCTGGATCGTGGTGCGGTCGGTGACGCCCGCCTCCTCCATCTTCCCCTGCAGCATCGACATCGCCAGCCGGGGGCCGTAGATGATCGGGATGTTGAAGTTCTTGAGGTGGTGGGGAATGCCGCCGATGTGATCTTCGTGGCCGTGGGTGACCACCATGCCGCGAATGCGCTTCTGGTTCTCGCGCAGATAGCTGGTGTCGGGCATCACCACGTTGACGCCGTGCATGCCATCACTGGGAAACGCGAGGCCGGCATCGACGAGCATCAGCTCATCGCCGTATTCGAAGACGCAGGTGTTCTTGCCGATCTCGTGCAGGCCGCCCAGGGGGATGACCCGCAGGCCCTGATGCTTGGCTTTGGCGCCGTTGCCGGAGCGGACGATGGGATTGACGTTCTGACTGGACATGTAGGAAAGGAAGGGTTGGCGGTGGGAAGGAACGGGAAGCGGAAGCAGAGGTGACTCTGGAAATCAGCCTTGGCGTCAGGTGGGACGCAGGGCGGCCAGGATCGAGGAAAGGCGTTGGCGCACGTCGGTATCGGCGGAAAGAAGGGGAAGTCGGGGGGAACCCACCGGCCAGCCGCTGATCTCCAGGGCGGCTTTGACGGGGATGGGATTGGTGGTGCAGAACAGGGCCCGGCACAGGGGCAGCAGCTGCTGGTGCACGTCGAGGGCGGCGGTGACGTCGCCGCTCAGGAAGGCCTGGAGCATGGCCCGGATCCTGGGGCCGACCAGATGGCTGGCCACGCTCACCACACCCACGGCGCCCACGGCCAGCATCGGCAGGGTGAGGGCGTCATCGCCGCTGTAGATCGCCAGGCGGTCGCCGCAGAGCTCCCGCAGCCGGCTGACCTCCTCGGTGGTGCCGCTGGCGGCCTTGAATCCCACCACGTTGGCCTGATCCAGCAGGCGGGCGGTGGTGTCCGGCGCCAGGCTGCAGCCGGTGCGGCCCGGGATGTTGTAAAGCATCAGCGGCAGCTCCGGTGCGGCCTGGGCCACGGCCCGGAAATGGGCTTCCAGCCCCTCCTGGGGTGGTTTGTTGTAGTAGGGCACCACCACCAAAGCACCGTCGGCGCCGAGGGCGGCCGCCTCGCCGGTGGCTTCCACCGCCTCGGCCGTGCAGTTGCTGCCACTGCCCGCTAGCAGGGTGGCGCGGCTCCCCACCGCCCCCTTCACGGCGGCGAACAGCGCGTGCTGCTCCTGCCAGGTGAGGGTGGGGGATTCGCCGGTGGTGCCACACAGCACCAGGCCATCGGATCCATGGCTGACCAGATGGTCCGCCAGCCGCGCCGCCAGCTCAAGATCGACGGCACCATCGGGCCGGAAGGGGGTCACCATGGCGGTGAGCACCCGCCCGAAGGGGGCCTCAGGCGAGGGGGCCGTGCTTGGCGCCAGCAGGGAGGCCGTGCTCAAACGGCACCTCCTGGGCCCGGAGTCGCCGCGGCGGGCTCGCGCAGCAGTTCGGCGATCTGGATGGCGTTGAGGGCCGCCCCCTTGCGGATCTGGTCGCCGCAGAGCCACAGCTCCAGGGCGTGGGGATCACTGAGGTCCTGGCGGATGCGGCCCACGGCCACCGCATCCCGGCCGGTGACATCGGTGGGCATGGGGAAGCGGTTGGTCTCGAAGTTCTCGATCAGCTCAACCCCGGGGGCAGCCGCCAGCAGGGCGCGGGCCTCCTCCACGGGAAAGGGCTCCTCGAATTCGATGTTGACGGCCTCGGAATGGGCCCGCAGAACCGGCACCCGCACACAGGTGGCTGTCAGGCGCAGCTGCGGCAGCCCCATGATCTTGCGGGTTTCGTGCAGCATCTTGAGCTCCTCCTCGCAGTAGCCGCTGGGCTGCAGGGGTGAGTTGTGCAGGAAGAGGTTGAAGGCCAGCGAATGGGGCAGCACTTCACTCACCGGCTCGCCGCCATCCAGCACGGTGCGGCTCAGCTGGCGCAGTTCCTCCATGGCGCGGGCGCCGGCGCCGCTGGCCGACTGGTACGTGCTGATCACGACTCGGCGGATCGGGCGCCGGGCCGCCAGGGGCGCCAGGGCCAGGGTCAGCAGAATCGTGGTGCAGTTGGGATTGGCGATGATCCCGCCATGGGCGAAGGCGGCCTGGGGATTCACCTCAGGCACCACCAGGGGCACCGCCGGATCCATGCGAAAGGCGCTGGAGTTGTCAATCACCACGGCTCCGGCCGCCACCGCCACCGGGGCCCACTGCCTGGAGACAGAACCACCGGCGGAGGCCAGCACCAGGTCGACGCCCTCGAAGGCCCCGGGGCCAACGGGCCGCACCTGGATCCGCTCACCCCGCCAGTCGAGGTCCTGGCCGGCAGAGCGGGGGGAGGCCAGAGGCACCAGTTCCGCCACCGGGAAGCCACGTTCCTGCAGCAAGGCCAGAAGCTCCTGGCCCACGGCTCCGGTGGCGCCGAGGATGGCGATGCGCAGCGGCCTTGAGGGCAGGTGGCACGGAGGGGAGGACAGGGTCGCTGAGACGGTCAACGGGGAGAAAGGAACAGGTGGCGGGAAGGGTCGGGAAGGGGACTGCGGAAACGGGACCCTGAAACAAAACCACCGGCCCGAGGCCGGAAAGGTGTGTTCAGTTGGGGATATGGGCGCGCCGTTGCGTCGATCGCACAATACGTCGCAGAGGCCCGAAACGGCCAGTTTCTAGGATGGGGGGCTGCCCCGAGCGAACCCGTTTCATGAGCCCTGCCGCCAGCACCGAAACCAACCTCCGGGTCACAACCTCCCCCCGTCCCGGAAGCCGCCTGGCCGTGGAGGTGGCCGTGCCTGCGGGGCGCAGCCAGAAGAGCTACGACGCCGCCCTGGAGAAGCTGAGCCGCAGCGTCAAGCTGCCCGGATTCCGCAAGGGACGGGTGCCCCGGCCGGTGCTGCTGCAGCAGATCGGACCGCTGCGCATCCGCGCCACTGCCCTCGAGGACCTGGTGGATGCGGTCGTACGGGAGGCGATGCAGCAGGAGGCCATCGAGGCGATCGGCCGGCCCGAACTGAACGAGGCCTTCGAGCTGGTCCTGCAGCGCTTCACCCCTGGCGAGGAGCTCACCATCACCCTGGAGATGGACGTCGAGCCCATCCCCACCCTGCGCAGCACCAAGGGCTTCACGGCCGAGGCCGAACCTGTGCCCTTCGACCCCGCCCGGGTCGACGAACTGATCGAGCAGTCGCGACGCCAGCTGGCCACCCTGGTGCCGGTGGAGGATCGGGCCGCCGCCGACGGTGACGTGGCCCAGATCGCCTTCAGCGGCAGCTTCGTCGACAACGGCGAGGCCATCGAGGGCGGCAGCAGCGAAGGCATGGAAGTGGAGCTGGAGGAGGGCCGCATGATCCCCGGCTTCGTGGCCGGCATCGTCGGCATGGCGGTGGGCGACAGCCGCGATGTGACCTGCCGCTTCCCCGACAGCTACCCCCAGGAGCAGGCCGCCGGCCGGGAGGCCCTGTTTGCCATCACCCTGCTGGAGCTCAAGACCCGGGAGCTCCCCGCCCTCGACGATGCCTTCGCCCAGCAGGCCAGCGACAAGCCGACCCTGGCCGAACTCCGCGCCGACCTGGAGCAGCGCCTGCGGGAGGACGCCGAGCGTCGCCATCGGGCCAACCGCCATGAGGCCCTGCTCACCGTGCTGGTGGAACAGCTGGAGGTGGAGCTGCCCGAAACCCTGATCCAGCAGGAGGTGCGCAACCTGATCGAGCAGACCGCCGGCCAGATCTCCCAGCAGGGCATGGATGTCAAAAAGCTGTTCACCCCCGATCTGGTGCGCAGCCTGATGGACACCTCCCGGCCCGAGGCCGAGCAGCGGCTGCGGCGCACCCTGGCGCTCAAGGCGCTGGCCGCCGCCGAGAAGATCGAGGTGGCTGCCGCCGACCTGGAGGCCAAGCTGACCGAGATCCGCCAGGGCCTGAGCGACAGCGCCGCCATCGACCAGGAGCGGCTGCGGCTGGCCGTCGCCGAGGACTTACTGAAGGAGAAGTTGCTGGAGTGGCTGGAGACCAACAGCACGATCACCGACAAGGCCCCGGCCGCTGAAGAGGCCACAGACGCCAGCGACACCCCCGAGGACTCCGCCAGCGAAGCGCAGCCCAAAACCACGAAGGCCGCGGCCAAAGCGAAGAAGGCAGCCGCCGCTGCCGGGGACAGCAAGGCTCAGGAGGAAGGTGCCCAGCCATAGATTGAAGCCACTCCCCCCGTCCGCCAGCGAATCCGCGTGATCGACGCCCCCTCGCCCCTGATCCCCGACTGGTTGCCAGCCGCCCTGGCCAGCCCATCGGGGACACGGCCCCACCCCGTGAGCAACCTCTGGCAGGGGCCACTGCCCTGGAACGGGGTGGCCACCCCAAGCCCCTCCGCCGCCCCCGGAGTGCTGCCCACGGTGGTGGAGCAGTCCGGCCGCGGCGACCGGGCCTTTGACATCTATTCCCGGCTGCTGCGGGAGCGCATCATCTTTCTTGGCACCGGCATCGACGACCAGGTGGCCGATTCCCTGGTGGCCCAGTTGCTGTTCCTCGAAGCCGAGGATCCTGAGAAGGACATTCAGATCTACATCAACTCCCCGGGCGGTTCGGTCACCTCCGGCCTGGCGATCTACGACACCATGCAGCAGGTGGCGCCGGATGTGGTGACCATCTGTTACGGGCTTGCCGCCAGCATGGGGGCCTTCCTGCTCACGGGCGGCGCCCCCGGAAAACGGATGGCCCTGCCCAATGCCCGGATCATGATCCACCAACCCCTCGGCGGCGCCCAGGGACAGGCCGTGGATATCGAAATCCAGGCCAGGGAGATCCTCTACCTGAAGGACACGCTCAACGGGCTGATGGCCGAGCACACCGGCCAGCCGCTCGACAAGATCGCTGAAGATACCGACCGGGACTACTTCCTTTCCCCGGCGGAAGCGGTTGAATACGGACTCATCGACCGGGTGGTCGATGACGCCCCAGCCCCTGTCGTCCCCTAGGTCGTCGCTGCCCCAACGCCCCTCCAGCGCCCCTCCACCACCGGTCCGAACCTCAGGAACGACTGACAAAACGACGGCTGGGGTCGATCCTGAGGACTGGGCTTCCACCCAACCCCTCCCCGGGCGACCAACGCCGCTCCCGCCGCCTCCTCGCCGATGGCCAAGTTCGACGCCCATCTGAAGTGCTCCTTCTGCGGCAAGTCCCAGGAACAGGTGCGCAAGCTGATCGCCGGGCCTGGCGTCTACATCTGCGACGAATGCATTGATCTCTGCAACGAGATCCTCGACGAGGAACTCGTCGAGCACCATGGCCATGGCCCCCAGGGCAGGCCCGCCGCCGATGGCGGCCGCAAGGCCCCGGCGAAGAAATCGGCCAAACCCGCCCCCACCCTCGCCACCATCCCCAGGCCCCAGGAGATCAAGACCTTCCTCGACCAGCAGGTCGTGGGCCAGGAGGAGGCCAAGAAGGTGCTGGCCGTGGCCGTCTACAACCACTACAAGCGCCTGGCCTGGCAGGGGGACGGCAAGGGCGAGACGGACCAGACCGCCACCCGCCTGCACAAATCGAACATCCTGCTGATCGGCCCCACCGGCTGCGGCAAGACCCTCCTGGCCCAGTCCCTGGCGGAGATGCTCGACGTGCCCTTCGCGGTGGCCGATGCCACCACGCTCACCGAAGCCGGCTACGTGGGCGAAGACGTGGAGAACATCCTGCTGCGCCTGCTCCAGAAGGCCGACCTCGACGTCGAACAGGCCCAGCGGGGCATCATCTACATCGACGAGATCGACAAGATCGCCCGCAAGAGCGAAAACCCCTCGATCACCCGCGATGTCTCCGGTGAAGGGGTGCAGCAGGCCCTGCTCAAGATGCTGGAGGGCACCGTCGCCAACGTGCCCCCCCAGGGCGGCCGCAAACACCCCTATCAGGACTGCATCCAGATCGACACCAGCCAGGTGCTGTTCATCTGCGGTGGCGCCTTCGTGGGTCTGGACGACCTGGTCCAGAAGCGCATGGGCCGCAACGCCATCGGCTTCCTACCCGCCGATGGCCGCAGCCGGGTGCGATCCGGCAAGGACAAGCAGTCGAGCGAAGTGATGCGCCACCTCGAACCGGAAGATCTGGTCCGCTATGGCCTGATTCCCGAGTTCATCGGCCGGCTGCCGGTGAGCGCCGTGCTCGAACCGCTCGACACCAGCGCCCTGGAGGCGATCCTCACCGAACCGCGCGACGCCCTGGTCAAGCAGTTCCAGACCCTGCTCAGCATGGACAACGTGCGGCTCGAGTTCGAGCCGGGCGCCGTCGAAGCCATCGCCGCCGAAGCCCATCGCCGCAAAACCGGCGCCCGGGCCCTGCGGGGCATCGTCGAGGAACTGATGCTCGACGTCATGTACGACCTGCCCTCCCGCCGCGACGTTCAGACCTTCACCATCACCCGGGAGCTGGTGGAGCAACGCAGCAAGGCCAAGGTGCTGCCGATCAGTGCCGCCGCCGACCTCGACGGCCACCGGGGCGAACAGGCCACGGCCTGAGGGCACCACCTGCTGAGGTGCCACCGAGCGGCCATCCGTACCCGGCGCCATCCCGGAGGAGCGTCGCCACGGCGCGAAGCTGAAGGATCCGTTGTTGCCACGCCTTGGCCGCCGCCGATCACCTGCAGGCCCGCCGCCAGCACGGCCTGTTCCTGCACCACGGCATCGACCTGGGAGACGGGACGGTGGCCCACTACCTGGAGGGAAGGGAGATCCTGCGAAGCCCGCGGGCTGACTTCAGCCGCGGCGAACTGATCAGCACCGTCGACTATCCCGAAGGGAGCTGTTCAGCGGTGGGGGTCACCCTGCGCCGGGCCATGGGCCGCATCGGCGAGCAGCGTTACAACCTGCTGTTCAACAACTGCGAGCACTTCGCCCACTGGTGCAAAACCGGTCGGCACCGCAGCGCCCAGGTGGAGGACTGGCTGCACACCGGCAGCCTCGGCGCCCTGGCCCTGGGCCAGTTCGTGCCGGCCGCCGTGCTGACCGGGGCACGGGTGCTGCTGCGCCAGGGCCAGTCCCTCGCCGAGACCCTGGCCACGGCCCTCGATCCCGAGCAGCTGGACCGGGGCCGGGACCTCGCCCGGCGCAGCCTTGAGCAGCTCGACAGCCTGCGCCAATGGCTGCAGCAGCGCCTGGAGGAGGAGCTGGCCCGGGCCGAACGGCGCTGGGGGGAAGGGAATGGGGCGATCGGCACCGGTCCCGACGGCTTCGATCGCCTGCGCCTCGCCGGGCAGAGCCTGGCCGACCAGCTGGCCGCCGTGGAGGAGATGGAGGACAGGCTGCAGCGATTGCTCGAGCCTGGCAAGGCCGCCACCGAATCCCAGGCGCCCTCAACGCGGCCCACCGATGATCCGGCCGACGGCAGCCCGCCTTAGGCTCTCCATCCGGTCAGGGCAGGGTGGATGGTCCAGGCCTACGAGCCCCTTCATCACAAGTACAGGCCCCAGCGTTTCGACCAGCTGGTGGGCCAGAAGGCGGTCGCCGACACCCTCAGCCAGGCCCTGCTCCAGAACCGCATCGCCCCGGCCTATCTGTTCAGCGGCCCCCGGGGAACGGGAAAGACCTCCAGCGCACGGATCCTGGCGCGTTCGCTGAACTGTCTGGCCAGCCCGGGCCCGACGCCTGAGCCCTGCGGACGCTGCCAGCTGTGCACGGACATCGCCAGCGGCAACGCCCTTGATGTGATCGAGATCGACGCCGCCTCCAACACCGGCGTCGACAACATCCGCGAACTGATCGAACGGTCCCGGTTCGCCCCGGTCCAGGCCCGCTGGAAGGTCTACGTGGTGGACGAGTGCCACATGCTCTCCACGGCCGCCTTCAACGCCCTGCTCAAGACCCTGGAGGAACCACCGCCACGGGTGGTGTTCGTGCTGGCCACCACCGATCCCCAGCGGGTGCTGCCCACGATCCTGAGCCGCTGCCAGCGCTTCGATTTCCGGCGCATCCCCCTGGAGGCCCTGGAGGGTCATCTGCACTGGATCGCCGCTGAGGAGTCCATCGGCATCACCCCGGAGGCCCTGCACCTGGTGGCCCAACGCTCCCAGGGAGGCCTGCGGGACGCCGAAAGCCTGCTCGACCAGCTGAGCCTGCTGCCGGCGCCGATCGTCGCCGACGCGGTCTGGGACCTGCTGGGGGCGGTGCCCGACCAGGAACTGCTGCGGCTGGCCGTCGCCATGGCCGCGGCCGATCCCCTGCAGGTGGTGGAGGGCTGCCGCGAACTGCTGGATCGGGGGCGGGAACCTGCCGCCGTGCTCCAGGGGCTGGTCAGCCTGCTGCGCGACCTGCTGCTGGCGGGGGTGGCGCCGGATCGGCTGGAGCTCACCAGCGTGTCGCCGGAGCTGCGGCCGCAGCTGCCCGAGGTGGCGCGCCAGATCGGCAAGGCTCGCCTGCTGCGGTGGCAGTCGCAGCTCAAGGGCAGCGAGCAGCAGCTGCGCCACAGCGTCCAACCGAGGCTGTGGCTGGAGGTGCTGCTGCTGGGCCTGCTCGCCGAGCCGGCCGCCGTCGCCCCAGCCCCCGCCGGGCCCGTCCAGACCAGTGCCGAGGTCCAACGGCCGATCAGCAGGGTGGCCCCGGTCGCGGCGGTGATCCCTGCGGTGATCCCGGAAGCCGATGCGGAGGTTGCGGCACCGGCCAACGACAACCTGGCGGAGCTGTGGCAGCAGATCCTGGCGGGCCTGGAGCTGCCCTCCACCCGGATGCTGCTCTCCCAGCAGGCCCAGCTGCTGCGGCTTGACGATCGCCGGGCGGTGGTGCGCGTGGCCGGAACCTGGATGGCCATGGTTCAGAGCCGCCTGCCGCTGCTGGAGAAAGCGGTGGCCAGTGCCCTGGGCAGCCCGCGCCAGCTGACCCTGGAGGCCGGGGGGGACACCCCTGCGGCACGGCCAGCCATGGAGCCCCCACCGCCGGCCCGAACCGCCCACCGCCCCGAGCCGCCCGTGGCTGCCGCCAGACCCCCGGCGCCACCCCCCGAGAGCCCTGCGGCGCCAACCCCGTCTCCAGCGCCCCCGCTGGTTGTCGAGGAACGCCCCAGTGAGGCCAAGCCGACGCTGCCGGCCATGGCTTCGGCCATCGATACGCAGGCCGGCCGCCTGGCTGAGTTCTTCAACGGCGAGGTGATCAGCGGACTCCACGCAGATCCCGAAGGGAACTGATGCCACAGGGCACGGAACCCGACTGAAGACCAGGGGCGGAGGGCAGGAACGCCCCGTTCAGACGTGGCTGGCTTCGGAGGCCAGTTCGGGATCGGACTCCATGGCGACGTCGACGTCGCCCGCTGGTGAGGGATCGCCGTGCTCCTGTCCCAGGTGAAGCGTCTTGACCCACACCAGCTTCTTGGGCAGCAGGGCCATCTTCAACGTCACCCAGGGAATCACCACGAACCAGTGGACCAGATAGAGGATGCCCAGTCCCGCGCTGAAGGGGTTCATCGCCGGCAGGGACGGCCCCTCGGACGGGCGGCGGCAGCCCGTGGCGATCGCCAGGCCCGAGAGGGCCAGGGCCACGATCGAGAATGGCCACATCGTGGGGGCCGTGCGGGTGAGCACCGTGCCGATCAGGTCGGCACTGGCCACCACCGGCAGAACGTACTGCAGCAGGAAGAAGCAGGTGAGATCAAGCTTCTGGCTGAACGTGAGTCGGTCGGAAACCAGACCGGGGCCGTAGTCGAAGAAACGCTGCAGGCCGCCCTCGGCCCAGCGTTGGCGCTGGCGCCACAGGGCCGGCAACGTCAGCACCGCCTCCTCCTGCACGGGGGGATCCCAGAGCACGCCGATCGGCAGGCCTTCGAGCAGGAAGCGGAAGCTGAGGTCGAGATCGTCGGTCACGGTGTCCTCGTTGAAGCCCCCGACCTTGAGGAGCGCCTCCCTGGACAACAACTGGCCATTGCCCCGCAACTCGGCCACCCCGCCGTTGGCCAGGCGCCCCTCCTGGATCATGGCGTCGAAGGCCATCTCCATCGCCTGGGCGCTGGTGAGCAGGTTGGTCTGGGCATTGGCCACCGCCTTGCGCAGCTGCACCGCCGCCCAGCCGCCGGCCTCGGCCCAGGGCACGAGGCGCTCAAGCACATCGGACTGCAGATCGGCATCTGCATCGAGGACCAGCATCCAGCGGCCGCCCAGCTGCTGCAGCACCAGGTTCAGGGCCCCTGACTTACCGCCCCCCGCATCCCGGGGGCGGCGCAACACCCTCAGAAAAGGATGGCGCCCCTGGAGCTCGGCCAGCAGCTCGGGGGTGCGGTCGTCACTGCCGTCATCCACGACCCACAGGGTGAGCTGGCCCTCAGGCCAGCGCAGGGCAGCGATCCGCTCCACCAGGCGGGCAATCACGGCCTGCTCGTCGCGGGCGGCCACCACCACGTCGATGGCCGACGGGGGTGCTGCGGGCGCAAGGGCCGGAGGGGGCGTTTCACGGCCATTGCGGCGGAAGGCCTGCAGCAGCACGGTGCGCAGGCTGTAGCCCCCCAGCAGGGTGGCCAGGGTGATCGCCGGTACGAGGCTGCGGCCGGGGGGCAGCCAGTGGGGGGCGATCCCTACCAGGCCACAGCAGGCGAGGAACAGGGCCGCCTTGGCACGGCGGCGATCGCTGTCACTGCCGCCGGCAGCCATGGTGATCCTCATCCAGGCCGTGACTCTAAGGGGAATCGCCGCCCGCACCGAGGGGTTGCAACGTGGTGCCGGGGTAATAGTGCGCCAGGATCCGGCGCGTGCTCCAGCCACGGCCGGCCAGATCGATCGCTCCGGCCTGGGAGAGACCGGCCCCGTGGCCGAACCCCCCACCGACCAGCTGCCAGACCCCCGCTCCCGCCGGCTGCAGGGTGAACAGGGTGCTAGGCAGGCTGCGCAGGGTGCGGCGGATGGCATCCAGACGCAGCACGGTGCGGCCTTCGGTTCCCTGCACCTCCAGGGCCAGCACCCGGCCGCTGGGGCCGCGGGCCAGCACCTTCAGGGCCGTGGGCCGCCCCACCGCCCGCTCCGGCCCGAGGGCGGCGGCGATCTGGGCGGCCGTGAGCTGCCGCTGCCAGCGGAAGACGGGATGGTCGGCCCCCCAGGCCGCCCGCCCGTCCCGCAGCAGCGTTGGCAGGGCCGTGGCGGCCATGGGCACGGGGAACCGCGCCTGGAAGGGGGCGGGCCCGTCGGGGAAGGGGGTCAGGTAGGGAACCGGCGCGCCGTTCCAGGCCTCCGGATAGGCGGCGCTGACGCCACCGTTGCTGGCGTGATAAACGGCGTGGATGGGTCCATCGGCGCCCATCAGCACGGCCAGCCGGGTGGCGGCGATCGCCTGGCGCACGGCGGCGCCGGCATGGCGCGGGTCGCTGTACACCTGGCACTGGGTGTCGGCGCAGAGGTGGTAGCCATCCACCACGAAGCGGTGCTGGTTGCGCACCGCCCAGGTGCGGGCCAGCACCGCCTGGGCCTCAAGGGCCGCGGCTGGCACCCCGGCACCGATCTCGTGGGGCACCACGCCTTCCAGATAACGCTCCAGCGGCACCTGCTCCACCAGACTCCAACCGCCGTGCGCATCGGCCAGCAGCCGGAAGGGGCCGGCGTAGGCCCCCTGCTTCCAGAGCAGGCCCCCAGGGGCCTCGATCCGGATCGGAGACGCCAAGGGCACCACCCCCTGGGCCCGGCGCAGCTCCAGCCCGACCCGCTCGGCAACCGTCCGCTGGAAGCCCGTCAGCCGCACGCCGTCGGGAAGGGGGGCGGGATCCGGCGCCCCGGCCGGGGCCCACACCTCCCAGTCCCGGGGCTTGGCGATCGCGGCCTCCACCCCAACGGCGCGCCAGAGCCCGGCCGCCTGCTCAGCGCTCTCAAAGCTGGCGAACGGCCCCAGGACACGGCGCCGCAGCGTCGTGGGCTGGGGCAGCACCTCGCGCCGCCAGTGCAGCACCAGCTCGGGGGACTGGAAGCGCTGACCACTGGCATCGATCAGGGTGAGCAGGCCGCTGCTGCTGCGCAGCCGCAAGGGCTGAGCCGTCTGGACGTCCGCCGGCGCCGGGCCCAGCCGTGCCGCCAGGGCCACCCACAGCACCGGGTTCGCCGCCGTCAACGGGGCGGGGCGGGGCACCGGCCAGTGCATCGGGGTGGAGGACTCCGGGGCAGGCGCGTCTGCAGAGGGGGGGGGAGGCGGGGCGAGCGGCCCCTGGTCGGCGCGGCAGCCGGCCGGGAACAGCAGCGCCATCGCCAGCAGCAGCCTGGGTAGAACACGGGGACGCAGCGACATCGGCACGGCAGGTGTTGGAGGAGGGTGCACCCGCGTCGTAGTGTGCTTCTTTGTGCCTGCGCCTACCGAGATGCCGAAGCTCAAGACCCGCAAAGCGGCCGCGAAGCGGTTCAAGGCCACCGGCACCGGCAAGTTCATGCGCCGGCGTGCCTTCCTCAACCACCTTCTCGACCACAAGAGCCCCAAGCGCAAGCGCTATCTGGGGACGATGGCGGTGGTTGACGATCGCGACCACGACAACGTGGCCCGGATGCTGCCCTACGCCGGCTGAGTCCGGTTGAGCTCCTTCCGGAGTTGCCGCCGTCCTTATTTTCCACCCCGTCTTCCACCCCAAGCTCACCTCCCATGGCCCGCGTCAAGAGGGGCAACGTCGCCCGCAAACGCCGCAACAAGATCCTTCGTCTCGCCCGCGGCTTCCAGGGGAGCAACGGCAGCCTGTTCCGCACCGCCAACCAGCGGGTCATGAAGGCCCTCTGCAACGCCTACCGCGACCGTCGCCGCCGCAAGCGTGACTTCCGCCGCCTCTGGATCGCCAGGATCAACGCCGCCGCCCGCATGAACGGCCTCAGCTACAGCAAGCTGATCGGCGGCCTCAAGCGGGCCGACGTGCGCCTCAACCGCAAGATGCTGGCCCAGCTGGCTGTCGCCGATCCCACCAGCTTCACCGCCGTGGCCACCGCGGCAGGCCACTGACGCCGTCCCCCCCGCTCCGACCGTCCGGCCGGCCCCGATGAACGACCTGCTGCCCCAGGCCTACCTGCTGGGACTGATCGCCCTTCTGGGCGTGGCGGCCGTCGTGGTCGCCCGCCAGATCCTGCGGGTTCGCCAAGACGAACTCGCCATGGCCCGGCTGGGGGGCAACGACAAGGCCGGCGGCACCCCCAGGGATGTCACGACCCTGTACGAGCTGGCGTCCGTACAGCTGCGCAAGCGCCTCTATGCCGAGGCGCAGGTGAACCTCAAGCAAGCGCTGAAGCTGGCGGACGCCGAAAACGCCCCTGCCGAAGCCAGGGCCCTGATGGAGAACGCCCTCGGCTTCACCCTCGCGGCCCAGAACAATTACGCCGCGGCCGTGCGGCACTACCGGGCCGCCCTCAGGGCCAAGGCTGACTATCCGGTGGCGATCAACAACCTGGCCTTCGCCTTGGAGAAGCAGTCGAAGCCTGACGAAGCCAGGACCCTCTATGAGCGGGTGCTGCAGTTGGAAGCCACCAACAAGACGGCCCGCAAACGGCTCTCGATCCTCGAACGCCGCAGCGGCCAGGAGGCCGGCGGCAAAGCCTCCTGAAGCCCTGAAGCAAGGCTCACCAGAGGCCGCGCACCGGTGATTCACTCGCCGCTGGGCCGGCAGGGCGGGTAGCCGTGGTTTCCGGAATCAGCTGCAGGCGTCCTCCCGGGGTCGTGAGGCGCGGCGCGCGCCAGCCACTCAGGGACAGGCCCTGCACGCTCTGAAAGGCGCCACCGGGCTCCAGGGCGCCGCCGAGGGGATCCCCCAGCAGCAGCAGATCCAGCTGGTCCGACTTCGCATTGAGGTTGCCCTGCACGGGTGACTCGACCCCGCCGATGGCGATCGCACCACGCAGATCGACCATCTGGCCCATCGGCGTGGCCCCGTCGATGCGCAGCTGGACGGGCACGGCAGGACCACCACTGAACGACTGGTACCGGCCGCTCCAGCGACGGGGCAGCTGTTCGGCGATCAGGCGGGCCCGGGCGATCGGATCGAAGGTCTCGACCTCGCCGCTGGCTCCGCCGTCCTGGACGGTCGCCTGGATCTCGGGGGGGGTGAACGGCACAAACCCGTTGGCCGGCAGGGGGCTGGCGGCAAGCACCGGGCTGGCGGCGAGCAGCAGGGGCAGGGCGGCCAGAGGCACCGGCATGACGTGGGTCTCGTGGGCAAAGGGCAGACTAATCGGGATGCGCCCGTCCGCCGCCGGCTTCCGACCTTGACCGCCATCGTCCCCCCTGCCTCCCACGACGATCTGGTGATCGCCGGCCGCCGCTTCCGCAGCCGTCTGATGACCGGCACCGGCAAGTACCCAAGCCTGGAGGCCATGCAGGCCAGCCTGGAGGCCAGCGGCTGCGAGATCGTCACCGTGGCAGTCCGGCGGGTCCAGAGCGGTGCCCCGGGCCACGGCGGGCTGATGGAGGCGATCGACTGGAGCCGGATCTGGATGCTGCCCAACACGGCCGGCTGCGCCACCGCCGAGGAGGCGGTGCGGGTGGCCCGGCTGGGCCGGGAGCTGGCACGGCTCGCGGGCCAGGAGGACAACAACTTCGTGAAGCTGGAGGTGATCCCCGATTCCCGCCACCTGCTGCCCGACCCCTTCGGCACCCTCGAGGCCGCCGAACAGCTGGTGAAGGAGGGTTTTGCCGTGTTGCCCTACATCAACGCCGATCCCCTGCTGGCCAAGCGGCTGGAGGAGGCAGGGTGCGCCACGGTGATGCCGCTGGGATCGCCGATCGGTTCGGGCCAGGGCATCCGCAACGCCGCCAACATCGCCCTGATCATCGAAAGCGCCAGCATCCCGGTGGTGGTGGATGCGGGCCTCGGGGTGCCCAGCGAAGCCGCCCAGGCGATGGAGATGGGCGCCGACGCCCTGTTGATCAACAGCGCCATCGCCCTGGCGGGAGATCCGGCGGCGATGGCACGGGCGATGGCCCTGGCCACCGAAGCCGGCCGCACCGCCCTGCTGGCGGGCCGACTGCCCCAGCGGGCCGACGCCAGGGCCAGTTCACCGCTGGAGGGTCGTGTGACGAACCATTGACGATCCAACTGATCCAGGCAGCCCTCCATAGGGTTTGCCGCACACCGATTCCCCAGCCATGCAAGTCACCGAAGAAGACGGCGGCAAGCTGAATGCCTTTGCCAAGGAGCCCCGCATGGTGCTCCAGGAGCAGGGGGAGACCAGCGGCGCCAACCGGATGCTGCTGATCGGCGGCCTGGTGCTGGTGGCCGTGATGGTGGCAGTGGCGGCCGGCATCAGCTGAGACCGGAGGGCCATCTGAGGCCTGTAGTAGCTTGCCCGTCTGAGCAACCGCTCGTTCAGGAGTCTGGGGTGAAGGTTCTCGTTCTCGGCGGCGACGGCTTCTGTGGTTGGCCCTGTGCCGTGAACCTGGCCGAAGCCGGACATGACGTTGTCATCGTCGACAACCTCAGTCGGCGCAAGATCGACATCGACCTGGGCGTCGAGTCGCTGACGCCGATCTCCACCATCCAGGACCGCCTGCGGGCCTGGGACCAGGTGGGCGGCCGCACGATGACCTTCGTGCACCTCGACATCGCCCGGGAGTACGACCGGCTGGTGGAGTTGCTGCGCAGCGAGCGCCCCTCGGCCATCGTCCACTTCGCCGAGCAGCGGGCCGCCCCTTACTCGATGAAGAGCAGCGCCACCAAGCGCTACACCGTCGATAACAACGTCAACGGCACCCACAACCTGCTGGCGGCCATTGTCGACAGCGGCCTTGATGTCCACATCGTGCACCTCGGCACCATGGGCGTCTACGGCTACGGATCGCACCGCGGCGCCACGATTCCGGAGGGCTACCTCACGGTGGAGGTGCCCCAGCCCGACGGCACCTGCTTCACCGAGAAGATCCTGCACCCCACGGATCCGGGCAGCGTCTATCACATGACCAAGACGCTGGATCAGCTGCTGTTCTTCTACTACAACAAGAACGACGCGATCCGGGTCACCGACCTGCACCAGGGCATCGTCTGGGGCACCAACACCGACCTCACCCAACGGGATCCGCGGCTCACCAACCGCTTCGACTACGACGGCGACTACGGCACGGTGCTGAATCGCTTCCTGATGCAGGCCGCGATCGGCTACCCCCTCACCGTGCACGGCACCGGCGGCCAGACGCGGGCCTTCATCCACATCCGCGATTCGGTGCGCTGCGTCCAGCTGGCCCTGGAGCACCCCCCCGAGCCCGGCGAGAAGGTGAAGATCTTCAACCAGATGACCGAGAGCCACCAGGTGGGCGAACTGGCCCGCAAGGTGGCGGCCCTCACCGACGCCGAGATCAACTACCTGCCCAACCCCCGCAAGGAGGCGATCGAGAACGATCTGATCGTCGACAACCGCTGCTTCATCGAGCTGGGCCTCAAGCCCACGACCCTCGATGACGGCCTTCTGGCGGAGGTGGTGGACGTGGCCCGCCGCTGGGCCGACCGCTGCGACCGCTCCAAGATCCCCTGCGTCTCGGCCTGGACCCAGCGCCAGGCCGAAGCGATCAAGGCCTTCGCCTGATCACCCGCCTGTGAAGATCGCCTTTTTCACGGAAACCTTCCTTCCGAAGGTGGATGGCATCGTCACGCGGCTCACCAAGACGGTGCAGCAACTGGTGGCGGCCGGCGATGAGGTGCTGATCTTCTGCCCCGAGGGGGCTCCCGACACCTACATGGGCGCCCGGGTGGTGGGGGTGCCGGCGCTGCCGCTGCCCCTCTACCCCGAGCTGAAACTGGCCCTGCCGCGGCCGGCGGTCTCCGAAGCCCTGGATCGCTTCGGTCCCGATCTGGTCCACGTGGTCAACCCCGCCGTGCTCGGCCTGGGGGGCATCTGGCTGGCCCGCAGCCGCGGCCTGCCGCTGGTGGCCAGCTACCACACCCACCTGCCCAAGTACCTGGAGCACTACGGCATGGGGATGCTGGAGCCCCTGTTGTGGGAACTGCTCAAGGCCGCCCACAACCAGGCCCAGCTCAATCTCTGCACTTCCACCGCCATGGTGGAGGAGCTGGCCTCCCGGGGCATCCAGCACACGGCCCTCTGGCAGCGCGGCGTGGACACCGACCTGTTCCGCCCCGAACTGGCCTCCGCCGCCATGCGCCAGCGGCTGCACGGCGGCCATGACGACACCGGCCACCTGCTGCTGTACATCGGCCGGCTCTCGGCGGAGAAGCAGATCGACCGGATCCGGCCGGTGCTGGAAGCGATGCCCCAGACCCGCCTGGCCCTGGTGGGGGACGGTCCCCACCGCCAGCAGCTGGAGCGCCATTTCGAGGGCACCGCCACCACCTTCGTGGGCTACCTGGCCGGCGAAGAGCTGGCCTCGGCCTATGCCAGCGGTGATGCCTTCCTGTTCCCCTCCAGCACGGAAACCCTCGGCCTGGTGCTGCTCGAGGCCATGGCCGCCGGCTGTCCGGTGGTGGGGGCCAACCGGGGCGGCATCCCCGACATCGTCAGTGATGGCGTCAACGGCTGCCTGTACGACCCCGACCAGCCCGCCAGCCTGCCGACGGCCGTCGAACGGCTGCTGGGCGACCCGGCCGCCCGCCGCCAGCTGCGCCTGGCCGCCCGCGAAGAGGCCGAACGCTGGGGCTGGCCCAGCGCCACCGCCCAGCTCCAGGGCTACTACCGCCAGGTGCTCAACCGGGGCCGGCTGCAGCAGGTCGCCTAAAGCTGCACCAGAAGCCGATCAGCCCGCCTTGAGCGGCGCCGGCGGCTTCACCCCCCGGAACCAGACGGTCATCAGCGCCTTCACCATCGGCGCCGCCACAGTGCCGCCGTACCCACCGGAGTTCTCGCCGAAGGCGACGATCACCAGGGTGGGCTTGGCGGTGGCCGGGGCATAGCCGCCGAACCAGGCGTGGTCGGGACGGGGGGGGTCCTCGGCGGTGCCGGTCTTGCCGGCCACCGGCGGCAGGCTGGGGTCGTTGAGGATGGTGGCCGTGCCGGTGGTGACCGCCTGGCGCAGGCCGGCATGCAGCACCCGCAGGGTGGCCGGCTTTAGCCCCAGCCACTTGCGGGGGTAGTCGCGCTCCACCAGGTGGGGCGTCACCAGCCAGCCGCCATTGGCCACGGCCGCGTAGAGGCGGGCCATCTGCAGCGGGGTGACGGTCACCGCGCCCTGGCCGATGGAGGAGGTGATCGTATCGACCGGGGTCCAGGGTTCGCCCAGCACCTCCTTCTTCCAGGCCGGATCCCCCAGCAGTCCAGGGGATTCCTCGGCCGCCAGCTCACTGCCGGTGCGGCTGCCGTAGCCCAGGCGGCGGGCGGCCTTGAACAGCTCGTCCGGACCGACCATCAGCCCCACCTTGTAGAAGAAGCTGTTGCTGCTCACCCCGAGGGCGAAGGGGAAGCCGATGCTGCCGAAGGAGCCATGGTCGGCGTAGCACTGGCCGTAGTAGCAGAAGGAGCCCACCGTCGGCACGGTGGAGTTCTCGTTGAGCTTGCCGGACTCGATGCCGGCGATGGTGGTGACGATCTTGAAGGTGCTGGCCGGAGGGAAGCCCTGGAAGGCCCGGTTCAGCATCGGCGCCTCCGGCCGGTTGAGGCTGTTCCACTGGGCGGTGGTGGGGCCGTCGGAGAAGATGTTGGGATCGAAGTTGGGCCGGCTGGCCATGGCCCGCACGGCCCCGGTCTGGGGGTCCATCGCCACGATCGCCCCCTTGCGCACCCCGTCGAGGGCCTTCTCGGCGGCCCGCTGCAGGTCGAGATCGAGGGTGAGGCGCAGATCCTTGCCGGCCTTGGCGGGCTTGTCCCCCAGCACGCGCTGCACCTGGCCCTCGGCATTCACCTCCAGCTGCTGTCCGCCCCACTCGCCACGCAGGTGGGTTTCGTAGACCTTCTCCAGCCCGCTGCGGCCGATGCGGTCGCTGATGCGGTAGCCGTGATCCTTGAGGGCGGCGTACTCCTCCTCGGTGATGCTGCTGGTGTAGCCCATCACATGGGCCCCCAGGCTGCCGTCGGGGTAGGCCCGCAGCACGTCCTCGGACACCTCCGCCCCCTGCAGGCGGCCGGCCTGCTCCCGGAAGCGCAGCACCTGCACGGGCGTGAGCGAGAGCGCCAGCGGGATGCGGAAGCCCTCGGCGTTGGCGCCGCTCCGGCGCTGGGCCTCCAGCCGGTCGGCGGGGATCCCCAGCAGGCCAGCGAGCCGGTCGCGCAGCTCGGGCCAGCGGCGGTCGTCGACCTGGAGGGGCTGAAGGTACAGGTTGTAGGTGAGGCGATTGGTGGCCAGCACCCGGCCCTTGCGATCCAGCAGGCGCCCCCGCACGGGGTTGCGCGGCAGCAGCCGGATCCGGTTCTCGTCGGCCATGGCCCGGTTCTCAGCCCCATGCAGCAGCTGCAGCCAGGCCAGCCGGCCGAGGATCGCCGCCAGGATCAGCAGCATGACCGAGAGCAGGAGGGCGGCCTGGTGCCCCGTCCCGGTGTGGCGGGTGGTGGAAGGGCCGACCCCGCCGCCGACAGCGCGGACCATCAGGCGATCCGGCTCTGGAGCAGGGCCAGCCGCTCCTCGATGCGCCCCAGGGCGGCCAGCAGTTCGGCCGGGTCGGCGGGGGTGGGCGGGGCTGGGATGTCCCAGGCGGGAGGGGCCGCCTCGGGCCCGCTGACGACCTGGGCGTCCTCGGCGGCGACGTCGCGCACCTCCACCTTCATCACCGGGTTGCCCAGACCGGGCTGGAAGCGGTCGAGGTTCTCCCGCACCTGGCTGGCCGCGGGTTCACCCTCCTGGCGCAGCTGGGCGAGGGGATCGGCACTGGTGCCGTTGAAGGCGGCAAGCACTTCGGCCGGTCCCCCCTTACGGGCCCGCTCCACCACCGCCAATCCCAACGGCAGCACGTCCTGCATCAGGGCCAGACGCAGGGAATCGAGAGGATCGGCAGCCATGACGTCGCCAACGGGACCAGCCCTGTCAGTCTGACGTGCCGAACGGCTCGCTTCAGGGTGCGGGACGCTGCACCCCGGGATCGACGATCACCTGGCTGCAGAAGCGGGTGCTGCCGAGCCACCAGCCACCGGCGACGGCCAGCACCAGCAGGACGCTGAAGGGCAGCAGCGCCTGGCGGGTGCCCTCGAGGGAGAGCCACTCCATCCAGCCCCGCAGCAGGCGGTCACGGTCGAAGCGGCGCCGCTCCCGCAGGCTTTCCTTGCCGCGCCGGTCGAGGGCCCGTGCCACCCAGCGCTCGAAGGCCTTCTTCTTGGTGACGGCCATCTTGCGCTCCACCTCCAGCAGGTGGCCGGCGCTGAGGTCGGGGTTGAAGGTGCTGATCAGCTCCAGGCTCTTGAGAAACATCTCCACCGCCCCCTCCTTCACCGCCAGGTCAGCAGGATCCAGCCCCTCCCAGTCGAGTTCGGGATAGAAGCGCAGGCGGTTGCTGAGGATCTGCTCCTCCGGCAGCTGGCCGGGCTCCCGCAGCCAGCGGTCGGTGTTGGCATCGAACCGACGCCAGTAAAGGAAGGGATTGAGGAAAACGGTCTTGCCGGCCAGCAGGATGCTGTCCTGCTGCAGACGGCGGTGCAGCTGGGGGTCGTGCTCAGCCCCGGCAGGGCTGCCAGCGACGACGGGGGAGACGGAAGGCACGGAGCAAAGGCCGGGCGCCGACGTTATCGAAGTTGGCCCCCTGGGGCCAGCCTGGGGACCCGCCTACTCCCACTCGATCGTGCCGGGGGGCTTGCTGGTGATGTCGAGCACCACCCGGTTCACCCCCCGCACCTCGTTGACGATGCGGTTGGAGATCAGCTCCAGCAGGTCGTAGGGCAGGCGCGACCAGTCGGCGGTCATGCCGTCCTCGGAGGAAACGCAGCGCAGCACGATCGGATAGGCGTAGGTGCGCTTGTCACCCATCACCCCGACGCTGCGCACCGGCAGCAGCACGGCGAAGGCTTGCCAGATCTCGTCGTAAAGGCCGGCGTCTCGCACCTCCTCGCGCACGATCAGATCGGCGTCCCGCAGGATGTCGAGCTTGTCGTCGGTGACCTCCCCCAGGATGCGGATCGCCAGGCCGGGGCCCGGGAACGGGTGGCGCCCGACGATCTCCTGGGGCAGCCCCAGGCTGCGGCCCACCTTGCGCACCTCATCCTTGAACAGGCGGCGCAGCGGTTCCACCAGCTTGAACTGCAGATCCTTGGGCAGGCCGCCCACGTTGTGGTGGCTCTTGATCTTCACCGCCACCCGTTCGCCGGTCTTGGGGTCGACGTTGGTGCCGGCCGATTCGATCACATCCGGATACAGCGTGCCCTGGGCCAGATAGTCGAAGGGGCCGAGGCGGCGGCTTTCCTCCTCGAACACCCGGATGAACTCGGTGCCGATGATTTTGCGCTTCTCTTCCGGGTCGGTGATGCCGGCGAGCTTGGAGATGAAGCGTTCACGGGCATTGATGTATTCCACGTTGATGTGGAACTGGTGATCGAAGAACTCCATCAGGAACTCCGGCTCGCCTTTGCGCATGAAGCCCTGGTCGATGAACATGCAGGTGAGGCGATCACCGATTGCCTGGTGCAGCAGGAAGGCCAGGGTGGAGGAATCGACCCCGCCCGAGAGGGCCAGCAGCACCCGCTTCTCGCCCACCTGGGCGCGCACCTCGCCGATGGCCTCGTCGATGAAGGCGGCCGTGGTCCAGTCGGGGATGCAGCCGCAGATGTGATAAACGAAGTTGCGGATCATCACCATGCCGCAGGTGGAATGCACCACCTCGGGATGGAACTGCACCCCGTACAGGCGGCGGGCATGGTCGGCCACCGCAGCCTCGGGGGTGTTGTCGGTGTGGGCGAGGCGCACGAAGCCGTCCGGCAGCGCCTCCACCGAATCACCATGGCTCATCCACATCGTCGAGCCACTGGCGACGTTGGTGAGCAGATCGACCGGGTCGTCGACATGGAGCGGCGCCTTGCCGTATTCAGCCCGGCCGGCCGCGACCACCGATCCGCCCAGTTGCTGCACCATCAGCTGCATGCCGTAGCAGACCCCCAACACAGGGATACCCAGCTCCCAGAGGCCCGGGTCGCAGGAGGGCGCACCCTCTTCGTACACAGAGCTCGGCCCCCCGCTGAGGATGATCCCTTTCGGAGCCAGGGCCTTGAGTTCCGCGGCGGTGGTGGCGTAGCCCATCACCAGGGAGAACACCTCCGTTTCCCGCACCCGGCGGGCAATCAACTCGGAGTACTGGGAACCGAAATCCAGGATGACGATGGCCGGGGGACGGCTGGAACCGCTGGCATGGTCCCGATCCGAACCCGATGGAGCGGTCTGCGGCGTTTGGGACATCGGCTCGAAGGCGGGCAGGGCCAGGGCCCGGTATCGGTGCCTGCACCCTAGGTCGCGCCCCTGAAACGCTCCATCAGCTCCACCCCCACCGGACCGCAGACCCTCACCTGGCGGCCGCGGTCGAACAGGGCAGCCCCCACCGCGACCGGCGGGGCGCCATGGCTGGCCAGGTAGGCCTGGCAACGACTTTCGATGCTGGCGGCGATGCGCGCCCGCAGGCGCGCGGCCAGGTCGGGATCGTGCTGCTCCAGGCCAGCCAGGGCGGCCTCCACCGTGGCGGCCCCATGCAGGGCTTCGAGCGTGGATCCGGTGGCCCCCTCCAGGGCGGCCAGGGCGGTGAGCACCTCGGCGCGGCCATCGGCCAGGTGGTGGTGGGTGTGGAAGATGCCGCCGGCCAGCTTGATCAGCTTGCCCTGGTAGCCGAACAGCAGCAGCCGTTGCACCCCCGCTTCGGCGGCCGCCACCAGCACCGGCCCGAGCCAGTTGCCCGCCTTGAGCAGCAGCTGCGGCGGCAGTCCCAGCCGCGGGGCCAGATCGAGACCGTTCTCGCCGATCACCAGCACCAGGTCGCCGTCGAATCCCGGCGCGGCCACCCGCCCGGCCAGCTCGGCCAGGGTGCGGCTGAGCTGGTCCGGATCGGCGCCCGCCTGCACCTCGGCCTGGGTGCCGATCAGGGCCAGCCCCTCCACCACCCCGAAAGCCGCATTGCTGGTGCGCTCCGCCAGACGGCGGCCGTCGGGGAGCACCAGGGTGAGCCCCAGTCGGCGGCCGGCCGGCAGCAGGGGTCGCAGGTTCGCCTCCAGCAGCTGCTGGGCATAGGCAGAGAGGCAGGCCTCCCCGGTCGCCGCGTGGACCCCCACCCCCTCGCCTGGCTCCAGCTGGAGCCAGGGCCCGTCGCCGGGGAGCCAGCGGGCCAGCACCCAGACCACCAGCCCACGGGTGAGGTCCAGCCCCTCGCCCGGATCACAGCAGCTCTCCCCCAGGGCCAGACCATCCCCCAGCGGCGCGGCGGCCCGCACCGGGATCGCTACCACCCCCTGCGGCTGCAGGAGTTCCAGGGGCACGGCGGCGTTGAAGGGCTCCCCTTGCAAAGCCCCGAGGGCGGCGCGGGCCGCCGCCGCCAGCCACACCGGCAGGGTGAATCCCCGCGGGGGCGCGGAGGGGGGGCGCAGGGAATCGATGGCCGGCGGGAACGCTGTTTTTTATGGTGGTCGATCGCCTTGCCTTCGCCGGGCCCGCGCTCCTTCATTCCCCACCGCTCATGCAGGACAAGCTCACTCTGATGATCCCCGGCCCCACCCCGGTGCCGGAGACCGTCCTGCAGGCCATGGCCCGCCATCCGATCGGCCACCGCAGCGGCGATTTCCAGAAGATCGTGCGGCGTACCACCGAGCAGCTGCAGTGGCTGCACCAGACCAAGGGCCACGTGCTGGTGCTCACCGGCAGCGGCACCGCGGCGATGGAGGCGGCGATCGTGAACACCCTCAGCCGCGGCGACAAGGTGCTCTGCGGCGACAACGGCAAGTTCGGCGAACGCTGGGTGAAGGTGGCGAAGGCCTACGGGCTGCGCGTCGAGGTGATCAAGGCGGAATGGGGCCAGCCCCTCGATCCGGAGGCCTTCCGCGCCGCCCTTGAGGCCGACACCGCCAAGGAGATCCGGGGCGTGATCCTCACCCACTCGGAAACCTCCACCGGGGTGATCAACGACCTGCAGGCCATCGCCGGCCATGTGAAAGCCCACGGCACGGCGCTCACGATCGCCGACTGCGTCACCAGCCTGGGGGCCTGCGACGTGCCCATGGACGCCTGGGGCGTGGACGTGGTGGGCTCCGGCTCCCAGAAGGGCTACATGATGCCGCCCGGCCTGAGCTTCGTGGCCATGAGCGAGCGGGCCTGGACGGCCTACGAGCGCTCCGATCTGCCCAAGTTCTATCTGGATCTGGGCAAGTACCGCAAAGCCGCCGACGACGACAGCAACCCGTTCACTCCGGCGATCAATCTCTACTTCGCCCTTGAGGCCGCCCTGGGGATGATGCAGAAGGAGGGCCTGCAGGCGATCTTCGCCCGCCACGATCGCCATCGGCGCGCCACCCAGGCGGCGATGAAGGCGATCGGCCTGCCGCTCTACGCGGCCGAGGGCCATGGCAGCCCGGCGATCACGGCGGTGGCCCCGGAAGGCATCGATGCCGAGGTCCTGCGCAAGCACGTCAAGGAGCGTTTCGACATCCTGCTGGCCGGCGGCCAGGACCACCTCAAGGGCAAGGTGTTCCGCATCGGCCACCTGGGCTTCGTCTGCGACCGCGACGTGCTCACCGCCGTGGCGGCCATCGAGGCCACCCTGCAGGACCTGGGCCTGGCCAAGGTGCCCACCGGAGCTGGCGTGGCGGCGGCGGCGGCGGCCCTGGCCGGCTGAACGCCCAGACGGCGGGGTGGCGAGGGCCGAATTAGGTTCATGGTGGACGCTTTTGACGCCATGAACCTTGCTGCCCACAGGCACCTTCCCCTTGCTGCCGCCCTCTGCCTGGGTCTGGCGACGGCCGGTTGCCAGCGCGCCGACCTTTCCCAGCAGACCAAGAAGACCGAAGCCAGGATCTGCACCGAGCTGACCACGGTGAATCAGGCCCTGGAGCAGGTGGCCGCCCTGACACCCACCTCCACCGTGGGTGAAGCCAAGGCGGCCCAGCAGAAGCTGGAGCAGTCGATCGCGGCCCTGCAGACCTCGGAGAACCAGCTGCAGAAACTGCGGGTGGAGGCCTTCCGCAAGGTGCTTGAAGGCTTCCGTGGGGAGGTGGCCACAGCCTCCGCCAACAAGACACAGACGCTTGAACAGGCCGCCAATGAGCTGAAGCCCAAGGCCCTGGCCGTGATTGCCGCCCGCAGGGCGCTCTCCGCGGCGGTGCAGTGCGAGGAGCCGGCTCCAGCGGCCCCCAGCAAGCCCTGACAGGCGGTGCAGTGGCTCTGGGCGCCCGAAAGCCGCCCAGAGCCTTGCTAGTGTGATCAAATGCGGGTGTAATTCAGTGGTAGAATGTCAGCTTCCCAAGCTGAACGTCGCCGGTTCGAATCCGGTCACCCGCTTGGCAAAGCCTTAACAAAAAGAAGACTTGAAAAGCAGCGAGCTTGCGGACTTTCCTCATGGTCTGCATCAAGCAGCACGAGCCAAGACGTCGCTGTGACACCGATTAAGGCCCTGTCTCTGCTTGCACTCCAATCGATTGAAACTCGCGTCGATGTTGCTCAGGAGCCCCATTCAGCTCCATTGGCGGTACCGGGGCAAAACGGCCGGCCCTTGTGGTGGTGTGGCGGCGCCAACGGATGCACAGGTGGTTCTCCCGCCCGACAACGTGGGCAAGAGCGATGCCTCCAAGGGGCTGAACAAGCGCGCTCAGGCGCGAGGCTTGATCAGCTGGAGCACCTGCAGACCAAGGCCACCGGCACGCCGCTCACAATCAAGGGCCTCCAGGATCGCCCGCGCCGAGCCTTCCAGATCACCTCCGGTGGCCGCCGCACGCGCCTGTTCGTTGAGGGTGGCCGCCTGGAGCAGCAGGCGCTGGCGAGCGGTGGGATCGGACAGCGGCGAGACGCTGGACCTTGCACGCAGTGGAGGGTCCAGCGTCAAGGTGACGGGGGCAGTCGGGTTGAAGACAATCATGGCCGGCGAGGATGTCGCACTATCAAAGACATTCACAACGGGTCCGTTGGCATCCAACAGTCCCCTTCGTTTTGGGATCTTACTGCACAACATATGGTCCAGAGCCATCAGGAGGCCTCTGGCACAAAAAAGAAATGATTGGGGAGGTTTTGAATGATCTCCCCCCCATGGTTGTCGCCCGGGCTGTTCAGGTGCCCGGTTCTTCCTGATTCCCACCCAGGGCTGCGATCTGGGAGCGCAGCTGGTCGGAGCGCTGCTGATCGCCGCGGGTGAGGGCAACGGCGAGGGCGAACTCCAGCTTCTCGAGCTGGTGATCACCTTCCTCCTGGGAGTGGCGGCGTAACTGGCAGTGGGGGGCAGGGATGGCCGCGCGAGAGGCGGCACCTTGCCCATGCAGGTTGTTGGAAGAAGACTGGTAAGGGGAAGTGGGGAAGGCCATGACCACCTTTCTTTTCATTTTGACACCCCTGACCAGGGGGATGCGCGGCCTCAGGCGGCGGAAGGGTAGGGAACGTCGTCGATGCTGGCGACCACAGGGGGTGCCTCGGAGCTGACGCCGATCTCCAGCAGATGGCGGCAGTCCTGCAGCAGACGCTCGACGTTGTCGAGGCTGGCCAGTTCTTCCGGCTCCGGGCGGGCCTGGTTCGACGCCTGAAGTTCCATCGCCGCCAGACGCTGCTCCAGGGTCACCAGGCGCTGGGAAAGGGCATGGATGGTTTCGGCGAGATCTTCAGCATTGCGGCTGATGCGGAACGACACCGAGGCGGGGGCCATGGCGGGGAAAGCAACGGGGCTGTGCCGCATGACAACACACCCGGACGGCCGCCTCAAGCATCAGCGGCAGCGATCTCCCAGAGTGGGCCCTGTTGATCGGGCTCCATGACGATGCACCAGCCCTGGCATCTGTTGCTGTATCTGATGGCGGGACTCACCGGCGGCCTGCTGGCCCTGCGCACCGGCATCCCGGCGGCGCCGCTGGCCGGGGCCCTGCTGGGGGCCGCCCTGGTCAGCGTGACCGGACGGCTCGAGGTGGCCCAGTGGCCGGTCGGGTCCCGCACCCTGCTGGAAATCGGCATCGGCACGGTGATCGGCACGGGCCTCACCGGCACGGCCCTGCTGGAGCTGCGCCAGCTGTGGCGGCCCGCGCTGCTGATCACGGTCACCCTGGTGGTCACCGGTCTGGTGGTGGGCTTTGGCTGCAGCCGCCTGATGGGCGTCGACCCGGTGGTGGCCCTGCTGGGGGCGGCCCCGGGGGGCATCAGCGGCATGAGCCTGGTCGGGGCGGAGTTCGGCGTCGGGGCGGCCGTGGCCAGCCTGCATGCGGTGCGGCTGATCACCGTGCTGGTGATCCTGCCGCTGGTGGTGAAGCTGGTGCTCCCCGCCGCCGCCGCCCCGCCGGGCGGCTGACCACCCTGGACAGCCGCGCAGGGGTCGATACGTTGGGCCACCTCGTTCTTCCCTTGCGGTCCGATGGCCACACGCCACTTTCTCCTTCGCCGACTGGGCCCCCTCGTCCTGGCGGCGGCAGCCGGCCTGCTCGCCACCGCCGGCACAGCACAGAGCGCCCGCGCCGGCAATGACATCGAGGGGCCCGGGGGCAAGGGCGCCCAGGTGTACTGCTTCATGCGCAACAACGGCAACGTCCACGAAGTCAGCTGGACGGCCTCCTATGCCCTGATCAAGCGCCAGAGCGCCGGTCTGTTCAAGACCTCCCCTGAACATGCCGCGGTGATGATCACCGAGGCCGTGGTTCAGAACCCCGGCACCTTCCCCGATTGCGGCCGGTTCCTGGGCGATCTGTATGCGCCGCGCACCCCCAGCAGCTCCGCGACCAGCCCCGAACCCAGCCCCACCGCCATCTCGGTCGTCGGCGGTGGTAAGGCTGGTGGCAGCGGCATGACCCGGAGTGAGCGTTACAACTGAGCGGGCCGGCGTGCACGCCCCCACCGCGCGCCAGCGGCGACCGCCCCTTGTGCTGCTGCTGGCCCTGGTGCTCGGCGGCTGCGTCGAGCAGCCCCTTCCCCAGCGACCGATCACCCGCGAGGACTGCCTGCGCACCGTGAAGCTGGAGGACCTGCCCAGCGCGCTGCAGCAGTGCGACAAGGTGGTGGCGGCCTTCCCGAAGGATCCCGGCCCCCTGAACGAACGCTTCCTGCTGCACACCCTGGCCGGGAACACCGCCGCCGCCTGCCGGGACATCGCCCAGGCCACCACCCTGGCCGCCGCGGCGCCCAAGGGCAAGCTGGATCCGATCCTGCGCCAGGACCTGGAGGTGCGGCAGCGCAGCTGCACCGAGGAGGAACCCGCCAAGGCGGGGGGCTGAGTCACGCCGCCCTAGACGCTGTCGAGCCACTGGCGCACCAGCGCCGGCAGGGCCCGCTGGCGCTGCAGCAGCAGGGAAATCCGTTCGGCCTTGCTGGCGATCAGGTCGTCCACCAGTCGATCGGCGACGCCCAGTTGCAGCCAGTGGCTGGTGAGCGCGGCGCCCATGCCGATCCGGTGGCAGCGGTCTTCGGCCTGCTCGGCGTCGCCCGGGGTCCAGGGCCGTTCGACCAGCACCACGTGCCTGGCCCGGTGCAGGGTGAACCCCAGGCCCCCGGTGCCGTAAGTGGCGATCAGCACGGGGCTGCGCCCCGACTGAAAGGCATCCACCAGCCTCTGCCGCTGGGCCGGGGGCACGGCGCCGACCAGGGGCCCCCCGTCGTCACCGTGGCCGATCTGCCGGTGCAGGGCCAGGGCGGTGGCCACGAAGGCCGTGAACACCACCACCGCTTCGCCACGGTCCCGCAGGTCGGCGACCAGTTCGGAGGTGGCGGCCAGCTTGTGGCGCGAAGCGATCTGGCGCAGGGCCGTGAACACGGCCAGGGCTTCGGCATCGCGGCGCACCTCACCGGCCCAGGCCCGGCGGCGGTAGTCGTCGATCCGCTCCTGCAGGGCCCGCTCGAAGGCCACGGCCTCGGCGGCGTCGAGGCTCACGGGCCGCTCCAGCCGCTGCTTGGGCGGCAGGTCGAGGCACTGCCCCTTACGCCGATGCAGCACCAGGGGCCGCACCAACCGCTGCAGCTCCTCCAGCTGGCTGGCGCCGCTGGCCTGCCAGATCCGCCGCCCCCCCTGCTCGCGCCAGTGCCCCTGGCAGTAGCGCTCCTCAAAGTGGCGCTGGTCGGCTCCCAGGGGGTGGCCGATGGCCGCCAGCAGGGGAAACAGCTGGACCGGCCGGCCATTCTTCATCGGCGTACCGGTGAGCAGCCAGATCGCCCGCAGGCGTGGATGGCGGGCCAGCCGCAGGAACGCCTGGGTGCGGGCGGCGTGGATCGTCTGGGCGAAGTGGGCCTCATCGGCGATCAACACCGTGCCGGCGTCCGGCAGCTCGGCAGGCAACCGGGCCCAGCTGTGCAGCTCCAGCCGCAGACCCAGCCCCGCCGCCTCCTGCCGCCAGTGATGATGCAGCCCCGCCGGGGCCACCACCACCAGCCGGCAGTCGGCCAGGCGCACCAGGGCACGGCCGGCCACCAGGGCACTGAGGGTCTTGCCGAGGCCCATCGCATCGGCCAGCACAGCCCCGCGCCGGGCCAGCAACCAGCGCACCGCCTGCCGCTGATGGCGGAACAACCGGCGGCCATCGGGCATGTCCTCCTCGGCGGCGGCCGCCGCCACCAGGGCCCGGTGCGGGGGCAGGGGCGGCAGGGGCTGCGACAGCCAGGCGAACCACTGCTCCAACTCCGGTGTGACCGGAAAGCGGCCGGCGCACTGCTGCTGCAACGCGGCGGCCGCCTCGAGGGGAAACTGCCAGCAGCCGCGTCGGCTGAGCCACTGCCCGCGGGGGCGGATCGCCCGCAGGTGCGCCTGGGTCACCGCATCGAAGGGACTGACAACTTCGATCAGACCCGAGGCGCCCAGGCGCATCTGCACCAGGGGGGTGGCCAATGCGGCAAAAAGCAATCAAGAACACATTGACAGCCGGGGCGCTGAGGGCAAACTTCCGCCAACCGAGGCGCGCTGATGCAGGCCAGGGATGGAGTCTTTCTCGAAGATCTCTGCCCCAAGCTGCGAGCGCGACGATGGCGACAGTCGCTGCACCGGATGACCGGCCGTCGGTGCCTCTATTGCGGCGAGGCCTCCGAATCCATCGACCACGTGCATCCGCTGAGCCGCGGCGGCCAGAGCATCACCGAAAACTGTGTGCCGGCCTGCCTGGGCTGCAACGGCCGCAAGGGCGACAGCGATGCCTTCACCTGGTACCGAAGCCAGCCCTTCTACGACCCGCGCCGGGCGATGGCCCTGCGGGCCTGGACCGATGGTGACCTGCGCCTGGCACTGCGGCTGCTGCAATGGGTGGCGCCCGTTGAAGCGGAGACAGCCACGGCGGCCGAGGCCGAAGTGACTCACCAGACCCGGCAGGCCTCCACGCCGTTGTGGCGGTGGCAGATAGCCTCCTGATCGCGGGGCTGCTCCGGCGCCAGCAGCACGGCCCCGAGCACCAGCCCAACCGCCAGCAGCAGGGGCGTGGTGGTCCGGGCCCGGGGCATCGAGCCCAGGCGGTTGCCGCCGCCACTGGGGAGGGGGCGGCTGTGGGGACGGCCCGTGGTAGGCGCCGGTGCGAGGCCGACAGGGAGACTGGCCTGGAACGAGGAGGTGGTCACGGGATGGGGATCAGACAGTGATACAGATGTACTGATGTCGATGGAATCTGTCAACCCGGTGGCCGTTACCGATCGGATCGACCACCCGGCCCTTGCCGCTGCCGCCGCTGCCATCGGCCGGCTGCTGGTGCTCGGCGGGGGCTACACCGGGCGGCGTGTGGCCCAGGCGCTGGAGGCGGCCGGCGTGCCGGTGCTGCTCACCCACCGCCAGCCCTCCCCAAGCGCCAACGAGCCGGGCTGGCTGCACTTCGATCCCGACCAGGGGGCACTGCCCACCCCGGCGGACCTGGCCGGGGTGAGCCATGTGCTGGTGACGATCCCGCCCAATGCCGGCGGCCGGGATCCGGTGCTCGAGTCGCTGGAGGCCCAGTTGCGGCGCCTCGATCCCGCCTGGGTGGGCTACCTCTCCACCACCGGGGTCTACGGCGACACCGATGGTGCCTGGGTGGACGAGACGAGTCCCACCCGGCCGCTGCTGGAGCGCAGCCAGGCCCGGCTGGCCTGTGAGCAGGCCTGGCGCCGCAGCGGCCTGCCGGTGCAGCTGCTGCGCCTGCCGGCCATCTACGGCCCCGGCCGCAATCCGATGCTGAACCTGCGCAACGGCACGGCGCGGCTGATCCACAAGCCCGGCCAGGTGTTCTCCCGGGTACATGTCGACGACATCGTCGGGGCTGTGCTGCACACCATCGCCCTGCCGCCCCAGGCCAGACCCGACACCCTGATCCTGGCGGACACCTTCCCGTGCCCCTCCAGCGAGATCCTGGGCCTGGCCGCCCACCTGCTGGGCTGCAAGCTGCCGGACGTGCAGCGCTACGCCGACGTGGCGCCCAGCATGGGACCGATGGCCCGCAGCTTCTGGAGCGAGAATCGACGCACCAGCAGCCGAAGGCTCCGGGAGGATCTCGGCTACCGCCTGCTCTATCCCACCTACCGGGAGGGCTTGTCGTCTTGTTCAGAGGACTTCTTCTGAGCGCCGAAGATCGAGGGGTCGATCAGCTTGGAGATTCCCGTGTCCTTGCCCATCTTCTGCCAGTCCACCACGACCCATTCGTTGCGGAAAGCGACCCCTCCCCCCAGCAGCAGCGCACCCAGTAGCAGCAAGCGGACCATGGACCGACCCCGACAACCCCCGATCGCATGAAAACTACAGCGGATCGCCTTGTCATCGCCCTGGGGGATCCCGCCGGCATCGGCGCCGAGGTGACCCTCAAGGCCCTCGCCCAGCCGCGCCCCGCCGGCCAGGAGGTGGTGCTGGTGGGCTGCGGCCGCTGGCTGCGCGACTGCCACCGTCGATTGCTGGCGTGCAGCAACACGCCCCTGGCCGACCCCGACGACTTCAGCCTGGAGGACGTGCCGCTGGAGCAGCCGGTCGTCCCGGGGGTCAGCAGCGCTGCCGCCGGCGCCGCGAGTTTCGCCTGGCTGACCCGGGCCGTGGCGCTGGTGGCGGCCGGCGGCGGCCGGACCCTGGTGACCGCCCCGATCGCCAAGGCCAGCTGGCAGGCAGCCGGCCATGCCTATCCCGGCCAGACGGAGCGGCTGGCGGAACTCACCGGCAGCACCGACGCCGGCATGCTGTTCACCGCCCTGGCGCCCGGCGGCGGCTGGCGGCTCAACACCCTGCTGGCCACCACCCACATCCCCCTGGCCGAGGTGAGCGGCCGGCTCACTCCGGAGCTGGTGAGCCGGCGATTGGAGGCCCTGCTGGCCTTCTGCCGTCGGTTCGAGGGCCAGCCACGGCTGGTGGTGGCCGGCCTCAACCCCCATGCCGGCGAAGGGGGGCATCTGGGCCGGGAGGAGCAGGACTGGCTGATCGCCACCCTGCAGCGGTGGCAGAGCCTGCATCCGGAGGTGCGGCTGGAGGGGCCCGTGCCGCCGGACACCTGCTGGTTGGAGGCGGCAGCGGCCTGGAAAGGAGAAGGCGCC
The DNA here is from genome assembly GCF_019038465.1 of Synechococcus sp. CCY 0621. Classification (GTDB taxonomy): domain Bacteria; phylum Cyanobacteriota; class Cyanobacteriia; order PCC-6307; family Cyanobiaceae; genus Cyanobium. The sequence goes on along the minus strand of NZ_JAFKRH010000015.1, from coordinate 170,910 downwards.
GGGGCGGACGGCTATCTGGCGCTCTATCACGATCAGGGTCTGATCCCCGTGAAGCTGCTGGCCTTCGACGCCGCCGTCAACACCACCCTGGGGCTGCCCTTCCTGCGCACCTCCCCCGACCACGGCACCGCCTTCGGAATCGCCGGCCGGGGCGTGGCCCGGGCCGACAGCATGGCGGCGGCGATCCGCACCGCCTGGGAGCTGGGCTAGGCCGCCTTGATCCGCATCAGCACCTGACCGAATTCCACCGGGGTGCCGTTCTCCACCAGGATCTCCACCACTTCGCCGCTGAACTCACACTCCAGCTCGTTCATCAGCTTCATGGCTTCGAGGATGCAGACCGGCTGGCCGGCGCTGATGCGGCTGCCAACCTCCACAAAGGGGGCCTCACCCGGTGCCGAGGAGCGGTAGAACGTGCCCACCATCGGGGCGGTGACGGCCTGAAGGTCGCTCCTCACCGAGGCGGCCGGTGGCGGTGGCGCCGAGGGACCGGGGGCGGCACCCACCGGGGCGACGGGCATGGGGGCGAGCGGAGCCGGCCCGGCCGGGGCCTGCACCATGGTGACCGTCGCCGGTGCCGGCGACGGCAGGTTGCGGCGCACCTCCAGTCGGAAATCGTCGCCTTCGAGCTTGAGCTCCTGGATGTCGCTGTCCCCGAGCAGGGCCAGCAACTGGCGCAGTTGGTCGTGATCGAGCTGCATGGCGATCAGGACTCCCGGCCCAGATAACTGTCGGTACGGGTGTCGACCTTGATCTTCTCGCCGATGGTGATGAACAGGGGCACCATCACCTGGGCGCCGGTCTCGACAATGGCGGGCTTGGTGCCGCCGGTGGCGGTGTCGCCCTTGACGCCGGGATCGGTCTGGGTGACTTCGAGCACCACCGAATTGGGCAGCTCCACCTCAAGGGGCTTGCCGTTCCAGGAGACCACGCTCACCTCCATGCCTTCCTTGAGGTATTTGCGTCCGTCACCGATCTGCTTGGCGGTCAGACGGGTCTCCTCGTAGGAGGCCATGTCCATGAAGACGTAATCGTCGCCTTCCATGTAAGTGTGCTGGAGCGTCGCCTTCTCCAGCTGGGCCTGGGGCATGGTCTCCCCGGCGCGGAAGGTCTTCTCCACCACGTTGCCGCTCTGCACGCCCTTGAGCTTGGTGCGCACGAAGGCCGAGCCCTTGCCGGGCTTGACGTGCAGGAACTCGACAACGCGCCAGACCTGGCCATCCAGTTCGATGGTTGTGCCGGTACGAAAGTCGTTGCTGGAGATCATTCCGGCGGATCGGATCGGGGGATTGTACGTCTGGCTACAGGCACGCCTGCGAGCCGTGGCAGGGGAGGCCAGGGCCGTTTGTGCCAAAGTCCAGGCAGTCACAAGGGAAGCATGGACCGGCGACGCAGGCCCATCGGGTTCACCACCACGCTGGGGGCCAGCCTGGCCCTCCTGCTCACCCTGCTGCTGGCGGTCCCCGCCGCCTGGGCCTACCTGCCCCAGGGCAACGCCGTCAGCGACCCCACCGCCCTGCTGCGTAACGCCCTGCCCATCGACCAGGGCGATCTTCAGAAGCTGCAGCACCGGCTGGAGGACACCAGCGACGACCTGCGGGCCAAGCGCTGGACCAGCCTCACCGGCTCCGTGCGCCGGGCCGAGTCCCAGCTGGGCAACAGCCGGGAGCGGATCCTGGCCAGCTTCGAGCCCGCCGACCGGGCCACCGCCGAGGCCCTGCTCACCGACGCCGCCACCCATCTGCAGGATCTGGCCGCCGCCGGCGAAGCCCAGGACCGGGACGGGTTCCTGGCGGCCCGCCGGGAAGCCCTGGCCGCCATCGGCCGCGCCGAAGGTCTGCTGGTGGGGGAGTTCCCCTTCGCCATCCCGTCTGAGTTCGATGCACTGCCGCGGCTGCTCGGCCGCGCCAGCGTGCGGCTGACCACCACCAAAGGCGACCTGATCACCGTCGTGGACGGTTACAACGCGCCCCTCACCGCCGGCGCCTTCGTCGATCTGGCCCAGCGCGGCTTCTACGACGGCCTGCCCTTCAACCGCGCCGAAGACTTTTACGTGCTGCAGACCGGTGATCCCGCCGGCCCGCTGACGGGCTACGTGGATCCGGCCACCAAGCAGGAACGCCAGGTGCCCCTGGAGATCAAGGTGCCCGGCGAAGAAGCCCCCTTCTACAACCAGACCTTCGAGGACCTGGGGATGTTCAAGGCCGAACCGGTGCTGCCCTTCGCCAGCAAGGGGACCCTGGGATGGGCCCACTCCGACGAAGCCCTGGGCGACGGCTCCTCCCAGTTCTTCCTGTTCCTGTTTGAGCCGGAACTCACACCCGCCGGCCTCAACCTGATCGATGGGCGCTATGCCGCCTTCGGCTACGTGGTGGATGGTCTGGATGTGCTCGAGGAGCTCACCGCCGATGACGGCATCGTCAAGGCGACGGTGATCGAAGGAGCCGACAACCTGCGCCCCCATGCCTGAGGGGCCAACCCTGGCGGAGCTGGGAGAAACGGAGCTGATCCGGTGCCTCGGCGCCTTCGCCCCCCTGGGCCAGTTCGGCGACGATGCCGCCCTGCTGGGTCCGGCCCTGCTCGGCCCGACCGGCGGGGGGGATCTTCAGCTGGTGCTGAACACGGACGTGCTGGTGGAGGACGTCCATTTCAGCGCCGCCACGATGGGCGCCTGGGATGTGGGCTGGCGGGCCGCCGCCGCCAACCTCTCCGACCTGGCGGCCATGGGCTGCCGTGATGCCGTGGGGCTCACCGTGGGTCTGGTGGCCCCGGGGGACACCCCCTGGCAGTGGGTGGAGGAGGCCTACGCCGGCCTGACGCAGCTGCTGGGCGCCCATGGGGGCGTGCTGCTGGGGGGCGACTGCAGCGGCGGCCGCCAGCGGCTACTGGCGATCACCGCGATCGGCAGGCTCCCGGTCGACCACGGCGGGCCGATCCGCCGCCGCGACGCCCAACCGGGCGATCAGCTGGTGTGCACCGGCGCCCATGGTCTGAGCCGCCTGGGCCTGGCGGTGCTGCGGGGCGAGGCCCTACCGGCTTTGGCGCCGGCCGTGCAGGAGCGGGCCATTCGTGCCCACCGGCGGCCCGTGCCCCGCTTCGATGCTGTGGTGGCCCTGGGCGTCAGCCGGCCCGTGGGGCTGCCCTGGCGCGTGGCTGGCTGCGACAGCAGCGACGGTCTGGCGGCGGCGGCGAGCTGCCTGGCGCTGGCCAGTGGCTGCACAGCCCTGATCAAGCGCCAAACCCTTCCCCTGGCCCCGGAGCTGGAGGGCCTGGCCGCCGCCGAAGACTGGTGCCTCTGGGGGGGCGAGGATTTCGAGCTGGTGCTGGCACTGGAGCCGACCTGGGCGGCAGCGCTGGTGGAGCAGCTGCCAGGAACCCGTTGCATCGGCCACATGGAGAGCCCCCTACCGGAGGGCCCCCTGGTCTGGTCGGACGGGGGGGAAGCGATCCCCGCCCCGTCAGCCAGCTTCCAGCACTTCGGCTGAATCGGGCCTGCAGCTCACTTCCAGTTGCGGGCGACCACTTCGGCCAGATCGACGACGCGCTGGCTGTAGCCCCACTCGTTGTCATACCAGGCAATCACTTTGACCATGTTCTCGCCCATCACCAGGGTGAGGTCGGCATCCACGATCGTGGATTCATCGGTGCCGGCGTGGTCGGTGGAAACCAGAGGAAGATCGCAGTACTTGATGATCCCTTTCATCCCGTTCTTGGAGGCTTCCTGAAGAACAGAATTGACCTCCTCCTTGGTGGTGCCGCGGCTGACTTCGAGGACGAGGTCGACCACCGAAACGTTGGGGGTGGGAACGCGCAAAGCGATGCCGTTGAGCTTGCCCTTCATCGGCGGGTAGACGAGCGCCACGGCCGTGGCGGCACCGGTGGAGGTGGGAACGATGTTGACCGCAGCGGCACGGGCACGGCGCAGGTCGCGATGGCTGGCATCGAGGATGCGCTGGTCACCGGTGTAGCTGTGGGTGGTGGTCATCATCCCCTTGACGATCCCAAAGCTCTGGTCGAGAACCTTGACGAGCGGCGCCATGCAGTTGGTGGTGCAGCTGGCGTTGCTGATGATGTCGTAATCCTCGTGCCGGTACTGGTCGGCATTCACGCCAATCACGAAGGTGCCGACACCTTCGCCCTTGCCCGGAGCCGTGATCAGCACCTTGCTGGCGCCGGCTTCGATGTGCTTACCGGCCCCTTTCTGATCAATGAAAACACCGGTGGCTTCGATCACCAGATCCACGCCCCACTCCTTCCAGGGGAGGTTGAGGGGATTGCGATCGGAGAAGCATTTGATCGGCTTGCCATTGACGACAATGGTGTCGTCGGTGTAGCTCACTTCCGCGTTGCGGATGTGGCCGAGCATCGTGTCGTACTGGAGCAGGTGAGCGTTGGTCTTCGGATCGGACGTGTCGTTCAGACCGACCACTTCGATGCCGGTGTTCTCACCACGGCTGAGCCAGCAGCGCATGAAATTCCGACCGATTCGGCCAAATCCATTGATCGCAACGCGCAAGGTCATGGCAGAAAGCGGTGGAACCCGCTAGCAAGAGGGGATTTTGGCTGCCGATCATACAGAAATGGGGTCCTGCTCTTTCCCGCAGCCACAGGCCCCGGATCGGACGGTCGGCAAAGCGCAGTATCCCGCAAAGGGGGGAGGGCGGACCTGACGTTATTTTCGGCAAGGCCAGGAGTCCCCCTTGATCCCAAAGCTCGATCGCCGTCAACCGCTCCATTTCATCGGAGCCGGTGGCATCGGCATGTCTGCCCTGGCGGGGATCCTGGCGGAACGGGGCTTCCTGGTCAGCGGCTCCGATCCCCGCCCGAATCCAGTGCTGGAGAGGCTGCGGTCCGCTGGGGTACGGGTGTTTCAGGAGCAGACCGCCGCCACCATCGCCGCGGTGATGGCGGCCGAAGGCGCCCCCATGGTGGTGATCAGCTCGGCAGTGCCCGCCACCAACGAGGAGCTGGCCGAGGCCAGGCGGCGCGGGCTGTCGGTGGTGCACCGCTCGGACGTGCTGGCGGCCCTGATCAATGACCAAGCCTCGATCGCCGTGGCCGGCAGTCACGGCAAAACCACCACCAGCACGTTGATCGCCACCCTGCTGGAGGCCGTCGGCGAAGACCCCACCGCCGTGATCGGCGGCATCGTGCCGGCCTTCGGCAGCAACGGCCGCCATGGCCAGGGGCGGTTGCTGGTGGCGGAAGCCGACGAATCGGACGGCTCCCTGGTGAAGTTCACACCCCGGCTCGGGCTGCTCACCAACGTCGAACTTGACCACACCGACCACTACCCGGACCTGGCCTCCCTGGTGGCCACCCTGCAGCGCTTCGCGAGTGGCTGCACGACCCTGCTGGCCAACGGGGACTGCCCGGTGCTGCGGGAGCACTTCAAGGCCACCAGCTGGTGGTCCACCGGCAGCAGCGAGGCGGCGGATTTCGCCGCCATTCCCCTGGAGGAGCGGGGTGACGGCACCCTGGCCACCTGGTACGAGCAGGGGGTGGCCCTCGGCACCCTGGAGGTGCCCCTGCCCGGCCGCCACAACCTGAGCAACACCGTGGCGGCGATGGCGGCCTGTCGTCTCGAGGGCGTGCCCTTCGAGGCCCTGCGACTGGCGGTGGCGGGCCTGCGCCCCCCCGGGCGCCGCTTCGACTGCCGCGGCCTCTGGCAGGAGCGGGCCATCGTCGACGACTACGCCCACCACCCCAGCGAAGTGGCCGCCACCCTGGCCATGGCCCGGCTGATGGTGGAGAGCGGCCGCAGCCCACTGCCGTTGGTGCCCCTCCGGCTGGTGGCGGTGTTCCAGCCCCATCGCTACACCCGCACCGCCCAGTTTCTGGACGACTTCGCCGCCGCCCTGACCCAGGCCGACGCGGTGCTGCTGGCGCCGCTGTACGCCGCCGGAGAGGCACCGATGGCGGGGATCTCCAGCCCGGCCCTGGCCGAAGCCGTGCGGACCCTCGCCCCCGACCTGCCGGTGGCGGTGGCGGCCAGCATGGAGGCGCTGGCGCAGCTGGTGGCCAGCGGCACCGGCCCAGGCGACCTGGTGCTGGCCATGGGGGCCGGCGACATCAACAGCCTCTGGGAGCGCCTGGGGGCCCTGGACGGGCACGAACGACCTTCAGCACTGGTGGCCTGAGCGGATGGTCGCGGCCCCGTCCAGCCAGCCCCGCCCCTCGGTCTCCCTAAGGGAGTTCACCAGCTGGAAGGTGGGCGGGCCCGCCGCCTGGTTCGCCGAACCCGCCGACCAGGAGGCCCTGATCGCCCACGCCGCCTGGGCGGCGGCCGCAGGCCTTGCCTTCCGCTGCATCGGCGCCGGCTCCAACCTGCTGATCGCCGATGGCGGCCTCGACGGCCTCACCCTCTGCAACCGCCGCCTGCAGGGCAGCCGCCTGGACCTGGCCGAGGGCTGGGTGGAGGCGGAGGCGGGGGAACCGATCCCCACCCTGGCTCGCAAGGCCGCCCGGAGCGGCCTGCGGGGGCTGGAGTGGGCCGTGGGCATCCCCGGCACAGTGGGTGGGGCCGTGGTGATGAACGCCGGCGCCCAGGGGGGCTGCACGGCGGAGTGGCTGGACTCGGTGTGGGTGCTGGATCCCCGCCGGCCCGAGGCCCCCTTCCGTCTGGAGGCCGCCGATCTGGCCTTCGCCTACCGCCACAGCCGTCTGCAGGACGAACCGCTCCTGGTGCTCTCGGCCCGGTTCCGCCTGGAACCAGGGCATGACCCTGCCACCCTCACGGCCCGCACCAGCGCCAACCTGCACAGCCGCACCAGCACCCAGCCCTACCAGCAACCCAGCTGCGGCAGCGTCTTCCGCAACCCAGAACCGCTCAAGGCGGGCCAGCTGATCGAATCCCTCGGCCTCAAGGGGCTGAGCGTCGGCGATGCCCAGGTGTCACCGATCCACGCCAATTTCATCGTCAACACCGGTTCCGCCACCGCCGCCGACATTGACGCCCTGATCCGGCTGGTTCAGCAAAGGGTTCTGGAAGGCCGCGGCGTGCAACTGCACCCGGAGGTCAAACGCTTGGGGTTCTAGCCTGCTGGCAACGTTGACCACCTGGCATGGCCGGCTTCGGACTTCCCAACTTCGGACAGCTGACCGAGGCCTTCCGCAAGGCCCAGCAGATTCAGCAGGACGCCCAGAAGCTCCAGGAGGAGCTTGATGCGATGGAGCTGCAGGGCAGCGATCCCGAGGGCCGGGCCAGCGTCTGGCTCACCGGCAACCAGCAGCCGCTGCGGGTCACGCTGAGCCCCGAGCTGCTCGGCGAACCGGCCGAAACCGTGGAAGCTGCGGTGCTGGCGGCCCTTTGCAACGCCTACGAGCTCTCCACCACCACCATGCGCGAGCGGATGGAAACCCTCACCGGTGGCCTGGATCTCAATCTTCCCGGTCTGGGGAACTGAGCTCCCCTTCCAGCGCCTGACGCAGGGTGCTGCGGGAGGAGCGGCGCAGCTGGGGATCGAGCAGGGGCTCAAGGCGATCACCCCGCCGACGCATCCCCCCTTCCCCCTGGCGCCCCTGACCGCCACGGGAGCGGGCCCCAACCAGGGCCTCCACCTCCTCCAGACAGCGGCCATAGATGCCATGACGGTCCCAGGTGCCTCCCATGGCACAGCCGGGATCCCCCTGGTGGCGGCAGTTGGCGAACCGGCAGGGGGACGCCCTGAGCCGGGCCAGCAGCTCCGGGAAAGCGGCGGCAAGGGTCTGGGGATCGCCCGGCAGGGCGGGGGTGTTGAAGCCCGGTGAATCGGCCACCAGGGCCCCCGGAGCCAGGGGAAACAGTTCGACATGCCGCGTCGTGTGGCGTCCCCGCCGCAGCCGTCCGGACACGGCGGCGATACGGAGCTCCAGGGCGGGGGCCAGGGCATTGAGCAGGCTGCTCTTGCCGACGCCGGAGGGGCCGCAGAGCACGGCGATGCCCGGCTGCTCCAGATCACTCCGCAACGCCGCCAGGCCTGCCCCGGTGCGGGTGGAAACGGCCAACGTGGCGTAGCCCCAGCCCTGCAGCCGCCGGCACCACGCCTCCACCGCGGCCGCCGGCAACAGGTCGGCCTTGCTCAGCACCACCTGCACAGGCTGGCCGGTGGCCTCCGCGGTGATCAGGAAGCGGGTGAGTTGCAGGGGATCGAGGCCCGGCTCGGCCAGGGCCACCACCACCACCACCCGGCTGACGTTGGCGACCGCCGGCCGCTGCAGCAGGTTGTGGCGGGGTTCGAGGCCCACCACCGAACCCCGTCGCGCCCGCCAGTCAACGGACGCCACCGTGACCCGATCACCGACACACACCTGCAGGCCGCTCTTGTCGAGGCGGGTGCGGCGGGTGCACAGCAGGCGGCCGCCCCTGCCCGGCTCGGAGCCATCGGTGCCGAGCTCGGAGGGCCCATCGAGATCCACCAGGCAGTAGTTGGCCTGCAAGGCCACCACCCGACCCGGCAGCGGATCAGTCCCCATCCCGTTGCACCCGTAGCCGCACCCCGTCCCCTGGGGCGAACGGCGAAGGGACGACCAGCTCCACGGCGTGACCCTCGGAGCGCAGACCCTCAGCCACCATCTGCTCCGGTTCGCCCCCGTCCAGGTCGATCTGGAGCCAACCTCCCGGTGGCAGCGTTTCGAGCGCCAGACGGGCCCGGATGAAGTTCACCGGGCAGGCGGTGCCCCGCAGATCGAGGGCGACCGGGTCGTTCAACCGAACAGGCCGCCGAACAGGCCGCTCTTGTGGTGGTGGCGCTGGCCCTTGCTGGTGTGGTGTCCGGCCAGCTGCTCGAGCAGTTGCCGCTCCTCACCATTGAGCTTGGTGGGCAGCTGCACCTTGATGGTGAACTGGTGATTGCCGCGGGCCACCGGATTGCCCAGGCGGGGAATCCCCTTGCCCTGCAAGGTGATCACGGCCCCTGGCTGGGTGCCGGGGGGGATCTCCAGGGGCTCATGACCATCGACGGTCTCCACTTCGATCGTGTCGCCGAGGATCGCCTGGAGGTAATTGAGCGACACCTCCGACAGCACCGTGACCCCATCCCGGCGCAGGTGCGGGTGGGCCTGGACCGTAAGGAACACATAGAGATCACCCGCGGGTCCACCCCGCTGGCCGGCGTTGCCCTCCTGGCCGACCCGCAGCCGGGTGCCCGAGTCGACACCGGCGGGAATGTTGATGCGCAGCTTCTTGCGCACCTGCTGCAGGCCCTGGCCGCCGCAGGCGGAGCAGGGATCGGCAATCACCTGGCCGCTGCCTTCGCAGGTGGGGCAGGGCGCCACCTGGGTGAAGTTGCCGAAGGGGGTGCGGGTGGCCCGTCGCACCTGGCCGGCGCCGCCGCAGGTGCCGCAGGTGGTGGGGCCGCTGCCCGCCTTGGCCCCCGAGCCGCTGCAGGTGGAGCAGGTTTCGAGGTGGCGGATCTGGACGTCCTTCTCACTGCCGAAAACGGCCTCGCTGAAGCTGATGGTGAGATCGAGGCGCAGGTCGTCGCCCTGGCGAGGCCCCCGGCGGCGTGCGCCACCGGCGGCACCGCCGCCGGCCCCACCGAAACCGCTGAAAAAGGTTTCGAACAGGTCGGCGAAGCCACCCATGTCGCCCATGTCGGGCATGCCACCGCCCCCACCCAGGCCGGCCTCGCCGAACTGGTCGTAGCGGGCCCGGGCCTGGGGATCACTGAGCACCTCGTAGGCCCGGCCAATCTCCTTGAAGCGGTCCTCTGCGGCCGGATCCTTGTTGACATCCGGGTGGTACTGGCGGGCCAGGCGCCGATAGGCCTTCTTGAGGCTGTCGGCGTCCACGTCCCGGCTGACACCGAGCAGCTCGTAGTAATCGGCCATCAGTCGGATTGCCCCTCACTGGGGGGGGCCGAGGCTTCGGCAGGGCTGGACCCACCGGCAGGACCGGGGCCCATGGACACCTTCACCAGGGCGTGCCTGAGCACGCGGCCGTCCAGGTGGTAGCCCCGCTGCAGCTCCTCGATCACCACATCCTCCGGATGGTCTTCACTGGGTTCGCGCAGCACGGCTTCGTGAAGGCTGGGGTCGAAGGGTTCCCCTTCCACCCGCATCGGCGAAACCCCCAGCTGCTTGAACACGTCAACCAGCTGCTTATAGAGGTTCTGGTAACTGCGGTGCAGGGTCTGGGCCTCTTCGCTCTGGGGGTTGAGCTGCTGGCGGGCCCGGTCGAAGTTGTCCACCACCGGCAGGATCTCGGTGAGGGTGGTGCAGGTGATGTGCAGGCGCTGGTCCTCCTTGTCGCGGCTCTGGCGCTTGCGGAAGTTGTCGAAGTCGGCGGCGATGCGCATGTACTGGCCGCGCAGCGACTCGTTTTCGCTGCGCAGGCTGGCCAGTTCAGCCTCGAGCTGGCCAAGGCGATCGACGGGTTCCGCTTCGGATGGGGTCACCTGGGGGCCTGGATCAGCCGTGGTGGCGTCGGCCTCGCCATCGGCGGTCGCCTGCAGGGTCTCGAGGAGGGCTTCCACCCGGGCCGCGTCGACCGCGCCCTCCCGGGGATCGATCCGTTCCTCATGGGGGGGAGTGATGTCGCCGGTCATGCGTTCTGGCAGGGATGTCAGATCCAGTTATGTTGAATGCCGAGGAGCCCTCTCCACAAGCGGTGGAAGCCCGCACCTCGGATCCAGGCTTCGCACCCGATCCTTCCCTCGATGCCATCAGAAGGTCTCACCCAACGTCCGCAGGTCACCGGAGCGGAGCACACCTCTCTGTTCCGCGGTCTCGATCTGGGTCAGGCCGCCACTCCCCAGGGACAACTGACTCCGGAAACCGAGGACCTCGAAGCCAGCAGCTCTGGCGAGGGCATCTCCCCGGTGATGAGCCTGGTGGACCGCATTCTGATCGAGTCGCTCACCACCGGTGCCAGTGACATCCACGTCGAGCCCCAGGAGGATGGCCTGCTGGTCCGGTTCCGCCAGGACGGCGTCCTGCGCAGCATCGACAAGCTGCCCCGCACCCTGATCCCGGCGGTGACCTCTCGCTTCAAGATCATGGCCGACCTGGACATCGCCGAGCGACGGATGCCCCAGGACGGAAGAATCCGCCGCAACTTCCGCGGCCGCACCATGGATTTCCGTGTCAGCACCCTGCCGGGTCGCTATGGCGAGAAGGTGGTGCTGCGGCTGCTCGACAGTGGCGCCACCCAGCTGGGCCTGGACAGCCTGATCACCGACGACGAAGCCAGGAGGACCCTGCGGGACATCGGCTCCAAGCCGTTCGGCATGATTCTGGTCACCGGACCGACCGGTTCCGGCAAATCGACCACCCTCTACGCCCTGCTCTCGGAGCGCAACGACCCCACGATCAACATCTCCACCGTGGAGGATCCGATCGAGTACACCCTCCAGGGCATCACCCAGACGCAGGTGAACCGGGAAAAGGGTTACGACTTCAGCTCAGCCCTGCGGGCCTTCATGCGGCAGGACCCGGACGTGCTGCTGGTGGGGGAGACGCGCGACCTGGAAACCGCGCGCACCGCCATCGAGGCGGCCCTGACGGGCCACCTGGTGCTCACCACCCTGCACTGCAACGACGCCGCCAGCGCCTTCGCGCGGCTCGATGAGATGGGCATGGAGCCCTTCCTGGTCAGCGCTTCGCTGCTGGGGGTGGTGTCGCAGCGATTGCTGCGGCGCCTGTGCGGAGAGTGCCGCGTCTCTTACCACCCCAACCACGTCGAGCTGGCTCGCTTCGGCCTGGTGGCGTCCGATGAAAGCGAGATTTCGTTTTATCACGCCAACACGGTGTCGCCCGGCTCGGAGGGTTGCTGCAGCGCCTGCCAGGGACGGGGCTACAAAGGCCGGGTGGGGGTCTACGAGATCCTGCGCATGAATGAGACGCTCTCCGCCGCCGTGGCCAAGCGGGCGACGACCGAGGAGCTGCGGCGTCTGGCCCTGGAAAGCGGCATGAAAACCCTCCTGGGCTACGGCCTCGACCTGGTGCGGCAGGGGCTGACCACCCTCGAGGAGGTGGAACGGATGCTGCTCACCGACACCGGCCTGGAATCGGAACGGCGGGCCCGGGCCCTGAGCACCCTCACCTGCCGCAGCTGCGGAGCCGGGCTGGAGGACGAATGGTTGGAATGTCCCTACTGTCTGAGCGTTCGGAGCTGAGCGGAATGGACCTTCTGATCGAGGACCTGATGCAGGAACTGGTGAAGGCCGGAGGCAGCGACCTGCACCTGTCCGCGGGGAATCCACCCTATGGCCGCTTCAGCGGTCAGCTGAGGCCCATCGTCCAGGACACGAACCTCAGCGAGGAGAGCTGCAACCGACTGATCTTCTCCCTGCTCAACAACGCCCAGCGCAAGAACCTCGAGCAGAACTGGGAACTGGACTGCTCCTACGGCCTCAAGGGTGTCGCCCGTTTCCGCATCAACGTCTACCGCCAGCGGGGCACCTATGCCGCCTGCCTGCGGGCCCTCGGCAACTCGATCCCCAGCCTGGAGAAACTCGGGCTGCCGCCGATCGTCGAGGAGATCAGCAACAAACCCAAGGGTCTCGTCCTGGTCACCGGTCCCACCGGTTCCGGCAAGACCACCACCCTGGCCGCGCTGATCGAGCACATCAACGCCACCCGTTCGGAACACATCCTCACGATCGAGGATCCGATCGAATTCACCTACAAGAACGTCAAGTCGATCATTCACCAGAGGGAGCTCAACGAGGACACCCGCAGTTTCTCCAATGCCCTGCGGGCGGCCCTGCGTGAAGATCCCGATGTGATCCTTGTGGGCGAACTGCGCGACCTGGAAACGATCCAGCTGGCCATCACCGCTGCCGAAACCGGCCACCTCGTCTTCGGCACCCTGCACACCAGTTCCGCCTCCCAGACCGTGGACCGGATGGTGGACGTGTTCCCCGCCGGCCAGCAGACCCAGATCCGGGTGCAGCTCAGCGGCAGCCTGCTGGCGGTCTTCTCCCAGACCCTCTGCAAAAGCGCCGAGCCCACCAGCAATGGGGCCTTCGGCCGGGTGATGGCCCAGGAGATCATGATCAACACCCCAGCCATCGCCAACCTGATCCGGGAAGGCAAGAGCTCCCAGCTCTATTCCCAGATCCAGACCGGCGCCAACCAGGGCATGCAGACGCTTGAACGCGCCCTCGCCAATCTGGTGGAAGACGGCAAAGTCAGCCGCGACGAGGCCCTGCTGAAAACCACCAAACCGGATGAGCTGGTCAGGCTTCTCGACCGATGATGGTCCCCTGATCCCCTGCCCCGGACGCCGATCCCCGTTTCACCCGAGCGCCGCCATGACCGCCTTCGTCGTCACCTACACCACCAAGTCCGGCCAGCGCCGGGAAATGACGCTCACGGCGGACAACCCTTCGGTGGCCCGGCGGGAGCTTCGCCGCCGCGGCATCCTGCCGAACACCCTGGTGCGCAAGGAGGCGCCGAAGATTCCCCAGGGGGGCGCCAAGAAAGCGACCTCCTCCTTCAGCGGCCTGGCTGACCTGCTGGAGGGCCCGGTGACGATCCGGGACAAGGCCCTGTTCGCCAACAAGCTCTCTGCCCTGGTGGACGCAGGCGTGCCCATCCTGCGCAGCCTCGACCTGATGCGGATGCAGCAGCGCTCGAAAAAGATGCGCATGGCCCTGGCAGGCATGACCCAGGACGTGAACCAGGGGGACAGCCTGGGCAATTCGATGCGCCGCTGGCCGAAGGTGTTCGACAACCTCAGCATCGCCCTGGTGGAAGCGGGGGAAGCCGGCGGCGTCCTTGACGACACCCTCAAGCGCCTGGCCAAGCTGCTGGAGGACAACGCCAAGCTCCAGAATCAGATCAAGGGAGCCATGAGCTATCCAGTCACCGTGCTGGTGATCGCGATCGCGGTGTTCCTGGGCATGACCATCTTCCTGATCCCGACCTTTTCCAGCGTCTTCGATCAGCTGGGGGCAGAGTTGCCCCTGTTCACCCAGATGATGCTGAACCTCAGTGAGTTTCTGCGCTCCTGGAAGGCCCTGATCCTGCTCGGGGGTCTGGTGGGCTTTGCCTTCTGGGTGGTGGCCACCTACAAAACGCCGATCGGGCGACGTCAGATTGATGGTCTGATGCTGAAGCTGCCTCTGTTCGGGGAGCTGCTCGTAAAAACGGCGAGTGCCCAGTTCTGCCGCACCCTGAGCTCCCTCTCCAAGGCTGGTGTTCCGATTCTTCTTTCCCTGGAGATCGTGAGGGAAACGGCCACCAATTCCGTGATTTCCGATGCCATCATTTCCTGCAAGAATGAGGTGAGCGAAGGCATGCCACTCAGCGCCGCCCTGCGGTTGAAGAACGTGTTCCCAGAGATGTGCGTCAACATGCTCGCTATCGGTGAAGAAACCGGCGAGATGGACGCCATGCTCTCCAAGGTGGCCGACTTCTACGAAGACGAGGTGACCACCATGGTGAAAGCCATGACGTCCATGCTTGAGCCAGCCATGATCGTGCTGGTGGGCATCATCGTCGGATCGGTGTTGCTGGCGATGTACCTGCCGATGTTCTCGATCTACGAGCACGTGCGCTGAGCCGCCAGCGCCTGCCCCGCCAGCCAGCCCGAACTCCAGCAGTGCTGGAAATTGAAGCCACCTGTCACCCCGTCCACATCCAGCAGCTCCCCCACCAGGAACAGCCCCGGCTGAACCCGGCTCTCCATCGTGGCCAGGTTGACTTCCGACAGGGGGATACCCCCGGCGGTCACGAACTCCTCGCCGAAGGGTCCCCGGCCTGAGATCTGGTAGCGGCTGTCCCGCAGGGCGGTGATCAGGGCCTGCTCGCTGCGGCGGGGCAGATCGGCCCAGCGCAGGCTGGCGTCGACGCCTACCAGGGCCAGCAGGTGCAGCCAGAGGCGGCGGCTGAGGTCGGGCCACGGGCGCCAGTTGCCAAGCTGACGGCGGGCCTGTTCAAGGCGGGCATCGGCGAACCACCCCTCCAGCTCCGCCGGCTTGCGGCCACCGGTCCAGTCGACCCGGAGCCCGGCCCGGTAGCGGCGTTCCCGCAGGGCGCGGGCGGCGAAGGCCGTGAGCCGCAGGGTGGCCGGACCGCTGAGACCCCAGTGGGTGATCAGCACCGGCCCCCGTTGCCGCTGGGGCTTGGTGGCGGTGGCGGCGATTCCCGGCAGGGGCGTGAGCAGCAGCTCCAGCTGCACCGGGTCCATGGCCACCCCGGCCAGGTCCACCAGGGGGTGATCGGCCAGGGTGAGGGTGAACAGGGAGGGCACCGGCGCCACCAGGCCATGGCCCAGGGAGGCGGCGATGCGGAGGCCGCTGGGGTGGCTGCCCGTGGCCAGCACCAGGTGCTCGGCCTCCAGCTCGGCCCCCGAGCGCAACCGCAGCCGGAAGCCCCCGCCGGGGAGGGCCTGGGCCGTCTGGCCCGCCTGGGCCGTGTGCAGCACCACCCCGGTGGCGATCGCCGCCCGGCGCAGGGTCTCAACCACCGAGCTAGAGCGGTTGGAGCGGGGAAACAGGCGGCCGTCGGGCTCCTCCACCAGCTCAAGGCCGTGGGCCTGGAACCAGGCCACCGTGTCGCCGGTGGCGAAACGCGAGAAGGGCCCCCGCAGGGCCTTGCCGCCACGGGGATAGTGATCCACCAGCAGCCGCGGATCCCAGCAGGCGTGGGTGACGTTGCAGCGACCACCGCCGCTGATCAGCACCTTGTGCAGCGGTTCGGGGGTGGACTCCAGCAGCAGCACGCCCCCGGGGAAGCGGCCACCGGCCGCTTCGGCCGCCGCAATGGCGGCCATGAAGCCTGCCGGACCACCTCCCACCACCACCACGGAGGCACGGCTGGGCAGCATGGGGCGATGGAGCACAACTACCGCTTCAGTGTGGCGCCCATGCTGGACTGCACCGATCGGCACTTCCGGGTGCTGATGCGGCAGGTCAGCCGGCACTGCCTGCTCTATTCCGAGATGGTGGTGGCCCGGGCGCTGCACCACATCGCCCGAGACGGTTCCGCCTCCCGGATGGGGGAGCGGCAGCAGCGGCTGGAGCGGCTGCTGGGGTTCGATCCGATCGAGCACCCGCTGGTGCTGCAGCTGGGGGGCGACGACCCGGAGCTGCTGGCGGAGGCCGCCCGGATGGGGGCCGCCTGGGGCTATGACGAAATCAACCTGAACCTGGGCTGCCCCAGCGAAAAGGTGCAGCAGGGCCGCTTCGGGGCCTGCCTGATGGCGGAGCCGGAGCGGGTGGCCCGCTGCGTGGCGGCGATGGCGGCAGCCACGCCCCTGCCGGTGACGGTGAAGCACCGCATCGGCATCGACGAGCGGGATTCCTACGCCGAACTGCTGGCCTTCGTGGACACCCTGGCCGCGGCCGGCGCCGCCCGCTTCGCCGTCCATGCCCGCAAGGCCTGGCTGAACGGCCTCGATCCGAAGCAGAACCGCACCGTGCCTCCCCTGCGCTGGGATCTGGTGCACCGCCTCAAACAGGAGCGGCCGGCGCTGCGGATCGAACTGAACGGCGGCCTTGAGGAGCTTGCACCCTGCCGGGAGCAGCTGGCCTGGGTGGATGGGGTGATGGTGGGAAGGGCCGCCTACGCCCACCCCCTGCGCTGGGCGGGTGTGGACCGGCAGATCTTCGGGGATGGGGGCGCCGAGGAGGCCCGGGCCTCGACGGTGCTCCGGGGGGTGCTGCCCCACACGGAGCGCTGGTGCGTCGCGGGCGGACGGCTGTGGCCGATCGCCCGGCACCTGGTGCAGGTGGTGGAAGGGGTCAGCGGGGCGCGCGGCTGGCGCGGCTGGCTGACCCGGGAGGCCGCGAAGGCCGGCGCCGGCCCAGAGGTGCTGGAGGCCGCCGCCAGGCAGCTGGAGGAACGGGGCCTGTGACGCCGATCAGCCTGGGTTCCCGCTCGCTTCAGCCCTCGGCGCCGCCGTAATCGCCGCCACCGCCATACTCACCACCACTGCCACCGGTGCGGCGCCGGCGCGAACGACCCGCTTCAAAGGCGTCGGGGGCGGCACCGCCAGCGCCTGCAGCACCGCCGCCACCGCCGTAGCTGCGGTCTTCCCAGCCCTTGGCACCGGAACCCCGATCGCCACCACCGCCGTAACCGCCGCCGCCATAACCGCCACCACCACCGCCGTAGCCACCGCCACCCCGGCGCGGGGCGCCACCGCCACCACCACCGCCACCACTACGGGGTTCGGCCTTGTTGATGCGCAGGGGACGGCCCATCAGCTCAGCGCCCTGGAGGGCATCAATGGCCCGGGTCTCGGTCTCAGCGTCGGCCATCTCGACGAAGGCGAAGCCGCGCTTGCGGCCGGTGTCACGCTCCAGCGGCAGGGAGCAGTTGACCACGGCTCCAAAGGGAGCGAACAACTCAGCCACGTCCTCCTGCTCAGCGCGGAAGGGAAGATTGCCGACGAAAATACTCACTGACCGATGAGGGGGAACCGATGGCGCGCGCAGGCGCCTGAGACCCGCCAAGGTTAGACGGAGACGCGCGATTCCAACGCCTGCCCGCCCAGCCAGCGCCAGGGGGCCAGGGGAGGATGGGGGGCGCGCCTCAGGGGGTCGAATCCAGCCGCTCCCGGGCGTGCCGCAGCTGCTCGGCCACCCGCTCGAAGCCCGTGCCACCTTCGCTGCGCCGTGCGGCCACCACCTGCCGCGGCGCGATCACGGCATGGATGTCCGCCTCGAAGGAGGGATGCAGCTCCTGCCAGCGCTCCAGGGGCAGATCGGCCAGCAGCCGCTGTTCCGCCAGGCAGGCCTTCACCAGCCCTCCGACCAGCTGATAAGCCTCCCGAAAGGGCACCCCGCGGGCCACCAGATAGTCGGCGACGTCGGTGGCGTTGGAATAATCGGCGGCCACGGCGGCCTCCAGCCGGGCGGGGCGGAACGCGAGCCCTTCCTCGAACAGCACGGCCATCGCCTCAAGACAATCAAGGCAGGTGCGCACCCCATCGAACAGGGCTTCCTTGTCTTCCTGGAAGTCCTTGTTGTAGGCGAGGGGCAGACCCTTGATCATCGTGAGAAGCCCCATCAGATGGCCGAAGACGCGGCCGCTCTTGCCGCGCACCAGTTCGGGCACATCGGGGTTCTTTTTCTGGGGCATCAGGCTGCTGCCGGTGGCGCAGCGGTCGGTGAGCCCCACGAAGCCGAATTCCTCGCTGGCCCAGAGGATCACCTCCTCCGCCAGGCGGCTGAGGTGGGCCATCACCAGAGACAGGGCCGCCATTGTCTCGACGGTGAAGTCGCGATCACTCACCGCATCGAGGCTGTTGGCGTAGATCGCCTCGAAGCCCAGCTCGGCGGCGGTCTGGCGGCGATCGATCGGCACCGAGGTCCCCGCCAGGGCCGCCGCCCCGAGGGGGCAGATGTTGACGCGGCGACGCACGTCGGCCAGACGCTGGCGGTCACGTTCGGCCATCTCGACGTAGGCCAGCAGGTGGTGGGCCAGGCAGACCGGCTGGGCCCGCTGCAGGTGCGTGTAGCCGGGGATGAGGGTGTCGGGGTGGGCGTCGGCCTGGGCCAGCAGGGCCCGCTCGAAGCGCACCAGGGCGGCATCGATGTGGTCGATGCGGCGCCGCAGCCACAGGCGCAGGTCGGTGCCCACCTGGTCGTTGCGGCTGCGGCCCGTGTGCAGCTTCTTGCCGAGGGAGCCGAGCCGTTCGATCAGCCGCCGCTCCACGGCGAAATGCACGTCCTCCGCCTCGAGGCCCGGCGTGAAGCTGCCGGCGGCCGCCTCGGCCCGGATCGCCTCGAGCCCCTCGATCAGGCGCTCGGCTTCCTGGGCGGTGATGACGCCACAGCGGCCCAGCATGCGGGCATGGGCGATGGAGCCGTCGAGATCCTCCTGCAGCAAGGCGATGTCGAAACCGATCGAGGCGTTGAACCGCTCGATCGCCGGATGCAGACCCTGCTCAAAGCGATCGCTCCAGGTGGTGGGGGAGGGGTCAGCAGCCATCACGGGGTTCCGGGCAGCCCTTCAGCTTGCCATTCGTCTCAGGTCGGGGGCAGGGAGGGCAGCACCACCCCGTCTCGCACCTTCAGCACCACCATCGAGGCATCGTCCTCGAGGCGGCGGTCGCTGCCGACGAAACGGTCGAGGCGCTCGAACAGCCGGTCCAGGATCGTCTGGGCCTCATGGGCCGCCCGGCAGGCGCCATGGAAGGCCCGCACCAGCCGCTCCTCATCGAAGCGCTCACCGCTGAAGCCACTGGCTTCGGTGACGCCATCCGTGTAGTACAGGATCACATCACCCGGCTCCAGCTGCAGTTCGCCGCAGCCGTATTCCGCCTCGCTCTGCAGACCGATCAGCAGGCCGGGGGTGTCGAGCCGCTCCACCCGGCCCATCTGGCGCCGCCACACCAGCGGCGGGTTGTGGGCGGCGTTGGCGTAACGCAACAGACGGGTGCGGGGGTCGTAGTCGGAATAGAAGAGGGTGACGAAGCGGTGCGAATGGGCCAGGTCCTCCTGGGCCAGCTGGTTGAGGTCGTGGAGGATGCGATCCGGGGGCAGGCCGCTGAGCACCTCGGCCCGCAGCATGCCCCGCAGCAGGGTCATCAGCAGGCCGGCCGGCACCCCCTTGCCCATCACATCTCCCATCACCAGCGCCCAGGGGGCCTGCTCGCGCCGGTGGCCGGTGAGCTGGGGCTGGGTGGGGATGAAGTCGTAGTAGTCGCCGCCCACCTGGAAGGCCGGACGGCAGAGGGCCGCCAGCTCGACGCCATCGATCACCGGGCAGTGGTCAGGGAGCAGCTGGGACTGGACTTCGGCGCCAATGCTCAGCTGGCGGTCGAGCCGTTCATGGCGGCGCCGGTCCTGCTGCAGCACCTCGTTCTCGAGGGCCACGCCGGTGAGGTCGGCCACCAGCTGGAGGTGGCGGCGGCGCACGTCGCTCCAGCTGTAGCCGCGCCGGCCGCTGAACACGTACAGCCGGCCCCGCTGGCGACTGCGGGCCACCACGGAAGTGGCGAAGACCTGCTGGGCGCCGAGCAGGCGCTGGACCAGGGGGTCGAGCAGCACCGCGACGGCCTCATCACCCTCCTGGTTCTGGAGCTGGCCATCGGGCAGGGCGGCCAGCTGGCGCAGCACCTCGGCACTGCGCTCACCGGCGGTGGCCTGGAGCTGCTCGCGCCAGAGCCGGCCATCGGCATGGAACACCACCAGCAGGCTGCCTTCGGCCTCCACCAGCCGGGCGGCCACCAGGGGCACCAGCTCAAGGAAACGCTTGAGGTTGGTGTAGCTGCGCAGGGCGAACGCCAGCGACGCCAGCAGCTCCTGGTTGCGGCGCTGTTCCCGGCCGAGGCTGTCGAGCAGCTGGCGCAGCGAGGCCGTGAGCGACGCCCCCCGATCGGGTGACGGGGACGGTGCGGAGGTGGAGAGGGGCTGCGGGGGCGGCTGGCTGCTCACCGAGCGGCCGCAAAGGACACGCAAGGTAGCAGCGGCTGGCGGAACTCAGGAGGCCAGCAGCGCCTCGACGAACTCGAAGCTGTTGAAAGGCCGCAGGTCGCGGATGCCCTCCCCGGCCCCGATGAAGCGGATCGGCAGCCCCGCCTCGGAGGCCACCGCCAGGGCAACGCCGCCGCGGGCGCTGCCATCGAGCTTGGTGAGCACCACCCCGGTGAGGCCGGCGGCGCTGGCGAAGGCCATGGCCTGTCGCAGTCCGTTCTGGCCCTGGCTGGCATCGAGCACCAGCAACGACTCCACCACCGCTTCCGGCGCCAGCTTGGTGATGGTGCGCCGCACCTTGCCCAGTTCCTCCATCAGGTTGTGCTTGGTCTGCAGCCGGCCAGCCGTGTCCACCAGCACCAGCTCGGTGCCCTTGGAGCGGGCGGCGCCGATGGCGTCGTAGACGACGGCCGCCGGATCGGCATTGGCGCTGGGGTTGGCCACCACCGCCACACCGCTGCGCTCGCCCCAGACGCTCACCTGCTGCACCGCTGCAGCCCGGAAGGTGTCGGCGGCAGCGATCAGGCAGGTGTAGCCGCTGCGCACCGCCAGGTTGGCCAGCTTGCCAAGGGTGGTGGTCTTGCCGACCCCGTTCACCCCGACCAGCAGCCAGACGTTGAGCCGCTCGCGCTGGGGGGCCAGCACGACAGTGTCACCGGCCCGGATGGGGGCGTCCAGCAGGCCGCGCAGCTGCTCCTTGAGGAAGCGCAGGCCTTCGGCCGGATCCACCACCTCCTCGTTGAGGCGGCGGCGCAGGGCTTCGAGCACCTGGTCGGTGGCCTTCACGCCCACATCGGCGCGCAGCAGGGTGGACTCGAGATCGTCGAGCACCGCCGGGGTGAGGGGATCGTCGCCGAGGTTCTCCAGCAGCTGGGTGACGAAGCCCTTGCGGGTCTTCTCCAGGCCGCGGCGCAACCGGCCCAGCCAGTCGATCTCCTCCAGGGACACCTCCTCGACGCGCCGTCCCTGGGCCGCCAGCACCTCGGCCGACCAGGTGAAGGTGGCATCAAAGGCCCCGAGGCTGGGGTCGGCGGCATCGGCCTCTGCGGCCAAGGGAGTCGCTGCGGCGGCAGGCGCCGCGGCCGGCTCGGGCTCGGCGGGGGCGGTGATCTCCTGGAGGCGCTGCTGGCGCTGGGCGGCGGCCTGCTCCAGCAGGGACAGGCCCGTGGCCACGGGCGGAGCAGCAGGGTGTGCGGGCTCGGGCGCTGGCGCCGGCTCAGGGGTTGACGGCGGCTCGATGGCGGCCGGAGGGGCGGGCTCGGGCGCCGCCATCACCGGGCTGGCCGCCTCCTGCTGGGCCTTGAGGCGGGCGTAGGCCTGGCGCGCCCAGGCCAGGGCGTCCTCGTCGACGCCGGCGCCGGCCGGAGCGGCTGGGGCTGGCGTGGGAGCCCCCACGGGCTCAGAGGGTTCCACCGGGGGCTCAGCAGGCGCCGCCGCTGCGGGCTCCGGCTCGGCCTCGGGAGCGGGCTGCGGTTCGGGCTCCGGGGCGGGCTGGGCCAGCGTCCGTTTGAACCAATCGAAGACCATCGCGTTCCTGCCTAAACCCTGGCGGCGGTGAAGCGCCGCAGCACACCGTTGATCATGCGTCGCCCCTGGTCGTCGCTGTAGCGGTTGGCCAGTTCCACCGCTTCGTTGCAGGCCACGGCGGCGGGCGTGGCGAAATCCTCGAGGTCCACCACCGCCAGTCGCAGGATGTCGCGGTCGACCCGGGGCAGGCGGGTGAGCCGCCAGCCTTCCATCACCGCGTCGATACGGCGATCGAGGCTTTCACGGTCGCGCAGCACCGCCTTGGCGCGGGCGATGGCATCAAGCCGCACGGCGTCCTGGTCGGCCAGGAGCAGCAGACGCGGCAGCTCCAGGCTGGCCGAGAGGCGATTGAGGGCCTGCTCGGCATGGGTGAGGCCGTCCTGCAGGTGGCGCCGCACCGTGGGCAGCTGCTTCTCGCCCTGGTCCTGCAGCTCGCTGTCGAGCAGCCGCTGCTGGGCCTGCTGCAGATCCTCGGCGGAGCGGTCGAGGGCCTCGCGCACGTGCTGGCTGAGGGTGGTGACGGCCTGCTGCAACAGAACATCAAAAGAGCCGGTGGGGGCTTCGGCCCCACTGCCGCGATCGCTCACCTGACCCAGCATCAGCAGGGCCAGTTCACGGGCAAGGGTGCGACTCTGCATCAGGAGGTTTGGGGGGCGCGCAGCTGGGCCAGGAGGCTGGCAAAGCTGCGGTTGGAGTTGGGTTCCCGCTCGTCCGGGCTGACGATGCCGGCGGAGATGATCGTGCGGAAGGCATCCTCCACGCTCAGCTCCAGATCCTTCACCAGGCGCTCGGGCACCACCGCGTACCAACCGGTGGTGGGGTTGGGGGCGGTGGGAATGAAGACGCTGAGCATCTTCTCGCCGAAATCGGACTGGATGGCGGTGCCGATCACTCCGGTGACGAAGCCCACGGCGTAGAGCCCTTCGCGGGGATACTCCACCAGCACCACCCGCCGGAAGCGGCTGGAGTTGCCCTGCAGGAAGGTTTCCAGCAGCTGCTTGAGGGTCTTGTAGACGGAGCCCGCCAGGGGGATGCGCAGCAGGGTGCCCTCACCGAACTCCAGCAGCCAGCGGCCGACGATGTTGCGGGCCATCAGGCCGATCAACAGGATGCCCAGCAGGGGCACCAGCAGCCCCACCCCCAGGTTGATCAGGTCCTGGAGGAGGGGGTTGAGGGTGTTGAACGGGTTGAACTGCTTGGGAATCGAGGTGAGGAAGGCCAGCACGAAGCGGCTCACCGTGGTGGCGAGCCAGATCGTGGTGGCCAACGGAATGACCACCAGCAGGCCGGCGATCAGATCGTTCTTGAGATCCTGCTGCAGCCGGTTGCCCAGGGGCTGGTCGGAACTGGGACTACTGGATGGGACCAATGGAAGAAGGGGTCCGTAGGGGCGAAACCCTAACGGTAACGATCCACGGGGGTCTTACAGGACACTGCCGAGGCAAAGGATGGTGAACGCGATGATCAGCACCACCGCGCCAAGCGATCCGCCATAGCGGCGCTGGCTGAGGGTGACCTTGCCGGTCTGCTCGGTCTGCTTGAACTGGGTTTCGAGCTGGTCGAGCTGGCGATCGATGAAGGCCCGGGCCGACTGGGTCTTCTGGGCCTCGGTGGCGCCGGGGGGCACCTGGCCGGTGGCTTCGGCCTGGCGGATCAGCTGCTGCAGCAGGGCGGGATCCTTGCTCTGCTGGCGGGCCATCTCCAGCTGGCCGCGCTTGGCGGCGATCTGCTGGTCGTTCTGCTGCTGCATCTGCTGGTCACCACCGAACGTGATCGGCAGCGAGGCGGTCAGCAGAACAGCCAGCAGACCACTGATGATGCAGACCGTCCAGAGGACGGGCGTGCGCCCCTCCGACTGGTCTTCCAGGCGGGAGGAGAGGTACATGAGCAGCAGACCGATCAGACCCATGGGGGCCTGGCTGATCAGCCGCTCCACCACCAGCTGGCGGAACGCCTCCTCTTCCCAGTCCCAGAGGCTGAGGACGGCGACCAGCTGCAGGACAAGCAGCACCACCAGGGTGAGGCCCATCCAGCGCAACAGCGGGCTGAAACGGGAGGAGGAAACGGCAGCCACTCAGGGAGGGTCGGATTCGTGGGACTCTACCGGCAGCCCTTGAACGTTCCCGGCTCCCCCAGCGCGCTAGCGGCGGCACTGCGGGCCCGGGCCGAGGCACTGGGCTTCGCGCCTGTGGGCCTGGCGGCGGTGCCGGGGGGGGGCCGGCTGCCCCTGCGCAACGCCGCCCTGGAGCGCTGGCTGGCGGCGGGTCACCAGGCGGGGATGGGCTGGATGAACGACCCGCGCCGCCAGCGGATCGAGGCGCTGCTGCCGGGGGTGCGCAGCGTGCTGGCCGTGGGCTGGAACTACCACGTGGCCCGGGAGCAGGCACCGGGCAGCCTGCGGGTGGCCCGCTACGGCTGGGGGCGCGACTACCACCGGGTGATCGATGGGCGCCTGCGACAGCTGGGGCGCTGGCTGGAGGAGGCCGCGCCGGGCACCACCTGGCGGGCCTGCGTCGACAGTGCGCCCCTGCTCGACAAGGCCTGGGCGGAGGAGGCGGGCCTGGGCTGGATCGGCAAGAACGGCAACCTGATCGATCGCCGCCGCGGCTCCTGGATGCTGCTGGGCCACCTGCTCACCAGCCTCGACCTGCCGCCCGACCACCCGGCCGAACCCCTGTGCGGCGCCTGCACCGCCTGCATCGACGCCTGCCCCACCGGCGCCATCGACGAGCCCTTCGTGGTCGATGCCCGCCGCTGCCTGGCGTATCACACAATCGAGAACCGGGACGAAGCCCTGCCGGCGCCGATCGCCGGGCGCCTGCAGGGCTGGGTGGCCGGCTGCGACATCTGCCAGGAGGTCTGCCCCTGGAACCACCAGGCCCTGCCCATCGCCGGCGACGTGGACGTGCAGCCGCGCCCGTGGCTGCTGGATCTGCGGGGCGAGGAGGCCCTGGACTGGAGCGACGCCGACTGGGACGAGCGGCTGCGGGCTTCGGCCCTGCGGCGGATCCGGCCGGCCATGTGGCGGCGCAACATCCGGGCGGCGCTGGCGGGCGGTGGGGGACAACGGGGGACGGCTCCCTAGGCTGGGAGGATTCGGGGTGATTCCGTGGGCCGGCGGTTCTGGCGACTGTTTTCCTCCCTCTGCCTGGCCTTGCCACTGACGGTGCTTCCCGCTCCGGCCAAGGCACTGGTGCCTTTCGTGTACCTGCCCCAGGAAAAGGAACTGGAGGGGGCGGGGCTGGGCATCGCCCAGGCGGCGGCACGGTTGCTGCGGCTCGGCCAGGCGGAGGACGCCGCCCGGCTGGCGGAACTGACCGTGCGGCTGCTGCCGGACGACCCCCGCGGCTGGGTGCTGCTGGCGGAGGCGGAACTGCGCAGCAACCAGATGGAGAAGGCGGTGGTGGCCCTGGCCCGGGCCAAGCAGCTGGATCCCAACAATGCCGGCATCTGGTTCGCCGAAGGCTCCCTGGCCCTGCGCAATGGCAAGCCCCAGGACGCCATCGGCCTGCTGCGCAAAGGCATTGAACTGGACGGCAAGAACGCCGGTGCCTACTTCGATCTGGGCAATGCCCAGATCCTGCTGGGCAACACCGACGCGGCCCTGGGCTCGTTCGAGAAGGCTGCGGGGCTGCGCAAGGACTTCTGGGAAGCGATCAACAACCAGGGCCTGGTGCTGTTCGAGAGCGGCCGCACCGCCGACGCCATCGGCCGCTGGCAGCGGGTGCTGAAGATCAAGCCGGACATCGCCGAAACCTCCCTGGCCCTGGCGGCGGCCCTGTTTGAGCGCGGACCGGCGGAGCGGGCCCAGGCCCTGAAGCTGGCCGAAACCGCCCTGGCTGAGGAGCCCAACTACGTGAAGGACAGCTTCCAGAAGGAGCAGCTGTGGGGGCCGCGGCTGCGGGCGGTGACCGCCCAGCTGCTGGCCCTGCCGGAGCTGAAGGCCGCGGTGGAGCGGGCCCAGGCCAATGCCACCGCCGGTGACGGCAACGGTGGCAGCAGCGACGACTCCTGATCTGGTTGCCACGGGCACCATCTGTAGGCTGAGCGCCCTGAGCCGCAGACCCCCAGGACCGGATGCCGGACGAGCGCGTCCAACCGATCGCCCTGCATCAGGAGATGCAGCGCTCCTACCTCGAGTACGCGATGAGCGTGATCGTGGGACGGGCCCTGCCGGACGTGCGCGACGGGCTCAAGCCGGTGCAGCGCCGCATCCTGTTCGCGATGCACGAGCTGGGGCTGACCCCCGACCGGCCGTACCGCAAGTGCGCCCGGGTGGTGGGCGACGTGCTGGGCAAGTACCACCCCCACGGTGACCAGGCCGTCTACGACGCCCTGGTGCGACTGGTGCAGACCTTCGCCAGCCGCCACCCGCTGCTGGACGGCCACGGCAACTTCGGCTCGGTGGACGACGATCCGCCGGCGGCGATGCGGTACACGGAAACCCGGCTGGCGCCGATCGCCAACGAGGCGATGCTCGATGAGATCGGCAGCGACACGGTCGATTTCGCCCCCAACTTCGATGGCTCCCAGCAGGAGCCGACGGTGCTGCCGGCCCAGCTGCCCTTCCTGCTGCTGAACGGCTGCACCGGCATCGCCGTGGGCATGGCCACCAGCATCCCCCCCCACAACCTGGGCGAGGTGGTGGATGCGCTGATCGCCCTGATCCGCAAGCCCGACCTGCCCGAGGAGAAGCTGCTGGCGATGGTGCCGGGCCCGGACTTCCCCACCGGCGGCGAGGTGCTGCTGGGCAGCGGCGTGCGCGACACCTACGCCACGGGGCGGGGCAGCATCCCGATGCGGGGTGTGGCCCACATCGAGGAAGTGCAACCGGGCAAGGGGCGCCACCGCCGCGGTGCCGTGGTGGTGACGGAGCTGCCGTACCAGTTGAGCAAGGCGGGCTGGATCGAGAAGCTGGCCGAGCAGGTCAACGACGGCAAGATCGGCGGCATCGCCGACATCCGCGACGAGAGCGACCGCGACGGGATGCGGGTGGTGATCGAACTGCGGCGCGATGCCGAACCCCAGAAGGTGCTGGAGGAACTGCAGCGCCGCACGGCCCTGCAGAGCAATTTCGGCGCCATCCTGCTGACGCTGGTGAACGGCCAGCCCCAGCAGCTGAACCTGCGCCAGCTGCTGCTGCGGTTCCTGGAGTACAGGGAGCTGACGATCCTGCGGCGCACCAACCATGCGCTGAAACGCTGCGAAGACCGACTGGAGGTGGTGCAGGGGCTGATCAAGGCCCTCGACGACCTGAAGCGGGTGATCGAGATGATCAGCGAGGCACGGGATGCCGCCACGGCGCGGGCCAGCCTGCAGGTGCACCTGGACCTGAGCGAACGCCAGGCCGATGCGGTGCTGGCCATGCCGCTGCGGCGGCTCACGGGCCTGGAGCAGGAGGGGCTGCGCAAGGAGGCGGCGGAACTGGAGCAGGAACGCACCCGGCTGCGGCACCTGCTCGACGACCGCGACACCCTGCTCGACACGATGGTGAGCGAGCTCAAGGGGCTCAAGAAGCGCTATGCGACGCCCCGCCGCACCCGCCTGGTGGAGGGCGGCGATGCCCTGGTGGCCCAGCGGGCGGCGGCGGTGCGGCCCAACACCGAACTGCAGCGGCAGCAGGCCTTCGAGGCCCTGGCCAGCGATGGCCGGCTCCTGATCCAGACCGACGGCGCCGTGCGGATCGTGACGCCCCAGGTGCTGGGGCGGCTGCACCTCGATGACGCCGCCGAGCTGGGCGAGCTGCCGCCGCCGGCGCGACTGATCCTGCCGGTGGCCGAGCAGCCGGCCCTGCTGGCTTTCAGTGCCGGCGGCAAGGTGGCGTTGCTGCGCTGGGAATTCGCCGGCCAGCACCCCGGCAAGCTGGAGCGCTTCCTGCCCGACAGCCTGCAGGGGGAGCAGGTGGTGCAGGTGCTGCCTCTGCCGCAGCCCGCCAGCGGCAGCCTGGGGCTGCTGAGCACCGATGGACGCTTCAAGCGGCTGCCGATCGAGGATTTCCTGGAGCTTTCGGGCCGGCCTGCCACCGTGCTGAAGCTCAAGGAAGGCGTGGCGCTGCAGCGGGTGGTGCCCTGCCTGGAGGGGGAGGATCTGGTGGTGGCCACCAGCACGGGGCGGGTGCTGCGGCTGGCGATCAACGACCCCAACCTGCCGGTGCTGGGCCGCACCGCCCAGGGGCCGATGCTGCTGCGCCTGCTGCCGGGCGAACGGATCGTGGGGGCGGCGCGGGCGGCCGCCGGCGGCGACGTGCTGCTGGCCAGCCGCCGCGGCCAGGTGAAACGGCTGCAGCTCGAGAGCCTGCGGCCCTGCCAGCGGGGCGCCATGGGCCAGATCGGCCTGCGCTTCCTGGAGCGCGAGGATGTCCTGGTGGACCTGCAGGCCGGCGACGCCCCTGTGATCGGCGTGACGCTGGAGGGCAGCGAGGGCCGCAGCCTGCGGCTGAAGGCCCCCCAGCTGGCACCGGAAGACTGCGGCGGCTCAGGCACCTTGCTGGCGCTGAAGCCCGGCGATGCGGTGCAGCAACTGGTGCCCTTGATCGGCGGGCCGTAGGCCGGTCAGCGGACGGTCAGCACACGCTTCTCCAGCCGAGCGACCTGGTCGGCCATGCTCACAGCACGGCCGTCGCTGCTGATTTCAGCAGCGATGCTGGCGAGATAGGCAGCTGTGATCGTCTCGCTGTAACCGACGGGGTCGCCGCAGGCCAGGTTGTAGGCCTGGAGGCGCTCCCGCATCCGCTGCAGGGCGCCATCCAGGCCCCAGTGGCGAACGTAGTGAACGCCGACAGCAAGATGGGCGCGGTGCGTCCAGTTGGCTCGCGGAAGCGACAGGGCTTCGAAATCGCGGACAAGGCGTTCGATCTCGGCGGCGTCCTCAAGGGGGAGCTCCCGCTTCACGCCCCCAGTTCGATCCGCATCTCGACCATGGTCGGGCGGAGTCCGGAGCGCTCGAACAGTTGACGGGCGGCGGCATTGTGCGTCGACGCACTGAGCATCAGGCTGGTGGAGCCCAGGGCGAGGGCCACCTCCTTGGCCGCCTCGAGCAGCCGGCGGCCGATGCCGCCGCTCCTGGCCTGGGGATCCACGTAGATGTCGTGAAGCCAGGCTCCAGCGCCGCGCAGCTCCACCAAGCTCATCGGCTCCATCCGCACGAAGGCATAACCCACGGGTTGGGAACCCGCCTGGGCGATCAGCAGCACGACCTCCGGACGCTGGAGCTCCGCCCGGAAGAACGCCGCACAGGCGCCCTCGCCACCGCACCGGGCGGCACGGCGAAGCGAGCCCCATCAAAACCGACATGCAGCTGACCAAGGGCGAAGCCGAAGCGGGCCAGCACCGTCAGGTCGGCGTGCGTCGCTCGGCGCACTGTCAGGGGCGGTGCGTTCACGGAAGCTCACCACAGCGCCTGCCAACGTGGCACACATCCGTGATCAGGGACCACCGCTACGGGTTTCGGCAAAGCAGGGCGCCCTCAGCCTGCCACCGGGGTGCAGAGTTCGATGAGGGTGCCGTCAGGGGCCCGGACGTAGGAGACCGTCTGGCCCCAGGGCTTGATCAGGGGAGCAGCGAGCTCCGTTGCGCCCTCCTGCAGAGCCTGGAGGTGCGCGGCCGCCACATCCTCCGTCACCAGGGCGATCTCGACACCCAGGGGTTGCTGGGATCCATCGGCTCGGACAAGGCCGCCGGGGACATTCGCATCCCCGAGGGCGTGGTCGGCGAAGGCCAGGGTCGTCTCCCCCGTGTCCAGCTCGCCATAGGTGCCCGATTCATGCAGAAACCGGCGCCTCAGACCGAAGGCGGCTTCGAAGAAGGCAAGCGACTGGGCCACATCCGGGACGTAGATGATCGTGTAGCCGAACTTCATGGCAAGCGACACAACTCAGACTCGCGTGGAATCCAGTGCACGGGACACGGCGTCCAGAAAGCTATCTCCTCCGAGACTGCTCAGAGCTTCTGGCACGACGGCAACAACCCCGGCATCCACAGCAGGCGTGGTTACAGAAAATCTCGTGGTTGGCTGCTACACGCGTTGAGCATGTAGTCAATGGCGGCGCGTTCGTTGCAGGGCCTCCTCCGCTTCGTGCTCAGCCGGATCCACTCCGTGGACACGGCCGACCGCCACCACTTCGCGCAAGACATCCAGCAGGTAGGTACGGGTCCGCGGATTGCCACGAATCACAACGATGGTCTTGCAGATCGTGGTGGTGGTGCCCGAGAGCCTCACCAGAAACACGAACTTCCGCCACGTGTCGTGCAGGATGTCGCCGGAGAGCTCGGCCTCGATGCCACCAGCGAGGCAGGCCTGCAGCAGTGCCTCACCTCGAGAGGATCGGGACCCATAGAACTCACCGAACACCAGCTTCTGCAGGGGACCTGCCCGGCGAATGACGCCAGGCCTGTCAAGGGTCGCGGCGATCTAACTGACGCCGTCCACGATCTGCGATGGGCCGAGGGCCGCCTGCAGGTCCTAGTCCTTCAGAACACCATTCTGGGGCGAAAGGATCGCAGTGCTCGGCCCGACCAATGGTCAGATCTGTTGTGGCGCGGCCACGGTGTCCCAGAGCATCACGACATCGACGATGCCGACGACACGCGGATCGTCCTCGCCCCGACTGAGGCGATGTGGAACGGATCGGGGCACTCGATCCGCAGGCCATCGGTCTTCATGGCCTGAAGGTGTGCTCCGCAGGCGATGAAGAGCACATCGGCTCCGCCCCTGCATAGACGGGCACCGAAATAGCCGCCCAGTCGGCCCGCACCCACGATAGCCAGACGCATGATCAACAACTCCTTCCATCGATCCTGTGAGTCCAGTCTGACAAGGAGAAGGACTCCTGCCTGTCCGCAGCAGCCCGAGGCGGCGGCTAAGGGATGCGCTTCTCACAGAGGAAGCTAGTGCGATATCCAGAAAGATCATATTGATGCGTTGTTTCGGTAACCGCATAATGGCCATCAAAGGTGATACCCACGCCAGAGATCAGCAATCTGACCCCTGCTCTGAGGAGCGGGGATCCATCCACGCTACCGCTCGCAAGAATCCGGTTCCTGCCTAGAGCGAGCTGGGGGTGAAATTCACGAAGCTCAGCGCCATAGGACAGGGAGAGACTGGGAGAAGGCATCTCCAGACGAGGCTGGGCTCCGCGAACAGTGATGCTCAGGATGGGGTTGTCGCCGCTGGGAAAGGATGGGGCCAGTTTGATAATTTTTCCGGACGACAAGAGGATGCCACCGAACTGCAGACTTGCCATGGCACCCAATGCGATCCTGTCGCTTCCCTGTTGGACTCCGACATACAGATAACCCATGGCACCCGTGTCTCCGACAGGTCCCCAGTTGTTGACTGAGACATCAAACTGCTTGCAGCGTTTCTGATTTTCACAGAATTGAACGGAGATAAGATCTGGGCTGATGTCGATCGCTGGTTCAACCATCACCGATGGCTGGGATGAACCTAGTGGCAGGGGGAGGCTGGTCGGCATGCGTTGACGTCCTTCGGTGAACTTAATTGCCAACATGTTCTAGATCTTCTGGGCAATGTGATAGGCGGAGAGATAGGAGAGTTGAATGTCACCACCTCCCTTCTCCATGATGCATTGCCTTAGCCCAGCCAACAAGGCCTGCCCCGTGCGGTGATCAAACTGCAGGTACGAGGAGTCCGTCGTGAGCAGGGATAGGTAGTGGTCAGCCGCATAGGTCAACGAGGTTTCAACCGTTGCCGTCACAAGGTTTCGGAACAGTCCAGAGTCAAGCATCATCTGGCCGAGGCCGTTCAGAATGCCCTGCTGTGTTGCCCTGTCTTCGTATCTGCCAAGAGATGGAGCCTCTCGTCGATAGACATCAGAAAGCGCATCCTGCATGGACTTGCTGGGCTGCAATTCTTTGTTCCACAAAAGAATTAGATAGCCATCCCTTTTCAGTGCACTGCTGGCTTTGGCATAGCCAATCTCGGCAGGAATCCAATGCATGGAGCTTGCCGCCACAACGGCATCAAAGGATTCAGGCTCCAGATCCCATTCTTCAAAGGACTTATTGATCACTTCTACCAATGGATAGGATGTGCAATTCGCCAGGGCCATCTCATAAAAGTCTGGGTTCGGTTCGATGCAGACCATCCGGCTAGCCGAGTTCTGCCAATGAAACGGTTGCGGTTCCCGGGCCACAACCAACTTCAAGAAGTCTGAATGACCAAGACAACTGGGCTGCGTTGACAACCTTGTCAATCAGTTCGGCAGGGTATCGGGGCCTCGTGGAGTGATAGGCCTCGGCGGCGGGGGAGTACCAACTCTTTATCTGTTCAAGATCCTTGCTGGAAATGCCTTGAAGTGCCTGCTTCAGAATTTCATATTCCATCTTCTATCGCCAGTTGGAATGCAGAAGGGGGCTTGACTGTTGAATGATTCACTCACCAAATCAGCCTAACTCGTTCTCTACAGGTGACGGGAACCACGGGAGACGGGCACCATCGGCTCGAGTAGGGCAGGCAGATCACCCCAACCGCGCCGGTGCGCGATCAGGACGAAGACCACCGCCAGGACCAAGTCGATGGCGACAGCAATCAGCCAGCACACCAGGAGTGGCCTTCATGGCATTGCGTCGTGTCATGCCGACCCTGCACTCCCGGCCTAACACTCAAGATCAGCTGCAGCGCGCTGCGCTGTCAGCTGCTTGGTGAGGGTAGGTGCAGGTCACGGCAGTTAGCCCTCATGGAAGAAGGGATCCGGCAGCGCCGGATTTCTCAACTTTGCTGCAGCACCCGCGCCAACGACGGGGAGACCCTTCGGATCGAGCAAACCCAACTGCACCAGAACACTCGCCTGATCCCAGAGGATGTGTTCATAGGCGACCTTATCGTTTTCGATTCCAACGATCACAACAAACACAGCTTCAACCTTCCGGCCCGTGGGTTCAATCCCGGGCAGGATGTGGTCCATCTTGATCGTATGCGTGAACGAGATGATCAGTTCATCCACGAGGCGTTCCTCGCCATACGTTCGCGAAACCGTTTCAAAAATGACATCGGGCGGGAAAAACTGACCAATGAGCCGTTTGGAATAGAACCTACGAACACTCTGCGGACCTTGACCGCCCACCATGGTCGGCACATTCACGAGATGGGGATCTGGCGACATGGTCGCCAGCGTCTCATCGAGGTCGCCAGCCAATTCGGCTTGGAGATGCGCTTGGAAGATCGCATCCAGTTTCGCGTGACTATCCTGTTTGCTCATCCTGTCTCCTATCCCAAGCTTAAGGTCGCCAAGCGTTTGATCGCAGCAGCAGCCGCCGCTGACAACGCCAGTTTACTCTTCGTACGGGACGGACGTCCGTTTGAATGAATAGGTAGATCAGTTGACGGTCACAGGCCCTGGCCAATCAAAAGAAACACTCTGGCCATCGCCTCGTTGCCACTACGGGACAGAAGCACCTCCAGCTTTGTCAAGACAGGCTAAACATAACAAGGTAGCAAAAGCCGCGCCAACAGAAGCAATAGCGCTATTGTGATCATCATCAGACAATAACCGAAGAGCACCATACTGCGCCCCAGTAGTGACAACTCCGATGCGGTTAAAGCGTCGATCGCACGTCGGCAACGCGAATTCGATGACGGCGCCGACGGGGGCCGACGCATCAATCACATGCCGCAGCATCCGCACAAGGAGGCTTGGGCCGGTGCGGACCAATGTTCCGGTCGGCGAATGCCGCGACGCTCCTTGCCCACTTTCCTCCAAGGCTCCATTCGTAGACCGAGAGCCATCAGTCCGATACCGACGGCCAGCTAAGCGATCCTCAGTGGTTGTGTATGTCCCGCCTCCTGCAACGTGTCGAGCAGCATCGAGGCTCTAAGTAGCAACGTAATTCCCAACAGCAGATAGAACGCGGCCAGCTGCCAAGGAACAAAACAATCCTTTCCAGGCGCGGACGAACTGGTACTTACATCAACTACAGGGGGGCAACAGCGTGCCGCAACTAGTGCTAGCGATCAGCACCATTAAAACGAGCGGGGCCCGCAATTCGATGGTCATCGAGGGTAGATTTCTGAAGTTTCTGCTGGCGTCTAAAACACCCTGCGATCATGTTCGTAGAATGCAATAAAACGCGTCTTTTTTATGTAGAAGATTCTCCCTAAAAAAATTGAGCTTGGGATAACAGGAGTTCAAGAAGACTAACGCCCAAGATCAGAAGCGATCACGCCTTTGTACTGATGAATACCTACGCATTGATCACGGCTTCTGTATCTTCATATTTACCAGACCATCGCTACACAGTAACCATTGCCTGTAGGACATTCAGAAGCTGAATCCGTAGGGAGCGGTGGTTACACGCAAGCGGTGGGCCAGCTCCTTGATTATCCCTTGCACGATCTCGGGGTGTTCGGCCATTAAGATCTGTAGGGTCGACTGCTCAATCTTGTAGAGAGTACTCGGATCGATCGTGCTCACCGAGGCAGAGCGAGGTTCTGGGTCGAGAGCGGCGAGCTCACCCACGATCTCACCGTCCGTAAGTTCGACTATGGTCTAGTCGCCAATATGTACCCGCACCAATCCGGAAACGATCACGTACATTGAGGTGCCGAGATCTCCTTTGGCTAACAGTTGCTGGTTGGGCGCAAGCTGCACTTCTTCCACAGCATCAGCCACAGCGGTCAACACATTGTCGGGAGTTGAGGCAAAGATACTGGCTCGCCTGAGCCTCTGAATCTTGTCATGCAGGGCCGTGCTGGCCATGGAACTCGGAGAAGAAAGGTCTGATGGCGGTTCAGACCGAGGACAATTACATGACCAATAGCGTGTCTAACCATCGTAGCAAGATCGACAAGCGGATAAACTTCGCCTTCTCCAGTTCGGCAGTCGTCACGAATTCCCGAAGAAATGCAAACAGTTCCTAACGATGTACGAGTCACACAACTCAACAATGGTATGATATTCTCTAGAGAGTTAGCCATATTCGCCTCAACATTGATTCCAACTGAAAGAAGTCAGATTGATTTTGTGCTGACTGTACTTTAGCTAACTTTCAGCCTAACACTGCCCCTGAGTAGCAGGCAAAGAGTATCTGATACCAGAAGGGGCTGGGCCTGTCCACTCGAGGAGCTTGTTCGAGGTGTCGCCTCGCAACAGACAACGTGCGCGGAGCTATGCATCAATATCAGAATCCATATAATCTCCGGCTCTTGCCTCACATGAACGCTCAACCTCATACCAAGAGCGGGCTAGTTTCAGGATACTGCCTAAACTCAGGCTTCTGTCTCCAGAAGAGCATTGTACATGCTTTCCCTTGATAGACCCGTATCCCGCGCATCCATTGTTATCTCCTTCGCCCAAGCGATTTCACCACGTGCTTTGGCGATGAATACAGCATCACCATCAGACTCCTTGATTCAAACCTCTAGATAGGCTGTTGCAGCAACCATGCTAGGCCAGCAATTATGAACCCTTAATCAGTCTAGATGCCCAACCCAGAGCTTTGTAATATGATGCTTCTACTTGCCAAATAATGCTAGATAGAGGTTTCCGCAGAACAATATTCGCACCTCTCTCGCCTGCAAGGGATGCTGCGAGTGAAGCAAATCTGTAGATAACGGCTTGGGCCTCAATGGCTATCCATCGGTCAACCTCGCTGAAAGTTTTTTCAATTTGCATATTGTTAGGTCCATTCCTGCGAATGGCCACTAGATAGAGATCCTTGCTCTTCCAGTTGGTCCAGAATCTATAAAAGCTGAAGCGGGAGTCGAAGTCGATTACGGATTTAAAATCCGCGATGCCTAGGTTGCGGTAATACTCCCATCCAATTGAGACTGACAACGGTGATGATTCGACCGATGATGTTCTAGTGGTTCCGTGTTCTGGGCGGCAGTAAGATGCGCAGGTCATTGTAAGGAGACCTCCAGGCTTGACAAGACGAACCATGTTTATAAAAGTTTCTTTCCACATAGGGTTGTGTTCCATGGCTTCGCAAGATATAACATGATCAAAGCTGCCATCTTGGGCATCATAGTCTTGACCTTGACATACCACGTCAACCCCTTCGCCTGGGGCTACATCGACACCAATATAGGAACAGTTACTGAAGAATTTGCGCACAGATCCACAAATATCCAGGGATCCAATTTCAAGAACTTTAGCATCCGCAAAGAACTGAGGAAAGCTCTTTTGTACACAAGAAACAAAATAGAGTTGCTGCTCGTGCGCCACTGTTTTTCATGCATGATACTCGCCATAGTACCATAGAAATTTGCAATCTTGGCAATCACCCTATTGGAAAATGATTGCAGCGTTGCTGGACCCGCGCAACCTGCCGGGGCGGGAATGAGGCGGCGTGAACAGACTTGAGTACCGATCAACCCAGCAGACGTTATATACTTGTTAGACGTCAATCCATGCTTGAATCTGCGCTCGCGGCGCTAGATTACGGCGATCAAACCAAAGAGAAGACAGCTCCATTTCACGGATTTCGACCATTACGCAAGGTAGCGCATCGGGTAAGATCGCGTAACTCATCTGTTCAGACTCTCATGAACGATGGCGCGATTCTTCGAACTCCATATTTGGGAAGTTCCGTGAACCACGGACCTTATTCCGCTCCATTCTGTGAACCACAGCTGGCACTTGTGAAACATCGGACGAGAATCCTTTCCTGCACAGCGATCTTAGTTAGAAGGCCAAGTCGTGGGCAGCGGTTCACGGGTCCGATAACCACATGTAGCCATGGCTACATCATGTCCGCTGGGCTGCAAACACCGATCAGCACACGGTTCAACACATGGGTGTAGATCATGGTAGTACTCACGTCCCGATGTCCCAGAAATTCCTGGATCATGCGGATGTCCTGCCTCCTTTCCAGCAGGCGGGTCGCGAACGAGTGGCGGAAGATATGGCAACTGGCCGCCTTCGTAAGGCCCGCCTTGGCCACTGCCCGCTTCACCATATTCTGCACCACGCTCGGATCGGAGTAATGGCGGCCCTGGGTTCCTGAGGCCCGGTCTTGCCAGCGGTTCTGTTGGGGAAACACCCACTGCCAGGCCCACTCCCGAGCCGCCCTCGGATACATCCTCGCCAGGGCATAGGGCATCACCACCCGCCCAAGCCCGCCGCCAGATCACCCTGATGCAACTGGCGCACCTTCAGCAGATGCTCCTGCAGTTGAGGCACCGGGCTCTGGGGCAGCACCGTCAGCCGGTCCTTGCCGCCCTTGCCGTCGCGCACCGTGAGCTCACACCGCTGAACATCGAGATCCTTGACCCGGAGTCGAAGCGCCTCCATCAGCCTGAGCCCGCTTCCGCACAGCAACCCCACCACCAGGGCCGCCTCTCCCTCCAGTCGTTGGCGCACCGCCCGCACCTCCACTTCGCTGAGCACGACCGGCAGCCGGCGCCGTGTCCGTGCCCGCACCACCCCCTCCAGCTCCAGGTCCCGCTCCAGCAGCTCCCGGTACAGAAACAGCAGCGCTGCCCATCTCGCGGGGGTGGCATCTGCCGTGAAACCGCAGGAAGCGCCGCAGTCACTGCTCCTAGGTGTTCACGGTGCGGCGGGCGTCATGGCGCACCTGCAGCTGCTAGCGAAAGCGCTGGATCAGACCGGGGGAGCGGCAGGCGTCGACCATGGCCTCGAGAGTGTGGTGGGGACTCTTGAGAGTTCCCACCCCGGACCCAATCCCCATCCACAGAAGCCCTAATCTGTACAGATCTCATGTACAGACGCTCTCCATGGCGCGCGTCTCGGTAACCCACCTGCGCCAGAACCTGCCGGCCTGGCTCAAGCGGGTTCAGGCCGGGGAAGCCATTCAAGTCACCTCCCACGGCCGGGTGATTGCCCGCATCGAGCCGGAACAGGACCCGGCCGAAGAGGCCCGCCTCTGGCTGGAAGGGCTGGGCGGCAGCGTCACGCTGGGGGATGTCATCACCTCGATCGCCGCTGGCGACGCCGATCTCGAAGGCACCGGTGATGCTGACCATCTGTGACACCCATGTCCTGCTGTTCTGGGCCCATGCGCCGGCCCGGCTGTCCCGGCGCGCCGCAGCAGCTCTGGAGCAGGGGCGCGCCCAGGGCCAGCTGGCCATCGCCGACATCAGCCTCTGGGAACTGGCCCTGCTGCACGAACGCGGACGACTGAGCCTGCCGGAAACCGTGCCCCCGGCCCTCTACCTGCGCCGCTTGCTCGAAGCCCTGCGGCTGGAGGTGCTGCCGATCACCGCCGAGATCGCCCTGCTCTCCAGGGGCCCCCAGTTCCGCCATGGCGACCCGGTCGACCGTCTCATCGGCGCCACGGCCCTGCAGGGTCGCCGGCCCCTGATCAGCGCCGACGAAAAGCTCCACGCCATTCCGGAGCTGGAGACGATCTGGTGAGCGCGCCCGACCGGAGCAGCCCCTCCCCCCTCACGATCCGCCCCCTGCAGAGCGCCGACATCCCCACCATCACCGCCTGGGCCCGCCAGGAGGGCTTCGCGCCGGGCGTGGGCGATGTAGCCATCTACCGCCAGACCGACCGCCAGGGCCTCTGGGTGGGCTGGTTCGGCGATAAGCCGGTGGGGTGCATCGCCGGGGTCCGCTACAACGCCTCCTACGGCTTCATCGGCCTGTTCCTGGTGGTGCCGGCCCAGCGGGGCCGGGGCTACGGCCTGCAGCTGTGGCGCCACGCCCTCCAGCACCTGGCTGACGTGCCCTGCATCGGCCTGGAGGCCGCCCCCGACCGTATCGACGACTACGCCGGCTGGGGCTTTGCGCCCGCCTCCCCCACCACCCGCTGGCAGCGGCTCGCCGCCGCCGGCAACCCGGCACCGGTGTCCGTCGCGCCGGAGCCCCCCTGGTGCCTGCTGGAGGGTGGCGCCATCCCGGCGGACGCCGTGCAGCGCTTCGATGCCGAGCGGGAACCCTCGCCCCGCCCCCACTTCCTGCGCCAGTGGCTGCGCCATCCGGCCGGCACGGTGCTGGCCCTGGTGGACCGCAGCGGCGCCTGCCACGGCTTCGGCCGGGTGCGGCCCTGCCTGCTGGCCGCTGGCGAAGGCTGGCGCGTCGGGCCCCTGGTGGCCGATGGCGCCGCCGCCGCCCGGGCCCTGCTGGAGGGCCTGCTGCAGCGCCACCCCGGCACGGTGCTGATCGATGCCCCCGGCGCCAATGCCGCCGCCGCCCCGCTGCTGGCGTCGCTGGGGTTCGCGCCTGTCTCCCGCACCCTGCGCATGTACCGGGGCGCCCCGCCGGCGGTGTCGCTGGCGGACGTCTACGGCCTGGCCTGCCTGGAGCTCGGCTGATCACGGGCGGTGCACTCCGGCGGCCCCCACCCACCCCAGCGAAGGCTCCCCTACCTTCCAACCAGAGCCGCCCCACCCCAGCGCCCGCAGC
Source organism: Synechococcus sp. CCY 0621 (assembly GCF_019038465.1). Taxonomy (GTDB): domain Bacteria; phylum Cyanobacteriota; class Cyanobacteriia; order PCC-6307; family Cyanobiaceae; genus Cyanobium. The sequence goes on along the minus strand of NZ_JAFKRH010000015.1, from coordinate 131,706 downwards.
CGCCGTGATGACGCGCCCCCCATCCCCGTTCCCCGGCCTGGTGCTGTTGTCGCTGGCCCTGGCGGCACCGCTCACGGCCGGGCACCTCAGGGCCGCCCCGATCCCCCTGATGGAGCCCGCCGGCATGGAGCTGCTGGTGGGCAGTGGCGCCCGGGCCGACTACGGCCCCCTGGCCGAGCAGTTCCTCACCCAGGCCAACCTCGCCTACTGCGGTGTGGCGAGCGCCGCCATGGTGCTGAACAGCCTGGCCGTGCCCGCCCCGGCCGTGCCGGGCTACGGCCGTTACCGCTTCTGGACCCAGGAGAATGTCTTCCAGGTGCCGGCCAGCAGCCAGGTGGTGAGCGCCGAGGTGGTACGGCGCCAGGGCATGACCCTGGCCGAGCTGGCCGGCCTGCTGGCGGCCCACGGGGTGAAAGCCGAAGCGATCCACGGCGACCAGCTGAGCCTGGAGCAGTTCCGCGCCCTGCTGCGGACCAACCTCAGCCAGCCCGGCGACCGCCTTCTCGCCAACTACGACCGGCCCTCCCTCGGCCAGGCCGGCGGCGGCCACATCGCCCCTGTAGCAGCCTTCCACGCCACCAGCGACCGGGTGCTGATCCTCGATGTGGCCCGCTACCGCTACCCCTCGGTGTGGGTGCCCGTGGCTGACCTCTGGGCCGCGATCCGCAGCCTTGATCGCACTTCGGGACGCAGCCGCGGCCTGGTCACGATCCGGCGGGCTCCGGGGACGACACCGCCTCCAGGAAGCGTTCCGCCACCCGGTCCCAGCTGAACGGCCCCACGTGCTGGCGGCCGTAGGCCCGCTGCCGTGCCTGCAGCGCAGGATCGGTGAGCAACGTCACAAGGGCCTCGGCCAGCGCCGCCGGATTCCGCGGCGGCACCAGCAGCCCGGCCCGTCCGTGGGGCACCACCTCAGGGATCGCCGTGGCCGTGGTGCTCACCACCGGCAGTCCGCTGGCCATCGCCTCGAGGAACACGATGCCGAACCCCTCCTGGATCGACGGCAGGCAGAACACCGCACTGCGGCGGTACCAGTCCCGTACGGCACCGTCGTCGGCTAGGGCTCCCAGCAGCTGCACCACCTCCACCAGCCCCAGCCGTTCCACCAGCTCCCGCAGCGCCACGTGCTCCGGGCCATCGCCGATCACCACCAGCCGGGCACCCGGCAGCCGCTCGTGCACGCTCCGGAACGCGGTGATCAGATCGGCCACCCGCTTGCGCGGGTACTGGCGCGCCACGCACAGCACTGTCTGGGGCTCGCGGGCTCCGTCGATGACGGCCAGAGCGGCGACGTCCCCGCCCGCCGGGTTCCAGAGACGGGTGTCGATCCCCTCCGGCACCAGTCGCAGCCGCTCGGCCGGCACCCCGTAGTGCGCCTCGATGCGCTCGCAGCAGTAGCCGCTGGTGGAGAGCACCCGCGGCGCCCGGCGGGCGTTGAGCCGCTCCAGCCGCGACAGTCCCCAGAGCATCAGCCGCGGCCAGCCGCTCTCGCAGCGCGACTCCTCCGCCAGCACCCCCTTGATGCAGCACACGTAGGGCACCGGGCAGCGGTGCGCCACCCGGAAGCCGTCGATGTCGAAGCCCACCACCAGGTCGTAGCGGCCCTCGGCGGCGGCCAGGCGCCGGGGCAGGGTGAGGTTGAACCAGAGCCGGCGCAGCAGCAGGTTGCGGGGCCAGGCCCCCTCGGGCACCAGCCGCTCCACCGTGTGGCCCCGGGCGATCAGGGCCCCGGCCAGGCCACCGATGGCCGCCGCCGTGCCGCTGCCCTCGGCCACGTCCTGCAGCCAGGAATCGAGAAAGGCGATACGCATGGTGCGGGCGGCCGCCCGGCCTACACCCGCGCCGCCAGGCCGGTGGGCTCGAGCATCAGCTTGCTGTTGCGCACCTCCTCATCCATCTCGATCGGGTAGTTGCCGTCGAAGCAGGCGGTGCAGAAATGGCTGGAGTTGGCCTGGGCCGCCTCCACCATGCCCTCCTTGCTCAGATAGCTGAGCGAGTCGACGCCCAGGTGCCGCTCGATCTCCTCCAGCGTCAGCCGGGCGGCGATCAGGTGGTCCTGGGTGTCGGTGTCGATGCCGTAGAAGCAGGGGTGGGTGACGGGGGGAGAGCTGATCCGCATGTGCACTTCGGTGGCACCGGCATCCCGCAGGGCCGCCACCAGCTTGCGGCTGGTGGTGCCGCGCACGATCGAGTCGTCGATCACCACCACCCGTTTGCCGGAGAGCACATCCGGCAGGGGGTTGAGCTTCACCCGGATGCCCGCCTCCCGCATCGCCTGGGTGGGCTGGATGAAGGTGCGGCCCACATAGCGGTTCTTGATCAGGCCATCGGCGAAGGGGATGCCGCTGGTGTGTGAATAGCCGATCGCCGCCGGAATGCCCGAATCGGGCACACCGATGACGATGTCGGCCGCCACCGGGTTCTCCCGGGCCAGGACCTCACCGATCCGCACCCGATAGCTGTAGAGCGATTCGCCGAAGAAGCGGCTGTCGGGCCGGGCGAAGTAGATCATCTCGAAGACGCACAGCTTGCTGGGCTCCTCACACCAGCGCTGCCGCTCGGGAATCGGATCGGCCTGGCGGAAATGGATCAGCTCGCCGGGCTGGACATCGTCAACGAACGTGGCGCCGATGATGTCGAGGCCGCAGCTCTCGCTGCTGGCCACCCACTGGCCCTGCTCCGGTTCGCCCAGCATCCCGAACACCAGGGGCCGGATGCCGTGGCCGTCCCGCAGGGCGAACAGGCCGTCCGGGGTGCCGATCACCAGGCTGAAGGCGCCACGGCAGCGGGCCGCCGCCGCCCGGATCGCCGCGTTCCAGCCCAGGCCGGAATCCACCGCCTCCTGCAGCGCGAAGGCGATCAGCTCCGAGTCGGTGGTGGAGGTGAACTCCCCGGCCATGTGATCGAGCGAGGCCCGCAGCTCCGCCGCATTCACCAGGTTGCCGTTGTGGGCCAGGGCCAGCGGCCCCAGGCGCGTCATCAGCACCACCGGCTGGGCGTTGCAGACCTTGCTGCTGCCGGTGGTGGAATAGCGGTTATGGCCGACCGCCAGCTGGCCCGGCATCCGCTCCAGCACATCCTGATCGAACACCTGGCTCACCAGGCCCATGTCCTTGTGCAGCCGCACCTTCACGTCATCGAAGACGGCGATGCCGGCCGACTCCTGTCCCCGGTGCTGCAGGGCATACAGCCCGAAGTAGGTGAGGTTGGCCACCGCCTGACCCGGCGCCAGTACGGCGAACACACCGCAGGCCTCCTCCGGCTTGTCGGGGCGTTCGCTCTCGGTGATTGCCGTGTTCTGCGCATCGCGTTGATCGGCGCAGGGCACGGGGCGTCTCACGATGGGGGAAGGTTCATCTTCGCCCATTACCTGTCGGGTGGGGGCCCGGCTTTCCGCAACCGGCTGGGGATCGCCTGCTCGTAGGTGTCGCGCAGCTGCTCCACCGCCAGCTCCAGCAGCGGCTGGCCGCCCCTCGCCACCACCAGGCGGGATTCCGCCGTCACGGTGCCCAGGAGCTGGGCCGGCACCGACGCACCAGCCTCTGCCAGGGCGGCCTGCCAGGCCGCCTCCTGCGCGGGGGCCACACTCACCAGCAGCCGCGCCCCGCCCTCGGCGAACAGCAGCCGGTCGGGCCGCGACGCACCAGCGGGCAGCTCCAGGCGGGCGCCCAGGCCGGAGGCGATGCAGGCCTCCGCAAGCGCCACCGCCAGGCCACCATCGGAGAGGTCGTGGGCGGAGCGCACCAGGCCCGCCGCGATCGCCTGGCGCAGGAAACCCTGCACCCGCCCCTCCAGGGCCAGATCCACCTGAGGCGGGCGGCCCGTGAGCCGGCCGTGCACCACCTCCAGGTAGCTGCTGGCCCCCAGCCCAAGGCGGTCGTCGCCGTTTTCCTCCAGCGGCACCCCCAGCAGCCAGATGGCATCACCGGCCTGGAGCCAGGCCAGCCCCGTCACGTGGGTCAGGTCGTGCACCAGCCCCACCATGCCCACCACCGGGGTGGGGTGGATCGGCTGCATGCGGCCATCGGGCAGGCGGGTCTCGTTGTACAGCGAGACATTGCCGCCGGTGACCGGCGCGGCCAGGGCGCTGCAGGCCGCCGACAGGCCCCGGCAGGCCATCGCCAGCTGCCAGTAGCCGGTGGCGGTGTCGGGCGAGGGGAAATTGAGGTTGTCGGTGACGGCCAGGGGCTCGGCGCCCGTGCAGGAAAGGTTGCGGGCCGCCTCGGCCACCGCCGCCATGGCACCCCGCTCCGGATCGAGGGCCACCCAGCGGTTGGGGCAGTCCACCGTCGCCGCCACGCCGCGCGTCGCCGCCGCCATCGCCCCCTCCCCCTGCTGGGGCCGCAGTCGGATCACGGCCGCATCGGCACCGCCGGGCAGCACCACGGTGTTGGCCTGCACCTGGTGGTCGTACTGGCGGTACACCCAGCGCTTGCTGGCGATGGTGGGGTCATCGAGCAGGCGCAGCAGGGCGTCACCCCAGCCCAGCGGGCCAGCGGCCATCTCCAGGCCGCCGGCATTCGAGGCCGGCGGCAGCTCGGCTTCGCTCCAGGTCCAGTGGGCCTGGAGGTCGGCCGGGGGTTCGGCCAGCAGCTCGTGGTGGTTGATCGGCGTGTCGTCCGCCAGGGCACTGGCGGGCACCTCGGCCGCCACCTCGCCGTGCTGCAGCACCCGCACCACGTTCTCCTGCAGCACCCGGCCCACCACCGCCGCCTGCAGGCCCCAGCGGCGGAATCGCTCCATCAGGGGCTCCTCCCGGCCGGCCGCCACCACGAACAGCATCCGCTCCTGGGATTCGCTCAGCAGGAATTCGTAGGCCGTCATGCCGCTCTCCCGCGCCGGCACCCGGTCGAGGTCGAGCTCGATGCCCAGGCCCCCCTTGGCGGCCATCTCCGAGCAGCTGCAGGTGAGGCCGGCGGCGCCCATGTCCTGGGCCGCCACCACATCGCCGCTCTGGAAGGCCTCCAGGCAGGCCTCGATCAGCCCCTTTTCCAGGAACGGATCACCCACCTGCACGGCGGGCCGGTCGTCGAGGGAGGCCTCGGTGAGCTCGGCGCTGGCGAAACTGGCGCCGCCCATGCCGTCGCGGCCCGTGGTGCTGCCCACGTAGACCACCGGATTGCCCACACCCACCGCCCCTGAGCAGACGATGTCGTCGGTCTCCATCAGGCCCAGGGCCATGGCGTTCACCAGCGGGTTGCCGCCGTAGCTGGGGTCGAAGGCCACCTCACCGCCCACCGTCGGCACGCCGACGCAGTTGCCGTAGTGGGCGATGCCGGCCACCACCCCCTCCATCAGGCCCACGTTGCGCTCGTCCTCCAGCGGCCCGAAGCGCAGGGCGTTGAGCAGGCCGATCGGGCGCGCCCCCATGGTGAAGATGTCCCGCAGGATGCCCCCCACCCCGGTGGCCGCCCCCTGGAAGGGCTCCACGGCCGAGGGGTGGTTGTGGCTCTCGATCTTGAAGGCCAGCCGCTGGCCCTCGCCCAGGTCCACCACGCCGGCGTTCTCGCCCGGTCCCACCAGGATGCGGGGGCCGCTGGTGGGGAACTGGCCCAGCAGGGGGCGGGAGTTGCGGTAGCAGCAGTGTTCCGACCACATCACCCCGAACATGCCCAGTTCGGCCCTGTTGGGGGGCCGGCCGAGACGACGCACGATCTCGTCGTAATCGCCCTGGCTCAGGCCCTCCTTGCGCAGGGCCTCGGGCACCGAGAAGGACGGGGTCGAGGCAGGAACCACCGGGGGGCGCGGCAACGGCCCTCCAGTATCAGATCCAGGGGTCGTCGGCTTCGCGGGGCTCCCGGCCCCGGTAGCGATCACGGCGGGGCGCCGGCTCCTCCGGCGGCGGCTGGCGGGGCGGTTCGGGCAGCTCCTCCGGTTCCTCCTCCTCGGGCCAATCCTCGAGCGGGTCCGGCTCGTCGCGGTCGTCGGTGTAGCGCTGGTCCGGATAGGGGTCGCGGTCGTAGCGGTCGCGGGGGTCCGGCTCGGGGTCCCGCTCACGCTCGGGCCAGGGGATCTCCTCGCGCAAGGCCTCCGGCCAGGGAGGCTCCTCCAGCCAGCCCTCCAGCCGCTCCTCGACGCGGCCGCCCACCTGCTGCACCTGCTCCTTCCAGCGTTGGGATCGGCGCAGCAGCTTCTGGCGCACGCTGGCGCGGGCCACGGGCAGATCATCCAGCCCCCGCAGGGCGGTGAACACCCGGCCGGGCTGCTGGTCGACGATCCGGTCGGGGCTCAGGCGCCAGCGACTGGAGCCCGGCAGCCGCGGATCGCTGCGGGCCACCAGGTAGTGCAGGATGCGGCCACTGCGCAGTTCCACGGCAGCGTCGGCCACCAGCCCCAGGGGCACATCATCGGCACCTGTGAGGGCCGCATCGATCAGGGTCGGCAGCCGCTCGAGGGTGGCCGCGTCCGTTTCCGCCGGCTCCCCCTTCACGAACACCTCCTGCTCCCCCAGCCCCCGCAGCTGGTCGAGCCGCCAGACCAGCCGCTTCTGGGCGAAGGCCGAGGGCCGGCTGGCCCAGCCCAGCAGCCGATGCACCGGTGGATGCATCCAGGCCAGCACCCCCGCGCCGCGCTCAAGGCCCTGATCACAACGCACCTGCCGCCGCAACAGATCGCTCAGCAGCAGCTGCTCGGGAAGACTCACGCGCTCAGCTGGTGCGGATCTGGACCGGCATCACCAGGTAGGTGAAGGCCTCGTCGGCCCCCACCGGCGCCAGCACGGCCGGGGTGGTGGCGGCATTGCACTGCAGCACAACCTGGTCGGAGGCCATGGCCTTGAGGCCATCGAGCAGGTAGCGGACGTTGAAGGCTATCTCGATCGCCTCCCCCTCGATCGTGGCCGCCAGCGATTCCGAGCCGCTGCCCACGTCCTGGGCGTCGGCCCGGATCGTGGCCGTGCCGGCGGCAGGGTCGGCGCTGATCTTGACCACGTTGTTGTGCTGGTCGGCCAGCACGGCCACCCGCTCCAGGGCGGCGATGAAGGCGCGCCGGTCGAGCACCAGCCGGCGCTGGAACGCGGGGGGAATCAGCTGGCGGTAGTTGGGGTAGGTGCCATCGAGGCTGCGGCTGGTGAGCACCTGGTCGGCGGAGAGCACCACCACCTGGCCGCGCTCGCAGAACAGGCTCAGGGGCTCCTGCGAGCCGCGACCCGAGAGGATCCGCTCCAGCTCCCGCAGCGAGCGGGCCGGCACCGTGACGGCAAAATCCGCACCCTCGGCGCCACCGGCCTCCACCGCATGGGAGAGGCGCTGCACGGCCAGCCGGTGGCCATCGGTGGCGGCGCACTCCAGACCCTCGCCATCCAGGCGCAGGTGCACGCCGGTCAGCAGTTGCTTGTTCTCATCCGGGCTGCTGGCGAACAGGGTGGCCCGCAGCCCCTTCACCAGGGACTCGGCGTGGAAGCGGATCGGCGTGCCGCTCTGGGCCAGTGGCAGATCCGGGTAGTCGTCGGCAGGCATCCCCCGCATCCGGTAGCTGCCGGAAAGGTTGGTCAGCTCCAGCTGCTCCTCGCCTTCCGGGCAGCTGAGGCTGATGGGGCTGTCGGTGGCCAGGCGGGCCACGATCTCGCCGAACATCTTCGCCGGCAGGGTGATGGCACCGCTGGTCTCGACGGCGGCGGGCAGGCTCGTCTGGATGCCGAGGCTGAGATCGAAGCCCGTGAGGCTGAGGCGGCCGGTGCCCGCATCGGCGGTGAGCAGCACGTTGGCCAGCACCGGGTGGGTGGGCCGCGTCGCCACCGCCCGGCTGACCAGCTGGAGGCTGGCGTTGAGTTCAGCCTGGGAGCAGACCAGCTTCATGGCGGGTGCCGGCGACGGCAGAACGGCGATCTAGAGGCACCACGGTTTCACAGGGCGCGGCAAAGCGCAACGGGTGGTCTCCCGACTGTTCAACGGATCAATCAAGGTTTGAAGAGAAGACAAACAGCCCGTCGTCGTAGGGGCGGGGGAAAACGGGTAAACAGGTTGTCTTTCCCTGGCCTCACTGTCTTTTGCCGGGGTCAGGGCTGGGGAAAGGGCTGAACAAGTGAGCCCTTTTGAGCCGTTTTCCCCCGAATCCCTGGCCTGGGGAATACGTCCACCGACCAAGGGGGTATCCCCTCCCCGGACTCTCCAGTCCGAAAGGGGAGAAACTCCCAGGATTTCCCCAGACGGTTGGGCCAGCGGCAGGCGCTCCAGGGGCGCTGGCTCAGAAGCCCATCACCTTGGCCACGGTCTCGGTTTCCGGGGCGATGCCCGTGTGGAAGGTGGCGTCGTTGTTCTCGATGGCCGTCGTCGGGTCCTTGAGGCCGTTGCCGGTGAGCACGCACACGACCGTGGCGCCGGCAGGCACCTCCTCCCGGCGCTTCAGCAGGCCCGCCACCGAGGCGGCGCTGGCTGGCTCGCAGAAGATCCCCTCCCCCTGGCCCAGCAGCTTGTAGGCGTCGATGATCTCGGCGTCGGTGACGGCCATGAAATCGCCGTTGCTTTCCTTGCGTACATTGAGGGCGTTCTCCTTGTTCACCGGATTGCCGATGCGGATCGCCGTGGCGATGGTGTCCGGCTGCTCCACCGTGTGACCAAGCACCATCGGGGCCGCACCGGCGGCCTGGAAGCCCATCATTCGCGGCAGGACCGTGCTGTGGCCCGCCTGGCGGTACTCCTTGAAGCCCATCCAGTAGGCGCTGATGTTGCCGGCGTTGCCCACAGGGATGCACAGCCAGTCGGGGGCCTCGCCGAGGGCATCGATCACCTCGAAGGCGGCCGTCTTCTGCCCCTGCAGCCGGTAGGGGTTGAGCGAGTTCACCAGGGTTACCGGGTAGCGGTCGGCCACGTCCCGGACGATCGCCAGGGCCCGGTCGAAGTTGCCCTGCACCGCCAGCACCTCGGCGCCGTAGAGCAGGGCCTGGGCCAGCTTCCCCTGGGCCACGTAGCCGTCCGGGATCAACACGAAGGCCCGCATGCCGCCCCGGCGCGCATAGGCCGCCGCCGCCGCCGAGGTGTTGCCGGTGCTGGCGCAGATCACCGCCTCCGAGCCCGCCTCCTTCGCCTTGCTGATGGCCATCGTCATGCCCCGGTCCTTGAAGGAGCCGGTGGGGTTGAGGCCGTCGTACTTGAGGAACACCTTCACGCCCCGTCCCACCCGTTCGGCGATCACCGGCGCCGGAATCAGGGGCGTTGCTCCCTCCCGCAGGGTCACCACCGGCGTGGCATCACTGACGGGCAACCAGGAGCGGTAGGCCTCGATCAGCCCTGGCCAGTCCTGCATGGTGGGCTGCCGGCCCAGGCGTCGCAGGGCTCGTAGCAGGGGCACGGGGGACAGCGGCGAGGCTGACGTCAATGTAGGTCTCCGGTCTGGGGCGTCAGGGGGCGGGTGTGGGTGCCGCCGGGGTGGCGGGTGCCTTGGGGGCCGCCTGGGGTTCGTTGCCCCGCAGGCCGTCGAGGGGTGATTCGGAGAAGAAACGCACCAGCTCGCTGATCGAGGAGGCCTTGGACGCCAGCGCCATCAGGGCCGGAATGCTGACTTCCAGCTCCCGGGTCGGGTAGGCCCGCAGGAAGCTGATCGCCGAGAGCGACCCCTTGCCCTCGTAGGTGCCCAGCACCATGGCGGAGCGCAGGGCGGGCACGCCGGCCTCCGGGGCCCTCAGGGGGAACAGGATCCGGGCCAGGCGGGCCAGGATCGCCTCACCGATGCGGGTGTTGAGCAGGCGGCTCATCAGCACGATCGGCAGCTGCACCGACTCGTTCAGCAGCTTGCTGACGTCCTTGGGGTTCTGGCGGCCGAGGCGCAGCACATCAGCCAGAAGGCCCCGGGCTTCACCGGTGGTGGCCAGATGCTCCAGATCCGCCACGGGAATGGAGCGGCGGAAGGCACCGCTGGTGAACACCAGGTTCTCGGTGGCGAAGGCCGCGGGCGTCGACCAGCACAGCCCCAGACCCAGGACAGCGGCTACAAGCCTTCGCCGCTTGTTCACAGATGTCTCCCTTGGATTGAGCCGACTCTACGGATCTCAGGCACCGGTGACACCGGCGGCCTGGCGCACCGCCGGTGTCACCAGCACATCCCGCAGAAGATGCACCACGCCCCGCTCGGCCAGACCCTTGGCCACCTGCAGCCCCATGCGGCGCAGATCCGGTTCCCCCAGCACCCGCGGCAGGCGCTTCAGCAACAGGGATGGCTCAAAGCCCGGCAGGTCGCGCAGGATCGCCAGCAGCTCCTGGATCGGTTCGAGATCCAGCAGCGGTGTTGACGCCGGGGCGGGGGGCAGGGCCCGCAGCCCCGGCGGCAGGAAGCGGCTCGGCAGCCGCCGGCCGAGCCGCAGGGTGGTGTTCCAGGCCAGGGCATCCATCTGCAGCACCAACGCGTCGACGAGCTGCTGGCGCAGCAGGCCACCGGTGGGGGAGAAGAGGAAATCGAGCACCTGGTCGAGCAGGCCGTCGAGGTCGAGCTGCTCCTGGAGCGAGGCGCTGGCCACCAGGCTCTCCAGCCGCTGCCAGCGGAACTCGTCGCCGTCGTAGAGCATCTCCCGCAGGCTGCGGCGCAGCTCTGGGTCGGGATCCTCCATCAGCCGGCGGGCGAAGTAGGGGTAGGCGGCGCCGAGGATCTTGAAGTCCGGGTCGACACTCAGGGCGATGCCTTCCAGGGTCACCAGCGAGCGGATGATCAGGGCGTAATAGGGAGGAACCTGGAAGGGGAAGCGGTACATCACCCCGGAGAGGTCGTCGGTGACCGCCTTGAAATCCATGCGGCTGACGCCCATCTCCAGGGCCTGGCCGAACACGGATTCGAAAGCCGGCACGATCGGTTCGAGATCCACCGCCTCGCCCAGGAAGCCGAGCTGCACGAAGTCCTTCGAGAGGGCCCCGAAATTGCGGTTCACCAGGTGCACCACCGCCTGGATCAAGCCGGTGCGCGCCTCCCGCGACACCTCACTCATCATGCCGAAATCCAGGTAGGCGAGGCGCCCGTCCGGAAGGGCCAGCAGGTTGCCGGGGTGGGGATCGGCGTGGAAGAACCCATGCTCCAGCAACTGCTGCAGGCTGCAGTTCACCCCCACCTCCACCATGTGGTCGGGGTCGACCCCGAGGGCGCGCACCGCGTCCAGGTTGGTGAGCTTGACGCCGTCGATCCACTCCATCGTCAGCACCCGGCGACTGGTGGCCTGGCGGTAGATGGCAGGGACGGCGATGCGGGGATTGTGGCTGTGCAGGCGGGCGAAGGTTTCGGCGTTGCTGGCCTCGTTGATGTAGTCCATCTCCTCGAAGACCCGCTTGCCGAGTTCATCGATCAGACCCACCAGATCGCTCTTGATCAGGCCGACATTCCGGTTCAGCCAGGCGGCGATGTTGCGGACGATGTAGAGGTCGAGGGTGATCTGCTCCCGTAGTCCCGGCCGCTGCACCTTCACCGCCACCCGCTCGCCGCTCATCAGCACGCCCCGGTGCACCTGGCCGAGGGAGGCGGCAGAAATCGGTTCCTTCTCCAGCGAAGCGAAGATCGTTTCAACCGGCGCCTGCAGGTCCTCCTCGATGCAGGCCATGGCCAGGGAACTGTCGAAGCCCGGCAGCTGGTCCTGCAGCTGGGCCAGCTCCTCCAGCAGCACCGGCGGAATGATGTCCGGACGGGTGGAGAGGGCCTGGCCGGCCTTGATGAAGGCGGGGCCGAGGGCCACCAGCAGTTCGGCGCACTCCCGGGCCCGCTGCCGCGCCCGGCCGGGGTTGGCCAGCTGGCCGGTGACCTTGTCGACGCCCACCCCCAGCAGATAGAGACCGATCGGCACGAGCGTCTGCCAGACCCGCCGCACCAGGCGCATCGGGTGGCCGGCGTAGATGCGGGTGATGGCGGCCGGGTCGTAGCTGAGCAGGCCCGCCGCCTCCAGGAAATCACCCATCTCGACCTCGGCGGTCAGGCGCTCGGGGGTCGCGGCGGGGGCTGGGGGGGAGGAAACCATGGCTGGGGGGCACCGCCGCGGCGCCGGCAGGCGGAACCCCCCTTCTAAACGAAAGTCACAGCCGCTACGGTCGGGCCACGTACCGATCGCTCGCCGGAGGCCTGGGTGCTCACGGGTCTGCGCCTCGAGAACATCGCCCTGATCGAGCGGCTGGAGCTGGCGTTCTCCACCGGGTTCACCGTGCTCACCGGCGAGACCGGCGCCGGCAAGTCGATCCTGCTCGATGCCCTCGATGCCCTGCTCGGCGGTGCCCAGGGCAGCCAGGGGGCCCGGCTGCTGCGGCGCGGCGCCGAGCGGGGCCGCATCGAGGCCAGCTTCAGCCTCTCTCCCCCGGTGCGCGACTGGCTGGAGCGCCAGGAGCTGGAGGCCGAGGAGGGCGAGCTGCTGCTCAGCCGGGACTGGCGCCTTCAGGACGACCGGCTCACCAGCCGCCATCGCCTCAACGGGGTGGTGGTGAGCCGCAGCCAGGTGCTGGAGCTGCGCCCTCTGCTGCTCGATCTCACCGTGCAGGGCCAGACCCAGCAGCTGGGCCGCCCCGGCCAGCAGCGCCGCTGGCTGGATCGCTTCGCCGGTGAGGGCCTGGCCGAGGCCCTCGAAGCCACCCGCTCCGCCTGGCTGCAATGGAAAGGGGAGGCCGACGCCCTGGCGCGGGCCCGCGCCGACCGGGAGCGCTTCGCCCTGGAGCGGGACCGCCAGGAGGAACTGCTGGCGGAGCTGGAGGCCGCGGCGCTGGAGGATCCTGCCGAGCGCCAGCGGCTCCAGGGCGAACAGGACCGGCTGGCCCACGCCGTGCGGCTGCAGGAGGGCGTGATGGCCCTGATCGGCCGGCTGGTGGAGGGGGCCGAGGCCGCTCCGTCGGTGCTGGACCATCTGGCGGCCTGCGACCAGGAGCTGCAGACCATGGCCGCCCTCGACGCCGGCGTGGTGGCCCTGCACGGAGCCTGCGCCGACGCCCTGGCCGGGCTGCAGGATCTGGCCCGCGACCTCGACCGCTACGGCTCCCTGCTGGAGAGCGACCCGGAGAGCCTGGCCCTGTTGCAGGAACGCATGGCCCAGCTCAAGGCCCTGGAGCGCCGCCACGGCCAGACCCTGCCCGAACTGATTGCCCGGCGCGACGAGCTGCGCGAGCAGCTGGCCGGCGCGGACGCCGCGGCCGCCCTGGCGGGCCTGGAGGCCGCCGAAGCCGCCGCCCGCCAGGGGCGTGATCGGGCCAATGCCGTGCTCACCCGTGCCCGCACCACCGCCGCCCGCGACCTCGAGGACCAGCTGATGGCGGCCCTGCGGCCGATGGGACTGGCCAATGTGCGCTTCACCGTGGCCCTGGCCGCTGCCGAGCCCGGCGAGGAGGGGGCCGATGCGGTGCAGTTCCTGTTCTCCGCCAATCCGGGCCAGCCGCCGGCACCCCTGGCGGAGGTGGCCTCCGGCGGTGAAATGAGCCGCTTCCTGCTGGCGCTGAAAACCTGCCTGGCCGCGGCCGACCCCCACGTCACGTTGCTCTTCGATGAGATCGATGCGGGTGTGAGCGGCCGCGTCAGCGGCGCCATGGCCCAGCTGCTGCGGCGCCTCGCCGAGCAGCGCCAGGTGTTCTGCATCACCCACCAGCCCCTGGTGGCGGCGGCGGCCCAGCACCACTTCCGGGTGAGCAAGAGCGTCGAGGCCGGCCTCACCCACACCCGGGTGTCCCACCTGCGGGACACTCACGAGCGCCAAGTGGAACTGGCGGAACTGGCCGGCGGCGATTCCGGCGAGGCCCACAGCTACGCCGCCAGTCTGCTGGGCGTTGAGGGCATGAACGATCCCAACAAAGTGAACCGGGCGGCTTGAGCCCCCCACCCCTGAGCCACTCCTCCATGGGCCCCTCAGGGCATGCCACCGTTCAGATCCTTACGGCGATGTGCCCGTGGCGATCTCCATCAGTGGACGCTCCAACAGCGCCTGGCGAGTCAGCTCCTGTTCATGGCCATAGGCGGCCAATTGCGTTTCGATCTGCAGCCGCACGATGTCTCGATACTCCATGAAATGCTCGTTGTGGGCGCAGACAGCGAGGTATTGCTCCGCCACCTTGGGGTTGGCCCAGAGAATGTGGAACAGGTGGTGCCAGAAGGCCCAACGGGTGGAGCGTTTGAGACCCTGGCGCCAGCAGACGATCAGCAGTGCCCGGAGCACCGCCAGCTCGGGAAGCTTGAAGGTGCTCTTCACCCTGGGGGGGCCGAGTTTCAGGAAGTAGCGATGGATCCGATCGAGATACCTGTGGGGTTCGTAGAGCTGGCAGAACGCCTCCACATACTCCTGGGCAATGCCTTCCACCGGCCGGGTCGGCACGAAGTTCATCAGGGTGGTCTGGTTGATGTTGCCGACCTTGTCGATCAGGCGCCCTTCCTTCTCCAGCCTGTGCCAAAGGGCCGTATGGGGCAGCGCCTGCAGCATGGCGAAAGTGGTCGTGGGGATCCCCGCAGCTTCCGAGAAGGCGACGATCCGCTGGCCAGCGCCCTCCTTTTCGCCATCGAAGCCGATGATGAATCCCGCGATCACCCGCAGGCCTGAGCGAGTCACCTTGTCGACGGATTCGAGCAGGGGTGAGCGCGTGTTCTGGAACTTCATCGTGGCGGCCAGGCTGTCCGTGTCCGGTGTCTCGATGCCCATGAAGACGGCCGCAAAGTTGCAGGCCAGCATCTGATCAATGAGCTCCTGGTCATCAGCCAGATCAAGGGAGGCCTCCGTATCGAAGCGGAACGGATACCCACGGTCCCTCTGCCATTGCTCAAGGGCCGTGAGCATGATCTTGACGTTGCGCTTGTTGCCGATGAAGTTGTCATCCACCATGAACACGCCACCACGCCAGCCGATGGCGTAGAGGCGGTTGAGTTCGCAGATCAGTTGCTCCGGCGTCTTGGTGCGGGGTTTGCGGCCATAAAGCACGATGATGTCGCAGAATTCGCATTGGAAGGGACAGCCGCGCGAAAATTGCACGCTCATCGAGTCGTAAGCACTGAGCTCGAGCAGGTCGTAGCGGGGGATGGGTGTGGCGGTGACATCCGGTTTCACGCCCTCGGAGCTGAAACGGCCGCCTTTGTCGCCCCGATTCCAGGCCTCGACGAATAGCGGCAGGGTGATCTCCCCTTCATCGAGGATCAGGTAATCGGCCCCAGCGGCCACGAGTTCTTCCGGGGTGGAGCTTGGGTAGGGTCCCCCGACAGCCACCGGCTTGCCGTGGTGCCTGGCCAGATTGATCTGGCGAATGATGTCGTCCTTCTGGACGATCATTGCCGACATGATCACGAGATCAGCCCACTGCCACTCCTGCTCCGAGACTGGCCTGATATTGACGTCCGCCAGCTTGAAGTTCCAGTCCTGGGGCAGAATGGCGGCGACAGTGATCAGGCCGAGTGGTGGCAGCAGAACCTTTCGGTTCACTAATTCAAGGATCTTTTCGTAGCTCCAGAATGTTTTCGGAAACTCTGGGTAGACGAGCAGAACGTTCAAGCTTGGGTATCCATGGCTGGCGCTGAGTATCAGCAGAATTTAACCAGCTAAAATCCTTCCTAGCACGGAAAGCGCGGTTTCCCATTCCAGCCGAAGCCCAGGCATCCTGCCAGGGCCAGGAGCAGCCGACGGAACCCACTCGATGGCGGGATCTCAGCTGCTGTCGATTGCGGAGTGCTTTGAAGATGGCCAAGATGTATTGATTGCGTTTTTTGGATCATTCGTTTGGTGACTTCAAGGCTTTTCAGAAGGATTCGCTAACTTGGAGATTGACGGCCTCAACCTGCAGCGATCCGCCACCGCCGCCAGCAGAAGGGCCACTGCGGTGGTGATCAGCAGCGTGACGATCTGGGAAGCCTGCAGGGATGCCAGGCTCAGCAGCCGTTGCAACCGGGGAGTGGCCATCAGCAGCAGCCACAAGCCCAGGCCGATGCCGGCGCCGGCGGCGGTGATGCGGCTGTGGGGATCCCCGTTCAGCCACACGAGCCCGCCGCCGGCGAGCAGCAGCAGCGAGAACACCAGGCTGCGGCGTGATTCGGTGTCCGTGTCGGGCCAGAAGGCCAGCACCAGGGCGGCCACCATCACCACGGCCCCCTGGCTGAGGGAATGGCGCCAGGTGTCGGGGCCGAACAGGGGCGCCTCCGGCGGGCGGGGCGGCTGCCGCATCAGGCCCGGTGAGGCCGGCAGCGCCTCGAACACCACCGTGCAGGCCGGATCGATCACCAGATGCAGCAGGGCGATGTGCATGGGCAGCAGGATCAGGGCCTGGCCCGGCAGCAGGAGCGGCACCAGGCCGAGGGCGGCGATCGGCAGGTGGATCGCCAGCGTGTAGCCCAGGGCCCGGTGCAGGTTGGCATCAACCCGACGGCCCAGTTCCAGGGCCTGCACCAGATCGCTGAAGGTGTCCTGGAGCAGCACCAGGTCGGCCGATTCCCGCGCCACGGCGCTGCCACGCTTGCCCATCGCCACGCCGATGTCGGCGGCCTTGAGGGCGGGGGCGTCGTTGACCCCATCCCCGGTCATGGCCACCACCTCACCGGCGGCCTGCAGGGCGCGCACCAGCTGGAGCTTCTGCTGGGGCATCACCCGGGCGAACACCGACACCGCGCCGATGCCGGCCGCCAGCGCCTGCGGGGTGAGGGCCTCCAGCTCGGGGCCGGTGAGCACCGGTCCCGGCGGCAGGCCCGCCTGGTCGGCGATTGAGCGGGCCGTCACCGGGCTGTCGCCCGTGATCATCACGACGCGCACCCCTGCGCCCCGGGCCGTGGCGATCGCCGCCGGCACCTCCGCCCGCAGCGGGTCCGCCAGGGCCAGGAAGCCCACCGGCTCGAAGGGGTAGTCGTGCACGTCCTCGGGCAGGCCAGCACCGCTGCTGGACGCCTGCCCCCCGTGCACCGGCACACCATCGAGCCCGCGGGCCACCGCCAGCACCCTCAGCCCCCGGGCGGCGAGTCCATCGGCGGCGGCCAGCAGGGCGGCGCTCCGCTCGCCGTCCAGGTGGCAGAGATCGGCGATCGCCTCGGGTGCCCCCTTGGCCGCCAGCTGCAGGTCCCCATCGCCGTCGCGCCAGAGGCGCGAGAACACCAGCAGATTGCTCTGCAACGGGTACTCCCGTTCCAGGGGCCAATCGGGATGCAGGTGTTCGGTGTCATCCAGCTGGTCGGCGGCCAGGCGCTGAATCGCCTGTTCCATGGCATCCACCGGATCGCCACGGCTGGCCAGCACCGCCAGCTCCATCAGTTGGTGGTGAGACTCCTCCAGGGGCGTGCCGGCCTGCCAGTTCTTCAGATCCGGCCAGGTGAGCAGCTGCTGCACCCCCATGCGGTTCTCGGTGAGGGTGCCGGTCTTGTCGACGGCCAGCACCGTGGCGCTGCCGAGGCTCTCCACCGCCGCCGGCCAGCGGGCCAGCACGCCGATCCGGGCCAGGCGCAGGGCGCCGAGGGCCAGGAACAGGGCCAGCACCACGGGAATCTCGTTGGGCAGCACCGCCAGGGCCAGGGCCAGGGCGGCCAGCAGCGCTCGGGGCCAGTCGCCGCTCGATGCGCCCTGGATCACGGCCAGCGCGGCGCAGAGGGCCAGGGCCGCCAGCGAGAGCCGGGTGGTCAGCTGCCGGGTCTGGCGCTGCAGCCGGGTGAGAGGCGGCTTGACCGTGACCAGGCTCTTGCCGAGTCGGCCCAGCTCCGTGGCTTCGGCCACGGCCACCACCGTGGCCCAGCCCCGTCCTCCCGCCACCAGCGACCCCGCCAGCACCTGTTCGCCGGGTTCCGTGCGGGCCACTGGCAGGGATTCCCCCGTCAGCAGGGACTCATCCAGCCACAGCCCCACCGCCTCGGTGATCGCGGCATCGGCCGCCACCCGATCCCCCTCCTCCAGGCGCAGCAGATCGCCCAGGCGCACCTGATCGGTCGCGAGCTCCAGGTCCTGGCCATCGCGGCGCACATGGGCCCGGGGTGCCGACAGGCGGGCCAGTTCCGCCAGGGCGTGGCTGCTGCGTTGCTGCTGGACGGCATCGAGCAGGCTGATGCCCAGTACGAACGCCAGCAGGATCGCCGCATCGATCCATTCCCCCATCAGGCCGTAGAGGAGGGCGCAGGCCAGCAGCAGCAGATTGGTGGGCTCGAGCCAGGACATCGGCTTGCGTCGTTGCGTTCTTTCCCAAGCTGAGCCGTCCGCCCCCACCGGAGAGCCAATGACACCAACCTCAACGCCCATGTCGCCGCGGGTGGCCGTGGTGCGTTTCGGCAGCGAGATCTGCGGCGATCCCCGCCTGGCCGCCGAGCGGGAGTGGCTGGTCACCAACGGCCTCGGCGGTTACGCCATGGGCACGGTGTCAGGGGCGCCGAGCCGCAGCTACCACGGCCTGCTGATCGCGGCCCTGGCGCCGCCGGTGGAGCGCACCCTGCTGCTGAGCCAGCTGCAGGAGTCGGTGGATGGGGATCCGGACGGCTGCGGACCCCTGCGGATCGTGTCCTTTGCCCTGGAGGGCACCGTGCCCCGCTGGCGCTTCGCCTGGGGGGAGACCCTGCTGGAGAAGCGAATCTGGATGGCCCAGGGGGCCAACACCACCCATGTGAGCTACCGGCTGGTGCGCGGTGGCCCGATCCAACTCAGCCTGACGGCCTGGGTGCAGCACCGCTCGCCCCACGGCGGCGAGCGTCCCTGGCTGACCCTGGCGTCCCTGGCCAGGGGGGTGGAGGTGCGTCCGCTGGCGGCGGCGCCGTTCGTGTTGCTCAGCGACCGGGGCCACTGGTGCCTGGAGGAGCCCCCGCTCTGGGTGGAAGGCGTGCCCCTGGTGGCGGAGGCCGAGCGGGGGCTGGCGAGCACGGCCGAGCACCTGAGGGCGGCCACCCTCACCGTCACCCTTGGCGATCCACACCCGGGCGTCACCGTCGTGGCCAGCACCCGCCGGGACGCCTGCACCGACGGTGACCGGGCGCTGGCTGAGCGCCGCGACCACGAGGACGGGCTGCTGCGCTCCTGGGTCGCCGCCCAGCCCGCCCTGGCGCCGGCCGCACCCGCCTGGATTCGCCAGCTGGTGCTGGCGGCCGATGCCTTCGTGGTCGAACGCGCCCCGGAGGGCGCCTCGCTGATCGCCGGCTACCCCTGGTTCAACGACTGGGGTCGCGACACGATGATCAGCCTGGCGGGGCTCACCCTGGCGACGGGCCGCTGCGAGCGGGCCGAGCGCATCTTGCGCACCTACGCAGCCCATAGCAGCCACGGGCTGATCCCCAACAGTTTCCCCGACCGGGCCGACCAACCCCTGGATCAGCGCGCGTACAACACGGTGGACGCCACGCTCTGGTTCTTCCAGGCGCTGGCGGAGCACCGGCAGGCCAGTGGCAGCGACGCCCTGGTGCGGGACCTCTTTCCCCAGCTGGAGGGGATCGTGGAGCACCACGTCGCCGGCACCTGGTTCGGGATCCGCATGGATCCGGCCGATGGACTGCTGGCCGCCGGGGAGGGGGAAACCCAGCTCACCTGGATGGATGCCAAACCCAGCGACCGGGCCATCACCCCCCGCCACGGCAAGGCGGTGGAGGTGAATGCCCTGTGGATCAACGCCCTGCGCTCCATGGCCGGCTTCTCGCGGGTCACCGGGGCTGATCCGGGCCGCTGGCAGGCCCTGGCGGACCGGGCCGCGGCGGGCTTCCAGCGTTTCTGGAACCCCCGGATGGGCTGCTGCTTCGATGTCATCGATGGCCCCTCCGGCTGCTCTGATGGGCGGCTGCGGCCCAACCAGCTGCTCGCCCTGTCGCTGCCGGAGCCCCTGCTCAGCCCGGCCCAGGCCGCCAGCGTGCTGGCACTCTGCGGCCGGCGGCTGCTGACGCGCCACGGGCTGCGCAGCCTGGATCCGGCCGATCCCGACTACCGCGGCCACTACGGCGGTGACGCCCAGCGGCGGGATCGGGCCTACCACCAGGGCACGGTGTGGGCCTGGTGGCTGGGGCCCTTCGCCCTGGCCCATTTCCGGCTGCACGGCGATGCGGCCCTGGCGCTGTCGTTCCTGGAGCCCATGGCCGATCACCTGGGTGCGGCGGGACTGGGCAGCCTCAGCGAGATCTTCGACGGCGACGCCCCCCATGCCCCGCGCGGCTGCATCGCCCAGGCCTGGTCGGTGGCCCAGGTGCTGGCGGCCTGGACGGCAATCAGTGGTGAAACCCCGAGAGCTGCGGGCCGTTGAGGGCGCTGTGCCCGGGGTGGCTCGCGAAGCCATCGAGCGACTGGCGGATGTTCTCCAGCAGCAGATTGGCCAGGTCCCGGCTGACGCCATGGCGCACCAGGATGCGTTGCACCGTGATGTCCTGGCAGTGGGCGGGAAGGGTGTAGGCCGGCACCTGCCAACCCCGCACCCGCAGCCGGTCGGCGAGGGCATAGAGGTTGAAGTTCACCTCGCTTCCCTCCCGGATCTTCCAGCACAGGGCGGGAATGCCCGATTGATCATCGCCGCTGTAGAGCATCTCGAACGGTCCCAGCCTGGCGATCTCCCGAGCCAGGTACTGGGCCGTGGCGTAACAGGCGGCATGCACCTTGCGATAGCCCTCCCGGCCCAGGCGCAGAAAGTTGTAGTACTGGCAGATCACCTGGCCCCCCGGCCGGGAAAAGTTGAGGGTGAGGTCACGCATGTTGCCGCCCAGGTAATTCACCCAGAACACCATCTCCTCGGGCAGATCGGTGGTCTGGCGCCACAGCACCCAGCCCACCCCCAGGGGCGCCAGGCCGAACTTGTGGCCGGAGGCATTGATCGAGCGCACCCGCGGCAGGCGGAAATCCCACACCAGATCGGGGGCGCAGAATGGCGCCAGGAAGCCGCCGCTGGCGGCGTCCACATGGATGGGAATGTCGAGGCCGGTGCGGGCCTCCAGGCCATCAAGGGCGGCCGCCAGCGCCTGCACCGGTTCGTACTGACCGGTGAAGGTGACCCCCAGGGTGGGCACCACGCCGATGGTGTTCTCGTCGCAGAGCTCGAGGGCCGCCTCGGGGGTCAGCAGCAGATGATCCGGCTGCATCGGGATTTCACGGTGCTCGATGTCCCAGTAGCTGCAGAACTTGTGCCAGCAGATCTGCACCGGCCCGGTCACCAGGTTGGGCCGGTCGATGGGTTTCCCCTGCCCATGGCGCCGAGCCTCCCAGCGGCGCTTCATCGCCAGACCCCCGAGCATCGCCGCCTCGCTGGAGCCGGTGGTGGAGCAGCCGATGGCCCCCTCGATCGCGGGAGCGTGCCACAGGTCGGCCACCATCCGGGCGCAGCGGGCTTCGATCTCAGCGGTCTGGGGATATTCGTCCTTGTCCTCGATGTTCTTGTCGATGCACAGATCCATCAGGGCGCGCACTTCGTCCTCGACCCAGGTCTGGCAGAACGTGGCCAGGTTCTGGCGGGAATTGCCATCCAGCATCAACTCGTCGCGGATGGCGGCGAAGACGGCGCGGGGATTGTGCTCCTTGCTGGGAAAATGGCTCTTCGGCAGGGTGACCGATAGATCGGAAGAGGAGTAGATGTCGTCCTCCAGGGAGTATCCGGTCGCCGGCTTTTCGTGGAGGGTCATCGATCGCAACGGCGTTCACCTGGCGAATTCTGGCTAGGAGCCAGGATCTTGCGCACCGCCCGTGCAGTGGCGGTTGTCCTGCCGCTTTACAACGGAACCAGACGCACCCGTGCCCTGGCCGTCCTCACGCCGCTGCCGTTGCTGGAGGCGCCGGGCCTGCGCACGGTTCTGCGCAGCGATGATTTCGGCGCCTGGGACAGCCTCATCGCCGGCAGGCTCAGCCATCACCGCAGCCGTCTGTTGCCGGGTTCACCCCCCTTAAGGGCCCATATCCGTTGGGGGGCTGTTGCGGAATTTGAGGTGCTGCTGCTCCACGGCCATGGGCGGGTGGAACTGCAGCGGGAACAGGCGGACCACGGGGTGCTCTGGCTGCCGCTCCAGGGGCTGACGCAGGAATGGGTCAACGGGGTCGAGCGGGTGGCGGAACCGGGTATGGCCCTGCTGTTCAGGCCCGGCGATGCCATGCGGGGGGTCACCAGCGACGCCATCACCGGCCTCTCGATCCTGATCCCCGGGGCCTGCCTGCAGGGTGCGTCCCCTCGCTCCCCCCTACTCGACCAGGGGCCTGTCCAGCGCCGGCTGATCGCGGCTGGTCTGCAGCTGGCCATGGCCGCGGCCTGGAAACCCCAAGGTTCCGAGCATGCTGCCGCGGACCTGGAGGAGGCGTTGTAGCAGTGGGGCCATCTTCCCGATCCTGGTCGGCTCCGGGAACGCCTCACCGCCTGTCGCTGGATGGAGGGCCACCTCTGCCGCCGCTTCAGCCTTGAGGAGCTGGGTCTGGCCATGGGGATCTCCGTTCGGACCCTTCAGTACGGCTTCCGGGAGGAGCTGGGTCGCACACCGATGGCGGAGGCGAAGCGCCTGCGCCTTGGCCGCTTGCGGCAGCTCCTCCAGGCGGCCGACCACGACCACCAAAGCGTCGCCGAACTGATGCGGGCCGCCGGACTGCTGGCCTGCGGCGCCACCGTGGCGGACGATGGCCACTGCTGGGGCGAATCCCCACGCCGCACGTGCCAGCGACGGACAATGGATCTCTGACGCGCGACCCCGCCGTGGGTTCTCCCCTTCCCATTGCCACCACTGCCGAGGCCTTCGCCCGCTTCGACGGGCTCCCGCCCGTGGAGATTCCGTTCATGCTTGGGGCGTGGACGGGGGAGAGCGTCCCCACCGGCCATCCCCTCGACGGCGCCCTGGAGGCCTTCCACTGGCATGGCAAGCGCTTCGACAGTGCGGAGGCGGTGTACCCCCTGGTGTTCACCACCCTCGGCGGCGGCCTGACCTGCCTGGAGCCGAAGGCGCTGGGGCCCGGGCTGCGGCTGAGCGACCGTTTCCCCGTCCCCAAATCAGCCCTGGCCGGCCGCCTCTTCCAGTTGCTGATGCCCCTGCTCAGCACCGCCGACTCCAGCGCCCGGCTGCGGATGACCAGCTACCGCGGCGTGGTCAGCGCCACCATGGTTTACGACCATCTCCCCATCAACGACGTCTTCCGCCGGCTGGACGATGACAGCGTGCTGGGGGTGATGGACTTCAAGGGCATGGAGACGCCGTTCTTCTTCCTGCTGCGCCGCGAAGGACCGGATCCGTCACATTCCGTTACGATTTCCTGAGGGAGGCCCGCTCCGGGTGATGGCTTTCTCCGCAACGTTCTGCCCTTCTGCTGATCACCATGCGCTGGACTGCCGCCGACATCCCTGACCAGTCCGGACGGATCGCCCTGGTCACCGGCGCCAACAGCGGACTCGGCCTGGAAACGGCCCGGGCCCTGGCCGCCAGGGGCGCCACCGTGCTGCTGGCCTGCCGTTCGCTGGCGAAGGCGGAGCAGGCCCGTGAGGAGCTGCTCACCGCAGCGTCCTCCACCGGCGCCCTCGACGTGCTGCACCTCGACCTGGCCGACCTGGCCAGCGTGGCGGCCGTCGCTGCGACCGTCTCTGAGCGCTATGGGCGACTCGATCTGCTGATCAACAACGCCGGCGTGATGGCGCCGCCCCGCCGCCTCACCCGCCAGGGTTTCGAACTCCAGTTCGGCACCAACCACCTGGGCCACTTCGCCCTCAGCCTCGCCCTGCTGCCCCTGCTGCGTGACAGGCCCGGCGCCCGGGTGGTCACCGTCACCTCCGGGGCCCAGTACTTCGGCCGCATCGCCTTCGACGACCTCCAGGGTGAGCGCCGCTACGACCGCTGGGGCGCCTACGGCCAGAGCAAGCTGGCCAACGTGATGTTCGCCCTGGAGCTGCAGCGCCGCCTGGCTGAGCAGGGCAGCCCGGTCCTCTCCCTTGCCGCCCACCCCGGCGTCGCCCGCACCAACCTCCAGCCCGCCTCCATCGCCGCCACCGGCTCCCGCCTCGAGCCCCTTGCCTACCGGCTGATGGATCCCCTCTTCCAGAGCGCCGCCATGGGGGCCCTGCCCCAGCTGTTCGCCGCCACTGCCCCTGGGGCCAAACCCGGTGGCCACTACGGCCCCGACCAGTGGGGCGGCATGCGGGGCTGGCCCACCGAAGTGCGCATCGCCCCGGCCGCCCTCGACGCCGACCAGTGCCGGCGCCTCTGGGATGTGAGCCAGGAGCTCTGCGCCAAAGCCGCCCCGCTGCCGGCCCTGGCCTGAGCCTGTCCCAGGGCTGACCCCCGTAGACTCATCGGCTGCCGATCATCCTTTATGCCCCGCGCCCGCGCCGGATCCACCAGCAAGAGCGCGGCCCCTGGAAACGGCACCTCCGGCGAGCCCCCGGAAGCCGCCCTGCGCACCCTGAACGGCGGCAGCCTCGAGGATGTGATCCGGGTCCGGGGCGCCCGCCAGCACAACCTGCGCAACGTCGATCTCACCATCCCGCGCAACCGCATGGTGGTGTTCACCGGGGTGAGCGGCAGCGGCAAGAGCTCCCTCGCCTTCGACACGATCTTCGCCGAGGGTCAGCGGCGCTATGTGGAGAGCCTCTCCGCCTACGCCCGCCAGTTCCTCGGCCAGGTGGACAAGCCGGATGTGGATGCGATCGAGGGGCTGTCTCCCGCGATCTCGATCGACCAGAAGTCCACCAGCCACAACCCCCGCTCCACCGTCGGCACGGTGACGGAGATCCAGGACTACCTGCGCCTCCTCTACGGCCGCGCCGGCGAACCCCACTGCCCCCAGTGCAGCCGCTCGATCCGGCCCCAGTCCATCGACGAGATGGTGGACCAGATCCTCACCCTGCCCGAAGGTACCCGCTACCAGCTGCTCGCCCCCGTGGTGCGGGGCAAGAAGGGCACCCACGTGAAGCTGCTGGCGGGACTGGTGGCCGAGGGCTTCGCCCGGGTGCGGATCAACGGCGAGGTGCGCGAGCTGGCCGACAACATCGAGCTCGACAAGAACCACGCCCACCACATCGAGGTGGTGGTTGACCGGCTTGTGGCCCGTGAGGGTATCAACGAACGGCTCACCGATTCCCTGCGCACGGCCCTGAAGCGTGGCGAGGGCCTGGCCCTGGTGGAGGTGGTGCCCAAGGCCAACGAGCCCCTGCCCGAGGGCGTGGAACGCGAGCGCCTCTATTCAGAAAACTTCGCCTGCCCGGTGCATGGCGCGGTGATGGAGGAGCTCTCCCCCCGCCTGTTCTCCTTCAACAGCCCCTACGGCGCCTGCCCCGACTGCCACGGCATCGGTCACCTGCGCAAGTTCACGGTGGAGCGGGTGGTGCCCGATCCCTCCCTGCCGGTCTATGCCGCCATCGCCCCCTGGAGCGATAAGGAGAACAGCTACTACTTCTCGCTGCTGTTCAGCGTTGGTGAGGCCTTCGGCTTCGAGCTCAAGACCCCCTGGAACCAGCTCACCGAGGAGCAGCGCCAGGTGCTGCTGCAGGGCAGCCAGGAGCCGATCGCCATCAAGGCCGACAGCCGCTACCGCAAGAGCGAGGGCTATGTGCGGCCCTTCGAGGGGATCCTGCCGATCCTGGAGCGCCAGCTGCGCGACGCCAGTGGCGAATCCGTGCGTCAGAAGCTGGAGAAGTACCTGGAGCTGGTGCCCTGCGAAAGCTGCCATGGCCTGCGGCTGCGGCCCGAAGCCCTGGCGGTGCGGGTGGGGCCTTACGCCATCCACGAGCTCACCTCCGTGAGTGTGGCCGTCACCCTGGAGCGCATCGAGGCCCTGATGGGCGTCGGGGCCAGCGAAGGGGCCGAGCCCCTGCTCAGCAGCCGCCAGATCCAGATCGGCGATCTGGTGCTGCGGGAGATCCGCATGCGCCTGCGCTTCCTGCTCGATGTGGGCCTCGATTACCTGAGCCTGGATCGGCCCGCCATGACCCTCTCCGGCGGGGAGGCCCAGCGGATCCGCCTCGCCACCCAGATCGGCGCCGGCCTCACCGGCGTGCTCTATGTGCTCGACGAGCCCAGCATCGGTCTGCACCAGCGCGACAACGACCGCCTGCTCGCCACCCTCACCAAGCTGCGCGACCTGGGCAACACCCTGATCGTGGTGGAGCACGACGAGGACACGATCCGCGCCGCCGACTATCTCGTCGACATCGGTCCCGGTGCCGGCGTCCATGGCGGCCACATTGTGGCCGAGGGCTCCCTCGACGACCTGCTCAATGCCGAGGACTCGCTCACCGGGGCCTACCTGAGCGGCCGCCGCTCCATTCCCACCCCCGCCGAACGCCGCGATGCCGGCAGCCGCCGGCTCACCCTGTCCAACTGCACCCGCAACAACCTCCAGGGCATCGACGTGGAGATCCCGCTCGGCCGGCTGGTGTGCGTCACCGGGGTGAGCGGCAGCGGCAAGAGCACCCTGGTGAACGAGCTGCTGCACCCGGCCCTCGAGAACCGCCTCGGACTCAAGGTGCCTTTTCCCTCAGGGCTCGAGGAACTGCGGGGCATCAAGGCGATCGACAAGGTGATCGTCATCGACCAGTCGCCGATCGGCCGTACCCCCCGCTCCAACCCCGCCACTTACACCGGCGCCTTCGATCCGATCCGCCAAGTGTTCGCCGCCACGGTGGAGGCCAAGGCCCGCGGCTACCAGGTGGGCCAGTTCAGCTTCAACGTCAAGGGCGGCCGCTGCGAGGCCTGCAGTGGCCAGGGGGTGAACGTGATCGAGATGAACTTCCTCCCCGACGTCTATGTCCAGTGCGATGTCTGCAAGGGGGCCCGCTACAACCGCGAGACCCTGCAGGTCACCTTCCGGGGCCACACCATCGCCGATGTGCTGGAGATGACGGTGGAGCAGGCCGCCGAGGTGTTCGCCGCCATCCCCCAGGCCGGCGAGCGTCTCAGCACCCTGGTGGACGTGGGGCTCGGCTACATCAAGCTGGGCCAGCCGGCGCCCACCCTCTCCGGCGGTGAGGCCCAGCGGGTGAAGCTGGCCACCGAGCTCTCCCGCCGCGCCACCGGCAAGACCCTCTACCTGATCGACGAGCCCACCACGGGCCTCAGCTTCTACGACGTCCACAAGCTGATGGACGTGATGCAGCGCCTGGTCGACAAGGGCAATTCGATCCTGGTGATCGAGCACAACCTCGATGTGATCCGCTGCGCCGACTGGCTGATCGACCTGGGCCCGGAGGGCGGCGACAAGGGTGGTCACATCGTCGCCATCGGCACCCCCGAGTCCGTGGCCGAGAATGCCGCCAGCCACACCGGCCGCTACCTGCGGCACGTGCTGGAGCAGCATCCCCCCATTCCCCTCGCGGCCTGACCCATGGCTGAACTCACCCCCGCCGCGGTCCTCTCCCAGGAGCAAGCGGCCCTGCTGCGCATCGTCTGCACCGTCGCCTGGGCCGACGGCGAATGTTCCACCGCCGAGCGGGAGTTGCTCGCCGAACAGGTGGCCACCCATCTGCACGGTGACAGCCCCAGTGGCCTCGGTGAAGCCCAGCTGGAGGCCTTTCTGGCCGAGCGGCTGCCCGTTGCCGGCCTCGATGCTCTGGTGGCCCAGCTCAGCGGCAGCGATGCCCGCCAGCTGGCCCTGAAGCTCAGCTACATGATGGTGCGGGTGGGGCGGCGCTCACCGGCGGAGCCCAGCATCAACGCCCAGGAACGGGTGGCCTACCGCCATCTGGTGGAGCTGCTCGCCCTCGGAGACGGCAAGATCGAGGAGATCGAGTGGGCCGCCGAAGCCGACCTGCCCAGGAAGGAGGGTCTGGCCCAGCTGCTGGCCGAACTCACCGCCGGCTGGCGCAGCCCCGACGACGGCCGGGGCCCCGCCTGAATCCTCAGGGCAAGGGGACCTCGCCGCTGCCGCTGGGGTGGACCTGGTTGCTGTTGGGCATCCAGTAGCTGAGGTCGTTGTGCCAGTAGAGCCGGCCTGGCACCCGCTGGGTGCTCAGCTTGGTTCTGCCGAGGGCGGACATCAGCTGGGTCATCTCGATCGGCGACAGGTCGGTGACCATGTCATTGCCGGCGATCTCCAGCAGGGCCGGCAGCTTGGCGATCGTGGCTGGTTCCGCCAGCTTGCGGAACACCTGGGCCATCACCAGCCGCTGGCGCTCCATGCGGCCCAGGTCGCCCTGTTCGTCGTGGCGGAAGCGCAGGAAACCCTCAAGGCTCTTGCCCTGCAGCAGTTGTTTCCCAGGGTAGAGATCGATGTAGAGCCCCTGGGCGTTGTCGACGTAGTACATCCGCTTGGGCACGTCCACTTCGACGCCACCGAGGGCCTCGGCCAGCTTGCTGACCGCGTCCAGGTTCACCTTCAAGTAGCGGTCGATGGGAGCCGACAGCAGGCTGCCCACCTCGTCCTTGGTGGTCTGAATACCACCGAGGGCGAACAGGGAATTGGCCTTCACCACCCCCAGCTGGGGGGACTCGATGAAGGTGTCCCGCGGCACCTGGGTGATGTGGGTGATGTCGCCGTCGAGCCGCACGGTGAACATCACGTCGGTGTTCTCGCCGACAACGTCGCGTCCGAGCACCAGAATCTGACGGTTTTCGATCGTGAGTGGATTCAGAACCGCCCCGATGCCGCGGGAGGTTGGAATCAGGCCGGCCAGAAACGGGGCGATGCGGGCTGGCAGGGGACCGGCCAGGAGCGCACCCACCGCGATACCGAGCCCGAAGGTGATCAGGGGACGGCGCCGGGAGCGGTGCTGGGCCGGAGGGCGGTGCTTCGGATCCTGCCTGGTACTGGTTTTCTCAGGGAGTGCCACGGCCCCCAGTTCTCGCCTCTGGCGTGCCTTCCGGGAGCGAGAAAGCCTCGAGGGTGAATGGGCCTGAGTCATTGTGCTACCCGCAGGGCCGCACCTTAAGTCTCAAAGTGCTGAAAAACCAGTGGTGGCGACGGTTTATCGGCTGGTCTGCACCTCCACGAACGCGGCGGCCCCATCAGCGCGTCCGCGGGCGTCCGCCTCATCGGTGCCACGGGCCAGGGCCACCCCCATCCGCCGCCAGGGCCGGATGTCGGGTTTGCCGAAAATGAGCACCTGGGTGTCCGGCACCGCCAGGGCCTGCTCCAGCCCCAGGTAGGTGGGGGCTCCGGCTCCCTGGGGGACGTCCGCTCCGGCCAGGATCACCCGGGAGGCCGCCGCTCCGAGGCTGCGGATCTCGGGGATCGGCAGCCCCAGCACCGCCCGCAGGTGCAGCTCGAATTCGTTCAGGTTCTGGCCCACCAGCGTCACCAGGCCCGTGTCGTGGGGCCGGGGCGAGAGCTCGGAGAACACCACCTCCTCGGCGCCGGGCTCGCCGCAGAGGAAGAACTCCACCCCAAACAGGCCGGCGCCGCCCAGGTTGTCGGTGACGGCCTTGGCCATCGCCTGGGCCGCCGCCAGCTGGGTCTCCCCCAGCCGGGCAGGCTGCCAGCTGCACTGGTAATCGCCCCGCTCCTGGATGTGGCCGATCGGCGGGCAGAACAGCGTGGGCCCCTGCCATTGGCGCACCGTCAGCAGGGTGATCTCGAGGCTGAAACGCAGGAACTCCTCCACGATCACCCGCGCCCCCTCCCCCCGGGCCCCGGCCATGGCCGCCTCCCAGGCGGCTTCGATCGCCTCGGGGCCGTGCACCACGCTCTGCCCCTTGCCGGAGGAACTCATCACCGGTTTCACCACCACGGGCCAGCCCAGGGGGGCCGCCGCCGCCGCCAGTTCCGCGGCGCTTTCGGCATAGGCGAAACGGGCGGTGCGCAGCCCCAGATCCCTGGCGGCCAGGTCACGGATGCGGTCACGGTTCATGGTCACCGCCGTGGCCCGTGCGGTGGGAATCACCGTGAGGCCTTCCGCCTCCAGTTCCGCCAGGGCGTCCACCGCCAGGGCTTCGATCTCCGGGATCACCACGTCGGGGCGATGGCGCCGCACCACCGCCTTGAGGGCGTCAGGGTCGGCCATGGCCACCACCTCGCTCACCTGCGCCACCGCCATCGCGGGGGCCTCGGCGTAGCGGTCGACGGCGATCACGCGGCAGCCGAGCCGCTGGGCGGCGATGGCCACCTCCTTGCCGAGTTCGCCGCTGCCCAGCAGCATCACCGTCCGCGGGAAGGGGGAGGGGCCTGGTGCCATGGAGGGGGAGCGGATCGGGCGATCCTGACGCGGCGAGCGCCCTTTCCCCTAACGTGCCGCGATGCTTCTGGCCCTCCTCCCCCTGCCCACCGGCGCTGGCCCTTTCGCCTTCAGCACCGTCGGCGATGCGGCCAACGGGGTGCTGCCCTTCGGCTGGGATGTGGCCGGCTTCCAGAAGTGGACGCTGATCTACCTGGGCGTCTCGTCCCTGGCTTTCGTGGTGGTCTGGCTGGTGGGCTACCTGCGCCGCTGAGCGTCCAGGCCCCCCACCCAACTGACGGCGCTCAGGCGCTGGGCTCGTCCAGCAGCGTGAGCTGGCTTTCGGCCGATTCCTCGCTCACGAATCCATAGGCCCCGAACACGGCGGGATCGGGGTGGGTGATGCGCTGACCATCCGGATGGCGCTCCACCTTGAAGCCCTCGCCGGCCATGCGGCGCATCAGGGCCGCCGCCTCCTCAAACCGTGCCGCCATGGCCTCCAGGCTGGCGCAGTCGGCGGTGAGGCCCGTTTCCTTCCAGGTGAAAAACGCCATGGGCCCGGGTGCGACGGAGCGATGGGCGGGGTCGCCGCGATCGACGACAGGGAGCGGCTGCTCAGGGCAGCAGCACCAACCCCACCAGCACCAGTATCAGGCTGGCGCCCCACAGACCGAGCACCACGCGCTGCTCCGGCAGTCCCCCCAGTTCGAAATGGTGGTGCAGCGGGGCCATGCGGAACAGGCGTCGCCCCTGGCCGTCGGCGCCCTTGGTGGCCTTGAACACGCCCACCTGCAGGATCACCGAGAGGGATTCGGCCAGGAACACCCCCCCCATCAGCAGCAGGGGCCAGAGGCTGTCGGTCAGCAGGGCCACCGAGGAGAGGGCGGCCCCCATGGCCAGGGAGCCCGTGTCGCCCATGAACACCCGGGCGGGGTGGCGGTTCTGGCTGAGGAAACCGAGCCAGCAGCCCGCCATCGCCGTGCAGAAGGCGGCCAGCACCGGATCCCCCCCATGCCCCCGCAGCATCAGCTGCAGTCCCATGCCGGTGAACACGATGGCGCCGCAGCCGGCGGCCAGGCCATCGAGCCCGTCGGTGAGGTTGGTGGCATTGCTTTCGGCCAGGAAGACGAACAGGGCCAGCGGCCAGATCAGCAGTCCGAGGGTGAGCACCCGGCCGAAGGGCAGACCCAGGTCGCCGGGCACGCCGCCCCCCAGCCAGCCGCCCTGGTGGGCCCAGAGCAGGAAGCCCACCGCAGCCAGGGCCTGCAGCAGCAGCTTGCCCCGGGGGCTCAAGCCCGTGTTGGTGCGGCGGGTGAGGCTGCGCCAGTCGTCGACGGCACCGATGGCCATGTAGGCCAGGGTGACGGCCGCCACCGCCAGCAGACGGGGATCCTGCGGGCTGATCAGCCCCCCCACCAGCACCCCCACGGGCACCACCAGCAGCCCCCCCATCGTCGGCGTGCCCGCCTTGCTGTGGTGGGCCTGGGGGCCCTCATGGCGGATCACCTGGCCCAGTTTCAGGGCGCGCAGGCGGGGCACCCCGAGGGCCGCCACACCAGCGCTGACCAGGGCCGCCACCACCAGCGGCAGGGTCAGCATGGAATTGGCCACCAGGGCGTCGCTGGCCAGGCAGGCGGCCAGCAGGATCAGGCCGAGCAGGGCCGCAGGCGTGCGGCCGTCGCGGGAAGCCATCGGAGGGGCTGCAGGGTGGTGACGGATCGGACCGTCAGTCCTCCCAGTCTTCCTCCGAGGGCTCGTCGGCCGGGCTGTAATCCTCTTTCTCGCCCATCAGCGCCGACAGCTCCTCCTCTTCCACCGTGCTCACATCGGTGCTGGCCGTTTCCTCATCGGCCACCAGGCGGCCGCTGGCCTCCAGCAGGCTCAGCAGATCGGGCTCATCCCGCAATGGCAGCACCGGCGCCGGCTCGTTGCGCCGGTAGCGGGTCAGGGAGGGGTTGATCGTGTCGAGAATGCTCATGCCGTCAGGCTGGGTCGTCAAGGACCGACTCATCACCCTACCGCGCCGCCCATGAACACCGCCAAGATTCTGGAAGTGGGCCGTCTCTGGTCGGCGGCCCTCATCCTCAGCACCCTGCTGGCCGCGGCCGCCATCCGCTGGCCCCAGCCCCTGCCGATCGTGCCGGCGGTGGTGGCGGCCCTGGTGCTCGGGCCGCCCCTGCTGCTGGCCCTGGTGGTTCTGCTTCGCTGGCGCCTGCCGGCGGCGGACCAGGGGGGAGAATGGCCCCAGGCGACAGAATCGGTCGCCACTGAGCAGGAGCGTCACTGATGGCGGAGTTGGGGCAGCAGGTGGCGGGTGGTGCACCGCAGACAGGAACGCCGCGTGCCGAGCGGGTCGTGCTCGCCTATTCCGGTGGTGTCGACACCAGCGTCTGCATCCCCTACCTGATGCGGGAGTGGGGGGTGAAGGAGGTGATCACCTTCGCCGCCGACCTGGGCCAGGGCGATGAACTCGAGCCGATCCGGCTCAAGGCCCTGGCGGCCGGCGCCAGCCGCTCCCTGGTCGACGACCTGATCGATCCCTTCATCCGCGAGTTCGCCTTCCCCGCCATCCGGGCCAATGCCCTCTATGAGGGCCGCTATCCCCTGTCAACGGCCCTGGCCCGCCCCCTGATCGCCCGTCGCCTCGTCGAGGTGGCCCGCGAGGTGGGTGCCGATGCGGTGGCCCACGGCTGCACCGGCAAAGGCAACGATCAGGTGCGCTTCGATGTCGCGATCGGTGCCCTGGCCCCCGACCTCAAGGTGCTGGCTCCGGCGCGGGAATGGGGCATGAGCCGGGAAGAGACGATCGCCTACGGCGAGCGCTTTGACATTCCGGCGCCGGTGAGCAAGAAATCCCCCTATTCGATCGACCTCAACCTGCTGGGCCGCAGCATCGAGGCTGGCCCCCTGGAGGACCCGATGGTGGAGCCGCCGGAGGAGGTCTTTGCCATGACCCGCTCGGTGGCGGATGCCCCGACCGAGGGGCAGGTGGTGGAGATCGCCTTCGAGCAGGGCAATCCGGTGGCGATCGACGGTGAGCGTCTCGACCCGGTGGCCCTGATCCGGCGGGCCAATGCCCTGGCGGGGACCCATGGCTTCGGCCGCCTCGACATGATCGAGAACCGGGTGGTGGGCATCAAGAGCCGGGAGATCTACGAAACCCCTGGCCTGCTGCTGCTGATCCGCGCCCACCAGGAGCTGGAGAGCCTCACCCTGGCCGCCGACGTGCTCCGCTACAAGCGCCAGATCGAGATGAGCTGGGCGGATCTGGTGTATCAGGGCCTCTGGTTCGGCCCCCTCAAGGACGCCCTTGACGGCTTCCTCGACCGCACCCAGGCCACGGTGAACGGCCTGGTGCGGATCCGGCTCCAGAAGGGCAGCGCCACCGTGGTGGGGCGCTCCAGCGCCAGCGACAGCCTCTATGTGCCCGACATGGCCACCTATGGCGCCGAGGATCTGTTCGATCACCGCGCCGCCGAGGGCTTCATCTACGTCTGGGGGATGCCTACGCGGTTATGGGCCGCCCGTCGTCGTGGCGACTGATCTTCTGGTGTGTCCCCTCGCCCGTACGCCCATTGGCGTCCGGGCCGCCCAGCCGCAGGGCCCGCTTCAGGGCCTGACCCCAGCCTTCCTTCCTGACCACCGTGGACAGCAGCAGGGGCTGGGGGCGGCCTGAGCCAGGCGGTGGACCGTCGGCGGCAGCCGGATTGAGGCTGTACAGCCGCTCCCGCAGGGCCTGGTTGTCGTCGAGCAGATGCTTCTGGTGCTCCATCACTGTGGCCAGGCGCTGCTGAAACTTGCGCTCGAAGATCTCGGGAAGGTCTTCGAGCATTTCGTGCAGCGCCTTGAGCTCATCGCGGGCGGCTGCCAGCTCCATTTCGAGCTGGTGGGCATCCGGGCCGGTGGTGGTGATGGCGAGGCTCGAGCCCGCCGCTGCCGCCTGGGGGGCCTTGGCCGCAGCCGGTGGCGCGATTGGGTCCAGCAGGATCGGCTCGGCGTCGATCGGCTCGCGGGGGATGGCCGCCGTGTCGGCGCCGGCGGCAGGCACCTCGCCAAAGCTGAAGCTGGCCGGCTGTGGCGGCGCCAGAGGGGCCACCGGCTGGCCGGGGGTCAGCACGCTCGGAGCCGGCGGTGCCTGATTGGCGGGCCAACCAGAAGGGGTGTAGGCCGGCTGGGCCGGCACCACACGGGATGGGAGGGTTCCCTCCGGATAGGCGTCCTCCTTGTCCGAAGCTGTCATCGCCTAGCACCCATTGGGCGGACTTTAGGCCCAGTGCTCAGGGATGAACAACCGGGATCAGACCGCCGCCGGTTCGGTGGGGGCCACCTCGACGGCGGCGCCGGGGACGCTGCGGGGGGGAGGCATGGGGCCGTCCTGGATCACGGTCAGGTAGCGGATCACGTCTTCAGAAAGCCGCATGGCCCGCTCGAGTACGGCCACCTGCTGGCCGTCGCCGCTGTGGTTGAGCTGCACGTAGATGCCTTCCCGGTGCTTGGCGATCGGGTAGGCCAGCCGGCGCTTGCCGCGCATCTGCGTGTCGAGAACTTCGGCGCCGGCCTCGATCACGAGGTCGCGGTACTTGGCGACGTGGGTTTCGACTTCCTCTTCCGGAATGTCCGGCCGGAGGATGTACATGGTCTCGTAATAGGGCTGCGTCATGGTCGCCTGTGGAGGGGCTGATGGGCACGGAGCCCTTCAGCGACGGATCTAGGAACCTATCGCAGCGTCGTCGCCGCTCCTCCAGGAACGTTCAGAACAGCTGCATCCGCACGGCTTCGGAGACGGTGGGGATGTCGGCTTCCTTGCCCCGCAGGCTCTGGATCACCGAGAACAGCACCAGCAGCAGGGTGCCGAGGAAGATCGTGTTGGAGAGGGTGCGGATGGCGAAGCCGGCGCCGAGGGGGGCCAGCAGTGTGTCGAAGGCGAGGGTGAGCAGCACCAGCACGATGTCGATCAGGATCGCCTGCAGCACGTTGAAGCGGATCGGGTAGGGCACCCTGGGGTTGCGTACCACCAGCAGGAACAGGAGCAGGAACAGCACCAGCCCGCCGAAGGGGATGGCCTGCTCCAGCACCACCAGGGGCAGGGCCGGCACGGCGACCCACTGCAGCAGCGGGAACATGTCGAACAGGGCCTGGCCAAAGCGCAGGGCGTCGCTCAGGGGCAGCAGGTAGGCCAGGGCTCCCAGCAGCCGCTGCCAGATCGGAGGACCTTCCATGGGGGCTCTGGGCAAAGGCAGGACAGTGAACGCAGGCTAGGGGGCCTCCAGCCGGGCCAGAGCGGCGGCCCGCATGGCGACGACCGGCATCTCCTGCCGTCCGCTCCAGAGCCGCAGGGAGGCGGCCCCTTGCTGCACCAGCATCTCCAGGCCGTCGATGCTGCGGCAGCCCTGCTGGCGGGCCAGGCGCAACAGGGCCGTGGGTCTGGGTGTGTAGATGAGGTCGTAGACCGTGGTCGCCGGTGACAGGGCCGCGATCTGGTCGGCGCGCAGGGGCGAGCGCTCCGCGGCGGCGGGATCGCCCGTGGAGGCCATCCCCACCGGGGTGGTGTTGACGACCAGATCGGCGCTCGCCAACGCCGCGCCCAGGGGGTCCGCTGAGCCGGTGCTGTCCGGTTCCCAGACCAGGGGCACCAGGCCGGGGGCCCAGTCGGCGCAGGAGCGGATGAACGGCTCCAGGCGCGCGGCGTCGCGGCCCGCCACCCGGATGCAGTCCAGGCCCAGGTCCACCAGGCCCGCCACCACCGCCCGGGCACTGCCACCGCAGCCCAGCACCAGCGCTTCACGGGCGGCCAGGGGCCGCAGCGGCGCCAGAAAACCCTCCACATCGGTGTTGGTGCCGAGCCAGCCGCCGCCTTCGCGACGCACCAGGGTGTTCACGACCCCCAGCCGCTGGGCCAGCGGTGTCAGCGCGTCCGCCAGTTCGGCGGCGGCCTGCTTGTGGGGCAGGGTGACGTTCAGGCCGCGGCAGTCGATCGCCGCCAGGGCCCGCAGCACCACGGCGAGGTCGGAGGCCGCCACCGGCAGGGCCAGGTAGGCCCAGTCGAGGCCCAGCTCGGCGATGGCGGCGTTGTGCATCGCCGGCGAAAGGGAATGGCGCACCGGATCCCCCAGCACCCCCACCAGGGCGGTGCCGCCACCGATCGTCGGTGCTGTCGGGGGGGTCGCCATGGGCTCGCGCGGGCAGCTGCCGCCCGACCGTAGATCCGCCGGATCCCAGGCTCCGACAGGCCGCCGGCCCCGTCCCGGTACGGCACCGGTTCGGGAACCACCCCTCGCCTGGGTCAACCCCGGATGCGGAAGATGGCGGAAGCCAGAAATTCATTCACAACAGGAGTCGGTCATCCATGGGCAAGGTCGTCGGTATTGACCTCGGCACCACGAACAGTTGCGTCGCCGTGATGGAGGGCGGCAAGCCCACGGTGATCGCCAACGCCGAGGGCTTCCGTACGACGCCTTCCGTGGTCGCCTACACAAAGAACCAGGACAAGCTGGTCGGACAGATCGCCAAGCGCCAGGCGGTCATGAACCCGGAGAACACCTTCTATTCCGTCAAGCGTTTCATCGGCCGCCGGGTCGATGAGGTGAACGAGGAGTCAAAGGAAGTCAGCTACGGCGTCGAGAAGGCCGGCTCCAACGTCAAGATCAAGTGCCCGGTTCTCAGCAAGCAGTTCGCCCCCGAGGAGATCTCGGCCGAAGTGCTGCGCAAGCTGGCCGAGGACGCCGGTAAGTATCTGGGTGAAACCGTCACCCAGGCGGTGATCACCGTCCCCGCCTACTTCAACGACTCCCAGCGCCAGGCCACCAAGGACGCCGGCAAGATCGCCGGCCTCGAAGTGCTGCGGATCATCAACGAGCCCACCGCCGCAGCCCTCGCCTATGGCCTGGATCGCAAGAGCAACGAGCGCATCCTCGTCTTCGACCTCGGCGGCGGCACCTTTGACGTCTCCGTGCTGGAAGTGGGCGACGGCGTCTTCGAGGTGCTCTCCACAAGCGGTGATACCCACCTGGGCGGCGACGACTTCGACAAGGTGATCGTTGATCACCTGGCCGACAACTTCAAGGCCAACGAAGGCATCGACCTGCGCCAGGACAAACAGGCCCTGCAGCGCCTCACCGAGGCGGCCGAAAAGGCCAAGATCGAACTCTCCAGCGCCACCCAGGCCGAGATCAATCTGCCCTTCATCACCGCCACTCCCGAAGGCCCCAAGCACCTCGACCTCACCCTCACCCGGGCCAAGTTCGAGGAGCTCGCCTCCAAGCTGATCGACCGCTGCCGGGTGCCGGTGGAGCAGGCCCTCAAGGACGCCAAGCTCTCCACCAGCGAGCTCGACGAGATCGTCATGGTGGGCGGTTCCACCCGCATCCCCGCGGTGCTGGAGCTGGTCAAGAGGATCACCAACAAGACCCCCAACCAGACGGTGAACCCCGATGAAGTGGTGGCCGTGGGTGCCGCCATCCAGGGCGGTGTGCTCGCCGGCGAGGTCAAGGACATCCTGCTGCTCGACGTCACCCCGCTCTCCCTGGGCGTGGAAACCCTCGGTGGCGTGATGACCAAGATGATCACCCGCAACACCACCATTCCCACCAAGAAGTCGGAGGTGTATTCCACCGCCGTCGACGGCCAGACCAACGTGGAGATCCACGTGCTCCAGGGCGAGCGCGAGATGGCCTCCGACAACAAGTCGCTGGGCACCTTCCGTCTCGACGGCATCCCCCCGGCCCCCCGCGGCGTGCCCCAGATCGAAGTCACCTTCGACATCGACGCCAACGGCATCCTGAGTGTCACCGCCAAGGACAAGGGCAGCGGCAAGGAACAGAGCATCTCGATCACCGGGGCCTCCACCCTCAGCGACAACGAAGTCGACAAGATGGTGAAGGACGCGGAGGCCAACGCCAGCGCCGATAAGGAGAAGCGCGAGAAGATCGACCTGAAGAACCAGGCCGAGACCCTCATCTACCAGTCCGAGAAGCAGCTCGGCGAACTGGGCGACAAGGTTGGTGCCGAGGACAAGGCCAAGGTGGAAGGCTTCTCCGCCGACCTCAAGGAAGCCCTTGAGAAGGACGACAGCCCGGCCATCAAGGCCAGCCTCGAGCAGCTCCAGCAGGCCCTCTATGCCGCCGGTGCCTCCGTGTACCAGCAGGCCGGGGCCGAGGGTGCTGCCGCCGGCGCCGCTCCTGGCGGCAATGGCAACGGCACCGCCGCCGCCGCCGATGACGTCATCGACGCCGAGTTCACCGAGAGCAAGTGATCCCTGGGCCGCCCGGCCCGGATCCATCTGCACCAAGCCCCCCTCGGGGGGCTTTTTCATGGGCTGCTGTGTCTTTCAGGCGCCGTGGCGGCCGGCCTCGATCCGGTCGGCCACCCAGGCGGCGCTGGCCGGTGCCAGCAGCACGCCGTTGCGGTAGTGGCCCGCCGCCAGCAGCAGCCCCGGTGCCGGATGCTCCAGCAGCGGGGCCGGCTGGCCCACGGGCCGCGGCCGCAGGCCCTGCCAATGGCGCACCACCTGTGCCTCCCGCAACCACTCCGGCGCCGCACCGCCCAGCTGGCGCAGCTGGACGAGCTGGGCCGGGTCGGCCCTGTCGCCCGGTTCCAGGGTCGCCCCCAGCCACAGCCGCCGGCCGCCCTCCAGGTCGGGACGGGGCACCAGATTGACGCCGCGCCACACCACCGTCCCGGGCCAGTGGGTGGGCAGGGGGGCCTCGAGTTCCAGCTCCAGGGCCTGGCCCAGCACCGGCTCCAGCGTCCAGCGATCGCCTGCGATGCCAGAAACGCCTGCCAGCAAGGCGCCGGCGGTGGTCCCGGCCGCCAGCACCACCCAGGCCGCCCGCTCCGCTCCGCCGCCGGCCAGATCCACCCGCCAGCCGCCCTGATCGGGCTGGAGGGCCACGGCCGCCTCTCCCCGCAGGCTCAGGCCCCGTTGCCGGCCGTCCGCCGCCAGGGCGGCCAGGGCGGTGCAGGGATCGAGCTGGCCATCGCGGCCGCAGTGGAGCCCCGCCAGGGACGGCTGGGGCAGGGTGGGCTGGAGCGGCTCCAGCCGCCGCCGGTCCCAGGGTTCCATGGGCAGGCCCAGGGCCCGTTTGCGCGCCCCCAGCGCCGCCAGGCGTTCCGCCTCGGCGCCATCGGCGGCCAGCAGCAGCACCCCTGCCCGGTAGGGGATCGGATGTCCCCGTTGCGCCAGCTCGCGGCGCCACTGGCCCCAGAGCTCCTGGCTGCGCTGACGCAGGTCCCAGGCCCGGCCCCGGTCGCGGTGGAAGCTGTCGGCCATCAGCACGCCGAGGGCGGCCCGGCTGCCGCTGCGCCACTCGCCGCCGGCATCGCGAACGCCCGGGGGATCACCGGAAAGGACCGGATCCAGCAGCAACACCTTGTGGCCCCGGCCCTGGAGCCACCAGGCGCAGGCCAGGCCCACGATGCCGGCCCCCACCACGATCACCGTGGTGGAGGCGCCGCCGGCTGGCGGATCGTTCCGGGGCCTGGCCTCAGGCGTCGTCGCTCACCGAGACGGGCTGGGGAGCGGGGGTGGAGGCCGAGGGGGCCGGGGGCACGGCATTGGACACCTTCGCCTCGGCGGCGAAGGCTTCGGCCATGGCGACGGCCTCGGCCGGGATCACCTCGGCATAGGCACTGAAGCCGGTGGCCACCTTGATGTAGTCCTTGCGCAGGTTCTCGCCGTCCTGCAGACGGGCGGCCTCATCAAGCTTGGCCAGGGAGGACTTGAGCTTGGTGGCCCGCTTGCCGGCCTCGGCCCTGTCGGCTGGAAGCAGGCGCTGGTTGATGTAGAGCATCTGGCGACCCAGATCCTGCATCGGACCATGGATCAGGTTGCGGGTGAAGACCCAGTTGCGGTCGTTGACCAGATCGGCCAGTTCGGGCAGGCGCTCCTTGGAGGCCAGGAACCCTTCGGCCTGACGGGCGATCAGGTTCATGTCGGCGGGGCTGATCGTCGGGGGCTTGCGGGTCTGGTCACCCGAGCAGGCCACCAGCGAAAGGCTGAGCAGCAAGGCCACGGCGAGCAGGCCGAGGCGGCGCAGGCCTGCCATCAGGGAGATGGGGGCGGGGATCGACGCGACGGCCATGGGACGGTGCTGTGACGTGGCTGGCGCCGTGACTTTACCGGCCCGACTGCGCCACCATGACGGTCCCGACAACGCTCCATTCCGGAATCATCGATGCGTTCTCCCACGGCGATCCTGCAGCTGATCTGCCCCGATCGGCCAGGGCTGGTGAGCGAACTCTCGGGCTGGGTGGCCGCCAACGGCGGCAACATCGTGCATGCCGATCACCACACCGATGCGGGGGCGGGGCTGTTCCTGAGCCGGATCGAATGGGCCCTGGAGGGCTTCGGCCTGCCGCGCGAGGCGATCGTGCCGGCGGTGGCGGCCCTGGCGGGGCGCCTCGGCGGTGAGGGTCAGGTGCATTTCTCCGATGCCCTGCCCCGGGTGGCGATCTTCGCCAGCCGCCAGGACCACTGCCTGGTGGACCTGCTCTGGCGCACCCGCTCCGGGGAACTGCCGATGCTGGTTCCCCTGGTGGTCTCCAACCACCCGGACCTGGCGTCGCTGGCGGCTGATTTCGGTGCCCGCTTCGTGCATCTGCCGATCACGGCGGCCTCCCGGGCGGAGGTGGAGCAGGCCCAGCTGGACCTGCTGGCGGAGGAGGGGATCGAGCTGGTGGTGCTGGCCAAATACATGCAGGTGCTCAGCCCGGCGTTCCTGGCCCGCTTTTCCCAGGTGATCAACATCCACCACTCCTTCCTGCCCGCCTTCCAGGGGGCCCAGCCGTACCACCGCGCCTGGGAGCGCGGCGTCAAGCTGATCGGCGCCACCGCCCACTTCGTCACCGAGGAGCTGGACGGGGGCCCGATCATCGAGCAGGCCACCATGCACGTGGGTCACCGGGACGAGGTGGAGGACCTGATCCGCAAAGGTCGGGACACCGAACGGCTGGCCCTGGCCCGGGCGGTGCGCCTGTTTCTGCGGCGACAGGTGATGGTCTATCGCGGCCGAACCGCTGTGTTTGATTGAGCCTTCCCCCGGGACCCGCCGCCGGTCCCCCGTTGCCGCCGCCGCCCCGGTGATCCGTTTTTCCGCCCTCGATGACCGCCTGCTGGCGCATCGGCCCGCCGCCGCCACCCCCCTGGGCTGGCGCTGTTTCCAGCTGGGGATGTTCCTGCTGGCCAGCAGTGCCTTTCTGGGTGGCCTGGCCCTGCTGCTGGCCCTGATCCTGGGCAGCCGCGGCCGTCGCCCCGTCCTGGAGGACCGCGCCAATGGTGTGCTTCTGGCAACGGCGGTGCTGATGGTGCTGGGCTGCTTCCGGGCCGCCAGCAACGAACTGGCCTGGCTGGGGATGGGCAACTGGCTGCCCTTCTTCTGGGGCTTCTGGGGCTTCCAGGTGTATCTCGGCACCCCCGCCGCCCGCCGCCGGGTGGCCCTGGCCCTGGTGGCCGGCACGGTGCCGGTGATCCTCACCGGCCTGGGCCAGCTCTGGTGGGGCTGGAGCGGACCGTTCCAGTGGCTGGGGGGCCTGATCATCTGGCACATCAAGGCGGGTGGCAATCCGCCGCAGCGGCTGGCGGGCCTGTTCGATTACGCCAACATCGCCGGGGCCTGGATGGTCCTGGCCTGGCCCTTCACCCTGGCGGCCCTGCTGGACGCCCGCCAGGGCTGGCGGCGCCGGGGGGTGGTGCTGGTGATCGCCGCCAGCCTGGTGGCGGCGGTGTTTCTCACCGATTCCCGCAATGCCTGGGGGGCCCTGATGCTGGCGGTGCCCCTGGTGGCGGGGCCGGGCAGCTGGGTGTGGCTGCTGCCGGTGCTGCTGGTGGTGCTGGCGGTGATCGGCCTGGCCACCCTGCCCTGGGTGCCGGCCGCCCCGCAGGAGCTGGCTCGCCAGCTGGTGCCCGAGGCGATCTGGGGCCGGCTGATCGACCTGGACTCCGGCGGTCAGCGGCCGCTGGCGATCACCCGCCTGGCCCAGTGGCAGGTGGCCGTGGGGCTGATCGCCGAACGGCCCTGGCTGGGTTGGGGGGCGGCCGCCTTCAGCATCATTTACCCGATGCGAACCGGCTTCTGGCATGGCCACCCCCACAACCTGCCGATCGATCTGGCCTTGAGCCACGGGGTTCCGGTCGCCGTGCTCGTGGTGGGGCTGGTGCTGTGGCTGCTGGGCCGGGCCGGCTGGCTGGGCATGGCCGGCGGCAGCCTGTTCGATCGGGCCTGGTGGGCGGCGACCCTGGTGCTGGTGGCCCTCCACGCCACCGACATTCCCCTCTACGACAGCCGCGTCAATGTGGCGGGCTGGGTGCTTTTGGCGGGTCTGCGTTGCTATCGCCAGCCAGCGCCTCCTGCCGGTGCCTGAGCAGGGTGGCCGGGGGTAGGGGCCCCTCCAGATGGCTCCAGGGCAGCACCCGCTCCTCGTTCCAGGTGGCATGGACCACCTCCTCCCAGGGGGGCGGCAGCGGCAGGGGAAATGGCAGATCCGCCGGTGCGGCCACCTCGCCGGCCCGGGCCGCCCGGTAGGCCTTCTTCCAGCCGCCCTGGCTGTCGTGCTGGCCCCGCGCCGCGGCGATCACCGGTGCCAGGCGGCGGTCACTGCGGGAGAGCAGGGCCTGGATGACGCTCCAGCCATAGCTCTCCGGTCGCAGCTCGATGCCCTTCGGCTGCAGGCGCCGCGCCAGCCGTTGCAGGCGCTTTTCGGCCTCCGGGCGCACCCCCTGCCACTGGAAGGGGGTGTGGGCCTTGGGCACGAAGGTGCTCACCCCCAGGCTGAGCCGCAGGCCCGGGGTGGCTTTCTTCAGGGCCAGCAGCAGGTCGGCGGTGGCCTCGATGTCGGCGTCGTCTTCGCTGGGCAGCCCGGCCATGCCATAGAGCTTCAGGCCGCTGAGGCCACCCTCTTTGGCGTAGCGGGCCGCGGCGAAGATTTCCTCGCCGCTCAGCTTCTTGTTCACCACCCGGCGCAGGCGTTCGCTGCCGCTTTCAATCGCGATCGTGAGTGACTTGCTCCCCCGCCGGGCCAGGATCCGCCCCAGCTGCGGGGTCACGGTGGCGGCCCGCACCGAGCTGACGCTGACCCGCGTGCCCTCGAAACGGTCCTGATCCAACCAGCTGAGCAGGTCGGCGAACTGGGGGTGCTGGGTCACCGAGGCCCCCAGCAGGCCCAGCCGCTGCGTCACCGCCAGTCCCGTCTCCACCGCCGGGATCAGCCCGTCGTCGAGGGAGGCGGTGCGGAACGGCAGGGTCAGGTAGCTGGCCAGGCAGAAGCGGCACAGCTCCGGGCAGCTGCGGGCCACCTCCACCATGTGGATCGACGGCCAGGCCGCCTCCGGTGTGATCACCGTGGAATGGCTCAGGGTGTTGCCGCGCCAGGTCTGCTTGGCGACGGTCGCCGGCAGGTCGGCGACGGTGGGCTCCACCGCCAGCAAGGCTCCCTCACTGTCGTAGCGGGGGGCATACAGCGCCGGCACGTAGACCCCGGGAACCCGGGCCAGTTGCCGCAGGCGTTCGGACCGGGACAGGGTGCGGCTGGCCTGGAGGGCGTCGATGAAGGCGGGCAACAGCAGCTCGCCGTCGCCAAGCAGCACCACGTCGAAGAAGGGGGCCAGCGGTTCGGGGTTGGCGGTGAGCACCGGGCCGCCGCCGAACACAATCGGGTCGTCCTCCCCCCGCTGGTGACTCCACAGGGGAATCCCCTGGCGCTCCAGCAGGTCGAGCAGGACGGGGCCGTCCAGCTCCCAGCTGAGCGACAGACCGAACAGATCGCAGTGGCGGTGTGGGGGGTCCCCCTGGTCGGTGAACAGCCGACGCACGTCGAGGTCGCTGCGGCGCGCCAGGCTGGCCCACACCACCTGGTAGCCCAGGCTGGTGATCCCCACCGAATAGCTGCTGGGGAAGGCCAGCACGGTGCGCAGGGCATCGGCGACCGGTTGGGCCGGCTCGAACAGCAGGGTTTCCTGATTCAGAGGGGGCGGCGGGAAGGGGAGATCCAGCGTGTCACTTCCAGGGACGGGCTGGCGTCTCCCTAAACTCATGCGCTTTCCGACAAGCCGCCATGCCCACCCTGCCCAGTTTCGTCGAGATCATCCTCGGCATCCTGGTGCTGTTCGGCGGTGGGGAGCTGTTCGTGGCCGGTTCCGTCGCCCTGTCGCTGCTGCTGGGGATCCCCCAGCTGGTGATCGGCCTGACGGTGGTGTCCCTGGGCACCAGCACCCCGGAACTGTTCGTGAGCCTGATCTCTTCATTCAATGGCGATGCCGACCTGGCCGTCAGCAATGTGGTGGGCAGCAACATCTTCAACATCCTCGTGGTGCTGGGTGCCAGCGCGGCCATCGTTCCTCTGCGCGTCAAGAGTCGTCTGGTGCGCCGGGACGTGCCCCTGCTGCTGGGCATCTCGATGGCCGTGTGGGGCATGGCCTCGGGGGGCCGGCTCACCTGGCAGGCGGGAGTGGCCCTTCTGTTCGCGATGGTGGCCAATCTCGTCTGGGAAATCCGCACCGCCTCGGAAGATTCCGAGGACGACGAGGACAACGAGGCGGAACGTGCCACCCCGCTGGTGGCCGCCTTCAAGCTGGCCGCCGGTCTGGCGCTGCTGGTGATCGGCTCCCAGCTGCTGGTGCGGGGGGCCACCACGGCTGCCGTGGCCCTGGGGGTGAGCCAGACGGTGATCGGCCTGACGATCGTGGCGGCCGGCACTTCCATGCCCGAGCTGGTCACCTCCGTGGTGGCCGCCTACCGGGGCAAGGCCGACCTGGCCATCGGCAACGTGGTGGGCAGCAACCTGCTCAACCAGGTGGTGATCCTGGGCCTCTGCGCCGTGGTGTCCGGCGGCAAGGGGCTGGCGGTGGATCCGGTGATGGTGAGCCGCGACCTGCCGATCATGGTGGCCACCACCCTGGCCTGCCTGCCGATCTTCTGGAGCAACGGGACGATCAGCCGCCTCGAGGGCTGGCTGCTGCTGGGTCTTTACGGTCTCTATCTGGTGGAGCAGGTCCTGGCCGCCACCGCCGGCGGTGAGATCGTCGACAACACCTTCCGGTTCGTGGTGTTGGTGGCGGTGCTGCCCCTGCTGATGGTGTTCCTGGTCTGGCAGGTGCTGCGCTG
Source organism: Synechococcus sp. CCY 0621 (assembly GCF_019038465.1). Classification (GTDB taxonomy): domain Bacteria; phylum Cyanobacteriota; class Cyanobacteriia; order PCC-6307; family Cyanobiaceae; genus Cyanobium. The sequence continues at coordinate 86,729 of NZ_JAFKRH010000015.1, read as the reverse complement.
GAAGCAGCAGCGCAAGCTGCTGGCCGTTCAGGGCGGCGAATAGAAGGACGGCAGGCCTGGCTTGGCGTGGTCGCGCCGATAGGCCCTTGCGTTCAGCGGCGGTAGCGTTTGGCCATGGTCTCCGCCTCCGCACAGCCGTTCGTACCGCCCGCGATTCCCTGGCGTGAGCCCCGGGGGCTGGCGGCGCTGCCGGATCTCGGCCCCGGGCTGGATCCGGAGGCCTGTCGCCTTGCCCTGGCACGGCTTTGTGCCGACGCCGAGGTGAAGGCGGTGCTGGCGTTCGGCTCGCGGGCCCGGGGCGAGGCGCGCCCCGATTCCGATCTTGATCTGGCGGTGATCGTGGGCCGTGCCCAGCTCACCCCCGCCGAGAAGGCCGCCTGCTGGCAGCGCTTTCGAGGGGCCCTCGGGCCCCTCGGCGTCAGGGTCGACCTGGTGGTGGCCGGGGCCGCCGACGCGGAACGGTTGAGTGGCTCCCGCTGGCACGTGTTCGGCGATGTGGCCCGCGAGGGGAAGGTGCTCTATGTCGCCGGCTGAGGACGCGGCCCTGCTGCTGGCGATCGTGGGCCGCCATCTGAGGACCTTGCGGATCGGGCTCGATCCTGCGTATCCGGAGGAGGACTGGGGCTTCACCGCCCAGCAGGTGGTGGAGAAGCTGCTCAAGGCCTGGATCGTGCTGAGCGATCGCCGGCCACCACGGGTGCATGAGCTGAGCGACCTGGCCGCTGTGGCGGGACAGGTTCTGGAGCCCCGCCTGGCGGCGCTGCAGGAATTCGCCGTGGAGGCCCGCTACGAGGCAGGCCCCTTCCCACTGCCGGCCGAGCGATCGGAGCTTCTGGCCCTGCTGGAGGTCGAACTGGAACGATGTGAGCGGGCTGTGGCGGGACTCGGTTGATCGGCAAGTCCGCGGGCGCCCGGGGTTCAGCCAGTCCTTGGATGGGGTGTTTACGGATGGCCAGGTTGGGCCACCACGGCAGCAGGGTGTTTCGAGGGTTCTGCCTAAGTCGACGGGATTAAGTAGTGCAAAGTGGTGAACCCAGACCATGTCAAGGCTTTGGCGGCGTTGCCCTCAGAGCAGCTCGCTTTTATGCTTCCCAAGGCTGAAAGATCTACACTTAGATGATTCCTCCCAAGAAGTGTTGGGGCAAATTAAACCAAGGGATTCTCCAACTCCTCCGTTTGATTTGGAGGCACCCTCGCTGCGCAGATCGAACTGACCTGTCGTTCCGGCTAAGATCTCCCCATCAGAGGGCGTAGCATGCGCGGCTTCGTGCCCACACAACAGTCCACCGTTGATCAGATGGTGGATATGCTCTTTAAGAACAACAGGCCGAAGGCTACAGACAGGGTTCTTGATCCCGGTTGTGGTCTTGGTGCCTTTATCGAGGGAATACTGAGGTGGTGCAAACGTCACCATGCCGAAGTTCCCCAAATCGTAGGCATTGAACTTGACAAGCAAAGAGCTGATATTGCAAGGCAGAAGTTTTTGGCTGTCCCACAAGTTGAAATCGTCACTGGTGACTTTCTGCTTGACGAATTTGAAGGATTGTTTGACTTCATCATTGGAAATCCACCATATGTTTCGATTTTGGCTCTTAAAGAGGAAGAAAAGCGGCGATTTCGGTCACGTTACAAGTGCGCCGTTGGTCGATTTGATTTATATATGCTTTTTTTTGAAAGAGCAGTCTCGCTTGGCCGGAAAGGGGCAACGCTTGTTTTCATCACACCGGAGAAGTACACATATGTCCAGGCAGGGTCTGAGGTTCGAAAACTACTTGCATCGCATGATGTAACCGATATTACCCTTCTTGAAGAGGACGTGTTTCCTGGGCGAACTACCTACCCCACTATCTCCAGGCTAAGAATTTCTAATGTAGGCGAACATACGCAGATTCAGACTCGCAATGGTGCTAGTTTCCCTGTGTTGCTACCAAAGAGTGGCGGGAGTTGGCGGCATCTTTTTTCGAATGATAAACCGCCCGAAGTAGCTGGCTCCCTTTGTTTGGAAAGTATATGCCGCAGAATTAGTTGTGGCATCGCCACAGGGGCTGATGGTGTCTTCGTGAAAAATGCAGAAGACTTGCCAGAGTATCTTGAACAACATGCTTGGCCGACCATCTCGGGCCGTCAATTGCAGCCAACATCATCTAAAGTCAAGACATCATCGGTCATGCTGATTCCTTATTCGGCAGAGTCCCGACTAAAATGTCTTGAGGAGATTGGTGAGCTGGGCGACTACCTCAAGCGGCCTGAAATTAAATCGAAGCTCGCTCTGCGCTCTTGTACACAGCGCAAGCCATGGCATGCTTTTCATGATGCTCCGCAGATGGCTGAACTACTACGTCCAAAGATTCTTTGTAAAGATATTTCTGACAACCCTGTGTTTTGATAGACAAAGACGGGTTAGTGGTGCCGAGACATTCAGTTTACTATATAGTTCCCACGCACCCTGGTCAAATATATCGTATAGCAGAGTATCTAAATTCAGATCCAGTGAAGGCTTGGATATCTGCCAATGCCCAGCGGGCTGCCAATGGCTTTTTTAGAATTCAGAGTTCAGTGCTTAAACGGCTTCCGATACCCGCAGAATTGGCTCAAATTCTGCCAACAGAGAACGATAGAAATCTAAGCTCTCTCCAAGTGAAGCAGCTAATGAGTGTCGATGTGCTAAAAGTAGCATGATTACTCCAGCGGATAGGGTTGTTGAGCGAATTCTCATGGACAAGTATCATGACCACAGATCTGCTCGTCATTCAGATATAATTTGCAATCATTTCATTTTGGACTTACTGCAGCAGTGCCCTTCCCTTGCTGATGACATTGAAAACTCCAGAGTTCAGTATCAACTTAATGTAGAGGTTTCGGGATTAACTCATAAAGTCGATCTCATGATCTATGAAGTAGATGGCAGTGATGACGCGCCTACTCTCGATCGAGCGCGATTGTGCATGGAAAACAAGTCAGTTATAACGGCACATGGCAAGAACAGGAGAAATAGGCAAAGTGATCTATCTGATTTCGCTAATCTCCTGCAAGCCAGGAAGCCTGAAGCAATTGTATTGGGACATGTTCTTGTGGGTACCGGAATTCAGTACGTCAACATCCCAGATTCTGTGAAGCGCAAGTGCCAGATTCTGGGGGTAGACTTTGAACGTGATGTGTTGCCACGCCTTTCCTCTGGTGATCAGAAGCTCTGGTCCGAGTTTGGAGCAAAACCAAATTCCGAAGACGCTGCATTCAAAACAATAGAAATGATGAGGTCTCTTCCAGTTAAGGAGAAAGGCTTTACACACGAACTAGGATTCGACTATCTTCTTATCGAGCCAGTCTTTGTTGACAACATCAACCCTCCGCGAGTCGAGCGAGAAAATGTGTTTGGAATTAACATCGACTCTCAGTATCAAGAGATGCTAATGCGGACTTGTAGGGCTTACACGTCTAGATGGCATACCTTGGTCGGGTAACTGCCATCCTCACGGCATGCCCAGGCAGCCGATCGAAAAGATGTTGCCTGCATATTGTCGAGTCTCTACGGGAGGTGAATAGCAGGGTTACCTCGAGAGCCCAATCGACTATTCTTTACAATTTTGAATTAGCCCATCCCGTGTTTCCATAGATAATCAGATACGCTCGCCAGGGCAAGCGCGGTAGTGTTTGCTTTGGCCCCGAGCAAAGGACCGATGCGTACGCCACTCGCCTTAGCAGTCGTTGGCCTTCTGGCCATCAGCCTCCCAGCTGGGGTTGGAATGGCGACCGCGATCGAGAGTCAAAGGGTCACGTTTCGAGCTGGAGCTGATTCCACCCTGCTCAAGGGCGACCTGACCGTCGACTACAAGCTGCGGGCCGGCGCCGGTCAGGCCCTGACCGTGGAACTCAAGTGTTCCAACGCGCAGAGCTACTTCAATGTGATGGCGGCCGGGACCGACACCGCCCTGTTCATCGGCAGCAGCTCAGGAAACCGCTTCCGTGGGCCCTTGCCAAGCGATGGGGACGTCAGGGTGAGGGTGTATCTGATGCGTCCGGCGACGCGCCGCACCGAAACGAGCACCTTCAGCTTGAAAGTGGGTATCAGTGGTGCTCCCCTGGCCCCCGTGCCCGCGTCCCGCGACGCGCTGATCCCAGGCACGCCGTACCACGCCTCCGCGGATGTGCCCTGTGGGTCCGGCAACAGCGCCACGGTGTTGGTGATGAACCCCGAGGGCCAGAAACGCCAGTTCCTGTTCGTGAAGGGCAAGGCCGTCGCGTCCAACCAGCCCGAGAAGCTCTCGGTGCAGCGGCGCGGAGATGTGTCGGTGCTGCTGCTTCGGGAGAACGTCGAGCGCTACGAGATTGTCGACGCCCTGGTGGTGGGAGGCTGAGGTCGCAGGCTGTGGGGAGGGATGGCACCGTGAATCACCCGTTGGTTGGTCTGTCCGCCCTGCTCCTTACGATGACAGGGGCTCCGGTTCTCGCCATTCCCCCGCCCCCCGCTGACGACGTCCGGGTGGTGAAGGTGCTGGATGGCCACACGATCGTCGTCACCCCCTACGGCGACCCGTTCAAGGTGCGGCTGGCCTGCATCCGGGCCCCGGAACTCCAGCAGGGCAGTTCTGCCCTCGCCGCCAAGGCAGCCCTGGAGGCCCTACTCCAACCCGGCGCCTGGGTGACGCTGTCGACGCGCAGCAAGGCCGCTGACGGTGTCGAGCTGGCGGAGATCATTCCCGTTGGTTCGACGGTGCCGATCAACCTGAGCCTGGTGCAAGTCGGCTTGGCGGCGCTGGATCCCCTGGCCGCGAGCCCGTGCAACCAGGAGATCTACAGAGAGGCGGAGTTGAGAGCCCGCGCCATGCAACTTGGGCTCTGGAGGCCATCGCTGGGACCCCGATCGAGGCAGCCCTGACCCTGTCGCCCCCTACACCTCCGCCAGCACCTTCTGCTCCTCCTCCACGCTCACCACCCGCCCGGAATCCTCGAAGCCATCGATCTGGTCGAAGTTGAGGTACCGGTAGAGCTGGTCGGAGAGGGGATCGATCTTGGCCGCCGCGATCTCCAGGTATTCGGCCGGGCTGGGAATGCGCCCCAGCAGGGCGCACACCGCTGCCAGTTCGGCGCTGCCCAGGTACACCTGGGCGCCGTTGCCGAGTCGGTTGTTGAAGTTGCGGGTGCTGGTGGAGAACACGGTGGTGTTGTCCTCCACCCGGGCCTGGTTGCCCATGCACAGCGAGCAGCCGGGCAGCTCCATGCGGGCGCCGGCGGTTTCGAACTTGGCGGTGTAGCCCTCGGCCCGCAGCACCTCGTCGTCCATGCGGGTGGGTGGACACACCCACAGCCGGGCGGCGCTGGTCCCGGCCCCGTCCATCACCGTGGCGGCGGCGCGGTAGTGGCCGATGTTGGTCATGCAGGAGCCGATGAACACCTCATCGATCCGGTCGCCAGCCACCTCACTCAGCAGCTTGACGTTGTCCGGGTCGTTGGGGCAGGCCAGGATCGGTTCGCTCAGCTCGTCCAGGTTGATGTCGATCACCGCCGCGTACTCGGCGTCGGCATCGGCCTCCATCAGCACCGGATCGGCCAGCCAGGCCTCCATGGCCCGGATCCGTCGCGCCATGGTGCGGGCATCGCTGTAGCCCCGGGCGATCATGTTCTTGAGCAGCGCCACATTGCTGCGCAGGTATTCGCTCACCGTCTCGACGCTGAGCTTGATCGTGCTGCCGGCACAGGAGCGCTCGGCGGTCGCATCCGTCAACTCAAACGCCTGCTCCAGCTTCAGATCCGGCAGCCCCTCGATTTCCATGATCCGGCCGCTGAAGATGTTCTTCTTGCCGGCCTTCTCCACCGTCAGCAGGCCCTGCTGGATGGCCACGTAGGGAATGGCGTTGACCACGTCCCGCAGGGTGACGCCGGGCTGCAGCGAGCCGGAGAAGCGCACCAGCACCGACTCGGGCATGTCGAGCGGCATGGCGCCGATGGCGGCCGCGAAGGCCACCAGGCCGGAGCCGGCCGGGAAGGAGATGCCGAGCGGGAAGCGGGTGTGGCTGTCACCGCCGGTGCCAACCGTGTCCGGCAGCAGCATGCGGTTGAGCCAGCTGTGGATGATGCCGTCGCCGGGCCGCAGGGCGACGCCGCCCCGGGAGCTGATGAAGTCGGGCAGCTCGGCGTGGGTCTTGAGGTCGACCGGCTTTGGGTAGGCGGCGGTGTGGCAGAAGCTCTGCATCACCAGATCGGCGGAGAAGCCCAGGCAGGCCAGCTCCTTCATCTCGTCGCGGGTCATCGGCCCGGTGGTGTCCTGGCTGCCGACGCTGGTCATCAGCGGTTCGCAGCTCGTGCCGGGGCGCACACCCGCCAGGCCGCAGGCCTTGCCCACCATCTTCTGGGCCAGGGTGAAGCCCTTGCCGGTGTCGCTGGGGGCTACCGGCCTGATGAAGGCCTCCGACGGGGGCAGGCCCAGCTGCAGCCGCACCTTGTCGGTGAGCGAGCGGCCGATCAGCAGGGGGATGCGGCCCCCGGCCCGCACCTCGTCGGCGATGGTGCTGGGCTTGAGCTCGAAGCGGGCCAGCACCTCCCCGACGCCCGGCTCGCCGGCGGCCCGCTCGATCGTGCCAGCGTGGGGCCGGATCGTGATCACGTCGCCGCTGCTGAGGGCGCTCACGTCGCACTCGATCGGCAGGGCGCCGGAATCCTCGGCGGTGTTGAAGAAGATCGGTGCGATCTTGCTGCCCAGCACCACCCCGCCGCTGCGCTTGTTGGGCACGTGGGGGATGTCGGTGCCGATGTGCCAGAGCACCGAGTTGATCGCCGATTTGCGGGAACTGCCCGTGCCCACCACATCGCCCACGTAGGCGAGCGGGTGGCCCTTGGCCTTCAGTTCGGCGATCAGGGCCAGTCCTTCGGGCATCCGCGTCTCCAGCATCGCCTGGGCGTGCAGGGGGATGTCGGGGCGGGTGGTGGCGTGGGTCGCCGGCGAGAGGTCGTCGGTGTTGGTCTCGCCCGTCACCTTGAACACCGTGACGGTGATCGCCTCCGGCAGGGGCGGCCGGGCGTGGAACCATTCCGCCGCCGCCCAGCTGTCCACCACCTGGCGGGCCAGGGGGTTGGTCTCGGCCAGCTCCAGCACGTCGTGGAAGGCGTCGTACACCAGCAGGGTGCGGCTCAGCCCCCGGGCGGCCTGGGCGGCGATGGCGGCCTCCGGGCAGGAGAGCAGCGCGATCAGGGCGCCAACGTTGTAGCCGCCGATCATCGTGGCCAGCAGCCGGGTGGCCTCCAGGGGGCTCACCAGGGGGCTGGTTGTGCTGCCCTGGGCCACGGCGCTGAGCCAGCCGGCCTTCACGTAGGCAGCCTCATCCACCCCAGGCGGGATGCGTTCGCTCAGCAGGTGCAGCAGGAAGGCCTCCTCGCCGGCGGGCGGCTGCTCCAGCAGCTGGGTGAGGGCCTGGGCCTGGGGGGCGGTGAGCGGCAGGGGCGGCACGCCGAGGGCTTCGCGGGCGGCGGCGGCCTCGCGGTAGGTGGGCAGCAGGTCGGCGGGCGAGAGGGACATGGGGGCGTGGGTCCGGGTCGTACCCCCGGATGGCATGGGCATGACCCCCATTCTTCTTCCCCGCGGGGCCGCCCACTGGTGACGACGGCTGCAGAAGTCGGCGCTGCAACGTTGGCGCCAGGGTTGCGGAGGATGTCTGGAACGTCAGTTCGTAGGCTGGTGGGTCTGACCAATCCCCGCCGTCCGCCGCGCATGATCCCCACCTCCGATCTCCACGTGGTGGAAACCCGGCCGCTGGTGCCGCCGGCGGTGCTGCATGCGGAGTTGCCCCTGTCCGAGCAGGCCGCTCGCACCGTGCAGCAGGCGCGCGAACGCATCAAGGCCATCCTGCATGCCGGTGACCAGCGGGTGCTGGTGATTGTCGGCCCCTGTTCGGTCCACGACGTGGCCGCCGCCCGTGAGTACGCCGAGGCCATCGCCCAGGCCCAGCGCCGGCACCGGAGCGAGCTGGAGATCGTGATGCGGGTCTACTTCGAGAAGCCCCGCACCACCGTGGGCTGGAAGGGAATGATCAATGATCCCCACCTCGACGGCAGCTACGACATCAACACGGGCCTGCGCCGTGCCCGCTCACTGCTGCTGCACCTGGCGGAGATGGGTCTGCCGGCGGCCACCGAGGTGCTCGATCCGGTGGTGCCCCAGTACCTCGCCGATCTGATCAGCTGGACCGCCATCGGCGCCCGCACCACCGAAAGCCAGACCCACCGTGAGATGGCCTCGGGACTGTCGATGCCGATCGGCTTCAAGAACGGCACCGACGGCAGCGCCGCCACCGCCATCAATGCCATGGAGGCGGCCGCCCGGCCGCACCATTTCCTGGGCATCAACAAGGAGGGCCAGGCCGCGATCGTCTCCACCACCGGCAACCCGGATGGCCACCTGGTGCTGCGGGGGGGCAAGAGCGGTACGAATTACCACGCTGAGGCGGTCGAGGCCGCGGCGGCCCTGCTGGCCAAGGACGGTCTGCCGGCCCGGCTGATGGTGGATTGCAGCCACGGCAACTCCAACAAGGACTACCGCCGCCAGGGGGAGGTCCTGCGGCAGGTGGCAGACCAGGTGCGCCAGGGTTCTGTCCATGTGATGGGGGTGATGGTGGAGAGCCATCTGGTGGAAGGAAACCAGAAGATCTCGGCCGATCTTTCCTCCCTCACCTATGGCCAGAGCATCACCGATGCCTGCATCGATCTGGACACCACCCTGGGCCTGCTGGTTGAACTCGCCGAGGCCGTCCAGCAGGCCCAGGCCCGAACCCTTGCCCTGGCCTGAGGGGCAAATCAGCACTCCAATGCTGTGAGTGCTGATTCGATCGTCTGCAACAGACTGTTCTTGATGAACAGCTGACTGGTGCACCCTGGGTACGTTTGGATCGGCAAGATCAACGAGGTTCGCTGATGTCCTATCTCCTGCAGTTCTGCGGGTTGTCGGATCCCTTGCAGTTGTTTTACCTCGAACAGAATTCCGCCGGCCCCGTCTGCGAAAGCCCCACCTCTGGCAGCACTGTCTCCGGCCCGATCTATGGCGGCTTCCGCCCGTTCCAGCTGGATGATCTGCTGGGCTGGGCCCTCGACACCGCCCGGGGCCGCAGCTGGGACGGCGAGGCCATCCAGCGGCTGGTGCTCGACGTCTGGATGGAGCGGGCCGATGTGATCCGCCAGTGGCAGCTGCGCCTGCGGGAGGAGCCGGCCGGGCGGATGCTGGTGGCGGGGATCGGCACCCAGCGCGACTGGGAATTTCGCTGCGAACAGCTCCTGCGGGCCTGAGCCGCAGCTCTCCAGGGCCTGCGGCCGGCTCAGTCGACCTGAATGCCGAACAGGTCCCGCATGCGCTCCAGGATTGAGGTCTGGCGTCGGGCCGCATCCGGCGAGGAGAGCTTCTCCAGTTCCGAGCGCCGTTGGCCCACGATCGCCGCCAGGGCATCCAGCACGCCGGCGTCGTCCTCCACCAGGGGCATGAAGTCGTCCCGCTCCACCTCCAACAGCACGCATTCGCCGCGAGCCCGCACCGTGGCCGTGCGGGGTTCGCCCGTGCACACGGTCATCTCCCCGAAGATCTGATCACGGCCCAGCACCGCCACCGACCGCCCCAGCGGGGAGCCATCGGCCTTGAACACCTCCACCTCACCGTCCACCACCTGGAACAGGGCCTCACCCTCTTCCCCCTCTCCCACGATCGTTTCGCCTGAGCCGAAGCGCAGGCAGCGCACCTCCGGGGCGAGCCGATGCACCTGCTCGGGATCCAGTTGGGCGAACAGCCAGCTGCGCCGCAGCAGTTCCGCCGTCAGGGAAGCATCCACGCCGGTGGGGTGGGCCGGATCCCGCTGGCTCTGGCGGCGCTTGAGCTCCCGCACCGGATAGGGCAGCTCCCAGCCCTGCCGCTCCAGGGCGTACCAGATCTGCTCCAGCAGTTCGCTGCGCAGCCGCATCCGATCGCCCTCCGAGGGGCCCTGCTGGGAGGCCTGCAGTTCGTAGCGGATGAGGGAGTCCTCATAGGAGATGATCAGCACCTCCGGTGCCGGATCGACCAGCACCAGGGGGTTGTCGGCCATCACCCGCAGCAGCAGCTGGCGGGCCCGGGCCGGGGGGATTTCATAGCCCAGGGCGATCGCGAAGCGGTTCCCCACCGGTTCGTGTTGGCTGAACCGCCGCATCGGGTTGTCCGCCACCGTGTTGTTGGGCAGGTTCACGGTGGAGCCATCCTTGCGGCGCAGGCGGGTGCTCATCAGATGCAGCGACTCCACCACGCCGTTCTCCTCGCCGACGCTGATCCAGTCCCCCTCCCGGAAGGGCGGGTCCAGCTGCAGTTCGATGCCGGCGAACAGATCCTTGAGCGATTCCTGCGCCGCCAGGCCGATGACGGCGGTAAGCACCGCCGAGGTGGTCACCAGTCCCACCAGATTGAGGTTGGCCAGGCGCTGCAGCACCAGCACCGTGGCCAGCGCCGACAGACCCAGGCTGAGCAGGTCGCGCAGGATCTTGGCGGTGGGCCGCCACCAGCCCAGGGCTTCCGGGCACTCCAGGGCCAGCCAGGCAAGAAGGGCGATCAGGGCGTAGGCGGTGGCCAGTTCGTCCACGGCGCCGAGCCATTGCACCCCGGCCGGTCGGGTGATGTTGCCGAGGACGCACCAGAGCAGCACCGCCACCAGGGGCAGGAGCAGGGGTGGCGCCGGCAGGCGGAAGCGACGGGTGGCCAGCCGCAGGCCCAGCAGGACCGCCACCAGGGCCAGGCCGATGAGGATCCGCTCGATCGGTCCCATCAGCTCAGCACCTGCCACAGGCCGGCCACCGCCATCGGCACGCTGAAGTTATCAATCCCCAGCAGGGCCCATTGCTCCAGCCCCGTGGCCACCAGAGCGATCAGGGCAATCTCCGCCACTGCGGGCGAGGGGTCGCTGCCCAGCTGCCCCAGGGCCAGCAGCACGGTGAGGCTGGCCAGGGCCATCGCGCCGGTGCCCGCCAGGGACCGCCGCTCCCCGAACACGTTCCAGGAGGGCGAAGCAATCAACGGCCCCAGCAGACCGGCCAGGCCGTCACCGAACGCCATCACCAGAACGCCGGCTGCCACCGTGGCGGGATGGGCGGGCCACCAGAGCCACAGCAGCAGGGTGATGGAGGCGCCGTAGGCGATCGTGCCGTAGCTGCGCCGTTCCACGTCCTCGATCGCCGGCAGCACCCGCACCCGGTGATTGAGGGCCGCCAACAGGGTGATGGCGCCGGCGGCAGGCACCGCGATCAGCTTGTCCACGCCGAAAGCCCAGGCGATCAGCACGACCGGCCCGGCACCGATGTGCACCAGCTTGCGGCTCCATTCCCGTTGCTCGGGCCAGCGGCGGCGCAGCAGCAGGGCAGCACCGCTGAGCAGGGCCAGCCAGCCAGCCACCACCAGCACGCCGATGAGCTGGGCAACCCCGCCCTGTTGTGGCGGAAGGACCAACGCCAGCGGGGAAGGTGGGGTCAGGCGGCCTGGTGGAGATTGCTCATCAAGCGCAGCTTCATGATCGCCTTGGCTTCCAGCTGCCGCACCCGTTCACGGGAGACGTTGATCTGACGGCCGATCTCCGCGAGGGTGAGGGGTTCGGCGCCCTCCAGGCCGAAGCGCAGCCTGAGGATCTTCTGTTCCCGCTCGTTGAGCTGGGAGAGCCAGGCACCGAGGTGCTCCTTCTGAAGATGGCGATCCATCGAATCGAAGTGCTCGTTGCTGGCCGGGTCGGCAATCAGTTCCCCCAGGGTGCTGCGATCTTCCTCGCCCCGGGCATGGGCATCAAGGGAGGCGCAGGGGGCGCTCTGGGTCATCAGTTCCTCGAGTTCTTCGGGCTGCATGCCCATGGCGTGGGCCAACTCGAGGCGGTTGGGCTGGCGCCCCAACCGATGGGATAGTTCGCGGGTGATGCGCCGCATCTTCGAGAGCTTCTCGCTGATGTGAATCGGCAGACGGATGGTGCGGGCGCTGTTATCGATGGCCCGGGTCATGCCCTGGCGAATCCACCAGTAGGCGTAGGTGGAGAACTTGTAGCCCATGGCAGGGTCGAATTTGTCGACGGCCCGCTCAAGGCCGATCGCCCCTTCCTGAACCAGGTCGAGCAATTCCAGGCCCTGGTTCTGATACTTCTTGGCCACACTCACCACCAACCTGAGGTTGGCGGCCATCATGCGGTCGCGGGCCCGCTGGCCCATGCGCAGCTGTCGCTTCTGACGGGCCGTGAGCTCCCCATCGACGAGGGCCAGCAGCTTCTTGCCGGCCTGGACATGGTGGGCGAGCTCGATTTCTTCAGCCGGTGTGAGAAGCGGCACACGGCCAATTGTGCTGAGATACCAACCAATGGAATCGGCGCTCAGGCGCCCTCCCTGGCGGGCTGTTGTCTTGGAACTGACTGAACCGCCGCTGGACTTCGTCCTGCTGGACGAAGCCCCGTCTGCACTGCTTTTCAGCAGAGAGAGGGCGGAATGCAGAGGTGTCCCCATCACCCCAGGCTCCCGAATGAATTTGGCCGGAATGTAGCACCGCAGGAAGGATGAAACCAGTATCAGCCGGAAGATTGTATGTAGGTTGTCTGAAAAATGTTGCTTATGTCGTGATGGCTACGCTTTGGCTTCGGTCGTGAGGCCGCCGCGCCAGCGCTCCATGAGCATCATTTGCGTCAGTTTTGCCTCGCCGGAGTGCTGACGCTGCGAGAAGTGTCCATCGCTGTGCATGTGCCAGGCGCCCGTATCGGCCAGGTAAAGGTCAAGCAAAGCCTCGATCTGTTTCTGCAGGCGTGGATCCTCGATCGGCGCCACCGCCTCGACACGTCGGTCCAGGTTGCGGGGCATCCAGTCGGCGCTGCCGAAGAACATCTCGGGCCGGCCACCGTTGCCGAACCAGAACAGCCGCGAATGCTCCAGGAAGCGACCGATCACGCTCACCACGCTGATGCCTTCGCTGACCCCTTCGACCCCCGGGCGCAGGCAGCACATGCCGCGGATGATCAGCTCGATCCGCACGCCGGCCGTGGAGGCTTCGTACAGCAGGGCAATGATCGCCGGGTCGACGAGGGCATTCATCTTGGCCCGGATGTGTCCTCCGCGACCTTCTCTGGCATGGTCGATCTCCCGGCGGATCAACCCCTCCATCCCCTTGCGCAGGGTGACGGGGGCCACCAGCAACTTGCGGAAACTCTGTTGCTTGGAGAACCCCGTGAGGTAGTTGAACAGCTCCACCAGGTCCTGGCCGAAATCTTCCCGGGCCGTGAGCAGGCCGACGTCGGTATAGAGCGAAGAGGTCTTGGAGTTGTAGTTGCCGGTGCCGATGTGCACATAGCTGCGCAGGGCTCCCTTCTCGCGCCGCACCACCAGCAGCACTTTGGTGTGGGTCTTGAGCCCCAGCACCCCGTACACCACGTGCACCCCGGAGCGCTCCAGCTGCCGGGCCCACTGGATGTTGTTGTCCTCGTCGAAGCGGGCCTTGAGCTCCACCAGGGCCATCACCTGCTTGCCGTTCTCGGCAGCCCGGATCAGGGAGGCCACCACCGGCGAGTCCTTCGACGTGCGGTAGAGGGTCATCTTGATGGCCAGAACTGAGGCATCAGCGGCAGCCTGGCTGAGGAACTCCTCCACCGAGGTGGAGAAGAGGTCGAAGGGATGGTGCAGCAGCACATCGCCGCGGCGCAGCACCGAGAAGATGCTCTCGAACTCCTCCTGCTTGATCGAGCCGTCCTCCAGCTGGCTGCGCTGGGCCCGCACCAGGGCCGGCGCCGTGCGTCCCTTGTGGGGCGCGTCCCGCAGCTGGCTGAGGGGGATCGCCATCAGGCTCATCAGATCGTCAAGGCCGAGGGGGCCGTTGGTGCGATAGACGTCCTGCGGTTCGACGTCAGTGCCCTCCATCAGCAGCTGCACCACCTCCTCGGGCATCTCGTCGGCCACCTCCACCCGCACCACCTCGCCGCCGACCCGGCGCTTGCGCAGGCCCTCCTGAAGGGCCTCCATCAGGTCGTCGGCCTCCAGGTCCCGCAGCTCCAGGTCAGCGTCGCGGGTGATCCGGAAGAAGTAGTGCCCCTCGATGGTCATGCCGGGGAACAGCCAGCGCAGGTTGAAGGCCACCAGCTGCTCCAGGGGCACCGCCGTGAAGCCGGGCGTGGGCACGATGCCACTCAGCTCCGTGGGAATCGGCACGAACCGGGGCAGGATCTTCTGGGGCACCTTCACCCGGGCGAACTGCTGCCGGCCGGTGTCCGGGTCGCGGATCAGGGCTGCCACGTTGAGGCTCAGGTTGCTCAGGAACGGGAACGGGTGGGCTGGATCGACGGCCAGGGGCGTCAGCACCGGAAAGATCGCCTTGCGGAAGTAGTCGTCGGCCCAGGTTTTCTGGGCCTCGTTGAGCCTCAGGTAGTCGAGCAGCTGGACGCCGTACTCGGCCAGGTGGGTCTTGAGGGAGTGGCGGTAGTGCTGCTGCTGCATCTCCAGCAGGGGACGAAGCTTGGTGTGGATCGCTTCCAGCTGCTCCTGGGGTGTCAGGCCGTCGTCGCTGCGGCTGGTGACACCAGCCTCCAGCTGGGACTTCAGCGAAGCCACCCGCACCATGAAGAACTCATCGAGGTTGTTGCTGAAAATGGCGCTGAATTTGGCCTGTTCCAGCAGCGGTGTGTGCTCGTCGAGAGCCGACGAGAGCACCCGATGGTTGAAGTCGATCCAGCTCAGCTCGCGGTTGATGTAGAGATCGGGAGCGACGACCGGCTGCGACGACATACGGCGGGGCTCCGCGAGCTTGAGAAAAGGCAACGTAGCAATGGCGATCCCGCCGTCAGGGTGTCGCCTCCACTTGACGCTGGGATCCAGCCGCCACAAGCCATACCACGACAGCCATCAGCAGAATCCCCAGCCAGAAGGGGCTGCGGCGGCCGATGGTCTCGTAGGCCAGTCCCGCCAGGGGTGGCCCCAGGAAGCTGGCCAGGCTCTGCAATCCCTGCAGGCTGCCCAGGGCGGCACCCTGGCCGCTGTCGGCCAGGCGCCGCGATACCAGGCTGCGCAGGCTGGGGGTCACCAGACCGGTGCCCAGGGCCAGGATCGCCACGGCGGTGAACACCACGGGTACCGCGTTCTGCCGCTCCGCCAGGGGCACCAGCAGGAAGCCCGCCATGACGCAGCCCAGGCCGATCTGGGTGAGACGCCACTCCCCCAGCCGCTGCACCAGCGGACCGATCAGTCCGCCCTGCACCACCGTGGCCACCACGCCGACCACCAGGAAGGCGCCAGCCGAGAGGCCCGGACCCCAGCCGAACACCTGCTTGAAATAGAGCACCAGCAGGGCGGTGAAACCGCTGAACCCCAGGAAGAAAAGGAAGAAGGCGGCGCAGAGGCGCCGCACCCGGGGATTGGCGAACACCCGCTGCAACTGGCCGAAGGGCTGCAGCTCCCAGTGCCTGGGCAGGGGCAGACGGGCCTCGGGCGGATGGGTTTCCGGCAGCAGGGTCACCACCACCACCAGGTTCAGCAGCGCGAAGCCCACGGCCAGCAGCAGCGGCAGGCTCACGTTGATGCGGCCCAGCAGGCCGCCGAGGGCCGGGCCGAGGATGAACCCCAGCCCGAAGGCCACGCCGATCAGGCCGAAGGCCCGGGCCCGCCGCTCCGGTGTCGAGATGTCCGCCAGCACGGCGGCCGCCGTGGCGGCGGTGCCGCCGCTGACTCCGTCGATCAGCCGGGCGGCGAACAGCAGGGCCAGGGGCAGGCCGCTGGCGGCGGCCGCCGGCCAGAGGCGGCCCCAGGGCAGGATCACGGTGAAGGCGAACAGGCCCAGGCCCAGCACCGAACCGGCCACGCAGGCCGTGATCACGGGCCGGCGTCCGTAGCGGTCACTGAGGGCGCCGATCAGGGGGGTGAAGGCGAACTGGGCGATGGCGTAGCTGCCGGCCAGCAGACCGAGGGTGCGGCCGTCCGCCGTGAAGTCCGCCAGCAGGAACGGCAGCAGCGGGAACACGATGCTCTCACCCAGCCGGTCGTTGAGCAGCGTCAGGAAGGCGCAGAAGAGGGTGGAGGGGCGCGACAGGCGCACGGCGGTGAGCCGGGGGTCCCTGGCACCCTCCCATGGCGGGGGCTCGGCTCAGGGGTGGCTGCTCAGCAGGCGCTTGATCCGATGCTTGGCCCGGGCGATGGCGGTGCGCAGGGCCTGACGCAGCGTGGTGGTCCCGGCCATCGGTTGCTTGTACTCCTGTGAAAAGGAAGGTGCGATCCGCTGCAGGCTGTCGATCCGGTGGCTGTCGAGCGGATAGGGATTGGACGGGGCCTCGCTGAACCGACGATCCAGGTCTCCCAGCAACTGGCGCCACTGCCGGTAACTGCTGTCGGCGCTGTAGTGCTGGGCGACGAGATCCCTGGCCGCCGTTGAGCAACGCCGCCAGAGTTCGGGATCATCGGCCAGCCGCTGCAGGGCCCCGGCCGCTTCGGCCGGATCCTCCGACACCAGCAATCCCGTGCGCTCATGATCCACAAGCTCGGGAATGCCGCTGGGAATGCGACGCACCACTGGCACCACCCCGGCCGCCATCGCCTCCAGCAGGGCGATCGGCAACCCCTCAAAGTCGGACATCAACAGGATGGCCTGGGCCTCGAGCAACCTGGCCTGCACCTGGCTGGGCGGCAGGGGCCCGGTGAAGCTGATCGCCCCGCCAAGGCCAGCCTCGGCCACCTGCTGTTCACAGGCGGCCCGGGCGTAGCCGTCGCCGATCAGGGTGGCGCGAATGGAGCCGCTGGATCGGCAGGCTCTGATCAGTGTCTGAATCACCAATGAGGCGCGTTTCTGGTGCTCCCAGATCCGGCCGCTGAACACCACACGAAAGGGTTCCGTGCAGAACTCCGCCGGCGTCAGCGGAACGGAGACCCCGTAGGGAATGACGCTGGCGGGTCGATCGATGCGCCTGCGGTTGAGTTCGTCGCGGATGTGGCGGGATACGCAGACCAGGGAGCTTCCCTGACGGGATCCACCGAAGGCCCTGACCGTCGCCCAATAATCCGGATCATCCGAATGCAGGGTGAGCGCCCAGGGCAGCCCCCGCTTGCCGGCCTGGGCGGCCGCCGCGTAGTGGGCCGGTTTGCATTGGGGCAGGAACACCGTTGGTTGCCAGTCGTTGAGAAAGGACAGGGTGTCCTGGACATCCTCTTTGAGGCTGGCGCGGCGCGGCGTGGAGAACACGTCGATGCCCTGACGGCGTAAGTCCTCAAACAGCTGTGGCTCAATACACGGATCAGGGCGTGGTTCCGCAGGCGTGACCACGAAATGGATGGCGACAGTCACACCATCGGCTGACAATCGTCTGGCGAGGCCGAGAACCCAGGTGGTGACGCCGCTGATGTCACCTTCCTGGCTGTAATGGGCAAAGGCGACTCTCAACGACTGTCCAACTGTTCCAAATCTAACGATACCAACGGCATCGGGCCCCTATCCCGGCACCACCGTGCTCGGTTCAGCTGGTGGGCCAGCTCCAGTAACGCCGCCGCAGAATCTGGGACTGCAGCAGCCGTGCGTAGATCCCCAGGCGCAGGGGGCCATGGATGATTGAAAGGCAGAGCTTTTCGGCTCGTGATGGGTTGTAGCGCCAGAGGTATTCATACAGAATCCAGTCCCAGCCACCACTGGTGGCCACGGCATGCCAATGGCAGCGGGGCCATGGCCTTGTGATCTTCAGAACCGAGGCGATGGCGGAGGAGTACTCGCCGAAGCGGAGCCTTTCCCGGCGGCGACTGTCGATGCTGCGGGTGCTCTGGTCGTGGCAACGAAAACAGGACAGCGCTTCAGAGTCGAAGCTCACCGATCCACCCATTCGCATCAGATAGTGTGTCCAGAAGAGCCAGTCACCGGTGCAGCGCCGGCGGGCTGTCAGCGGTCCCAGTGCTTGAAGAATCGCCTCATCAGGTTTGCGAAAGACCACGCCACTGGCATTGGCGATGACGTTGCCCCGATCCATGAAGTCACGGCATAGGTCCTCAGCCTGGATCCTGAAGGAGTGCTGCCAACGGTCGGGGTCAACGGCATCTGGCCAGAAGCTTTGGTCGGCGAGTGGTGCGCCTGCGGCGTCGATGGAAGTGGTGCGGCAGTAGGCCAGTACGTTGCCTTGTTCCAGATGGGACACCATTCGCTCGAGAAACTTCGGCGAACAGCTGTCATCCGACTCCGCGATCCAGATGTAGCGCCCTGAAGCCTTCTTGATTCCACTCAGCCATTGCGAGCAGGGCTGGCCTGAGTTGGTCGCGTTACAGAACACCTGGTGAGGGTGGTCCTGCAGTTGCTCCCGGATCACCGCCAGGGAATCATCCGTGGAGGCGTCATCCAGGACGATCAGCTCGAAATTCTGAAATGTCTGGCTGAGAATGGATCGCAGACGTTCGCTGAGAAAGGCGGCATGGTTGTAGTTGGGTACGATGATGCTGACGAGAGGGGACTGGCTGGACTCCTTCATGGATGCCGTCCATCCAGTCGCCATCGCCCGATCCTCCTGTTGCCTCCTGCCACCTTGCCTCCAGGGGAGTTCACCTTCAGCTGAATGATCATCGGATTCTGGATCGCCGTCACGGGGCTTGGGCTGGTGCTGTTCCTGGCCGTCCACCTGGGTGGCGTGGGGATGGCTCTGCTCGATCCGATGGGCTTCGAACGCTTCGCCACAGCCCTGCACCAGCAGGCCTGGCTGCCCTGGCTTGAGGTTGCCCTGCTGGCGGCCGGCCTGGGCCACCCCCTGCTGTCGCTGCAGCGGGCCCACGCCAATCGCCAGGCCCGGGGACCGGCCTCCGGCCCCCTGCGCAGCCGTCGCCAGGGCCCATGGGAGCCCCTGGCGGCCCTGGCGGCTCGGCTGATCCCCTGGAGTGGATCACTGTTGCTGCTGTTCCTTGTCGTCCACCTGGCGCAGCTGCGCTGGCACCGGCCGCCAGCCGGCGCTGAACTCGCTGCGGTCCTGGCCGTGTTGCAGGCGCCCTGGTGCCTGGCCCTCTATGCGGTCGCCGGGGCCGCGGCGGGTCTGCACCTGCTGCATGGCGCCGAAAGCGCCGTGCGCCGGCTGGGGTTGCTGGAGCCCGCCAATGCGGCAGCCCTGCGCCTGGGGGGGCGGGGGCTGGCCCTGCTCCTGGGGGCGGGCTTCGCACTGCTCCCGCTCGCCCTGGTGCTGCGACCCTCGCTCCCGCTGCTGGCAGCCCGATGAGCCCTACGCCCCACCTGCTCGATCCCCGCCTGCCCGAGGGCCCCGTGGCCACGGCCTGGCAGCGTTGCCGGGAGATCCTGCCGCTGATCAGCCCCAACCGCAAGCAGGGGCTGCGGATCCTGGTGGTGGGCAGCGGCCTGGCGGGGGCCTCGGCGGCCGCCAGCCTGGCCGAACAGGGCTACCGGGTTCAGGTGCTGACCTACCACGACAGCCCGCGCCGGGCCCACTCGGTGGCGGCCCAGGGGGGCATCAACGCGGCCCGCAATTACGCCAACGACGGCGACAGCATTGAGCGCCTGTTCCGCGACACGGTGAAGGGCGGTGATTTCCGCGCCCGGGAAGCCGGCTGCCATCGGCTGGCCGAAATCAGCGGCGCGATCATCGACCAGTGCGTGGCCCAGGGGGTGCCCTTCGCGCGGGAGTACGGCGGCACCCTGGCCAACCGCAGCTTCGGCGGGGCCCTGGTGAGCCGCACCTTCTACGCCCGGGGCCAGACGGGCCAGCAGCTGCTCTATGGCGCCTACCAGGCGATGCTGCGGCAGGTTGCGGCTGGGCGAGTCGAGCTGCTCTGCCGCCGCGACATGCTCGATCTGATCGTCCACGAAGGTGTGGCCAGGGGGGTGGTCTGCCGGCACCAGATCAGCGGCGCCCTGGAGGTGCTCACTGCCGATGCTGTGCTGCTGGCCACCGGCGGCTATTCGAACGTCTTCTTTCTCTCCACCAATGCCCTGAAGTCGAATGCCACGGCGATCTGGCAGGCCCATCGGCGCGGTGCCTGTTTCGCCAACCCCTGCTTCACCCAGATCCACCCCACCTGCATCCCCAGCGGCGATGTCCACCAGAGCAAGCTCACCTTGATGAGCGAAAGCCTGCGCAACGACGGGCGGATCTGGCTGCCGCTGCGGACGGGCGACGACCGGCCGCCGGCGGCGATTCCGGAAGCGGAGCGGGACTACTTCCTGGAGCGGCAATACCCCAGCTACGGCAACCTGGTGCCGCGGGATCTTGCTTCTCGGCGGGCCCGGCAGCTGTGCCTGGAGGGCCGGGGCGTCGGGCCCGGGGGGCGTTCGGTGTATCTCGACCTGGCCGAGGCCATCACCCGGGACGGTGCCGAAGCGATCGAGGCGCGCTACGGAAACCTGCTGCAGATGTACGAGCGAATCACCGGTGACGACCCCAGAACAACGCCGATGCGGATCTATCCCGCACCGCATTACACGATGGGCGGGCTGTGGGTCGACTACCACCTGATGAGCACTGTGCCGGGGCTGTTCGTGCTCGGGGAGGCCAACTTCTCTGAGCATGGCGCCAACCGGCTGGGGGCCAGTGC
Source organism: Synechococcus sp. CCY 0621 (assembly GCF_019038465.1). Classification (GTDB taxonomy): domain Bacteria; phylum Cyanobacteriota; class Cyanobacteriia; order PCC-6307; family Cyanobiaceae; genus Cyanobium. Next base: position 66,236 of record NZ_JAFKRH010000015.1, on the reverse strand, counting down.
CCTGATGCAGGCGCTGGCGGATGGTTACTTCATCGCCCCGGCGACGGTGACGGGCTGGCTGGCGGGCCAGGCTGCTGGAGCGTTGCCGGCCGACCACCCAGCCTGCCGCGAGGCGCTGGCGTCGGTGGAGGCACGCCTCGAAGCCCTGCGCCGCACGGGCGGCTCCCAACCCGTCGATGTCTTCCACAGGAGCCTCGGCCACCTGATGATCGACGCCTGCGGCATCAGCCGCCGGCCGGATCGCCTCACATCGTCGCTGGGTGAACTGGAGGCGCTACGGCTGGAATTCCTGCGAGAGGTCTGCATTCCCCAGGAGGATGGCCTTCTCGATGCTGAGCTCACCAAGGCTCTGCGGCTGGAGGATTTCTTCGGACTGGCGGATCTGATGCTGCGGGATGCCCTGGCACGGGAGGAATCCTGCGGCGCCCATTTCCGCGAGGACCATCAGACCCCGGCTGGGGAAGCCCAGCGGGATGACGAACGCTTCGCCCACATTGCGGCCTGGGAGCACCGGCCCGGAGCCACTCCCGTCCGCCATAGCGAGCCGCTTGTCTTTCGATCCATCACGCCGGGACCGCGCAGCTACGGCTGAGGGGTTCGGGACGGCCGAAGAGATAGCCCTGACCCCGGACGCAACCCATGGCGAGCAGGCCGGCATGTTGCTCGACGGTTTCGATGCCTTCGGCGATCAGGCCCAGACCGAGGTCGCGGGAGAGGCGAATCATCGCTTCCAAGACCACGGCCTTGCGGTGATCGTGGAGAAAATCAGAGATGAAACTTCGGTCCACTTTGATCGTGTCAATGGGCAATCGTGCCAACCAGGACATGCTGGAGTACCCCGTGCCGAAGTCATCGAGATGCACCTTGACGCCGGCCTCCCGTAATCGGCTCAGCTCGGATGTGGCCAGGTCGGGATGTTCAATCAGGATACTTTCGGTCACCTCGATCACCGTCCAGGAGGGATCCACACCGGAGCGTTCCGCCTGGCTGAGGAAGAAGTCGCTGAGGCCTGTTTCCTTCAATTGCAAGGGACTCACATTGATCGCCATGGTGACGTCCGAACCCTCGGAGCGAAGTTGACGAAGCCGCTCGAGAGCCTGGCTGATCACCCAGCGGCCGATCGGCAGAATCAGGGCGGTGCGTTCGGCAAGGGGGATGAATTCCGACGGGGTAGCAATCGGCGCTGCGATGGCCCCAAGGCGCAGTAAGGCTTCCATGCCCACGACCATCCGATTTCCCAGCTCAACAATCGGCTGATAAGCCAGAAACATCGACTTGTGCTGGAGAGCGCCTTCGAGTTGATGTCGCAGATGGATGTTCCTCCTTACCTTCTTGTCGATGGACGAATGATAGAAAGAGATGTGCTGATCGCCGTTGGTCTTGGCCTCGTACATGGCAAGATCTGCCCGCCGGATCAGCTCATTGACGGAGATTTCTGGGTCGTCTGAGATCGTGATGCCGATGCTCATGGATGGGCGGATCGTATGATCTTCGACCGACCATGTCTGGCTTACGGCGTCATTGAGGCGCATGGCTAACTGGAGGGCATCGCCCTCATCGAAAATGCCCATTGTGAGCACCACAAATTCGTCGCCACCGAGGCGTGACAGAATATCTCCGAATCGCAAGGATCGCTGCAGACGCCGGCCAATCTCAATCAGCAGGTCGTCGCCGATCTGATGTCCATGAAGGTCATTGATCTCTTTGAAGGAGTTGAGATCGCAGAACAGAATGCTGATCCGGCCGCCATTCTCCCGCTGGGTCTTGAGGGCGGCACGGATGCTGACGTGGAGGCCGCGGCGGTTGGGCAGGCCCGTGACCGGGCACTCCATCACCTTGGTGGCCAGGGCCAGGCGTTCCAGCTCCAGGGCCCGGTTCAGATTCTCAGTCTGCTGGCGCCGCCGCTCGATCCGGTCGACCTCCACCCGCAGCTGCTCATAGGAGAACCGGGCACTGACGTCCCGTAAGCAGAAGATCAGGGGCCGCCGCCGCTCACTGTGGATGGGCTTCCATTCAACTTCGATGGCGCGCAGCTCGTTGTGATGCAGCACCTTGGTGAATTGCCCCCCCTGGTCGCCGCCGGCCAGCACCTGCTCCGGGTTCAGCAGGGGGGCGCCGTCGCAGTCGCGGGGGAGTTGGTCGTAGATCGATTCCCCCAGGAGCGCCGGGGGAGTCCGTTCCACCAGCTGCGCGTAACTGGCGTTGCACCAGAGCACCCGCCCCTCGGAGCAGGTGATCACGAGGGCATCGCTGATGGTGCCCAGCGCTGCCTCCAGCCGCCCCATCGACCGGCGCAGCTCCACCACCAGCTTGCGTTGGTCGTTCACGCGGCGGCAGGGACCCGGAGGGGCATGGGGTTGACTAAGCAATACTGAAAATTTTCTGAGTCTTGCATCTTTTCCTTCGTGATCGCGCGTGCATGACGCGGAACGACAACATCCCCGCCTCAGGACCGGCAGAATCCGAATCGAGCCTGGCGACTTCCGGTTCCTGTCAACGGTGACACCCATGCCAAAGCTGTACCGATGACCGCCGTTTCGCTCACCCTGAGGATCTGGCGTCAGGCAGGTTCCCAGGACAGCGGGGCTTTTGAGGTCCATCGCCTGGACGCGGTCTCCACAGACCTCTCCCTGCTGGAGGCCCTTGACCTGCTCAACGAACGGCTGATTGCCGCCGGAGTGCGTCCCGTGGGGTTTGAGCACGACTGCCGTGAAGGCATCTGCGGCTCCTGTGGGTTCCTTGTCAATGGCCAGGCCCAGGGGCCCCAGCGGGCCACCAGCGTCTGCCAGCTCTATCTGCGCCAGTTCCGTGACGGCGAGGTGCTGACCCTGGAACCCTTCCGCGCCCGTGCCTTTCCCATCCTGCAGGATCTGGCCGTCGACCGCTCCGCCTTGGACCGGATCATCGCCGCCGGTGGGTATTGCTCGATCAACACCGGCAGTGCGCCGGAAGCGAACGCCCTGTTGATCGGGCGCGAGCAGGCGGCCCAGGCCTTTGACACGGCGGCCTGTATCGGCTGCGGTGCCTGCGTGGCCAGCTGCCGCAACGCCTCCGCCAGCCTGTTCGTCGCGGCCAAGCTGGCGCACCTGGGCCAGTTGCCCCAGGGCCAGCCGGAGCGGCAGCACCGGGCCCGGGTGATGCAGGCGCAGATGGTCAGCGAAGGCTTCGGCAGCTGCAGCAGCCACCTGGAATGCGAAGCCACCTGCCCCAAGCAGATCTCCGCTGTCTGGATCAGCTGGATGCACCGCGAATCCTGGCGGCGGAACTGAAGCGTCAGGCGTCCGCCGCAGCGCAGTGGCGGGCGATCACACCCTCCTCATCGGCCGCGACCTGCACCAGCTCGAAGGGCCCCAGCCAGGTGAGCGCCTGCTCCAGCTCCTGCTTCAGCGCGCCATCGTGTTGACCGATGCCGCCGGTGAGGGCCACCACGTCGACCCCCCCCAGGCTGGCGGCCATGGCCCCGATCCCCTGCAGCAGCTGGTGGCGGAACACCGCGATGGCGAGCTGGGCCCCGCCATGACCGTCGGCGGCGGCCAGGCGCAGGTCCTTCATGCTCGGACTCAGCTCCGAGAGGCCCAGCAGGCCGCTCTCCTGCTGCAGGTCCTGGGCGAGCCCCTCCACCGTGGCCCCCCGGCGCAGCCGGTGCAGCAACAGCCCCGGATCCACCGAACCGCTGCGGGTGGCCATCACCAGGCCCTCCATTGGGGTGTAGCCCATCGTGGTGGCGATGCTGCGCCCGCCCCGGATGGCGCAGAGGGAGCAGCCGGCGCCGAGGTGGCAGCTGATCAGCCGCAGGGCTTCGCCGCCGGGGGCATCGGGGCGGCCCTCGGCTTGAGCGCGGCGGGCCACGGTTTCGGCCACGTGCTGATGGTTGAGGCCGTGGAAACCGAAGCGGCGCAGGCCCTCGCTGCGCCAGCGGGCCGGGATCGCGTAGGTGCGGGCCTCCGGCGGCAGGGTGCTGTGGAAGGCCGTGTCGAAGCAGGCCCACTGCTCGATCGCGGGCTTCCAGCCGCTCAGCCAGCGCATCACCCGCAGGGCCGGACCGTTGTGCAAGGGAGCCAGGGGCACCAGTCCCTCCAGCACCTCCAGCACCGCCGCATCCAGCCGGATGGGGGCGGTGAAGCGCTCGCCACCATGGACCACCCGGTGGCCGGCGCGGATCAGCCCATCCCCCCACGCGGCCAGGGCTTCTGGCAGCCAGGCGTCCAGCACCGCCTCAGTGTCTTCGGCGGCGGCGACGCTCCAGCTGCGCTGGTCGCTCCAGAGGCGATCCCCGCCGCGCCCGTGCACCGACACTTTGAGGCTGGAGCTGCCGGCGTTCAGCACCAGCACCTCCCCCGCCGCCGGCGAGTCCGCGGAGGGGGGGGGCGCCATCAGTGCGTGGCGGCGGGCGGGTTCCAGCGCCAGTCGGTCACTTCCGGGGCATCGGTGCCGTGGGTGTGGGCGTAGGCCCGGTGGGACAGGATCGCGTCCTGCATCCGTTCCTTGACGTGGGCGGCGCGGGAGCGCAGGAAGGGCACCCGGTTGACGACGTCGATGACCAGATTGAAGCGGTCGATCTGGTTGTTCATCGCCAGTTCCAGGGGCGTGTTGATGTTGCCCTTCTCCTTGTACCCGCGCACATGGATGTTGGCGTGGTTGGTGCGGCGGTAGGTGAGACGGTGGATCAGCCAGGGGTAGCCGTGGAAGTTGAAGATCACCGGCCGGTCGGTGGTGAACAGGGTGTCGAAGTCCCGGTCGCTGAGGCCGTGGGGATGTTCGTTCGGCTCGGTGAGGGCGAACAGCTTGACCACGTTGATCACCCGGATCCGCAGGCTGGGGATCTCCCGGTGCAGGATCTCCACCGCCGCCAGCGTCTCCTTGGTGGGGATGTCGCCGGCGCAGGCCATCACCACATCCGGCTCATCCGGAGTGGCGCCGCAGTCGTCGTTGCTGGCCCAGCCGACGATGCTGACCCCCTTGGCCACATGGCGCCGGGCCTGCTCCAGGGTGAAGTACTGCAGGTGCTTCTGCTTGTCGGAGACGATGATGTTGCAGACATTGGTTTCCTGCAGGGCCTCCTCCGCCACCGCCAGCAGGCAGTTGGCATCGGCCGGCAGGTACACCCGCACCACGTCACCGCTCTTGTTGCCGGCCAGGTCGATGAAGCCGGGGTCCTGGTGGGTGAAACCGTTGTGGTCCTGCCGCCACACCGTGGAGGAGATCAGGCAGTTCCAGGGGCCGATCGGGGCCCGCCAGGTGGCATGCAGCAGGCAGGATTCCAACCATTTGGCGTGCTGGTTGAACATCGAGGCGATCACATGGGCGAAGGCCTCGTAGGTGTGGAAGAAGCCGTAGCGCCCCGTGAGCAGGTAGCCCTCCATCATTCCCACCAGGGTGTGCTCGCTGAGCATCTCCACCACCCGTCCGCTGCGGGCCAGTTCGCTGCCGTTGAGGTCTTCAGGGAGGAACTCCTCCATCCACACCTTCTTGCTGACCTCGTAGATGGCCTGCAGACGGTTGGAGGCGGTTTCGTCGGGGCCGAACACCCGCATGGAGGTGGGATTGGCGCGGATGATGTCGCGCAGCAGTTCGCCGAGGGGGTAGGTGTTCTCCTCCTCCGTGGCGCCGGGGGCCACCACCTGCACCGCGTAGTCCTCCAGGGGTGGGAACTGCAGCTTGCGGCGGAGCAGGCCGCCGTTGGCGTGGGGGTTGGAGCCCATCCGCCGGTTCCCCTGCGGAGAGAGCGCCTGCAGGTCAGGCCGCAGGGTGCCGTGCGCGTCGAACAGCTCCTCTGGCCGGTAGCTCCTGAGCCACTCCTCCAGCAGCTGCAGCTGTTCCGGATCGGTGTTCGGCACGGCCAGGGGTACCTGGTGGGAGCGCCAGAACCCCTCCAGCTTCTTGCCGTGCAGGGAGGCCGGTCCGGTCCAGCCCTTGGGCGAGCGCAGCACGATCATCGGCCAGGCAGGGCGGACCGCCTCGCCGCTGGCGCGGGCCTCGGCGCGGATCTGCAGGATGCGCCCGGTCGCCTGGTCCATGGCGGCGGCCATGGCCCGGTGCATGGCCATCGGCTCGTGCCCCTCGACGAAGATCGGCTCCCAGCCGTAACCGCGCATCAGGCTGGCCAGTTCCTCGTGGGGAATGCGGGCCAGCAGGGTGGGGTTGGCGATCTTGTAGCCGTTCAGGTGCAACACCGGCAGCACCGCCCCGTCGCCGATCGGATTGAGGAACTTGTTGATGTGCCAGGAGGTGGCCAGGGGGCCGGTCTCGGCTTCGCCATCACCCACGCAGGCCAGGGCGATCAGGTTGGGGTTGTCGAACACCGCCCCGCAGGCGTGCGAGAGCACGTAGCCGAGTTCGCCGCCTTCGTGGATCGAACCGGGGGTTTCCGGGGTGCAGTGGCTGCCGATGTGGCCGGGGAAGGAAAACTGCTTGAAGAAGCGCCGCATCCCTTCAGCGTCCTGGCTTTTGTCCGGATACACCTCGCTGTAGCTGCCATCGAGATAGGTGGGGCCAAGCACCCCCGGGGCGCCGTGCCCCGGTCCCGACAGGTAGATCATGTCGAGGTCGTGGCGGCGGATCACCCGGTTGGCATGGGCCCAGAGGAAGGCCTGGCCGGGGGAGGAGCCCCAGTGCCCCAGCAGCCGTGCCTTGACGTGCTCATGGCGCAGCGGCTGGGCGAGCAACGGGTTGTCCCGCAGATAGATCATTCCAACGGCCAGATAGTTGGCGGCGCGCCACCAGGCATCGATCAGGGACAGCTCCTGCTCCAGTTCCGGCGTCATGGCCAGGGCCTCAAAGGGGGCCATCGTCGAGATGGTCATGGCCGTCACATGCAGGGGGCTGTGAGTTCAACTTTCGCCTGCCCTCGTTAAAAAGTTGGTAAATCAACGGCTCTGCTCCGGGGGGGTCAGGAATCCGACATCCACGGCCCGGATGTGGGGGCGTTCCAGCACTTCACGGCCGGCAGGCCGCGGTAGTCGGAGAGGACCGTGAGCGTGGCGGTGTCGAGCAGGAAGTGGGCGCCGTGGCCGGGCGGCAGCCCGATCCAGCGGGCCACGAACACCCGCAGCAGATGCCCGTGGGCGAACAGGGCCACCCGGCCGCCGCTCTGCTGCAGGCGCCGGATCACCCTGTCGACCCGTTCCCCCACCTGGGCGGGACTCTCCCCGTCGGGACAGCCATCACGGAACACCATCCAGCCCGGCCGATCCCGCTGAATCTCCCTGTTCGTCAGACCTTCGTAGGCCCCGTAGTTCCATTCGACCAGATCGGGCTCCAGGCAGGCCTGTCCGGCCAGGCCCGCCAGCTCGCAGGTGCGGCGGGCCCGTTGCAGAGGGCTGGACAGCACCAGGGAGAAGGGGCTCACCGCCAGGAGCGGCGCCAGCCCGCGGGCGGCCGCCTCCCCCCGCGCGGTGAGGGGGATGTCGGTGCTGCCGGTGTGCTGGCCCGAGAGGCTCCATGCCGTTTCGCCGTGGCGAATCAGCACCACCTCGGCGGTGCCGGTGGGGATGGCGGTGGGGCCGTTCTGAAGCGTTGTCACGGCAGGGCTCTCACGGGAAGACGTCGTGACGCTCACTTAAGCTCGTCATTCCAGCCAGGGTGGTGATGGTGGCGGCCGCCGCTGACGCCCGAACGCCGTCTTGAGCCAACCCGCCACGTCTCCCTCCCCCTCCGACGGCCCGGCCCGGGCCCAGTGCCCCTACTGCGGTGTGGGCTGCGGTCTGGAGATGAAGCCCCCGGCGGCGGCGGGAGGTGGGGCGACCTGGACGGCCCGGGGCGACCGCCACCACCCCTCCTCCCTGGGGCAGGTCTGCGTCAAGGGGGCCACCGTGGGCGAGACCCTGCACCGCAACCGGCTCACCACCCCCCTCTATCGGCAGCGCACCGACCAGTCCTTCGCGCCGATCAGCTGGGATCGGGCCTTTGAGCTGCTGGAGGCCCAGGTGCGCCGCACCCTGGCCGAGAAGGGCCCCTCCGGACTCGCGATGTATGGCTCCGGGCAGTTCCTGACCGAGGACTATTACGTCGCCAACAAACTGATCAAGGGGGCGCTCGGCAGCAACAACTTCGATGCCAACTCGCGCCTGTGCATGAGTTCGGCCGTGTCGGGCTATGTGCGCAGTTTCGGCTCCGATGGCCCCCCCTGTTGCTACGACGATCTGGATCAGGCCGACACGGTGCTGTTGATCGGCACCAACACGGCCGAGTGCCATCCGGTGCTGTTCCAGCGCCTGCTGAAGCGCAAGCGCAAGCAGAAGCAGGCCCTGCAGATCGTGGTGGTGGATCCGCGCGCCACGGCCACCAGCGACGCGGCCGACCTGCATCTGGCGATCCGTCCCGGCACCGATCTGGCCCTGCTGCACGGCCTCGGCCACCTGCTGCTGGAGCGGGGCGGGGTGGACCGGACCTATGTGCAGGCGTCCACCGAGGGTTTCGAGGCGCTGCAGGAGCTCTGGGCGGGCTGGACGCCCGAGCGGGTGAGCCGGTTCTGTGGCATCGAAGAGCAGCAGCTGCGCCAACTCGCGGCCCGCTGGGCCGAGAGCCGTGCGGTCCTCAGTCTCTGGTCGATGGGGGTGAACCAGAGCGTGGAGGGCACCGCCACCGTGGCCGGGATCATCAACCTGCATCTGGTCAGCGGCCAGATCGGCCGGCCCGGTGCGGGGCCCTTTTCGCTCACCGGCCAGCCCAATGCCATGGGGGGCCGGGAAGCCGGTGGCCTGGCCCGGCTGCTGCCGGGCTACCGCTATGTCACCGATGCCGGGCACCGCGCCGAGCTGGAACAGCACTGGGGCCTGGCCCCCGGGGCCATTGCACCGGAATCGGGGCTCACCGTGTGGGAGCAGATCGAGGCGATGGAGCGGGATGCCCTGGGGCTCTGGTGGGTGGCGGCCACCAATCCGCTGGTGAGCCTGCCCTGGCTCGATCGGGTGCGGGCCGCCGTGGCCCGCTGCCCGATGGTGGTGCTCAACGAGGCCTACGCCGGCACCGAGACGGCCGCCATCGCCCACCTGGTGTTGCCGGCGGCGCAGTGGAGTGAGAAGGCCGGGGTGATGACCAATTCCGAGCGCCGCGTCACGTACTGCCCGGCCTTTCGTGCGCCCCCTGGGGAGGCCCGACCCGACTGGGCGATCTTCGCCGAGCTGGGCCGGCGCCTGGGCTTCCAGGACCAGTTCAGCTATGGCTCCTCGGCGGACGTGTTTGCCGAGTTCGTCGCCATCACCAGGGACCGGGTGTGCGATCTGAGTGGGCTGAGCCATGGCCTGCTTCAGGAGCACGGCCCCCAGCAATGGCCGTTCTCCACTGGCACCTGCCCGGGTGGGGGTGCCCCGCGCCTGCACACCTCCGGCCGTTTCCCCACAGCCTCCGGTCGGGCCCGGTTGATCAGCGAGCAGCCCATGGGCCTGGGCGAACCCCCCGATGGCGACTACCCCCTGGTGCTCACCGTCGGCCGCTACCTGGAGCAGTGGCACACCATGACCCGCACCGCCCACGTCGAGCGGTTGCTGCGGCCCCATCCCGAGCCGCTGCTGGAGGTGAACCCCGCTGACGCCCGGCGGCATGGATTGGTCGATGGCGGCAGGGCGGAGGTGCGCTCCCGCCGGGGGGCCGTGACGGCAAAAGTGCGAATCACCGACCGCATCCGGCAGGGCACGGTGTTTCTGCCGATGCACTGGGGAGCGGCCCAGGAACAGGCCTGTGAGGCCAACCGACTGATGCATGAACTGGGCTGCCCGATCTCCCAGCAACCGGAACTCAAGGCCGCCGCCGTGACGCTGAAGCCGATCGTGGGGTCTTCGACGGTGGCGGCGTCTTCAATGGCGCAGCCGTCGGCCGCCAGTGACCCCTCAGCCGATCGGCCCCAGCCCAGCCACTAAGTCGGTGGCTATCGGCTCCACCAGTCCCGGCGCCAACCGCAGGTCACCGGTGGGGCCACGGCAGGTTTCGATCAACCGGGCACGGCGGAGATTTGAAAACTGCTGTGTGACCGTCACTCTTGTGTGTCCGATCAGATCGGCGATCTGGGCGTGGGTGAGCTGGATGGGCAGCACATACCAGTCCTTCTGCCGACGGCCGATGCGTTCGGCCAGCAATCGCAGCAGGGCCGTGAGTCGTTGCTCTGCCGTGGTCAGACGGCGGATCAGCAGCAGATCCACGGCCCAGTCGTTGAGGCTGTGCTGCCCTGGCTGGGGGGCTTCCGCGCCGCAATCGCTCAGCAGAACGGAGGTGATGGCTTCCAGGTGCATGGTGGCTCTCCGCTGAAACTCCAGGGGCAGCTGATCACCGGCCTGGAGGAATCCCAGGGTGATGGGCTGGCCGTCGGTCGCGGATAACGACACCTTCAGCAGCCCTTGCTCGATCAGGAAACAACGGGCCCCATCCTGATGGGCAGGTTCCAGCAGCAGGGTGTGGCCTTCGGCGATGGTCAGCCCGTCATGGCGTTCCAGCCTCACTGGTCATCATGGGCGAAACGGCGGTAAAGGAAGTCCAGGGCGCGGTTGCGGTAGTCGTAGTACTCCGGCATCTCCATCAGCTGGGACCGCTGCCGGGGCCGGGGGAAGGGCAGCTCGAGGATCTCGCCGATCGTCGCCGCCGGGCCGTTGGTCATCATCACGACCCGGTCAGCAAGGAACAGGGCCTCATCGATCGAGTGGGTGATCATCAGCACGGTCACCTTGTGCTCCTGCCAGATCTTGAGCAGCTCTTCCTGCAGCTCCTCCTTGGTGATCGGATCAAGGGCCCCGAAGGGCTCATCGAGGATCAGCACCTTGGGCTGCAGGGCCAGGGCCCGGGCGATCGAGACCCGTTGCTTCATTCCCCCCGACAGACTGCCCGGTTTCTTATCGGCCGCCTCACTGAGCCCCACCATGGCCAGGTGGCTGTCGACGATGGTGCGGGCACCGCCGTTGCGCTTGAGATGTGGGAACACGTTGTTCACGGCCAGGGCGACGTTCTCCGCTGCCGACATCCAGGGCAGCAGCGAATAGTTCTGAAACACCACCATCCGGTCGGGACCGGGTTCGCGGATCGGCACCGACTCCAGCCTCACCTCTCCGCGGGTGGGCTGGCCGAAGCCGGACACCAGATCGAGCAGGGTGGATTTGCCGCAACCGGAATGGCCGATCACACAGATGAATTCCCCCTCCGCCACCTCCAGGCTGATGTTGTCGAGCACGGTGTAGGGCCCCTTCGGGGTGGGGTACACCTTGCTGACCCCATCGATCACCAGGAACGGTTCATTGGAAACGGCTTGGCTGGATGGGGCCGACGTCAGGGTCTGCATGCAGGCGAAGGGGGAAGGGGAAGCGAGGGGCTGTCAGCGGCTGGCCGGTGCGGACAGTGGCGCCGGGGCCACCGTCACCTGGCCCTTGACGGCCAAGAGGTCGAGGTAACCCAGGGGATCGACCGGGTCGAGGCGATCACCGTTGAAGGCCGCAACCGGTGAGGGGGGCTGCGCTGTGGTCGGCAACCCCAGGGCGGCGGCGGCGCTGCGGAACAGGGCGCGGTCCTGCACCCGATCAGCCACCTCCTGCCAGTTGCTGGGGAAGCTGGTCAGGCCCCAGCGCCCAAGCTGGCTCAGGATCCAGACCGCATCAGCCGGGTTGGGTTCGTTGACCTCGGGGCCGAAGAAGCGGTTGAACGACGGCATGACCGTGGGTGCGCCGGTGCCGCGGTCGTAGGCATCGATGAGACCCGGCCGGATCGTCGCCACATCGGTGCCCACGTACTGGCTCTGGGACAGCAGCTCGGCCAGTTCGTCGCGGTGGGCCGGGTCGTCGCAGTAGCGGCAGGCCTCCAGCAGCGCCTGCACCAGGGCCTGGTGGGTGCGGGGGTAGGCGGCCGCCCAGGCCTCTCTCACCCCCAGCACCTTCTCGCAATGGCCATTCCAGAGCTCCACATCGGTGGCGATCACCGTGCCGAGGCCTTCCAGCACGGCGCGGGAGTTCCAGGGTTCGCCGACGCAGTAGCCATCAATGGTGCCCGCCTTCAGGGCGGCCACCATCTGGGGCGGTGGGATCACCAGCAGCTCCACGTCGCGTTCGGGATGGATCCCCGCCGAGGCCAGCCAGGCGCGCAGGATCAAATTGTGCATGGAGGCCGGATGCACCATGGCGAGCACCGGCTTGGTGTTCGGGTGGGCGTCGATCCAGTCTTTGAACTCGGCCAGGGTGGTCACCCCGGCCTCGTGAAAACGGCGGTGCAGGGTGATGGCATTGCCGTTGCAGCTCAAGGTGAGGGCACTCACCATCGGCAGGGGCTCCTGGTCGTTGAAGCCGAGGGTCATGGCGATGGGCATCCCGGCCACCATCAGGGCCCCATCGAGAACGTTCTGGCGGACGTGGGTCTCCAGGGTTTTCCAGTTGCTTTCGCGCCGCAGGCGCACCTGGCTCAGGCCATGCCTGGCGAAGAACCCCATCTCCTGGGCCACCACCAGGGGGAGGCAGTCGGTGAGAGGGATGAAGCCGAGCTCCAGATTCACCTTCTCCAGGCCGTTGCTGGCGATGGGATCCGCGGGCTTGAGGCGCGTCTGCCTGGCCCGGCGCTGTTCCGACAGGAATCCCACGATCTCCGCGCGCAGGGCGTAGTAGCGGGGATGCTCCACCACATTCAGCTGGGTGCGGGGCCGGGGCAGGGGCACCTCGATGATCTGATCGATGTGGGCTTCGGGCCCATTGGTCATCAGCACCACCCGGTCGGAGAGCAGCAAAGCTTCGTCCACGTCGTGGGTGACCATCAAGGAGGTGACCTTCGCCTCCTGGCAGATCTGCATCAGCTGTTCCTGAAGATTGCCCCTTGTCAGGGCGTCGAGCGCTCCAAAGGGCTCATCAAGCAGCAGGAGCTTCGGCCTCAGGGCCAGGGCACGGGCGATGGCGACCCGTTGTTTCATCCCTCCTGAGATTTCCCTGGGATACTTATCGGCGGCGGCCTTCAGCCCCACCAACTGGATGTGGTGCTCAATGATCGAGTCCCGTTCCCGACGATCCTTGGAGGCGATCACGTTGTCCACGCCAAGGGCTATGTTCTCTCGAACCGTGAGCCATGGCAGCAGGGAGTAATTCTGGAAAACCACCATCCGATCGGGGCCTGGATCGGTGACTTCTCTGCCGTTCATCAGAATGCCACCCTGGGTGGCACTGGTGAGACCTGCGAGAAGGTTGAGGAGTGTGGATTTCCCGCAGCCAGAGTGGCCGACGAGCGAGATGAACTCGCCTTCGGCAATAGTGAGAAAAATATCTCGGAGGGCTACATAGGCCCCGCCGCCAGGCAGTTTAAAGGTCTGGGTGACGTGGTCAACGGTGAACAGGGAGGCCATGCTCAGGCGGCTCCTTTGCTGAACTTGCGCCCGGCGAAGGCTACAAGGCGATCGAGGAGCAGGCCAACGATGCCTACATAGATAATGGCAAGAACGATCTGGCTGGAGCTGGAATCTCCACCAGCGTTGTAGGCATCCCAGATAAAGTAGCCAATCCCCCCATCAGCCTTGAGCATCTCGGCGGCAACGATGGCCAGCCATGCCAGACCTACGGCAATGCGCAGACCGGTAAAGACGTAGGGGACTGTGGCGGGAATGACAATCTCTCTGATGTAAGCACCTTTGCGCAATTTCAATACACGGGCAACGTTGGTGTAATCTTGCGGAATCTCGCGTATGCCAACGGCTGTGTTGATAATGATGGGCCAGATGGCTGTGATGAAAATCACAAAAACGGCGGAGGTATTGGCATCCTGAAAGACCATCAAAGAAATGGGGAACCAGGCCAGGGGTGGAACCGTCCGCAGCACTTGAACCACGGGATCAAAGCCCGTGCCAATGAAACGACTCATGCCGAGCATCCCACCGATCGCGATGCCTACGACGGCAGAGAGGCTGTAGCCAATTGCCACACGCTGTAGAGAGATCAGAATCTGCCAGCCCAGTCCCTTGCTGGTCCCGCCGTCGTCGTAGAACGGCTGGCTGATGTAAGGGTCCCATGTCTGCACGACCACGTTAATCGGGCCGGGAAGCCGGGCTTCACCGAGGATGACCGAGAGAATCTGCCAGGCAATCAGAAAACCGCCCACACAAACGATGTAGGGAGTGGCCCTTTTGGCCAATGGTGCCCAGGGAGCCTTGCGGGCCTGTAGGCCTCTGGACGTTGCAACACTCATGATGAAAGGCTAGGTCTGAAAGTGAACAAAGTGGAATGTAGGCTTACTTCAGCGCTTTGATCTTCAGGCTGGCGAGATAGGCCTTGGGATCCTCGGGGTCGAAAACAACTCCATCGAAGAAGGTTTCCTTGCCGCGTGAGTCGCTGGCGGGAATGGCTTTTTCCTGACCGATGGCCTTGGCGGCTTCTTTCCAGAGATCCGATCGGTTGACCTTGTCGATCAGCGCTTTGGTATCAGTGTTTTGTGGTAGGTAACCCCAGCGGATATCTTCTGTGAGGAACCAGAGATCATGGCTCTTGTAGGGGAAAGAGTGGGAGTTGGTGTCCTGCCAGAAGTGCATCCGCAGTGGCGAATCGGTAACGCTGCGACCATCTCCGTAGTCAAAGGTGCCGGCCAGGCGTGGTTTGATGTCTTCGACACTTGTTTTGAAGTATTTATCCTTTGAGGTGATCTCACAGAGTTCATCCAGGTTGGCCGGGTCTTGGCACCAGATCTGGGCTTCCTGCACGGCCTTCAACATGGCCATGGTGGCCTTTGGGTTCTTGTCTGCCCAGTCGGCGCGGATCGAGAAGGCTTTCTCGGGATGATCCTTCCAGAGCTCGCCCGTGATGGCGCCGGTGTAGCCGATCTTCTTGTTGACAGCCCGCTGATTCCAGGGTTCTCCCACGCAGAAGGTGTCCATGGTGCCCGTCTGCAGGTTGGCGATCATCTGGGCCGGAGGTACCACCACCAAGTCGGCTTCGGTGTTGGGGTCGACGCCGTTGGCGGACAGCCAATAACGCATCCAGAGGTCGTGGGTGCCCCCAGGGAACGTCACGGCTGCTTTGAGCAGCTTGCCGCCGGCTTTCTTGCGATCAGCGATCGCCTTGATCTTGGGATCGCTGATGGTGACTTTCTCCTTGAGAAATTCATTGGAGAGGGAAAGTCCCTGACCATTCACATTGAGCCGCGCCAGGATGTACATCGGCAATGGCTGGGAGCTCTTGGTGATCGTCCCTGCCGTGAGCAGATAGGGCATTGGGGTGAGAATGTGAGCCCCATCGATGCCACCGCGTTCGGCGCCTAGTTCCAGGTTGTCGCGGGTGGCGGCCCAGGAGGTCTGCTTGATGACCTTCACATCGGGCATGCCGTGCTTGGCAAAGAAGCCCTTTTCCTTGGCGATGATCAGGGGTGAGGCATCCGTCAGGGCGATGAAGCCAAGGGTGGCACCCTTCACCTCAGTGTCGCCGCCGGCGTCGGAGGCGGCAGGGGCCGAACTGGTGCTGGATGGCTTGCTGCCACAGGCACTCAGCCAGATGGCTCCGGCCGTGGTGCCGGCGGCGGTGATCAGAAATTGACGACGGGAAAGATTCGACATGAAGCCGGAGGGAGAGCCAGAGAGGACCGGAGGAATGCACCTTCAGGTGCATGTTTTCTCAGGACGGGCCTCACAACAAAGGGCACCGCGCTGGCGAAGAGTTGAAGAGCTGGCGCGCAGGCTGACCAACCACAGATAAAGAGACCACGCCAACAGCCCCCTCAAGAGTCGCGTCGGTTACCGATTCGGAAGTTGCCGGCGCAGGCGTTCGCCGCTGCCGGCCAGAAGCAGGCCCGTGGCCCGTTCCAGGGCCTCCTCGAGGCGCTCGCAGCGCCCGGCGAACCACAGGTAGGCCGCCACGTTCCAGCGCAACGCCGGTGCCAGGGGTCCTTCCCCGCAGAGCGCGGCCATCGCCTGCGCCCGCCACATCTCCAGGTTCTCCCAGGCCACCTCGGCAGTGGCGATGCCATGGTCGCGCGGGTGGAGCAGGATCCGTTCGGGCACGCCCTGGCGCACCCGGGCGGTGATGCCGGCGCGGGAGGTGGGCAGGTCGGTGGAGCCCTCCAGTCCTTTCACCGTCAGCAGGTCGGCTTCCCCACCGTCCTGCAGGGCCTGCCAGGCGCGGGTCTCCGTGGGTGGGTGCACAAAGCCGCTCACCAGCAGGTGATCACCCCGGTGCGGTGTCCACAGCAGCTCGAGGCTCGCCACCGGCGGGCGTTTGCCGATGGCATCCCTCACCGGCACCAGCCGCTCGGCCCAGGGGAAATGGTCGGGCTGGTGGGTCAGGGCCAGCCCATGGCGATCGAGGCGTTGCTGGACCATGCTGAGTGGCAGGCCGCTCCAGGTGATGCCGATCGCCTCGAACAGCTCGGCCAGGGTGATCCCGAACTTCACCGGCATGGGGTCCCCGCCATGCAGCACCACTGGCAGGTCGTCGCTGGCCAGCACCAGGGCCACCAGGGGCAGCAGGGGGGCGGTCCGGCTGCGGCCGTCGTAGGGCACCCCGAAACAGAGGGGTCGGCGACCCGGTGTCTCCAGCACCGGCCCGAACTGGCGGTAGCTGTCGAGCATGCCGGCGAGCTCGGTGGGGTGGGGGCGACGGATGCGATGGGCGATCAGGAAGGCTCCCATCTGGGCGTCATCGACCAGGCCCTGAAGCATCAGGTCCATGGCTTCACGGGCTTCCTGCCGATCCAGGCCGGTGCTGGTGTGTTCGCCGCTGCCCACTTTGCCGATCAGCTCACGGAAGCGGGCCCGCTCCGGGCCGAGCGCCCGCAGGCGCACCTGGCGCCGCTCTTCCGCGGCGTCCCCTGCCGGCACCGTTCCCTCCTGAAATGCAGCGTCGGGTCCCAGGCTTGTCGGTTCTGGTAGCAGTGACGACATGGGAGGGCGGTTCCATGCAAGAAACTAACGCGTGTTGGTCGGTGGGTCCGCGCAGCTTCCTTCGGCGCTCCCCAACAGTCGATCCTTTCCGACGACGCAGCTCTCATCGGCGTCCCGGC
Source organism: Synechococcus sp. CCY 0621 (assembly GCF_019038465.1). Taxonomy (GTDB): domain Bacteria; phylum Cyanobacteriota; class Cyanobacteriia; order PCC-6307; family Cyanobiaceae; genus Cyanobium. The sequence continues at coordinate 49,307 of NZ_JAFKRH010000015.1, read as the reverse complement.
TTCAGGCCACCCCCCAAGGTTGCTTGCGTCCTCCTGCCAGGCAGGGATTCTCCGTGTGGCCGGCCATGCGGACCGCCGTTTTCGCATGACATGAACAGCCCCGACACCAGCACCGGCACCAGTTCCGAGCTCTCCACCCCGCCAGCGGCCAGCCTCAGCAAGGTCGAGCAGGCCAAGGCTGACCTCTGCGGCCTGGATCTGGAGCCCCGGCTGGCCGCACTGGCCGCCCAGGGTTGGGAATCCCTCGACGAGGCCACCCTCACCATCCGTCTCAAATGGCTGGGCATCTTCTTCCGACCGGTCACCCCCGGGCGCTTCATGGTGCGGCTGCGCTTGCCCAACGGGGTGATCCGCTCCGACCAGCTGGAGGTGCTGGCCGATGTGGTGGATCGCTGCGGCGACCACGGCAGCGCCGACATCACCACCCGCCAGAACCTGCAGCTGCGCGGGTTGTTGCTGGAGGACATGGCCCCCCTGATGGAGGCCCTGGAGCAGGTCGGGCTCACCAGCCGCCAGTCCGGCCACGACAACCCCCGCAACATCACCGGCAACCCCCTGGCGGGCATTGATCCGGAGGAATTTCTCGATACCCGTCCCCTGGTGACGGCCATCCAGGCGCGCCTGCTGGCCGTTGACGGGCCCCGCAACCTGCCGCGCAAGTTCAACGTGGCCGTGGGTGGCGCTCCCGACAGTTTCCTGTTGCACAACGACCTCGCCTTCCTGCCCGCGCCCCACCCGCAGGACCCGGCAGCGCCGCTCGGCTTCACGGTGATGGTGGGCGGCTTCTTCTCGGCCCAGCGCAACGAACTGGCGATTCCCCTGGGGGTGTGGCTGCGGGGCGATCAGCTGGCCGATTTCACCCTGGCCCTCCTGCAGCACTACGAGATCCATGGCAACCGGGTGCAGCGCAACAAGAGCCGGCTGATGTATCTGATCGACAGCCTGGGGCTGGAGCCCTATCGCACCGCCGTGATCGAGGGCTATGCCCGGCTGGCCGGGGTGCCGGCCTCAGCGGTGCTGCCCCACGATGGCCGCCATCTGGTGAGCCGGGCGCCCCGCGATGGCCTGGGCCTGCAGGCCCAGAAGCAGGAGGGATGCCACTGGGCGGGCCTGCACGTGCCGATGGGGCGCCTGGATGCGGAGCAGATGCTGGAACTGGCGCGCCTGGCCCGCGATTACGGCAGCGGCGAGCTGCGCTTCACCGAAGCCCAGAACGTGCTGATCGTCGATGTCCCGGACCACCGGCTGGGGGCCCTGCGGGCCGAGCCCCTGCTGCAGCGTTTCCGGCTCGAGCCGGGGCCCCTTCAGGCTGAAGCGGTCAGCTGCACGGGCAGCCGCTACTGCAGCTTCGCCCTGATCCCCACCAAGAGCACCGCCCAGGCCGTGATCGATGAGCTGGAGCGTCGCCTGGAGCTTCCCCAGGCGGTGCGTACCCACTGGACCGGCTGTCCCAATGCCTGCGGCCAGCCCTACATGGGCCAGATCGGCCTGATGGGCGCCAAGGCCCGCCAGGACGGTCTGATGGTGGAGGCGGCGAAGATCTTCCTGGGCGGGTCGATGGGCCAGGAGCCACGGCTGGCCGAACTGCACGAGAAGGGTGTTCCTCTCAGTGAGCTCAGCGACGTGCTGGAAGCGCTGCTGGTGGAACGTTTCGGCGCCCGGCGGCGGACGACCCTCGCCTGAGGGCTCGGCTGCCCCAGGGGAAACGCCTGCCCCGGGGAACCTCCGGGTGCCAGCCACGGTCCAGCATGGCCAGCGTGGCCCTGTCCTTCAGATCCTGCCCTCCGTAAAGAAGCCGGATGACCCGTTCGGGATCAATCTCCAGGGCCGCCACTTCCTGCCAGAGCTGGGCCGCCCGATCCCTGTCGGCCCTGATGAACTGGGCGTCGGCCAACTGGGCCACCAGTGTCAGCAGCAGCTGGCGTTCTTTCTGCTCAACAGGCCCGAGCGTTCGCGGCGTCTCGCTGGGCCGGCCCCATCGCCGCGTCTCGGCCCGTTGCCGTCGGCTGGGGGGGTGGGAGATGGCATCGGTTCCGCTGAAGGCCATGGGACGCCTGCCCTGCGAATGGACTGCCTTCGTTGTAGCCCTGGGGCCTCCACACCCCTGGACTGGGGCATTAAACGTATCAATGGCGACCGTTCATGGGGAGGCTGGCCCTGCCCGGCAAGCCGGTGGATCGGGCGGAGCTGCTGGCGGCTCGCGGTGGTCCCGGGAGGTTCATCCTTGACCCGGCAGCCTCCTTTCCTGGCCCTGCCCCAGCACCTGCCTCCAGCCGGCAGCCCCGATCGCTGGCCCTGGCTGCGGCGTCTGCGCGGTCAGGACGGCCTCGATCTGGAGCCCTGGCTGGAGGCGATCGAGGGCCACGGCCTGGTGCCCGATGCCGATCTGCTCGCGGCGCTGGCCGGGCGGCTCGATGGCGCCGCGGCGAGCCGATTACTGGCCTGGTGGCTGGCCGAACCGGAGGCGGATCCCGCCTTGCTGAGCCTGATCGGCCGGATCCGTGACCGACGCTGCAGGGCCTTGCTGCGGCAGGCCCTCCCCTTGCCAGGGGAGGTCACTGACGCGCCGGTGGCCGCTGGGAATGGGTCCATCGACAGGATGGCTGTTCTGTTGCCGCTGCTGGGCCACCAGCGCGATCCCGAGGATTTCCAGCTGTTGCGCCAACGGGTCCTGGCCCCCCTGCCGCTGCAGCAGCGCCGCGCGGCCCTTGAGGGGCTGGCGGTGGGGCTCGCCGCCTGGCCGGCGGCTCCCCTACGGCAGACCCTGCGCCACCTCATCGGAGATCTCGATCCCGCTCTGGCGGCGACGGCCGTGGATCTGCTGGCCCGTCTGCCGGAGGGATTGACGGACCTGGCCGGCCTCGATCGGGGCCGGTTGGCCCCGGAGCTGGCGCGACGGGTGGAGCGGCGCCTCGCCGGGGCGGGTGTGGTCATGGCTGCCGGGCGATCATGGAGGTCACCCCAGCGCGCATGAGGCGAGGCCGATGTTCCGTCACCTGCTGGTGCCCACCGACGGCTCCGATCTCTCCGATGGCACCATCCGCCGGGCGGTGAGCTACGCCCGCGAGACCGGGGCCACCATCACCTTCTTCCACGCCCTCGCCAACCTGGCGATGCCGCCGCAGGCGTCGATCTACGGTGATCCGGTGTTGCTCGACCCCGCCGTGGTGGAGCAGTTCGGCAAGGCGGAGCGGGCTTACGCGGCCGCGCTGCTGGAGCGGGCCCGGGGGATGGCGGAGGAGGCCGGCGTCGACTGCGACACGGCCGTCGGCAATCACCCGGTCGTCTACGAGGCGATCATCGAGGCCGCCAACCGCCACGGCTGCGACCTGATCTTCATGGCCTCCCACGGCCGCCGCGGCCTGGCCGGGCTGCTGCTGGGCAGCGAGACCCAGCAGGTGCTGACCCACACCGACCTGCCCGTGCTGGTGTTTCGGCGCCCCGGGCCCGCCGCCGGCAACGATCAGGAGGTTCAGCCGGCCCCGGTCGCCCCGGCCTGCTGAAGCCGCCAGCGGCGCACCACCTCGGCGACGCCCAGGCCGTCGAGGTCGACCTGGGCATTGAGGCGCTGTATCGTGGCGGCGGAGATCCGGCCGGCCAGGGCGTCGATCACGGGCACCAGCTCCGGGCGCCGCTGCAGGCTGGCGGCGTTGAACACCGGCACCGCGTCGTAGGGCGGGAAGTAGTGGCGGTCGTCCCGGAGCTGCTGCAGGTCGAGGGCGGGGATCAGACCGTTGGTGGTGTCGCCGGCGATCAGGTCGACGCGCCCCTCGGCCAGGGCCCGGTAGGTGAGACCCAGATCCATGGCCTCGGGCGGCTGGGCGAAGCGCAGCCCATAGCGCCGGGCCAGGCCGCTGAAGCCATCCGGCCGGTTGAGGAATTCGTAGCCGAAGCCAGCCCGCCAGCTGGGGGTGTGGGGGGCCGCTTCGCTGATCGTGGTGATCCCCAGCCGCCGGGCTTCGGCGCGGCGCACCAGGATCGCGAAGCTGTTCTCGAAGCCCAGCGAGGGGAACACGGTGAGCCCGAAGCGTTCGCCATAGAGCCGGCGCGTTTCCTCAAACACCCGCCGCGCCGGATCGGGCGTGTCCGGTGGTGGCGGGGGCTGGTCCAGCAGGGTGGTCCAGGCGGTGCCGGTGTACTCCACATAGCCGTCGATGCGGCCGCTGCGCACGGCGGCGTGGATCAGGCCGGTGCCCCCCAGGCCGAAGTCGCGCTGCACCTTCAACGGGGTGGCGGCCTCGATCTGCTGGGCCAGCAGTTCCCCCAGGATCAGCTGCTCGGTGAAGCTCTTGCTGCCGATCCGCACCGTGCCTGTGTTGGCGGGCGGCAGCAGCCGCAGCGCCAGCACGGCCCCCAGGGCCAGGCCCGCCAGAGCCCAGGCGAGCCGCAGCAGCCGTCGCCGCCCGCCGCTGGGACCCTTGGCGCGGGGCTGGGCCAGCCGCCGTTCCAGCAACCCCAGGCCGCCGTCGGCCAGCAGGGCGATGGCGGCCGCCGGCAGGGCCCCGGCCAGGATCAAGCCGTTGTTCACCGTGGCGATGCCCCGGAAGATGAACACCCCCAGGCCGCCGGCGCCGATGGCGGCGGCGATCGTGGCCACCCCGACGCCGATCACCGTGGCGACCCGGAGGCCGGCCATCAGGGTGGGCAGGGCCAGGGGCAACTCCACCCGCAGCAGCACCTGGCGGCCGCTGAGTCCGAGGGCCTGCCCGGCCTGCTTCAGCCCCGGAGGTACCTGGGCCAGGCCGGTGACCAGACCCCGCAGCAGGGGCAGCAGGGCGTAGAGGGTGAGGGCCACGATCGCCGGTGTGGTGCCGATGCCCCCCAGCAGCGGCACAGTGAGCAGCAGGCCGAAGATCGCCAGGCTCGGCACCGTCTGCACCGTGCTGGCCAGGGCCAGCACCGGCCCGGCCCAGCGGGGCCGGCGGCTGATCCACAGGCCCAGCGGCAGGCTGATCGCCAGGGCCAGGCCGATGGCGCTGCCCACCAGCAGCAGGTGTTCGCCGCTGCGCTGCAGGATCTCCCCCGCCAGGGCGCCGTCCCACCAGGCCGGCGGCCAGCGCGAGGTCATGGTGCCTCGGCCGGCATCAGGGCCCGGGTGGCCTGGAACACCGGCACGCTGACGCCGATCAGCAGCAGGGCCCAGCCGCTGTTGGCGGTGTCGTTGAGCAGGGCGCCGACCAGGAAGGCGATGGATCCCACGAGCACGATGGCGGTGCTCCACGGGTGGCCCCAGGCCTTGAACGGCCTTGGGCGCTCCGGCTCCCGCCGGCGCAGCACGAACAGGCAGACGATCCCCACCAGGTAGAGGCTCACGTAGAGGAACGCCGCCAGCCCGAGCAGGATGGTGAAGTCGCCGGCAAGCACCAGCAGGGCCGAGGCCAGGCTGGTGAGCACCAGGGCCACGGTGGGGGTGCCGCCCCGGTTGACCCGGTCGACCAGGGGGCTGAACAGCTTGTCGCGGCTGAGGCCGTAGAGGATGCGGGGGGCGCCCATGATCGAGGCGTTGATCAGGCCCGCCAGGGACACCAGCGCCAGCACGGTGATCGCCTGGCCGCCGAAGGCGCCGAACAGCAGGGCAGCCGCATCCGCAACAGGCAGGCTGGAGACGGCGATCACCTTCAGGGGCAGCACCCGCAGCAGGGCCAGGTTGAACAGGGTGTAAATGGCGATCACGGCCAGCACCCCGCCGATCAGGGAGCGGGGCAGGTCCTCCTGCGGCTCGCTGAACTCCTCGGAGAAGTAGATGGGGCTGTGCCAGCCGTCATAGGTGGTGACGATCGCCTGCAGGGAGAACACCAGCGCCACCGCCATCCCCGTCCAGCCCGAGGGGGTGGCCAGGGCCGTCGCCGTGGTGGGGATCGCTGCGCTGGCGGCGGCGCGGCTGTCGGGGCCGCCCAGGAGAAAGCAGGCCGCCACCACCGCCAGGAAGGCGGTCGCCTTGGCCAGGCTCAGCAGCTTCTGGCTGCCGCTGCCGGCCTCCACCCCCAGCAGCTGGATGAGGGTGAACAGGGCCACCACCCCCAGCCCCAGCAGCTTTCCAGGCAGCTCCAGGCCCGGCACCAGGAACAGCGCGTAGTCGCCGATCGTGACCGCCACCCAGGCGATGCCGGTGCAGTGGCCGATCCAGTCCATCCAGCCCACGGTGAAGCCGGCGGCATCCCCGAAGCAGCGCCGGGCGTAGACGTACCAGCCGCCGGCCAGGGGCAGGCTGGCCCCCAGCTCCGCCACGGCGATGGCGCCGAGCAGGGCAAAGAGGCCGCCGGCCAGCCAGGCCGCCACCACCCAGGGGCCACTGCCCATCTGAGCGGCCACCAGGCCGGGGGTGCGCAGGATGCCGGCGCCGAGGGTGCCGCCCACGGCGCCGGCGATGCCGAAGGTCACCCCCAGCACGTTGAGCAGGCGGCCCGGCGACTCCAGCTCCGGGTTCACCGGATCGGGGGGAGCGGAGCGGGTCAGGAGGCGATCACCCGTTCCAGCAGGGCCTGGAGCTCCTCCAGTTCGTGGCGGCTCAGCAGCCAGTCGCCCTGCTGATCCTTGGTGACGCGGGCCTCGATGATCCAGCCGTCCTCCGTGCGCGCGACGGCGAAGTGGGGGGACTGGAAGGGGGCGACCATGGGCTGGGGGGAAGGGAGCGGTACCTCCTGCTTAGCCAGATCCGCCAGCAGCGGCGGTGGGCCCAGCTGCTCGAGCCGGAACGTGGCGCCGTAGCTGGGAGTGGGCTGCTGGGAATAGAAGCGGGCGGCGGCGGGTCGGCCCAGGCGGCGGCGGGTGCTGGCCACCAGGGCGGCGGCCCGGCTGCGGGTCCGCAGGGCCTGCAACACCAGCGTCTGCAGCCAGTCGGGCGACGTGCTCCAGCCCAGGGCCTCGCAGGTCTGGCGATCCAGCAGGCCCAGCAGACCTCGCCGCAGGGCGGGGCGCAGGAGCGCGGGCCAGTCGGCCAGCAGCATGGCCAGGGTGGCCTCGGCGATGCGCCGGTTGGTGGCTGCCGGGGCGAAGGCCTCCCGCTCCACCCGTTCGTTCAGGGCCAGCAGCGCCTCGAGGCTGCCCGGCAGGGCCGCGATGCCCATCCGCTCGCCCACCCCGCACCAGAAGCGGAACAGGTGCTCCTGCTCCAGGGGCGTCAGCGGCCGCCACCCGTAGCGGGCCAGCCAGCGGATCGGCTCGGCCACGAAGGTGGAGAGCACATAGAGGAAATCGTCGTTGCTGATCGCGTAGTGGCCATGGATGCGATTCATGCGCTCGATCACCGCAGTCCCGGCCGGGCTGTCTGGGCCATGGCGCAGCAGTTCGGCCACCATCAGCCCGGTGTCGTCGTAGCGCTTGCGGGGCCGGCGCTCGAATTCCCCGGTGCGGGCCAGCAGCCCGGAGATGGAGGGCACACAGAAGGTCTTGAGCAGGGCCAGTTCCAGGGCCCGGGTGAGGTCCCAGGAGAACAGCTCTCCCGCCAGGCGATGGGCGGTGGCTGCGGCGGCGCCTGGGGGGTCGGTGGGGGAGTGCATCGGGCGGGGGTCAGAAACGGGAGCCGGGCTGCAGCAGGAAGGCCACCTCCTCGCTGGTGCTGGGACGGCCGAGGGCCTGGTTGCGATGGGGAAAGCGACCGAAGCGGGCGATCACCGCCTGGTGGCGGCGGGCGAACTCCGCGGTGCGGGCATCGGTGTGGCGCTCGAACAGGGGCAGACCCAGCTGCTGCAGGGCCATCTCCTCGCTGTGCATCAGGGGCATCAGCCAGAACGGCCGCCGTTCCGCTGCCGGCTCCGCTTCCACCCAGCCGGACTTCAGGGCACGCAGGGTGAGGGCCTGGGCCTGCCCGTCCCCGGCGAAGGCACGGGCCTGGTCGCGCCAGATCTGACGGGGGAACTGGTCGAGCACCAGCAGCAGGGCGAGGGCGTCATGGGCGGTCTCGCCCCAGGGGGCCAGGCCGCCGGCCAGGGCCTGGGCGGTGAGCTCCCCGAAGCGTTCCCGCACGGCCCGGTCGCCCTCGGCGCCTGGCCGGAACCAGGCGGAGGGGGGGATCTCCTCGAACCAGAAGCGCAGCACCTCCTCCGGGGTCGGCATGGCTCAGGCGAAGCAACGGTGCAGAAGAAAGGGAAGCACCAACAGCGTCAGCGCCACGATCAGCAGGACGGCAAGGTTGCTGAGGACGTAGGGGACCACCATCAGCAGCACCCCGCAACACAGGGCCACGGCTTGGTCCTGCTTCTTGCCGTAGATCGTGTAACCCAGACCAACCGAGCTGATCAACAGCGCCAACAGCTGGCCGATGCTCGGATCACGGCGCATGGATCCTGGCCTGGACCGACGGACGCCCCCATGCTGGGGCTCCCATCGCTGTCCTGCCCACCCATGACCCACCTGGTGGTGCTCCAGCACCTGGAGCGGGAAGGCCCGGGGCGCTTCGCCGAGGAGGCCCGACGCCGGGGCTGGGCGGTGACGGTGTGCCGGCCCGACCGGGGGGAGCCCTGGCCCCGGCTCGGACCCGACCAGGCCCTGCTGGTGCTGGGTGGACCCATGGGTGTCGCTGACATCGGTGCGCCGTCGTTCCCCTGGCTGGAGGGGGAGGTGGCCCTGCTGCGGGAGTGCCTGGAGTGCGAGCGCCCGGTGATCGGCCTGTGCCTGGGGGCCCAGCTGCTGGCCTTCGCCGCCGGGGGCCAGGTGGTGCCGCTGATGGCGGGGGAGCCGCCCGTGCGGGCCTACGAGGTGGGCTGGGGGCCGGTGGCCTGGACCCCAGCCCAGGGGCAGGAACCGGTGCTCGCCGGGCTCGGAGAGGCCATGCCGGCGCTGCACTGGCATGGGGACCGGATCCAGCTGCCGGCCGCGGCCACCCTGCTGGGGTCCACGCCCCTCTGCGCCGAGCAGATGTTCCGGATCGGCCACCATGCCCACGGGCTCCAGTTCCACGTCGAGGTGACGGAGCCCGCCCTGCAGACCTGGCTCGAGGAAGACGGCGACTATGTGCGGATGGCCCTCGGGCCGGATGGGGTCGAGCTGTTGCGGGCCGGCCACGTCCGCTGGGGCGAGGAGGGGGAGCGCCAGGGGCGCCGGCTGATCAACAACCTGCTGGATCGGGTCGCTGACCTGCTGGGGGGCTATCCCCTGCTGTGAGGGCCAGCCCGTCGGCCAGCTGGCGGCGGCGGTGCTCCACCGCCCCATCCTCCAGCAGCCGCTCCGCCAGGGTCAGCCCCGCCTGGAGGCTCTCGCTGATCCCGGCGCGCCAGAGCAGAAAGCCACCGTTCCAGACCAGCCCAGCCGCCAGTGGCCCCGAAGCGTTCAGGGCGTCCCGGGCCTGGCCCTGCCACTGCCCCACGCTCTCCAGTGGCACCTCGGGCGCCCCCAGGCCGTGGTCCCGGGCCCGCAGGATCAGCCGCTCAGAGTCTCCCGCCTGCCGCTGGGAGGCGATCGCCACCCGGTTGGTGGGCAGCTCCACGCCCCCCTCCATCCCCTTGATCAACAGCAGCTCGTCCTGGCCGGTGGCGGCCAGGGCCAGGCGGGCCAGCCGTTCGGTGGGGGCATGAACGAAGCCGCTGACCTGCAGGTGGGGGCCGTCGTGGCAGCTCCACAGCAGTTCGAGGGTGGCGATCGGCGGGCGCTTGCCGATCTGCTCCCGCACAGGCACCAGCCGCTCGGCGGCCGGGAAGTGGGCCGGCTGGTGCATCAGGGCCATCCCTTCCTGGGTGAAGTGGCGGTTCACCGTGCTCCAGGGAAGGTCGCGGCGGTCGAGATCGAGGGCGGCCAGGGCCTCGGCCGTGGTGAAGCCGTACTTCACCGGCATCGGACCACCGCCGTGAAGCACCACCCCGACGCCGGCCGTCACCAGCAGCAGGGCCACCAGGGGCAGCAGCGGGGCGGAACGGCTGCGGCCATCGAAGGGCACCCCGAAGCTGAGCACCCGGCGCGGCGTTGCCGCCAGCCGGGGTCCCCGCCGCCGGTAGCTGTCCAACAGACCAGCCAGCTCCTGGGGTTCCGGACGCCGCAGGCGGTGGGCGATCAGGAAGGCCCCGGCCTGGGCGTCGCTGCAGCGACCGTCGAGCAGGAGATCGAGGGCTTCGCCGGCCTCGGCCCGGCTCAGGGCCCGGCCGCTGCGTTCGCCGCTGCCCAGGGCGGCGACCAGCTCGCGGCAGCGGCAGCGGTCGGCCCCCAGGGTGTCGCCCTGCTGCTGACGCCGCTGCGGCGTCCAGGCCTCACGGGAGCTCGGCGTCGACATGCGCGGCGGCCTCCATAGGGTGATCCCTAGGGTGAGGGGTATGCGCCGGATCATCGCAAGCCCTCTGCTGCTGGTGGTTCATGGCCGTGCCGGTGGGGTGATCCCCGCCGAGCTGGAGGACCTGGCCCGCCAGCTGCAAGAGGGCCGTGGGGCCCCCGTGGCACTGGAGGCCCTCACCGCAAGCGAACCCCCGGCCCCCCCGGCCGGCAGCACCGCGGCCCCCCTGCTGCTGGTGCCCCTGTTTCTCCTGCCCGGCAGCCATGTGCGCCGGGACGTGCCGCAGATCGCCGCGCGTTGCCGTCAACGAGGGCCGCTGCGGCGCCTGCCGTTCCTGGGCTCCTGGCCCTCCTGGCAGGGCGCCCTGGCTGCCGAGCTGGCGGCCCTGAAGGCCCAGGCTGAGGCGAGGCCGTGGCTGCTGCATCACCCCCTGGAGGGGCCCCTGGGGGCGGCGTTCCTGGCCCACCTCGAGGCCGTCACCGGTGGCCGTTGCCGCGCCACTCCATACAGTGCCCCCAACTCCGCGGATGCTCCGCTGCCCCTGTCTGGTCCCGCCCTGCCCCTGGCCCTGGCGGCCAACCGGCTCACCGACGCCCTGCCGCCGTCGCTGGGCCTGCCCCTGCTGCAGCGGCCCCGGTTCCGGGCCGTGGTGCTGGAGGCCCTGATGGCGTTGCCATGACGGAGCCATGACCGACGAGACCCTGGCCCCCAGCGTCGATGACGGCCCCGGGACCGTGTACCTGGTGGGGGCGGGCCCCGGTGATCCTGACCTGCTCACCCTGCGGGCCCACCGGCTGTTGCAGCAGTGCGACGCCCTCGTCTACGACTCGCTGGTGCCCAGCGCCCTGCTGGACCTTGTGCCTGAGGGCTGTGAGCGGCACTTCGTGGGCAAGCGCCGCGGCCACCATTCGGTGCCCCAGCCCAGCACCAACGCCGTGCTGCGGGAGCTGGCCGGCCGCCGCCGGCTGATCGTGCGCCTCAAGGGCGGCGATCCATTCCTGTTCGGCCGCGGCGGCGAGGAGGCGGCCCACCTGGCGGCCCACGGGATCCCGGTGCAGGTGGTGCCGGGGGTGACGGCCGGCATCGCCGCCCCCGCCTACGCCGGCATTCCGGTCACCCACCGGCGGGCGGGATCGAGCGTCACCTTCGTGACCGGCCACGAGGAGATCGACAAGCGCCGCCCCGGCGTCGACTGGCGCGGCCTGGCTCGCAGCAGCGACGGCCTGGTGATCTACATGGGGCTGCACAACCTGCGCCACATCATCGCGGAGCTGATCGCGGGGGGTCTGGCCCCCACCACCCCCGCCGCCGTGATCCAGCAGGGCACCGTGCGGGGCCAGCGCCAGCTGGTGGCCACCCTGGCCGAGCTGGCTGACCGGGTGGAGGCCGAGGCCTTCGCCTCCCCCTCGATCGTCGTGGTCGGCGCGGTGGTGCAGGAGCGGGTGCCGTCCTGCGCCCCGTCGCCCGCCGATGTGGCGATGCCGATACCCTTCTGAGGCCGCCGACTACGCCGCCGATGGCCACCCCCCTGCCCCGGGGCGCAGCGGTTGCCTTTCTGCTGGCCGGACCTCTGCTTGCCGGTGCCCTGGTGGTCGCGGCGGGCGGCCGCCAGGGGGAGGCCAGGGCCGCGGCCCCGCCGCTGCTGGTGAGTGCGGCGGCCAGCCTTTCGGGGCCGCTGCAGGCCCTGGCGGTTCCCTTCGCCAGGGCCCAGGGGGCGGCTCTGCCCCAGTTCAACTTCGGCGCCTCCGGGCTGCTGCAGCAGCAGATCCAGCAGGGGGCGCCGGCGGATGTGTTCCTCTCCGCCGGTGCCCGGCCGATGGACAGCCTGGAGAAGGCTGGCCTGTTGCTGGCCGGCAGCCGCCGGGACGTGCTCGGCAACCGGCTGGTGCTGGTGGTGCCGGCCCGGTCGCCGCGGCGACCCCTGGCGATCCAGGGCCTGGCGGGGCCCGGGGTGCGGCGCATCGCCATCGGTGACGGCACCGTGCCGGCCGGCGACTATGCCCGCCAGGTGCTGAACCACTACGGACTCACGGCTGCCGTGGTCCCGAAGCTGGTGCCCCAGGGGTCGGTGCGGGCCGTGGCCCGGGCGGTGGCTGACGGCAACGTGGACGCCGGCTTCGTCTACCGCAGCGATGCGGTGCAGCTGGGGGGCCTGCGGGTGGTGGCCACCGCCCCGCTCACCAGCCACGCCCCGATCCGCTACAGCGGGGCGGTGCTGCGCAGCAGCCGCCAGCCCCAGCTGGCCCGCGCCTACCTGCGATCCCTGGGCCGTCCCGCCGCCCGGGCCCTGTTCCGCCGCGAGGGCTTCGAGACCCTGCCCGACCGGTCCCCCTGATGGAGCCTGCCCCGGGCCTGTCGCCCCTGGTGCTGTCCCTGCGCAGCGCCACCCTGGCGGTGCTGCTGGTGGCCCCGGCCGGGTTCCTCGCCGCCGATCGGGTGCGGCGCTGGCGGGGCGCGCGGCGCGCCACGGCCGACCTGCTGCTGCTTTCGCCCCTGGTGCTGCCGCCCACGGTGCTGGGGTTCGTGCTGCTGCAGCTGCTGGGCCGCTACGGCCCCCTGGGGGAACCCCTGGCGCGGCTGGGGCTGGAGCTGGTGTTCAGCTGGCCCGCCACGGTGCTGAGCGCGGCAGTGGTGGCCTTCCCGCTGATGTACCGCACCCTGCTGGCGTCGCTGGAGCAGCTGGATCCTGGTCTGGAGGGGGTGGCCCGCAGCCTGGGGGCGGGGCCGTGGCGGGTGTGGCGGCGGATCACCCTGCCCCTGGTGCTGCCGGGGCTGGGGGCGGGCCTCAGCCTTGGCTACGCCAGGGCCCTGGGGGAGTTCGGCACCACCCTGATGCTGGCAGGCAACATCCCGGGCCGCACCCAGACCCTGCCCCTGGCGATCTTCGCGGCCGTCGATGCCGGTGACCTGCCCCTGGCCTGGGTGTGGACCGGCCAGGTTCTGCTGCTGAACGGTCTCTGCCTGGGGCTGGTGCAGCTGTTCCTGAGCCGCTCCCGGCGGCCGCGCATCACCGGCGCGGCGCCCGCCACGGCCCTGCCCAAGCCGCCTCTGCCCGGCCCTCCGTCGCCCCCGCTGGCGCCCGCCCGCCCCTTCGCCCTCTGCTTCGGGCTCCAGCAGTGCCACGGTGACTTCCGCTTCGAGCTGGCCCTCGACACCGCCTGCCGCCGGCTGGCGATCCTTGGCCCTTCCGGAGCGGGCAAGAGCCTGCTGCTGCGCCTGCTGGCCGGGCTGGAGCGTCCCCGGGCCGGCCGGATCGAGCTCAACGGCCGGGTGCTGTTCGATGCGGAGCGGGGCATCGACCTGCCGCCGGAGCGGCGCCGCATCGCCGTGATGCTTCAGAACGATGCCCTCTTCCCCCACCTGAGCGTGGCCGGCAACGTGGGCTTCGGCCTGGCGCACCTGCCGCCGGCCGAACGCCACGCCCGGGTGGCGGCCCAGCTGGCGGCGGTGGGGCTGCAGGAGCAGGCGCGGCTGTTCCCCGCCCAGCTCTCGGGGGGCCAGCAGCAGCGCACGGCCCTGGCGCGGGCCCTGGTCACCGACCCGGACCTGCTGCTGCTGGATGAACCTCTCTCCTCCCAGGACACCCACCGCCGCCAGCACCTGCAGCAGCTGATGGAGGACCTGACGGCCCGCTCCGGGGTGCCCACCCTGCTGGTGACCCACGACATGGAGGAGGCCTACCGGCTGGGCGAGGAGTTGCTGGTGATCGACCAGGGGGTGCTGCTGCGCCACGGCCCCCGCCGGGAGGTGTTCGCGCACCCCGGGGCGGTGGCGGTGGCGCGGCTCACGGGCTGCAGGAACATCTCGGCGGTTCAGCGGCTCGGGCCCACCCGGCTGCGGGCCCTGGCCTGGGGCCTGGACCTGGAGCTGCCGGAGCCCCTGGAGGCGGCCGTCAGCCATGTGGGGATGCGGGCCCACCATCTCGAGCTGGCCGCTGCGCCCATGCCCGGGGCCGCCCACCACTGGACCTGCCGGGTGGTGCGGGTGAGTGAGGGTCCGCGGCACATCACCGTCTCGGTGGTGCCGCAGGCCAGCCCCGTGGAGCCGATCCTGGTGGAACTGCGCCGACGGGCCTGGGACGCCCTGGGTCCGGCCGTCGCCGGCCACCTGGTGCTCTCCCTGCCCGTGGGCTGCCTGCTGACGCTCCGATGAGCGCCATGCTGGGTGCACCGCTCCGACGCCTTCGCTCCGGCATGAGCCAGCCCGGCCTCTCCCACCTCAACGCCGCCGGCCAGGTGCACATGGTGGAGGTGGGCGACCGGCCCGCCAGCGACCGCCGCGCCGTGGCCGAGGGCTACATCGCCATGGCGCCCGAGGTGCTGGCCCTGGTGCTGGAGGGTCGGGCGGCCAAGGGCGACGTGCTGGCGGTGGCCCGGGTGGCGGCGATCCAGGGCGCCAAGCGCACCTGGGAGCTGATTCCCCTGTGCCACCCGATCGCCCTCACGGGCCTGGAGGTGCTGATCGAGCCGACCGCCGACGGCAGCGGCCTGCGGCTGCAGGCCAGCGCCCGCACCAACGGCGCCACCGGGGTGGAGATGGAGGCGCTCACGGCGGTGCAGGTGGGCCTGCTCACCCTCTACGACATGGTCAAGTCGGCCGATCCGGCGATGACCATTGGCCCGGTGCGGCTGCTGCGCAAGGAAGGGGGGCGCCGGGGCCCCTGGCAACATCCCGATGTCCCGGGCCCGGCCGGGCAGACCGATGGCTGAACCGTTCCCCCGCGAAGGCCTGCCCCTGGAGGAGGCGCGGAGGCGGGTGCTGGCGGCGATCACCCCACTGCAGGGTGCCGAGCGACTGCCGCTGGGGCTGTGCCTGGGCCGGGTGAGTGCCGAGCCGGTGCGGGCGCCCGAGGCCGTGCCGGGATTCCGGGCTTCGATCATGGACGGCTACGCCATCGCCGAAGCCGAAGCCCCCAGCCCTGGCCGCCGCTGGTCCCTGGTGGGCCGTTCCGCCCCCGGGGCCCCCTACGCGACGGTACTGGCGGCGGGAGAAGCGATTCGGATCCTCACCGGCGCTCCCCTGCCGGAGGGGGCGGAGCGGGTGCTGCCCCAGGAGCTGGTGACGCCCGATCCCGCCGCCGACAGCCTGCTGCTCACCGGCGAGGTGGGCCCCAACCCCTGGATCCGCTCTCCTGAGGAGGAGGCCGCCGCCGGCGACGAGCTGCTGCCGGCGGGCGTGCGCCTGGGGGCAGCAGCCCTGGGGCGGCTGGCCAGCTGCGGTGTGGCGACGCTGCTGGTGAGCCCCCAGCCGCGGGTGGGGCTGCTGATCAGCGGCGATGAGCTGGTGGCGGCCGGCGCAGCGCGGGGGCCGGGCCAGATCTGGGAGAGCAACGGCACGCTGCTGCGGGCGCTGCTGGAGCGGCTGGGCTACGGGGTCAGCGAGCAGCGGGTGGTGGCCGACGATCCGCAGGCCCTGCGCCGGGCGTTGCGGGAGCTGGCCAGCGGCTGCGACGTGGTGGTGAGCACCGGCGGGGTGTCGGCCGGCGACAGCGACTGGATCCGGCCCCTGCTGGCCGAACTGGGGGAGGTGGGCTTCTGGAAGCTGTTCCTCAAGCCCGGCCGGCCCTTCGCCTTCGGCCGGCTGGGGACGCGACCCTTCTTCGGCCTGCCCGGCAACCCGGTGGCCGCGGCGATCACGGCCCTGCAGCTGCTGTGGCCGGCCCTGCAACAGCTGGAGGGGGGCGAGGTGGTGCTGCTGCCGCGGCTGAAGGTGCGCCTGGCCTCGGCACTGAAACGGGGCGCCGGCCGGCCCGAACTGGCCCGGGCCCGGCTGCAGGTGGATGGCGATGGCGCCCTGCTGGCGCAGGTGGAGGGCAGCCAGGCCTCCTCCCGCATCGGCTCGCTGCAGGGGGCCGACCTGCTGCTGGAGATTCCCGCAGAGACGGGCGCCCTGGAGGCCGGCGCGGAGCTGTGGGCCCAGATGCTGCGGCTGCCGCTGCTCTGAGTCAGGTCGCCCCGTCGCCGGTTGGCCGGGGGGCGGGGATCGGGGCGGGGAGGCCGTCGATGCTGCGGCGGTTCTTGCGCTGCCAGTAGCGCTCCAGCCCTTCGGTGCCCTTGCGGCGGGCCCAGCTGTCGAGGGCGGTGCGATCGCCGGCGTAGGCGTACCTGGGCACCGCCATGCCGCAGGACGTCTGGACCCTGTCGATGGCCAGATCGAAGATCTGACGGGCGCCCGCCAGGGGCTCGAACAGGCCGTAGAGCGCCTCCCAGCCATCCTCGCCGCACTCCTCGCCGCACTGGATGGTGCAGGCGGTGCCGTAGAGCCGCAGGATCTGGGGCGGGCCCTCGAAGGCGCAGAACATCAGCGTCATGCGCGGACAGGCCTGCACATGGGCGGCGGTTTCGTTGCCGCTGCCGGTGAGGTTGAGCCAGATCACGCGGCGTTCGTCGAGCACCCGCAAGGCATCCCGTCCCTTGGGGGACACGTTCACCGTGCTGTCCGCGGTGGCGGTGCCGACGAAGAAGAGCTTCTGGGCGGCGATGAAGCTGATCTGGTCAGCCGTGAGGGCGTCGCTGGACTGGCCCATGGGAGGGGGGCGATGGATTCAGAGGGGGGTGTTGCCGGCCACCCAGGTGCCGCTGCCGCCGCTCCACTCCCGTTTCCAGAAGGGGGCGTGGTGCTTGAGATCCTCCAGCAGCTCCTGGAGGCAGCGCTGGGCGGGGCCGCGGCGGTCGGCCTGGACGGCCACCAGCACGATCGCCTCCCCCGGTGCGATCCGCCCAACCCGGTGCGCCACCAGCACCGCGCCCGCACCGTGGTGCGCCGCGCAGGCCTCGGCGATGGTCCGCAGCTGGGCCTCGCTCATGCCGGGGTAATGCTCCAGCTCCAAGGCCTCCAGGGGGGCGCCGCTGGCGGTGCTGCCGCGCACGCGGCCGATGAAGTGGCTTTCGGCGGCCGTCCCTGCGGCGCCAAGGCTCCGCTGCCAGGCGGCCAGCAGCTCCAGCGGCTCGAACGGTGCCTCCAGGAGCTTGATCACGATTGGGCGTTCTGGGTGGCGGGTCGGCATCGCTCAGCCTCCGGTGATTGGGGGCAGGAAGGCCACCTCGTCGCCTGGCCGCAGGGGGGTGTCGGCGGTAGCGAAGGCCTGGTTGATGGCCACGCGGATGCTGGGCGGCAGGTCAGTGGCGTGGCTGTTGGGGCTGACTTCCAGGGCGAGCTGCCGCCAGAGAGCCACAGGGGTGGCGGTGCCGGCGTCGAGGCGGATCAGGCGTTCGCCCCATCCGGCCCGTTCCCGCAGGGCGGCGAACAGCCGTACCCTCACCACGGTGCCGGCCTGCTGCGTCATCGGGGTCTGCGTGGACTGGGCCTGCGGCATGGCGGGGACGGCGGCGTAGGAAGCGATCAGAGGCAGTCTGCTCAAGGATCGCTGCCGCGACGGCGGCAGGGGCGGCCCCGGCGAGGCCACCGGCCCAGGTGCACCTCAGGTGGAGAGGCCGACCTGGGAGAGCAGGGACTGGCACACCACCCGATTGCGGCCATGACGTTTGGCCTCGTAGAGACAATCGTCGGCCAGTTGCAGCAGGCGGTCGGCGTCGTAGTCGGCCATGGAGAGCGGATCCCACACCGCAATGCCAATGCTGACGGTGACGATGTTCCCTGTCGCAGCAGCAGGATGGTGGATCCCCTTGTCCTGGATCGACTGGCGAAGCTTCTCGCACAGACGCAAGGAAGACTCGGCATCTGTCTTGGGCAGGATGATGGCAAATTCCTCCCCCCCCAACCGGGCCACAAAGTCGCTTTTTCTGCGCAGGCAAGCCCGGAGGGCATCGGCGATGTCCTTGAGGCATCTGTCGCCATAGGCGTGGCCAAGCACATCGTTCACCGCCTTGAACTGGTCAATATCGATCAATGCCAGGGAAAGATGGGTCTGTGCGACTTTTGAGGCCGAGACATTGCCTTTCAGGAAGGAATCAAAGCTGCGGCGATTGCCCAGCTGGGTCAGGGGATCCAGCATGGCAAGCCGCTTCGACCGTTCGCTCTCGAAGGCATAGAACAGCAGACTCAACAGGCTGCTCATGGCTTCGATGCGTTGCACCTCCAGGTCGCTGAAGACGCTCCCTTCATGGAGGGCAATCGTGAGGACCGGTATGGAGACGCCGCGCGAATCCATGCGAATGCCGAGGTAATCGCTACAACCCACCTGCTGCAGAGAGTCCAGGAATGGGAAGCCGTAATCCTTTGCTGATGTCAGCTGCTGCCGAAACACTTTGCTGCGTGTGGCGATGAAGTGGAGTGGGCTGCGCAGGTGCTCATCCTGCTCCAGGAAGTCCCGTTCCATGCGCAAGGTCGCCACCAGGCCAGGCCTGGAGTTGACCCAGACGTACTGACTGCAATCGATGTCATCCTGATCGGGGAGAAAGGCCAGCGAGAAGCGGTAAATCTCCAATCCCCAGGACTTCAATTCGTTGACGAAAAGAAGTACGAACTCCTCAAAGCTTCGCAGCCTTGACCAGTTGTCGATGATGTAGCGCTCCAGAGGAATTCTCTTTTCGGATCTCTTGAACTTCTCGCTATGCCCGGTATCCCGCAGCCTGGAGGCGGCACGGATCGTCTCCAGGGTTTGTTGCACAGAATCGCGATCAGCCCATTCGGAGGATCGAATGAAGGGTTCCACCTCCGCCAGCGAGATGGGAGGCGAGATAAGGAACCCCTGCAGGGCATCGGCTCCCAGTCGGATGACGGCGCTGAGTTCATTGTGAGTTTCGACACCTTCACACACCACGGTTTTTCCGAGCGCATGGACCGTGTCAATGAACGACCCCACATAGTGCTGCAGCCTGAAGGAGCGATCAATCCCCTTGATCAAGTCAATATCGAGCTTGATGGCGTCATACCAGGCCTCACTAATGCGTCTGTAGTTCGAAAGCCCGGATCCGAAGTCGTCGATGAAGATCCTGAAGTTCAGCTCCCGCATCAGTCGCTCTGACGCCGTTGTCACGCCCTCTGATCCGGCCAGGATGTCCGTTGCAGCCATCTCCGTGATCTCGATGCAGAAGATGGAACTGTCGATGGCATGGTGCTTGAAGAGACTGATCAGCTGATTCAGTTGTTGATCGGTAGCTACCGAATCAGAGCTGATGTTGACCGAAACGTACTCGATCCGGTGACGCAGAAATTCAGATGCCGTGATCTCCTGCTGTATTTCGGTCAGTCTGCTGACAACCAGTGCATCGATCTTGTGGGCTATGCCGATATTATGGGCCAGCTGAATCACCTTCCCCGTACCGAGTACCCTGAGTGCAGGAGGTCGAAACCTGATCAACAGTTCGAGACCAAAATAGCCTGGATTGCAGAGCTGAAGAATCGGTTGAAAGCGAAGCTCCAGATCACTGGCTTTCAGCGAAGTAAGTTGACTTCTGATCTCGCCTTTGTCCTTGACCAGTAGATCATCAACGCTTGTGACAAGTCGGTACGACCTCCTGTCTTCGGCAGCCAGCATCTCGCCAAACGCTTGCATTGCCAACAAGGACTCAGGTGGTGAATCCAGCAGGAATCGCTGCCCGGTGATGATCACATCATCCCAGGTGAGCACCGAATCACTGGAGGTCTGAATCGAACTGGAAACGATCTCTAGTAGTCGTGCCAGGAGTGCTTCGCAGGCGACGTTGTTATCGATCGGAATGGCCCCAGATGCCCTGACGATTAGGGCAATTTTGTTTGTCGAAATATGATAGAAGCTAAAGCTGGGATGCAAGGCCCATCCCTTGTCGATTGCGCGACATGCTTTCGAGAGGATGTCGTTGATCTCCGTGTCACTGAGATAACCGCGTTGCCGCTCCAGATAGCGAAAGTCGATCGTCACCAGGAAGCCGGCTTCTCCACGTTCTGCGTGCTTCCTGAGCATCGCAGCCTCAAGATCCTTCGCCAGGGCATAGTGCGTGAGGAAGGACGTCTTCCCATCCATTCGGAAGGTTCCGATCGTCTGTTGATCCTTCTTCTTGCTCTGTCCGGAACGGCAAGCGATCACGCTGCTCAGTCCGATCCCGAGCAGTCCCAGGCTCAGGACCAGCGCGCGTCCATGATCCGTCTGCGCCGGCAACGCCGGTGCCAGCTTCAGACCGACCACCTGGTCCCCGAAGCCGATCCGGTAGGACGCAGCGACGTGTTCCCCATGCGTCTGCATGCGTCTCGATGGGATTGTGCGGCTCGGCCAGTCACCGTCCGGATCGGCGACGACCAGGTGGCTGCTGATGGGCCTGATTTCGTTATCCTCTTGTTGATCGTGGCGGGCGGTGATGACCAACCGTTTGGTCTGGGTTGGTTCGATCGCCATCCCCAGAGGAAGCTGGGAGGACGGTCTGGTGCCGATCAGTGGAATGCCCTTCAGGGACGGCGTCCATTCTCGAATCACCGTCTGAACGGGCGTGACCGCCAGGCCCGAATCGGAGCAGCGCCGCAGGCCCAGGAGGGACGTCGTCTGCCATGGCCTCTCCGGGAGGCTGGATCCTGCCTGCGGGGATGGGTTGGCGAGGAAGCGCTCGACACCTTGCAGGGTCATGCACAGCCGCAGGGCGAGGCGATCATTGTGACGGTGGAAGTCGTCGGAATTGCGCTGATCAAGGAGAGGCGTGAAGATCAGAAGAGAGGTGCCTGAAAGAAGCGCTCCGCTGATGATCACCCGTGTGGTGGGTCGGCGCATGTTCCTCCATCGCCATCCTCACCATAGCCACCAGTGGCGTGGGCGCCTCCTGGACTCCAGGCACGGCTTCCCCTGTGCAGATCTCCCTGGCCATCGCCCGAGGTTATCCCGCCCACCAGGGCGGCATGGGGCGTGATGCCGGCTACTGCCCATTCAGGCAACCTCGTGGCGGTTCGATGATCTCCTGAGCACTTCTTTCTCTTGCATTTCCTCACCGGCTTTCAAAGAAAACTCAGTCATCTACTCATTGGTCGAACGTGCCGATGGCGACGTCCAAAGGATTGCTTCCACCTCTAACATTCGCGAGCATGTATTCCTTGCAGGTCGTGGGCTCCGCACGGATCAAGAATCCACCGGTTGTGTCAGCAGATTCCTGTTTGATGCTCGGACATGTCCTCATCCTGTTGCTGGATCTTCAACGGTGATCCATACAGCTGTCGTCGGAGGTGGAGCCTGCGGGCTGGCTCTGGCCAGGGGGCTCTGGCAGCACGGTCGCCCCGTGCGTGTCTACGAGCGGGCCATGGCGTCGCAGCTGAATGGCCACGGATTTCTCCTTCTGGCCAATGGCCGCGCGGCCCTGCGTCGTCTCGGCTGCGACCCGGATGGCACCCTTGGCCATCCGATCACCTCGGTGAGGATCCTCTGTCGTTCGGGGCGGGTGCTGGTGGAGCACCCGCTTGAGGGGGCGGTGGCGATGCTGCGTCACCAGCTGCTCAACGTTCTGCTGCGCGGGGCCCCGGACCATCTGGTGCATTACAACCACCAGTTCGTTCGCTTCGACTGGCACCGCGACCGGGCCAGGGCTGTGTGTTTCCAGAACGGCCAGGCCCATGAGGCCGATGCCTTCATCGCTGCCGATGGGGTGCGTTCCAGCTGCCGGTTGTCCCTGGGATGTGGAGCGATGACCAATCCCGGCCGGGTCAAGGAGATCGTGGCCCATGTGCGCCAGCCCCTGGTGGCCGCCGAGCTGGGCCATCGTTTTCTCAAGGTCCTGGATCCCTCCGGGGGGCTGGCGGCCGGCCTTGTTCCCCTGGGCGATGACCGGTTGGTGTGGTTCGTGCAGTTCGACAGTGAGCGATTCATCGCCCCGCAGCCCTCTGAGGTGGGGGCCTTCCTCGAGGAACACTTCCGGGGGTTCCCCGCCGTGGTGCGCCATGTGCTGGGCGCCACCGATCCGGCCCGCGCCCACGTGTGGCACACGGTGGATGAGGAGCCGGCGACCCGATGGAGCAAGGGGAATGTGGCCCTGGCGGGGGACGCGGCTCACCCGTTGCTGCCGTTCACCAGCCAGGGGGTCAACGCCGCCTTGGAGGATGCGGTTTTGCTGAGCGGTCTGCTGCTGGACTGTCGCGATGCTGCGGATCTTCCGGACCTGCTCACTGCCTACGAACGCCAGCGGAGGCCGTCGCTCCAGGGGTGTGTGGAAGCCGGTCGCCAGATGGCCAGGGCGTTCGTCCAGCCGTCGTCCAGCCGGTTCCAGATGCCACTGATGGCATGAGCGATCGCTTCGCCGACAGCTTCCTGAACGAGGCCGTCCCCCTCCAGCTGCTGTGCCAGCGGGCCTACAACCTGCGCTGGGCCGAGCAGGCCCCCGGCGTGATCCCGCTCACCGCCGCCGATCCGGATTTCCCGGCGGCACCGGCCATCCGCGACGCCATCGCTGACTACGCCCGCTCGGGCGTTTTCAGCTACGGCCCCGCCGGTGGGCTGCCGTCCTTCCGGGAGTCGGTGGCCCGTTATCTGCGCCAGCGGGGGGCGCCCGTTTCGGCCGCGGGGGTGGTGGCGGTGAACAGTGCGGCCGCCGGCCTGGCCCTGGTGGCCCGCCACTGGCTCTCGCCCGGCGACGAGGCGATCGTGTTGGATCCGGTCGACTTCCTGTTCGCCCACACCGTCCGCAGTGCCGGGGGGGTGCCGGTGCTGTGGCGGATCGATCCCCAGGCCCCCCTGGATCTGGCGGCGCTGGAGGCGCTGGTGACCAGCCGCACCCGGGTGCTCTGCCTGTGCAATCCCCACAATCCCCTGGGCCGCTGCTTTCGCCGCGACGAACTCGAAGCCCTGGGACGCTTCTGCCTGGAGCGCGGTCTGCGGGTGCTGAGCGATGAGGTGTGGAGTGATGTGGTCTACCCGCCGGCCACCTTCACCAGTTGGCTGGCCATGGCTCCGGAACTGGCCGGCCTCGGGGCGGTGGTGCATGGCTTCTCCAAGTCCTTCGGCCTGGCCGGGTTGCGGGTGGGCTACGTGGCGATGGCGGATCCGGAGGCGGCCGCCCGGCTCCTGGCCGACAGCGAGCTGCCCTCCACCGTCGATGGCGTCGCCACCCTCAGCCAGGTGGCGGCCACGGCGGCCTATGGCCCCGAGGGCCTGGCCTGGCTGGCGGCGTTCCTGCGCCACCTCCAGGCCCGTCGCGACCAGGCCGTCACCCGACTGGCGGCGATCCCCGGCCTGCGGGTGCATCCACCTGCGGCCACCTTTGTGCTCTTCGTCGGCCTGCCGCCGCTGCACGAGAGCGTCGAAGAGCTGGTGGAGCGGCTGCGGCGGGAGCACGGGGTGGCGGTGGTGCCGGGGAGCCCCCGCTGGTTCGGCCCTGGGGCGGCGGGTCACCTGCGGCTGAGTTTCGCCACCTCCGAGGCCTTGCTGGCGGAGGGCCTCAATCGCCTGGCGGCTGGTCTGGCTTCAGCAGCCGCACCGGATCGCCTACGGCCACCGGGCCGGGGGTCAGCACACTGAGGCGGATCCCGGCCACCACGCCGTTGTGGCGGGCGGTGGCCCGCAGGATCTCCAGGTCTTCGCCCAGGGCGCCCTGGGCCAGGGTGGTGACGACGCAGCGGGGGCAGCCGCCGTCGACCCGCAGCAGCAGCTGCTCGCCGATCTGCAGGCAGGCGCCGTCCCAGGCTCCCTCCACGAAGCCTTCGGCCCCCTCCGGCGTCTCGATCAGCAGGTTGGGGCGGAACCGCTCCACGGCGAAGTCGAGCTGGGGCTCGAGCTGCCGCAGCCGCTCCAGGGTGGCGGTGGTGATGGCGTGGATGGGGCAGGCATCGAAGAAGGTGCCCGCGGGCAATTCCAGGGCGTTGGTTTCGTCCTGGAAGGCGCGGCCTTCCACCGGCGGCCAGTACTGGTCGAGGCTGGCGCCTTCGGGTGGGGTGTCGAGCAGGCTCACCCGGCGGCCGAACAGCGCGCTGAAGAAGGCGCCGACATCGGCGGCATCGCTGCAGAGCTCGGCGGTGCCGTCGTCCTGGCGGGGGCCGATCAGTACCGGAGGCAGGGGCGCCGACGGCGCCGGCTCCTCCCGGAAGCGGGCGCGGTAGTCGAGCAGATCCCTCCAGAGGCTTGGGTTCTTGGCGCTGGCCACCCGGCCGCTGGCGTGGTCCCACAGGGCATAGGCCCGATCGCCCCGGATGCCGTGGGCCTCCACATCCAGCCGCTGGGGCGAGTCCCCGAGCATCGATTTGACCGGGTAACGCCAGAGCGTCTGCACCGTGCCCACCAGCTCCTGCACGCCCAAGACCCTTGTTGACGACCCATTCTGCGGGCCCGAGCGGGCCAGCTCCGGTAGCAGGACCTACCGTCCGCCCAGGGTTCGCCTGGATTCGGCTGCCGCGACCATGAAGGGATTCATCCACCTGAGGTCGGCCCGGTTTCCGCTGCTGCCCGGCGAAGCCGAGGAGATGGTGAACGAGGGCCTGGTGGGCAAAGCCCTGGCCCTCTACCTGCAGGAGAAGCTGCGGCGCCTGGGCCGGGAGGTGCCCTTCGTCTGCTGCGAAGACTGGGGCTGGTGGGTGGAGCTGGCCGGAGCCCCGTTTCGCTTCGGGGTCTGCGTCTACAGCCTCTCCAGCGACGGTGAGGTGGCTGAGTTCTGCTGCACCGACGGGGCCAGCGCCGAGCGGATCTGGAGCTGGCGAACGTTCAGCTGGATCGACACGGGGCCCTGGGCGGAGGCCCTGCACGGCGAGCTGCTGGCCATCTTCCGGGACGATCCGGAGGTGGAGCTGTTGGGCAGCGGCCCCACGTTTCCCTGAGCTCAGGGGCTGCCGAAGAAGCCGCGGGAGTTGAGCCAGAGGCTCAGCACCAGCAGCGGCAACAGGAAACCCGCCAGGATCTGCAGGCGCTGGCGCAGACCGCCGGGCCCATTGGCGAGGTTGGCGGGCCTGGACTGGCCGGGCTTGGGCGGCTGGCGGCGGGATCGCGGGGGCATGGCTTCAGTTCCTCACCAGTGCCTGTTCGAGCGACAGACGATCCCGGAGCTCACCGGGGAGGTGGGTCCAGTTGCTGGCGATCAGGTCGGCCAGCTGCTGGCCATTGACCAGGCTGATCCTGGCGAAGCCCTCCTCTGCGGCTGCCGCCGCCGCCGCCGGCTGGAAATCGGCGGTGGTGATGTAGACGCCATGGCCGCCGAAGGGGATGAACTGACGCAGTTCCCGCACGGCGTCGGCACCGATGCGCGCCCCAAGGTTGCCACGGTGAAACCGGGCATGGAGGCGGATGCGTGCCAGGAGCGGCAGTCTGATCTCGCCGAAGGCATCGAAGACATCGCGCAGCGCCCCGTGGTGCTCGGCGCGCTCCCAGTCCTCGAAGCCGAGGGCATCGAGCAGATGAACCACGAGCCGCTCGAAGTCGGGCGGGGTCAGCTGCATCAACTGTTCCAGCACGATGCGGTGTGACTCCTCCCTGGCGGTCGGCTGGGCAGAAGCCGCCATCTCGGGCCGGCCGATGGCCCGGATGAATTCCACCTTGTGCTCCACCATGAAGACGGTCAGCAGTGACCGCATCCGGGTGTGGGCCGGAACGTCGAGGAGGGTGCGGATCGAATCCCGGAACGGCGCGGAGAAAACGTCCAGCCGGATCGGTTCTGCCGCCCAGGTGACGGGACGCCGGTGCCGCAGGGGGCAGCCGTCGTCTCCGCTGGCGTCGTAATAGGGCGTGCCCGCGTCCACGACGCCATGGATCAGAAGGTCGGTGTCCGCCGACGGAATGATGACGTGGTCGTTGGGCTGGATCTCAAACAGAAAGCGATGGATCTCATTGACGTAATTGGAGAGTTGGATCGCGCTCTGGATGTCCGGGAAGTAGCGACGCACCACCGCGTAGAGCTGATCCCGGGTCTGGACGGGGCCGAGATCCTCGCTGATCTCCCGCCAGCCGATGCCGACGAAACCGCCCCTGAGGAAATTGTCCGCATACATGCCTCCTCCCTCGCGCACGCACCAGACGTTGGTCATCGCTGCCCCCCGGGGGGGGCCTTCAAGGCGCGTCTCATGGGAGGACATCGGGTCGGGAAGGCAGCCCTGATGGCGCCATGGAGATCGGGCTGCTGGTAAAGCCTCTGTGCGAGAGCTCCGAGGGAATTGTCGCGAATCTTGCCGGGAAGCGCATCCTCATCGACCATGAGACGCAGGAGAGCCGTCTGACACCTCAGATCTTAAGGCATCACTCACCAATTCTTAGTTCTTCGCCCCCAGTCGCCGCACGGCCCGCTCCAGGGAGGGCGCCAGCCCGCGCCACTCCCGCCGCCGGGGGCTCCAGATCTGGCCGCTCTGCAGCGCCTCAAGGCCGGCCAGCACCATGTCTTGTCCTTCGTTCAATTGCAGCGCCTCCAGGGGCACCGTGAGCGGGCCACGGAAGTAGTAGGCGCTGAGCTGGGTGTCGTGGTGCTCGAACCAGAGCGGCAGCGACGGTGCCCCCCAGCCGATCTCCTCCTGCAGCTCCCGCAGGACCGCCTGCTCCGGCCGCTCCCCTGGATCCAGGTGGCCGCCGAACAGGCCCCAGCAGCCCGGATGGACGATCCCCTCGATGTCGTCCCGCAGCTGCAGCAGCCACTGGCCATCCCGCTCGAGCATCCCCAGCGCCACCGCGAAGGTCATGGGCGGAAGGACGCCATCGTGCGACTGGACTGCGTTGGGGGGAGTCTGGCTGGGGATCGGCACCCTGGGAGCGCCGGGGGCCGCCGCCCATGGCGCTATTCCACTGCTTCCCTAGCGTCATGCCAAGCAGCCTCCGAGCACCGGCCCTAGGGGTGACCGAGATCCTGACCCTGTGACCACCGCCGATCTCGCTTTCCTGTTGCTGCGTGGCGCGACGGCCATCCTCTGCGCCCTGGCCGCTCGAGGCGCGCTGCGTCGGTCCCGATTGCCTGGCCAACCTCGGCAGCGACGCTGGCGGGCGGGTCTTGCGGCGGTGGTGATGCTGGCTCTGGGGGTGTTTGCCTTCGAGGACGGGCTGCACGTGGCGCTGGGCCAGCCGGGTGAACCGATCGGTTGGCGCAGTTGGGTGTGGGTGCTGCTGGATCTGTTCATCCCCGCCCAGGTGATCGCGGCGCTGGCCACCCTGCGCCAGCGCGACCGGCTGGAGGCCGAACTGGCCGCCGCCGCCCGGCACGACCCGCTGACCGGCCTGCCCAACCGCACGGGCTTCACCGAGGCGGCCAGCGCGGTCCTCGCCGCCGTGGCGCGCGACGGCCGGCCGGTGGTGGGCGCCATGCTCGACATCGACCACTTCAAGGCCATCAACGACGGCTGGGGCCACGCGGCGGGTGATGCGGTGCTGCGGGAGGTGGCCACGGCCATGCGTCGTGCGCTGCGCCCAGGTGATGTGCTGGCTCGCGTCGGCGGCGAGGAGTTCGCCCTGCTGCTGCTCGGCGTGGATACCGAGGCTGCCCGACCCCTGCTCGAGCGGCTGCGGGCGGCGGCGGCGATGGTCCCCCACCCCGGAGCACCGGAGAGGAGCGTCACGCTTTCGGCCGGCCTGGCGCCGGTGCAGGGGCTGGGTCTGGCCGCGCTGGAGAACGGCCTGCGCAGCGCCGACGGCGCCCTCTATGCGGCCAAGGCCGCCGGGCGCAACCGGGTGATGGTGGCGGGCTGAGCGTCGCGACCACGACGGGGCAGATGGCCGCTCAGCCGATCCCCCCTGCCAACGGCCACCAGGCGTCCGCAGCCGCCAGCTCCGCCTCACTGCAGCGCTCCGCCGCCTGGCTGTCGAGCAGGGAGCCGTGCAGCGCTTCACCCAGGGCCTGGCGCAGCAGGCTGCTGGCGGCGAAGGCGGCCGAGGCCTCGGCCAGGCTGGCGGGCAGGCGCGCCGCCGTACCTGCGGGCAACCCGGCTGGATCCCCAACCACCGGCGGCGGCAGCGGGCGGGCCTGCTCCAGGCCATCGGCCACCACGGCCGCCGCGGCCCCCAGCAGCACGGCCGCCTCCCGGTTCTCCACGCCCCACACCTGGAAGGGCGCCGACCAGCACCCCGTCGCGCCGCATGCTCAGGTGCAGGTGGCCGCCGTTGCCCACCCGCTCCAGGCTGGGCTTGTGGCTGAAGCTGCAGCGCCAGCCGAAGCGGCGCGTCAGCCGTTGGATCAGCCACTTGGCGTGCACCATCCTGTCGGCGGCCTCCAGGGGGGTGCCCGGCGCCAGCGACAGCTCGAACTGGCTGGCGCCGTACTCCGGATGGCATTGCAGCCAGGGCAGGCCGGCCGCCTCCATGGCATCGAGCAGGGCCGTGGCGTAGTCCAGGCCCTCCACCAGCCGATCGGCCCCATAGGGCCCCCCGGGGATTGCCGGCGCCGGTGTGCCATCGAACCGGGCCGACTTCCAGGTGGAGGCCGCCGCCCTGCGCCTGGGCCTGCTGGGGCAGGGATGCCGCGAACTCCCCGTCCGCGCCGAGCAGGCGCTGGCGGTGCAGCACCTGCCCTGGATCCACCGCGACCCCTTCGACCGTCTGCTGCTGGTGCAGGCCCGGCTGGAGGGCCTGAGGCTGCTCAGCGCTCCACGGCGCTCCTGGCGCCATTCCTTGAATAAAGAAACGGCGTGTTCAAGTGAACCGGCACTTCCTTTAGGAAGCCTGCCGATTGTCGACATGGCGGATCCCTACCGCATCGCTCAGGCCAAATTCTTCGCATCGGCCGCCCGCAGGGCCGTGGTCCAGCCGCGCAGACAGGCGTTGGCATTCCGGAAGTCCTGGGCTTCCACCTCCAGCATCAGGAACCCTGGGGCCAGGCGGGGTTCCAAGCCCAGCAGCACGCAGGTGTCGCATACAGCATCAGGAGCCGACGTCATCCCGCAGGGTGCGCATCGTCTCCACGCCGCTGGTGGCCTGATGGGGCAGGGAGTCCCGCAGATCCTGGAGCTGGGGCAGGAGATCGCGTACGGCAGGCCCTAATACATCACCAGCGGCGCTGCTGGGCACCCTCCCCGAAGCGTTGGCGCTGCGGTGGCGCAGCACTCTGGCGGCATGCCGTACCCAGAGTTCGCTTCGCCTTGAGAAGCTCAAAGAAGTGGTGGTGGACAAGGGGATGACGTCCGAAAAGGCCAGCAGGCAGCCATCGGCCAGGGATTCATCACTTGGAAGTCCGTTGAATCAGAATCAGACGATCAAGGGAGATGTTGAGGAGGCTGCCACAGAGCCCGCAGCGGTCAATGAGGCTCTCAACCAAGAAGATGTTCCTGTGGAAGATCTTCTGGACGCCCACTCCCAGAATCAAGCAACAGAAGAATAGGTTGCGACTGCCGCCGTCGAGATCAAGCTGGTGAATCAAAGTGTTGCTGATGGGGTTGTGTAGCGGACAACCCTTGAATCTGACCTTGTTAAAGCAAATGCCGAGCTGGATGGAGCGCGCGGTCACGTGGCGGAGGCGCGTCAGCAGAGGGATGAAGCCCGGCAGAGCGCCATCAAGGACCCACTCACGAATGTGCCCAATCGCTCGGCCTTTGGCCAACGCCTTGAGCACGGCCTGTCCCAGGCGAGGCGGCTTGGGTGGGGGCTTGCGATCTTGTCCATTGATGTGGATCAATTCACAAGCATCAATGATTCCTATGGTCACGATCTGGGTGATGAGGTCTTGCAGATGGTGGCGACACGCTTAACGCCTTTCCTGTGTGAGGATGACATGGTCAGTCGCTGGGGCGGCGATGAATTTGTCTGCCTGTTGCTGGAAGTTGGGGATCAGGCCGATGTCATGCGCATGGCCAAGGAGATGGTGGAGTGCATCGCTGAATCCTGTGTTCTTCACGGGGACGTTCTCAGGGTGCGGGTCAGTATCGGTATTGCGATCTTCCCCGCCCATGGATCTTCCGCCGCAACCCTTCTCAACAATGCCGATCTGGCGATGTATGAGGCGAAAGGCGAGAAGGACCGGGTCGTCCTCTTCCAGGGCCCTGAGCCTGCGTAGGGGCCAGGCCCACCACCCATGGGATGTCCTGGCATGGAATTCGGCTGACAGACAACCGGCTCAGGCCGCCCCCATCATCCGGCGGCGCTTCTGTTGATCTGCCCGTCCTGGATCTGGTTGATCCGCCCGCAGTTCTGGGCCACCGAGGTGTCGTGCGTGACCAGCACGACCTCACCCGGGTTTCGCTGGCCAGGACCGGCGAGCAGTTGGCGTCGAATCTGACCCGAGCGATCACGCCAGAACCGTACAGCTGCCAGTTGCTTTGGAGGGCGGAGCAAACGGCGATCTGATCGGCCCCAGCCGCCTCCATGTTGCGCGGGACGGCCTCAATCGCCCTGCCTGGCGTGGTTCTGCCCCGATGCCCGATGCCGGTTTCGAACCAGCGACATCCTGCTTCTAAGGCAGATAGCAATTCCTGATGCGGCAAGGCATTTGGGCCATTACTACGAATCGGTGCGCACAATCATGCGCAGAATTGCCCCGATGTCCGTGGTTGGGGGAACATCCCGTCTTTCACTCAGAGCGGTTCAGCCCCTTCACCCAGGATGGCGAGGTAGGCGTCGTAGGCAAATACCCGGTTGCGCCGGCCTCCGGTGACTTCTCTGGCGATTCCCAGAGCCACCAAGCGCTCCATGGCCTTGGCTGCGGTGGGGAAGCTCACCTGCGCCCTGGCCGCGAGCTGGGGAATTCCTATCAAGGGCCGTTGCCTGAGCGACGCGTAGACCTGCCTCAGGCTGGTGCCCGATCGGCCCAATCCTGTGAGCTTCATCTCGTCGCTCCGGAACAGGTCCAGCAAGCGGTGGGCCGAGTCCACAGCGGCAGCAGCGGTGCTCTCCACACCCTCCAGAAAGAACGCTATCCACGCCTCCCAGTCACCCTGCTGGCGCACCTCATCGAGGAGTTCGTAGTAGCGGCTGCGGTGCTGTTTGAAAAACAGGCTGAGATAAAGCAGGGGCTGGCGCAGGATGCCTCCATCCACCAGCATCAGCACGATCAGCAGTCGTCCTAGGCGGCCATTGCCATCCAGGAATGGGTGGATCGTCTCGAACTGCACGTGGGCGAGGGCGGCCTTCACCAGTACGTGCAGATCGTCGTCGGCATGGATGAACCGCTCCAGCTCGGCCATACAGCCCTCCACCAGCCCAGGAGGTGGTGGCACAAAGCGGGCATTGCCCGGCCGGGTGCCGCCGATCCAGTTCTGGCTGCGCCGGAACTGGCCCGGCATTCGATCGGCACCACGCCCACGGGCCAACAGCACTTCGTGGATTTCCCTCAGCAAGCGGGAGGAGAGGGGGAAACCACTGGCCATCCGGGCCAGGCCGTGTTCGAGGGCCGCTACGTAGCTCGATACCTCAACGACATCGTCAAAGGGAACCCCAGGAGCCTCTTCAAGCTCGAACAACAGCAGGTCTGACAGAGACGACTGGGTTCCCTCGATCTGGGACGAGAGCAGGGCCTCCCGACGGACGTAGGCGTATAGAAACAGGTCTGGATCAGGAAGCAGGGCCGACACGCCATCGAGGCGCCCACAGGCCAGGAGGGCGCGATCCTTCAGGGCCTGCCCCAGCCCGACCAAGTCGAGCGGGGGATGGGGTGGCAGAGGCTCCGGCACGAAGGCTCTGACGGTCTCTCCGGCGGTGCTGGTTATGTCGTAGTGCCCTGTGGCTTCCCGTTTCATCTCCTTTGGTGGAGGCCCAACCTTGAATAAGCGTCAGCGTAATTCAAGCGAACCGGCATTTCCTTTAACAAGCCTGCCGATCCCCATGGTCCTGGCCATCCGCCAGTCGCGCGTCAGTCAGCCCCGATCAGCTGGGCCTCGAGCCCCAGTTGCCGGGCTGCCTTCACAAACGGCGCATCCAGGCTGCCAAGGGTGGCTTCCCATCCGGAGGCGATCGCCAGGTGCAGCGCAGCGGCCGCCCACAGGGCCGTTGTCCAGACGCGCAGACAGACTTTGGCATTACGGAAGGAAGTCCTGGAGTTCCACCTCCTGCATCAGAAAACCCGGGCTCAGGCTGCGTTCAAAGACCTGCAGCACCGCTTCGGCCTGCGACGGGCTCAGGGCCTTGGTGCGCACTTTGAGACCGAGAGCGGAATGGAGCTCGGTGGCACTCCAGGGGCTGATTGCCCCGGCGCCGGAGTGGGCCTCCGGTGTTAGGGCCGCCAGCAGCACGCCGGTGTCGACAGACAGCATCAGGAGCTGACGTCAACCCGCAGAGCCTGGAGCTGGGGTAGGAGATCGCTCACGGCATGCCGGGGAACCAGCTCAGCGATGGCTTTGCCGCGTTGGGGGATGACCACCGCCTGGCCTTGCGCCATCGCGTCGAGCAGGCTCGACAGCTGGGCTTTGGCCTCCGCCACCGTGTCCTGTCGCAAGGAGATGGTCATCTCGATGACCATCTTTCGGCGGGATCGTTGGGCCATCGCCCCCTCCCCCGATGCCCGATGCCGGTTTCGAACCAGCGACATCCTGCTTGTAAGGCAGGCATCTGCTGCTGAAACTGCTTGTGCTGCAGTCATTTATGGCTGACCGATCAGTCGCCTGGTAAAGCTGCGGTAAAACTGCATCCTCGCGGCCTCTCTGTCCGATCTTGGCTCTTGACGTCTTGTCAAGGGGTCTCTACGGTCTTTCATGGAGCGCCAATGCCCTACGGGGTACGCACGCGGCACGGGTTAAAGCCCCGTATGACAGCCACCTGACTCCAGTCGCTGCCCCACGCGGGGGATCGCTCGCTTCGGCGGGCAATTAGTTCCCGTGGAGATCCAACTTCAGTTTTCTTCGTCTACAGCAGAGCTCGCAGGTCTTCTGCGGGTCAGTACAAAGACTCTTCAGCGGCTTCGAGCTGAGGGTTTCTTTCGCCCTGGCAAGCACTTTGTCGCCGTGGGCACGGGTTCCATTCGGCCGAGGCTCCGATGGGATCCGGCCTCTGTGCAGGACGCACTGAAAGTGCGCACCAAACGCATGGGTGTGAGCTGATGAAGGCATCAACTCAAGCCGCTGGAACTCCCAGCCACGCTTCATCCTTGCGGCCGTCCGGGCCTGTGTACAACGGCGCTGATGCCAGCTCTCCGTTCGTCGGCAAGCTAGCGAGTACGGCCCGCAGACAAATGTTTTCGCCGCTTGATCTACTGCCGCGTGGACTTGGCCGGCCCATAACAGTGCGGCTCACCACGGAGGAGCTGGAGCAGATTTCTGCAGTTGCAGAAGAGCTGGGAGCGAGTCGATCCGCTCTCATGCGGCTGGCGATGGTCTACGGCCTGCGAGCACTCCTCAAGGACAAGGTTGGCCGAGGGCAGCGCTGATGGTGGCCACTAACGCATCCCGCTTGTCCTCCAGCGGAAGGGGTAGTCCGTGCAAATTGTGCGGCCGCGTCACTGATGACAAATGCCGGCGAGGACCCGGATGGATCTCCTGCTGGCACGGTTCGTCGTTTCACCCGCCTGATCTGAGAGTTGGGGAGGTGGTCACAGTCGAGGGGCAGCCCTGGGCCGTGGTCAGCGTCCGGGGCGGGTTCGGCGGCAACAGCACGGTGCTGCGACCGCATCAGGAACGGCAGCACCTGCCAGGGGCCGCACGGCGGAAGCTGGAGCGGTCAGAGGCCGAGATCGTCGCCGGGAAGCTCCGGTTACTGACGCCGTTGATCGCCGAGGCCCTGGCGGTCGAGCCCTTCGAGCACCTCAGGGATGACCAGTTCCGGGAGGTGCATCAGCTGATCCAGCTGGCCGTGGAGGAGACCACGAAGCTGCTCCCCCGGCTGGCGGCCATCGCAGGCAATGACGTGGCCCTGAGGCGGCTGCTGGACCTGCTGGGACTGCAGCACCGCGAGCTGCGGTATCAGGCAGAGGACGCTGACCGCTGGGCCACCAGTTGGGACTACCGGCTGGCAACGTACCGGTCGGAGTCGCCGGTGCTGCCTGAGGAGGAGCCGGAGCTGCCACCGCCGGACCTGGGGCCATACCAGCCACGGGATCTGATCGTGCTGGCGCTGCATGGGCTGCACCGTGAGCAGGTGGCGCGGCCATGACCCGCTTGAACCGCAGAGACATCGAGGCGGGGCTGGCGGCCCTCGATGAGAAGGCGGCGGGCAACGTGCTGCAGCACCCCAGTGCAAAAGATCCGGCCGTTGCTATCGCCAACGAGGCACAGGACATTGACTGGCACTATCGCCAGCTCCTAGAGGCCACCATCGCCCAGGAGCACAGCCGCGTGGATGTGATCCTCGCCCGCATCTATCGGCAAGGTGTCAGCCGTGAGCGGATCGAGGCAGAGCTGCTCCGGCGATGGGCTGAAAGCCAAGGCATCGACCTATCCAGCCAGGCACCGCCTGCCCGCGGCCGGATCATCGGCAAGGCAGACCCCGGCGCAGGGATCCAGCAGCTACAGCCAGGGTTTGTCCTGGACCGTGACCTGCACCTCCTGGTGGCCGATGCCGGCGCCGGTAAGACCCTGCTCACGCTGGAGCTGGCCACGATCCTGTCCCTAGGCACCGCCGGTTTCATGGATCACCAGTCGCCCCGCAAAGGTGGCGGCAGCCGGCGCACGATCCTCTACATCGCCACAGATGGCGGCCCCACTGCCTACAACCAGATCAGCGACTACTGCGACGAACTGCAGGTTGCAGACCGTGGCGCGCTGATCGAGGTCTGGGCCGAAGCGGAGGACGGCAGCGAAGCGGGCTGGAGCATCACGCTCCCCAACCTTCACCGACTCGCCCTAAGGGTGGCGCAGGGTGACGTGCTGGCAGTGTTCATCGACACTGCTAACGCGGTCTTTCAGCAGGCGGGTCTAAGCCCCTACGTGGGGCCTGTGGATCAGTACCTACGGCTCCTGAAGGCGATCGTTTGCCGCCATGCCGTGCTGTGGATCAACACGCACAGCAACCGATCCGGCACGGGTCTGAAGTCCATCGGCGGCCACCCTGCCTGGCAGGAGGTGCCCTCCGTGATCCATCGGATCGAACCACCGAAGAAAGGCACCGATCAGCCTTACCGCTGGATCGTGGAGAAACTCCGTGGTGAGTCGCGCCGGGAGTTCGCCTACCACTGGCGCAGCGGTGAGTTTCAGCTGGCGGAAGGGCACTACCACGAAAACGTGGATGACGAACTGCTGGCGCTGATACAGCGGCTCAGTACGGCTGGCCTTCCCACCAAGCCGGCGGCATTGATCGAGGCCACCAACAAGACGGGGCAGAGCATCTACAGCTCGCTGAAACGGCTCCGGCAGGAGCGGCTGATCCGATCAAAGGGAAACGGGTACACCCTCACGCCAGGCGGCGAGCGCCATGTAGCTGCCTGACCCCCCCTCTATACACACACATGCCAAACAATCCGTGAAACCCCAGTCACTGCAACCCTTCTCAAGGTATTTGGCATGATTAGGCACCTAACAATGCCTGAAAGCGGTTCCACTGCAGAGCTTTTCAGCGATTGTTTGGCAAAGGGAGTGTTTGTAAGGGGGGGGCTTAGGGGGGAAAAAGTCCTTTGCATCGCCTGCCATGACCGTTGATCGCTGGCCTCCATCGCCCGACCTGTTGCCCCGGCCCCGCCTGCACCGTCGCCCCGTCCCGCTGCCTCTGTCCGCTGGCGGCCCATCGAGGTGCAACCACCGCCGGAGGATGAGCAGCTCGGGCAGGGGGCCTCTGAGGTGACGCTGGGCGAATTGGTGTGATGGCGACATGAACCGCCCCCGCGCTGAGCATTGCTCCCGGATCACGGCGGGCGCGATCCGTGCCCAGGTGCAACCGGGTGATGTCTCCTCGACTCTGACCGATGGGTCCCCGGTGGAGCTCCGCTGGGGCGCGGTCCGCGGCTGCTTCGGCGGCAAGGGAGGCAAGGCCCTGGTGCTTCTCTGCCCCTCCTGCGCCCGCCCCTGCCGGGTGCTCTGGCTGCCGCCTGCTCAGAGTTGGGGCTGCTGCCAGTGCCGGCCGGTCAGCCACCGATCGCACCGCCGCCCAGGAGCCCGTGCAGGCCGCCTCAAGCCCGCCGCCTGGGATCGTCTGCGTATCGCTCAGGAGCAGTCGCGGATCGCCGATCTGCTGGGCCTGCAGCAGTGGCCCCCCCGCCGACTCTGCTGGGGGCTCTCCCATCTGGCGGACGCCAAGCGCCGTCCCGATGCCCCGCGCCTGAGCTGGGTCCGCCGCGATGCCCTGATGCTTCGTCTAAGCGCTCTTGAAACCCTGCGCGTGGTGACCTTCCTGTCCGAGGGCTCCCTGCTGCCCAAGGCAGGCTTCCTGGAAGGCGAGGGCCAACGGCTGGCAGCAAAAGCTCGCCCGATCCTCATGGCCACGGCTTGGGCACTGCGCCGGCCGGGTCATGACCCGCGCACCTTGCGGCGTTGATCGCATTCCGGCGACATTTTCGCCATGGCCCCAGACCCCGGTTGTGGCAAGGGGAAACGGTTCCCGCCGGCTCTTGCGTTCTGATCATCACCGGCCCGACGTGGGCGCCTGCTTGGATCCTTCCTGCTCGGTGGGCCTACGGGTGCCGCGCCGCCCGAGGCCCCATGCCCCCATGGCCTGGCCCCCGCCAGTACCGCATCTGACGGCAGCCGGGAGCTCTGGTGCAGCCGCTGCACCCCCTTGATGGCGCACCTCGATGAAACTGGCCTTGACTTGTTCTGGCCGCCCTGACCGACCCCAGCACCCACGGCGGCGCTGTCGATGCCAGTAGCTGCCGTACGAAAAAGAAAAGAGCCTGGCTACACGTAATGCCGATAAAGATTCCCGGTTCTACTCAGACGCAGCTGGTACGTTCCACCCCGTGGACCAGAGCGATAGGAGACAGTTCTGACAGCAATGGCTTTACGACGTAAAGCATCCCGATACTCCCGGAGCTTTTGCCTGCGACTTGGCGGGACTGGCGGGCCCATCCATTTCTTTAGCCTTGCTGGCTCATGTGCCGACAGGTCCTTCAAGTGAGTAACTAGAGTTACTGGATAAAGCTCGGCATCACGTTTAATTTTTTCACGAGTGGCTTCTTCGGGCGTCATCCCTTCAGGAATAACAAATTCTGTTTCAGAGGGCAGTGTTGGGATTTCGGAAGGGAGTAGTGGCTGGTTCAATTGACTGTCTTCCTTTTTAGCCCAAGCGAGCAACCCCCTTCGCTCAGCTCGGGTGAGCCGCCAAAAGCGCTTATCAGCCTTGTAAGCCTCCTCCAAGCTCTGTCCGTCGAGTCGAGCAATCTTGATTGAATTGTGGAGTTTAGGTCTGCTGTTCACCGCTCCACCCTCCAGCTGGTCTCCGTACCATGCCACACCCCGACCGACCGCGGGAACACTGAAGACACCCGCTGCCCCTCGATGCCTCCCATCGATGACGCTGCCCTTGACCTGCTCTGGCAGGCCATCACCAACCCCAGCACCAGCCGCCGGCTGACCGGGCGACTCCGGCCGCGAGTGGTGGGGAGACCCCATCCCCGCTGCCGGCTGCAGAGGATGCAGGGGCCCCTGCTGAGGCGGTGCCCGCGGCGATGATGGATTACCGCTACTTCCAGACCGGATGCGGCTCGCACCAATTGCCAGCCTGCTGGCCCTCCCGCTGCTCAGCCCCCTCGCCGTTGATGCCGCCACGGTGATCTCAGTGGGCGATGGCGATACCCTGCGGGTCGAGGATCGTGGGAAGAACATCACAATCCGGGTGGCCTGCATTGATGCCCCGGAGATGGCGCAGGCTCCCTACGGGCAGCAGGCAAGGCAAGCGCTCCAGGAGTTGCTTCCGGTCGGTTCCACGGTGACGCTGAAAGCCCAGACCAAGGATCGGTATGGGAGGACCGTCGCTGAGGTGTTCACCCAGAACGGGACCAATGCGGGCCTCGCGCTGGTACAGCAGGGCCATGCTTTTGCTTATCGCCAGTACCTGAAGCAGTGCGACGAATGGGCTTATCTCGATCGGGAGAGGCTGGCTCAGCGATACCGCGTAGGGGTCTGGAGATTCGACGGCGGGATCCAGCGTCCTTGGGATTGGAGAGACGCCAACCGAGGCGCTCCACGCCAGCCGTCCCAGCGCCCGGTGACGCTGACGATCATTAACGACAGGACAGCTCCCGCATCCAGTCCAGGGCGGCGGTGGTATTGCGCAAATGTCGGCTCCTGGGAGCGGGCCCAGCAGCTGCTGCGGGAGGGGCACACGTACCTCGATGGAGACAGTGACGGCGAAGCCTGCGAGCGGCTGCGCTGATCGAGCCTAGGAGCGTTGAGGAGAACCCCTCCCAATCCATGTTCACAACTCAACCGAGCTTTGCATGATCGGGGGTAGCCTGCGAACATGCTGAGGTGCCAACCGTATAGGACTCGGGAGATGGCCTGATGAATGCCGAAAGTGATGAAGATCTTTTTGAGGCGGCTATCAGATATGCCTTAAGAAAGGGGAAGCTAAATGCAAGGTCTGACGTTGACAAGAGCAAGTCTCGCTTGACTGCGGAAACCTTTGTCATCGTCGCCGTAGATGGCAAGCTTATTGATAGGATCCCCCTGAAGAATCTCAGGCGCGAGGTGGAGCTGGCTTCCGCTCAGTCGAGAAATGCGAATAGGTCAAATGATGCCCTCTCAGCGCCTCGCAAACCAGGCCTTTTCAGCCGTCTCCTGTCTCGACTTAATCCCCCAGCAGGGGAGAATCAAGTTTCTCTTGAAATTGGAGGCAGTGACGTTGACGAGGAGAGTCTGTATGGAAGAGCTGTTCGTGCACTTGAATCAGACCCTGCTTGGTCTGATGGTGATCTGATATGGACAGCTACATTGGACTCCGAAACGCGTCCAATCTGCCTAGGGCTAGACGGGCAACAATACAAGCGCGGAAAGCCGGGCCCATATTGGGATGGACACAAGAAAATCGATCCGATATGGAATTGTAGATGCTATATGATGCCTAAACAGTGGAGAGATCGTGGTGGGGAGAGGATTGTTGTCGGGGACCGAGGGGAGAAGAGTCTCCCATTAAGTGTTACAGGTGGAGAGTGGATCCTGAAGAACCCTCGCACTGCTCGCACTATTTTTGGTGAAGATATTGGAGATCGGCTGCTTGGCCGTCCAACTTCAGGGAAGCCTGTCCAGAAAATAGATTTTGCTAGCGCTGTAAGTGAGTGGATTGATATGTTCGGGGCTAGAGACGGTGACACCAAAAGCCTGGCCCACCTCTCCACGCATGTCAGGCTTTACGAAGAGGCGATGAACCATTACGCCAAAAGGGACGAGAAAGAGAACTTGGATGCCGCACTGGCCATCCTTGAGGAGATTTACTCTCGCTGCGAGTCCTCTTTTCGCCACTACTCAAAGATGATTTCTGGGCGGCCTGCAGGATGGGCCGAGAATTGTTACCAATACATTCCAGAAATGCAAACTGAGGGGTTTTTGGTCAAGGCCTTTCAGCAATTGGCAATTATCTACGACAAGCAAGGCCGTCACTCTGATGCGATAGCAGTCTGCGAGAACGTAGCTCAGGCTGGCTGGAGCGGAGACTGGGCGAAACGAATATCCCGATACCAGAAGAAACTTGCCAAGAAGCCCAGGTAAATCCATGACCACTGACTGCAATTTGCTTCAGCAATCAGGGGGAGCCCCCCGCAGGAAGCTCACCGTTGAAAGGGTCAAACGGGCGGGAGAACTCACCGTCCTGGGCCTCCCAATGCTTTCCATCGCTCAGGCCCTAGGCGTCAACCGCTGCACACTGCGGGAATGGATCGCCGCTGGTCTTAGGCCCGACGCCAGCGAGCTGGAGGCCGCCCTAGCCGCCGCTATCCAACGTGGCCGGGTTGAGGGTGAGGAACGGCTGCTGCAGCAACTGCACAAGATGGCCGAAAAGGGCGACACCCGCGCTGCAACCTGGCTCCTGAGTCATTCGCCCCGCTGGCGCGACAACTGGAGCGAGGCCAGCCACGCTCGAAGGGAGGTGGCGAAGGTGGTCGGCATGTTCGTGGCCGCCTTGGAGGCTGAGCCCAGCCTGCGAACTGAGCAGCGGGAGCGGATCATGCTCCGCGTCAGGGCGCAGGGCCTGGCGCTGGCTGCCGTGGAGGACGAGGGTCAGGAGTAAGGCACATAACGCAATCGTAAGACTGGCTAAAAGGCTTAACGCTTAACGGCCCTCAACGGTGCCGGGATGCCCTGGGTGCCCGGCTTTACGGCGGATCAGCAGGCCGCCAGCAATGCGCAGAAAAATGACGGAAAAACGGGGGGGTTCTTTCCACGAACGCCAGATCGCCCAACGCCTGAACATCAGCCGCCACTGTGTCAGGGTCTGGCTAACTGCCAGCTGACCGCCGCTGCCTAAGGCATCCGCCGGCAGCTTGTGATCGTCGCGATCCGCTCCATCACCCTGACGGTTGCCCCTGATCGCTCTTGACCGGAAGGCTCGGACTTGCAGCTGAAAGCTGTTTGCTGCGATGCTCGGCACAGATGACTAAGCTGTTGGATCTATGAGGAAGATTACTGATTTCAGCCATCCTGTTCAGTTTCTGATCTATTCGGGAGCGCTGATTGGAATAACTCTGCTCATTGCTGCTGCCCCCACCTTGACGACATCTAGGCCGAAGGCGCCCAGCACTGAAGAAGAAAAGGAGAAGGCGCGTATGGCTTTTTGCAAGACTGTTTTAGATGTTACCAAGCCAGACAATCCGACTTGCGGAAAGTACCTGGCGCGGTTGAGGAAGGAAGTTGCTGATGAGAAGGTCGAATTGGTGCGACGACAAGCCGCCCAGGCCGCTGCGGCCCAACGGGCGGTAAATCCTGGGCGCACGCTGTCTGATGAAGAAATGATCAACTGTCAGGTGCTGCTTAAGGAACGCGCCCGCGATCCATCTAGCGTTCAGACTCACGCCAAGACTCCTACCGCAGGCGGTTTGATTGACTTCACTGCAACGAATGGGTTTGGTGGACCCACTCGGGGTGTGTTTCATTGCACAACTGGTGAGGTGATTAACAGCAACTAGCGTTCACTGCCCTTGTCCGGTCACCGGACCCATCCGACCAGCTGCCCTCCCGAACGGGATGCAGCTAACGGCATCGTGGGAGTGCTAAGCCCAACCGAGATGCCTGAGCCTGATCCACGCCGCGTCCGTCTCGCCGCGCTACGCGAGCAGCTGGAGGCCCTAGTCCAGCAGATCAACGCGGCGCCGATGGGGTCGCCGCAGCGGGATGAACTGGCGGATCGTTACGGCCTGCTGCTGGCGTCGGTGGTGACGCTGCGCGAGGAGCTGGAGGGGGCTGACTTTTCGCAGTAAGCGACCTTGCTGAGACTCAGTAAGAAGGATTTAGCCCGTGATCAAGGGCAATCTCTGCATTCCCGTCTCCCTGTCTAGTCGGTTGCTCTTTTACCAAAAGAGCAACTAGGATCAGGGCATGAAGAACGATCGCCACGGCAAGGCCGCTGCCCTCACCGAAGACCAGCTCGACGCTCTGCAGGCCGCTGCGCCCTCGCCCCGCTACGCCTGCCTCTGGGCAATTCAGCGCTGGACCGCCGCCCGCATCTCCGAGGCCCTCGCCCTCACCTGGGCCGACATCAACGGCGTGGTGACTTTCCGCCGGGCCTCCACGAAAACGAAGACCACCCGGCAAGTTCCCATCGTCCATGCCCTGCGGGAGGCCCTAGCCGTCTACCGCACCGCCTGGGAGGCTGAGCATGGTCACCCCCCGGCGTCGACCGAGGCCCTGTTCCCGGCGGCCGGATCGACAACGACACCGCAGACCCGGCAGGCTGCCGATAAGGCCCTTCGCGCCACCTGCGCCCGCTTAGGTCTCCAGGGGGTGAGCACCCATTCTTTCCGCCGGTCGCTGGCTCAATCTGCCGTGGGCCGAGGGGTGCCGTTGCACGTCGTCCAGAAGCTCACCGGCCACAAGTCGCTAGGATCTCTCGGTGAATACCTGAGCGCCACTGATGCCGAGGTGCTGGCTGCAATCGGCGGCTGACGCTCTTAACATCGGCAGATGACACTCTTGAATGCTTGAGGGATACATGATCAACTGGATGTTTTTCAAGATCATGGGCATCGCCGGCTTCCGCGAAATCCTGCGGCGGCTCCGCGAGATTGATAATTAGTAGGTCCCCACTGGTGCAATCGCCGGCACCGGGCTTACCAAGGGCATTCGTGACCGCTGCCGGGAGCTGCCTGCCAGTGCCGAGGCGGCATCAGAAGCGACTAGTCCCTAACCCAACTTTAGCCCAGCTCGGGCTGGCCCTTGCCGATCTGAGCTCCTAGGTACGGGCACGGCGGCAAAAGCAGTGGCGAGTTCTAGTCCAAGTGTGCAACGGTGCCGGGAACACCCAGAAAAGATGATCAACTCGCTGGCTTGATGCAACGCATAAGGCTAAGATCGTCTCACCCTATCAAACTTGCTTTATGAGCCTGTTGTGTTCGCGATTACTTACATCTTTTTGCGCTCAACATGTAGGATTTTTGGGAAATTGTCTGACAACCATGAGCGCTGCGACTCCTGCCAGTTCTCGAGGTCACTCTTTGCGAAAGCGTAGGCATGCCTAGTTCAATTATTGGCAAACTCCACGTATCTCTCGACCGCACGGGCAGCAGAAAATGGTGGCTGTTCACGCGATTGCTGCAGGTTGTTATATTGATCTATATCGCATGTGCAGGCCTATTAGGTGCCGTAAATGGATCCTCGGCACTCCCCATCCCCTTCATTAGCAATGCTTCTCATGGCACATTCCTTGCAGATCTGGCGAATTGGGCCAATCCTTGGCAGCCTGTCGTTCTTCCAATTCTTAGCACAGTTCTGCCACTACTTGAAGCACTTGCAAGATCGTCAACTCCATGGAAATGGGTGGCAATTCAGTCATGCCTAGATGAGTTCGCAAGAGCCGTATACAGCTCTCGTGATCATCAGAACGACTTTGAGTATCAGCACAGGGCAACCATATACCGTGTTCAATATGGCTGTGTCGCAATGCTCAAGCCGCCATGGCACAAATATTTCGTCCCCATAGCAAGGTCTGGAACCGTAACCAAGAATACCCGGAGCATCTTTAGATTTTCTGACCACCCGAACGATATGGAGGGTGTGGTTGGACAGGCATGGTGCATGAATGGACGATGGGTGGAGATCAAAGACGTGCCAACACCTCATCCCACCATGACAGACAAAGAGAAGCAAGACTATTTCAATCTCGTAAGGGTCCCTGTAGACAAGGCAATAGAAATGAACTATAATGCGAAGGCATATGCGGCTATCAGCATAGAGCTAAACGGGAAGCGATGGGGAGTCTTAATTCTAGACAGTACCAATACTGTCATTCCCAAGAATAATGCATACAAACATGCGTTTCGTGTATTTATTTCTGCTATTTCACCAATCCTAGGGACAATCTAAGCCATGGCAGTTTCCGAAAGACCATTTGCCTTGGAATTCTCCAAGGAAATTATAGACACAAGTGTCTCTCAATTCGACATTCCTAAGGCCTGTGTTATTGGCTTTGATCCCTCAGCCTCGGTCTTGTCCCTGCGTTTCCAATATATTTCTGATGAGCCAGCAAAGACATTAAAGGTAGATCCCAGTGATCTAATTGGCTTCGGCAGAAACAGCCATAGAATTGCCTCACTCACTGTGACTTTAGGGCATGAAGGAGAGCAGCG
Organism: Synechococcus sp. CCY 0621; assembly: GCF_019038465.1. Taxonomy (GTDB): domain Bacteria; phylum Cyanobacteriota; class Cyanobacteriia; order PCC-6307; family Cyanobiaceae; genus Cyanobium. The sequence goes on along the minus strand of NZ_JAFKRH010000015.1, from coordinate 5,750 downwards.
TGAAGTAGCCTTTCCATTGTTGAATGCACTCAAAAATGGAACCAAGGCAATTAGGGAAGTTACGCCACAGCAGAATATCCCATATGAAAATCATAGAATCATCTCCAATCTTCTGCAGGACAACGCATCCCAAATTGCCAAATTCATCCAAATGGTGAATTCCGGCAAAGCATGACAGGCTCTCGTGCGATTCCTTAGGCTTTAGTAGCTGGATTAGTGAATTATGAGCGCCACTCGATTAACATAATCTATCGGGAAATCGCAAGTAAGCGATGCAGGCTATCACGGTCTCGCCCAGATGCCACTATTTGCTGGCCATCAATGTGTTCTCATTCGCAACTAGCGGCTATCGAGCCGTTAAGATTGCCGCCACCTTTGCAAGGAGTCCCGGCGCGTCTAATCGCCGCCCATAGGTACACAGGTGTACTGCTGGGGAGTGTCCCATCAGCTCGGCTGCTTCCCTGACGTGCAACCCAAGGTCCAGGCCCAACCGGAGTGCGAAGGCATGACGGAGGCCATAAGAAGTCAGCTCCTCAGGCAGATGTAACCGGCGCAGCTGCTGTGTCAGGACTTGCCCAGGTGATCTAGCCGAAAGCAAGGATTGCGGAAGCCCTTCTTGCCGCCACCGTGCAAGCAATCCATGGCAGTCCGATTGCCAACCAGCGGGAGGGACCGCTGGTACGACGCGTGCACCACTGCTTCCCCGGCTGGACCGCTTGCTGCGCGAAACGACCGCCACTAGTTGGCCATCTCTCCATTCTAATTCCAAACCCTGTAGCTCCTTTGGGCGGAGACCGAACACGATCATGCAGTCCCAGGCCACCGCGTCAGCAGCAGTCAGACGGCTCTGCTGAATGGACACACGCAGTTGATCAATCTCGTCATCGGTGAAGCTCCTCACCCCCTCCGCTGCCGCTACAGCCTTCCCGTTCCCTCGAAGCGAGTTCAACTCCTCCGGCCAGTTCCAGCCGGCCTCCTTCCACAGCCTGCGGGCACGGTCGTAGGCCATCTGCCGGCTGCGGCTGTTTGGCGGCCAGCCCCGCAGAAAGGCGGCCAGGAATGACTCATCGTCGGCCCAGTTGCGCTCCTCCGCCGTGGTGGCTATCCGGTTGAGGTATGGCTGCCAGGTCCGCTCCCAGGTGCCGGCCTGCATCTGTTCCCCAACCAACTGCTCGCGCAGTTGTCGGGTCAGGCGGCGGAGGTGGCTGGGCTGTAAGTGACCAGGGTCATCCGCCGCTGGTGTGGCATCGGGATGAGGCCAGGACCAGCTGGCCGCCATGACGGCATCGAACACCCCGCAGGCTTCGGCCAAGGCAGTGGCGGCCGTAGAGGGCCCTGGCGGAGTGGACAAGGTGAGCGCCCTTTGCTTCGGTCCAGCGGCGGCTTGCTCGCCAGGACGGGGGGGAAACTCCTTGCTCACCAGCCGCAGGCGGTCGCCATGAACCTGGAGATACCAGCCGCTGCGGCCCGCCCGATGCCGCTTGAAAGCGCGGCTCAGATCGTGTTGCCACGGAGGGCAGGCCATCGCAGTTTTTCGCCCCTGGTAAATCCTGGGTAAAAAGCTAGCCCATAAGGACTAAATCGGTCCGATTCTGTCCGCTCCTGTCTCGGGGCGCCTTGGCCGAGAACCCTTGGTAAAACGCGGTTCTGGCCTGGGATCTGAGATTCTGAGAGAGATGCCCGATGCCGGTTTCGAACCAGCGACATCCTGCTTGTAAGGCAGGCGCTCTACCGCTGAGCTAATCGGGCGATGGCGGCATTCTGGCGGAAGGGGCGCCGCGCACCGATGGCCGGTACCTTGCCGGCAGCGTCCGGACCCAGGCCATGGCCAGCGGCCGCAGCCACGATCGCGCCACCCGACGGCTGGCTCTGCCGTTCGGGCTGCTCTGGTGGCCGGCTCTGGGGCCGGTGGGAGTGGCTGTCGCCACCGGTGCCTTCCTGCTCGGTGGCCTCTGGCTCTCCCCCGACCTGGACACCCGCTCCAACGCCACCCGCCGCTGGGGGCCGCTGCGGCTGCTGTGGTGGCCCTACCGGCGCCTGCTCAGCCACCGCTCCCTGCTCTCCCACAGCCCCCTGCTGGGCACCAGCCTGCGGCTGCTGTGGCTGGCGGCGCTGATGCTGCTCGCCTGCGCCGCCCTCGGGCCCCTGGGCGCCCCGGCGCCTGGCGAGCTGGTGCAGCGGGGCCGGGAGCTCTGGGGCTCCCAGCGGCCCCTGCTGCTGGCGGCCTTCGTGGGCCTGGAGGCCAGCAGCTGGCTGCATCTGCTCCAGGACGGCGATCCGATCCCGCGGCTGCCGCGGCCCTTGCGAGCCGTGGGCCGTCGCCTCAGCAGCAGGAGCCGCCGGCGGCGGTCGGCTGGGGCGCGGGTCCGTCGGCGCTAGAGGAGGGCGCAACATCGAAGGGGATGGCGCTGCCGCAGCCCTCGAACAGGCCGTAGTGGCGGCTGAAATCGCCGATGAACTCGAAGTGGGGCGCCAGCCGGCTCTCCGCCAGCATGCGGAAGGTGTTGCCGCAGACCGGAAACACCCGCCCCGTTTCGATCTGGTGGTGCTTGTCGAAGGGCAGGGCGTCGGGGTGGCCGGCGATGCTGCCGCGGTAGATCACCGCCTGGCCGTGGTCCTCGCAGGCGTCATCGAGGGCCCCGATCCGGAACAGCCGGTAGGTGGCGGAGAAGAAGCGGATCGCTCCGGTGCGGGCGGCCAGCTCCGGGTCGGTGATCTCCAGGGGCCGGTCGCCCACCAGGCGCGGATCGGCGAAGCCGGCCTGGCGGGCCAGCCGCAGGAAGTCGTTCCAGTAGAGGGCGCCGCTGAGGCATTCGCCGTGCAGCACCGGGTCGTGGCGCAGGGCCTCGGGCACGCGCCGGTCGGCGTAGACGTCGGCGAAGAAGAATTCCCCGCCGGGCTTCAGCAGCCGCCGCACCCCGTTGAGCACCGCCAGCTTGTCGGCCGACAGGTTGACCACGCAGTTGGAGATGACCAGATCGAAGCTGCCGGGCTCCAGGGGCAGGGCCTCCAGCTGCTCGATGCGGCCCTCCAGAAACTGCACGTTGGCGTAGCCGAACACCTCGGCGTGGTGGTCGACGTGGCGCCGGGCCACCGCCAGCTGCTCCGGCGTCATGTCAACGCCCACCACCGCGCCGCCGGGCCCCACCAGCTGGGCCAGCAGGTACACGTCGCGGCCGCTGCCGCAGCCCAGGTCGAGCACCCGCAGGCCCTCCAGCAGCGGCGGCGCCACCAGGCCGCAGCCGTAGTAGCGGCTCAGCACCTCGGGGTGGATCCGGGCCAGCAGGGGCCGCAGCGCCGGCGGCACGCTGCTGGCGTCGCAGCAGGCGCTGGTGCGCAGGTCGGCGCTGCTGCTGAGGGTGGAGCCGTAGTACTCCTGAACGCTGCGGTGCAGATCGGCGGCGCTGGTCATCGGGGAGGGGTCGCAGGGGGTTGGGTGGGAGCGGTGTGTCGCGGTGCGCGGGGGCTCAGCCTTGGCGCCGCCAGGCGTGGTAGCGGCGCAGCCAGGGCAGCAGGTGCTGGGGTACCCGCTGCTTCTTCCAGACACCGGCGGTGTATTTGTTGGCCTCGGCCAGAGTGGGATAGGCGTGGATCGTCCCGAAGATCCTGCCTAGTCCCAGGCCCCATTTCATGGCCAGCACGAACTCGGCCAGCAGTTCGCCGGCGTGCTCGGCCACGATCGTGGCGCCCAGGATCCGGTCGCTGCCCGGTGGGGTGAGCACTTTCACGAACCCGCGTTCAGCGCTCTCGACGATGGCACGGTCGAGTTCGTGCAGGGGGAATCGCGTCACCTCCACCGCCACCCCCCGGGCCGCCGCCTCGGCTTCGGTGAGCCCCACCGTCGCCACCTCCGGATCGGTGAAGGTGGTGCGCGGGATGACGCGGTTGTCCACCTTGAAGGAGCGCAGCTGGCCGAACAGGGCATTGACCGCCGCATACCAGGCCTGGTGGGCGGCGGTGTGGGTGAACTGGTACGGCCCGGCCACGTCGCCGGCGGCGTAGATGTTGGGGTAGAGCGTCTGCAGGAAGGCGTTGGTGGTGATCGTGGCGCCGGTGGGAATGCCCAGCTCCTCGAGGCCGTAGCCCTGCAGCCGGGCACGGCGGCCCAGGGCACAGAGCACGGCGTCGCAGGCGATCCGCTCCCGCCGCTCCCCCTGCCGCACCAGCACCGTCACCGCCCCGCCGGGGGCGGGATCCCGCTCGAAGCCGAGCACCTCGGTGTCCATGTGCAGGGTCACGCCGTCCTCCTCGAGGGCCTGCTGCACCTCGGCGGCCACATCGGCGTCCTCCTTGCGCAGCAGGCGGTCGCTGCGCTGGATCTGGGTGATCGATAGACCCAGCTGGGCCAGGGCCTGGGCCAGTTCGCAGGCGATCGGCCCGCCCCCCAGCACCGCCAGCCGCGGCCGTTCCAGCGGGCACTGGGCCAGCCAGCCCCAGACGGTCTCGCTGGTCAGCAGGGGTACCGCCTCGCTGCCCGGCCAGTCGGGCTGCACCGGTTCGGCGCCGGTGGCCAGCACGATCGCCCGGGCGGTGAGCCGCTGCTCGGTGCCCGCGTCGGTGCGGATCGCCACCGTCCAGGGATCGAGCAGGCGGGCCTCGCCGCGCAGCACCTCCACCCCCAGGCCCTCGTAGCGCTCGACGCTGTCGTGGGGGGCCACGGCCGCCACTTTGGCGGCCACCCGCTCCAGCACCCGCCGCACGCTCAGCCGCGGTTCCAGCGGCTCAAGTCCGTAGCGGTCGGCCCGGCGCAGGCGCGCCGCCAGCCGCGCCGAGCTGATCAGCGCCTTGCTGGGCACGCAGCCGGTGTTGAGGCAGTCGCCGCCCATGGCGCCGCGCTCCACCAGGGTCACCCGCGCCTTCACCGTGGCGGCGATGTAGGCGGTCACCAGCCCCGCCGCGCCAGCGCCGATCACGATCAGGTTGCGATCGAAGCGGCGCGGCCACCGCCAGCGCCGGTAGAGCCGCCAGGTCTGCCAGCGGCCCAGGGCCGCCTTGGCCAGCCAGGGGAACAGGGCCAGCAGCAGCAGCGACCCCAGCAGCGGCGGGCTGAGGATGCCGCCGACCCCGCGCAGCTGGGCCAGCTGGGTGCCGGCGTTCACGTAGACGAACGTGCCGGGAAGCATGCCGATCTGGCTGGTGAAGTAAAAGCTGGCCGCCCGGATCGGCGTCAGCGCCATCAGCAGGTTCACCAGGAAGAAGGGGAACACCGGCGCCAGCCGCAGGCTGAGCAGGTAGAGCACCCCATCGTGCGCCACCCCCGCCTCGATCGGCGCCAGCTGGCGGGCGAACCGCCGCCGCACCGGTTCCCGCAGCAGGGTGCGGGCCACCAGGAAGGCCAGCAGGGCGCCGATGCTGGAGGCGAACGACACCAGCAGGGTGCCCAGCCCGACCCCGAAGAGCGCCCCCCCGGCCAGGGTGAGCACCGCGGCCCCCGGCAGCGACAGGGCCGCCACCAGCACGTAGAGCAGCAGGTAGGCGCCCGCCACCAGCAGGGGGGCCTGGCGGCGCTGTTCCAGCAGGGCGCCATGGGCCGCCTTCAGGGCCTCCAGGGTGAGCTGGCGGTGCAGGCCCAGCGCGAAGAACAGGACCACCGCCAGGGCGATGGCGGCGAGCAGCAGCAGCTGGCGCCAGCGTGAAGGGGAGGGGGGTGGGGCCATGGGGAGATCCGTTCCTCCGTCGTACCGACGATCTGGCGTTGCGGATTGCCCCGCCCCCGGGTAGGAGGCCATCCGCGCGGCCCTCTGGTCGGT